>CAVTCD010000006.1:0-528463 GCA_963733165.1 uncultured Alphaproteobacteria bacterium
CCATACTGCTGCGCCAGCACATCGAGAATGCCGCGGACGGCTGCGGGAAGGCGGTTATCCGCACCATCCGCGATGATCCTAAGCAACTCTCCCGTTCCGTTGCGGCCCTTGGCCGACACGATACCGAGTTCGGCCAGGTGTCCGCGCAAAGCATTGCTCAACATCGTGCGTTGACGCACCAGCAATTGCCGGGTCCGGTGCAACATCAAGGCCGTCTGCTGCTCCTTCGTCTTGATCGGAACGAACCGCATCGACGGCCGCGTCACCGCCTCGCAGATCGCCGCCGCATCGTTGGCGTCGTTTTGCTGCGTTGAGATAGGCCTTCACATAGCTCGGCGGCATCAGCTTCACGGTATGGCCAAGCAAGGCCAGCTCGCGGCCCCAGTGATGCGCTGACGGACAGGCTTCGATCCCGACCAGGCACGGCGGAAGCTCGGTGAAGAACTCCAGCATCTTCGACGCGACTGATGCGCTTGCGGATCACAACCGCACCCTCGCCATCGACCCCGTGCACCTGGAACACAGCCTTCGCAATATCGAGACCAATCGTGCTAACCTCGCCCATGGACGGCTCCCCTCAATGTGGTTTGCTTCAGCGCAACCACCCTTTGGCACTCTGATGCCGCAGAGCGGGCGCCGTCCACAGCATCATTAGCTGCCGCGGCGACAACACAGCTGCCGCGGCAGCTGGGCCTCCGATAACGGACGCGAAGGCGGACGGACGGCGCGGCCGAGATGGGCCCAGAAGCGGCCGCACGAAAGCTCATTTCGCCGGCTCGGGCACGTCCACTTTCTTCCAGGTCGGGTCGGGATTGAACGACGCCATGTGTTCGGCAAGGTCCGCGGTGTGCGGGCCGAGATCCTTTTGAAACACAATACCTGCGTAATTGACGATGAATGTCATGACGCCGGAATTGCGATACTCGGCCGGATAGGCCACCAGGGCGAAACCGCCGATCATTTGCCGTTGACGACATAGTCGGCGACGCCGCCGTCGGCGGCCGGACCCTGGTTAGTGAGGATTTTGTAGTAGTAACCGTGATACGGCGTGCGGCCTCGCCGGCGCGATAGCCCTGGCGCGACGCCGCAGCGAACAGTTCGCCGAGCGGGCTTTCTTCCGCGCCAGGTGCGGCCGGCCAATAGAGGCCGTCGGTCTTGTCCTGCGTGCTGACGAAACGCATGGCATAGACGCCGACGCCGCGCGCCGCGATCCTTCGCCGCGTAATCGTTCTGCGCGTCGACATAAGCTAGGCAGGTCTGGATCGTGTCGAGCTCGTTATGGCCGATGCGCCGGGCAAAATTTCCTCGCGGCCGGCATCGGTATCGAACGACCATGTGCCGTCCTTGTCGCGGACCAGCGGGATGGGAAACGGATAATCATTGTCGCCGATGATCAACGTCGCTTTGCTGTCGCCATCCATGGCGATCGAATGTTTGGCGTCATAGGAGGCGACGAAACGGGCCCGCACATCATCGTCGGACACCTTGTCGCCGGACGAGATGATGTCTTCGCCTTCCTTGCCGAGCACGACGAGCGCGGCTTTTTGGTCACCGCTCCTGGCGGTGGCGACGAGGGCGTCGACCGCGGCCTGCGGCGCCTTGTAACTCTTCTGTGCGAAGGCGGCGGGCGCCATCGCTAAGAAAAGCACGGCCGCGGCGAGCGCGATCGGCAGTCCCGACGGGCGCGCCGAGCGAATGCGCAAAGCGAGCGTTGCGATCATGACACCCTCGCTTGTTGCCGGTGTTGCGCCGTTGCCGGGACGCGCGCGCCCGATGCGATCCACCGGTCGTAAGTCTGGAATTTCAGGCCGAGTTTGTCGTAATCGACCCGCAAATAACCGTCGCGGCCGCGGATGACGGCGTCGGGCATGACCGATCGCACCTCCTGCGCCATGACACCGACATAGGCTTTGCTGCCGCCATTATAGATGAAGCGATAAAAGCCGATGCCGCTGTCGAGGCGGCCGAGCAACACGATGTCGTGCTTGAGCCGCATGTCGGAGCGCCGCCGCCACCGCCGCCGCCGCCACCGCCACCGCCGCGCGCTCCGCCTCCGCCGCCGACATGACCGCCGCCGCCACCACGGGCCTCCTCCGCCTCCGCCGCCGCCGAGGCTCGCGCGGCCGCGGCTCGCGTCGGCATTGGCCACGCGTCCCGAGCTGATATTGCCGAATGCGCCGGGACCGCGGTTCCACCGCCTCCGAGACTGGGACGATTGCCGGCACCTGGGCTTGGCCTGTTGCCGCCACCACCCACACTCGGCTTGTTGGCGCCGCTGCCGGGGCTTGGCCGATTGCCGCCGCCCCCCGCGCTCGGCCCGTTGGTGCCACCGCCGGGCCCCGGCCGGTTGCCGCCGCCAAGACCGCCCCCGACGCCCGCCCCGGTTGCAGCACCTGATTGCCGTTCCGGCCGCGGAAATCCATACGGTTCTGTGCGCCGCCGCCAGCACCACCACGATTGCCGCCGAATTTTGCCGCGACATCGGTGTTGGCATAGCGCACGCCCTGACGATGCGCTGGATTGTGCGTCCAGTTATTGCCGCCGTTGCCGCGATTGATGTTGTTGATGTTGACGTTCCATTGTTGTTGATGTTGATCGTGTTGCCGCCCCAGTTGACGCCACCGCCCCAATAGCCGCCGCCGACCCAGCGGCCGAGCGCGTAGCCGGCGCCGAATGCGATTCCGGTCACGATGATGCCGGCGGCGACATAGCCCGGCGCCGGCCAGTAGTAAGGCGGATAGGCCGGATACGGCCACGGCCCATAGACCACCGATGGATCGTAGTAAGGCACGTAAAGTGTGTCCGGCTGCGCCGGCGCGATGACGATGACCTGCCTGCCGCCCTGATCCTGCGTCGCCACCGTCTGCTGCTGGTTCGAGGCGAGCTGGTTGTTGGCCTGCGCCTTGGTGCGCAGACGCTGGACGGCGTCCATAACGTCCGGCTGCTGCGCCAGCACCGCATTGCCGAGCGCCTGCGTCCAGTCGAGCTTGGTGCTCATCATGTCGAGAACGTCCGGTGTCGCCACCAGCGACTTCACGCTGTCGTCCCAGCTTTGCTGACCGACCGCCGCAGTGAGCGCGTCGCCTTTGAGATTTTTGTTGGCGCCGATCCAGCGGTCTGCCTCGACGACTTCGAGCGGATAGGTCGAAGCCATGAGAATTTCCGACAGCAGCGCATCGGGATAAAGCGCGATCGGCGCGACCAGCGCGTCGAGCTGACCGGCCGACAATAGCTGCGACTGGTCGGTGGACGCGCTGCTGCTGCGGCGGCGCCGACTGCGCCCGCGCGGCGAGCGGCGTCGAAATCGAAAGCGCCACCGCGAGCAATCGCACTGAAAGCGAACTCATGACAGCCTCCCGGCCATTATTTGCGCTACCGCCGCGCCGTTGGTTTACATTCTATCTGCTTCGTCATCTCATTGCACTTGCTGAAATCCGGTATCGCTTCCGATTGCTCCAGAAGGGACTGATGTAATTAAGAATTCGCGATCTGGCGGGAAGAAGCGGCCAATGATGTGGCTCGATCGGCACAGTCGAAACGACGATTACCGCTCTAAAATCAAGCCAAGAAGAAAGCGCGCCCCGTGTCAGTTTTGGGCCGTTAGCTGCCGCGACCGGTCTGACAGGTGGCGTCCGATTTACACCTGAAAGCTGCCGCGGCACTCGCCGACGAGCGCGTCTGCTTTGGGCCAACAGCGTTCATCGAACGCCGTCTTCCTCGCTCGCTGACAACTGGTGTAGGTTGATCTAATTGCCGCCGCCGGGACGTGCGGATTGCGCAGGAAATGTCAGAGTATGAAACTAAAACTGATATTCTGCGGTTGGTTGGCGCTGTCGATTTCGGGGGCAGCTTTCGCAGAATCCCCGCACAATGGAAGCTCCAGTCCTCTAGCAAACGCAGTCATTCTGGTCATCCGTCACGCCGAAAAGCCGGAAGAGGGGGACAGTTATCCTCCGCCGGCGATGCTCGCGGACAGGCTTATGTCAATTATTTCAAGAATTTCACGTCGATGGGCAGCCGTTGAAACTCGACTACATGTTCGCCGCCGCGGATTCCGGCAGCAGTCGTCGCCCGCGCCTCACCCTCGAACCGATCGCCAAGGGCTTGGTATCACAATTGACAGTCGGTTCAGAACAAACAATTTCTGCAACTGGCCGATGAGATCAAAATCAACTCCCCGGCACAAACATTTTGATCTGCTGGCATCACGGTCAAATTCCCCAATTGCTCCGCGCGCTCGGAACTGATCCCAAACAACTTCTTCCCCAATGGCAAATGGCCCGATGAAGTGTTCGATTGGCTGATCCAATTGCGCTACGATCGGAACGGCCTTTGTTTGAAAGCAAACGCATCAACGAAAACTTATCACCTGATGATCGCGTCAATATGTTCCGGCTGCACGTTGATATGATTCAGCGCCCGGCGGCGTGAGAAAGCTCACTCGCAATTGCAGGCACAATGAATCCGGAATAGACTTCCATCTTCACGCGCAGAGTCAAAAAGGCGAATTCTGAGTAGTTTGTAAGCACGGAGAACGTCTATGTCGTCGCATCCTTCTCGCGCAGTCCGCCATGGCGGACATGCTTTGGCGCCCTCTTCCTGTTGCCATCGTCCTGCTTGTCTGCGTGCTGCCACCGGCGGCATTGCGAAAACCCCACCGAAGAAATGACCAAGCAGTCAATCGCTGTTGGCGGCGGCACAGATCCGCAGGGCGATTCATGGCAGTCCATGCGGAACAGCCTTGCGCAGTTCCTGAATCCGGAATTCATGCTGCGGCTTTTTCTTAGTTTAACGTTGGCGTGTGGTTGCGCGTGGATACTCGCTTGGGATCCGCGCCGTTCGTCCAGTCTAGATTCGCCGTCAGATCTCGAGGAACGCAAGACGCTCGTCCTCCTTGGCATGGTCGGTGCGATCGTCGCCGAATTAAGCGGGACCAGCCAAACGCTTGCGTTTGTCATCTTCGGAATCGGGGCCCTGCTACGTTTCCGCACCGCGCTCGACAATCCGAAACTCACCGTCAAAGCCATAATAGTCGTGGTAGTCGGACTCGCGTGCGGCATGGGTTCATGGGTCATGGCGGTCTTCGTCACCGCTTTCAGTTGGATCCTTATTTCTGGGCTGGATTCGCACATCGCCTGCCGCATCCGAATCCGACACTCCCGGGGGATGGATGCGAAGAGATATTCAGCACGGTGCAATCGTTTTTAGTCTCGCGCGGCTGTCGGTTGCAAACTTCTCCACTCTACAAAGGCAAACGACAGGTGGGTTTCTTCTGCACGTTCCAGCGGGACTTGACTTAAGACAATTGGCGTTGGACGCGCGCGCAACGCTGCCGAACACAGACGACGCCCGGATCGATATCAATCTGGTGTGAACGCGTGGACACCAGGGCGGCAGCCTGGCCGCTCGATGTCGAGCGGCACCGGCAAAACCCGAGGTGGCCCGGAATATTTGCTTCGGGTCATGAACTGCCTCGCTGATCATCGATCCCGCGCGCGGCAGCTAGGCCCGAACTGCCTCGCTGACCATCGATCCTGCGCGGCAGCTAGACCCCTGCAGCCACAAATGCAGACGGTCGGCGCGGCCGAGACCGGTGAACAGCGAATATCCCGCCTATGTCGCGCTTGATGCTCGCTCTCCCAATAGACATTTGTCCGTTAACCAGTCCCAAGGTGGCTGCGGGGTGTTGCTTTTCGGTGACGGTATTTCGCTGCTTGGAGGTGTAAATTGAGAATTGGCGAGAAAATTGGACGGGGCCTTTTTTGATTGATGGAAGGTACTCGTTCGGCTTCGCAGAATGACTTCAAGCGATAGGGTTTGTGTGATGAAAGTTATGTTGCGATCAAGCGTTACTGCTGCCGCTTTGCTGACAATCTCGTTGGCTGCCCACGCTGCCGACCTGCCCTCCGCACCGAATTACCAGGCGCCAGCCATGGTCCCGGCCGCCGCACCGATTTACAACTGGACCGGAATTTATCTTGGGCTCAATGGCGGATACACAATCGGCAAATCCACACCGATGAGCCTCTACTCCGACAGCTTTACGGCGTTCGATTACGACGCAAGTGGCTTTCTGGGTGGACTGACGGCGGGCGCACAGATTCAAAGCGGCCGTACTGTGATCGGTCTCGAAGCCGACATTGACTGGGCCAATATCACGGGGTCGGGGCGCGGAACGATTTTTAACAACAGCGTTCTCGTGGGAACCGCTACCCTTTCATCGACCGTCAACTCGATCAGCACGCTGCGAACGCGGATCGGTTACGCCAGCGACAACTGGCTGTTCTATTTGACCGGCGGCATCGCCGTTACCAATGAAGAATCCACGCTTACCGGCGCGACTTTCGTGTGCGGCAGCGGTGGAGTGACCCCGCCGTGCACTTCCCCCACGGACCTTCACCTCGGCCTGGCGGCGGGCGCCGGCCTCGAGTACGGCATCACACAAAACCTGAGCGCAAAGGCCGAGTACATCTGGGTAGGCGCCGGCGCCGGAAATACACTGAAGGAAAACATGCTGCGCGTCGGCGCCAATTGGCGCTTCGGGATGTAACGGACGTTCGATATGCGGGTGTGGCGGCTTAGTAATCTACACCGCGTCTTACTCTCTCATCCTTAAATATGATCGCGATCGCATCGATGATTCGAAGTTGCGCGTTGGCCTTGCAATACACGATCACCTCATGTTCAAGCTCTCTGCCCCTGGTAATATGGGCGAAATGCTTTTTCGCCAGGCCATTGTACCAGCCGCTGTACCAGGTCGTGAGCATGTCGGCATCTTCTTGTGTATTTGCCAGCTGAGCGCAGGTTAGCGCTTGGACATCGATAAAACCGTTGGCGTCGGCGTAAGCCGAAAGGTCAACCGGATCCGCCTGTGCGGCGGAACCGGCGAGCGCCACACCGAGCGCTGCCACAACTAAAAAGCTTCGCATTTCCATTCTCCTCCTCAGACGCAGCACAGTTACTATTTCAAGTAACACACGGACAGCGTTGACGCCAAATCTTTTGCACCACTCACCGCAGCCGCCGACCGCGGTCTCATGACCGGAGTTTCTGTTTCATCGCAGCGTCGCTCATGTTCGTTTTGGGTCATAAGCGGATATGACACTGTTAAATCGTGAGGCGATGAATTCATGATTGGCGACGGTGTTCCAGCTCAAGGGTAACAAGCCGGGCAAGGAGCGTTGCCGGATAGAGCTGGCCGATGATTGCCTCGACATTGGCTAAACCCCTCGCGAACGGATGCAGAGGCGCAATGTCGCCATAGCCGACCGAGGTCAGGGTCACGAAACTGAAATAGATCAGGTTCCCGGCGACAGCGAGATTGTCGTGAAGCGGCGGGAGACCGGTAAATGCATTCGGCTCGCGCAGCGCGACGAAACAATAGAGCGACACAAACACCAACCCAATACACAGATAAAGCAGCACCGCGCCGACGATCCGGTGGAAGGTGACCCGTCCCGGTGCAAATACGGCGCGTGCGACCACAACGCCTAGCGTGATGCCCAAGATCATCCAGGCCGTGGCATCCAGGTAAATGTCGAAGTCCGAGGGATGCTGCGACCGCAGTACGCCGGCGCAGACGACCAGCCCGATGGCCAGCAAAATCCCCCCGACCGCTATCACGCTTTTCGATACGATCAGGACGGCGGCAAGCAGCACAAAACTAAAGGCAACGGCGAAGTGATGTGCCTCGACATCTCCCGCGGCCTGGAGCGGCCCCACTACAAACAGGAGAATTGCGAGCATCAGCGTCAGCGCCGTCAGCAGCGGGTCGCTGTATCGCTCCTGCAGTCGGCGAAATCCTTCTCCAGTCATATTTCAATTCTGCCCCAGCCGGAGTGGTCTCGGAATACCTGCATTCACGCCTGAGGTTCGATCTTATCACGCGCCGATGGTTGTTTCCTGGCGATATCGTATACGTTTGGCGAACCGCGGCGACAGAAGAGCGATCAGATGATTAGCTCTTTATTTTTGCCATCGCGTCGACCGCCTTTTCGCTGGGGTTGTCGAGACAGTGCTCGATGAAATCGCTGGTCTGCTTGTGCAGGGCGTCGAGATCGAAGGCTGAGCTTCCCGACTTGCCCAGCAAAAAGCCGTGGAGGAAGGCGATGGTCACGTCGCGATTTGCACCGGACTCACGCATCACGTCCTTGCAGGTATATTGTTCAATTGTGCGAGTATTTCCGCCCTGTGCATGGGGCCGGTTTAGCCCGAGCGTAACGAGGAAAACCACAGCGGCGATGACAAACTTACGGCCCGTATTCATGTCATGATCCTCCGCAGCTCGCCCACCGGAATAGTCCGATGCAGGTCGAGCCATTTCCGCTGAAGTTGATGGCACCCAGGGTCGCCGGCGGATTCCCGCCAATTGCCAAATCGCTTGAAAGGCTCTGGATCGGAACGAACCCGGCGGGCGATTGCGGTCCATTGCCGGTACTTGCCGCCGTCGATGCGCAATATGTGCCGTCGACCAGCGGGTTGCATGACGGCGGCAGCGCTGTCGAGGGTGGCGAGGGTGGCGGCGCTGCTGATGCACCGGGCAGCTGTAACGGCCCCGAAGGCGGCGCGATCGGCGGCGGCGGCATTGCCGACATAGCCGCACCTTGATTGAGCGGTGCCGCGCTTGGCGGACCGGCCGGATTAAGAAGGCAAACGCCGCCGACGCCGGTTACGGATTGCTCGCACATTTGCAGGGTCGAAAATCCGCAATCCGCCGAACTGCCATCGGAGAATTGGGCGCAATACGCATATTGTGTCGAACGCGCGCCACCATTCCATTGGGCACGAAGCGTCGCGGTCATGCCGGCGCTAACCAGCACCGACACAATCATAGCCCATATCAGGTTTTTGATGCTTGCCTTCACGCGACACCCGATGTGTGCGCTCCGTCTCTTCGCAGAGAGCGAGCCCTTCCTACACCGTTACCTCCACGTGGCCTGGCGCAGTTTGAGCGACGACACACCCAAAACGACATTTATCGCGATTGAACCTTGCAGTGACAGCGGTTGCAGCGCGAAGGTGCGGGCCGAACCGCCCACCAACATATTGGCGCCGGCACCAATACCGAGGCCGAGATCGCCGGAAGCACCGACATATTCACCGGCGAGTGCGCCTGGAGCCACACCAGACGTCGGCGCAAACACGCCCCAGCCCAATATACTGCCGGCGCTGACGCCGAGGTCGAGGCCCACCGTATTGATGGCTCCGTCGTAATATTGCGGCGGCGCCGGCGCTAGAGTCGGTGTCAAGGTGCATTGCATCGGCTGATGGCCGACAATGATAAAGCCGACGCTTGGATTGACCGTGCACATCAGCGAGCCCACTTGCGTCCAATTTGGCGACTGGGCTGCTGCGGGTAATGAAAGCATTATCACGGCGGCGAGCAGTGCAAGCACAAAACGATGATAGGACATATTCGTCAACTCCATTGGTCTAGCTATGGATTCATCAAGCGTCGCACGCGCGTTAGCGCCTGCTCGCAAGTTTTGTAATTGCCGGCGCTGCTGGCAGCGTGTGCCTGCGCCATCGCTTCCCTGATCGCATCCACTTTGTTGGGCGATACCTCGCCCATCTTTTCCTCAACGGCGGCCATTCCAAAGGGCGTCGGTTGAACGCCGATGCCCGCGCTGATGCCCGGCGGCACAAACGGTCCGGCGGCGGCGATTGCCTCGACCCTGGCATCGATGCTCGCCTGCATGCGATCGATGTCGTCCGAGCAGGAGCCGGCATGGGCCGCCGGCAGCGAGATGCAGAGAGCCGCAGCGCTCCGTGTCATTAATCGCAGAATGTGCACGATGCTTTCCCCCAATTTGGTCCTTGGAATTGAGCGAGCGCGGTTATGGGCGCATTTGTTTCGGCTTTTACCGCACAATCCTATTCAAATGCGAAGATCCGCTTCCAGTCGTTCTTCATGCTGATCACCGGCCAGCTGTTCTTTTTCGCCTCGTCGTAAAGCGCCGGGGGAAAGGTGCCGATCTTGGTGTCTGGCAGACCCTGCGCTGGACCGTAAGCATATTCGCGCTGCGCGTCGTCGTGCAGCACCAGCATCATCAGCCGCGCGCCGTCGCCCGCTCCGGTATATTCCAACATTTGCCGGTCCCCGGTCGAGTTGCCGAACGCCACATAAGGCCGCCGGCCGATCTCCAGGTGAATACCCTCCGGCTTGCCGGCGTTGTCATTGTTAAGCAGGAGCTTTGGATCTTTGGTCAGGAACGGCTTGCCGTTCTTATCGTAACCGAAAGTCGTTCCGCCCGCGCTGCCGACCACTTGCTCCGGCGGAATGCCGTACACGCGCTCGGAGTACTGCCGCACAAAGTCCTGACCGCCGCCGGTGACGATGTAGGTCTTATAACCGCTGGCACGGAAGTAACTCATCACCTCCTGCATGGGCTGGTAGGTGAGGTCGGTATAGGGCCGTTTCCAGCGCGGGTGCTTGGCGGCGGCGAGCCACTTCTGCACGTCGGCACCAAACTCGTCCACCGACATGCCGCTGAGCGTAGCGATAGCAATTTCTTCCAGGCCCCGCAGCGGCAGCTTCGCAATCGCCTCACGGTCACCGGACAGCACCGTCTTGAACGGCTCAGCCTTCGCCAGTTCTGGCTTCGCCTCAACCACCGCGGGCACCCGATCCAGGCAATAAATAAGTTGGCTATAGATCGGATGCTCGACCCAAAGCGTGCCGTCCTGGTCGAAACAGGCAATGCGCTCTTCAACCGGCACGAATTTCGGGCTCGCCTGATCTGTGGTCACGCGCACAAAATCAAGGATGGCCTGTTTCGCTGGCCCCTCGTTCCATGACGCTAGTGGCGCGGCCGTCTGCGCTTGCGCCGTCGCAACGAGCAGGGATCCGGAGAAAGCGGGCAGCAGAGCTAGACCTGAAACGAACATGCGACGATCGAAGCCGGATGACGCCATTTCAAACCTCCCGTCGAAGAAACGGCGGGCGCGGTTCGACGCCGCGCCGGCCGCATTCGCTTCGTCGTGTTATTGCCCTTCGTGGAACTTCATCATCGACTCGATCTTTTCCTTGATGGCGGCGAGGTTGAAGGACGCGGACTGCTGCATCGGCGGGTAGTCGATCAACGATTGCGCCGCCGCCCCCACGGTTTGCTGGACTTGAACGAAACGCCAGAACTCACGCGCCATGAACTCATTCATATAACCACCGCCCTCTTCATTGAGCGTTTCGCCGCGGATCGACGGCGTCCGCTCGAACGGATCCTGACGCAAGTTGACGATCGTCGGCATATCGGTCGTCACCTTCTCGCCGGGCCAGCCGAACGGCTGCTGGTAGAATTGGTACTTGAAGTCGTCGATGCGAAGGGCTCCCAGCTGCGACTCGCCGAAGTAGAAAATCTCATGGCGTGCCGAGGGCCCTTTTCCCGTCAACAGATCCATCTGATTATAGCCGTCCAGATGGTTCTTATAGGTTTGACCGCCGATCTGTACGCCTTGCAGCAGCTGCTGGACGATGTTCGGATTTCCTGCCGCCGCGACCAGCGTCGGCAGCCAATCGAGGCCGGAAAAGATACCGTTCTCCACGGAGCCCGGTTTGACCTTGCCCGGCCAGCGGATGAGGCAGGGCACGCGGAAGCCGCCCTCGTACACCGTGCCCTTTGTGGCACGGAACGGCGTCATGCCGCCGTCGGGCCAGGTGAACACCTCGGCGCCGTTATCCGTCGTGAAGATCACGATGGTGTTGTCGGCGACGCCGATATCGTCGAGGTGCTTGAGCATGCCACCGATGTCGTCGTCCATCTGCGCCATGCCGGCTTCCTCCAGGCCGTAATTGCTCTGGTAGTTCATCTTGTCCTGGTACTTTTTCGCCAGATAGGTGAAGACGTGCATGCGCGTGGTATTGTGCCAGATGAAGAACGGCTTGCCGGCCTGCTTGGCCCTATCCATGAAGCCTGTGCTTTGTTCGACGAGAACCTCGTCGAAGGTCTCCATGTCGTACTTGGCGTCGCGGCCCTTCTGCCACATCATGTGATCCGCGGTCATATCCTTGAACGGCTTCAGCGGGCCCTCGTCGACGATGCGCTGCTTGCCGACCTTGCCCCAGCGCGGCTGCACCGTTTGATCGTCGGTGTCGGTCGCGTAGGAGTGCACTAGGTTGCGAGGACCATATTTGTCGATCCAGTCTTGCGGATAGTCGAACCAGTACGGATCGGACATCGCGTCTAGATGATACAAATAGCCGAAGAATTCATCGAAGCCGTGGAGCGTCGGAAGGTATTTGTTCAGATCGCCAAGATGATTCTTGCCGAACTGCCCGGTTGCATAGCCCATCGATTTCAGCAGAAGGGCGGTTGTCACCGATTGGTCCGGCATACCGACGTCGGCGCCCGCCTGGCCGACCGTGGTCAGGCCGGTGCGAAGCGGGATTTGCCCGGTGATGAAATTGGCGCGGCCGGCGGTGCAGCTCGCCTCCGCGTAGTAGTCGGTAAACCGCATGCCGTCGGCGGCGAGTTTGTCGAGGTTCGGCGTCTTACCGGACATGATGCCCTGGTGATAAGCGCCGATATTGAACCAGCCCACATCATCTCCCATGATGACAAGAATGTTCGGCTGTTTCCCCGATGGCGCCGCTTGTTGCGCTTGCGCGACGGCTTTCTGAATGCCTGCGATGGTGCCAAACGCCGATGCGGCCACCAGCGACGTGCCGCTTAGCAGCAGATCGCGCCGTTTGAGGCCTTCGTTGTTTTGCGTGGTTCCATCTTTAGAATTTTCATCCACTCGGTCATTACTCACGGTCTTCTCCCTGGTTTGTTGATGCCGCATTAGTTGTCGAGTATGGTCGTTTTTAATTGGCGGCTGCGTCAATCATTGCCCGGCTGTTCAGTCAGCTTCTTCATGGCCTGACCGACCGAAAAAGTGCCTGGTTCCTGCCGCGGCGGAAATTCTTGAAATGTTGCCAAATGCTGCCCCACGATTGCTATCGCCGGAGCGAAGACGAATATGCGCTCTATGTACCACTTGTCGTAAGCGCCGGACTCGTAGTCAGCCCGCTCAAATGGATCTGTACGCAGATTGAAAATCATTGGTGCGCGCAGAGGTACTAGCGGCTGTTGCCAAACTCCCAGGCCATGCGCTTGCTGCTCCATGAATACGATCTTCCATTGATCGTAGCGGAGCCCACATAGATCCCCGTCGTCGGTCCAATAGAAAAACTCGTGGCGCTTGGTCAGGCCCTTGCCGGCGAGCAGGTCGGTCTCATCGTAGCCGTCCAGGTGAACCTTGAAGCCGTTGTAGCCTTGCAGGAGCTTATTGGTGATGTCCGGGATACCGGCAGCCGCGGTCAGCGTAGGGACCCAGTCTTCCGCGGAAAAGAGGTCGTTGATTTCGGTACCGGGCTTTACCGTGCCGGGCCAACGCACCATCGCAGGGACGCGATAGCCGCCTTCCCAGTTGGTGTTCTTTTCGCTGCGGAATGGCGTGGTGCCGCCGTCCGGCCAAGTGAATGTTTCGGCGCCGTTGTCGGTCGTGTAGATGACGATTGTGTTGTTGGCGATGCCGAGATCGTCGAGCTTCTTGAGGAGTTGGCCAACTTGACCGTCATGCTCCACCATGCCGTCAGGATAGACGCCGAGTCCCGTCTTGCCTTCCGACTCGCGTTTGAGCCGCGTCCAAATGTGCATGCGGCTCGGGTTGAACCATACGAAAAACGGCTTCTGGTCCCGGTGGGCGCGGTCGATGAATTCAAGTGAGGCATTGAGGAATTCGTCGTCAATAGTCTCCATGCGTTTCATCGTCAGCGGGCCGGTGTCTTCGCATTTCTGCTTACCCCATTTGCCGAAGCGTGGATCTTCGCCAGGGGTTTCGGTGGAGGTCGCTGTGCACTTCAAGACTCCTCGGGGACCGAAGCGCTCCTTGAACGCCGGATTTTTCGGATAGTCAGGGTTCTCCGGTTCGTCCTCCGCGTTGAGGTGATAGAGGTTGCCGAAAAACTCGTCGAATCCGTGAACCGTCGGCAGAAACTCATTGCGGTCGCCGAGATGGTTCTTGCCGAATTGTGCAGTCGCATACCCGGCTGGCTTGAGCAGATCAGCGAGCGTCGGGTCCTTTTCCGACAAACCTTCCTTTGCCCCGGGTAATCCGACTTTCAGGAGACCAGTTCGCATCGGGCTCTGGCCAGTGATGAAAGCGGCGCGGCCGGCCGTGCACGACTGCTGACCGTAATAGTCGGTGAATATCGCGCCTTCCTTGGCGATACGATCTATGTTGGGCGTCCTGTAACCCATCATGCCGCGATTGTAGGCGCTTATGTTCCAGTAGCCGATGTCATCGGCCATGATGACAAGGATGTTGGGCTTTTGCCCGCTTGGCGACGTCGGTGCTGGTTGCTGCGCTTGAGCAGAAGTCACAATACCCGCTCCCGACAGCGCCGATGCGGCCACCAACGACGTGCCACTCAACAGCAGATCACGCCGTTTGAGGCCCTCTCCATTTGGCGTAATGCCGTCCTGGGGCTTTGCTTGCATTGAGTCCTTAGTCATCAAGCGCTCTCCTTTCGTTGGTTTCTGATGATGCACCGAAAGCCTACATGGCTCGTCGAAGTATCGACCGGCTCGGCATGGCGCGCGGCCGGACGATAGCGGCGGCAATAATTGGGGGCGCACAGGTGCGAGCCGCCTTTAAGCACCTTACGTGGTATCTTGATCTTCGGCAGCCGCGGGTCGTAGCTCGTGGCCTCCGGTCCGCCGCGCGGGTTTTCCGGAATGCAGCACGCCTTCGGCGCATCGGCTTCGTGCTTTTGCGAATACCAGTCCGCCGTCCATTCCCAGACGTTGCCGATCATGTCGTATACGCCGTAACCGTTGGCGGGAAACGCCAGCACCGGCGAGGTGCGATCAAAACCGTCGTCGCAACGGTTTTCATGCGGGAAGTTTCCCTGCCAGGTGTTGGCGCGATGCTTGCCGTCGGGAGTGAAATCGTCGCCCCAGGCGAACTCGGCGCCATCGAGGCCGCCGCGCGCAGCGAATTCCCATTCCGCTTCGGTCGGCAGATCCTTGCCCGCCCATTTCGCGTAAGCCAGCGCATCGGCGAACGCGACGTGCACCACCGGATGATTGTCGAGCGTGTTGATGTTGCTCTTCGGTCCGTAGGGACGGCGCCAATTCGCGCCCTTCATGAACGACCACCACTCGGCCCAGTTTTTCAGATCGACGGGATGATTGGGCGGCGTGAAAACCAGCGAACCGGCATAGAGCATATGCGGCAGCGCGCCGGGATAATTTCTCGGATCGGGCGGAATTTCTGCGACGGTGACGTGGCCGGTGGCGCGGACGAATTCCTTGAATTGCCGGTTCGTCACCGGCGTATGATCGATCCAGAAGCCGTCGACGCTGGCGCGATGTGCCGGTGCCTCTTCCGGGTAATGTTTGTCCGATCCCATGCGGAACGTGCCGCCCGGAATCCATATCATGTTCGGCGGAGCCGAGGACCCCGGCCGTTCGACCGACGCAACAACACTGTCGCCCACGAACCCTCGCGCTAAACGAGTTCAGCCACTCAAAATACAGAGTATCGCCAGTTGGGCCTGCGAAATATGACAAATGCGTGAGGCCGCAATCATTGTGCGGCGCGGTGCCCGTAATTCTATCGATAGTCGGTGGCAACCGTTCATCATGGGGCGGAGACAGATCCATAGGATAATGAGCCCCTTGATCCATAGGATAATGAGCCCCTTGCGACGCCGCTGTGGTCGCCAAGCCACGCTTCCGCCAAATCGAAATGGCGCGGCGCGATTAAACAGCGAACCCGGTGTCATGCCCCGCGCGGTCGGTTAGGCTCGTCTTCGCGACGGAATCATCTTGAGCAGAAGAGGGCTGACCAGGCCGGGGGCGCCCATGCGAGCAAGGCTTTATATGTCGAACTTGTCCGCGACGCGGGCCTGTCGTGGCTTTTGTAGTCGATTGCACAGAGGACTGCGGCCAGCCGCGGTGCTTTTCGCGTTCGCTGCCGTCGCGGGCGCGACGAACAACTCGTTCGCCGACGAAAACGGCATCAGTTTTTGGGTGCCGGGCTTTTTCGGCAGCTTGGCGGCAGCGCCTCAGGCGCCTGGCTGGGCACTGGCGTCGATCTACTATCACACCGACGTATCGGCGAGCGGCAGCGCAGCGGTGTCGCGCGAAATCTCGGTCGGTCCGTTCAACCCCAAGATAAATATCAACATCAATGCCAACGTCAGCGCCAAGGCCGACCTCGATTTTGAGATTCCGACTTATGTCTTCGCGACACCGGTATTCGGCGGCCAGGCGGCCGCTGCGCTTATCATGGGATACGGCGGCAACGATACGTCGCTGAATGCGACAGCCACGGTGACACCCGGCCCGCTTACCAGATCGGTTTCGCTCGGACAGGATACAGTCGGGTTAGCCGACTTGATTCCGCAGTTCTCCGATCGCTGGAATTTCGGCGTCAATAATCTCATGGTCTATATCACCGGCGACATTCCGGTCGGTGTGTACAGTTCGCAGAATCTCGCCAATATCGGCATCGGCCACGGCGCCATCGACGGCGGCGCCGGTTACACCTATTTCGATCCGGCGGCCGGCAACGAATTCTCCGCCACTTTCGGCCTGACCGGCAATTTCGAGAACCATCGACAGACTATACCAACGGCCTCGATTTCCATCTCGATATGGGCGCATCGAAATTCCTGACCAGGCAATTGCAGGTCGGCATGGTCGGATATTTTTATGACCAGCTCACGCCGGACAGCGGCTGCGCGCCGCTTCTGTGCCCGATGGAATCGCGTGTCGCCGGTATTGGCCCGCAAATTGGCTACGTATTCCCGGTCGGCAACATGCAGGGCTACATTAACGTCAAGGGCTATAAGGAGTTCGACGCCCAGGCCCGGCCGGACGGCTGGAACACGTGGGTGACCTTCGTGCTGTCGCCGGCGCCACCTTCGGCTGCGCCGCCACCGATGCTCACCAAATCTCCGCCTCGCAGTTAGAACGTACAATTTGCCCGTGTCCGCTTTGGATCACAAGCGGACATCCCGGCTTCAGACATACTGCTGCGTCGCGACAGCGACGCGACGGGCCAAGCTCTGATATTGAACGGCGGCTCTTACAGTGCGGGTGTGAATCTCACGCAAGACTGGAGGGATGATCTGTGAGTCCCCTGTTGATGTCTGTGCTTGTTTTTGCGTGCGTCTTCGGTGGGACGATTTTCGGCATATTTCTTCGCAACGCGTTGCCAGAGCATCATCTGAGCGGGGCTACAAAGGATGTCGTGAGGCTGGGAACGGGGCTGATCGGGACGATCGCCGCTCTTGTGCTTGGACTGCTGATCGCCTCGGCAAATACCACTTATCAAACTCAGAGCAGTCAGGTCCAGCAATTGACCGCCAACATCGTTGTGCTCGACCGCACGCTGGCGCAGTATGGGCCGGAGACGGATTTAGCGCGCGATCTGCTGCGTCGGGCGGTCCCCGCTATGGCGGATCGGATTTGGCGCGGCAACGGTTCGGAATCCGCAAGGGCGGCGCCGTTCGAGGCGAGTGCCGCAGGCTTATCCTTCTACGATGAGATTTTGAAACTGTCGCCGCGCGACGACACACAGCGGTCCCTGCAAACCCGGGCAATAGATGCCACCCAAGATTTGGCAAAAACACGCCTGCTCTTGTTCGCCGAGGTGGGGGTGACAATCCCCATGCCATTTCTTGTGGTCCTGGTGTCCTGGCTCGCCATCATATTCGCGAGCTACAGCCTGTTCGCCGACAACAACGCAACCACGATTATCGCGCTAGGCATTTTCGCGCTTTCGGCCTCAGCTTCGATCTTCCTGATCCTCGAGCTGAGCCAGCCATTTGCAGGCCTCATGATGATCTCGAGCGAGCCACTGCGTAACGCCCTTGCGCCCCTTAGCTCCTAACGCGGCACTGCTGCATGATCAGCCCGATTTGCGATGTCGCACCGCCCCCTATTTCATCGGGCACTGATCGTGGAAGTGGTCCTGATTGTCCTTGACGATGGTGGCGACGGTTTTGAGCGCAAAGCTGCCGTCGGCATTCTTCACTGCGTCCTGCAGGTAGAAATTCTGGATCGGAATGTGGTTGTTGCCGAACTTGAAACTGCCGCGCACCGATTTGAAGTCGGCCTTCTCCATTTCCTTGCGCATGCCCTCTTTGTTGGACAGGTCGCCCTTGACCGCGGTGACGGCGCTGAATCGATCAGCGCCACGGCGTCATAGGTCTGCGCGCCGTAGAACGACGGCGAGGAACCGTATTTCGCCTTGTAGTCGGCGACGTATTTCTGGTTCGTCGCATTGGGCAGATCGTTGACCCATTCCTGCGCGCCCGGAATGCCGACCGCGAGATCCTTCAGCCGCGGCAGCGACAGGTCGTCGATGGTGAACGCGGTATAGAGCGGGATCTGGCCCTTCAGCCCGGCCTGCACATATTGCGTCACGAACTGCACGCCGGCGCCGCCCGGATAAAACACGAAGATCGCGTCGGGTTTCGCTTCGCGCGCCTTCGATAGTTCGGCGGAGAAATCGAGCTGGTCCGGCCAGCGCGTCAACTCCTGACCGACAATCTGGCCTTTGAAGCTCGTTTGCACGCCAGCCAGCATGTCCTTGCCGGCGGCATAGTTCGGGCCGAGCAGGAACGCCGTCTTGACGCCTTTCTGATTCATGTACTGGCCGACCGCGGCCGGCGTCTGGTCGTTCTGCCACGAGGTCGAGAACACGTAAGGCGAGCACAGTTCGCCGGCGAATTGCGACGGCCCGGCATTGGTGACGATCGTCATGGTTTTTGAATCGACGATCGGCTTGAGCGACGCCAACAGCACGTTCGACCAGATATAGCCGACGATGAAGTCGACATGATCGGATTCGATCAGCTCCTGGGTCTTCTGCACGCCGATGTCCGGCTTGAGCTGGTCGTCGACGTAAGTGACCTCGACCGGCAGCCCGCCAAGCTTGCGGCCATGATGATCGAGCGCGAGCTCGAAGGAATTCTTCATGTCGTTGCCGATCGCTGCGACCGGACCGCTGAAGGTCGAGACGAAGCCGATCTTGACCGTCTTCTGCTGAGCGATAGCCGGATCCGCCAACAGCGCCAGCGCGGCGGCGGCGACGCATGTCTTGCCGATATTTTTGCCGATAGTCTTGCTGATATCCGTCATGGCGTTCCCCCATCTGGCCGCCGCACCTTTGGGCGCGAGGCACTTTTTCAACTTGGCTATGGTGCGATGAGCCGATTTGACCGCGCCCCGGCGTGCTAATCAAGTCACGCCCGAAACTATATCGCGGGATGAACAGTGAACGGATCGATGGCAACCAATGGCGCAGCAACTCGAACTCGGGTTTGACACATTCGGCGACATTACCGCCGGGCCGGATGGGACGCTGCTCACCCATGCGCAGGTCATCCGCAACGTGGTCGACGAGGCCGTGCTGGCGGACGACCTCGGCGTCGATTTCGTCGGGCTCGGCGAGCATCACCGGCCCGACTTCGCCATTTCCGCCCCCGACGTCGTGCTTGCAGCCATCGCCTCGCGGACCCGGCGCATCCACCTCGGCTCGTCGGTGACGGTGCTGTCGTCGGACGATCCGATCCGCGTGTTTCAGCGGTTCTCAACCCTCAACGCCGTCTCGAACGGCCGCGCCGAAGTGATCCTCGGCCGCGGTTCGTTCACCGAGTCGTTTCCGCTGTTCGGCTTCGATCTGTCCAAGTACGAAGAACTTTTCGACGAGAAACTCGATCTGTTCGCCGCGCTGTTGAAGAACGAGCCAGTGACGTGGCAGGGCAATACCCGCCCTCCCCTGACCAATCAGAAAATCTATCCGCCGGTCGAGAACCCTCCGCTCAAGGCCTGGATCGGCGTCGGCGGCAGCCCGGAATCGGTGGTGCGCGCGGCGCATTACGATCTGCCGCTGATGCTCGCCATCATCGGCGGCGATCCCAACCGCTTCAAACCCTATGTCGATCTCTATCACCGCGCCTTCGCGCAATACGGTCGGCCGGCGCGCGAGATCGGCGTCCACTCGCACGGTTATGTCGCCGACACCGACGAAAAAGCGCGCGAGGAGTTATGGGCCGATTACAAGGCGATGCGCGATCGCATCGGCGCCGAGCGCGGCTGGCCGCCAATGCAGCGCGCCGAGTTCGAACGCGAGGCCAAGAGCGGCTCGCTCTATCTCGGCGCGCCGGAAACCGTGGCGCGAAGGATCGCCACCACGGCGAAGGCGCTCGGCATTTCGCGTTTCGACATGAAATATTCCGTCGGCACGCTGTCGCACGACAAAATCATGCGCTGCATCGAGCTTTACGGGCGCAAGGTGATGCCGCTGGTGCGGGAGATGATGGCTTAAGCCTGCGTCCCGTGTCTCACGTCCCCACCAGCCCGAATTGCGGGCTCGACGGTTCGGCGTGCGTCCTCTTCGCAATACGCCCGGCGAGCCGCGCCAGCCGGCCGGCTTCGACTGCGGCCCGCAGGCTTTGCGCCATCAGCACCGGGTTCTGCGCCTTCGACACCGCGGAATTGACCAGCACCGCGGCGCAGCCGAGCTCCATGGCAAGCGTGGCGTCGGACGCGGTGCCGATACCGGCATCGAGCACCACCGGGACCGGCGAACGCGCGCAAATCAGCTCGATGAGATGCGGATTGGAAATGCCGAGGCCGGAGCCGATCGGCGAGCCGAGCGGCATCACCGCCGCGGCGCCGGCATCGGCGAGTTTTCGGCAGGTCACCGGATCGTCGGTGCAATAGGGCAGCACGACAAAACCGTTGCCGACCAGCGTTTGCGTCGCCCGCAACAGCTCCTCGACGTCAGGATAAAGCAGTTCTCGGTCGCCGATCACTTCGAGTTTGATCCAGTTGGTGTCGAGCGCTTCGCGCGCCAGCTCCGCGGTGAGCACCGCGTCCTTGGCAGTCTGGCAGCCCGCCGTGTTGGGCAGGAATTTTACCCGCCCCGCCAAAAGCTCGATCAGGCTCTCGTCGTCGCCGGCGAGACTGATGCGGCGGATCGAGGCGGTGACCATTTGCGTGCCGCTCGCCGCGATCGCGTCGAGCATCAGCTTGCGGTTTGGGTAGCCAGCCGTGCCGAGAAACAGCCGCGAGCCAAATTCCTGGCCGGCAATAACGAGGGGGTCAGACATAATCTGCTCCTATCCGCCCTGCCGCGCGCGCACGATCTCGACGCTGTCGCCGGCGCGCAGCAGCGTCTCGCGCCATGACGCGCGGGGAACCACCGAGCCGTTAAGCGCAACCGCGATGCCACGCTGCGCGGTATCGATCGCTTTCTCCGCCACCAAAGCCTCGAGCGTCGCGACGGCAAGCCGCTCATTTTCGCCGTTGACGCGGATGATGGCCTCGCTCATCGCCCTCTCCTACTCCGCCGCCCGCGCCGGCAAAAACCGTTCGAGCCCGAACGGTCTGATCGCCGGCTCCACCACATCGTCGAGGATGAGTTTTGCCATGGTGTCCGCCGTCACCGGCGCCAGCAAAATGCCGTTGCGATGATGCCCGGTGGCGTAGAACAGATTGTCGAGCGGCGCGCGGCCGAGGATTGGCGCGTCGTCGCGGCTGCCCGGCCGGTGGCCGACCCAAATCTCGTCGATTGGCAATTCCTCGATCGCCGGGATGGCGCGCCACGCCGCTTCGAGCAGCGTGAGCATGCCGCCGGCGGTAATCGTCTCGTCAAAACCTTTTTCCTCGACCGTGCCGCCGACGATGAGCCGGCCGTCGCGCCGCGGCACCAGATAAGCGCCCGGCGCCCACAGAACGTGATTGAACAGTGGCGCCGCGGCATCCATGCGCAGCGCCAGCATCTGGCCCTTCACCGGCCGCACCGGCGGCCGGCGGTCCGGCGGCAATCCGCCGATGGTACGCGACCACGCGCCGGCGGCGAGCACCACAATGTCAGCCTCGAAGCGAGTGCCGTCTTCGAACATGACGCCGTTGGCGCGCCCGCTGTGCACCAAAACCTCCTTCACCGGCCGATGCTCGTGGATTTTCGCACTGGCGGCTTCGGCGGCGATGCGCAATGCATCGCTGAGTTTGCGGTTGTCGACTTGATGATCCTGCGGGCTGAACACAGAGCCCGCGATTTTGCCGGCCAGATGCGGTTCTTTCGCACGCGTCGCCGCCGACGACAGCCATTCGAGCGGCAGGCCGAGTTTCTGTTGAAATGCGAGGCGATGCGCGATCTCGGCTTGATCGTCCGCGGTGAGCGCCAAAACGAGCGTGCCCTCGCGGCGCAATTCCACATCGACGCCGCTTGAGCGCAACAGCTCATCGGCGAAAGCCGGCCAGCGCGTCTGGCTGTCGCGGCCGAGCGCGACCAAAGCTTCTTCGCCGGGCTCTGCTTCGCTGCAGGCGGCGAGCATGCCGGCCGCCGCGTGGCTCGCGCCCGCGCCGGCTTTGCCGCGGTCGAACACCGTTACGTCGGCGCGCCCGGCAAGCCGCCAGGCGATGCCGAGGCCGATGACGCCCGCGCCGATAATGGCGACGCGCGGCTCTTTGCCGATCGATGCGATGGTTTTGGCCGTTCCGTTCAACGCGGCTCCCTTCGCTGGTATGACCCAGACAGGTTCGACGGGTTTGATCTCAGCCGCGCTTTTTTTGGCGCAGCACCCCTGGCCGATGTTCAAATGATGGGAGATTTAAGCTCCCGCGGCAAGAGGCAGACAGACCCGCATAAGGTCTGGCGTATGGGGCCGCGCGGCTGATGCCGGGTCGCCACCGTTAGCCCTTTTTGGCCAAGGCGTCGAACTCCGTCAATCGCTCAAGAAGCGCCGGCAAGTCCTTGAGTGGAATCATATTCGGCCCATCGGACGGCGCCTTGTCGGGGTCCTGGTGGGTCTCGATAAAGACCCCCGCGACGCCGACCGCCACCGCGGCCCGCGCCAGCACCGCAATGTAGTCGCGCTCGCCGCCGGATGTGTCGCCCCGCCCGCCCGGCTGCTGCACCGAATGGGTCGCGTCGAAAATCACCGGCGCACCGATTTTTGCCAACACCGGCAGCGCCCGCATGTCGGAGACAAGCGTGTTGTACCCGAACGACACGCCGCGCTCGGTGACCAGTACATTGGCATTGCCGGCGCCGGTAACCTTGGCGACCACATTGGCCATGTCCCATGGCGCGAGAAATTGGCCTTTCTTGACGTTGACGGCGCGGCCGGTTTTGGCGGCGGCAACCAGCAGATCGGTCTGCCGGCACAAGAATGCCGGGATTTGCAGAACGTCCACCACTTCGGCGACGCGCGCGCATTGCTCCGGCTCGTGCACGTCGGTGAGCACCGCCAGCCCGAGTTTTTCGCGCAGCTCGGCAAAAATCGCCAGCGCCTTGTCGAGACCGACGCCGCGGGCGCTCGCCGCGCTGGTGCGGTTCGCTTTGTCGAACGAGGTTTTATATACAAAGCCGATTTTAAGCTTCGAGGTTATTTCCTTCAGACCCACCGCCATCTCGAAGGCATGCGCGCGGCTTTCCAGCGCGCACGGTCCGGCAATCAGGGCGAGCGGCAATTGATTGCCGAATTTTGCGCCGGATTTGGCGTTACCGACGGCGACGACTGCGTTGGGCTTTGCGCTCATAAAAATCCTCGCGGCGGACCATGACGAGCCGCGCGCCCAGGGTCAACCGTGAGTCAGCCCTGCCGGCCGTGGGGCGCCGAGGCATAATTCTGGTACAATTCAGCCTTCGGTCCCGCGAAAACCGGACGGCGAGATGATGCGAAAAATCATCGGCCTGCTGTTCTGCGCCGTCGCGCTCGCCGCGCCGGCGCCGGCGCGCAGCGAGACGATCGGCGTCGTTATGCTGCACGGTAAGCACGGCAGGCCCACCCAGCTGCAGCAGCTCGGTGACATCCTCACCACGGCCGGCTTCGCCGTCGAGCGGCCGGAAATGTGCTGGTCGGCCGCGCGCATCTATGACCGGTCCTATCTCGACTGCCTTGCCGATGTCGATTCCGCCGTCGCGAAGGTGAAAGCGAATGGCGCGACCGCGATCGTCGTCCTCGGCATGAGCCTTGGCGGCAATGGCGCGCTCGGCTTCGGCGCAAGGCGGCCCGGTCTCAAGGGCGTCATCGCGCTCGCGCCGGCGTCGGAGCCGGAACGGCTGCGCCGGCGTCCGGACGTCGCCCGCAGCGTCGCCGAGGCTGAAGCTTTGGTCGCTGCCGGCAAGGGCGATGAAAGGCGAACTTTCACCGATCTCAATAATGGCGACGAACTGCCGGTCACCACGACGGCGGCAATCTTTCTCAGCTTCCTCGGCAAAGACTCGCCGGCCAGCATGCCGGCCAATGCTGCGGGTCTGACGGCGCCGCTGCTGATCGTGTCGGGCAGCAAAGACCCGTCACAGAGCGACGCTGATCGGATCTTTGCGAGTGCGCCACGCAATCCGGGCAACAAGCATGTGACGGTAGATTCCGACCATATCGGCACGCCCGCGGCCGCAGCTGACGCCGTGGTCGCGTGGCTCAAGGCGCTAACGCCCTAGCCGCGCTATTTCACCGCCGAGAAAGCTGTCGGCTGGAGTATCTGATTGCTGGCGTTCTGCAGGATCGGGCCGTCCTTCTCGCTCTCGGCGCGGGCGGAAATCCATGCCGGATCGGCCATGAAGGCGTTCCATTTCTTCTCGCGGTCGGCGAGCGATTCCCACGTCAGCATATAGGTCAGCTCCTGGTTGGAATCGCCGATCAGCGTGGTCCAGAAACCGGCCTGTTTGATGCCGTGCTTGTCCCACAGTTTCAGCGTGGTGTTTTCGAATCGCTTGAGCAAAGCCGGCAGCCGGCCCGGCACGGTGCGATAGACGCGCATTTCGTAGATCATGTGCTTCCTCCCAAGTTCTTTTTGAGTTGTCGATGATGCCGAAGACTTAAGCGACGATATTACACCAGCCGGCTCTGCTCCACTGCCGCCCCGATGAACGACGAGAACAGCGGGTGCGGCGCGAACGGCCGCGATTTCAGCTCGGGATGAAATTGCACTCCGATGAACCAGGGATGATCGTCATATTCGATGATCTCCGGCAGGATGCCGTCGGGTGACATGCCGGAAAACCGCATGCCGTGCTGGGCGAGGCGGTCCTTGTAAGCGGTATTGACCTCATAGCGGTGGCGGTGCCGCTCGGAAATCTCGTTGGCGTGATAGATCTCGGCGACGCGGGAGCCGCGCTGCAAGACCGCAGGATAGGCGCCGAGCCGCATGGTGCCGCCGAGATCGGTGCCGGCGCCGCGCTTTTGCAATTCGTTGCCCTTCATCCATTCGGTCATCAGCCCGACCACGGGCTCCGACGTCGCCCCGAATTCGGTCGAATTGGCCTGCTCGATGCCGCAGAGGTTTCGCGCCGCCTCAATGACGGCCATTTGCATGCCAAAGCAGATGCCAAAATACGGCACCTGACGCTCACGCGCGAATTGCGCCGCGCGGATTTTGCCTTCGGTGCCACGCTGGCCGAAACCGCCCGGCACCAGAATGCCGTCGACATGTTCGAGGAACGGTGCCGGATCCTCGTTCTCGAACACCTCGCTTTCGATCCAGTCGAGCTTGACCTTCACCTTGTTGGAAATGCCGCCATGCGACAGCGCCTCGATCAGCGACTTATAGGCGTCCTTCATGCCGGTATATTTGCCGACGATGGCAATGGTGACGTCACCTTCCGGATTGCGGATGCGCTCGTTGATGAGATGCCAGGTGGCGAGATCGGGCTCCGGCGGGTTGTCGATGCCGAAGGCGGCCAAGACCTCGCCGTCGAGCCCGCCGGCGTGATAGGCCTCGGGCACGGCGTAGATATTATCGACGTCGCGCGCTTCGATCACCGCGCTTTCGCGCACATTGCAGAACAGCGCCAGTTTGCGGCGCTCGCTGTCGGGGATCGGTCGGTCGGTGCGGCACAACAGAATGTCGGGCTGAATGCCGATGGCGCGCAATTCGCGCACCGAGTGCTGGGTCGGCTTGGTTTTCAGCTCGCCCGCGCTCGGGATAAACGGCATCAGCGTCAGATGGATGTAAATCGCATGGCCGCGCGGCAAATCGTTGCCGAGCTGCCGGATGGCTTCGAAATAGGGCAGGCCTTCGATGTCGCCGACCGTGCCGCCGATCTCGCACAGCACGAAATCGAAATCGTCATTGCCGTGGCGGATGAACTCCTTGATCGCGTTGGTGACGTGCGGGATGACCTGGATGGTGGCGCCGAGGTAATCGCCGCGCCGCTCCTTGAGAAGGATTTCCTGATAGATGCGGCCGGTGGTGATGTTGTCCTGCCGCGTCGCCGGCCGGCCGGTAAAACGCTCATAATGGCCGAGATCGAGGTCGGTTTCAGCGCCGTCGTCGGTGACGAAAACTTCGCCGTGCTGGTACGGCGACATCGTGCCGGGATCGACATTGAGATACGGATCGAGCTTGCGCAGGCGGACTTTATAGCCGCGCGCTTGCAGGAGCGCGCCGAGCGCCGCGGAAGCCAGACCCTTGCCAAGCGAGGAGACCACGCCGCCGGTGATAAAGATGTACCGCGCCATGGGACCTACTGCTTAGCCTCCGCCATTCAATTCGACGAGTGAATTTCCGGAATATCTGCCGCGTCTTGGCAAACTGTCCATTGGCAGCCCCGAAAAACAATTCGATTGCAGGTGGTTACACCCAATTCCTCAGGCAACGCCGAAACCCCCGCGCTGTGATTAATCTGGACTGTTGCGGGGGGGTGAGCGGCGGTCATCGATTTGGATTTTCCGCTATTGCGATTGTGGGACTTGTGGCCCACCCGGCGCCGGGCTTGGAGCCGGCGCAGGCGCCGCTCCTCCCGGTCCGGGCGGCAGACCGGGCAGCCCCTTCTGCAACTGGTTGAGCAGATTGCCGGTCGGCGGCAGTACCGGCGCTTCCTGGCCCGCTGGCGCGCCCGACGTATTGATGATCGAGGCCGGATGGCGCTCGAAACTCGCCAGCCACGACAAAGCGAGGCTGGTGACGAAAAAGCCCGCGGCAAGCAGCGCCGTTGTGCGCGTCAAAACGTTCGCGGTGCCGCGCCCGGTCAAAAAGCCCGAGGTCGAACTGACCAGCCCGCCGCCCTCGGATTTCTGCAGCAGTACGACACCGATCAGGGCAATAACCAGCATCAGATGAACGACAATAATAACCGTCAGCATTTCGGTGTTATCCGCCTGCGGCCGAGGTGGGGAAAGTCGCCCGCCACCCGTGCCTGCGCCTTCATATAGGAAGCCGCGGGTCTCTACACGATCCGCGACGGCATTTCTATGGCCGTTACGGCGCCACAACTCTTAGCCGACCGGACTTTTGCATAGCCGCCCTATGGCACTGGAAGGCCCAAGCACCGGTCAATCGGGGTCGGGTCAAAATTAGGCCGCGGGCCTGGCATAAACGGCGGCAATCGCCAGAAACTCGTCGGCCACAAGGCTCGCGCCGCCGACCAGCGCGCCGTCGACGTCCTTGACCGTCAAGAGCGCCTTGGCGTTGGCCGGCTTGACCGAGCCGCCATAGAGAATCCGAATCCCCTGCCCCGCCTCGCCATAGCGCGATGAGAACTGCTTGCGGATGAGCCCGTGCATGGCGCCGACGTCGTCCTGGCTTGGTGTCACGCCGGTGCCGATCGCCCAGGCCGGCTCATAGGCGACGATGATATTGGTTGCGCTGTCGGGAAGCGATCCGTCCAGTTGCGAGCGCACGACAGCGTCGCTACGCCCGCCATCGCGCTCGGCACTGGTTTCGCCGATACAGACGATGGCCGCGAGGCCGGCGCGTTGCGCGGCGGCGGCTTTGGCCCGCACCGCCGCGTCGGTTTCGCCGTGATTGCGGCGGCGCTCGGAATGGCCGACGATCACGGCCTGCGCGCCCGCATCGCGCAGCATTTCGGCCGAAATATCGCCGGTATAGGCGCCGGCGGCGAGTGCGTGGCAGTCCTGGGCGCCGATGGCGACCGGCGACGCGCGCGCGGCCGCCGCGAAAGCCGCGATCAGCGTTGCCGGCGGACAGACCATCACATCGACATTTGCAGAGCTTTGGGCAAGCTTGCTCACGCCGGCAATGATCTTTTCCAGCTCGCCAATCGAGGCTTTGAGCCCGTTCATTTTCCAGTTGCCGGCGACCAGCGGTCGGAGCGCCATCGTGTCTCCAAAAAGTGCTGCGACAAAGAGGCGTTAGCAGAGCCATTGCAGGTGGAAAAGGGGCGTTTTAGCTGTAAAACCGGTCGGTTGCAGCACGTGTTCGCGCTCCTTATAGTGCGCCGCCTTCCAACTACAGTATCGGACCCATGCTTCGAGGTATCCGCAAAGCCTCCGAAAACTGGCTCGGCCGCGCCGCCATGGCCGTGGTCATGACGTTGCTCGCCGGCAGTTTTGCGGTCTGGGGCATCAACGACATCTTTCGCGGCTTTGGCAATTCGACGCTCGCCAAGATCGGCGGAGTAGAAATCCCGACCGAGCAATTCCGCCAGAGCTATCAGGACCGGCTGGACCAGATCGGCCGTCAGCTCGGCCATCCGCTGCCGCCCGATCAGGCGAGCGCGCTCGGCCTCGACCACCAAGTGCTCGCCGAATTGATCGCGCAAGCCGGGCTCGATCAGCGCGCCCATCAGATGGGATTGGGCATTGCCGACAGCGAGATCGCGGCAAGCATCGCGACCGATCCAAATCTGCAAACCGCGAACGGCCAGTTCGACCGCGCCCGTTTCAACGACGTGTTGCGCAGCATGGGCCTGACCGAACAGCACTTCATAGCCGACCAGCGGCAAACCACGCTGCGGCGGCAGATCATCGATTCCGTGTCCGGCGGCATCGTGCCGCCCACAGCCTGGTTCGACGCCATCAATCAGTATCGGAACGAACAGCGCAGCGTCGAATTCGTGGCGCTCGGCGCGGCTCAAGCCGGCGACATCCCGCAGCCGACCGACGACCAACTCGAAAAATATTTCGAGGCGCGCAAGACGCTGTTCCGCGCGCCGGAATACCGCAAGATCGATGCCGCCACGGCGACGCCGGCGGAGCTGGCAAAATGGATGGAGATTTCCGACGACGACCTGAAGAAAGCCTACGATGCGCGGCGCGCAAGCTTCACCACGCCGGAGCGCCGGCATATCGAGCAGATCGTGTTTCCGGCCATGGCGGACGCACAAGCCGCCGCCGACCGCATCAAGAGCGGCACCAGCTTTGCCGCCATCGCCGCCGGGCGCGGACTGAAGGATCAGGATATCGATCTCGGCACGGTGGCGAAATCGGCCATCGTCGACCCGGCAGTGGCCGACGCCGCTTTCTCGCTCAAGCAGGGCGAAGTCAGCGCGCCGATGCAAGGCCAATTCGGCGCCGTCCTCGTCACTGTCCTTGCGATCGACCCCGAAGTGACGAAATCGCTTGCCGACGTCACGTCGCAGCTACGTAACGACCTCGCGCTCGAGCGCGCCAAGCCGCAGGTGCAGGATATTCACGACAAAATCGAGGACGATCGCGCCGGCGGCATGACGCTCGAACAGGCGGCGGCGAAGGAAAAGCTCGCGGTGGTGACCTATGACGCGGTGAGCCGCAACGGTCTCGATCCGGACGGCAAGCCGGTGGTCAATCTGCCGCACGGCGCCGAAGTCATCAACGCCGCCTTTGCCTCCGATGTCGGCGTCGACAACGATCCGATCGACGCCGATGGCGGCTATGTCTGGTTTGCCGTGGCCGGTATCACGCCGGCGCACGATCGCAGCCTCGACGAGGTCAAGCCGCAAGTCGAGCAACAGTGGCGGGCCAATGAGACGGTGTCACGATTAAGGAGCAAAGCGAACGACCTCCTCGACAAGCTCAAGACCGGCACGCCGTTCGACACGCTGGCCGCGTCGAACGGCCTCAAAGTCGAGACGGCGAACGATTTCAACCGCCGTGGCGCGGTCGCCGGGATGTCGCCGAAGACGATCGACGCGGTCTTCCATACCGCCAAGGATGCGTTCGGCAGCGGCGAAGGCAACGATCCGACGCAATGGATCGTATTCCGGGTGACCGGCGTCAAGACGCCGGCGCTCGACCCGAATTCAACCGAAGCTAAGGACCTTGCGCAAACCGTGCAGCGTCAATTGGGCGACGACGTGATCGGCCAATACGTCGCCCGGCTTGAAAACGACCTCGGTACCAACGTCAATGCCGCGGTGCTGGCGCAGGCCATGGGCCAAAATAGCGCGCCGGACACGAATTAAATGCAGATCGAGCCTTCGGCGCAATCGTTCGCGGCGCGCTATGCGACCGGCGAAGCCCAGGTCGTGTGGACGACGCTGGTCGCCGATCTGGAAACGCCGGTTTCGGCCTTCCTCAAGGTCGCCGGCGCGCGGCCCAATGGTTCGTCCAGCATGAGTTTTCTGCTCGAGTTGGTCGAGGGCGGCGCCGTGCGCGGACGCTATTCGATCATCGGCCTCGAGCCGGATCTGATTTTCCGCGTCAACGGCAAAGCCGCCGAGATCAACCGCACGGTCGCGACCGATGCCGCGGCCTTTGTGCCGGCCAATGACTCCCCGCTCGCGGCGTTGCGCAGCCTGATCGCCGAGAGCCGCATCGCGCTGCCGGCCGCATTGCCGCCGATGGCCGCCGGCGTGTTCGGCTATCTCGGCTACGACATGGTGCGGCTGCTTGAAGACTTGCCGCCGCCGTCGCGCGATCCGATCGGCATTCCCGATGCGATCCTGGTCCGCCCCACCGTGGTCATTGTCTTCGATGCGGTGAAGGACACCATCACCATCGTCACGCCGGTGCGGGCCCACGCCGGCGTGAACGCGAAAGTGGCGCTGGCGCGCGCCACGGATCGCCTCGCCGCCATCGTTGAGGCGCTCGACAAGCCGCTCGACAAATCGGCGACCGAAATCCACACCGGTCCACTCGACGTCACGCCGCAATCCAACACGACGCCGGACGAATTCAAGCGCATGGTGATGCGCGCCAAGGATTACATCGCTGCCGGCGATATTTTTCAGGTTGTGCTGTCGCAGCGGTTTGAGGCGCCGTTCGCGCTGCCGCCGTTCGCGCTGTACCGCGCGCTGCGCCGCGTCAATCCGTCGCCGTATCTGTATTTCCTCGATTTCGGCAGTTTCGCCGTGGCCGGATCGAGCCCGGAAATCCTGGTCAAGGTCAGCCGGCGGCGTCGTCACCATCCGTCCGATCGCCGGCACCCGCCCGCGCGGCGCGACTCCGCACGAAGATCTGGCGCTGGAGGCCGAGCTTCTCGCCGATCCCAAGGAACGCGCCGAGCATTTGATGCTGCTTGACCTCGGCAGGAACGACGTCGGCCGCGTCGCCGAGATCGGCACGGTGAAGGTCACCGACCAGTTCTTCATCGAACGCTACAGCCAGGTCATGCACATCGTCTCCAACGTCGAGGGCAAATTGCGCAAAGACAGCGACGCGATCGATGCGCTTGCCGCCGGATTTCCGGCCGGCACGGTATCGGGCGCGCCGAAAGTACGCGCCATGCAGATCATCGACGAATTGGAAAAGGAGAAACGCTCGCTCTATGCCGGCGCCGTCGGTTATTTTTCGGCCGGCGAGGAGATGGATTCCTGCATTGTCTTGCGCACCGCGCTGATCAAGGACGGCACCATGTATGTGCAGGCCGGCGCCGGCATCGTCGCCGACAGCGATCCGGGCTTTGAGCAGCAGGAATGTATCAACAAGGCGAAGGCTTTGTTCCGCGCCGCCGAGGAAGCCAAGCGCTTCGCCAGCACCGCGCGGCGCGGGCAATAAACGCGCTTTTTACTGTCGCGTCAGGCCGCCCCGCCAATCTAACGAGTCGAATGCATTATCGCGCGGCGACGAGGAAGCCCAAGGGCTTCGCCAGCGCCACGCGAAAAACTATCAACCAAACGTGGTAATCAGTAAGGCTTCGCGCCGGTTGTTACTTCGCCATGGAGACGAAGAGCGGGTAACAGGTCGACGACGGCGCGCCGCCGAGGATATTCCAGCACGACACGCACTTGCAGCCAGTGGCGCTCGTGCATTGCGCGAGTTTCTGTCCCTTCAGCACGATCCAGGCATGATTGTGAACGCCCAGCCCGATGGTGCAGGGCTCGGCCCGGACACTCGATCCGGCAAAAGCGAGGCCTACCAACGCGAGCGCGAGATATAATGAAAACCGATATCGGCGCATTTGGTCCCTCCTCTGCTAAGACGCCCTAGGATATTAGCCCCCCGGGACGCGTCAGTGTCACATACCGGAAATCACGGCGCAAGATTGGGCACTTGCCACAATCGGCTAAATCCCAGCTTTACTCGCGGCTTTTATCACCGCGTGACTTGGTCGCGCCGGCCTGGAGCGCGGTTCAGCGTCAGCCGGATACCGCTACGAATTTGTAGCCGTTATCCCAGCGCCGCACGCGGCCGGTCGAGGGCTGCGGGAAATGCGTCGCGCACATGATCGTCGGCTCCTCGCAGAAGCGGTCGAAGATTTTGCGCCGCGTCTGTCCCGCCTGTTTTAAGTCGTAATCCGACATCATGCCGAACTCGGGATATTTGCCCTGGATGGGTGAATGGATCATGTCGCCGGTGATCAGCACGTCGGCGCCGGCGGAACCGACCAGCACCGAGAAATGATCGATGGTGTGGCCGGGCGACGGCACAAACCGCACCTGTTCGTTGAAGGCGAAATCGCTGTTGACGATCTGCTCGCGCTTGGCGGCGATGATTGGCAGCACCAAATCGGTGATCCAAGGGCAACTCGCCGCGTTGTCCTTCTCCCGCCCTGTCCAATAGGTCAGCTCGCGATCGGACATGACGTAGCGCGCGTTGGGGAAGGTCGGCACCCAGCGTCCGTTGTCGAGGCGGGTATTCCAGCCGACGTGATCGCCATGCAGGTGCGTGCACATGACGTAATCGATGTCGTTGACCGTGAGACCGGTGGCAGCCAGTCCCGTCTCAAAGCGGTCGTGGTTGAGCATGTTCCAGAACGGCCGCGCCGGCCGCGGCTTGTGATTGCCGACACAGGTATCGATCAGGATGTTGTGGTGCGGTGTCTTGATGACAAAGCCCTGGATGCACAGCACCAGCCCATTATTGGACGGATCGATGAAATCCGGCACCAGCCACGAGCGGTTCTCCTCGAAAAGCTCCTTGGTCAAATCTGGAAAAAATTCCAAGGCGCGGAAGTCGGTGCAGCGTGCCTGCTCGACGACCGGATGAATGGTGATGTTGTTTTTGAGTGCGATCGTCATTGCAACAGCCTCCCCGTTTCACTTTTTCTCCGCCGGATCGCGGTGGATCGGGTCCACCCACAATACGGTTTCCGGCTTCTCCACCGGCTCGATGTCGAGATTGATGGCGATGGCCTCGCCGTCGCTGCGCACCAGCACGCATTCCAGCACTTGATCCGGGCTGGCGTTGATTTCCTGATGCGGCACGTAGGGCGGGATGAAGATGAAATCGCCGGGATCGGCTTCGGCGGTGAATTGCAGACGTTCGCCCCAGCGCATGCGCGCTTTGCCGCGAACCACGTAGATGATGCTTTCCAGATGGCCGTGATGATGCGCGCCGGTTTTCGCATCCGGCTTGATCGTCACCGTGCCGGCCCACAGTTTCTGCGCGCCGGCGCGGGCGAAATTGATCGCCGCCTTGCGGTCCATGCCCGGCGTCGAAGGCACGTTGGGATCGAGCTGGTTGCCCGGAATGACGCGCACGCCGTCGTGCTTCCAGCGTTCCGCTTCGCCGGCGGGATGAGCATGATCGTGCGGTTTAGTCATGACTGCCGATACCATAAATGATCGGCCGAAGCGACGCATCCACTACGGCACGGCGAGACCGAGCGACGCGAGATAATCGGCGTTGACGCGGACGTTGCGAAATTTCGCGGCTTCCAGATAGGCATCGAGGATCGTTTGCGCCTGTTCGACGGCGACGGCAAGGCGGCGCTCGCCCAGGGCTGCCGGCATTCGGCGATCAGATCCCAGCCGGCCGGCTTTTGGATCGAGACCACGGAAAGTTCGGAGTCGAGGTTCTTGTAGGGCCAGAAAATCCAGCCGATGCCGAACCGCTCGTGCAGCCGGCGGAATTTCTCGTTCCAGCCGTTGTTGTATTCGCCGGTCTCGCCGATCAGCACCGGCACGTTCCAGCGATTGCTGAAATCCAGATAGCTCCTGCAGCGCGTCGCGCGTCGGAGTTGGTCCAGAATTTGTGATAGGTGTAAACGGCGTTGCCGTCGAACGGCCGGCCGAACATGGCGAAATTCGTGTCCCATTGCGCGCCGCCGAGCAGCACCACATGGTTTCGGATCGACGCCGCGAATGGCGGCGACGATGTCGCGGTAGAGCGGCTCGAGCTGCGGATTGAGATAATCCACGTCGTTGTAGGGCGAGATCGGCTCGTTGAGAAGATCGTAGCCGAGGATGGCGGTTTCGTCGCGATAATGCGCGGCGAGCTTTTGCCATAGCGCGATGGTGAGCTGCCGATAGCGCGGCACATAGAAGGTGAGCGGAAAACCCGGACCGTCATCGTGATTGACGCCGGTCTGCCCGCCGGGCGCGGCGTGCAGATCGATGATCACGCGCAGCCCGGCGTCGCGGCACCATTGCACCAGCCGGTCGAGCAGCGCCCAGCCCGGTCCCTCGAAGCGGCGCTCGGCGACCGCCATCGCCGGGCTCGACGAACAGCCGCCAGTTCAGCGGCACGCGAACGGTGTTGAAGCCCGCCGCCTTGATGAAATCGATATCGTCCTTGGTGATATAGATGTCGCGAAATTCCGTCCAGAAGCGCGACGCCGCCTCGGCGCCGATCAGCGCCTCGACGACGCCGCGCGATCTCGGTCGGGCTGCGCGCGCGCTTGAACTTGAACATGTAGCCTTCGGGGACCAGCCAATTGCCGAGATTGATTCCCTTGACGGCAAAAGTGTCGCCGCGGCCATCGACCAGGCGCGTGCCCTCGGCATGGATGAAGTCGGCCGGCGCGGCGACGCGCAGAACCATGGCCCGCAAAAGAATGGCCGACGAAAGCGACGACAACGAGCGGCGCGCAAACGCTGTCGCGCAGCACCTTGGCGCAGCTCTCGGCGTAAATCCGTCCCACAGCACGGAGGATCATCGGCCGCTGTCCTCCAGGCCGCAAATACCGGTGACCCGCTTTCGCGATCATGCTTTAAAAGAAAGCGGAATGCCAATGACGCCATGAGCCGCGTCCGGCTGCCGGCAGCGAGAGGTCAGATCTTCGATGTACGGCATGCCGTTATCCCAGGCGCTCGTGTTTCTTGCTGCCGTCGTCATTCATCATCGCTGCAACGCAGTGGCGGCATTTCCATCCGTTTCTGGTGCTCGTGGTCGTAGCCGCGGCATTCGGCTCCGTCGCCGGCTTTCCCACGTCTCAGCTCGGCAGCGCTGTTCGGCAGCGGCTTTTCCGAGAAGATCTATTCTCCCGGCTTGGTGATCGTCGCCGCCGGCCTTCATTGCCGGTCTCGCCGAAAGCACGGCGCGCGTCCGATCGGCTGATGGCGCGATGATCGACCGCTGGCGATGGCTTGGGCTCGAACTGGATCGCGGCGTCTTTGGGCCTGATCGCCGGCCTTGGCGCGTCGCCCGCCGCGGCCTTTGCGCTCGCTCACGCCGCTGCTTCGGCCGATCGGCGGCGACGGCCGCAAAAGCGCGCAAGGCGCCACGATCGCGCTGGCGCTGGCGATTTCGGCGAGCCACGGACTGCTGTGGCTGACGCCGGTGCCGATCGCGGCCGCGGCCATTCTCGGCGCCGAATGGAGTCGCGTCGCTCTGTTCGGCTTGCCGTTGGCGGTTTTGCTGGTCGCATTCGGCGCGCTGTTTGCGCGTGTGGTCATCGCCGCTGACAGCCGCGCCGGAGCCGTCTGCAGCCGGCGCCGCAGCCCGCGCGGAGAAGCGAGACGGCGGCTCCGCCATCGTGCTGCTGTCTGGCGACCGTGATTCCGTTGCTGCTGCTGATGGTGCAATCGCTCGGCGACATTCCGAGCGAGCCGCTCGGCGGCGGCCCGGCGCGCGAGTTGGTCATCGGCATCGGCCGGCCGCTGATCCTGTTTCTCGCCGGCGTCGGCATCATGCTCGCTCGGCCACTCGCGGCAAGGGCTCAAGCCTCTCGCCGATTCCGACTGGACCGGCGCGCATCTTCGCCAGCGTCGCGAGCATCCTGCTCATCGTGTGCGCCGCCGGCGGCCTGCAGAGGCTCTGCCAGGAGACCGGCATGGCGGAAATGTTCGGCGAGCGTCTGCTCGGCTGGCATGTCGTTGGCGCGCTTGGCGTGCTGGTGCCGTTTCTGATCGCGGCGGCGATGAAGACATTGCAGGGTTCCTCGCTGGTCGCGGCCATCACCGCCGCGGGCATGGTGCAGCCGATGCTGTTGCCGCTCGGTTTGGCCGACGCCAACGGCAAGGCGCTGGCCGCTCTTGCCGTCGGCGCCGGCGCGATGACCGTTTCGCACGTCAACGACGAATATTTTTGGCTGGTGGCGAATAGCGCCGGGCTGTCGCCGCTGCGCGCGATTGCCACGGTCAGTCTCGGGACGCTGCTGCAGGGCCTGATCGCCGCGGCGGCGCTCCTCATCCTCGCTGTGCTGCTGGCGTGAGTTTTCCCGTATGATTGCGCGGGCTTCCGGGTGTAGAAATGTCGTGGGGAAGTGCTCAAACGCGTGGAGTGCCGCGATGCGATTTCCGCGCAGGAAATTCCTGCATTTTTGGCCGGCGCGGCGGCGCTGCCGGCGGCGCCTCGGATCGCCGCCGCCCTCGACTATCCGACGCGCCCGGTGCGTTTGGTCGTCGGCTTTCCGCCCGGCGGCCCGACCGACATTTTCGCCCGCCTGATCGCCGACTGGCTGTCGAGACGGCTCGGCCAGCCGTTCGTCGTCGAGAACCGGCCCGGCGCCGGCAGCACGATCGGCGTCCAGGCCGTCGTCATCGCGCGCCCGCCGACGGCTACACGCTGCTTCTGATCAGCACGTCCGCCATCATCAGCGCGCTCTACTATCGCAATCTCGGTTTCGACCTGACCTTCGCGATATCGCGCCGGTATGCGGCGTCTCGCACGAGCCGATGGTGATGGTGGTGCAATCCGTCGGTACCGCCAAGACCGTTCCCGAATTCATCGCGCTGATGCGAAAGCCGATCCCGGCAAGATCATCATGGCGTCGGTCGGCAACGGCACCACGCCGCACATGACCGGCGAATTGTTCAAGATACATGGCCGAGCGTCGATCTGCTCCACGTTCCCTATCAGGGCGCGGCGCCGGCGCTGACCGACCTGCTGGGCGGGCGCGCCAAGGTCATGTTCGAGGCGATGCCGACGCTCGGTCGGCTACATCCAGTCGGGCAAATTGCGCGCGCTGCGGCGTCGACCACCGCAACCCGCTCGGCCGGTGTTTCCGGATCTGCCGATCGCATCGGCGAATTTCTGCCGGGCTATTCGACGCCAGCGTCTGGTTCGGCGTCGCCGCGCGCAGCCAGACGCCGACGCGAGCATCGTCGAGTTCCTCAACAAAGAGATCAATGCGCGGACTTGCCGACCCGACGACTGCAGCGCGCGGCTCGCCGACGGTCGGCGGCACACCGCTCAAGGGCTCGGCGGCCGATTTCGAAAAGCTGTTTCGTCGGCGACAGCAAGAAATGGTACAAGGCTGATGGAGGCGGCGCAATATCAAGTCGGAGTAGCGCCGTCCGGATGAGCGATGTGACGAAGCACTCCGCACGCCGCTCATGTCGCCGCCGATTGCCGCTGCGTTGCTCGATCGCCGCTCGCTCGCCTTCCTTGGCCTTCCTCGGTCAGCCGCTCGACCGACGCCACTTTCTCGCCTTCGGCGGTCGAGAACACGATGACGCCTTGCGTCGAGCGGCCGGCGATGCGGATGCCGTCGACCGGGCAGCGGATCAGTTGGCCGCCGTCGGTGACCAGCATGATCTGGTCGCTCTCCTCGATCGGGAATGACGCCACCAGCCGGCCGTTCTTTTCGGTGATCGCCATGGCGACGATGCCTTTGCCGCCGCGGCCGGTGGTGCGGTATTCGATACGACGAGGTGCGCTTGCCAAAGCCTTTTTCGGAAACGGTGAGCACGAACTGCTCGGCCGCCGACAATCACGACATAACGCGTCTCGCCAAGCTCGATCGCGCCCTCGGCCTCTTCGCCGTCGGCGCCGTTGTCCTCGCCGTCGCCGTTGCTCGCCGCGCCGCACCGCATTGGCGCGCTTGAGATAGGCGGCGCGCTCGTCGGCCGTCGCCTCGACGTGGCGCAGGATCGACAGCGAGATCAGCTTGTCGCCGTCGGCGAGATTGATGCCGCGCACGCCCATCGAGGTGCGGCCCTGGAACACGCGCACGTCGTTGACGGCGAAGCGGATGCACTGGCCGCGCCGCCGAGGTCAGCAGCACGTCGTCGTTCTCCTTGCAGATCTGCACGTCGACGATGGCGTCGCCCTCGTCGAGCTTCATGGCGATGATGCCGGAGCGCCGCACGTCGGCGAAATCCGACAGCTTGTTGCGCCGCACCGTGCCGCGCGTGGTCGCGAACATGACGTCGAGCTTGTCCCAGGTCGCTCGTCCTCGGGCAGCGGCATGATCGTGGTGATGTTCTCGCCCTGCTCGAGCGGCAGGATATTGATCAGCGCCTTGCCGCGCGCCTGCGGCGCGCGCCAGCGGCAGCCGCCAGACCTTTTCCTTGTAGACCTGGCCGCGCGACGAGAAGAACAGCACCGGCGTATGCGTCGAGGCGACGAACAGCCGGGTGACGAAATCCTCCTCGCGCGTCTGCATGCCGGCGCGGCCCTTGCCGCCGCGCCGTTGCGCCCGATAGGTCGACAGCGGCACGCGCTTGACGTAGCCGGCATGCGAGACGGTGACGACCATGTCCTCGCGCTGGATCAGGTCCTCGTCCTCCATCTCGCCTTCCTGATCGATGATCACGGTGCGGCGCGGCGTGGCGAATTCGGTTTTGATCGCGGCGAGTTCGTCCTTGATGATGGTCTGGATGCGCGCGCGCGAGCGCAGAATGTCGAGATAATCGGCGATCTCTTTGGCAAGCTTGTCGAGCTCGGCCTTGATCTCGTCGCGGCCGAGCGCGGTCAGCCGCTGCAGCCGCAGATCGAGGATGGCCTTGGCCTGTTCCGCCGACAGCCGCGTGGTGCCCTGCCGCCGACACGCTGTGGCGCGGATCGTCGATCAGCGTCACCATGGTGGCGACGTCGCGCGCCGGCCAGTCGCGATTCATCAATTGTTCGCGCGCCTCGTTGGCGTCCTTGGCGCCGCGGATCAGCTTTATCACTTCGTCGATATTGGCGACCGCGATGGCGAGCCCGACCAGCACATGGGCGCGATCGCGCGCCTTGCCGAGCAGGTGCTTGGTGCGCCGATAGATCACCTCCTCGCGGAACGCGAGGAAGGACGTCAGGAGATCCTTCAGGTTCATCACCAGCGGCCGGCCGCTGTCGAGCGCGACCATGTTGGCGCCGAACGAGCGATTGCAGCGCCGTGAAGCGGTAGAGCTGGTTGAGCACCACGTCCGGCACCGCATCGCGCCGCATTTCGATCACGACGCGGAAGCCGTCGCGGTCGGATTCGTCGCGCAGCGCGGAAATGCCTTCGAGCTTCTTGTCGCGCACCAGTTCGCCGATGCGCTCGACCATGATGCGCCTTGTTCACCTGGTAGGGAATTTCGGTAATGATGATCGCTTCGCGCTCGCCGCGCAGCGTCTCGAATTCGACCTTGCCGCGCATGACGATGGAGCCGCGGCCGAGATGATAGGCGGAGCGGATGCCCTGGCGGCCGAGAATGATGCCGCCGGTCGGGAAATCCGGGCCCGGCACGATGGCGATCAGATCCTCGATCGACAGCGCCGGATTTTCGATCAGCGCGATGCAGGCATCGATCACCTCGCCGAGATTGTGCGGCGGGATATTGGTCGCCATGCCGACGGCAATGCCGCCGGCGCCATTGACCAGCAGATTGGGAAAGCGCGCCGGCAGCACAACCGGCTCGCGCTCGGTATTGTCGTAGTTGGCCTGGAAGTCGACCGTTTCATTGTCGAGATCCTCGAGCAGCGCCATCGCCAACTTTGTCCAGCCGCACTTCGGTGTAGCGCATGGCCGCCGGCGGATCGCCGTCGACCGAGCCGAAATTGCCCTGGCCGTCGATCAGCGGCAGGCGCATGGAAAAATCCTGCGCCATGCGCACCAGCGCGTCGTAGATCGACTGGTCGCCGTGCGGATGATATTTGCCGATGACGTCGCCGACGACGCGCGCCGATTCACGATATGGCTTGTTCCGCGTCGTAGCCGTTCTCGTGCATCGAATAGAGGATGCGCCGATGCACCGGCTTGAGCCCGTCGCGCGCGTCCGGCAACGCGCGCGCCACGATCACGCTCATGGCGTAATCGAGGTAGCTCTTCTTCATCTCCTCCGTGATCGACACGGGGCGAATGTCGGAGGGCGCCGCCGTCGCTGCTGGCGCGGGGGATTAGTCCTGGTCTGACAAGCTTAGAATCCTGGCGCGAAAATCTGGACGAATCGTGTCGTGAATTTCATAGCCGATTGGGCGTCCCCGCGCCACCTTTATCGGCATCGGATAGATAGGATTTTAGCTATTGTTTTCAAGGCCTTATTGCGACAATTCGCGCCGATTTCAGAGGCACAGGCGCACGCCCGTTTCTGGCCGCAAGATCGAAACGGAAGATGCGAGTACAATCATCCAATCCGGCAGCCCGATTCCGGGCTCAACGGCTGCGCGATAGCGAGACACCGGTCATGCTGGTCGATTATGCCGTCTCGGCGCTGCTGACGCTGTTTGTCGTGGTCGATCCGATCGGCCTTGCGCCGACTTTTCTCGCGGTCACCGACGGCCTGCCGCGGACCGCGCGGCGCAGCGTCGGCGGTGCGCGCCAGCATCATCGCCGGCGCGATCCTGACCGGCGCCGCGCTCGATCGGCGACTGGCTGCTCGGCACGCTCGAAATCTCGCTGGCGGCGTTCCGCATCGCCGGCGGCCTGTTGTTGTTCTCGATCGCGTCGCGAAATGGTGTTCGGCGTGCGCATGCGCCGCGAAGGCGAAGCAGCCGAGCAGGCGGTCGAGGAGCACGTGCGCAATATCGCCGCCTTCCCGCTGGCCATCCCGCTGCTCGCCGGCCCCGGCGCCATCACGGCCACGGTGCTGCTGGCCGGCCGCGCCGGCGGCAAGCCCAGCTGCAATCGGAATTCTGATTGCTGTGGTGGCGCTTGTCGCCGCTTCTTGCTGGATCACTTTCATCTTCGCCGAGCGCATCAGCGGGCTGCTCGGCATGACCGGGAATATCGTGCTGTCGCGGCTGCTCGGCGTGCTGCTTGGCGGCGCTTGCCGTGCAATATGTGGTCGACGGCATCCGCAGCATTCTCGCCGGCCTAGCGGCCCGCTAATCGTCCATTAACCATAAGAGTTCACGATCGCTTAGGACTTCGCGCACCGTCGCGAATGTTTGGAAGTCGTGCCTCTTCGGAGATCGTGACATGGCCGTTTCGGGAATTGCCGCCGCGCTCAACATCTCAATCGCCAGCTCGAGCAGATATCGCCGGCGTCCGGCCATCACCACCGGCACGGCGGCGTCATCCGCCGTCGATCAGCGACATCGACGCGCAAAGCTCGAGCGTCGTCGTCCGGCAACTCGCCCGGCAAAGCGGCAGCAAAGTCGATATCAGCGTGTAATTCGGCCGAGAGTGGGATTGTAGGACCATGCTCAGGTTCGTTCCGCGTGCGCGCGGCAGTGCCGGCCGACATTCTCGGCGCTGATGCGGCTCAAGCGGCTTTGGCGGTCGGCGAAGGTTCGCTTCATGCGGTGCGCGCCACCGCAGCCGACTGGCTGCGCGACGGTTTCGGCGCCAAGCGCGGCTTCACCGCCTTCGTCGCCGAAGGCAGCGCGATGCCGTGATCGGGATGGCGACTGCAGCCAGCGCGTCATCACCGGCTGGAACGGGCCGGTGGTTTTCCTGCAGGATCTTTTTGTCGAAGAGGATTATCGGCGCCAGGGCGTCGCCCGCGCGCTGATGGCGCGCGTCGCAGCCTACGCCTGCGAGCTCGGCAGTCCGATCGTCGAACTCACCGTGCGCGCCGACAATCCGGCGCAGCATTTCTACCTCCGCACCGGATTTCCGCCGTTGCCGCAGTGCCTGACCTATGTGCTGGCCGGGCCGGCGCTGGCCGCGCTCGCCGAGCGCGACACCATGGCGCTGGCGCTTGCCGGCTAGTCGAAGCGCGGCTGCCAGATCATCAGCGCGATGACGACCATCATGCTGGTCAGGATCGGAATGGCGAGCAGGCACCAGCGCCGAAACAGCTGCCGATAGGCCTGCGGCAACCGCGCCGCGTCGAGCGCCGCCTCGCGCGCGATGCCGCGGATGCCGATCTCGATGCGAAACGCCGCGATCCAGCACGCGACGATGACGGCATAGAGCACAAGCGAAATATCGATCCACAATTCGTCGAGCGGCGCCAGCCCGATCGCCGAGGCGAGCGGAAAGCCGCTGAGCGGCAGCAGCGCGAGAACCGCGATCATCACCATCTTCTCGACGCTGACGACGAATTGCGAGGTCAGCGCGACAACCGACGTATTGCCGGAACGATGCGCCAGCAGCATGAAGACGGCGACGCAGAGCCAAATGCCGAACATCGCCGCGGCGGCGAGCACGTGGACGAATTTGATGGCGAAGATGACGTCGAGCATGCGGTCTGCCTCACCTCACCCTGAAAGGGGGAGGTCGACGTGCGTAGCACGTCGGGTGGGGGTTCGACTGCAACGACGGACCCCTCCCCGGATTGCCTGCGGCGCTCCGGCCCTCCACTTTCAGGGGAAGGTGTGAAGGCACGAATCAAAACGGAATTTCGTCGTCCATATCGCCGCCGCGGCCGCCGCCCGCCGCCGCGGCCGCCGCGACTTTGCGCGTCGGCCCGGGCGAGCCGAATTCACCGCCGGCGTCATCCGTATCGCCACCGCCGCCCGCGGCACCGCCGCCGGCGCGGTCGAGCAGCGTCAGCTCGCCGCGGAAACCCTGCAGCACCACTTCGGTCGAGTAGCGGTCCTGGCCGGACTGATCCTGCCATTTGCGCGTCTGCAGCGCGCCTTCGATGAAAACCTTGGAGCCCTTCTTGAGATACTGCTCGGCGATCCGGCACAAATTCTCGTTGAAGATGACGACGCGGTGCCATTCGGTTTTTTCGCGCCGCTCGCCGGTCGTTTTGTCCTTCCAGGATTCCGACGTGGCGAGCCGCAGATTGGCGATCGGCCGCCCGTCCTGGGTGCGACGGATTTCAGGATCGGCGCCCAGATTGCCGATCAGGATCACTTTGTTCACGCTTCCCGCCATGACAAGCTCCGTGAAGTGACACGCTCCGCTGTTCGCGCCCGTCGGCGAACTGCTCAAAATCGACAGTAGTGCCGGGACAAGTCCCCGCAAGGATGCCGGGCTGGATCGATGGGGTTATCCACACGCCTACCCGCGCCGGAGCCCGTCCCGCGCTTGTGTTCCCTTTTTGTTCTAAGCCTTTCGCGGTCCAGATGCAAGGGGCTGATAAGGGGCCGATCGCGATTTTTTGCGGCTTCCCGTGGTACTTCCGGCAACCGGGGCTATGACCTCGTATCCGCTCGCGGACACGCGCCGGCAGGGCGTCGAATAACGCCGGCTGTTGCCTTTTGGACACATCAATTCGCAGCCCCATCCGTTACTTATGCTGCGGAGGGGCGAGCATCGTTTTGCCGAAGTAATCCTGACCCACAAGATCAAGAACAACACTACCTCGCGGATCACAGGAGAGTTCGCATGAAGCGTCTGGGTTTAGCTGGGGCGTTGGCGTTCGCCGCCGCGGCCAGCGCTCGCCGCCGATCTTCCGCAGCCGCCGCCGCCCAGGCGCCCGCGCCTATGTTCCGGCCATCGCTCCGGTCTACAACTGGGGCGGCATCTATTGGGGCATCAACGGCGGCTACGGTATCGGCACCAGCGAATGGAGCGATCCCAATAACTTCTCCGGCCTCGCTTCGACCGGCGACTTTTCGACGAACGGCTTCATCGTCGGAGCCACGCTCGGCCTTAATTTCCAGTCGGACGCTTTGGTGTTCGGCATCGAAGGCGATTTCGACGCATCGTGGCTCGACGGCAAGCAGTCCGGCACGTATTGCTCCAGCCTGGGCTTCGGCGCCGCGCAGTGCGAAACCAAGAATACCTGGCTCGGCACCTTGCGCGCCCGCGTCGGCTACGCCGCCGACCGCGTGCTGTTCTACGTCACCGTCGGCGGCGCCTACGGCAATATCCAGTCCGGCGTGAGCGGGCTCAGCAATTCCAACAAGGCGGGCTGGGTCGCCGGCGCCGGCGTCGAGGCCGCGTTCGCCGACAACTGGACGGCGCGGATCGAATATCTGTTCGTCGACCTGGAGAACGCATCGTGCACGACGTCCAACACCTGTGGGTTGGACTCGGTGGCGCAGCCCCGAACGATACCGTCAAATTCGACGCCAACCTGATCCGGCTCGGCCTCGACTACAAGTTCCGCTGACGGTTTCCCAGCCTTACCCGCCAACACCCATCGGACTTGCGGGCGGGGCCTGACGGCCTTGCCGTAAGTCCGCTATAGTTTCGGTGGGTTGTTGTTTTTTTGCACTATTCAGCGGCGCTCGGAAGCATTGTATTGGGCGCTTCCCTTTTGTGTGTGCTGTGCGGGGTGCCGTATGAGGCGGTCAGTCCGGGTCTCGTGTGGCGCTGGCGTTGGCGGCCGCTGGCATTGGCGCGCCGGCACGCGCCGCGGATATGGCGCCGCCGGCCTCATCCTACTATCCGGCCGCGCCGCTGCCGCCGGCGAACTATGACTGGACCGGCTTCTATATCGGCGGCAATGTCGGCGCCGGGCTGTTGGCGGACACCGCCACGCCGATCGGACCAGGAACCCAAGGTCCTCTCGGAGGTCCGCTCACGAATGCCAGCATCGGTCCTGTCGGCGTCATCGGCGGCGCCCAGGCCGGCGTGAATTTCGAATTCGCGCCCGTGGGTCATCGGCGCCGAAGTGTCGTGGGACAGTTCGAACATTACCGGATCCGCAAATGTCAACGACGCGGACGGTGTGACCCAGGAGCGCACGGGCTCCAATCCGCAATGGATCGGCGCCGTGACCGGCCGCTTCGGCTGGGCTGCGAACGATCTGCTGTTCTATGCCAAAGGCGGCGGCGCCTTGATGCACGTCAATTACACGCAGGAATCTGCTCACTGGCGGCGTCGCCGGCCCGACGCAATCGATCAGCGACAACCGCAACGGCTTTACCGCCGGCGCCGGCATCGAATACGGCCATGACCGAAAACCTGTCGGCGCGGTTCGAATACGATTTCTACGATTTCGGCACCAAGGACCTATCCGGCTTCACGCTGACGCCGGTTTCGATCAAGTCCGATCTGCACACGCTGACCGTCGGGGTGAATTACCGCTTCAATTGGGCCGGCGGCTGGCACTAGGCGTCGCCTTGGCGCACGTCTTGGCGCATTAAATCCCCTCCGCTTCCGCACACGGCAGGCGTTGTCCACCCCCGCACTGGCAAAACGCCAGCGTTCTCACTATGTTCGACCGAGAAGCCTGCCCTCACGAAAACGGTTCCCGGTTCCGGCATGAACGACCTGTTCGACAAATCCGCGAAGGGTTCGAGAGATCGTCGCGACGATGAGCGGCGCGCCCAAGATCTCGGCGCAAGCGACCGCCGCGTGATTTCGATCCGCGGCGCGCGCGAGCACAATCTCAAAAATATCGACCTCGACATTCCGCGCGACCGGCTCGTGGTTTTCACCGGCCTGTCCGGCTCGGGCAAATCCTCGCTCGCCTTCGACACCATCTATGCCGAGGGCCAGCGCCGCTATGTCGAGAGCCTGTCGGCTTACGCGCGGCAATTCCTGGAAATGATGCAGAAGCCGGACGTCGACCAGATCGACGGCCTGTCGCCGGCCATTTCCATCGAGCAGAAAACCACCTCGCGCAATCCGCGCTCGACCGTCGGCACCGTCACCGAAATCTACGACTACATGCGGCTGTTGTGGGCGCGCGTCGGCGTGCCCTATTCGCCGGCGACCGGGCTGCCGATCGAGAGCCAGACCGTGTCGCAGATGGTCGACCGCATCATGGCGCTGCCTGAAGGCACGCGGCTTTATCTCCTGGCGCCTGTCGTGCGCGGCCGCAAAGGCGAGTACCGCAAGGAGCTCGCCGAGTTCATGAAGAAGGGCTACCAGCGCGTCAAAATCGACGGCGCGTTCTACGAGATCGCCGAAGCGCCGGCGCTCGACAAGAAATTCACCCACGACATCGACGTCGTGGTCGACCGCATCGTGGTGCGGCCGGATATTTCGGCGCGGCTCGCGGATTCGCTCGAACAGGCGCTGAAACTCGCCGACGGGCTTGGCGGTCGCCGAGCTTGCGGATGCGGCGCCGGCCGGCGGCGCCGCGACCAACAGCAAAGCCAACAAGCAGCGCAACGCCACCGCCGAGCGCCTCACCTTCTCGGAAAAATTCGCCTGCCCGGTGTCCGGCTTCACCATTCCGGAAATCGAGCCGCGGCTGTTCTCGTTCAACAATCCGTTCGGCGCCTGCCCGAAATGCGGCGGGCTCGGCGTCGAGCAGCACATCGACGCCGATCTGGTCATTCCCGACAAGGAGCGCACGCTGCGCAAGGGCGCCATCGCGCCGTGGGCGAAATCGTCCTCGCCCTATTACACGCAGACGCTGCCGGCGCTCGGCAAGCATTACAAATTCACGCTCGACACCAAGTGGAAGGATTTGCCGAAGAAGACGCAGGACGCGATCCTCTACGGCTCCGGCGACACCGAGATCCGCTTTTCCTACGACGACGGCATGCGCGCCTACGAGACCAAGCGCGCCTTCGAAGGCGTCATCACCAATCTCGAGCGGCGCTACAAGGAAACCGACAGCGACTGGGCGCGCGAGGAGATCGCGCGCTATTTCACCGACGTGCCGTGCTCGGCCTGCAAAGGCTATCGGCTCAAGCCCGAAGCGCTGTGCGTCAAAATCGGCGGCAAGCATATCGGCGAAGTGTCCGAAATGTCGGTCAAAGGCGCAGCCAACTGGTTCACTGAGCTACCCCAGAGGCTGACCTCCAAGCAGAACGAAATCGCCGTCCGCGTGCTCAAGGAAATCCGCGAGCGGCTGAAATTTCTGGTCGATGTCGGGCTCGAATATCTCACCCTCGCGCGCGCCTCCGGCACGCTGTCCGGCGGCGAGAGCCAGCGCATCCGGCTCGCCTCGCAGATCGGCTCGGGGCTCACCGGCGTGCTCTACGTGCTCGACGAGCCCTCGATCGGGCTGCACCAGCGCGACAATGCGCGGCTTCTCGAAACGCTCAAGCGGCTGCGCGACCTCGGCAACACCGTGATCGTGGTCGAGCACGACGAGGACGCCATCCGCACCGCCGACTGGGTGCTCGACATCGGCCCCGGCGCCGGCATCCACGGCGGCCACATCATCGCCCAGGGCAGCGTCGACGACCTCGATCGCCGCGCCGGAATTCTGGACCGGCAAATATCTGTCCGGCGAGCTCGTCGTGCCGATTCCCGAGCGCCGGGCGAAAAATCCGAGCCGCGTGCTCAAAATCGTCGGCGCGCGCGGCAACAATCTGAAAAACGTCACCGCCGAAATTCCGCTCGGCCTGTTCACCTGCGTCACCGGCGTGTCCGGCGGCGGCAAATCGACGCTGCTGGTCGACACGCTGTACAAGGCGCTGGCGCGGCGGCTGAACAATGCCAGCGAGGCCCCTGCCCCCTACGACCGCATCGAAGGCGTCGAGCATCTCGACAAGATCATCGACATCGACCAGTCGCCGATCGGCCGCACGCCGCGCTCGCAACCCGGCGACCTATACCGGCGCCTTCACGCCCATCCGCGAGTGGTTTGCCGGCCTGCCCGAGAGCAAGGCGCGCGGCTACGAGCCGGGCCGCTTCTCGTTCAACGTCAAGGGCGGCCGCTGCGAGGCCTGCCAGGGCGACGGCGTGATCAAGATCGAGATGCACTTTCTGCCCGACGTCTACGTCACCTGCGACGTCTGCAAGGGCAAGCGCTACAACCGCGAAACGCTGGAAGTGCTGTTCCGCGGCAAATCCATCGCCGACGTGCTCGACATGACGGTCGAGGAGGCGCTGGACTTCTTCAAGGCGGTGCCGCGCGTGCGCGAGCCGCTGGCGCTGTTGCACCGCGTCGGCCTCGATTACATCCATGTCGGCCAGCAGGCGACGACGCTGTCGGGCGGCGAGGCGCAGCGCGTCAAACTCGCCAAGGAATTGAGCAAGCGCGCCACCGGCCGCACGCTTTACATTCTGGACGAGCCGACCACCGGCCTGCATTTCCACGACGTGGCAAAACTTCTCGAAGTGCTGCACGAACTGGTCGAGACCGGCAACACCGTCGTCGTCATCGAGCACAATCTCGAAGTCATCAAAACCGCCGACTGGATCATCGACCTCGGCCCCGAAGGCGGCGACGGCGGCGGCGAAATCGTCGCCGCGGGCACGCCGGAGGACATCGTGCGGGAGAAGCGCAGTTATACCGGGCAGCGTTTCTTGAAGCCGGTGCTGGCGCCGAGCCGCAGGGCGGGCGGTGGCAAGGCGCGGCGCGGAGCCAAGAAAGAAGAAGCGGGTTGAGGCGGCGGAGTGAGTTACATCCGCCTCGACCGTGATTTGATGATCTTCTCCTCCACCTCTCGAATTCCCAGGGCGAAATCCGAGCACGCGTCTTGTCGTACTCAATGAGCCGATCGGGAGCGGCGTACCGGCACGCACTGAGCTCGCGATGGCGCCATGTGTCAGCGGAGATAGTAGCAACTTAGCACGGGCTGAACGCAGCGAAGTCCAGGTGGGCTTTCTGGTAAAACACGCGTGGGCCACCGCGCTTTGCGCCTTAGCCCACCCTACATTTTCACGCCGCATTCGCCGGTGCACGCGGCGGGCATCCGCCTTGAACCCATTTGCCGGTCCGCGCGACGACACGCTATGCAGCTTTATCCCTATATCTACGTCAACGCCGATGGCACGGCCCGCGAGCTTCATGCCGGCGAGCGCGCCTGGCTTGAAACCGAATTCAAGGGCGGCGACGGCGCCATGCCGTACATCAAGGACAGCTACGACGAGCGCAACGGCTGGGGCGAGATCAGCGGCTATCTCAAGCGCGCGGCGCTGCCGGCCGGCATGCCGGTCGCCGATGCTCCCGCCGAAGACCCGCGCCGGCCGATGACTCATGAGGAGCTGGTCGCGTGGTTGCGCAGCAAGGGCGTGCGCGTAACCGAGAGCGGCGGCGGCTGACGTTGCATGCGATGCTCCAACGCCGTCATGCCCGGCTTCATGCCGAGGCACCCACGTCTTTAGGGCGCTGAAAGCAAGACGTGGATGGCCGGGACAAGCCCGGCCATGACGTGCCGACCGTTCATCCGCTCATTCCCGCGTAAGCGGGAATCCAGGCGATAGCCGTTCTAGAACGGCGTCGTTTCACTCGCTATGGTCCCCGCTTTCGCGGGGACCAGCGGTCGTGGCAATGCGTTCAGGCGTCGCCTACATAAAGGCGGCAACCGCCGCCTCCTCTTTCCTCGCCCGCCATCCCCATGAAAAAAATCGGTTTCCTCTCCTTCGGCCATTGGACGCCGTCGCCGCAATCGAAAGTGCGGACGGCATCGGACGCGCTTCTGCAATCGATCGATCTTGCGGTGGCCGCCGAGGAGCTCGGTGCCGACGGCGCGTACTTCCGCGTGCATCACTACGCCCGCCAGCTTGGCTCGCCGTTTCCGCTCCTCGCCGCCGTTGGCGCGCGCACCAAAAAGATCGAGATCGGCACCGCGGTCATCGACATGCGCTACGAGAACCCGTTCTACATGGCGGAGGACGCCGGCTCAGCCGACGTCATCAGCGGCGGCCGGTTGCAGCTCGGCATCAGCCGCGGCTCGCCCGAGCAGGTGATCGACGGCTGGCGCTACTTCGGTTACGCGCCGGAGGAAGGCAAGACCGACGCCGACATGGCGCGGCGCCATACCGAGGTTTTTCTCGACGTGCTGCGCGGCCAGGGTTTTGCGAAGCCCAATCCGCGGCCGATGTTCCCGAACCCGCCCGGCCTGTTGCGGCTGGAGCCTTTCTCTGAAGGCCTGCGCGAGCGCATCTGGTGGGGCGCGGGTTCAACGCCACCGCCGAATGGGCCGGCAAGATCGGCATGAACCTGCAAAGCTCGACGCTGGTCTACGACGAGACCGGCGAGCCGCTCGCCATCCAGCAGGCCGGCCAGATCCGCAAATTCCGCGAGGCCTGGAAGGCGGCCGGACACACGCGCGAGCCGCGCGTATCGGTCAGCCGCAGCATTTTTGCGCTCACGGACGATCGCGACCGCGCCTTTTTCGGCGGCGACAGCGAGACCGAAGACCAGATCGGCGTCCTCGGCGACGGCAGGCGCACCGTATTCGGCCGCAGCTACGCCGCCGCGCCGGATGTGCTGGTCGAACAGCTGAAGAAAGACGAGGCCATCGCCGAAGCCGACACGCTCTTGCTCACGGTGCCCAACCAGCTCGGCGTCGATTACAACGCCCACGTCATCGAGGCGGTGCTCAAACACGTCGCCCCGGCGCTGGGTTGGCGGTAAGGCATGGGTGCCTATGCTGCGTCCGCAGGCCGCACGCGTCGCGCGATTTCGGCACCGCTTTCACGTTCGACCATCGCAATGTCGTACTGGCTTTGCAGATCGAGCCAGAACTGCGCGCTGTTGCCGAAATAGCGGCCGAGGCGAACGGCAGTATCGGCGGTGATCGAACGACGGCTGTTTAGAATGTCGGTGATACGCCCGGACGGCACGCCGATGTCGAGCGCGAGGCGGTTGGCGCTCAATTCGCGCGCGGTCAGTTCGCGCTTCAACAGACGGCCCGGGTGGACGGCAGGAGGCATTGCTCTTATCCCTTGTGGTAGTCGACGATCTCGACCTCGAAGGCGTCGGCCTTGCGAAACTCAAAACAAATCCGCCAACGCTCATTCACGGTCATCGCCCACTGGTTTTTGCGTTCGCCTTTCAATTTATGCAGGCCGACGCTCTTGAGTGGGCTAAGGTCGGTCGGTGCCTTGGCGACATTCAAGGCCAGCAGCAGATCGATGGCGGTTTCGAAATCGAGGCCGCGGAACTGGTTCGGCCGCTCGCCTTCCCAGACCTTGCGGGTCACGGAATTGCGCCACGACCGGATCATGGCATAAATATACTACGTCCAACGGTGAACCGCAATACGTTTCACGCCGCCGGCTTCTCCCTAATCAGGTTGCCGTCGTCATCGACCGACAGCCCGGTCTTGCGCGCTTCGGTCACGACCGACGGATGCCAGTCGACCTTGCCGGCGTCCGGGCCGCCGACGATCGCCATGAACAGCGCGTCGGGATCCGAGGAGACATTACGGAAGCCGCGATAGATGCCGATCGGCACGTTGATGACGTCGCCTTCGTCCAGATCGACGGTGCGTTCGACGTCGCCCTCGAGCCAGAACACCTGCCAGCGGCCTTTAACTGGAATGAACACTTCCTCGGTGGCGTGGCGATGCAGCGCCGCGCCGCAGCCCTTCGGCGCGCGCACGTAAGTGACCGAGAAGCCGTGGGCGCCGGCCTTCACATGCGGCGCCAGCGCCGGGTTCTCCGTCACGCCCATGCCGACCATGTTGATGATTTCGCGCTCATAGGCGGGAATACGCTGGTCGAGAAACGCGATATCGGCGCCCCTGGCGTCCTTCGCGCGCGCGACATGGCCGCGTTCCATCGCCTCGCGCGAGATTTTCGGCACCGGCTTCCCGGCAATTCGCGGATCGACGTTCGGCAAGGTGTCCTCCCTTTGTTAAGGCGTTATCCGGCGATGATAGACCGCCGCGCCAACGCCGTCATCGGTGTCGCGCTCACGATGCATTGCCGAAGATCAGTGTCCGGCCGAGGCCGGGCTTGATGCCGGCGCGGGCGTCGGAACTGGCGCACTGTCCGAGGCTGGCGCACTCGCGGCGGGGCTCGGCGCCGGGCTCGCTGCCAATTTCTGGCCGAGATAGTGGGGGATGACGACCCGTTGACCTTCGGTCAGCGCCGCGGTTTCCGGCACTTTGTTGATCTGGGTCAGCGCCCACAGCGGCACGCGGTACGCCGCCGCAATCGTTTGCAGCGTATCGCCGGCATGCGCCGATACCGCAAGCCCTGAGTTCCACAGGTCGATCGGAACATTGGGCGGAATGACGAGCCGCAGCGGCTCGCCGCCGCCTCCCGCGCCGGCCGACCTGATCTTGCCGGCCAGTTGCTCCTGGATGCGGTCGAACTTGTCCAGATTGACGTGAATGATTTCAGGGCGGTCCTTGAGGTTGAAGCTGGCATAGGCGCCATGAAAACCGCGGCCCGGTTCGAGATCGCCGCCGCCCAAAAAATTGGAGGACTGGTAGAGGTTGATATAGCGCTGGACGTTGGCCGGCACTGAATGGGCCGCGCGTGTCGGATCGTAGGTGATCAGCAGCGCCACCGGGACATGCGCGGCTTCGAGCGCTTCGGCGAATTCCACCGCGGCATCACCGCCGATGGAATGGCCGACCACGGTGATCGGCTTGGGGTCGCGGCGGTAATCGCTGATGGCCTCGTTGGCGACGGAGCTCCACATCATATGCGAGCCGATATTGGCCGAGACGCCCGAGCGGGTGATGCGGGCGGCCAGTTCGTCCATGCCCCAATCGATCAGGCCGATCAGGCCGCGAAACAGATAGGCGCGGCCGTGGATCTCGCCGCCGGATGCTTGCGCCAGCGCGGCCTGGCCGGTGCCCAGCAGGCACGCCGCGATCAGGACGGCTGCGATTAAGACGGATGCGATGGGCTTGGCTGGAACCATTGGGGTCCCTGCTGGTAATCTAAAGTCCATGAAACTCCTTGCGAAATTGGTGACCGGCAATATCGCTCTTTGGCGCACGTTCTGGCTGGTAGGAACTCCGCTCGCACTCGTTTGGGATGTCACCGGGGCCTGTATGGTCTTCGGGTTCGGCGTCGGCGAGCCATTGCTTGCGGGATTGATCATAGCGCTCTTTGCGTTATCGAGCGCGGCAATACCGCTCGTCGCGGTGGCCATTTGGCGCAGCTCCTCGAACACCCCGCGAGAGGTATGGTGGCACGGCTTGCTCGCAATAGGCGCCAAGTTATGTGCGGTTTTCTCGGGACTGGTGGCGGCCTTGAGTGTGTTGGGTCTGCTGTATCTGGCCTATGACTACATTTATGCAGCGCTCGCCTACGGTTGATTATGCCGTGCGCGCCTTCCCGGGCCTTTCATGCTGATCGCCGCATTCGTGATTCTGGGGTTCGCCGTGCTGTTGGGCAGCACGCTCGCCGTTCTGCATCTGCGCGCGCAAGCCGACGCGGCATCTTGGCCGGTCGTGCCCTGGCCGGTCGCGGCGTTGCACGGGCTTTTGGGCATCGGCGGCCTGCTTTGCCTCGTGCTGGCGCTGCGCGGCCCGCCGCGCGGGCTCGCGCAGGGCACCGCCTCGTTCGGTGCGATCGCCGCCGCGCTCTTTGCACTGGCGGCGCTGGTTGGCGGCGCCATCCTGGCGACGCATCTGCGCAAGCGGCGGCGCGCGGGAGCCTTGATCGGCCTCCACGCGGTACTCGCCGTGAGCGGCTTCGTCGTGCTCGCCGCTTACCTGCTGGCGGGCTAGCGCATCAGTGCCAGAACCGCTCAACCATCGTACATTCGACCGTTCGCACCAGACCAGCCTCTCCCAGGAGTGATCGTCATAAACCCCCGTTCCAATCGCGTTCTCTTGGCCGTTCTCTTCGCCGTGCTGTGGGCGGCAGGCGTATTGTGGCGCTCGCCATCCATTGACCTGCGCGCCATCACGACCGCCGTCATCGCGGGCGCCATCGTCGGCGGGCTCATGTATTGGCTGTTCGACAAGTTTAGCGGACGTTTGCGTGGCTAGGTGATACACCTATAGAAAAGCAGAGGCGGCCACAGGAGTGCCCATAGGAGTGCCGATGAGTGAACGAGCACTTGCGTTTGTCGAAGAGTGGACTTCCAGCCATATCCACGCCAAAGGTGCTACTCCTGGAGGCGATCATTTACAGGCGAAAGCGCTTGCACTCCAATTTCTTGCCGATGCAAAGACCAAGGGCATTTCCGCAGCCGAGATTAGCGAGTCGATCGACGATCTCACTGAATTTATGGCCGGCGCAATCGCGGAAGCCAATGAACGGGAAGCGCATCGTCTAACAGAGAAGAACGACTAATTCTCCTGGCGGCAATCCTGCCGCAAACACTGGGACCGGCAATGGCAAAAAAGACGCGCAAGAAGGCCGCCGCGAAAGCGGCAAAGAAATCAAAAGCCCGAAAGAGAGTCGCCAAGAAGAAAACCGCGGCCGCGAAAAAGGCCCGCAAGGTCGCGGCGCGGAAAAAATCCAAACCTGTTGCGAAGAAAAAACTGGTCCGCAAGAAAATCCGCAAGCCGCCGCCGGAGAGTTTTGCGCAGGACAAGGTCGAGGACGTCATTCACAGAGATTGCCGACATCTTCACCGACGCCGAGCGGCTGCATCAGAAACTGGATCCCGGCATATCGCGCGAACCGGAATAGCGCCGCGCTTCGATCGGAAGACGCGTGGCGCCGAAGCCGGCAGGCTCGAGCGGCTGCGCGATCAGACGATTCTGTGCGAAAACGCGGGCTCCAACCGAATATAAGCTAGCAAAAACGTGTCGCGGCGGAAGAATCTTCCTCTGCATCATGCCGGTAGGGAGAGAATCGGGTAAGGCCGCAAGTGGCAACGAAACGGCCCGTCGTCGGCGTCATCGGCAGCGCGCATCTGGTCGAGGGCAAATTCGCCGCGCAGCGGGTCGGCGAGCGCAATCTGCGCGCGGTCGCCGAAGCCGCCGGCGCCCTGCCGCTGATCTTTGCCGGCACGCCGGAAATCACCGATATCGGCGCGCTGCTCGACACCGTCGACGGCATTTTGCTCACCGGCGCGCGCGCCAATGTGCATCCGAGCCATTTCGGCGAGGACGAGGATCCGGCCTACGAGCCTTACGACCAGGCGCGCGACGCGCTGGCGCTGGCGCTGATCGAGGCCAGCGTCGCGCGCGGCGTGCCGCTGTTCGGCATCTGCCGCGGCGTTCAGGAGATCAACGTCGCCTTCGGCGGCTCGCTGCATCCGGAGATCCGCGAACTGCCCGGGCGCCTGAACCATCGCGCGCTGCGGCTCGAAAACGGCGAAATCAATCCCGATCCCAAGGTCATCTACGCCGAACGCCACGAGGTCCGCCTCACGCCAGGCGGCGTGTTCGCAAAACTGCTCGGCGCCGAGAGCATCCGGGTCAATTCGCTGCACGGCCAGGGCATCCTCAAACCCGGCCAGCGCATCGTCGTCGAAGGCGTGGCGGAGGACGAAACCATCGAGGCCATCCGCATCGACGGCGCGCAAAGCTTTGCGCTCGGCGTGCAATGGCATGCCGAGCACATGGCCGACGGCAATCCGGTCAACCGCAAATTGTTCGAGGCGTTCGGCGCCGCGCTGGCGGAGTATCGGCGGGCGCGGTGATTCCTGGGTGATCCCAGCGTTCATGCAGCCGTCACCACCGGGCTTGACCCGGTGGTGACGAGGAGGATGCATGGCGTTAGCAAAACTCGCCCGCAGTCGCGCAGCGAGAACGATGGCGCTTAACCGCTCCCGCCGCGATAGCGGGGCGGAGAAAAAGCCGTACTCAATTCTTGCGGCTCTGCTCGGCTTTGAGCGCGTCCTGGATGGCTTCGTCGTGATACCAGCTGCTGCCGGTGACAAGCTTGACGCCGCGCGGCAGTTGAACATCGGCCGCCGGATTCTCGTCCTGCATACGCAGCGCAAAGCGGCCGCGTGGCGGGAACGTGTAGATCGTCGCCGATCCGGAAAAATGCGACGACCCGGAATATTCGTCGTCATTGTGCGGTTCCTTCCGCTCGACGCGCGTCAATGCAGCGCGTCATGTAATGAGTGTCGTGAGTCGTTGTTAATATAATGCTTTGCCCGACTTTTGTTCCGTATGCCTCCCAGAAAATCAGCACATGGCTACAATATGAGCATTCAAGCGCATTCATGTTTTTGCTTATTTCGATTGCATCGTCGGGGTGTGAATTGGCGAGACGCCATCGCGGCCGCGCGTCGAGCTGCCCTGCATTTGTGGCTTGGCACACTAAATGCTTCCGATTCGGCCAGAAGGGCGCGGAGCTTTCGGTTTGCCGCGTTTTCGGCTGCGCGCGCTTCTGCACATCTCACTTGCAAACATAATGACCCGACACAGAAATGACCCGCACAACAGAAACAGAGAGACGCCAATGACAAAATATAAGCTCGAATACATCTGGCTCGACGGTTACACGCCGGTGCCAAGCCTGCGCGGCAAGACCCAGCTCAAGGACTTCGACACGTTTCCGACGCTGGAACAGCTGCCGCTGTGGGGCTTTGACGGCTCGTCGACCAACCAGGCGACAGGCTCGAACTCCGACTGCATTCTCAAACCGGTCGCAGTTTATCCGGACGGCGCGCGCACCAACGGCGCGCTGGTGATGTGCGAAGTCATGCTGCCGAACGGCCAGCCGCATGAGTCGAACAAGCGCGCCACCATTCTCGACGATTCCGGCGCCTGGTTCGGCTTCGAGCAGGAATATTTCTTCTACAAGGACGGCCGCCCGCTCGGCTTCCCGTCGAGCGGCTATCCGGCGCCGCAAGGCCCCTACTATACCGGCGTCGGCTACAAATATGTCGGCGACATCGCCCGCAAGATGGTCGAGGAGCATCTCGATCTGTGCCTCGCCGCCGGCATCAACCACGAAGGCATCAATGCCGAAGTGGCGAAGGGCCAGTGGGAATTCCAGATTTTCGGCAAAGGCTCAAAGACCGCCGCCGACCAGATGTGGATGGCCCGCTATCTGATGCTGCGCCTCACCGAAAAATACGGCGTCGACATCGAGTTCCACTGCAAGCCGCTCGGCGACACCGACTGGAACGGCTCGGGCATGCACTGCAACTTCTCGACCACCTATATGCGCGAAACCGGCGGCAAGGAGTATTTCGAAGCGCTGATGAAGGCGTTCGACGGCGCGCGCGCCGATCACATCGCGGTCTATGGCCCGGACAACCACATGCGGCTGACCGGCAAGCACGAGACCGCGGCGATCACCGAGTTCACTTATGGTGTGGCCGACCGCGGCGCCTCGATCCGCGTGCCGCACAGCTTTGTGAACAACGGCTACAAAGGCTATCTCGAAGATCGCCGGCCGAATTCGCAAGGCGACCCGTACCAGATCACCTCGCAGATCCTCAAGACGATCGCGTCGGTGCCGACCAGCGGCAAAGTCAGCGCCGCGGCTTAGGCCAGAGCACTATCGGCTGCCAAAAACGGCGTGAGGGTTACGAACCCTCACGCCGACCGGCCGGCCTTGTTCGGCGCCGGTCTTCATCCGAGCTCATTGAACCCGGCGCTCGCGGGGGAGGTGATTGGCGTCCCTCCCCCGATTTCGCGCGCGCGCTGCTAGGCGACTGCGATGTGCCGGCCGACCCATTCCACCATGTGCGCGAACATGTCGCCGAGATTTTCGACAAATCCGGCGAATGGCCGGCGTGGCGGTCCATCTCGATATAATGCAAGCTCGATCGTCGCCGCCGGCCTTTCGGTAATCGGCGACAAAGCGCTGCGGCTCGTTGCCGGGAAAATCGGACTCCGGCGTCCTTGTAATCGTGCACGCTGTCGCCGCGGCCTTGGAACCAGATCGCCGGCGGCAATTGCAACTTTTTCGCCGCGCTCGAGCGCCAGCATCGGATTGCCCTCGGCCATATTGGCTTCCGAGCGCCAATAGGAGTCCTGCCGCGCCATGATCGACTTCGGCCATTCCGGCGGATTGGCGCGCGAGCGCGCGCTTGGCGTGGCGATAGCGCGCCGAGCGGATTGATCACCGGCCACGACATCACCACGGCGCGCACGCTCGCGTCATGGCGCGGCGAACCGGCCGGCAGCGCAATCGCGGTGTAGCGCGGATCGTGCGGGCGCATGGCGACCAGCATCGCCAGATGGCCGCCGCTCGATTGGCCGGACAGCCCGATCAGTTCGGGCCGCGTCTTGAGATCGCGGGCGTTCGGCTTGGCCCAGCGCACCGCGTAATTGATGTCCTGCACCGACGCCGGATAAGGATCGCGTCGTTGCCGGAGCGGAAATCGAGCGCGATCGACACGATGCCGTGCGAGGCCATGAATTCGTGGCGCAAATGCTCGGTCTTGCGGTCGGACAGGCACCAGGCGCCGCCATGGACTTCGACCAAAGCCGGGAACGGCCCCTCGCCGCGCGGCTTGAACACGCGCGCCAACAGCGGCTTGTCGCCGTGGCGAAGATATTCGACGTCGTCGACGTCGTATTAGTGGTCGTCTTGGCATCCAGAACTGTGGTGTCGCTTGCCATGGTGCGTTTCCTCTTATGGGACGTGCCGCATAGTCGCGCAGGGCGGCGACAACGGCAAGCGCGCCGCGTAGGATGATTTCATGTCCGCCGTCCGCGATAACAGCGCCCTGTCCCGCTTCGAGCTTGCAAGCGGCGGCGTCACCGCGTTCGTCAACTATCGCCTCGACGGCGGCGTCATCACGCTGTTGCTCACCGAAACGCCGGTACAGGCGCGCGGCCGCGGCTTAGCTTCGCAACTGGTGCAGGGCGTTCTGGACAATGTCCGCGCGCGCGGCCTCAAAGTGGTGCCGCGCTGCGCTTTCGTGCGCGCTTTTCTCGCCAAACATCCGGAATTTCAGGATCTGGTGTCCTAACATGCCGGCCGCGTCGTTTTATTGCTTCGGCGGCGGCGGCACGCCGCCCGCGGCAGGCGCCGTCATCGGCCAGCGCCCGGGGGCGGGCCGCGCGGATCGTCCCTGTTGGCCATGCATTTCTTCATAAAGGTCGCGCGCGCCGCGCCTTGCAGTTTTTGGTCGTCGGCGCCGAATTTGCACGTTTCCATTTTCTGTTTTTGCACTGACCGCAAATGACGGCGCGCTCGGCAGCATGGCGATCAGCATGGCCGCGAGGAAACGCATAGCGATACATGACTTGATCCCCCTGGACTGTCGCCAAGGCGTAGTAGCACCCTTCATATTAGCACCGTTCGCTCACCACGCGCAAATTGGCGCTATAAAGCGGCATGACATCGCCGCCGCAAAACCCCCCTGCCCGCGTCAGCAGCGTGCTTGCCCAAATCACGCCCGGCCTCACCGGCACCGCCGAAATCGTCGTCGGCCCCGAACATACCGCGCCCTTCGTCGGTTCGGGGCGGATCGCGGTCCTGGCGACGCCGGTGATGATCAATCTGATCGAGGCCGCGGCGTTGGCGGCGATCGAGCATCTGCTGCCGACCGGCCATCAGAGCCTCGGCATCCAGCTCGACGTCAGCCATACCGCGGCGACCCCGATCGGCGTGCGCGTGACCGCGACGGCCGAAGTGCTCAAGTCTCGAGGGCCGCACCGTCACCTTCCGCGTCGAAGCCCGCGACGAGTTCGAGCCGATCGGCGGCGGCACCCATCAGCGGATCGTCGTCAGCGTGGCGCGCTTCGACGAACGGGTGCAGCGCAAAGTGCGCGGCGAGCGATAGGCTTGGCGCGCTTGACTAGCGCCGGCCGGAGAACCAGCCGATCCCGAACAGCACCACGGCGGCGACGGCGGCGGCATAGGCATGCAGGTGGTGAATATGCGTGGAGCCATCGGCATAGCCCGGCATGAATGTCGGCAGAGAGCCGGCCGGCATGGTGTAATACATGACGGCGGCGATCACGCAAACAATGGCCAGAAGATAAGCGATCATTTTCATCGGAAGTTTTCCCTCATCAATACCGGCACGGCAAATAAGCCGTCGTTCCGTTAGCACGGCTGGTGAGCCTTGGCGAGCGGCTTGGCGTAACTTTACTCCGCCGCCACGGCGGCAACCGGCGCCGTCGAACCGTGCGCCGCCTCGCCGCTCGCCAGCGCGGCAAGAATCCGCTCGACCAGCGCGCGGGCGGAAGCGGCGGATAGTTCGACGGCGACGCGGTCGCGGCCGCCCTCGCCTTCATTGGTGAAGTCGATGGCGAGCACATGATCGAGCGTCGAGTAATACGGATGGTCGAAATAGACATTGGCGGTGTCGATCCGCATCCAGCCTTTGCGGCCCTTCGGCGCTGCCGACCAGCGCCGCTTTTTCGACGATGTAGGAGCACATGGCGTACTCTCCTAAAGCCAGGATTTCATTTTGCGCATGATCTGTTCCGAAGCGGTGTCCACTTTCGGGATCATGCGCTATTCGGCGGCGACGCTGGCGGCTGACGCCGCCAGATTGCGATCGAAGAAGGCGAAAACTTTGCGCCAGCCGTCGAGCGCCTGTTCGGGCCGATAGGCGTCGCGCCAGGTGTTGAAGAAGGCGTGCCCGGCGCCGTCGTAGCGGTGGAATTCGTAATTCTTGCCGAGCTTCTTGAGCACCGCCTCGGTGCGGTTGACCTGATCGGCGGTCGGATTGGCGTCGTCATTGCCGAAAATGCCGAGCAGCGGGCAGCTCAGCTTCTCGGTGAGATCGATCGGCGCGACCGGGCGCTTGTCGTTGAGATCCTTGGGATTGTCGACGATGACATTGCCGCCCCAGCAATCGACCACGGCGTCGATGCCCGGCACCGTGCAGGCGGCGAGATAAGCGTGGCGGCCGCCGGAGCAGAAGCCGATGACGCCGATCTTGCCGTTGGCGTTGGGCTGCGCGCGCAGATAGGCCATCGCGCCGGCGACATCGCCCATGACCTGCGCGTCGGCGACGCCGCCGGCGGCGCGCACGCGCGCGCCGAGATCGTCGGGGCTCGTTCCGGAGCCTTCGCGGAAATAAAGGTGCGGCGAGATCGCGGCATAGCCGTGATGGGCGAATTTGCGCACCACTTCCATGATCCATTCGTCCCAGCCGGGCAGGTGATGGATCACGACGACGCCGGGAAATTTTCCGGCGCGCGTGGGCCGCGCATAATAGGCCTCGCCCTGGTCGCCGTTGTGGCCGCGGAACGTCACCGATTCCGCTTGCAGGCCCTGATAATAGCTCATGCGCGATACTCCCGTTCCGAGAACGCTGCGCCAGAAATCACAGCATGGGGCGACGGCATCATTGCGGGCAGCGGTAAAGCATCGCCTTGTAGGTCATGTCGCGGTCGACGAAATCGATCGTATTGTCGGGACGCGGCGTGAAGGTGATGTCGCCCATCAGCGGCCCGCCGGCGAACTTGCATTCGACATGGGCGAAGATGCTGTCGCCGTCCTTCTTGGTGTCGAGGATGGTGCAGACGCCGACATTGGAGACGATCTCCTGCGGCGAGATCGTGACCTTCGCCAATGGCGGATCGGTGCCGTCGCCTTTGCAGGCGACGTTCTGCGTGTAGTTTCCGGTCAGCGGAAAATCGTCGCCCGCGACGGCCGCGGCCGAATGAGCGACGCACAACCAGCACGCAAGCGCGACGCATCCGGCGACCGGATGAATGATTTTGAACACGCGCTTCTCAGCCGTTTGTGCCGGCGCCGTCGCCGAAGCGGCGCCGGAGCCACTGCCCCGCGGCCGAAATGTAGCGAAAGTCGCGCCGCTGGCCAATATCGGTCGCGGCACGCGCGCCTGACTTTCGGCGGAGAAGCGGCTAATCGCCGCGGAAACCGGAGCTGATGACGCTGCACCCGCGCGGCCGACCATCGCTTGGGCGCATTCGGCCTGCCGCGATAGGCAGCGCGCTCGCAATCGACATAGCCGTTATCGGTGAATTGCCCGTTGTGATTGTCGAACAGCCATTGAGTGGCAGACGTTGCCGCTGTCGGGCATGTAGCAGGATCGAGCCGGTATAGATTTCGGCGTCGCTCGCTGCGCCGCTGCGGCGGCGGCGGCCATGCGGCGCTGGCTGCTTGGCATCGATATATTGGTCGGTGCGCGAAGGCACGCACCAGCGCAAGCGTCGCGCCGATCGACGAAGACGACAGGACGGTCTGGCGCAGGCTGTTGCCGGCGCGCGGCACGTCTTTCGCAGAGCGGGGACAGCGGTTCATGCGACGATAAGCCCCTCAAAGTCGGCGCAATTGCCAAGGATACACGAGCGCGCATCGCCGCGCGCGCGCTGGCCGCGCGGACATGGCTAAGAGATCGCTAACGCCGCGCCGGCCTGCACGGCAAAGCCGCAAACAAAAAGGCGGCGCCCGGAGGGCGCCGCCTGCAAATGTTATCGATGCGGCGTTCAGTGCGCGGTAAGGCCGGAGGAATCTTCCTCCACGACCGGCTCGGGGACGTCGACAGGCTTCGCCGCTCGCCTCCTCCCAGACGATCGGCTCGGGCTTGCGCACTAAGCGCGCGCGCCAGCACCTCGTCCATGCGCGAGACCGGAATGATGTCGAGCCCGCTCTTGATGCTGTCGTTGATCTCGACAAGATCCTTGGCGTTCTCTTCCGGAATGAGCACGGTCTTGATGCCGCCGCGGTGCGCGGCAAGCAGCTTCTCCTTCAAGCCGCCGATCGGCAGCACGCGGCCGCGCAAGCGTGATCTCGCCGGTCATCGCGACGTCGCGGTGCACCGGAATGCCGGTCATCACCGAAACGATCGCGGTGACCATGGCGACGCCCGCGGACGGCCCATCCTTCGGCGTCGCGCCTTCCGGCACGTGCACGTGGATGTCGCGCTTGTCGAACCACGGCGGCTCGATGCCGAAGGCGACCGCGCGCATGCGGACATAGGAGGCCGCCGCCGAGATCGATTCCTTCATCACGTCGCGCAGATTGCCGGTGACGGTCATCTTGCCCTTGCCGGGCATCATGGCCGATTCGATCGTGAGCAATTCGCCGCCGACGTCGGTCCAGGCCAGGCCGGTGACCACGCCGACTTGATCCACGTCCTCGACCTCGCCGTAGCGGAACTTCGGCACGCCGAGATAATCGGGCAGCACCTTGTCGGTGACCGCGACCGACTGCTTCTTCGAGATCGTCAGCTCCTTCACCGCCTTGCGGATCAGCGTCGACAAGCTCGCGCTCGAGATTGCGCACGCCCGCTTCGCGCGTATAGCGGCGAATGATCGTGAGCAATGCCTCGTCGTCGACCGACCATTCCTTCGGCTCGAGGCCGTGCTTGACGACCGCGTGCGGGATCAGGTGCTTGCGCGCGATCTCGACCTTCTCGTCCTCGGTATAGCCGGCGATGCGGATGATCTCCATGCGGTCCATCAGGGGCGGCGGAATATTGAGCGTATTCGCCGTGGTGATGAACATCACGTTGGAGAGATCGTAATCGACTTCGAGATAGTGGTCGTTGAACGCGTGGTTCTGCTCGGGATCGAGCACTTCGAGCAGCGCCGACGACGGATCGCCGCGGAAATCGGCGCCCATCTTGTCGACCTCGTCGAGCAGGAACAGCGGGTTCGAGGTCTTCGCCTTGCGCATCGACTGGATGACCTTGCCCGGCATCGAGCCGATATAGGTCCGCCGATGGCCGCGAATCTCGGCCTCGTCACGCACGCCGCCGAGCGACACGCGCACGAATTCGCGCCCGGTCGCCTTCGCGATCGACTTGCCGAGCGAGGTCTTGCCGACGCCGGGAGGACCGACCAGGCACAGGATCGGCCCGGTCAGCTTGTTGGCGCGCTGCTGCACCGCGAGATACTCGACGATGCGCTCCTTGACCTTTTCGAGGCCGAAATGATCGGCGTCGAGAATCTGCTCGGCGAGCGTGAGATCCTTCTTGATCTTGGACTTCTTGTTCCACGGGATCGACAACAGCCAGTCGAGATAATTGCGCACGACAGTGGCTTCCGCCGACATCGGCGACATCTGCCGCAGCTTCTTGATCTCGTGTTGCGCCTTCTCGCGCGCTTCCTTCGAGAGCTTGGTGCGCTTGATCTTCTCTTCGAGCTCGGCGAGTTCGTCCTTGCCGTCCTCGTCGCCCAGCTCCTTCTGGATCGCCTTCATCTGCTCGTTGAGATAGTACTCGCGCTGCGTCTTCTCCATCTGACGCTTCACGCGCGTGCGGATGCGCTTCTCGACCTGCAGCACGGAGATCTCGCTCTCCATCAGGCCGAGCACCTTTTCCAGCCGCTCGGTGACGGCTGGGCGTCTCCAGGATCAACTGCTTGTCGGGAATCTTCACCGCGAGATGCGAAGCGACCGTGTCGGCGAGCTTGGCATAGTCCTCGATCTGCTGGACCACGCCGACGACTTCCGGCGACACCTTCTTGTTGAGCTTCACATAGCCTTCGAATTCATTGACGACCGAGCGCGCCAGCGCTTCGGCCTCAATCTGATCGCCCGAGGAATCCGCGATCACGACCGCTTCCGCCTCGAAATATTCCTCGCGATCGGTGTATTGCTTGACCTGCGCGCGCGCAGCGCCTTCGACCAGCACCTTCACGGTGCCGTCGGGCAGCTTGAGCAGTTGCAGCACGCTTGCCAGCGTGCCGATCGCTGTAGATGGCGTCCGTCGCCGGCTCGTCGTCGGAGGCATTCTTCTGCGTCGCGAGCAGAATGAACGTGTCCGAGCGCATCACTTCTTCGAGCGCCTTGATGGACTTCTCGCGGCCGACGAATAGCGGAACGATCATGTGCGGGAAAACAACGATGTCCCGCAGCGGCAGCACCGGATAGGCCCGGCTTTCGCCGGCCATCAGGAGCGGCTTGGGTTTGGCGGCGCTTGTCATGGCCCCACTTCCTTATTGTTGTGCACCTCCGTCATGACCCGCAGGATGCGCTGTCACGACGGACTGCCGGTTGGCCGGGAAGGGGATCACGGACACCTGTCCGCGCCCGAAGGGCGGGTACGAGACCCTGCCCGGTTTAGTCCACGCGATTCCTCGTACGCAATTTTCGTTCGCACACTATAGGTGGCGTCGCGCTGCCAGAGTGTCAAGAAAGGCCGGTTTTTCGAGCAAAACGGCGCGTCGCGAAGGCGGAACGAAGGGCCGCGCACCGAATCGCGGGTGCGGGAATTGCGCCACCCGTCAGGCGCTCGCTCCGCCGGTCTCGCCGGCGCGATCGGACCGGTCGGCATAGATGTAGAGCGGCCGGGCGCTGCCCTCGACGACTTCGCGGGAGATCACGACCTCCTCGACGCCTTCGAGGCTCGGCAGATCGAACATGGTGTCGAGCAGGATGCTCTCCATGATCGAGCGCAGGCCGCGCGCGCCGGTCTTGCGGTCGATCGCCTTGCGGGCGATCGCCGACAGCGCCTCGTCGGCAAGCGTCAGATCCACCGTCTCCATCTCGAACATGCGCTGGTACTGTTTCACCAGCGCGTTCTTCGGCTCGGTGAGGATGCGCTTGAGCGACGGCTCGTCGAGATCCTCCAGCGTCGCGACGACGGGAAGCCGGCCGACGAATTCCGGGATGAGGCCGTATTTCAGCAAATCCTCCGGCTCGACCTCGCGGAAAATTTCGCCCTGCTTGCGATCCTCGGGCGCCGCCACCCTGGCGCCGAAGCCGATCGAGGTGGAACGGCCGCGCGCGGATATGATCTTTTCGAGGCCGGAGAAAGCGCCGCCGCACACGAACAGGATATTCGTCGTATCGACCTGGAGGAATTCCTGCTGCGGATGCTTGCGGCCGCCCTGCGGCGGCACGCTGGCGATCGTGCCTTCCATGATCTTCAGCAGCGCCTGCTGCACGCCCTCGCCCGACACGTCGCGGGTGATCGAGGGATTGTCGGACTTGCGCGAGATCTTGTCGATTTCGTCGATATAGACGATGCCGCGCTGCGCCCGCTCGACATTGTAGTCGGCCGACTGCAACAGCTTGAGAATGATGTTCTCGACGTCCTCGCCGACATAGCCGGCTTCGGTCAGCGTGGTCGCATCCGCCATCGTGAACGGCACGTCGAGGATGCGCGCCAGCGTCTGCGCCAAGCAGCGTCTTGCCCGAGCCGGTCGGCCCGATCAGCAGAATGTTCGACTTCGCCAGCTCGACGTCGTTGTGCTTGCTCTGATGATTGAGCCGCTTGTAGTGATTGTGGACGGCGACCGAGAGCACCTTCTTGGCGTGGTCCTGGCCGATCACGTAGTCATCGAGAACTTTGCGGATTTCCCGCGGCGTCGGAATGCCGTCGCGCGACTTCACCAGCGAGGATTTGTTCTCCTCGCGGATGATGTCCATGCACAGTTCGACGCACTCGTCGCAGATGAAGACGGTCGGGCCGGCGATGAGCTTGCGCACCTCGTGCTGGCTCTTGCCGCAGAACGAGCAATAAAGCGTGTTCTTGGAGTCGCCGCCGCCAACCTTGCTCATTCCAGTCTCCGTCTTCGCGAGGGCAGCACTTCAACTGACCAGTTTACGAAGCACTGCGCTAAAATTTCGTAGCACCTACCCGCGTTCTGCGCCCGAACCGGCGCCAAAGTGACAACACCCGGCACACCGACACAAGCTGACATGCTAACGGCGTGCCAACCAAGAATCCATTAACGATAACGCGACTTTGCGCCAGTGTGTTTTCCGCATCACACCAGCGAGGAACCCGCTTGACCACAAGCCGGACTCTGGCCGGGAACCCCGCTTTGCGCCGACAAATCGGCCGCTTTTGTGGCAGCGCGGTGACGCGTACTAACTCACTCCTTTAAGAACGGGTTCCGACTTCAGGCCCGGTTCCTCCGGCCGTTTTTCGATCACCTTGTCGATCAGGCCGAAATCCTTGGCCATCTCGGCGGTCAGGAACATGTCGCGTTCCAGCGCATCCTCGATCTTCTTCAGCGGCTGGCCGGTATGCTTGACGTAGATCTCGTTCAGCCGCCGCTTCAGGTTCAGGATTTCTTGCGCATGCAGCATGATATCGGTCGCCTGGCCTTGGAACCCGCCGGACGGCTGGTGCACCATGATCCGGGCATTCGGCAGCGCAAAGCGCAGGTCCTTGGCGCCGGCGGCGAGCAAGAGCGAGCCCATCGAGGCCGCCTGCCCGGTGCACAGCGTCGAAACCGCGGGCCGGATGAACTGCATCGTGTCATAGATCGCCAGACCCGAGGTCACGACCCCGCCCGGCGAATTGATGTACATCGAGACTTCTTTCTTCGGATTTTCCGCCTCGAGAAACAGCAGCTGGGCCACGACCAGCGAGGCCACGCCGTCATCGATCGGCCGGTGATGAAGATGATCCGCTCCTTAAGCAGCCGCGAATAGATGTCATAGGCCCGCTCCCCGCGGTTGGTCTGTTCGACCACCATGGGAACGAGATAGTTCATGTAAGTTTCCTTCGGGTCGCGCATAGCTCACCTGATTTGGGTCACCTGGTCATCTGGCTCACCTGGTCATTAGGTCACTTCGGGCCATCTGGCACCGCGCACATGTGGCTTGAGTTGGCTGCGGCTTGTCGAAGCCGGCTTGAAATCACCGTTCCGATCAAGCGTGGCCAGCCGCGAACTTGTCAGGCAACGCAGATATGTGCGGAAATCCCGGCGGCAAGACGTACGATCTGCCGTTGCCGGCGGCAAGCCGCCCTACTCCTCGTCTTCCTTGAACAATTCTTCCCGCGAAACCTGCTTGTCGGTGACCTCGGCGAGTTCGAGCAGGAAATCGACGACCTTGTCTTCGAAGATCGGCGCCCGCAGCGCGGCAAGCGCGGCGGGATTGTTGCGGTAATAGTCCCACACCTGCTGCTCCTGGCCCGGGCATCATCCTGGCCTGGGCGACGATGGCTTGGGTCAATCTGCTCGTCGGTGACCTTGATATTGTTTTTGTCGCCGATTTCGGCGAGCACGAGGCCAAGCCGCACCCGCCGTTCGGCGATGCCGCGATACTCCGCGCGCGCCTTTTCCTCGGTCGTGCCCTCGTCGGCGAAGGTGCGGCCCTGCTGCTTGAGGTCGTTCTCGATCGTGCGACCAGACGTTGTTGAATTCCTCCTCGACCAGCGTCGGCGGCGGCTCGAATTTGTGCCGCGCGTCGAGCTGGTCGAGCAGCGCGCGCTTGACCTTCTGCCGCGACGCCGTCGCGTGTTCGCGCTCGATGCGCTCGCGCAACGCCTCGCGCAGCTTCGCCAGCGATTCCAGCCCCAGCGTCTTGGCGAAATCGTCGTCGAGCGTGACCGCGCCCGGCGCTTCCACTGCCTTGGCCGTGACCGCAAAGGTCGCCTCTTTGCCGGCCACGGTCGCCGCCGGATAGTTTTCGGGAAATTTCACATCGAAAGGTCCGGTTTTCGCCGGCTTTGACGCCGATGAGCTGATCTTCAAAACCCGGAATGAATTGGCCGGATCCGAGCACGATCGGGACGTCCTCGCCGGAGCCGCCCTCGAAGGGCTCGCCGTCCAGCGTGCCTGGAAACGAGATGGTGACGCGATCGCCCTTCTCCGCGCCCTCGGCCTTGGCGGCGAACGGCCGGTTCTGCTCGGCGAGCGTCTGCAGCGCCTTGTCGATCTCATCGTCGGTGACCGGCGCGGTCAGCCGTTCGAGCTTGATGGTCTTGAAATCGGCGAGCGTGATCGGCGGCACGATCTCCATCTCGACCGTGTAGGCGAGGTCGGATTTGCCGTCGATGACGCCCTCGACGGCGCCTTCGTCCGACGGCAGCACCACTTTGGGCTCGGTGGCGAGCTTAAAGCCGTGATCGGTGACGATCTTGCTGTTGGCCTCGCGGACCGCGGCTTCGATCACCTCCGCCATGGCGGACTTGCCGTAGAGGCGCTTGAGATGGGCGACCGGCACCTTGCCGGGCCGGAAACCGCGCAGCTGCACGCGGCCTTTGAGATCGTCGAGCCGCTCGTTGACCTTCGCCTCGAGATCGGTCGCCGGAACGACGACGCGGTATTCCCGCTTGAGACCCGCGGCGGAAGTTTCAGTCACTTGCATCGGCACTACTCTTCACGGCCCGAATATTCTTCACGGCCCCAATATCGTGCGCATCCGGCCAAGTTTTTGCGGCCAAGTTTTTGAAAAAAACCGCCCGGCTGGTGCGGGCGGAGGGGACTCGAACCCCCACGACTTTCGTCACGGGAACCTAAATCCCGCGCGTCTACCAATTCCGCCACGCCCGCGACGCGCAGGGCGGCCCGGTGGCGCGGCTTATATCATGCAAGCCCCGCGGCACACTACAAAAATAGGCCCTGCAATCACGCGAAAAGAGTGCGGTAAACACGCGGCAGCATCTCCGGCAAATCCTCGGCGATCAGCCCGGGCCCAAAGGCGTTGGCGGCTTCGCCGTGCAGCCATACCGCCGCCGACGCCGCTTCGAAGACCGGCATGCCTTGGGCCAGCAGGCCGGTCGCGATCCCGGTCAGCACATCGCCGGCCCCGGCGGTGGCAAGGTAGGCCGGCGCATTGGCGGCGATGGAGGCGCGGCCGTCGGCGCTCGCGACCACCGTATCGGCGCCCTTGAGCAGCACAGTCGCGCCGGTGATCTTGGCCGCAAGGCGGGCTCGATCGAGTTTCGATCCGACTTTAGTTCTTTCGTCCAAAGCACCGAAATAGCGTAAGAATTCTCCCTCATGGGGGGTCAGGATCGTAGCTTTGCCGCCGCGCGCCTTTAGCGCCTCGGCAAGCCGTCGCGGCGCTTTGGCGAAGCTCGTGATGGCATCGGCATCGAGCACGACCGCTCGCTCGCCGGCGAGCGCAGTCAGGACGAGTTCGCAGGTCGCCTCGTTCACGCCGATGCCGGGACCGAGCGCAACCGCATTCAAGCGGCGGTCGGCGAGGAACGCGGTCAGTTCGGCAGCGCCGTCGACGGGCCGCACCATCACCGCAAGGCTTGGGGCCGCATTGACCGCGAGCGCCTCGCGCGGGCTCGCGATCGTGACCAGGCCGGCGCCGGCGCGCAGCGCGCCTCGCGCCGCGAGCCGCGCCGCGCCAGTCGACCAGGACGGACCGGATACCACCACCGCATGGCCGCGGTCGTATTTGTGGCCGGCGTGCCGCGGCACCGGAAACTTCGGCGCCACAGTGCCGGCACGTTTTCGAAAGTCTGTGGCGCGATGCGCGCGAGCACCGAGGCGGGAATGCCGATATCGGCAACCGAGATCGGCCCGCAATGCAGCCGGCCCGGCAGCAGAAGGTGGCCGGGCTTTTTGCGAAAGAACGTGACCGTGCCGTCGCGTTGACCGCAGACGCCCATCACCGCGCCCGATGTGCCGTTGATGCCGCTCGGCAAGTCGACAGCGACCACCGGCGCGGCTTGCGCGTTCATGGCTTCGATCATCGCGCGCGCCAGCCCCTCGACCGGCCGGTCGAGGCCGGCGCCGAACAGCGCGTCGACGACGACGTCGGCGCCGGCCAATTTATCGGCTTGCGCGGCGACGACCGGCCGCGGTCCATTTTTTGGCGGCAAGCGCCGCATCGCCTTTGAGCTTGCGCCGGCTCGCCGACGAGCAACACGTTCACATTGTAGCCGCGCTCGGCGAGCAACCGCGCCGCGACAAAACCGTCACCGCCGTTATTGCCAGGCCCCGCCACGACAACGACGCGGCCGCGCGTGGGCTTAAGGCGGCGACCGATCGGCCACCGCCTTGCCGGCATTTTCCATCAGCGCGATGCCAGCAACGCCGCCGGCGATGGTGAGCCGGTCGGCCTCCGCCATTTCAGCATTGGTGAGAACCTCGATCATGCTGCTCGCACCATAGCGAAACCGCTGTTTGCCGAATATCGCGGCGGCCGCGCACCGCTTCGCAATTGCAACACCGCTGGCGAGTTTATAGGCAGACGTGCCTAGTTTAACGGCGAGGCCTCACGGCAGGCCTCCGCAGACGCCGTCTAACCACACCATAGACCTTTGATCCGACTGGCTTTTGGCCACAAAAGGCCTTGGCACGGGACCTGCTAACCAAGGCTCGGTTCCAGCGATGATTCCGCTTGTCCTGGGGCCGGGAGACGAGACGCGATGAAAAAAATCGAGGCAATCATCAAGCCTTTCAAGCTCGACGAAGTGAAGGAGGCGCTCCAGGAAGTCGGTCTTCAAGGAATAACGGTCACCGAAGCCAAAGGGTTCGGCCGCCAGAAAGGGCACACGGAGCTCTACCGCGGCGCCGAGTACGTGGTCGATTTTTTGCCCAAGGTGAAGATCGAGATCGTGCTGGGTGACGACATGGTCGAAAAAGCGATCGAGGCGATCCGTCGCGCCGCCCAAACCGGGCGGATCGGCGACGGAAAAATTTTCGTCTCCAATATTGAAGAAGCAATCCGGATCAGGACGGGGGAATCCGGAGTAGACGCCATCTGAATTGCTGGTCCAGTCGCTCACGCGCGCCGGCCGTAAGCGCAATTGAGCCAGTCGCCGAGGCATCCAACAGACCACGAAAGGGTACGCATACCATGACGACGCCAAAAAATGTCATGAAGATGATCAAGGACAGCGACGTCAAATACGCCGATTTCCGCTTCACCGATCCGCGCGGCAAGTGGCAGCACGTCACTTTCGACATCAGCCAGATCGAGGAAGAGACGTTCGCCGAAGGCATGATGTTCGACGGCTCGTCGATCGCCGGCTGGAAGGCGATCAACGAATCCGACATGTGCCTGATGCCGGATCCGTCTTCCGCCTGCATCGATCCGTTCTTCGCCGAGACGACGCTGGTGCTGGTCTGCGACGTGCTCGAGCCGACCACCGGCGAGCCATACAACCGCGATCCGCGCGGCATCGCCAAGAAGGCCGAGGGCATGGTGAAGTCGATGGGCGTCGGCGACACGATCTATTTCGGCCCGGAAGCCGAGTTCTTCGTGTTCGACGACGTGAGGTACAAGGCGCGAGCCCTACAACACCGGCTTCAAGCTCAACTCCGTCGAATTCCCGTCGAATGCCGATACCGACTACGAGGGCGGCAATCTCGGCCACCGCGTGTGGACCAAGAAAGGCTACTTCCCGGTGCCGCCGCAGGATTCGGTGCAGGACATGCGCTCGGAAATGCTCGCCGCCATGGCGCGCATGGGCGTCAAAGTCGAAAAGCACCACCACGAAGTGGCGTCCGCCCAGCACGAGCTCGGCATGAAATTCTCGCCGCTGACCGTGATGGCCGACCAGCTGCAGATCTATAAATACTGCATCCAGCAGGTCGCGCAGGTTTACGGCAAGACGGCCACCTTCATGCCGAAGCCGGTCTACGGCGACAACGGCTCGGGCATGCACTGCCATCAGTCGATCTGGAAGGGCGGCAAGCCGGTTTTCGCCGGCAACAAATATTCCGACCTTTCGGAAACCTGCCTGTCCTACATCGCCGGCATCATCAAGCACGCCAAGGCGATCAACGCCTTCACCAACCCGACGACGAACTCGTACAAGCGTCTCGTCCCGGGCTTCGAAGCGCCGGTGCTGCTCGCCTATTCGGCGCGCAACCGTTCGGCGTCGTGCCGCATTCCCTACACGACGAACCCGAAGGCCAAGCGCGTCGAAGTGCGCTTCCCCGATCCGCTCGCCAATCCGTATCTCGCCTTCGCGGCGATGCTGATGGCCGGCCTCGACGGCATCAAGAACAAGCTCGATCCGGGCGAAGCCGTCGACAAGGACCTCTACGATCTGCCGCCGAAGGAATTGAAGAAGATTCCGACGGTTTGCGGTTCGCTCCGCCAGGCGCTCGAAGAGCTCAACAAGGACCGCGGCTTCCTCAAGGCCGGCGGCGTGTTCGACGACGACTTCATCGACGCCTATGTCGATCTGAAGATGACCGAAATCATCCGCTTCGAGCACACCCCGCATCCGGTCGAGTTCGAAATGTATTACTCGGCGTAAGCGTTGGCGTGAGTATCCTCCCTGCATTGCAGAGGCGATGCAAACTTAAAGGGCGCCAACGGCGCCCTTTTTTTGCTTGCGGCAAACGGCGGCGCGTCAGCGCACCAGGATGGGAACCGCAAGCGCCGGCACGGGCGGATCGCGATCGCGGGCCCCCTCACCTCGCTCCGCGCCTTCGGCCGGTTGCTCCGCGGCGGCCGAAACCATCTCGTCGTCCCGCTCGACGCGGTTGCGCCCGTTGGCCTTGGCGCGGTAGAGCAAGGCATCGGCGCGGGCGATCAGCAGATCGATCGCGACATCCGGCAGGCCGCAGGCGACGCCGATGCTGACCGTCACCGGAATTTGCGGACTGTCGGGCGCGAGCGCCGCCTTTTCAAAAGCCGCGCGCACGCGCTCGGCGGCGATCGAGCCGCCCGGGAGCTCTCCGGAAAGGATGGCGACGAATTCCTCGCCGCCGATCCGGCCGATGATGTCGTTGGCGCGCATGGTCTTGCGCACCATCTTGGCGAAAAGATCGAGCACCGCGTCGCCGGTCTTGTGGCCGAAGCGGTCGTTGATGGATTTGAAGTGGTCGAGGTCGAAGGCGAGCACGCTGACCGGCTTGGGCTTCGGCTTGTTGGCGGCCATCAACGCGCCGGCGCCTCGAAAAAGCCGCGGCGGTTGAGCAGCGCGGTCAATGGATCGGTCTCCGCCGCCGTCTTATAGCGGTTGACGGTGCGATCCTTGGCGAGAACCAGCACGATGAAGGCCGCGCCGACCACATAGAGCACGACTTCGATGGCGAAAACCGCGATCCATCCGGTGGCAAGGCTGCGCACGCCGAGGCTCGCCAGCGCCACCGGAAACAGGAAGATCGCGCCGTGCAGCATCGGCACGAACAGCGCCGGCCAGCGCCGGATCAGCGGTTTGCGCCGCTCGCGCCATAGTTCGGCGGCGATCATGAACGTATAGGTGGCGACGATCAGCGAGCTTAGAATGATGCGGGCCGGCGGAAAATGCGGGAATGCCGGCACCATGCAGGCGGTCAGCCAGACCGCGGCGCCGAAGCACATGGCGCCCCAGCGCACCGGCCGGCCGTGGAATAGGCGCGCGGCGCTCCAGATCATGCCGACGGCGATGAACAGCAGGATGTCGGGCGCGCCTGACGGCAGCGGCGGCGAAACGGCGCTGCCGAGCCCCCACAGCGCGCCGGAAAAGCCGCCGATCAGATAGGCCACCCCCCACCAGGCCAGCGCCTCGATGCGGTCCTGCATCCAGGCGAACAGCAAAAACAGGCCGAGCAGCGCCGTCACGCAGGTGGCGAGGACAAACAGCGTTCCGATGTCGAGCGAGGTCGATGCCTCTGCCAGGCGCGCAAACATTGACGGAAGCTCCTCACCAGTTCGGAGCGAAAGCTATCAGTAATGTCTTTGCCGAACATGTGGGCTATCGCGCGGGTTTTCCAGAAAAGAGTTTGGAAAATTGCAGTAGTGAAAATTGCAGCGGCTCAATTTGCCCGGCCGCAATCGCGCGCGTCATGACGCAGCGCGCCAGCGCCGGCCGATCGACTGCGCGGCGACGCCGGCGCGATCGGGGCCGATGATCGGCACGATCGACGGCGCGCCAACGCCGCTTCGCCGCGGCCGGCATTTCGGTCTCGACGCGATTGCGGCCGAGCTCCTTGGCGCGGTACAGCGCCCGATCGACGATCGCGAGCAGGTCGGGCACGCTGGCGCGCGGATCGCAGCCGAGCGTGACGCCGACGCTGACGCTCGGCGCCAGCCGCTCATTGCCGAAACGCACGGCTGCCGCGGCGAAATTGCGCCGCACCCGGTCGGCGATGGCATAGGCCTCGTCGATATCGCCGACCGGAATGCAGGAGGCGAATTCCTCGCCGCCGATGCGGGCGAACAGAATATCGGCGCCGAGCGTCGCGGTCGCCGTGCCGGCAAAGGCCTGCAGCACCGCGTCGCCAGCGGCGTGGCCGAGCCGGTCGTTGATCTGCTTGAAATGATCGAGATCGAACAGCAACACCGCGAGCGGTTCCCGATCGACGTCCTGCCGCGCCAAAGGCTCGCGGCGCCGTCGAGGAAGGCGCGGCGATTGGCGACGCCGCTCAACGGATCGATCAGCGAATTGATCTTGTGTTTGAGCTCGGTGCGTTCCTTGGTCATGTTGAGCTGCAGGAACGCCATGACGACGGTGAACAACAGCGTGCCAAAGGTGACAAGCGCGAACGACAGGCCGCGCATCAGCGAGTCGTCCTGGAAACTCGGCGACAACAGCGTCGCCGGCACCCGCGCCAGCAGCACCGCGGCATAGGCGAGCAATACGATCACCAACGGCCAGCGCGACATCAGCGGCTCGTCGCGGCCGCGCCACAGCTCTTCCGCCGCGCGCAGCGCCAGCACCGCGAGCATGGTCGAAACCACGACGACCTTCAGATCGGGATTGGCGGCGAAGGCCGGCAAGCGGCAAAGCAGGAGCCAGATCGCCGGCGCGAGCAGCAGACAGCCGCGGATAGACCTTGCGTCCGTCGAAGACGCGCGCCCCGCTCCAGGTCAGGCCGTAGCCGAGCAGCACCAGCGCATTGGCGATGTCGTTAGTGACGAAATCGGGCGCCGCGCCGTGCGAGCTCAGAAGTCCGAGACCGCCGGCATTGACGATATGCGCCGCGCCCCACCACATCGGGGCGCGGATGCTGCGGTTTTGCAGTCCGGCAAAAACCAGCAACGCCCCAAGCAACGCCGTGATGAACACGGTCACCACGGAGAGCGTTTGGACATCGAGATGCATGCGCCACCGGCAAGACTGACGGCGGCAAACTAGGTAGCAAGCGTTCCGGAGGTGTTACCGCCGGCGGGAAAGGCGTGAATACTATTGCCGCGCGGTAAACCGGTGGAATGCGATTTTACGCAGTCGGCGTGCACAGCAGGGATCCCCTATCCATCCCGGCATGGTCAGATGTGCTTGTGGCGCGCTTCTCACGGCTTCCCTTGGGCTTGCGGGCCCCTAGATTGTGGGAAGCGACAGGAGTTTCCGATGGCCCTGACCGCAGAACTCGATAGCGCGCGCGAGACCCAGGAAAAATACACCGAACCGTCGACGATCGAAGCGACGCTCAATTACATCGTCGATGACGGCACCAAGGTCTTCACCATCGTTGCCAGTCCCGGCGGCAGCGACACGCGCTCCGGCGGCACGCCCGATCCGCGCCGCGTCACCATCCACAATGGCCGTCCCCACGCTAATGACTTCGTGCTGGACCGCAACGGCTTCCGCTTCGTGCGCCACGACACCAAGGTCGCCGATTTCTACGACGAGACCGAAATCAAGCGCGTCTACTATCCGGAAATGGAAGCGCTGATCAAAGCCGAGAGCGGCGCCAAGCGCGTCGTCGTGTTCGACCATACGCTGCGCACCGCCGACAACGAACTGCGCCAGGCCAAGCAAATCCGCGAAGTCGTGCGCCGCGTGCACAACGACTACACCGAATGGTCGGCGCCGCAGCGCGTCCGCGATATTGTTCCCGATGAGGCCGAGGAATTACTCAAGCGCCGCTTCGCCATCATCCAGGTGTGGCGGCCGATCCGCTTTCCGGTCGAGACCTATCCTCTCGCCATGGCGGACGCGCAGACGCTGTCGCCGAACGACATGATCATCTCGGAGCGGCGCGCTCCCGGCCGTATCGGCCAGACCTACGCGATCAAATACAATCCGGCGCACAAATGGTTCTGGTTCCCGCGCATGCGGCGCGAGGAGGCCTACGTCTTCAAGGTGTTCGATTCGGAAAAAGACGGCCGCGCCCGCTGGACCGCGCATACCGCGTTCGACGATCCGACCTCGCCGCCGCACGCGCGGCCGCGCGAGAGCATCGAAATCCGCACGCTGGCGTTTTTCTGATCGGACCGCCCAGGCGATAGCTCCATGCCATGACGCGCGTCTCGGAGCCGACACCTTGCTGCCTGCGATGTTACGGGGTCAGTCTTCGAAGTTTGCCGGCTTCCTCCGAGGACAATGGCATTCTTCGAATGTCCGTCGTGCCAGCGGCAATACGCCAAAGCGAAATCAGGCGCATTGACCTATCGATGGCTTCATCCGGTCAGCCTGCCACTCTATTGCGTGATATTTGAGAAGAGTCCGGTCGACCATTCGCGCCGGGTGGCAGATCTGCTTCTTCGTCAAAACTCGCAGGATCTGCTCGCCGCGATAATCAGCGAGATTGAGCTCGAACTTGAGGAGCCCACACAACAGGTGCGCGAAATCCTCGGCAATGCCGCCACCGAGGAAAAGTGCCGTCAATTTTTGGCGGCGGTCGCGGACTTCGTCAAATCGGGGCTGGCGACGTCGTAGCGCGACCTCGCCGCCAATGCACCGCAAAATCCATTGAGCGTAAATGCACCAATTACCGCTTCGAGAACTGGAAGCTTCTGCGTGCTTTGGCGCGGCCGTATTTCTTGCGCTCGACCACGCGCGGATCGCGGGTGAGGAAGCCGCCGCGCTTGAGCGCCGGCCGCAAATCCGGCTCGTGCCGCATCAGCGCCTTCGACAGGCCGTGGCGCACCGCGCCGGCCTGGCCCGACAGGCCGCCGCCCGACACCGTGCAGACGACGTCGTATTGGCCCTGGCGGTTCGAGGCGACGAGCGGCTGCTGAATCATCATGCGCAGCACCGGCCGGGCGAAATAGGTTTCCACCGACCGGTCGTTGATGACGATCTTGCCGCCGCCCATCTTGATCCACACCCGCGCCACCGCGTCCTTGCGCTTGCCGGTGGCATAGGCGCGGCCCTGCTTGTCGAGCTTCTGCACGTATTTGGGCGGCTGCGGCGCCGCCGCGGGCTTGAGCGTGGACAGCTCTTCGAGCGTCTGGATCGTCTCGGCCATTACGCGGTCCTCTTATTCTTGCGGTTCATGGCGCCAATATCGATCTTTTCCGGCTGCTGCGCCGCGTGCGGATGCTCGGCATGCGGATAGACCCGCAGATTTCCGAGCTGGCATGCGGCCGAGCGGGCCGCGCGGCAACATCCGCTCGATCGCCTTTTCGACGATGCGCTCGGGAAATTGGCCGGCCAGGATCGACTTGGCGCTGACTTCCTTGATGCCGCCGATATAGCCGGTGTGCTTGTAATAGATTTTCTTCTGCGCCTTGCGGCCGGTCAGCACCGCCTTGGCGGCGTTGATGACGATGACATTGTCGCCGCAATCGACATGCGGCGTGTAGGTCGGCTTGTGCTTGCCGCGCAGCCGCAGCGCCACGAGCGAAGCGAGCCGGCCGACGACGAGCCCCTCGGCGTCGATCATCACCCACTTCTTTTCGACCTCGGCGGGTTTTGCGGAAAAGGTTTTCATATCCGCATCCGTTTTGAGAGAGCGCCCGGCTGACCGGCGCCGGAGCGCAGCTTCTAGCAGGTCACTATATCCGACGGTCAATCTATCAAGCGACCTATTCTCAAGCATTTCAAGACTTTGGATTAGAGGTATTTTATTACCTTCAGCCCGATTGGACCGGTATCGAATAGGTCGAGGTGACGTGGGCGACGAGTTCGTCGTCGCCATCGGAGCGGATGGCGACTTCGCCGACGGCCAGCCGCTTGCCGAGCTTGATCAAACGCGCTTCGGCCAAAAGATCCCGCGCGGCGGGCTTTTTCAGGAAATTGATGGTCAGATTGGTGGTCACCGCGAGCGGCACCCAGCCGATCGCCGACAGCACCGCGACATACATGGTGAAATCGGCAAGCGACATCATGGTCGTGCCGGACAGCGTGCCGCCCGGCCGCAGCGATTGTCGCGGTAGAGGCGGCGCAACCGGCAGCCGCCGAGCCAGACATCCTCGATCATCGTAGTCGCCCATGGCATGGGAGGCTTCCGGGAATTCGGCGCGCAGGCGCTCCACAAGCTCCTTGCGCGACAGTTTCGGCGCCGCCATCTCCTTGCTCGCTGCATCGTCATGCAACTCCCCCCTGACCGCATAGTCCGATACAATGGACGCGGTAGCGATCGCAAAGCTGCAAGAAGCGCGGGATAGACCTGATGAACGCCCAAACCGCCACTGCCAAAGCCGCCGCCGCCTCGCCGGCGCTGATCCTGCTGCGCGAAGACAAGGGCGGCATCGCCATCCTGACGCTGAACCGGCCGCAGGCGCGCAACAGCCTGTCCGAAGCGATGCTCGAAGCGCTTGGCGACGCGCTCACCGCGATCGCGCATGAGCGCACCGTGCGTGTCGTGGTGCTCGCCGCGAACGGCCCGGCCTTTTCCGCCGGCCACGATCTCAAGGAGCTCAACGCGCACCGCTCCGATGACGACCGCGGCCGCGCCTATTTCAAGCACATCATGGGTCTGTGCAGCGGCGTGATGCAGCAGATCGTCACACTGCCGCAGCCGGTCATCGCCGCGGTCCAGGCCACCGCGACGGCGGCCGGCTGCCAGCTGGTGGCGAGCTGCGATCTCGCGGTCGCCTCGCACGGCGGCGAAATTCGCGACGCCCGGCGTCAATATCGGCCTGTTCTGCTCGACGCCGATGGTGGCGTTGTCGCGCAACGTTTCGCGCAAAGCCGCGATGGAAATGCTGCTCACCGGCGAATTGATCTCGGCCGAGGACGCCGCAGCGCATCGGTCTCGTCAATCGCGTGGTCGCGGCCGGGCACGAGCGCGCCGAAGCGCTCAAGCTCGCGGAAAAGATCGCCGCCAAATCGGCGCTGACCGTCAAGATCGGCAAGGAGGCGTTTTATCGCCAAGCCGAAATGCCGCTCGCCGAGGCCTACAAATACGCCTCCGACGTGATGGTCGAAAACATGCTGGCGCGGGACGCCGAGGAAGGCATCAGCGCCTTCATCGAAAAGCGCGATCCGAAATGGCAAGATCGATAACAAGATCCGGCGCAGGTACCATCAGATGAACCACGATTCCTATCCGGACAGTTATATCCGCGGCATTCTCAATACCGTGAAGACGATCGCCATGGTCGGCGCCTCGGAGAAGGAAAATCGTCCGAGCTATTTCGCCTTCAAATATCTGCTCGAGCGCGGCTACCGCATGATCCCGGTCAATCCGGGCCATGCCGGCGAAGCCATGCTCGGCCAGAAAATCTATGCCAAGCTCGCCGACATTCCCGAGCCGGTCGACATGGTCGATATTTTCCGCGGCTCGCAATATGCGCCGGCGATCGTCCAGGAGGCGCTGGCGCTAAAGCCGCGGCCGCAAGTGATCTGGATGCAGCTTGGCGTGCGCAACGACGAAGCCGCGGCGCTCGCCGAAGCAATGGCATGAAGGTCGTGATGAACCGCTGCCCGAAGATCGAATACGGCCGGCTGTCGTCGGAGATCGCCTGGATGGGCGTCAATACGCGCACGCTCAGCTCGAAAAAGGCGACGGTCGGCGGCGGCATCCAGCGCCTGTCGCTCAATCGCTCGAGCGCGCCCGGCGGCGCGACGCAAGCCGCCGACCGCGCCCAGCGCGAAGAAGGCGGCCATTAATCACATTCACTTGCGTTTGATATCGTCCGGAACCTTTTTCCGGGCTCGCGCGTCTAATATACTGAGGCGTAATGGATTCACTGAAGCCTCACACTTGGTGGAGCGTGGTATGACAATCCGAGTGGTCGTTATCGTCGCGCTTTTTGCAACGGTCTTGTCCTCCGCTTCGGTGCGGGCGGACGAGCCCAATTCGACGCCTGCATGCAGTTCGCGTTCTCGATCTGCGGTCAGTTCATTCCGGACCGCGAGCGGGTCGCGGCTTGCCTGATTTCCCATCGCAGCAAGGTCTCGCCAGCGTGCCGCAGCGCACTGGCGCACTTTCGTCCGCACACTGCCTCGGCCAACTAAGCCCTTTGCTCTCGTGAATTGAGAAAAACCTTCTGCACCCGCGCTCGCGAACAGCGCAGCTGCTGCGGACTTTTGCGCATTTACGCAACGGCATTCCCGCCTTGACGGCCCCTGCCGGTTCTATAAACCGGGATCGCTGCTTTCCCATCAGGATCGGCCCAAAGGACAGACGATGAGCGAACGCATCCCGGGCTTTTCCACGCTTGCCATTCATGCCGGCGCGCAGCCCGATCCGACCACCGGCGCGCGCGCGACGCCGATCTATCAGACCACGTCCTACGTGTTCGAGAGCGTCGATCACGCCGCCTCGCTGTTCGGCCTGCAAACCTTCGGCAACATCTATACGCGCATCGGCAATCCGACGACCGCGGTGCTCGAAGAGCGCGTCGCCGCGCTCGAAGGCGGCACCGCCGGGCTCGCGGTGGCGTCGGGCCATGCGGCGCAGGTTTTGGTTTTCCATTGCCTGATGCAGCCGGGCGACGAGTTCGTCGCGTCGAAAAAGCTCTATGGCGGCTCGATCAACCAGTTCAATCACGCGTTCAAGAATTTCGGCTGGAACGTCGTCTGGGCCGATCCGGACGATATCGCCTCGTTCGAGCGCGCCATCAGCCCGAAGACCAAGGCGATCTTCACCGAGTCGATCGCCAATCCCGGCGGCGTCATCACCGACATGGACGCGGTCGGCGCAAATCGCGCGCCGGCCGGCGTGCCCTATATCGTCGACAACACGCTGGCCACGCCCTATCTGTGCAAGCCGTTCGAGCACGGCGCCGACATCGTCGTGCATTCGCTGACCAAATTTCTCGGCGGCCACGGCAATTCGATCGGCGGCATGATCGTCGACGGCGGCACGTTCAACTGGTCGCGCGAGCGGCGCTATCCGATGCTGTGCGAGCCGCGGCCGGAATATCACGGCATCGTGCTGCACGAGACGTTCGGCAATTTCGCCTTCGCCATCGCCTGCCGCGTGCTGGCGCTGCGCGATATCGGCCCGGCGCTCTCGCCGTTCAACTCTTTTCTCATTCTCACCGGCATCGAGACGCTGCCGCTGCGCATGCAGCGCCATTGCGACAACGCGCTAGCCGTCGCGGAATGGGTCGCGGCGCATCCGAAAGTCGCGTGGGTGAGCTATCCGGGACTGCCGGGCGACCGCTATCACAACCTCGCCAAGAAATATTGCCCAAAGGGCGCCGGCGCGGTGTTCACCTTCGGGCTCAAGGGCGGCTACGACGCCGGCGTGAAACTCGTCTCCAACGTCAAACTGTTCTCGCATCTCGCCAATATCGGCGACACCCGCTCGCTGATCATCCATCCGGCCTCGACCACGCACCGGCAGCTCTCCGACGCGCAGAAGGTTCAGGCCGGCGCCGGGCCCGACGTGGTGCGGCTGTCGATCGGCATCGAGGACAAAGAGGACATCATCGCCGACCTGGAGCAGGCGCTGGCGGACTGATTGTCATGCTCCGCGAAGGCGGAACATCCGGTAAGCACCGTTCTCACGTCCTGCCACGCGCGACGCCGGTATTGTCATTGAGTACTGGATCATCCGCCTTCGCGGATGATGACAATAAAGTGCGTGGGACACGCTCGGTGAGCGTCGCGGCATGCACCGTCGCGACTGTCAGCACCACCATCGCCATGGCCTGATGCATGAGCGCGAGTGAAATCGGCGCCACTAGCAATAGCGTCACGATGCCGAGCAGCGCCTGGAGCGTCACCGCGAGCACCAGCACCATGGCGCCGGCGACAGCCGGCCCGCTTTTGGGGCTCCGCGCCACGTCGAAAGCGTGAGAAAGCGCAACGGCCAGGATCGCATAGGCGAGCATGCGGTGATCGAACTGCACGGTGAGCGTATTTTCGAAAAAATTCCGCCACAGCGGCACGTCGAAAAACAGGCGCGAGGCATCCGGCACCAGCGCGCCGTCGATCAACGGCCAGGTGTTGTAAATGTGCCCGGCGCGCAGTCCTGCGACCAGCGCGCCAAGATAGATCTGCGCCAGCACCAGAACGAGTAATCCGATGGCGCCGGCCCGCACGCGCGCGGGCGCCGGCGCCTCCGGCCGCTCGTCGAACCGCCGCGCCGTCCATAACAAGGCGACGTAAATGATGCAGGCGAGGAGAAGATGCGTCGCCAGCCGATACTGCGAAACTTCAACGCGATCGGCCAATCCGGACGCGACCATCCACCAGCCGACCGCGCCTTGCAGCGCGCCAAGCCCGAAAATCGCCCACAGCCGCCCGCGCAATCCGGGGCCGATCCAGCCGCGCCACAGGAACCACAGAAACGGCAACAGGAACGCCGCGCCGATCGCGCGGCCGATCAGCCGATGCGTCCATTCCCACCAATAGATCGTCTTGAACGCGTCCAGACTCATGCCCGCGTTGAGTGCGCGGTATTGCGGGATGGCCTGATATTTTTCGAACTCGCTCTGCCATTGCGCCGCATCGAGCGGCGGCAGCGTGCCCATGACCGGCTGCCATTCGGTGATCGACAGGCCGGATTCGGTCAGCCGCGTCGCGCCGCCGACCAGGACCATCGCCAGCACCAACGCGGCCACGGCGTAAAGCCAGAGCCGGATCGCGCGCGCATGACGGTCTGACGGTTGAGCAGTCTTCATCGATGCTTAATGGCGATCGGTTGTTTTGGGCGCGCGGACCATATAGTGGTGCCGGCAGCCTCGCAACCGACGTCGTGTCGCTGCCACCATGCCAATCCGTCTGCGCAAATTCATCGGCGCCGTGGCGCTGTTCGTACTGGTGATCGCATGGGCGCTCGTGGCGATGGCGCTCGCCCAGGTTCCGGCGATCCGCGACAACACGATCGTGTCGGTTGCCTATTACGTGATCGCCGGGCTGGGCTGGGTTTTGCCGGCGATGCCCATCGTGACGTGGATGTCGCCGCGCAGGAATGTTTAGGCGGTGTCGAGACGGCGGAAGCCATTCCACATCGCGGTCGCCGATCCCGACAGCAGCACCCGCACGTAGCGCATGCGCTGATAGTCGCCGTTGAGCGAAATGCGCGGCAGCGCCATCATGTACTCATTGTGCTCGGGGAACAGCACGCCGGGCCGGGTCGTCACCGCGGTCTTGAAGCCGAGCTCGGCGGCGATCTCGAATTCGCGGATGGCCGAGGAGCCGCGGTCGCCGTACGGATAGGACAGATGCTGCGGCCGCAGCGCCAGCGCCGCTTCGATCACCGACCGGCTCAAATCCATCTCCAAGCGGACGGTCTCTTTCGACAGCTTGCTCAGCATCGGATGATTGACGGTGTGGGCGCCAATGGTGACCAGCGGATCGGACGCAAGTTGCGCAAGCTCGCTCCAGGTCATGCACAGTTCGTCGCACAAAGCGGCGATATCGACATGATAAAACGCCGCCAGATTACGCACCACGCCGCGCAATTCGGCTTCGGTCGGCCGGGCGCGCAGCCACCAATAAATCTCGTCGAACAGCGCCCGCTTCTGCGCCACGGTGCGGCAATCGAATTTGCAATCGCGGCCGTCGATGATCAGTCCGACGCGCTTGTTGCGCGCAATCACCGCTTCGAGCACGAGCCACCACAATTCGCCGAGCCGGTCGGGAAAGCTCGTCGGCACGTAAACCGCGAACGGCACCCCCGCTTCCTTGAGGATCGGATAGGCCCATTGCAGCGTGTCGCGATAGCCGTCATCGAAGGTCAGGCAGACAAAACGGCGCGAAAAATCACCCTCGGTCATGCGCCGGTGCATTTCGTCGAGGCTGATGAAATCGAGACCTGAACGGCGCAAAGACTTCACCACGCGGGTGAGAAAGCGCGGCGTGACCTCAAGCAGGTGATTGGGCTGAAAACGGTCCGGGCGCGGCGGGCGGACATGATGCAGGGTGAGAATCGCGCCGACGCCTTCGACAAACGGCCGCAGCGCGATATGCGCGCCGGTAAAATAGAGCGACTCCAAGCCGCCGCGAATGATGGTGTGCTTCAAGCCGGCCACGAACCTTCCCTCATCGAAGTCGCGCAGCATCGTAAGGCCGAGTTGATAATCTTTCGCCAAGGCGGCGGTGCGGTCAACTCTTTGCTGTCCAGCCTTTTGCAACCGCAGCGTTGTACCGTGGCATGGCCTAACAGGCCGCGATGACGGATTTACGCCGCTACGGCGGTCTGCGCGCCCAAGCCACCGGCGCCCGCGAATATCCTCACGTCGCCAAATCCCGAGGCAAGCAGCCGCTCGCGCGCCGAGGCCGTTGCGGCATTCGAAAGCGAGTCGGTGACGAGGACCGCGTGGGGAGCGATCTCGGCGATGCGCTCGATCTCCGGCCCGGCGACCGGACCGGCATCGATCAAAACGTGATCGTAGCTGCGCGCCAGCGCGTTGAATTTCGTCACCATGCCGGGTGCCGACAGGATGTCGATCCGATCGACAACCGCCTGCCCCGAAATGATCAGGTGCAACGGCGAAAGCCTGTCCTTGGTGATGATACTGCCGAACGAGGCCGTGCCGCGGGCAAGCTCGGCCAGGCCGCCGGCGGACGGCTCGTTGGAAATCCCCCGGATGGCCGTGTCGCTCGAAGCGAGCCCGACCAACACGACACGGGAATCCTCCGCCAGGGTACGGCCGAGCTTGATCGCGGCCTGGCTCGAATTCAATCCCGGCACGGCGCTGAACACGGCGAGCCGCCCGACCGCGGCGGCGCCAGCGTGACGCAAATTGTAAGCGACGCTCGCGATCGAGCTCGGCCGATGCCGCCGACGGCTCGTTCCAGCGCGGCTCGTTGACGATGGCCGCCACCCGCGGCGCCAGCCCATCGCCCGCGAACGCGGTTTCGCTCGGACGTAGCGGACCGAAGCTGACCGGCGCGGAGAGAATCTCCCTGGTCATGATCAGGCCGGAACTGAGTACCAATGTCGCGAATGTAGCGATCAGCACCGTCGGCAGCTTCTTCGGATAAGCCGGAATATTGGACACCGTGGCGCGCGAAACCACGCGCGCGTCGGCCGGCGTCGAAGTGATGCGTATCGCGCGAGGTCGCCTCGCGGTATTTTGCCAGATAGGATTCCAGCAGATCGCGCTGCGACTTGGCGTCGCGTTCAAGCGCGCGCAATTGCACGTCCTGGTCGTTGGTCGACGCCGCCTGGTTCTTGAGCTGATCGAGCAACGCGACTTGCGAATCGATACGCGCGCTGGCGAGCTTGGCGTCGTTCTCGAACGAACGCGCGATCGTCTCCGCCTCGCTCCTGATCTGGCCGTCGAGGTCGACGATCTGCGCCTTCAATTCCTTGATGCGCGGATGGTCGTCGAGCAGCGTGGACGACTGCTCGGCAAGCTGCGCCCGCAACGTGACGCGCTGCTCGGCGAGACGCCGGATCAGTTCCGAATTGAGGATGTCGGACGAACTCGATCGGCTCGCCGGAATGCAGCATATCGCGGATCATTTTGGCCTTGGCCTCGGCGTCGGCCTTTTGCGTGCGCGCGGCGGCGAGCTGCGCGTTGACGTCGCCGAGCGACTGGGCCGACAGCGTCGTGTTGTTGGTGCCGACGAGCAGATTGGACTTGGCGACGGAAATCCTCGACCTTGGCCTCGGCGTCCTCGACCTTCTGCCGCATGGTATCGATTTCGCCGGCGAGCCAGTCGCCCGCGCTCTTTGCCTGGTCTTGTTGTGGCTTCGCGCTGACGCACCAGATAGCCGTCGGCGATGGCGTTCGCGACTTGCGCGGCAAGCTCGGGATCCTGTGACAGGAAATCGATGTCGATGACGCGCGAATTGGCGACCGGCGTCACCGTCAGCCGATCGTAATAGGCTTCGAGCACGCGCTCTTCCGGCGTCATGCTCAACGGATCGCTGCACCAGGCCGAACAGACCGAGCACCGCCTTGATCGGCGAGACGCCTGACAGCGTCGGATCGAATTCCGGACGCTCGCCAAGCTTGAGCTTGTTGATCACCTCCTGGGCGAGGTCGCGCGACAGGATGATTTGCGCCTGGCTTGTCACCGCCTCCTGATCGACGGCGTTGCGGTCGCTGGTGTCCCTGTCGGCGTCAGGGCGCAGATAGACGTTGTCGCGCCCTTCGATGAAGATGCGCGATTCCGACTGATATTTCGGCGTGATCACCTGGACGGCAAGCAGCGTCACCAGCCCGACCAGAATCGTCGGGCGCAGGACCGACCATTTCTTGCGCAACAAAGTCGCGCCAAGCGCCGAAAAATCCAGTTCGCCCTGGGATAAAATTCTGGTTTGGGACGTCGGCGATGCCGCGCGCGGTCTCATGGTGAGACTCTTAGTAACAAACTTGCCGACGGACCGGAGGGCCATAACCAATCACAAACTATTATGGTTTCCATCCGGTTAAGGTGGCCCTCCATGCGGCGATCCGACCGCTGTGTCAGGCTTTATTAACCTCCGGGGCCCTCAATCCGGCTTAACGACTTGGCGCCAAGTTTAGGAATCCGCGCATGGGCGATACGCGCCCGATCAATCCACCGCTTGGCCGGGTGACATTCGGCCGCGCGCCGGCGCGAGACGCCGGGCTACGCGTCACCGCGCCGGTCCAAACTTCACCGGCCCAAGCCTCATTCGTCCCGACCAGTCTCAAAATTCTCCATGTGCTGCGGGCGCCGGTCGGCGGCTTGTTCCGGCACGTCATGGACGTTGCGCAAGGTCAGATCGAGCGCGGCCATCGCGTCGGCCTGATCGTCGACTCGATGACCGGCGGCGCGCGCGCCGACGCGATTCTCGCCGAACTAGCGCCGCGGCTCGCGCTCGGCGTCGAGCGCGTGCCGATCACCCGCGAGATCCACCCGCGCGACCTCCTTGCGCTGTGGCGCATTTCGCGGCGGGTGAGCGCGGTTGCACCGGACGTCCTGCATGGCCACGGCGCCAAGGGCGCGGCCTTGGCGCGGCTGACGCCGAGCGCGCGCGATGCGATCCGCGTCTATACCCCGCATGGCGGCTCGCTGATCTACTGTCCCGGCACGCTGGCCGGCGGTTTTTATCGTTCGCTGGAAGGCATCCTCAATCCCCTCACCGACTTGTTTTTGTTCGAGAGTACTTACGTCACCGACCTTTATCGCCGCGTCATCGGCCAGCCGCATGGCATGGTGCGGGTGGTGCGCAACGGCATCGCCGAAACCGAGTTCGAACCGGTCACTCCGCAGCCCGACGCAACCGATATCGTCTGCGTCGGCGAATTACGGCCGGTCAAGGCAATCGACGTCCTGATCGAGGCGATCGCCATCCTCAAGCAATCCGGTCGGCGGGTAAGCGCCACGCTGGCCGGCGAAGGAGCCGACGGCGCCAAGCTTAAGGCGCAGGCGCATCGCCTCGGCGTCGCCGATCAAATCCATTTCATCGGCCACTGTCCGGCGCGCCAGGCGTTCGCGATGGGACGCATGTTCGTCATCCCGTCGCGCGCCGAGTCGTTGCCCTATGTGCTGCTGGAGGCCGCCGCGGCCGCGCTGCCGATCGTCGCCACCGACGTCGGCGGCAATACGGAAATCTTCGGGCCGCAATCGGGACAACTCATTCCGCCCGACGACGTTGGCGCGCTGACCGTCGCGATCACGGCGGCCCTCGACAATCCGGAGCGGATGCAATGCGGCGCGCAAGCGCTGCGGATGCGGGTGCGTAGCGAGTTCTCGGTGCGCACGATGGTGGAATGCAATCTCGCCGCGTATCGCGAGGCCTTGGCAACCCGCAAAATTGCTCAATTCACATAACCAATTTTTGAACATTGTTCACTATGTTCGCGCTAATTGCCGGCGCGGGCTTCGGGCGGCCGTTCGCGGGTGAAGGGTTCTTAGGTCTTATGTCAGGTCCCGATCAGACCACGGTATTCGAAACTGCGGCGGCGGTTTCGTCGGCCATGCGCGCGATGCCGCGCCCATCGCGCGGGTCATTGCCGCGCGAGCTCTCTTCGGCCGCGCTCGAAATCGCCGCGCAGCGCTACAAGCGGGCCTTTTCGCCGATCGTCGTCGCCGGCTTCGTGCGGGTGATCGAGGTCGGCCTGGTCGCGCTTGTCGGCCTCACGCTGTATCTCTGGTATGTGCCGCCGGCTGCCGACTCGGCCCGCTACTATACCGGCGCCATTGCCGGTATCTCGCTGCTCTCGCTGTTCGCGTTCCAGGCCGCCGATATTTACCAGATCCAGGCGTTCCGCGGTCACGAGAAGCAATATATGCGGCTCGCTTCGGCGTGGTCGGTGGTGTTCCTGCTCACCGTCTCTGCATCGTATTTCACGCGCGCCGGCGATGAGTTTTCACGCGTATGGCTCGGCAGCTACTACGTGGCCGGCCTGTTCACGCTGATCGCGTTCCGCCGCGCGCTGTTCCTCCTGGTGCGGCGCTGGACGCGCGAAGGCCGGCTCGATCGGCGCACCGTCGTGGTCGGCGCCGGCGGCAGCGGCGAGGCGCTCGTCGCCGCACTGGCCGGCCAACGCGATTCCGATGTGCGCATCATCGGCGTGTTTGACGACCGCGGCGACGATCGCAGCTCGGCGGCGTGCAACGGCGTTCCCAAGCTCGGCACCGTCGACGATCTTGTCGAATTCGCGCGCCACACCCGCGTCGATCTTGTCATCTTCTCGCTGCCGGTGTCGGCGGAGGGACGCATTCTGCAGATGCTCAAGAAGCTCTGGGTGCTGCCGGTCGACATCCGTCTCGCCGCGCATAGCAACAAGCTGCGCTTTCGCCCCCGCTCCTATTCCTATATCGGCCACGTTCCGGTGCTCGACATTTTCGACCGGCCGATCGCCGACTGGGACGTCGTGATGAAATGGCTGTTCGACAAGATCATCGGCTCGCTGGTGCTGCTGTGCGCGGCGCCGCTGATGCTGCTGATCGCCATTGCCGTAAAACTCGACAGCAAAGGGCCGGTGTTTTTCAAGCAGCGGCGCTTTGGCTTTAACAACAAGATGGTCGAAGTCTGGAAATTCCGCTCGCTGCTTGTGGAGCAGTCGGACGCCAACGCGGCCAACCTCGTCACCAAGAACGATCCGCGCGTCACCCGCGTCGGCCGTTTCATCCGCAAGACAAGCCTCGACGAATTGCCGCAGCTCTTCAACGTGGTCTTCAGCGGCACGCTTTCGCTGGTCGGACCGCGTCCGCACACCGCCTACAGCAGAGCCGGCGACCATCCCTACGACGAGGCGGTGGACGGCTATTACGCCCGGCATCGGGTCAAGCCGGGCATCACCGGCTGGGCCCAGGTCAACGGCTGGCGCGGCGAGACCGACAGCAAGGAAAAAATCCTCCATCGCGTCGAGCACGATCTTTATTACATCGAGAACTGGTCGATCATGCTCGACTTTTACATCGTGGCGCGAACGCCGTTCGCGCTCATCCGCGGCGAAGGCGTCTATTGATGGGCGATGCGGCGATGGCTCTTGCGGTCGCGGAGCATCGCGGCGGCTCCAAAGCGCTGGCCGACCGGATTTTGAACTTCGTACTCTTCGTCACCGTGCTGACGAGTTCGATCGCATTCATCGAACCGTCGCCGACCGACGCCCTGATGTTCGTCCTGCTGGTCGCCTGCGTCCTCGCCCGTGTCCGCTTCGATCGCAAGCTCGTGCCGCTTCTGGTGCTGATCGTGCTTTGGTTCGTCGGCGGCAGCATCGCGACAATAATGGACGACGATGTCAAGGCTTACCAGTTCCTCGGCACATCCGCTTATCTCGATATCGCCGCCGTCCTGTTCGCCTGCCTGTTCTGCGGCGGCGATCTGGTACGACTTTCGATCCTGCGTCGCGCCTACCTCATCGCCGCGCTGATCGCAACGGTGGCGGGCTATATCGGGTGGTTCCATTTGGTGCCGTGGTACGACATCTTTTTGTTGAACGGACGCGTCTCCGGGACATTCAAGGACCCCAACGTCTTCGGTCCGTTCCTGATCTTTCCGCTGGAAATGCTCATCCTGGGATTTCTGACGCGCCGGGTGACGCTAGGTGGGCTCACAATAATGCTCACCCTGATGGGTGGCCTGTTCTTGAGTTTCTCCCGCGGCGCGTGGATGCATTTTCTCGTTTCGACGCTAGTGGCTACCGTACTCGCCTATGCAGTCGCGCCGAGTTCGCGCGCGCGCGGACGCATTGTGATCATGAGCTTGCTAGCCGCGCTCGTCATCGCGGTGCTTGTGATCGGGCTACTGTCGATCCCCTCGATCCACGAGACTTTCCTCGATCGCGCCAAGGCGCTGGAACCTTACGACACCGGTTCCGCGGGCCGCTTCACGCTGCAAGAAATCGCCTTGACCGCCATCCTGGAACATCCGCTCGGCATGGGGGCGTTCAAATTCACCGATGTGTTCGGCGGCCAGCAGCACAACGTCTATATGCAGGGTTTCATCGTCTATGGCTGGCTCGGCGGCACAGCCTATTTGACGCTGGTGCTGCTGACCTTCCTCATGGGACTGCGCTACGTAATGATGCCGACGCCGTGGCGGGTTTATTTCATCGCCGCCTACGCCGCCTATATCGGCGAAATGGGCGAAGGCAGCATCATCGACTCCGACCACTGGCGACATTTCTTTCTGCTGGTCGGCATGATCTGGGGCCTTTCGGTGGCGAACATCAATTGGCGCCCACGGCAAACCTACGGCATCGCGCCCGAAGCACGTCCGGCGCTGAACGACGCCTAAGCAACGTCGATCGTTGATCAGAAGTTTGCGCCTGTGCGCGGCATTGCCGGCGCGATGGACGGCGAATAATCGCGTGCGTCGGCTGCCTGCTGACACAAATCAAGCAGAGTTCGCGCCGTCGACTGCCAGGTGAAGCGCGCGGCGCGCGCGCGGCCGGCGGCGATCATCGCGGCCCGGCGCTTCGGGTCGTCGTGCACGAGACGCATCAGACGCGCCAATTCCTCAACATCGTCCACGCCGCATCGCAGCGCGGCGGCACCGGCCATTTCGACCAAAGCCGGTTGGTCGCTGATGATCACCGGGCACCCGCATGTCATGGCTTCGACCGGGGGCAGCCCGAAGCCCTCGTAGTAAGAAGGAAACACGAGAGCGACCGCCTGCTCGTATAAGGCCCGCAGTTCCGGATCGGTAACGTAACCGGCATAACGCACATCATCCAAAAGCACGTCGGTGCGCGGCGCGTTGATCTTCGGATCGTGAGCTCCGGTCAGCACGAGCGAGCTATTTGGTATCCCGGCCTTCTCGAAGGCGGCAAGCAGCGCATTTGGATTTTTGTTGTTGCCCATGCCGACGCCGAGGAAAAATTTTCGGTTGGCGAGGCTAAGCCGTTCGAGCACCGAGCGATCGGCGGCAATTTCGGTAATGTGATCGCCGCCCTCGTAACAGACCGGCATCTTGCTGACATCGACACCGTACCAGTGGCCGATCTCGCGGCGGGAAAATTCCGAAACGGTAACAACGCAACGGGCGCGGCGGCAAAGCTGCGGAATGAGGAAATTGTACGCGGCGCGAAATCGCCGAGAGAACGTTGCCGGCCGTGCGAGCGGAGTGGCGTCGTGTACGACCACGATCTGACGACGCGTCACGATAGGGCCGAGGATGCAAAGATTGAGCAACAGCCGGCCGGCCGCGTAGAACGGAAACTCGACCTGCTCCCAGAAGTAGCCGCTGCCGAAGCCGCAGCGGCGCATCGGGATATGGCGTAATGGAAATTCGCGTGCCAACGGCGGCGCAAGTACTTCGATCCGGCCCTCAAGGGCTGCGTATTCGCCGCTGTCGATCAGCCCGTCGATGGCCTTAACCACCTCGGTGGCGAAGCGCTGCACGCCCGTCATGGGCTGGGTCAAAAAACGGCCGTTTATGACGATTTCGGGTGGCATCTGTCGGGCCGGTCGGTGCAGCACGCGCGGCGGAACTCCGTGAATTAGTTCACGATTTGGTTAGCGCCCCGCCATTAAGATCGCGTTACGGACTCCCTGCCATTGTCGGCGTTTTAAGGGGGCTCAGCGGAGCCAGCCGACTGTCCATGCACGCCAATATCGGACCCCTGCCGGACACCGTTGCGCCGGCCGCAAAGTCGCCCGAGCGTCTCATTTCGATCCCGTATCTGTTCCTGCGGGCATCGACCGCAGGCGGCGCGCTGGCCATGGGTTTTGTTCAAACCTTCGTCTTCGCGCGCATTCTCAGTCCCGAGCGCTTCTCGATTTTCATCGTGGTCGGGGCCATCGGCTACACGCTGTGGGTCACCGATCTCGGGCTGGCCAAAATCCTGTTCGTCAACCTGCGCAAGCCGCACCTCGCCGGCGGCCGTGACGAACAAGCGGCCCGGCAAGCCACCGCCGTCATCCTGTTATACGTATTGCTCGCCGTTGCCGCGTCGCTTGGCTGCCTCGCGGTAACGCTCGCGCACGCCGCGTCGACGTTGCGCGGCGCCGTCGAGCTTAGCCTGTTCATGCTTTACATCACGCTCAATCTCGCGTGGTTCTCGCTTCGCAGCATCAGCATCGCGGTCGATCTGTTCGTGTATTACGAAAGACTCGAGCTGGTCCGCCGCGTCCTCAACATTGCAACCATGCTGGCGATGCTGGACGGGTTGCCGCTCGTCGCCTTCCTGATTGGTTCGAACATTCTGTGGGTGGCCTCGTTTGCCGCCGCCTCCGCCAAACTCGTCCGGCGTGGCGCGCTGGCGCCGCGCGTGCGCAATTTCTTGCCGGAGCTGGTTTCGTTTTTCCGGCTGAATTGGCATTCGATCGCGCGCAGCAGCACCGGCGCCTTGAGCGGCGTATTCATTGCGACTTTTCCCTATTACATCGTACCGATCTGGTTCGGCCTCGGCGCGGCGCCGATCATTCTCGAAGTGACGTTCCGCATCTTCCGCGGCGGTTGTGTCATCTTCGCCGCCATCTGCGATCTTGCGATTCCAGGACAGACGCGCGCCCTTGCCGCGCGCGATGTGGAACGGTTGGTGAAAACGACGTTGCTTGCGGCGGTACTCTGCTGCGTGCCGGCGGCGATTGCATGCGCGTTGCTGATCTTCACGGGCGGACCGCTGTTCACGTTCCTGCTGCGATCCGCCGCAACGGTCCCGCACGCCATTGTGCCGATTCTTGTCGTGCTGCTGCTAGCCAGTATCCTGCAAATCGTGTCGGAAGCACTGTTGCAATATTCCGGCTTCTTCCGCAGCCTTGCTTATAACGGCGGCGCCGTCGCCGCCGCGATGCTCGTGGCAACCGCGATCGCGATCGCCGCCAAGCTCGATCTTGTCGGCTTTCTTGCCGCGTATTCGGTGGTCTATACGGCGGGATCGGTATTTTTGACGCTAGCCGCGGTCTATGGTCCGATCCGCGCCGCGGCACGTCCCGACGACACCCAGCCGGTGAATGCCGTTCGGGTCTTCATCGCCGGCTGATTTCAGGCGCGACAACGCGGTACGCGCCGGCAGCGCGCTAAAGAAAGCCGAACCGTACCGCGATCGCCGCGAGCCACACCAATCCAGCTAGACTGAGCGCGCAGAACACCGCCGCCGAACCAAAATCCTTGATGCGGCGAATGTCATCATGCGGTTGGGGCGTGACGTGATCGGAGAGTTTTTCGACCGCCGTATTCAAGAATTCGACGGCGAGTATGACCAGCACGGCGCCGATCATGGCAACATACCAGGCGACGCTCGGCGCAAGGAAGAACCCGAGCGGCAAGGCTACGATCAGAAGGATCGCTTCTTCGCGTAGCGCAGGCTCGGTGGTGAACCCGTCGACCAGGCCGCGCAGCGAATTTCTGGTTGCGCTGAAAAGCCAATTCAAGGGCTAATCCGGAATTAAGCGGGGCTGGCCGCAGCAGGACGAACGCCACTGTACGCGACTCGCACAAAAAAGCGAAAGCGAAGAGCCTGATGGGCTCTTGCACTTCCGCCTGCACGTGGGGGACCGAGAGTCTAAGCGGGCATCGAAATATGACCGATTTTTGCGAACGCCGGCTTACGCAGGGTTAGTTGAGCAACCCGCCGTCGTTGAGGGGCCTGCCAAGGTGCGGCGCCGCGCAGGCCTGCTGGCTGCCCGCTTTCTGCGATTGCGCGGCTTTGCGCTGCGCCTCCGCGGGCTGCGGACGCGTTCCGCCGTCGTTGGCGTTGCGGCCGCGATGCACGCGCCAATTGCCTCGCGGCGCGAACCGTCGTAGATCAGCGAAATAGCAAGATTTCCTACGGCTTCGGAGCGTAGCGCAGCCCGGTTAGCGCACCAGTCTGGGGGACTGGGGGTCCCGAGTTCAAATCTCGGCGCTCCGACCAAAACTTGTGTCCCACGTATCGTCTCTCTGTATCCCGCGTATCGCTTTGCTCGGACCACAGGGACCCCGTTTGTACATCTTCATCAACGACTTCATCGGCGGTTACCTCGATCGCGGTATGCCGCTTTATGTGCGCAACATTATTGACGGCCTGGAGGAAGAAGGATTCCAGGTGAGCGTCGTTCGCGCACCGCGTATTTTCCGTAACCTGCCGCGAAGCGTCTTTTACGTTATTTCCGTGCTGTTCGAGCAGGCCATTGTACCCGTGATCGGAACGTTTCGGCGCGCCGACCTCACGCTCTACCCCTACAACTCGATCGCCATCGTCGATCTTCTCACCGGCCGCGGCCGGATCGTGGTGCACGATCTGGAACAGCTCAACCGCGCCATGTGGCCATCCAAGGCCTATTTCCTGTTCTGCTACCGCGCCATCAAATGGCTCAGCAGCCCGGTTTTCACCATCTCGGAACTGAGCCGCCAAAGGCTGATCGCCAGCAAGCTTTTCGGCGCCGGCCCGATCACGATCCTGCCGAACACGTTCTACGCGTTCGAGGAGCTCATTCGCTCCGAACCGCAAAATCGCGAGGCCAGATCGTCGCTCTTGCTCTGCACCGGCTCCACCGCGAACAAGGACCTCGAAACGGTCGTCGCGGATTATCTGCCCAAAGTGCTGGCGAGCGGATTTCGCGTCACGGTGCTCGGTCTGCACAAATCAAGCGATGCGCCGCGGTTGGCCTCGCTTGCCGGCTTTCTAGGCTCCGGCCAATTGCGCGTCTGCGGCCAGCTCTCCGACCGCGAGGTCGCCGCCGAATACCGGAAACACGAGATCGTCTGGGTCCATTCGTTGCGCGAAGGGTTTGGCCGCTGCGTCGTCGAGAGCCGCCTCGCCGGCGACCGCGTCATCTGCACGAACATTCCCGAATTCGCCGAGCTGCGCGACGGGAACGTCCATCTCTACGGAAACCCAACCGAATTTTTGGCCGAACTCGATCGGCTGCTGGCAACCGACACGCCGATCGCGCCCTATAACGGCTATCCCTATCGCGATTTGCTGCGAAGCGCGGTTAAAGACGGACTTTGAAACCGCGCTTAGCTCTGCGCCAGCGCGCTATCGATGATGCGCCGGCAGGCGACGAGCTCGTCGAGCGCCATTTGCAGTTTGCGCCGGTTTTCCAGCGCCAGGAGGCGCCGGGTCGGCGTGTCGTCGGCGCGCGGCGCCGATGGCAACGCCGGTTCGGGCCGTGCACCGGCAGCGTCGTCGACGGCCGGCTCGCCGGCGCGCGGCGAAGCAAAACCGAACAGGTTCGGCTCCAGGCGTTCTTCGCCGGCGCCGGCGCTGTCTTCTTCGACCCGATCTTCTGCCAATTCAGGCGGCGGCGGTTCGGCGCCGGCGCGCCAAATGTTCTCAACGAAGCCACTGCCCTGCTCGCGCAGGATGCGCTGAACGCCGCGAATGGTATAGCCCTCGCCGTAGAGCAGGTGACGCACGCCGCGCAGCAGGTCGACGTCGTCGGGCCGGTAATAGCGGCGGCCGCCGCCGCGCTTCATCGGGCGGATCTGCGGAAACCGGCTTTCCCAGAAGCGCAGCACGTGCTGCGGCACATCGATCTCGTCAGCGACTTCGCTGATGGTGCGGAACGCGTCCGGCGCCTTGTCCACTGGCTATTCCCTGCGGATCGTTAAGCGTCACGCTCTACGCTTTGCCGCCATCCGCTCCGGTATTGATCCGCTGCTTGAGGATGGCGGACGGTTTGAACACCATGACCCGGCGCGGCGAGATCGGAACTTCCTTGCCGGTCTTGGGATTGCGGCCGATGCGCTGGCCCTTTTTACGCACCACAAAGGAGCCGAACGACGACAATTTCACCGTTACGCCGCGTTCAAGGCAGTCGGTGATTTCCTTGAGCACAAGCTCCACAAGTGTGGCGGATTCGGTGCGCGACAGTCCAACTTTTTGATAGACCGCCTCACACAAATCCGCTCGCGTGACCGTCTTTCCCGCCATGCCAGCCCCGAGCACGGCGATCGATCGATCATCGACCAAACATATCGTGCTGAATTATCAACGATATTAGCTTCTCGCGGGACGAGTCAACGGGGCTTCTTGGCGGTTGCCGGGGTCTTACCAGCGAACCAATGCGGCGCCCCAGGTGAAGCCGCCGCCCATCGCCTCGAACAAGAGGAGGTCGCCGCGCTTGATCCGCCGGTCGGCGACCGCATCCGCGAGCGCAAGCGGAATTGAGGCAGCCGAGGTATTGCCATGGCGATCGACCGTGGTGACGATTTTTGCCGGCGCGATGCCGAGTTTATGCGCCGAACCGTCGATAATGCGCTTATTGGCCTGGTGCGGGATGAACCAATCGACGTCGTCGGCGGTATAACCGGTGGCCTTGAAGGCGTCCTCGACGACATCGGTGATCATCGCCACGGCATGGCGGAACACTTCGCGGCCTTCCATGCGCAAATGGCCGACGGTGCCGGTCGAGGACGGTCCGCCATCGACATAGAGCTTCGACTTGTAGCGGCCGTCGGAGCGCAGCCGGACCGTGAGAAGGCCGCGATCCTCGCGGGTGCCGGGCTGCTCCTGCACATCGAGCACGACGGCGCCGGCGCCGTCACCGAACAGCACGCAGGTGCCGCGGTCGGTCCAGTCGAGGATGCGCGAAAAAGTCTCCGAGCCGATCACCAGCGCACGCTTGAACGGCCCCGATTTAAGCAACGCGTCCGCCGTCGCCAGGCCATAGACGAAGCCCGAACAGACGGCCTGCAGATCGAAGGCGGCGCCGTGGTTGATGCCGAGCTCGGCCTGCACCGAAACGGCGCTGGCGGGAAACGTATTGTCCGGCGTCGAGGTCGCGAGCACGATGAGATCGATCGATTGCGCATCGACATGGGCATGGGCGAGCGCGGCCTGCGCGGCGCGCACCGCCATCTGCGAGGTCACTTCGTCCGGCGCGGCAATGCGGCGCTCGTGGATGCCGGTGCGCTGCACGATCCACTCGTCCGAGGTGTCGACCTTGCGCGCGAGGTCGTCATTGGTGAGGACCTGGCTCGGCAGATAGCTGCCGCAGCCAAGAATGACCGAACGCAGCACCGTCACGAGGCCGCTCCGTCAAGAACCTGACTAGCCTCGACTTGGCTGCCCTCGACGCCGCGCGCGCGCTTGCCGTGCCGGCTCAGCGCGGCGCGGATCTTGGCCAAAAGCTCATCCTGGACGACGCCGTGGCCAAGCTCGATCGCGGCGGCAAAGCCTTCGGCGTCGGCGCCACCGTGGCTTTTGATGACGATGCCGTTCAGTCCGAGAAAAACGCCGCCATTGGCGCGGCTCGGATCCATGCGCTCGCGCAATTGGCGAAAGGCCGAGCGCGCGAACAGGTAACCAATCCGCGCGCTCAATGAACTGTGCATGGCGCTCCGCAAATATTCGCCGATCTGGCGGGCGGTGCCCTCGGCGGTTTTTAGCGCGATATTGCCGGCAAAGCCTTCGGTGACGACGACGTCGACCTTGCCGCGGCCGATATCGTCGCCCTCGACATAACCCTGATAGTCGAGATCGGGCAAATTCTCCTCGCGGAGGATGCGGCCGGCCTCGCGCACCTGTTCGAGGCCCTTGGCTTCCTCGACCCCGATATTGAGAAGACCCACGGTCGGGCGATCAAGGCCGAACAGGATGCGCGCGGTGGCGGCGCCCATCACCGCAAGATCGACCAGATGCTCGGCATCGGCGCCGATCGAGGCGCCGACATCGAGCACGATCGATTCGCCGCGCACGGTCGGCCACAGCGCGGCAATCGCCGGCCGCTCGATGCCGGGCAAGGTCTTGAGATTGAATTTCGACATCGCCATCAGCGCGCCGGTATTGCCGCCGGACACCACCATGTCGGCCTCGGCCTTTTTGACCGCGTCGATGGCGAGCCACATCGACGATTTCCAGCGGCCATAGCGCAGCGCCTGGCTGGGCTTGTCCTCCATCCGCACGGCGACGTCGGTGTGAACGAGCCGCGAAGCGGATTTAAGCTCCGGCTTGGCGTCGAGCAGCGGGGCGATGAGCGAGGCATTGCCGAACAACAGGAATTGGCTCCCGGGATGGCGCGTCAACGCGAGCTCCGCGCCGGCGACGACCACGGCGGGGCCGTGGTCTCCCCCCATCGCATCGAGAGCAATGCGGACCTTGTCTGACATTCAATGACCTTGCGGTCCTAGGTCCTGGAGATGGGGTTCGCAGGCGAGAATAGCGGTTCGACGCCCGGACACAACTGCGTTCAATGGCCATCTGCGAGCGCCCCCAAGTTCTGAAGTGTTCTTGGCTAAGTTACTGGAATTTCAAACCAACTGCACTAGCCCTTGGTCAGCTTGGCAAGCGCCGCGAAGGGCCCGGCTTCGGGCTTGAGATCCTGCGGCGGCTCGAAAACCGCGCCGGGTTTGCGGGGATAGGGATCAAGCCCGAGGATCAGGAATTCGGTGGCGAGCGCGCCCAAGTCGACGACGCCGCCGATCAGCGGCTCCGGATCGTTCCATTTCACATCGCGGGGTTCGGCCTCGGCTTCTTTCTGATTCGGCGCCGGCGGCTGTTGCGGCACAAAGACAAGATCGATCGTCTCTTCGATTTCGTTGGTGAGCGGCTCGAGCGTGACGACACAGTTTTGTCCGACAGTCGCGGAAACCGTGCCGCTGACGTGCAGGCCGCCTGCGCCGCGCCGCGTCACGTCGAAATGCGCTTCCAGGCGCGGCAGTTCGCGCAATCCGGCGATCCTCGCCACCGCGGCGCGCTCTGCGTCGTCGGCGGCCAGATCGAAATGCTGACCGGTCTCGGCAATATCGTCCACCGCGACGGGAATCTGCCACGGCGCAGGCGCCGCACTCCGGAGATTTGTGTCCACCGGATTTTCGTTCGCGCATCAATGGCCCCTACGGCTTTGGAAAGACGATCTCACCGCGCAGCAAGGCGCTTTCATCCTGGGCTTCGAATTGGCGCAGCGCGGCACGCACGTAACGCGCAAGCCGCACCGCTCCTTCGTCGATATCCGCCCCGGCAAAGATATTACGTGTCAGCGCCTTCTCAAGCTCCCGCTCGTCGGCCGCGGCGAGAGCGGCAAGATAGGCGGCCTGCCGGCCGTAAAACGCTTCGGCGAAACGGCGCATGTGTTTCGGCACCGCAAGATCGCCTACCCCCATCTCGCGCAGATTGTCGTCGAGATCGCGGCAAAATTCGTCGAACAGTCTCTGTCCGAAGCTGCGCGGCGCGTCGTCGTCGCGCTCAAGACGCGCCAGCATCAGCACCAGATGAAGCACGATCAGATCGAAGCGGCCTTCGACCGTATCCGGCACGCCATAGCTGCTGTAAAATGCCGGCATACGCGCTTGCGCCACGATCATGCCATAGAGGTCGCGGATGTTGCGCTCGTCGGAGCTGGCCCGAAAACGCCTCAAGATCATAAGGTTAACTCATGTCCGCACAGCCATTATGGCCGCGGCGGCTTGGCAGGCTGGTTGCCAATGTGGTGGCCGATTGCCAATCTTGGGCTTTGGGGGTACGGCACGCGGCGGCTGGACGCAAGTTAGGGACGAGGATGTGGGGCAGTTTGGCGCGTAGCGGAAGCCGGCCGGCGGCAGCGGTTTGCGCCGTATTTTTGCGCTCGCGCTCGCACTTTCCGGCTGCAGCGGCGAAACCTTTCAGCGCGGCTACGTGCTGCCCGAAGGCGCGCTCGAGCAAATTCCGCTCGGCGCCTCGCAGGAGCAAGTGCTGCTTGTGCTCGGCACGCCCTCGACGGTCGCGACCGTCAGCGGCGAAGCGTTCTACTACATTTCGCAAAAGGCCGACCGCCCGGTCGCGTTCATGAACGGCAAAGTGACCGATCAGCGCGTCATCGCCGTTTATTTCGACAGAGACCGAAAAGTCCAGCGGCTCGCGGAATACGGCATGAAGGACGGCCATGTTTTCGATTTCGTCAGCCGCACGACGCCGACCAGCGGCAACGACCTCAACGTGATCACGAACGATCCTGCACAACCTCCAAGGCAAGGGCTCATAGACCCTTGCCGTCCCATTCGCGCCGTTCGCGCCGCGCCGAAACAAAACTAGTGCGCCAGCACCGCGAGCAGCAACAGCGCCACGATATTGGTGATCTTGATCATCGGATTGACCGCCGGCCCCGCCGTATCCTTGTACGGATCGCCGACGGTATCGCCGGTCACCGCCGCCTTGTGTGCGTCGGAGCCCTTGCCGCCGTAATGGCCGTCCTCGATGTATTTCTTGGCGTTGTCCCAGGCGCCGCCGCCCGACGTCATCGAGATGGCGACGAACAGACCGGTCACGATCACGCCGAGCAGCATCGCGCCGAGCGCCGAGAACGCCGCCGATTTGCCCTGCGCGCCGCCGCCGGCGACGAAGTAGATGACGAAATAGACGACGATCGGCGACAGCACCGGCAACAGCGACGGCACGATCATTTCCTTGATCGCGGCCTTGGTCAGCATATCGACGGCGCGGCCGTAATCCGGCTTGTCGCGGCCCTGCATGATGCCCGGCCGCTCGCGGAACTGGCGCCGCACCTCCTCGACGATCGAGGACGCGGCGCGGCCGACCGCGGTCATGCCCATCGCGCCGAACAGATAGGGCAACATGCCGCCGAACAAGAGGCCGGCGACCACATAGGGATTGTTGAGCGAGAAATCCGGCGCGACGCCCTGGAAATAAGGATGCTCCTTCGCGCCGGCGACGAAGAATTTCAGATCTTCGTTATAGGCGGCGAACAGCACCAGCGCGCCGAGCCCGGCCGAGCCGATCGCGTAGCCTTTGGTCACCGCTTTGGTGGTGTTGCCGACGGCATCGAGCGCGTCGGTCGACTTGCGCACTTCTTTCGGCAGCCCGGCCATTTCGGCAATGCCGCCGGCATTGTCGGTCACCGGACCGAAGGCATCGAGCGCGACAACGATACCGGCCAGCGCCAGCATCGTCGTCACCGCGATGGCGATGCCGAACAGGCCGGCGAGATTATAGCTGCTGAGAATGCCGGCGATGATGACCAGCGCCGGCAGCGCGGTCGCTTCGAGCGATACCGCCAGGCCCTGGATGACATTGGTGCCATGGCCGGTGACCGAGGCCTGCGCGATGGAGCGCACCGGGCGATAATCGGTGCCGGTGTAGTACTCGGTGATCCAGATGATCAGGCCGGTCACGGCGAGCCCGACGATGCCGCAGACGAACAGCGTCTGGCCCGAATAATCGACGCCCGGCAGCGGACCGAAGCCGATGAGCTCGTAGGTCACGCCGGCAATGCCGATGAGCGAAAACACCGCGGTCGCGAGCATGCCCTTGTAGAGCGCGCCCATGATCGACTGGCTGGCGCCGAGCTTGACGAAGAACGTGCCGATGATCGAGGCGATGATGCAGACGCCGCCGATGGCGAGCGGGAACGTCATCATCTTCATCAGCATGTCGCCGGCGCCGCTGAAGAAGATCGCGGCGAGAACCATGGTCGCGACCGTGGTCACCGCATAGGTCTCGAACAGGTCGGCCGCCATGCCGGCGCAGTCGCCGACATTGTCGCCGACATTGTCGGCGATGGTGGCGGGGTTGCGTGGATCGTCTTCCGGGAATGCCGGCCTCGACCTTGCCGACCAGATCGCCGCCGACGTCGGCGCCCTTGGTGAAAATGCCGCCGCCAAGCCGCGCGAAGATCGAGATCAGCGAGGCGCCGAAGCCGAGCGCGACCAGCGAATCGATCACCTCGCGATCGTTCGGCGCCATATGCAGCGTGCCGATGAGGAAGCCGAAATAGAGCGTGACGCCGAGAAGCGCCAGGCCGGCGACCAGAAGGCCGGTGATGGCGCCGGCGCGGAACGCGAGTTCGAGCCCGCGCGGCAAGCGAGCTGATCGCGGCCTGCGCGGTGCGCACATTGGCGCGCACCGAGACGTTCATGCCGATAAAGCCCGCGGAGCCGGACAGGATGGCGCCGACCGCAAAGCCGATGGCGACCAGCCAGCCGAGGAAATAGCCGACGATCAAGAAGATCACGACGCCGACGACGGCGATGGTCGAGTATTGCCGCTTGAGATAGGCCTGCGCGCCCTCGCGGATCGCCGCGGCGATCTCCTGCATCTTTTCGCTGCCGGCATCGGCCGCCAGCACCGAGCGCGTGGCCCAGATGGCGTAGGCGATCGCCAATACGCCGCAAAAAACGATGAGCCACAAAGTCTTCATGGAAAGTCCCCGGTCTATTGGAGGGCTCGGCTGCAAGGCCGGCCCGCAAGGAAGGCGCCCCGCATACAATGCCGCGGCGTCTGGCGCAAATCGGCGCGGACATTGCCAAAATTGCCCCCGCCGCGCAACGCCGGGGCGCAGAAGCAATCGCGTTCTCGCGATGCGCCTTCGCATCCGAGTCATGCCCAAGCCACGCGTAAGAAAGCCTCCCAAAAGAAGGGAGGCGGAGCGCCGACAGGCGCATTGTGTCTTTGGAGCCGCATCGTCGGATGCGGCAGCGGGCTGAGCGCAGCCCGCTCGCCTCTCGGCGCTCCACCGCGGCTCTCGCCAGAGGCTTTACCCTGACTGGCTCAGCTTCAGGCCATGCTTCCTGGGACCCGGATCCGGACGGGCGTTACCCGCCCTTTTCCTGTCCCAGTCCAGGGACAGCACCTCCCCCACCGGCCGTAGTACCGGCATGAGTGATGCCCGAAGTCGCCCGGGAGCGGGGTTACGAAGCCCGCCCGCAGGCACCGCACTCGCTCCGTCAGTCGGCCGTCACCGGTGACGCCCTTCGCCGAGCGAGATTCTTGATTCGTCAGGGTGTAACTGAAATGGTGACTGATGTCAACAGGACTGTGACGGGCCACTTTTCATGCCCGCGCTTGTCGCGGGCATGACGAATGAATGTTCCCTGTCATTCTCCGCGAAGGCGGGGAATCCAGTAATCACAGGATCACCGCTTTCAGACACAGCGCGACAATGAGCTTCTGCGATTACTGGATCGTCCGCATGCGCGGACGATGACAAATAAAGGGGCCTATCCCGGCGTCCAGCCATAAATGCGCGTGACGTTGCCGCCCATCAATTTGGCCTTGTCGCTTGCGGCGATGCGGTTGGTGACACGGAACGCGTCGACGCCTTGCGCGTAAGTGAGGAAATTCACCGCGCGCGTCCAGTCCGTGCCCCATAGGCAGCGGTCGATGCCGAACGCGTCGATCATGCGGGCGACCGGATCCCAGATGTCGTTATAGGGGAACGGTTCGAGCGAGAGCGTGCAGGCGCCGGTAATCTTGATGGCGACGTGCGGAAGTTTTGCCAGCGTGAGCACCTTCGGCAGCTCGGCCCACGGCTCCGCCGGCTTCGGCGGCACATGCGGCTGAACCAGTCCGAGATGATCGACGACGATCTGGGTATCCGGATTGCGGCAGATCAGTTCGATGCCCTGGTCGAGCCGCCCGGCAATGTGCAGGTTGACCGGCAGCGACAGACGCGCGGCTTCCTTGAGCACGCGGTTGAGGCCCGGATCGGAGGCGTCCTCGGCAAGTCCGCTGCGCACCAGCAGCATGCGCACGCCGACCGCGCCCGGCGTGCGCTTCCACTCCGCGATGACTTCGGCGACAGCCGGGTTGGCGGGATCGACCGGCTTCACCAGCGCGAACTTGTTGGGATAACGATTGCGCACCTCGACCGCATAGCTTGCGTCGTAGCGGTACATCGTGAACGCCGACACCAGGATCGCGCCGTCGACGCCGGCTTTGTCGAGTACCGCGACCGTCTGATCGCCCGTGGCCTCATCCGGCCCGGTCAGTGCAGCGTGCCACGGCCGGCCGGGCTGATTACGCTCGTAGGCATGCAGCTGCGCATCGATGATCGGCATGTTTGTTTGGCTCCCCGCGGTGAAGAGGATCTCACTTACTGAAACGAATTCGGCCGGGTTGGACCACAGTGAAGCGATCGCTTAGCTTTTCACCATGCTCGGCAACAATGCCAACCAGGAATTTCGGTAAATGAGTGCGAACGGTTGTGGGAAAGCGCAGCAGGATCACGCCGGCTGCCGGCTTTCCACCGGCATAGATCAGTTGGCCGAAATCCGCGTCCTCGGTAAGGAAAATTCTCCGCTCGCGGCCCGCTAATTCAATGACGGCGCTATCATCTGCGCCGGGCATCGCCTCAATGACTGCCACCACGTCATGCCCGGCAGCTCGCAAGGCCCGCACGACGCGGAAGTCGCAGCTCTCATCGGCCAGAAGGCGCATTCACTCGTGCGGCTCGAAATGCACGGTCTCGTCGTGAGCGAGTGTGTCGGCCGCAAAGGTGATCGCGGCCTGAAGGTCGTCTTGGGTGAGATGAGGGTGGGCTTCGAGCAATTCCCGCTGAGTGGCACCTTCACCAAGCTTGCGCAGGATAAGCTCCACCGTGATACGGGTGCCGCGGATGACCGGCTTGCCCAGCATCACTTTCGGATTGATTTCAATGCGATCCTGCATGGACATGTTATGGCTCCTGCGCGGTTACGCAGCCCCTAAATACCGGATCGGCCGGCCCGGCGCTATCGCCTGCGCCGCGGCGATGATGGCGTTGGCGTCGATGCCGTAGTGCCGGTAGAGGTCAGCGATCGAACCGGTCTGGCCGAAATGCTCGACGCCGAGCGGCCGCACGCGATGGCCGGCGACCGCGCCGAGCCAGGCCAAGCGTCGCCGGATGGCCGTCGATCACGCTGACGATGCCGCAATGGCGCGGCAAGCCTGCGAACAGCCGCTCGATATGCGAACGGGCATGGACGAGGCCGCGCTCGCGCGCCCGGCACGCCGCCGTCCAGCCGGCATTGAGACGGTCGGCCGAGGTGATGGCGAGGAGGCCGATGTCGCGGCGATCTTCCGCCATCAGTCCGACCGCCTGGATCGCCTCGGGCGCGACCGCGCCGCTATAGGCCACCACGACTTGGCAGTTCGGTCCCGGCTCGCGCAGCCAATAGGCGCCATCGACGATCGCCTGGCGCAAGGCCGGCGTCATGTCGCGCTGGATCTGCTCGATCGGCCGCGTGGACAGCCGCAGATAGATCGAGCCGCCGGTCTCGTCGCGCAGCCAGGTGCGCTCGGATGGTTCGCCAGCTTGGTCCTTTTGGCCGTCGCGCTGAATGTAATCGAGCGCGAAAGCGAGAATGACGGCGAGCTCGTCGACGAAAGCCGGCTCGAAAGCGGCGAGGCCGTCCTGCGCCATTCCAATCAAGGGGCTCCGCGATCGATTGGTGCGCGCCGCCTTCCGGCGCCAGCGTAATTCCCGACGGCGTGGCGACGAGAATAAAGCGCGCGTCCTGGTAACAGGCGTAATTGAGCGCATCGAGCCCGCGGGCGATGAACGGATCGTACAGCGTGCCGATCGGCAACAGCCGCTCGCCATTGATGGCGTGCGACAGGCCGAGCGCCGACAGCGCGCAGAACAGATTCATCTCGGCGATGCCGAGCTCGATATGCTGGCCCTTGGGCGAGAATTCCCAATTGAAGGTGGACGGGATGCGTTCGCTCTTGAACGTGTCGGCCAGCGCCTCGCGCGCAAACAGGCCGCGGCGGTTGACCCACGGGCCGAGATTGGTCGACACCGTGACGTCGGGAGACGCCGTGACGATGCGGGCGGCGAGCGGCGTTTTTTCGCGCGCGATCTCATTGAGCAGCGCGCCGAACCCGGTCTGCGTCGACATTTGCGGCTGGATCGTGACCGCGAGCTGTTCGGGCACATCGAGACGGGCCGCGCTCAATCTGCGCTCGCCCGCCTGCGCGAACGGCACGCGATCGAGGAAGGCCTGGATCTCCGCGGCCGGCGCGTCGAGGCCTTCGAAACGGGACCATTCCTCGCCCGGCCGGATATTCATGACGTTGCGAAAAGTCTCCATCTGCGCCGGCGTCATCAGTCCGGCATGGTTGTCCTTGTGGCCGGCAAACGGCAGGCCAAAACCTTTGATCGTATAAGCGATGAAGCAGACCGGCCGGTCGTGATCGATGGCGTCGAAGGCCTCGATGATCGACGCCAGATCGTGGCCGCCGAGATTGTTCATCAGCCGCGCCAGTTCGTCGTCGCTGCGCCGCTCGATCAGTTGCGTCGCCGGCCCCTGGTCGCCGATCTCGTCAAGCAACCGCTTGCGCCACGCCGCGCCGCCCTGGAACACCAGCGCCGAATAGAGCTGGTTCGGGCAGTTATCGATCCATTGCCGCAACACCTCGCCGCCCGGCTCGGCGAACGCCGCTTGCTGCAGCGAGCCGTATTTGAGGACGACGACGTCCCAGCCGAAATTGCGGAACAGATTTTCGTAGCGCTGCCACAGGCCTTCGCGCACCACGGCATCGAGGCTTTGCCGGTTGTAATCGACGATCCACCAGCAATTGCGCAGGCCCTGCTTCCAGCCTTCGAGGATCGCCTCGAAAATATTGCCTTCGTCGAGCTCGGCGTCGCCAAGGAGCGCGATCATGCGGCCTTCCGGCCGGTCGAGCCCCCAGCCGTGCGCGCGCACGTAATCCTGCGCCAGCGACGAGAACAGCGTCTGCGCCACGCCCAAGCCCACCGAGCCGGTCGAGAAATCGACGTCGTCGATGTCCTTGGTGCGCGACGGATAGGATTGCGCGCCTTTGTAGCCGCGGAAATCTTCGAGCTTTTCGCGGCTCTGGCGGCCGAGCAGATACTGGATGGCGTGAAAGTTCGGCGCGGCATGCGGTTTCACCGCGACGCGATCGGCCGGGCGCAGCGTGTGGAAATAAAGCGCGGTCATGATCGTGGCGAGCGAGGCGGACGACGCCTGATGGCCGCCGACTTTCACGCCATCGGTATTCTCGCGCACATGATTGGCGTGATGGATGGTCCAGGTCGCAAGCCAGAGCACCTTGCGTTCGAGCTCGGCAAGGATGGAGAGATCGCGCGAATCCGTGACTGACGTCATCTGCATCCTTGCTGCGGCAAAGTCTACGCGAGTTCGACCGTCTCAAAATCCGCCGGCAGGATGATTTCGAGAAGCTCGCAATCGTCCGAGTAATCGAGCACGGTGTGCTTGATCTTCGGCGGCTGCAGCCAGCAGGAGCCTTCGCGCATGGTGACGACGCCCGCGCCTTCAAATTCGCTCTTGATCCAGCCTTTGAGCACATAGACCATCTGAAAGTCGACGTCGTGATAGTGCCGCTTCGACACTTCGGCCGGATCGCACGGCGGGACCATCTTGATGACATGCGCGCGCGCCAGGCCGCCGGTCGCCGCGGCAATGCCGAGATCGCGATATTGCGCGTAGCGGCGCAGGCCCACTTCGAAAGCATCCGGGCTGTGGTGACTGGCGACGAAAGTCTGCTTTCGCGGTGCTGCCTTTGCTTGCGCGGCTTTGCCGCCGCGTTTGGCGTGCGCGGCGCGACGCCGCGCCGGCAATTTGCGCCGCGCGCGGCTCGCGCGGCGTCGTCTTTTTTGCTTTTCGCGCTTGCTTGGCCATTTGTTGTCCTTTCGCCAGATTCGAAGACTCTAGAATTGCAGCGCGCCGTTATGGCGGATCACCACCGAGCGCGCTTCGTCCGGCGTGTGCGCGCCCAATTGGCCGAACGCGGCTCGCGTTTCCTCGATGAGAAGATCGATGACGTGGCCCGGCCCTTCTTCGCCGAGCGCGCCAAGGCCCCACAGGAAGGCCTTGCCGGCAAAGGCGGCGGCGGCGCCGAGCGCATAGGCGCGCACCACGTCGGTGCCGCTGCGGACGCCGGAATCGTACATCACGGTGGCGCGCTTGCCGACTTGCTTGACGATGGCCGGCAGCGCGTCGATCGGCCCCGGCAGCGCGTCGATCTGGCGGCCGCCGTGGTTGGACACGAACAGGCCGTCGACGCCGAGCGACACCGCCTTCTCGGCGTCTTGCGGATGCAGGATGCCTTTGACGATCAGCGTTCTTCTTCCAGCGGTCGCGATATTGCGCGACTTCGTCCCAGGTGAAGGCGCCGCCCATTTCCTGCCGCGCGAAGGCAATGACGTCGTTGATCGAGGCATTGGCGCCGGCATATTGGCGCAGCGTGGCAAAGCGCGGGATGCCGTGCTGCCACAGCGCCATGGTCCAGCGCCGGCGACATCGCCATCTGCGCCAGCATCGCCAGATCCGGATGGAACGCGGCCGCCAAGGCCGACCACGACTTCGCGCGCCCGCGTCGTGCGCACCGGCACATCGAGCGTCAGCACCAGCGCGTTGCAGTCGGTTGCCGCGGCGCGGCGCACCAGATCGAAGCCGATGGCGTGATTGTTCCTGGCGCAGCGATAAAGCTGGAACCAGCAAACGTCCGGCGCGATCTCGGCGATCTCCTCGATGGTCGCGCCGCCGGCAAGCCGAGCGTGTAGGGAACGCGCGCGCGCTGCGCGGCGCGGGCGAGATGCTTATCGGCGCCGGGCCACACGATCGCCGGCCCGCCCATCGGCGCGATGCCGATCGGCGCGGCATAGCGGCGGCCGAACAGTTCGACCTCGCACGGCGGCAGCGACGGCATCACGCCGTAGCGCGGCACCATTTCCACCGCATCGAGCGCCGCCCAATTGCGCCTGATGCCGGCGTCGTCCTTGCCCGAGCCGCCGTCGGAATATTCGAAAGCGAAATGCGGCAGCCGGCGGCGCGCGGCGCGGCGCAGATAGTCGATGGTCGGATAGTGCCGGTAGAGCTCGGCGTAGCGCGGATTGGCGCTCTTGCCGACGTAGTGGCTGGTTTGCGGCGCGGCCGCTGCCGCGGGCTTGAGGGCCGTCGTGTCATGCATGAGCGTTACTCCCGGCGGCCATTATAGCGGCAATTAGAAATGACTGTAGGACGCCCGCGCGAAAGTCAGCGCCTTGCCGTCATGGAGAAAGCGCGCGCCCTGCCCCGCCGTCACGCGGCCGATCTCGGTCACGGCGATGCCGGCGTCTCCGCGGCGGCGCGGAAAGCCGCGAGCTTCTCCGGCGCGAGCGTGAGCACGATTTCATAATCGTCGCCGCCGGTGAGCGCCGTTTCGAGCAGCGCCGGATCGGCCGCGATCGCCGCGCGCGCGGCGTCCGACAGCGGCACGCGCGCCACATCGATTTCGGCGGCGACGCCGGACGCCCGGCACAGCTTGGCGAGATCGCCGGCGAGCCCGTCGGAAACATCCATCGCCGCCGAGGCGTGATGCAGCACCGCTTCGGCAAGCGCATTGCGCGGCTCCGGCAACAGATAGCGCTGCCGCAGCTGGGCGCTCATCGCATCCGCCAGGCGCCAGCGCTGGCCAGCGCTTGCGTCGCGCCGCAACAGCAGGCCGAGCGCGGCATCGCCGATCGTGCCGGTGACGACGATGCTGTCGCCGGCTTTCGCGGTCGAGCGGCGCACCATTTTGCCATGCGGCACGACGCCGAAGGCCGCGATCGAGACCGACAGCGGGCCCGGCGTGTGGTCGGTGTCGCCGCCAAGCAGCGGACAGTCGAAACTGCTTGACGTCTTCGCCGAGGCCTGCGGCAAAGGCGGCGATCCAGGCCTCGTCGATCGCCGCCGGCAGCGCAATCGACAGCAGAAATCCGACCGGCTTCGCGCCCTTGGCGGCGAGATCGGACAGATTCATCCGCAACGCTTTGCGGCCGATTGTTTCCGGCGGATCGTCGGGAAAAAAATGCACGCCGGCGATGACGCCGTCGGTGGTGACAACGAGATCGCAGCCGGGCGGCGGCGTCACGGTCGCGGCGTCGTCGCCAAGCCCGAAAGCGCCGGGCGACGGTGGCGAGCGGACGGAAGTAGCGCGCGATCAGGCGCTCTTCGGCCGACAGTTCGTCGCTCGAGCCCATAAAGCCCATAATGTTCAACCGCGCCTTTAGCCGCCAGCGAATTCAGCCGCGCGCAATTGGTGCGCGAGCTGATCGAGCACGGCATTGACCATGCCGGTTTCCTCTTTGTCGACGAAGGCGCCGGCGACATCGACATATTCGGAGGTCACGACGCGCGCCGGCACGTCGGTGCGGCAGGCCAGTTCGTAGGCGCCGGCGCGCAGCACCGCGCGCAGCACGGCCTCGATGCGCTTGAGCGGCCAGCCGCGCTGGCCAGCGCCGCGTCGATCTGCGGATCGAGCCGGCTCTGCTCGCGCACCACGCCGCCGACAATGTCGCGAAAATACGCCGCTTCCGCCGGCCGGTATTGCACGCCCTCGACTTCGCCGCCGAGCCAGTGGTTTTCGAACTCGGCCATGATGTCGTTGAGGCCCGTGCCGGCGAGATCCATCTGGTAAAGCGCCTGCACCGCGGCAAGCCGGGCGGCGCCGCGCTTGTTGGCCTTGCGTGCTTCGTTCGCGCCGCTGCGCCATGTCAGCGCTTCTCCGAGCTTGCGCTTGAGCCGATCAGCGCCAGCGCGGCGCGCGCGGCATCGCCGCCTTTGTCCTGCTCTTCGACGCGGGCGCGGGCCCAGGCCTGCGCCTCGTTGTCGACGGTGACGATGCCGTTGCCGATCGGAATGGTGCGCGCCGACCGACAGCTCCATGAGTCCGCGCGCGGAGAGCTGCGAGACGATCTCGAAATGAATGGTCTCGCCGCGGATGACGCAGCCGAGCGCAACCACGCCGTCGTAGGGCCGGCGGCGGCGCTGCGCGGCATCGAGCGCGATCGCAATCGCGGTCGGGATTTCGAGCGCGCCCGGCACGCTGATGCAGTCGAACTGCGGCGTCCGCCTTCCGCAAGCGCCTTCGTGGCGCCGGCCAGAAGCGCATCGGCAATGTCGTCGTAAAAGCGCGCCTCGACGATCGAGGATGCGCGCGCCCTTGCCTTCGCTCCGTCACGCGTTGCCTCGCCGCGGCCCGGCCATTTGTCCTACTCCGACTTGCGTCGTCGTAGCCGAGGGTGAGCACAAGCACGCTCAGCGCGGCAGGGTCTCGAGGAGCCGCGCCGCATAGCGCGCCATCTGATCGATTTCGAGGTTCAGTTTGCGCGCCGGGCTGCAGCGACGCCGAGCGTGGTGACTTTCAGCGTATGCGGAATGATCAGCACCGAGAACGTGTCGGCTTCGACCTCATTGACCGTGAGCGAAACGCCGTCGAGCGCGACGGAGCCCTTCGGCGCGATGAACCGCGCCAGCGCGGCCGGCGACGCGCAGCGAAAAGCCGACGCGCTGTCGAGAAATTCGTCGCGCGCGATCAGTTCGGCGATGCCGTCGACATGGCCGCTGACCATGTGGCCGCCGAGCTCATCGCCAAGCCGCAGCGACCGTTCGAGGTTGAGCTTGGTGCCGCGCCGCCAGCTGCCGGCCGTGGTCGTGCGCAGCGTTTCGGCCGCGGCATCGACGGCAAAAAAGGTCCGGTTTGCCGCCTGCGCCCCGCTCCGACCACGGTCAGGCAAATCCCCGAACAGGCGATCGAGGCGCCGATGTCGATGGAATCGGGATTATAGCCGCAGCCGATGCCAATTCGGCGCAGCTCTTCATCTTTTTCATGAACTTCAATGACTTCACCTAAGTCATTGATAATACCGGTGAACATCAAAAATCATCCGCGCTCGTAAATGTCCTGCCGGTCCGGACCCGACGGGCTCGCTTTTCACATGCTTGAGCCGCTGTGTCAGCGTGGCCATCGCCCCGCCGTCCAGGGCGTCGATGCCCGTCGGCACCGACGACTCTTGGCAGAATGAAACAGGATAGCCTCGTCGACGAGGTCGGCCGCGATCAGCGCTGCGGCAAGGGTCGGTCCGCCCTCGACCATCAGCCGGGTAATGCCGCGCCCGGCGAGGAGCGTTAGCGACGCCCGCAAGATCGAGCCGGCCGCCATTCTCGCCGCCCGCAACACTTCGACGCCCTGGCGCCACAAGGCTTCCTCCGCGGCGGGCGGCGGCCTTCGGTCCGGCAATCGACCCAGACCGGCGTCTCGCGCGCGGTCTGGACGAGGCGCGAATCGAGCGGCAGCCGCAGCGCGCTGTCGAGCACGACGCGCACCGGCGAGGCCTTCGCCATGCCGGGCAAGCGGCAGGTCAGCATGCGGATCGTCCGCGAGCGCGGTGCCGATCCCGATCATGATGGCGTCGTTCTGGGCGCGCAGCAGATGCACGCGGTCGCGAACGGCCTCGCCGGTGATCGCGACGGGCTTGGGACCGCCGCCCCGGCCGGCCGCCGCCTTGCCGTCGGCCGAGATGGCGAGCTTGAGCATCACATGCGGGCGGCCATCGCGCATGCGGCGGATATGGCCGGCATGATCGCGGCGGGCCGCGTCGGCGCCGATGCCGACATCGACCGCGATCCCCGGCCGCGCGCAGCCGCGCATGGCCGGCGCCCGCCACTTCGGGATTGGGATCTTCCAGCGCCGAAACGACCCGCGAAATTCCGGCGGCGATGACGGCGTCGGCGCAAGGCGGCGATTTGCCGTGATGCGAGCACGGCTCGAGCGTGACGTACATCGTCGCGCCGCGCGCCGCCGCGCCGGCGCGGCGCAACGCCTCGATCTCGGCATGCGGCCGGCCGCCGGCTTGGGTCCAGCCGCGGCCGATGATGACGCCGTCCTTGACGATCACGGCGCCGACCGCGGGGTTGGGCCAGGTGCGGCCAAGCCCGCGCCGGCCGAGCGCCAGCGCGAGCGCCATGAAGCGCTCGACCGTCCGCCGCAGCGCCCGCCGCGTGCCTCGCCTGCACGCCCGCTTGCGCGCTCACTCCGCGGCCTCGTCTCCCGACAATTCGGCGAGCGCGGTCTCGAAATCCTTGGCTTCGCGGAAATTGCGATAGACCGAGGCAAAGCGCACATAGGCGACGTCGTCGAGCTCGCGCAGATGCGTCATCACGGTTTCGCCGATGGTTTCCGACGAGATTTCGCTTTCGCCGAGGCTTTCCAGTTCGCGCACGATCTTCGACACCATCTGGTCGATGCGCTCCGGCTCGACCGGCCGCTTGCGGCAGGCGATCTGCACCGAGCGCAACAGCTTGTCGCGGTCGAACGGCACGCGCCGGCCGTTGCGCTTGATCACGATCAGTTCGCGCAATTGCACGCGCTCGAACGTCGTGAAGCGGAAATTGCAGGACAGGCAGACGCGGCGGCGGCGGATGACGGAGGAATCCTCCGTCGGCCGCGAATCCTTCACCTGGGTGTCGAGGCTTGCACAACTCGGACAGCGCATGCCTCACCCCTCGTAGATCGGGAACCGGCTGACCAGGCGTTTGACCTTTTCGCGCACGTCGGCTTCGGCCTGCGCGTCTTCCTCGACGTTCCGTTGTGCGCCAGCGCGTCGAGCACTTCGGCGATCAGATCGCCGATCTGCCGGAATTCGGCGATGCCAAAACCGCGCGTGGTGCCGGCCGGCGTGCCGAGCCGCACGCCCGACGTCACCGTCGGCTTTTCCGGATCGAACGGAATGCCGTTCTTGTTGCAGGTGATGTGGGCGCGGCCGAGCGCCGCTTCGGCGACTTTGCCGGTCAGCCGCTTCTTGCGCAGATCGACCAGCATCAGATGCGTGTCGGTGCCGCCGGAGACGATATCGAGGCCGCGGGCTTTGAGCGTTTCGGCGAGCGCCTTGGCGTTCTCGACGACGTTTTTGGCGTAAAGCCGGAACGACGGCCGCAGCGCCTCGCCGAAAGCCACCGCTTTGGCCGCGATCACATGCATCAGCGGGTCCGCCCTGCATGCCGGGGAACACCGCGGAATTGAGTTTCTTCGCCAATTCCTCGTCGTTGCGTCAGGATCGCGCCGCCGCGCGGGCCGCGCAGCGTCTTGTGGGTGGTCGTCGTCACCACATGCGCATGCGGCAACGGGCTCGGATGCACGCCGCCGGCGACGAGGCCGGCGAAATGCGCCATGTCGACCATCAGAGTAGGCGCCGACCTCGTCGGCGATCTCGCGGAAGCGGCGGAAATCGATGATGCGCGGATAGGCCGAGCCGCCGGCAATGATGACTTTCGGCTTGATGCTCCTTGGCGAGCCGCTCGACCTCATCCATGTCGATGAGGTGGTCGTCGCGGCGCACGCCATAGGGCACGACCTTGAACCATTTGCCGGACAGGTTGACCGGCGAGCCGTGGGTGAGATGGCCGCCGGCGGCGAGATTGAGCCCCATGAACGTGTCGCCGGGCTGCATCAGCGCCATGAACACTTCGGCATTGGCCGAGGCGCCGGAATGCGGCTGCACATTGGCGAACGAGCAGCCGAACAGTTTGGTCACGCGCTCGATGGCGAGCCGCTCGGCGATATCGACGAACTGGCAGCCGCCGTAATAGCGCTTGCCGGGCAGCCCTTCGGCATATTTGTTGGTCAGCACCGAGCCCTGCGCCTCGAGCACGGCGCGGCTGACGATGTTTTCCGAGGCGATCAGCTCAATTTCGTCGCGCTGGCGGCCGAGCTCAAGCGCGATGGCGCGCGGCGATTCCGGGATCGGCCTCGCCGAGCGCGGCGGAGAAGAAATCCTCGTCCAGTGTGCTTGGCCTTGCTGGCTCGCCGGCATGCTTCATTCTCGCCCGGTCTGGTCCCTGTTCCTGCCCGGCTGTTTCCGCTGGTGATACACCGCTCGGCGGTGTCATACCAGCCGCGTGCCGCAAGGGCTTGGGATATTTCAGCGGATAACGCCGCTATATTTAGGGATTGGCAGGTGCCGCCGGCAAGCCGGGCCTTACAGCTTGGTCGTCGCCGGAATGGCCGGGGCGCCGAGGCCGTCGCGGCTGTAAATGTCTTCGCGGAACTGCACGACGCCGTCGGACGCCGACCAGGCGGTGACATAGACCCAGTGCAGCGGCACCGGCTTGGCCAGCTCGGCGTTCTTCTGCTCGCCCGATTTGATCACCTTGTCGATCTCGTCCGGCGACCAGCCTTTGGTTTCGTCAAGCAGCCACGCCACCAGCTGGCGCACGTTCTGCACCCGCATGCAGCCGGAGGAATGGAAACGGAAATCGTCGCCGAACAGGTTCTTCAGCGGCGTGTCGTGCATATAGACGCCGTATTCGCTCGGGAAATTGATGCGGATCGAGCCGAGCGAATTGAAGCTGCCGGGATCCTGCTTGAAGGTGTAGCTCGTCGCGTCGTTCGAATACCAATTGATCTGCGACGGCTGCAGCTCGCGATGCGCGGAATCGAAAATGCGGATGTGATTGTCGGTGAGATATTCCGGCTGATCCTGCATTTTCGGGATCAGATCCTTGCTGCACGATCGAGGCCGGCACGGTCCAGTACGGATTGAAATTGATCTGGATGATCTTCGAGTTGATGTCGGGCGACGGCCGGTCGGGCTTGCCGGCGACCGCGGTGTGCCGCGACACGGCGACGTCGTGCTCGATCGCCTCGACGAGCGCGGCAGGAATATTGGCGACCACATAACGCGGGCCGAGATTGGTGGTCAGCGTCTTGAGCCGTTCGATATTGACCTTGAGCTGGTCGCGCCGCGTCTCCGCCGGCACGTTCATGGCGTCGAGCGTCGACTCGCGCACGATGCCGTCGATGGTGAGGCCATGGCGCGCCTGAAAGCGCCGCACCGCCTCCTCGACATAGGAATCGTAGATGTCGTTGCCGACCGCGCTCGGATCGAGATCGCCGGACACCGAGAGCCGCGCGCGCAGATCGGCCACGCTCGGATTGCTGGCATGCCGAGCCGCAATTCGTCGCACCTTGGGCACCACCGGCCAGCCGCCGCGCGCGACGATGCCGTCGTAAGTCTCGATCGCGCGTCTGTGGTGAATTGCGCGGTCGCCGGCGACAACGTCGGCGCCGACGCCTTCGGCATGTGGATGGTGCGCGACGCCTGATCGAAGGTCTGGCCGAATCCGCCGCGGTCGGTATCGCCGATCAGCGCATCGAGCGGCTGATCGTCGGCATGCCGCCTTGGCCGCCGCCACGCCCGCAGCGGCGAGCGTCGCCGCACCGGCAAAGCGGCGCAGCATAGCGCGGCGGTCAAGCTGGGCCGCCGCGTCATTATCGGTCGTGCGATCGGCTCATGGAAGCGCGTATCTGTAAGCGGCATTGAGGCGAAATCGGCCAAAATGCGCAGGCAATGCACGACCCGCCCCTGAAAACCGCATTAGCACAAAGCGGCAGGGCGCCAAAGAGGCGTCGCGCGCGGCTATGTCGGCCGCGCGGACGTTGCAGAATCGCAACGCCCGCCCCAACCTGCAGCGGCCTTGGGGATCGACCATGGGTCTTATCAAGCTGATCGCGGCTCCGATCCGGAGCATCGTGCGATTTCCGCTGTTTCAGCTCGGCGTCGTCGTCGCCATCATCCTTTATTTCCAGGCCGCCGACGACAACACCATCGCGGGCAAGATCTTTGACGGGCTCGACAAGCTCACCGACGAAAGCGTGCGAACTGTTTTCGCAAATGTTCACGGTGAAGTCGTTCACCCGATCCGGGCTCACGGCCGGCCTGATGATCGGCTACGTCTATCTGGTCTGCCTGTTGATCCTGGCCGTGCTGCGGATCGCGATCCGCGGCGTCGTCGATTTTCTCGGCTGGAGCAACGCGTTCTGGCTGCGCAACACCATCGCGCGCGAGCGCGGCATCGAGGCCTACCGCGCCTGGGTGCCGCTCGAGCGGATCAGGCCGGCGAACATTCCCCAGGAACAATGGGAAGCGACCTTTGCCTGGCCGCCGGATGACAAGCCGCCGTACCCGCCGCTCGGCCGGCGGATGCTGCACGGCGTTCTCAGTTATCTGATCGTCATTGCCGGCGCGGCGATTCTGCTTCAGTTCTTCACGCCGTTTCCGGTTCTGACCTGGTTCGAAAAGCTCTTGCAGATGATTTAGGGCGTGGCCTCACGTGAGAGAAGACAATGGATGAAGACCAGACCATTCGAGCGGCTTTGGATCGCCACTGGGCAGCCTCAGACGCGAATGATTTCGACGCAGAGCACGAGATTTACCACGACGATGCAGTGCTTGAGTACCCGCAGTCCGGGGAGCGGATCCGCGGTCGGCGCAATATTCAAGCGTCTCGTTTTGCGCAGCCGAACAAGAAGCGCTTTACGGTGCGGCGCATACTCGGCGCCGCCGACCTTTGGGTCACTGAATTCGTCCTTACATACGACGGCTTGCCGTCCTACACGGTGAGCATCATGGAGTTCAGAGACGGGAAGGTTGCCCGTGAGACCCAGTACTTCGGCGATCCCTTCGAGCCGGGGGCCTCGCGCGCTCAATGGGTCGAGCGAATGCGCTGAAATGTTCGCTATGAAATCGAGGCCACCAAGTACCTGGCAACAATCACGGCTTATCTGCTGGAAGAAGAGACGACAGCGCGATGAGTCAGGTCATCGACTGGTGGGGAAACCTGCCGCCGCCGATAAGGACGCGATCGAGCAGTTTCGCACCCAACTCGGGGCGGCAATTGATTCCGTAGAATTTGTTAAAAGGGGCACTCGACTGATGTTTGCCGGGGTGCACGAGTGCGCTACTGGCCCAAGGCGGCCGCGCCATACCTTCGCCTTCGTGTCCGCTTTCGGGCGTAAAGCGACCGCGCCTCTGATCACGTCGCGTGGCAGCCTTTGACCCAAAGCGGACATTCGCACCCGCCTGGATCGTGGCAAATTCTGTTCAATTTTGACCAGATTTCGACCCGAAGAATTCTGCTGATTTCCCTCGCGGTCAAATCGTTTTCGCCTTGGGAGGGAAAATGGCAGTTCGAAAACCCGGCAAATATGAAGAATACATGCAATATGCCGAGCACTGTTTGAAACTAGTAAGGATCGCTACCACTCGCGAAACTCGTACTATTCAGCGCGAAATGGCTGCCGAATGGTTCAAGCTGGCCGATATGTTCTCTGCTGCGGAGCAGCCGGCGGAGTGAACCATGCAGAGTGCGCGAAAACGCGCTGGGGCGGCAGGAGACGCCGACTCGAATTACAGCACCGCTCTCCGCAACGCGCGAAATAATGTCACTGCGACGACTTCACGGTGCGCGGCTGCTCGGCCAGTACGACGCTCAATAGTGAGCTATGGACTTCGAGATGGCCGTTGTAGTCGATGAATTCCGATTGACGAAACTTATTCATGAAATGGCTCACGCGTGAGCGGGTGGTGCCGATCATCTCGGCGAGAGTCTCCTGACTGATCTTCGCAATAAGGGGCTGCGGCTGGCCTTCCTTGCCAAAATTGGCCAGCAGCAGCAACAGCCGGGCAAGCCGTTTCTCGGTTGAGTTGAAGAGCTGATCGAGCAAGTCTTCTTCAACACGGGCATTTCTCGCCAACATATGCGACATAAAAGATTTGAGAAAAGGCGGGCTCGTCTCGAAGGACCCGTTGAATTTCTGTCTTTTCCACTCGCATAGTCGCGCATTCGGCGATTGCACTGGCGGTCGCCAAGCGCTTCGGTTGCCCGCTCAAGCATCCTTCACCGACGAATTCACCTACACCCAGGATTGCGATCACCGCTTCCTTGCCCAACTTGGAAACGACGGTGACTTTGACCTTGCCCTTTTTGATATAAAAAACCGCGTCGGCGGCATCACCTTGCGTGAAGATGATTTCTTTATCCCGATGCGTGGAAATGGTACGGCCTCTGGCAGCGGTTGCCAAGAACACAGCCGGATCAAATTGTCGCGTGCGTTTCGCTGTTTTCGGTACCCTGCCAAGCTTGATCATTTTGCGCTCCAACATCAGCCGGTCATTTAGCCAGAACTGCTAGCGATGCGCCTGTATAAGATAGCTCACTCTTATCGAACTGGTACTTCTGTCGTTGGCATCGACGGCCGATGGAGAAGCAGAGGCTCGGACGCCCACGGGATTTCCAGACCCTTAGCGGACACGCCCGCCGCCGACGTCCGCGGCAGCTTTCGGGGGTAAAGCAGCTGCGCCTCTGATTAGGTCGCGTGGCAGCTAATGACCAAAAGCGGACATGGCTGGCTCTTGAAAAAAGGCGAAGAAACAATTGGCCAAGGCCGGTTCGTTCTGTGCTCTAAACGACCTCCAATTCCAATGGAGATCACCATGCCATCGGACCTGAAGCCGCAAACATCTACGGTCAATAGCCGCCTGTGGGGAGCGCGGGCGAACGATTGGGCGAACCTTCAGGAATTTCTGCTGCAGACCAGTCTATGAGGCTGTTCTGAAACGCTGCGTCGTGTCGAAGGCAACACGCTATTTGGACGCCGGTTGTGGCGCGGGAATGGCCGCGCAAATAGCGGCCGAGCGCGGTGCGGCCGTTACGGGTATCGACGCATCGACCGCGCTGCTGGAGATCGCACGGTCGCGTGTGCCGAATGGCGACTTCCGAGCGGGCGACCTGGAGGCGCTTCCCTATTCCGACGTCGCTTTCGATGTCGTCACCGGCTTCAACTCATTTCAATATGCCGGCAATCCGATTATTGCCCTGGGTGAAGCACGCCGGGTCACAAAGTTTGACGGCAAACTCGTCATCATGACGTGGGGCGATCCAGCTCAGATGGACGCCGCTTCGCTGGTTACCGCCCTGCGTCCCCTCATGCCGCCGCCACCGCCAGGCGCGCCGGGCCCATTCGCCTTGTCAGACGAGACGGCGCTGCGCAAATTTGCAACAGACGCAAAACTGACGCCGATCGAGACTTTCGACGTCGATAGTCCCTTCATCTACGCTGACGAGGCGACTGGGATCAGGGCCTTGAACTCTTCCGGCGTTGCGGCAAGGGCTATGGACAACGCAAGCGAAGCGGCCGTGACCGAAGCGCACCGCAAGGCCCTCGCACCATTCAGACAGAAGGATGGGAGCTATCGGGTGAGCGCAAGGTTCCGCTGCCTTCTAGCAAAACCTTGAGGTCCGCTTATGGCCCATAGCGGACGCGCTGGCCGGCGACAGCCGGGCAGCTTTCGGGGGTAAAGCGGACAATGACCGACCATCGTCCAACCGCGATTTATGAGTACAGGCCCCAGTCCGCTGCGGTTCTCGGCAACAAAAAAGGCCCCGGCATTTACGCCGGGGCTCAGGCACGCCAGTACGACGTGAAGCTGGCGAAAGACGCCGGTCAACTTTCAATTGAGCATGATCTTTCCCGAAAACCGGATTCCATCCTCGGATCAAGTCCGAGGACGGGCTATTTCGGGATCATGCTCTACAGCCGGTACAGAATCTGATCGGTCCAGAAGCGCTCAAGCCGGTGCAGCGCCTTGTTGAGCACGCCGAACTCATCGGCATTGATGCCGCCGACCTGCTCCACCGTGCGCACATGCTTCTGGTAGAGCGAATCGACGGTGTCGCGCACTTCGCGGCCCTTGTCGGTGAGCTTGATGCGCACCGAGCGGCGGTCGACCCGCGAGCGCTGGTGATCGAGGAAGCCCATCTCGACGAGCTTCTTGAGATTGTAGGAGACGTTGGAGCCGAGATAGTAGCCGCGCGTGCGCAACTCGCCCGCGGTCAGCTCCTTGTCGCCGATATTGTACAGCAGCAACGCCTGCACCGAATTGATGTCGGCGCGGCCCTTGCGGTCGAATTCGTCCTTGATGACGTCGAGCAGACGCCGGTGCAGGCGCTCGACCAAGGTCAGCGCCTCAAGATAGTGCGGCCGGATGTGGTCGAAGCGCGCCTCACGATCGGCGGGCTCGACCGTCTTGACGACGGCTTTCATTGTAGACGCCTTTCCCAAAGTTCTTTTGTTTTCGGCGACGGGCCCTGTCTCCCGCCGTATCGCGCCACCGTAGCGGTGAGGGTCTAAGATCAGTTTAAATAACACGCTAAAAATAAGGTTTATTCGCTGTTCTGCGGCGCCCTATTGCGCGTAAAATTGCAGCCGATTTCGAGACGATTTCTTCACCGTGCGAAGCCTCGCGAAATCGCGGCGAATTAAACACAGCAACGGTTTCGAGACTGTGCCGGAGGCTCCGCGCGGTCACGGCATGATTGACTAGCCGTTACCAGCCAATCACGTCGTGGCGTAGCGAAGGCGCGGCTGGTGGGAGAGGTAGGACTCGAACCTACGAAGGCGTAAGCCAGCGGATTTACAGTCCGCCCCCTTTGCCACTCGGGACACTCTCCCGCAACCACGCTGCGGCTACCGGCCAATAACCGCCGCCGAGCGCGCTATATGGTTGGGGTCACCGCGGCTAGTCAATCGAAAATCCCTGAATTGCCAAGCTTCTGCCCGCGTGACAGAACCGCCGGCATGGGCGAAAGGCAATGGCAATCGAAGCTCGCGCGGCACTCTGGCCGCGGGCCCGACGCGCGTCGCGAGCGGCGGCGCGGCGAGCCGGGCGATGCCGTCGTGCTTTACGGCTGGCACACGGTGACGGCGGCGCTCGCCAATCCGGCGCGCCATATCCGCAAGCTTTTGGCCACCGAGAACGCGCTGCGGCGGCTTGCCGAGGACGGCATCACGCCGCCGCTCGCGCCGGAACTGGTGCGGCCCGGATGCGCTCGCGGCGCGGCTGACGCCGGACGCGGTGCATCAGGGACTCATCGCCGAAGCCGATCCCCTGCCCTCGCCCGACATCGAGGATCTGGACCGTCCGGGCATCGTGCTGGTGCTCGACCAGATCACCGATCCGCACAATGTCGGCGCGATTTTGCGCACGGCGGCGGCGTTCGCCGTCGCGGCCATCGTCACCACCGCGCGCCACAGCCCCGAAGCGACCGGCGTGCTGGCGAAGTCGGCTTCCGGCGCGCTCGAACTCGTGCCGATCGTCATCGTGCAAAATCTGGCGCGCGGGCTCGCCGCGCTGAAGGAACGCGGTTTTCTCGTCATCGGATTGGACTGCGGCGCGCCGGACGATCTCGCCGCGATGAAGCTTCGCGCGCCGCTCGCGCTGGTGCTCGGCGCCGAAGGCAAGGGCTTGCGGCAATTGACCGGCGCGACTTGCGACCGCCTGGCGCGGCTCGATCTTCCCGGCGCGATCAAGAGCCTCAATGTCTCGAATGCCGCGGCGCTGGCGCTCTACATCGCGTCACGCGCGGTCGCTTAAAAAACAAAGGCCCGCAAGATGCGGGCCTTCGCAGTTTTCGCAATCGCTCGCGTCTTCTTACGGATAATGACGCCATTGCGGCGGCCGTAATAGCGCGCACCGCCGTAATAGCGCGGGCGCATATAGAGCGGCGCGCGATAGGCGTAGTGCGGGCGATAATACAGATGCGAATAGTACGGTGGCGGTAGCCGTAGCGCCGGAGCCGTAGCCCGCCGTATGCCCGGAACATAGGGATAGTCGGCCGCCGGCGCGTAAGCCGTATCCGGCGAATAGGTCGAGTAGGGCTGCGTCAGGCCGGGGCCCGAATAATAGGGTCCCTGATTGACCATGTAAGGCACGGCGTAGACGACCGTGCGACCGCAGCAACCGCCGCCGCCGCCACCCCAGCCGCCGCCGCCGCCGCAACCGCCGCCAGCCGCCAGCCAGCCCCAGCCGCCGCCCGCAACCGCCGCAATTGCCGCAGCCGGAGCCCCAGCCGCAATCGCCGCAGCCGCTCCAGCCGCAGCACGGCCCGCCAAATGGGGTGACCGGCGTGCTGACGGCGATCGGCGCCGGCGCGACCGGCTGCGCATAGACACGACGGCCGCCGTCGGCGCGCCGCAGCCGCCGCAACCGCCGTAACCGCCGTAGCCGCCGTAGCCGCGCATAAACGACCGGGGCGGAATAGCCCCAGCCGCAGCAGCCGGCAGACGCCAACGACGTCATGCCGACTGTGAACAATGTGGCCAGAGCCACAAGACAACGCGATGGAAAGACATGATACTCCCCTACTCCTGACTGGCTTACTCACTTTGTTCACTTGCCTCACGCGGAGGCGAAGTCGGCAGGCGAACCTGCACGACGATTTCACGGACCTTTCGGTGGCGGACCGGGCGGGCCCGGCGGTTTCGGCGAATGGTGATGGTGGCCGCCGCTGTATAAATGTTCTGCTCGATGCCGACGGCAGCCGGCCCGTTATAGGGCGCGTAATCGGTGACCGGACCCGGAGCCGAGCCGCTCGACCAGCTGCGGTAGTAAGTCGGCGCCGGCGGCGGCTGCGGACGATCCGGCGGCGGCACGATCTCCAGGCGGCCATAGCCCGGCCGCTGGCCGGTCGTCGGATGATAGCCGGCGACGTTCGCGGATAGCGACACGACCAGCGGCCGATAGATCACCGTCGGCGCCATCTAGCCCGGCCGATCGAGGCCGAATTCGCCCTCGACGACGCCCCACGACGCGTCGATACCGTTGATGTAGACCGGCACGCCCGGTTTGCCGGGAATAACGATCTCGGGCTCGCGCTGCGCGAAGGCCGGCGAGGCAGTGACCGCAAGTAGCAAAACCGCACGAGACGAGGCGCATCAGTCGCCCGTGGCTGGCGCGAATTCGCCGGTACTCTACGGAAATCGCGGGCGCAAATTGGTTTACACGGGCCTGCTTGCGATTGCTGAATTATTTAGTAACATTAATCGTCGGCTACCGGCCCCGCGCCAAGCCGGCACCAGCGAGCACCGCGAGCTGGCGGCCGTGTACCCCCTACCCTGCTTCGCGACTTTCGGCTTAAGACCTCTGGCGGAAAGACAGCCCAGCGGCCGCGCATTAGCTTGCGCCTGGGGCGGCTCTGCCACGCCGCGTGGCGCGGCTGCCGCAGCGAGCACTGCCTAACGACCACAAACTGGGGGGTTACGCCATGACCACGATGGCACTGAATGCGCCGCGCACCGGCGGCATGACGAGCGAAGAACGGCTCGTCATTTTCGCCTCTTCGCTCGGCACCGTTTTCGAATGGTACGACTTCTACATTTACGGAACGCTCGCGGTGTTCCTGGCGAAATACTTTTTCTCCAACGTGCCGGCGAACGTCGCCTTCATCTTCACGCTGCTCGCCTTTGCCGCCGGCTTCGCGGTGCGCCCTTTCGGCGCGCTGATCTTCGGCCGGCTCGGCGACATGATCGGCCGCAAATACACCTTCCTCATCACCATGAGCCTCATGGGTATCGGCACGTTCTTCATCGGCGTGCTGCCGGGCTTTGCCACCTGGGGCATTCTCGCGCCGGTCGTGCTGATCGGGCTGCGCCTGGTGCAGGGCCTTGCGCTCGGCGGCGAATATGGCGGCGCGGCGATCTACGTCGCCGAACATGCGCCGGCCAACAAGCGCGGCTATTACACGTCGTGGATTCAGACCACCGCGACGCTCGGCCTGTTCATGGCGCTGCTGCTGATCCTCGGCATCCGCACCTGCGATGGGCGAAGCCGCATTCGCCGACTGGGGCTGGCGCATTCCGTTCCTGCTCTCCGCGATCCTGCTCGCGGTGTCGCTGTGGATCCGGCTCAAGCTCAATGAATCGCCGCTGTTCCAGCGCATGGTCGACGAAGGCAAGCAATCCAAGCGCCCGCTGTCGGAAGCGTTCGGCCAATGGTCGAACTTAAAGATCGCGATCCTTGCGCTGCTCGGCGCCACCGCCGGTGAAGCCGTCGTCTGGTATGGCGGACAGTTCTACGCGCTGTTCTTCCTGACCCAGACGCTGAAAGTGCCGGGCGTCACCGCGCAGATCATGATCGCCATCGCGCTTCTGATCGGCACGCCCGTGCTTCATCCTGTTCGGCGCTCTGTCGGACCGGATCGGGCGCAAGCCGATCATGCTCGCGGGCTTTGCGCTTGCGGCGGTGACCTATTTCTACATCTTCCAGGGCATCACGCACTTCGCCAATCCGAAACTGGAAGCAGCGCTCGCGGCGTCGCCGGTGACGGTCACCGCCGATCCGGCCGAATGCTCGTTCCAGTTCAAGGCGACCGGCATCGAGAAATTCACCACCGGCTGCGACCAGATCAAAGCCGCGCTGGTCGGTCTCTCGGTGAACTACAATAACGTCTCTGCGCCGGCCGGCACCAAGGCGAGCGTGCAGATCGGCGATCAGACCATCGCCGCCGACGCGCCCGATCTCGCCAAGACGATCGCCGCCGCCGTGACGATCCACGGCTATCCGGCAAGCGCCGATACAACGACATCAACTATCCGATGACGGTGCTGCTTGCTGGTGATCCTGGTCGTCTACGTGACCATGGTCTACGGCCCGATCGCGGCGTGGCTGGTGGAGATGTTCCCGACCCGCATCCGCTATAGCGGACTGTCGCTGCCCTATCACATCGGCAACGGCTGGTTCGGCGGCTTCCTGCCGGCGACCGTGTTCGCCATCGTGGCGGCCACCGGCAATATCTATTCGGGCCTGTGGTATCCGATCGTGATCGCGGCGATGAGCTTCGTCGTCGCGCTGATCTTCCTGCCCGAGACGAAGGACGTCGACATCACCAAGATGTAAGACGCTCAAATAACGAACAGCGGGGCGGCCTGCATCGGCCGCCCCGTTTTATTTTGCGCTCTATCTGAATTTCCGGCCAGATCAGCCGGCGCGCGATAAAATTGCGCAATGCCGCGGCGATGCCGCACAGCAGCGCAAAGGCAAGCGCCGCGCCGAACAAGTTCTCTCGCGATCGCCAGCCGACCGAATGCGGCTCGCTCCACGGCGCGAACAATTTGAACGCCGCCGCGACGGCGCCGATCGCGGCGCCGTAAGCCATGGCGCGTCCGGTGTTCCAAGGTCATGTTCGCATGTCGGCGCAATGCTGTAGCGAATTTAACCGCGGCTCGAGTCGCGCGAGCAAAATGCTCAGTGTCCGCCGCCCGCGCCGGCCGGCGCCTGCGGCCGCTTCATCAGCAGGCCGAACGCCGCGAGTGCCGAGGAACAGCACCGTCAGCATCAGAAAGACGTCGGCATAGCTCATGCACCGCGGCTTGCAGCCGCACCATGGCCATCATCTCCGCGAGCGCCTGCGACTGCGCGTCCGAGCCCTGGAAGCGCGCGGCGAGATTCGCCAGCATCTCGGTCGCCGGCATGCTCGACGGATTGACCGCCTCATGCAGGCGCTGCAGATGCAGATCCATCCGGTCGTTGAACCAGGTATTGATCGCGGCAAGCCCGATGGCGCCGCCGAGGTTGCGCATCAGATTGAACAGGCCGGAGGCGTTCTTCACCCGCTCCGGCGGCAGCGTGCCGAGCGCGGTATTGGTCACCGGAATGATCGCGAACATCAGCCCGACGCCGCGGAACATTTGCGGCCACAGCAATTCCCAGAAATCCCAGTCCGAGGTCACATAGGTCATCTGCCAGGTGCCGATGGCGAAAAACACGAAGCCCGCCACCAGGACGAAGCGCGGGTCGAACCTCTCGACGAGCTGGCCGGCGATCGGCGCGGTCAGGAACATGACGAGGCCGGAGACGAACATGGTCTCGCCGATCATCAGCGCGTCATAGCCGCGCACCTGCGCGAGATAGACCGGGTAAAGATAAGTCAGGCCGTAAAGGCCGATGCCGAGCACGAAGGAGAACAGGCTGCCGACGGCGAAATTGCGGTTGGCGAAGGCGCGCAGGTCGACGATCGGCGCCCGCGCGGTGAGCACGCGGGCGAAGAACACCACCGCCGAGAGCGCCGAGACGATGGCGACCGACGAAGATCGTGTCGTCGTCGAACCATTCGTAGCGCGGCCCCTCCTCCAGCACATATTCGAGCGCGCCGAGAAATCCGGCCATGCTGATCAGGCCGTACCAGTCGAAATTCTTCAGCAGCGCGAAATCGGGCTTGTCGAAATCGATCAGCAGAGAACGTCGCGACGGTCACGACGATGCCGGGCACGACATTGATGAAGAACAGCCAGTGCCACGAATAGGCGTCGGTCAGATAGCCGCCGACCGTCGGGCCGATGGTCGGCGCCAGCGTCGCGATCAGGCCGACGACCGGCGCGATGAATTTCTGCCGCGGGCCCTGGAAGATCAGATAGGCCGAGGCGAACACCGTCGGCACCATGCCGCCGCCGATGAAGCCCTGGATCGCCCGCCACACGATCATGCTGTCGATCGAGGAGCTCGTGCCGCACATGATGCTCGCCAGCGTGAAGCCGGCGGCCGAAATGGCGAACAGGATGCGGGTGCCGAGCGCGCGCGACAGAAAGCCCGACAGCGGGATCGCGATCACTTCGGCGATCAGATAGGCGGTCTGCACCCAGGGAATTTCGTCGGCCGATGCCGACAGGCCGGCCTGAATGTCGGCAAGCGACGACGACACGATCTGGATGTCGAGAAACGCCATGAACATGCCGAAGCACATGGCGAGGAAGGCGAGCAGCCGGCGCGGCGGGATTGGCATCGAGCGCGCTCGCGGCGGCGCTCGGCGCGGCAACGCGGCGGAAGCCGTGGTCGCCGACGCGATTGATGCGTCAGGTCGCGGTCATCGCGTTCACGTCCATTGACGCAGGTTCGGACACGGCCTCGGCCGCTTGCGCGGCCGAGGTCAGGCCGGCCTCGCGCCGCATGGCCGGGCTTGGTGTTGACGCTGACGACGACCGACATGCCCGGCCGCAGCACGCGCTGCGCGGCGACGCCGGCGGGCACTTCGATGCGCACCGGCAGCCGCTGCACGATCTTGGTGAAATTGCCGGTCGCATTGTCGGGCGGCAGCAGCGAGAACACCGAGCCGGAAGCCGGCGAAAGGCTCGCCACCGTGCCCTTGATCGCGTGCTCGGGCAGCGCGTCGACGCTGATCGAAACCGGCTGGCCGGGGCGCATGCGCGCCGAGCTGCGTCTCCTTGAAATTGGCTTCGATATAGACGCCGCTCGAGCGGCACGAGGCTCGCGACGTGCTGCCCGGTCTGCACGTAATCGCCGGTCTGCACCGCGCGATTGCTGAACACGCCATCGACCGGCGCGCGGATGACGGTGAACGACAGGTCGCGTTCGGCCTTGGCCTGCGCGGTCTGCAATTCGTCGAGCGTGCGCGCCGCTTCCTGCTGCTGCGCCTTGAGCACATCGAGATTGGCGGCGGCGGCGTCGATCACGGCCTGCGCGCTTTGGACCGCGGCGGCGGCCTGATCGCGATCGGCCTGCGCCTGTTCCAGCGTCTGCTCGCTGGCGAATTTCTGCGCCGCGAGCGCCTGCTGCCGCGTCGAATTCCAGCTGCGTTCTTGTCGGCGTCGGCCTGCGCCGAAAGCCATCTGCGCCTTGGCCTGCTCGACATTGGCCTGCTTGCGCCACGACTTGCCGGCCGATGCGGTCGACGGTCGCCTGCTGGGTCGCGACCTTTTCGCGCGCCGCGTCGGCCGCGAGCCGATAATCGCCGTCATCGATCGTGGCGATCACGTCGCCGGCGTGGACCTGCGTATTGTCCTCGATCGGGATGCTGGCGACGTAGCCGGAAATTTTCGAGGCCAGCGTCGTGTTGTGGGCGCGGACATAGGCGTCGTCGGTCGACACCATGTAGCGGCCGCTGATCCACCAATCGCGCGCCGACGACGCCCGCCTGCCATCGAGTGCGACGGCGATGGCCGCGGCGATCAGCCGTGCGCCGGTTGAAAGCCGGCACGCTTGAGCGAGAACCCGGCGCGACGCCGGCGCTGGCGCTCTTGCGCGCAGGCGCGCAAGCGGCGCCCCGCGCGTCACTCGTCCTGGCAGGCCGGGTGCGAATACGTCGCCGGCTGCGGCCCGTGGGCGTGAGCTGACGTCATTGCCTGGCTGGGCTCGCGATATTCGGCGTCTTTTGTTGTTTCGCGATACATGGCGCGCTCCATCTGCAACTCGCCGCCGGCATGCCAAATGGTCATTGACCGAACGGTTCGGTCAGTTTATATAGAGAGTCGGAAAGGCCAGTCAATATGACCGAACCGTTCGGTCAATAAAAATTGTCAGACTGTCATCTAAAGCATTGGCTGAAGCTAGGAAATTCTAGGAATCTGGCGCGCGAGACGAGGACATGAACGCCCAGGCCCAGCTCAAACCGGCCCCGCAGGCGGCCGACGACAGCGCCAAACGACGGCAGATCGTCGAGGGCGCGCGCGGCGATCTTCCTGGCCCAAGGCTTCGACGCCGCCAGCATGAGCGACATCGCCCGCGCCGCCGGCGTGTCCAAGGGCACGCTCTACGTCTATTTCGCCAACAAGGAGCAGCTGTTCCAGGCGATCGTGCACGAGGAGTGCATGTTCCACGCCGAGGGCACGTTCAACTTCGATCCCGGCGACCACGATGTCGAGGGCATCCTCAGCCGTCTCGGCATTGCCTTTATCGATTTCCTGTCCCGCCCGGAAAAGGCGTCCGCGCTGCGCACCGTTATCGCCATCGCCGATCGCATGCCGGAAATCGGCAAGGTCTTCTACGAGACCGGGCCCGCCTTCGGCATTGCCAAGCTCGCCGCTTATCTCGAAGCCCAGACCAAAGCCGGCGTGCTCGCGGTCGACGATTGCGAGGTGGCGGCCGCGCAATTCCTCGACGCCTGCCAGTCAACGCTGTTCAAGCCGGTTCTGTTTAATTTCAGCCCACCGCCGCAAGAGGACGCGATCGCCCACGTCGTCGGCATCGCCGTGCGCACCTTCATGCGCGCCTATGCCGTAGCGGCACGGCGCCGCGGCCCAGCTGCAGCCGCGCCAATTCCCCCCGCTCGCATAGCGCGGCGGTTTCGCCCGCAGCGGAACAGGGTTTCGTTTCAACCGTTGCCCCCGATGCAGCCGCATTTGCTGCGGAAATTCGGCTTCGTTCCGGATATGGTGCGTGCTGCCGCCAGAATCGGATTGCGAAGCGCCAAAGCGATTCAGGAACAGCGGGTCATGAATGCCCTTAAAGCGTTGCAAGACCACGGCCAGGCGGTGTGGCTCGATTTTCTGTCGCGCGGCTTCATCGCCAAGGGCGGCTTGAAGAAGCTCGTCGACGAGGACGGCCTGCGCGGCGTGACCTCGAACCCCTCGATCTTCGAGCACGCCATCGGCCAAACCGACGAATATGACGGCGCGATCGCGCGCATGTTGCAAGCGCGGCGACGAATCGGCCGGCGAGCTTTTCGAACAGCTCGCCGTCGAGGACATCCAGAAGGCAACCGACGTGCTGCGCCCGGTGTTCGATGCCACGCACGGCGCCGACGGCTTTGTCAGCATCGAGGTCTCGCCCTATCTCGCGACCGATACGCAAGCCACCATCGCCGAGGCCAAGCGGCTGTGGCGCGAGGTCGGCCGCCAGAACCTGATGATCAAGGTCCCGGGCACGCCCGAGGGCTTGCCGGCGATCCGCGAGCTTCATCGCCGACGGCATCAACGTCAACATCACGCTGTTGTTCGCGCAAGCCGTCTATGAGCAGGTCGTCGAGGCCTATCTGTCCGGCCTTGAAGCGCTCGCCGCCAAGGGCGGCGACGTTTCGCGGATCGCGAGCGTGGCGAGCTTCTTCGTCAGCCGCATCGATACCGCGGTCGACAAATTGCTCGACGACAAGATCGCGCGCGCCAACGATCCCGACGAAAAAGCGCGGCTCAATGCGCTCAAGGGCAAGATCGCCATCGCCAATGCCAAACTCGCCTATCAGCGTTATCTGCGGCTGTTCGCCGGCGAGCGCTGGGAGGCGCTGGCAAAGAATGGCGCCAAGCCGCAGCGGCTGCTGTGGGCCTCGACCGGCACCAAGAACAAGGCCTATAGCGACGTGCTCTATGTCGAAGAGCTGATCGGGCCCGACACCGTCAACACCATGCCGGTGGCGACGATGGACGCCTTCCGCGACCACGGCAAGTCGCGCGACAGCCTGGCTGAAGATGCCGCCGGCGCGCAGCGCCTGCTCGGCGAGCTCGGCCGCGCCGGCATTTCACTCGACGCCGTGACCGACAAGCTCGTCGACAGACGGCGTGCGGCTGTTTGCCGATGCCGCCGACAAGCTCCTCGCCGCCGTCGCCAAGAAGCGGACTGAAGATTTTGGACCGGCACATCGACAAGCAGAAACTCGCTCTCGGCCAGCAGCTCGAGAAAAAGACGGAGCGAGATCGCCGAAGAATGGCGCGTGCACGGCAATATCCGAAAACTTTGGCAGCGCGACAAATCGCTGTGGACCAATGCCGACGAGGATCGCTGGCTCGGCTGGCTCGACTGGCCGACGACAAGGAGATCGCGAGATATACGGCGTTCGCCCAGGAGATCAGGCGCGACGGCTTTAACGACGCCGTGCTCCTCGGCATGGGCGGATCCAGCCTCGGCCCCGAAGTGCTGGCGCAAGCCTTCGGCTCGCCAAAGCGGCTGGCCGCGTTTGCGCATTCTCGACTCGACCATTCCGGCGCAGATCGAGGCGCTGGAAGCCGAACTCGATCTCGCCAAAACGCTGTTCATCGTGTCGAGCAAGTCCGGCAGCACGACCGAGCCGAATGTGTTGAAAGATTATTTCTTCAAGCGCGTCGCCGACACGGTCGGGCGCGGACAAAGCCGGGCGGCATTTCATCGCCATCACCGATCCTGGATCGTCGCTGCGAAAAGCGCGCCGAGGAGCAAAACTTCCGGCACATTTTTCATGGCGTTCCGAGCATCGGCGGCCGTTATTCGGTGCTTTCGCCGTTCGGGCTCGTGCCGGCGGCCATCGCCGGGATCGATGTCGCCAGGCTGATGCGGTCGCGCGCGCGATGATGCGCTCATGCGGCCCCGACGTGCCGCCGGCGGAAAATCCCGGCGTTGCGCTCGGCATCGCGCTCGGCGCCGCGGCGTCGCGCGGCCGCGACAAGGTCACGATTCTCGCCTCGCCGGCACTCGCCAGTTTCGGCGCCTGGGTCGAGCAACTGTTCGCGGAATCGACCGGCAAGCACGGCAAGGGCCTCATCCCGGTCGACGGCGAGCCGCTCGGCCGGCCGCGAAGTCTATGGCGACGATCGCTTCTTCATCGATCTTGCGCTCGAAGGCGAAGCCGATGACGAACGCGACAGCCAAGCTCGCGGCGCTGGAAAAGGCCGGACACCCGGTCGTCCGCATCGCGCAGAATTCGGTCGAGAACATCGGCCAGGAATTTTTTCGCTTCGAGATCGCGACCGCGATTGCCGGCGCGGTGCTCGGCATCAATCCATTCGATCAGCCCGACGTCGAGGCGAGCAAAGTCAAAACGCGCGAATTGACCGCGGCCTTCGAGAAGACCGGCGCGCTGCCGCCGGAGACGCCGGTCTGTTCCGGAAAAATCGATCAACGCTCTACACCGACGAGAAGAATGCCGACGCGCTGCGCAAGGCCGGCGCCGATGGCGGCGTCGAAAGCTGGCTGCAAGCGCATTTCTCGCGCATCGGCGCCGGTGATTATGTTGCCATGCTCGCCTATCTCGCACCGTGACGAAGACAATGCCGCAGCGCTTGCAGGCTACGCGGCTCGCCTTGCGTGATCGCCGTCACGTCGCGACCTGCCTCGAATTCGGGCCGCGTTTTTTGCACTCGACCGGCCAGGCCTATAAAGGCGGGCCCGACAGCGGCGTTTTCTTGCAAATCACGTCCGACGATGCCGAGGATCTGGCCATTCCGGATCACCGCGCCAGCTTTGGCGTGGTGAAGGCCGCGCAGGCCCGCGGCGATTTCGACGTGCTGGCCGAACGCGGCCGGCGCGCGCTGCGGGTGCATCTCGAGGGCGATGTGGAGTCGGGCCTCGCCATGCTCGCCGCGGCGATCGAACGCGCGATGGCGTAGACGGAGCGCGTGCCATGCCAATCGGCGCAATGCGATGAATGACCAGGCCCTTTCGTCCCCCGCCGCCACGATACGGACGACAAGCGGACGATCGGCAATCTCCTGATTTTCTTCGCGCTGGTCTATGTCGTCGAGGGACTGGGACAGATCGTCGGCCTCATCTACGCAGCCGCTCAATTATTATCTGAAAGAGGTGCAAGGCTGGACGCCGGTCCAGGTCACCGCCTTCGTCACCGTTTTCAACGTGCCGTGGATCATCAAGCCGGTCTACGGATTGATTTCGGATTTCGTGCCGCTGTTCGGCTACCGGCGCAAAAGCTACCTGATCATCGCCAACATTGCCGCGGTCGCCGGCTATTTTTGGGTCACCAGGCTCACCGCGCCGAGCGACCTCGCGCTCGCGCTGATGCTCACCGCCTATGCCATGGCGATATCGAGCACGCTGTGCGGCGCCGTGCTGGTGGAGAACGGCCAGAAGCACGAGCAGTGCGGCAAGTTCGTCAACCAGCAATGGCTGTGGTACAACATCGCCGCCATGGCCGCCGCCATTCTCGGCGGCGAACTGGTGCAATATCTCGATCCCAGCTTCGGCGCTGCATACCGCCGCCGCCATCGTCGCGGTCGCGCCCTTCGCCGTCATCTTCGGCACGGTGTTTCTGATTCCGGAGAAGAAAGCCGTCGTCAACGTCGAGGGCATGAAGGCCACGCTCGCGCGGCCTGGCATCGGCGTTCCAGCGGCGGCATCTGTGGATCGTCGCCGTTTTTATCTTTCTCTATTATTTCAGTCCCGGCCTGAGCACGCCGCTCTACTATCACATGACCGACGATCTGAAATTCTCCCAAGCCTATATCGGCATTCTGGGATCGATCGGGGCGGCCGGCTGGGTTACCGGCGCGCTGCTCTACCGCCGGTTTTTCGACGGCCTGACGCTGAAGAACCTGCTCAATCTCAGCATCGCGCTTGGCACCGTGACGGCGCGGCGCTTTCTTTTCTTCTGGAACGAAACAGCCGCCGCCATCATCAGCTTCTGCGCCGGATTTTCGGCCATGCTCGCGACCGTGGCGACGCTGACGCTCGCCGCCGATTATTGCCCGCGGCGCGCCGAAGGATTTTCCTTCGCCGTGCTGATGTCGATCATCAATCTGGCGACTACGCTCGCCGACAATGTCGGCTCGTTTCTTTATACCCACGTCTTCAACAACGGCATGCCGCCGCTGATTCTGATCTCGGCGGCGTTCACCGCCTTTGCCTTCGTGCTGGTGCCGCTGTTGCGGCTCGGGCGACAAGCGGCAGGGCGTGCCTGTGGAAATGCGGGAAAGATTGGAACCGCCCGGCCCCGGTGTGCGTTGATGTGTGGCTTTAATACATTGAAACTTGATGGTGCCAGGATCATGCGAAAGGTCGGCGCTTTTTTTGCGATAGCCGCAATTGCCGCAATTAGCTTTTCTCCGCCGCCGGCCGCGGCCTTCGGCCTGCGCATCGGGCCGTTTCGTATCGGCGTACCGTTCTATTTCCCGCGGTATCGGCATCATCTTTACATGCATGCCAATCCGAACGACATGCCGCGCCCCGGACAACCGCAGCAACCAGACGTGACATCGGCGCTGCTCTATCCGAACCTGGCTTTGCCGGCGATTTTCCAGAGCGTCTTCTGGCCGTCCGATTCGTCGCCGTGGCCGTTCGGCTATCAGGATATTTTCTCGACCGCGTTTGCAAAACCGCCGGCGAGCGCCGATCAGCGGCATTGTCAGCCGTCCGTCGATGCCAACGCGATCGTCGGCCGCATCCGCGACGAAGTCTCGCCGACCGCGGACCAGATGAAGCTTCTGCAAAAGCTCGGCGGCGCGCTCGGCGCGGCCGCCGGCTATCTCGCCAAATCCTGCCCGAACGAGATTCCCGACCAGCCGATCGCGCGCCTGCAGCTGATGGAATCGCAGATCGAGGAACTGGCCATGGCGATCGATATCGTTCGCCAGCCGCTGCAGGATTTCGAGCAATCGCTCAATAGCGCGCAGCAGGCGAAGTTTGCCGCGGTTGGCGCCGCCGCACCGGCCGCCGACCGTTCGAACCAGACCGACAGCAGCGTTCCGACCTGCGGCGGCTCGCCGGCCGCGATCGATTCGTCGATCGACCAGATCGACAAAACGGTTCAGACCGACCGACGCGCAGCGTGACGATCTCGCGACTGTCAAGCAGTCCTTCGGCAAGGCGGCGAGCGATCTCGAGGCGCATTGCCCGACTTCGGTGCCGCGCACCGCGCTCGGACGCCTGGAAACCATCGAGGCCCGGCTCGACGCGACCTGGCGTTCCGAGTTGTCGATCCAGGTGGCGCTCGCCAATTTCGAGACCAAGTTGAGCGACGAGCAAAAAGACCGCTTCGACCAGATGAATTTCGCCGCGCGAGTAATCCGTCGCTAAATGACGCGATTGTGCGCGTTCCAATTGCGCTCGAGATTGGCGATCAGCGCCGGGCTGAAATGGCAATAGGCCTGCTCGCGCGCATAGACCGCCATATAGCGCCGGAACGTATCGAGCGGCTCCTGGCCGACGCGAATGGCGCGGCGATTGCCGGCGGCGCTGACCACGCCGGAACTGGTGAAGCCGTCGACCACTCGATCGAGCGCTGCCTGCATCGACGAAGGCGGCGCGATCTCGTCGCAGATCAGCCGGCCTTCCGGCGTATCGCAGTCAAGCCGCCGGCCATAGAGGATCGCCTGCCGCGCGATGCGATCGCCGGTAAAGCGCCACAGCCGCAAATTCGCGGCGCCCGGGATGATGCCCTCCTTGCGCGCCGGCAGCGTCATATAGGCGTCGCTCGCCGCCAGCACGTAATCGAGCGCGAGCAGAAGCTGGCAGCCGCCGCCGATGGCAAAGCCTTCGACCACGCCGATCCACGGCTTCTCGGTGGTGCCGCCTGCGACTTCGTCGGGGCTCAAGTCCGGCCGCGCCACGCCGCGGAACAGCTTGTTGACGAGCCCCATGTCGCGCTTGATGTACCAGACGTAGGAAATCTTGCCGTGATAGAGATGCGTGAGGTTGATGCCGGCCGAAAACAGGCGGCGGCCGCGGTATTTTGGATGCTCGACCACATCGCCGCGCAGGATGGCGATATCGGTCTCCCGATCGAGCGTGGCGACGTCGATCGCGATTTCGAGACCGTCGAGCGTCGTTTCATCTTCGGCATTGAGAAAACGCGGATTGCGCATGGTGACGAGCGCCGCCTTGCCGCGCCGCTCGAGCGTCGCGCCTTCGAGCGTAAGCTTGCCGGTTTTGGCGAAGCGGCGGCTTTGCTCCTCGGCTTCCGGCCGCGGCAGCAGCATGGCGTGGCACAGATGCATGCCGCATGCCGCATCCGCCAGCACATGCGACAGCAACAGGCCATGATCGATCTCGGCGCCGTCCTTGTCGCGCTGGGGCAGGCCGTTCTCGCCGGCAAGCTGTGCATCGTCCGGCACCAGGCCCGGCACTATCGCCGCGGCATCGCGGACCAGATGCTCGACGCGCACGAATTTCGTCAAATCGGCGGTCAGGTGGCGATAGACCGTCTCGGCATAGAGCCTGAGGAATTTTTCCCGCGCCGCACGGTCGCGCTGCAAGAGAGCCGCGGCCGCCGCGGCTTGGCGTTCCGAGCGCGCCGGCTTTGGCGGCAGCTTGGCCAGCAGTTCGGCGCCGATCCGCCATTGCCGCGAGAAATCCTCGCTGTCGCGGCCATAATCGCCGCCGGGCGTATCGCCGTTCGCCAGCCATGCCGCAACTCCATCGCGCGGCAAGCCGGCGCCGGTCAGTACATCGGTTTGAGAAAGATCTTCGGCGACTGACATGAGCTAATTCCGCGGCCGTTTGTCGATGACGCGCTTGGCTTTGCCCTGCGAACGCTCGATCGTGCCCGGCGCCACCGCACGCACCGTCGCGGTAACGCCGACATGGGCCTTGATCAGATGCGTGGCGCGGTCCGCCAACACCATCGTGGCATCGGGCGGCAGCACGGCGCGCGTTTCGACGATCACTTCAAGCTCGTCGAGCCGGTCCGGCCGCGTCACTTCGAGGATATAATGCGGCGCGAACAATTGCTCGGTGGCGAGCGCGGCTTCGATCTGGCTCGGAAACACATTGACGCCGCGGATGATCAGCATGTCGTCGCTGCGGCCCTTGATGCGCTCGATCCGGCGCATGGCGCGGCCGTTGCCGGGCAGAAGCCGGGTGAGATCGCGCGTGCGATAGCGGATGACCGGCATCGCCTCCTTGGTCAGCGACGTGAAGACCAGCTCGCCCTCCTCGCCGTCGGGCAGCGCCTTGCCGGTTTGCGGATCGATGATCTCGGGAAAGAAATGATCTTCCCAGATCGTCAGCCCGTCCTTGGTCGCGGCATATTCCTGGCCGACGCCGGGACCGATCACTTCCGAAAGCCATAGACATTGACCGCGTCGAGACCCATGCGGCGCTCGATCTCCGCGCGCATGCCTTCGGTCCACGGCTCCGCGCCAAGCAGCGCGATGCGCAGCGAGGATTTGCGCGCATCGATGCCCTGGCGGTCGAATTCGTCGGCGATGGCGAGCAGGTAAGACGGCGTCACCGCGATGATGTCGGGCTCGAAATCGCCGATGAGCTGAACCTGGCGCTCGGTGAAGCCGCCGCTGACCGGAATGACGGCGCAGCCGAGATATTCGGCGCCGTAATGAAAACCAAGCCCGCCGGTGAACAGGCCGTAGCCATAGGCGACGTGCATCTTGTCGCCGGGCTTGCCGCCGGCGGCGCGGATGCAGCGCGCGATCAGCATCGACCACGTGTCGATGTCGCCGCGCGTATAGCCCACCACCGTCGGCTTGCCGGTGGTGCCGCTCGATGCGTGCACGCGCACGATCTCGTTCATCGGCACCGCGAACATGCCGAACGGATAATTCTGCCGCAGATCTTCCTTGGTGGTGAACGGGAAGCTGGCGAGATCGTCGAGGCTTTTCACATCGCCCGGCCGGATGCCGGCCGCGGCGAATTTCTCCTGGTAATGCGGCACCGTTGCCGAGCGCGCGACCGCCGCCTTCAGCCGCTTAAGCTGCAGCGCGCGCAGTTCGTCGATGCTCGCCGTCTCGATCGGATCCGAACGATCGAGCGGCCGTGCGCGCACGTCTTGGTCAGCCATTGCCCTCGGCCATGACGTTTCCTCGGCCGATTGCCCGGCCGCCTCTACTCTATGGCTTGTCGGAATCGGCTGCAATCAATCGAGGCGCGTGGCTCATGGCTTCAATGCGGCATGGCCTCAATTCTGAAAAAACCGGTTTTTCGGCCGCGGCAGGCCGAGATGTTCGCGCAGCGTCGCGCCTTCGTATTCGCGCCGGAACAGGCCGCGCCGCTGCAATTCCGGAACGACGCGCTCGACAAAATCATCGAGCCCGCCCGGCAAATAGGGAAACATCACGGTGAAGCCGTCGGAACCTTCGGTCTCGAGCCATTCTTCCATCTCGTCGGCAATCGTCACCGGCGTGCCGATCATGGCGAGGCCGGAATAGCCGCCGAGCCGTTGCGCAAGCTGCCGCACGGTGAGGTTATCGCGCTTGCCAAGCGCGATCGCGCGCTCCCGTCCGCTCTTTGAGGCATTGCTCTCCGGAATATTGTCGGGCAACGGCCCGTCGGGATCGAATTTCGACGCATCGTGACCGAGCGCGATCGATAAAGAGGCAATCGCATTGGCGTAATTGACCAGGCTGTCGAGCTTTGCGCGTTTGGCCTGCGCCTCTTCCACCGTATCGCCGACCACGACGAAACAGGCCGGAAGGATCTTCATGTGTTCGCGCGCGCGTCCGAGCTTCTCCATGCGGCCTTTGACGTCGGCATAGAACCGCTGCCCGGTGGGAAGATCGCTCTGCGCGGTGAACACCGCTTCGGCGGTTTCAGCCGCGAGCTGGCGGCCGGATTCCGAGGCGCCGGCCTGCACGATCACCGGCCAGCCCTGGATCGGCCGCGCGATATTGAGCGGGCCGCGCACCGATAGATATTTGCCCTTGTGATCGAGCACATGCATCTTCGCCGGATCGAAGAAGATGCCGTCCTCGACGTCGCGGATGAAAGCGTCGTCGGCCCAGCTGTCCCACAGGCCGGTGACCACGTCGTAGAATTCGCGCGCGCGGTGATACCGCTCGCCATGCTCCATATGCTCGTCGAGGCCGAAATTGAGCGCCGCGTCCGGATTGGATGTGGTGACGATGTTCCAGCCGGCACGGCCGGCCGAAAGATAATCGAGCGACGCGAAACGCCGCGCGATGTGATAGGGCGCGTCGAATGTGGTCGAGCCGGTGGCGACGAGCCCGATGCGTTCGGTCACTTGCGACAAGGCCGACAGCAGGGTGAACGGCTCGAACGACGTCGACGTGTGGCTGCGCTTGAGCGCGTCCATCGGCATATTGAGCACGGCCATGTGATCGGCCATGAAGAAGGCGTCGAATTTCGCCCACTCCAGCGCCTGAATGCATTGCTTTATATGCGCGAGATTGAAATTCATGTCCGGCCAGGCGCCGGGATAGCGCCAGGCGCCGGTATGGATGCTCGCCGGCCGCATGAAGGCGCCGAGGTGCAGTTGACGTTGGGGGCTCATGTTACGGTCCTCTCTTCCGGCAGCTTAATATAGTCACGCAAGATTGTGACCACCCGCTCACCGCGGAGCATGAAAAGGCCGCTCGGTTTCCCCGAGCGGCCAATAGCATTCTCCTTAGCAGTTCTTTGGCGCTACGTTCATCCCCACCGGATGGCGATCGCGCCGGCGAGCGAGCGCGGCCGGGTGCGAACGGCGTGACCGTCGTTACCGGACTGGATCACCCACATGCCGTTTTCCTGGCCGACGATTTTGCCGACATGGTGCGACCAGACCACGACCGCGCCCACACCGGCGGGTCCGGGCTGTCCCCAGCGCGCCCAACTGCGCGCCAGATTGAATGCCGGACCGGGATCGCTGCCGACAAGCTGTCTCATTTCCCAACCGCACCAGGCGGCAGGGCGGCCGCCATATCGGCCGACATCGGCGCTACGTCCCGAATAAGCGTAATGCTGTTTTGCATCGGTAGATCCCTCCTGCATCATGTAAAGATGCCGCTGCTGCACCCGCGCCTGTGCGGAATGCGCAAAGACAAACACGGCCGCCCCGGCGGCCAGCAATGTCGTCAACTTCATTACCAGTGGCTCCATCGTTGTTGCGACTGACCTTCCGCCTGCAAACGAAAGCCCCGCCAAAACCGTGAGGTCATTGACGGGGCCAAGCAGACGAAAGGGCGTGCGTCATAGCATCGATAGAGTCGTTCGTACTGCCCTGATTTGCATAACGCGGTGCATGTTTGCGGGACGCGCGCGCCCCATTTTGGCCGCTATACCCACCGCGAAAAATGCGGCGTGAATCGCCACATTGTTTAATTTGTTTGAACTCGTCCCACTGCGGGAAAATTTGGGTAGTGTCCTAATCTGAATCAAAGTCGGGTATCGCCGATCAATCACGATCCTGATCGGGATTTTGCGGTTTAGTTTCGTGCTGTCCGACCAAATAGCCAGCCAACACCCCCAACAACGCATATGCCGCTCCCACTCGTTCTGCACTGGAGACGGCGAGAAACACCGCAGCAATTGCAATCAGGGATAACCCGACAATGCGAACGGAATGAAGCCCCCAACTATGTCCGCGATAGATCATGACGGCCGCTTCTGCGCCGATGACAACGGCGCCAAAAATCAACACCGCAATGGTATTAGGCATGGCATCTCCTCCCATTCATTTGCTTTGTTGTTCCGCCGCGATTGCCGCCCTTAGGGTCGCTGGGGGGCTGGTGGACCGAACATCAAAGTGAAAAGGGCGCGGGTCATTCGAACCGCCTTTTCGAGAAGGGCGCCGCTAGTTGCAAAGCGTCCACAGCGGATTTCCCTTTTTATCCGAGACCTGGATAGAGCAGCGCATGCGCCTGAGCCCGGCTTTGGCGTTGTCATTGCCGAGCGCCACGGCTTTTTCGTAATCCGCCCTCGCCGCGTTTTCATCCTTCGGACCGCCGCGCCCCATTTCGGCAAACGAGCCGGCCCATTCCAGCGCGCCGGCATGACCTTGTGCCGCGGCCTTGTCGAACAAGGCGCGCGCAGCCACGTCGTCCTTCGGACCACCGCTCCCGTTCGCGTACATCAAGCCGAGCTGAAACTCGGCTTCCGCCGAATTCGTCTCCGCTGCCTTCACCAGCGTCGCTCGCGCCCATGCTGGATCCACTGGCGGCCCGCCACTGCCGGCAAGCGCCACGAGGTTGATGACGCCGCGCGGGTTGCCCGCCTCGGCGGCGCGCGCGAACAGATCGTGCGCCTGCGCCACATCCTTGGGCACACCCGATCCGGTGCCAAGCAGTACACCGAGTTCAACCATAGCCGAGCTGCTGCCTTTGTCGGCCGCCTTGCGCCACGCAGCGATCGCGTCCGGCATTTGTTGATTGGCGGCATAGGCGCGGCCGAGCTCGTAGAGTGCGCGGCGCGACACCGGAGCGGCGCGTTTGCAATATTTGATCGCCGTCTGGACGTCGGACGGGGTGATCGTGGCGACGCCTGCGAACTCGGCCGGCTTGTCCGGATCGGCGGGGTCGGCGGCGACCCGGTCGCATAGGGCAAGATCGGCCGATTCAGTGGCGGCGGCGCGGGCCGGCGAGTAAGCGGACACGACCGCCAGCGCCAACAGCGCGAGCCCGCAGGCGGAAGCGACCAATGCTCTAGCCATCAGGCCCGCGCCGAGTGAGCGGCGCGACGTAGAATCCCACTACGATAGTTAGGATGGCCGCTTGGATGAGATGTAAAAACATGGGGGTAATATAACACCGGTGACGTTGTCGAGTTAGTCCGGCGTTATGGCACAAATCTGGCTAGTCTTTTGAGTAGACTCATCAATTTCTTCAGCCAACCTGCAAGCCTAATTGGCCTTCTCGCCCGTCGTACCGACCTCTGATCGCAGGGCGGCTTCAAGCCAAACCTGGGCCATCTGCAGAAAAACATCCTGCTCGTTGTCGGACCTGGCGGTCTTCGCCCAGTCCAGACACTCGTTCGCGAAGTCTCGAAATTCTTGCGACGACAAAACGCGCCCCCAATGGCGCGCATCTGTGTCCCGGCTCACATGCAGCGATCAAAGCAAAACTCTAGATTGATTCGGAGTCAAGCCAAAGGGCGGGCGGCTGCAAATCGTCTTGATATTTGAGGGCGTCGAATGCCGGCCAAAGTAGGGCCGGCACAGCACCACCCCGCACAAAAAAGCCCCGGCGGATTGCGCGAGGCCGGGGCTAAGCATTCCGCTATGACCATCTGTAAACTGACGCGCGACGACATCCAGAGGGAGCCGCGTCAGTCCGACGGATTGAGTGGTATCGTATCACTCGCCTGCACGTTCGAAATGCCGGCCCGCGCATGTCCGCCATGCTATCCAAAGGCGAACCCCGCCGCGGGTGTACGCGGCGGGGCTTGGAGGAGGGAGGGGCTCAGTTTCAGATTATCACGGGACATGACAATTTAGTGCCCTTGTTTTTCGCGGTCTGATTAAACGCCAGGCAAGCACAGGCCGGCCCGGCAACAATGCGGGCTGTCACCGATTGAGCCGATCGCCACTTGCAAATTATCGCAAGTGCCCGACGATTTGGGACATCATGCTGGTGGCCGCGTGGCCGCGGTGAAGTACACGCCATTACACCAATATGCGTCGACTCCGTAGAGAACGGCTATGCAAACCAGCGCGGCACCTAGGAACCTCATTTTTTGACTCCCAAAATGCGGGACAAAAACATCAACTCATTTTTGGCTCATAAGTTTCCTGGCGCGGATGCAGCGCCGGGCAAGCGCATGCCGGCCGGGCAGCTTTCATTTGGAATACATTGCTAGATAGAAGACAATTCCAACAATGATGACGGTGATAGTGATGGCTGCCGCGGAGGACCAACCGCTGTAGCGAACGACATCCTTCCGGGCGAAGCTGTCTTCGCTGGTTGACTTGCCTTTGTGATTGGGCAACTGCGGGCCAGCCATAAAGTTCTCTTATGCGGCCATCTCTGCCAAATGCTCCTCCCTTTCGAGAAACTGCGCAATATATAAACGCTATGGTTTTGTTGCGTGAGCGTAGGAGTACCGAGTGCCTTCCCGCCCGGATTGGTCGCGCCCATTGCCCAGGCCGCTCGTCATCCCCACGGTCATGACGCTCAAGACGCTCGACGACGTGCGCAAACTGATAGGTCATCTGCCCGCCGCGACGCGCGCGAAGTCCACATGGCAATATGTGGCGACGTGCTTGGACAGAGCCGCCCACGGCGCCGATCCAGTCCATGTCCGGTGCCTCTGCAAATCGTCTTGATGTTTGAGGGCGTCGAATGCCGGCCCAAATAGGCGCTTGCTGACGTCACTAACCATCAGCGCTCTTAAAAAGATCAGTCTGAACGAGGGCCCGACTCAGCTAGAACACACTAGGGAGCGAGTCCTTTAGGACAAGCCTGCGATATGGTTGAGGGCGGCAATTACAGTCCCAGTGAAGAATGCTCTCGCTGCTTGAGCAAGGCGAGAAACAGTGAGGATGATGCAGAGTTATGGGTATGGGTATTCCTGAGCAAAAGTTGGCTTGATTTAATTCACGTTCGGCGGGGGTATGATCATGAGCCGGAGACGTTTGACCGACGTAGCGCAGGGTAATCGCCGAGCACGCGACCAAAGAATAATGAAACGCGGACCTCATCGAACGCGAAGCGGAAGCTGTCTTGGTCAAGCATCGGCGTAGCAGATTTGAATCAACAATCAGGCCGCCGTCACGGGCGATGAACATAAGCAACGACGAAGCGAGAGGCACGGTTGAGGAGAAGCTCCGGAAGCAGCAGCGGACGAAGCCGATGACTGAAACGGAGATGACGGCATTCTGCCGAGCGATGATCAAGAATCTCGATTTGAACGACGACTACCAATCAGACGTTCGCCGTTGGACGGAAAGCTGGCAGTCCACATACTTCGGCTCGCCAAGCGGAAAGTAATTAACCCCGTGTCCGACAAATCACCTGAGGCCGCGCGTCGGTCATGCCTACGCCTCGCCACCCTGGACGATCGAGGGGAAGTCGGACTGCAAAAGTAGTACATCAAGGCTCGGCAGCCGGTGCTACCATCAGCGATGCCCGAAACTGAACAAGACTTGAATACGGAGGCGCCACTTCCGGCGGTCTCAGCCAATACCCTCGCGCGGTTTTTTGGGGTGACACCGAAAATTGTCTACGACCTTGCGAAGGCCGGCGTGATAGAGCGCGGCCCTGGCCGCCTTTACCCGCTTGAAGATAGCGTCCGCCGGTACTGCGATCACCTTCGCCGACGGGCTGTCAACGCGCGATAGTCTGCGGTGATCCTGCATCTTGCGGCGGTTGAAGCCCGCGCCCCCAATGCTGCGCCGTCAGGCCTGCAAGGGGTATCGCTCGCGCTGCCCAAATATCATTCCGGATGGCGGCAAATTGCTCTTGCCGAATTCGAGCAACAACAATTGCGTTATGACTGCCGGGCCAGATGGAGACGCGATTATGCACTCCTATCTCATGATTGTGGCTTGGGCAGTCCTTGCAATGTTTGTCATTGCTCACACCGAAAGCACACAGGATCGAACACTTGGCGATATTGCCTGCACCGGCGATTGCTCGGGAGCGCGATAGCAATAATTGAGGCGGCGCGTCGGGGCGCTTTCAAAATTGCGCCTGTGTTGGATTCACGGCAAGAGCGGCTTTCGAAGATGAACATCACAACGGTATGGATTGGCGTTATCGGCGCGTTCGTTGCCGTGCTCTCCGTTATGTATGCCGTGTATTACTGGAAACGGAAACAGATCGCCGATGAGCGTGAGCTGGGATACTTGGACGAGCTGGCGCGCGAACATGAGCAAGGTATCGCGGACAACCGCGAAAAGCTGGCGCGGATAATCCGCATGATCGAGAATAATCACACGCCGTCCGCCACCCTGACTGCACGCCTTGATCGTGTGCGCCGTATGCTTCGCAAAACCCCGCGGTGAACAAGGTTCGGGCATGTGGGCAAATAATGTTTGGCTATTCGGTCTGGCCGTGACACATCACTGCCATAATCCTTACGCGGTAACGTAAATCCCAGCCTCTTGTTGCAGTCCTCCAGCGCCGCGCTATGGACCGCATGTCGACGCCATTCCCCTACCCACACGTGGCTGAGACAATGGCCGCCAAAGCCTCCTGCGGCGGGTCAATGACGAAACAATTTTTGTATATAACCTGAAGCCCTGGCCGAAAAGCCGGGGCTTCCTTTTGGGTACGATTCTGATGAACCAAGCGCGTCGCCAAGCCGACTAATGGTGGCTGATACAGGGAACAACATGACGAATTTGGACATGACGCCGGGCGTCGTGCATTTCGGCGCTTTGACCAACCGGGAACGGCAAGTAGCCACGTTGGTTTGTAGTGGTCTAGCGAACAAGGTAATCGCGCACGAGTTGGCCCTGACCGAAGGCACGGTCAAATGTCATCTACATGCCGTTTTTCGGAAGCTCGATGTCAGGAATAGAACTGCGCTGATAATTAAATTGTCGAACGAATAGCTCTTGCTGGTGCTCGCTCTTTCACTGGATTAAACGGAATGGAAACTCTCACAGTTCCAATTTCGTTTCTGATGAACATTTGCAAATCTGGCTCGTCATAGTCGTCGCCGTCGTCGTCTTTGAGTTCTCTGATCATTCGCTCCGCGTAAGCGATTGCCGCTTCGTCGTCCGGTAACGAGATCCCATCAGGATCCGTGTAGTCCCACGTGCACGAGCGAACGTCGAAAAAATATTGCGGCATGAGTCCTCTCCCAAGTGGAGTAGATTTTCATCGCACGCATTGCTCAACAGTTTATTACTTACCCGGCAGGCTCCCGTTCGACGATCCCTCAACCTTCCCCGACATTTTGCGGCGACGCGCCGCCCGATTCGAGACCTTCAGTATATCATCAACTCGGTTAACTCATTTTCCGACCACGTCCGCGCGCACATCTACGGCATCTCAATGGGCGGCGGGGCTGGGCGTCGCCGATCGACTTCTCCTTGGCGTCGATCGGCCTGGCTTCCAAATCCAATCCGCTTGAAGTGGTAAGCGGGGTTATGAGTGAACCGAGCTGGGGATATATGTCAGGCGCGCGGTTAAAGGACGGGCCTGAAAAACGGCTATGACTTCCGTTTCCTGCGCCAACCAAACAAACCCATCGTGGGCGGATATATCTTCAAGACTGCTGGAAATGGGTTGGGTCCGCTGTTTGTTCGTGCCTGTCGCGCTCCTTTGGGCAACCTTTACCCCTGCGCATGCAGCACCCCTCAACAACGCTCCACCCACCGGCCCCTTGGTGCTCGACCTCGCCGGTGGGACGCTGCCGTCAACTTACACGGAATACAGCACCTCGTCCGTAGCCAGCAGCACCTCATCTGACATCACCTTCGTGTTTCGTCACGACCCGGGTTGGTTCGCTTTCGACGATGCGTCGGTAGTTGCCAGCGGCGGCGGTAGCAATTTGCTCAGCAACGGCGGCTTTGAGTCGGGTACGCTGGGCGCCTAGAACTATTTTGCACAGAGCGGCGTCACGTTTACCGGTTTCGTCGGTAACGCCTCCACGGTGGTCGGTTCAATTCCGTGGAATCGCCCGGTGTTTGATGGCTCCTATGATTAGGTCGACGGTTCCACTGGGGGTTACGACGGTCTTTCCCAAACCATCACCACCACGATTGGTGATACCTACGACATCACCTTCTATCTCGATCAACAACTGGCGCAGCCTGTAACCGCGACCAACTTCCAGGAAGTAAGCAACAACGGTCAGAGCGGCGTGGCCGGAAACGGCATCGACGTATTGGTCTATGCGGGCGCGGATCTGCCCCCACCACGGGCGAGCTAGCTACTACGCCAGTACCGCCCAGCGCCGTACTGTTTGTCAGCGGTCTAGTTGGCCTGCTCCTGCTGCGTCGCCGCCCGGCGGGCGCAAAGCAGGACTCACCCTCGCCTAATCCGAACATCTGAGGGGTACTCGGAGAGTACCGCCGCGAGGCGGTTTCTCTGTTTCAAGCACGAATAAAAAAGCCCCAGCCTTCCGGCCAGGGCTTGAGGGTCTGTGAAAATTGTTTCGTCATAGAGCCGCCGCAGGGGGCTTTGGCGGCTATTGTCTCAGCCACGTGTGGGTCAGGGGAAGGGCGTCGACTTGCAGTCCATAAAGCAGCGCTGCAAAACTACAACAAGAGGCAGGGATTTACGTTACCGCGTAAGCTTAAGGAGAGAAGGACCCAAGAGGTAAGTTTCGCGATTTGCGCGCCGTGCTTATTCTGGATCGACCTTGATTTGCCGTTTTGTTTAGGAGTGATACGTGTCTGATCAATCAAGTCCTCGCGACCGCGCTGAATATATGTGCGTGTATTGCGGCGAGCCGCTTCCATTTGGTCAGAGAGGCGTCGAGGCGTGGCGTGTGGGGGATAAGTTTGTTTGCAACGAGTTTTGCGCCGACGGAATTTCCCCGGGTAATAGCCATTCAAAATCGCACCCGAACCAAAACGCAGATCCATTGAATTGGGCATATCCTACTGACTGAATGCGCCGCATTATGCTCGGGCGGGGCAGCCGGCCAGCCTGGGTATCAGTATGTCCGAAGAATGAAAAGCACGGCCACGACGACGCTCACTGCGCCGACCCCAGCCAATAGATCGAGAAGCAGATCTCGGAATAATCGACAAAGCATGTGAGCCTGATTAGGACGAACGTCCTTTGATTTCACCACCGTTTTATAACGAGCCCTTCGACGTGATCCTTGTTTTGCGGCCTTATGAATTTGAGCGCGAATCCGCCTGCAAAAAGGCGCACGACCCGTCCAACGACGTTTCCAACTGCCATGACCGTACCGATTTCCGGAGCAAGCTCTGCTGACACTGCGGCGCCGGTGACTGAAAAATCGACCACCAAACAATCCAGTTTGCTGCCATCAGATAGCAGCAACGATGAGTGAGGGGCCCGGGGAATTAAACGATCGTGGCTACGCTGGTCGGAGACGTCGTGATTCTTGTACAGTTCGAACCAAGCAATTCTGGCCGCCAGGTTATTGCGATCTTCATCACTAGCGACGATGTTCATGACGAACCCGCCGTCCAACGGCCGTCCCACCGTTCCCTTGAGTTTTCCAAAATGATCAATATGAGCGAGCACACGCTCGCCCGGCACGCCGATGACTGGTACGGCGAGAGCAACCGCACCCGCGGAAATGTTTATGGCGCGACAAGCGTACTGTCGCCGTTTGCCGTGTGCGTCTAGCCGATCCAGAGTGTAGAGACCCGAAACACTGATGACGATCCGAATATCTCTACGCTGTTCGACAATGACCACATCGTCGAAGTCGGTGCCGTCCGACGGCATGTCGTTTTTGCCCCTTTGGCGAGGCAGCAGCCGATCGCGGTATACAAAGCCGAAAGCAGCCGGCTGATGTCATAGACCAACGCTCCGATGGTTCAGGCTAGTAACCCGCCGCCGATCAGGCCAAGCATGACGGAGTCATTGCACGCGCCGCCTCAATTACTGTTATCGCCCTCCCGAGCAATCGCCGGTGCAGGCAATATCACCAAGTGTTCGATTCTGTGTGCTTTCGATGTGAGCAATGACAAACATTGCAAGGACTGCCCAAGCCACAATCATGGAATAAGAGTGCATAATCGCCCCCCCGCCTGCCCCAGCACTCACAAATCAATTGTTGTTGCTTGATTCGGCAAGAGCAATTTGCCGCCATTCAGAACGATATTTGGGCGGTGCCCCGGCTGTGACAAACCGTCCGGTCAAACAAAAAGCCCCGGCCGAATGACTGGGCTGAGTTGCGCGCTGGCATAATGGCTCGTGCTGTCGTTGCATAACTCATCAAGACACCCGGACGTGGTTTACCATGGTGTCAGAAAGGCCAATGAGTTGGAGTGAACCGGGCCAGGATCACGCAGTAAGCTGATGACAATGCAATCCTACCTCTTGCGCAGAGGGCAATGCTGCGTGTGAAGTACTGATGGCCGGGACGAGATATTCTAAGGGGCTTTACGGTGAGGATCGATCAAGAGCTTCGCGCTGCGCGTGCAAAATTCGATAAGGAACTTGACTGTCTGCTTGAGCTGCTTGCTGCTAGGCATCGACTGTGTGAGACCCAAGCCAGGAAGCCGGATGCGGTACTTCAACAAGGCGAAACGGCCGAGGCTGACGCCGTGCTGGCTGCGCTGCAACGCGTCGGGCGTCGGAGGTCACTGAGAATAGTCATTCGTTGGTTTGTCGAAGCCGTGATGAACAGAAAAAGATCTCGGAATAATCGGTAGAGCAACGAGTTATCAGCCTTTAGCATGTCGGAGCATATTGCGCACACGGTCTAGGCGTGCAGTTTGCGCGGCAGGCACAGCTATGGCTGCTTGTCCTCCTGATGTCGTGCCACTTCGGTTTTGTAGACGAACGCAGAGATGCCGATCCCGATCGCGCCAATGATGGCATATGAAATTGTCCCCAACTCGATGATCAATTCCACCACCAGTATGATCAGAGCGATGAGGCCGGCGATGGCGACGATTTTGGCTATCCAATCGAACGGGTGCGCGAAACGAAGAAGGGGTGGATCATCCATTGACCTGACTCCTGTGCAGGCGCAACTTTGTAAGCGCACCGCCGCACTATGGCAGCGCGATTCCGCTGTAGAGAATAAAAACCAAGAGGCTGCCGATTGTGCCGAGTAAAGGGATGCCAAGGAGTTCTTCAAAATCCATGACAGGCTTCAGTCTCTTGTGTTGCCCGAGCGGCGAATTGTTGAGATTGTCGAGCGTTGTCTCAAGTTACAAATAGCGCCGTTTAGAGTTTTCCCTGTCTTTTTTTCAGACTGAGTTGAGCATCTTTACGGGAGCCAAAATGCAACGCCTTGTGATTGCTGTCGCTGGTATTGCGGCTACGGTCACAGTTGCCGCGGCGCAGGTATTTTAGACCCAAGGGCAACCCGCTCCGCCACCCGAGCCGACTACATAGACCTATTCAACGACAGCGGGTCCGCCTGTATATAGGCCTTACTCCTCGGAGCCACCGGAGTGGCTTGCGCCAATTGGCGGCGGACAGGCGTTGCCTGCAAGCCCAAAGATCCGCTCCGCCCACGCATCAATACGCCCAAAGAATTAGAAGCGCGGCCAAGACAATGCTCACGGTGCCGACGCTAGCCAATAGATTGAGAAACTGATCGCGCAGTAATCGACGAAGCATTTATTGAAACCATTCGGGGTGCTCGACGACGGCGGTCGTGCCGACAAGAAAGAGCAGAACGCAAATAATCAACGTCTGGAACGCCAAATAACTGTCGCCGTTCATAAAAGCAGACGATATCGGCGAAGTGAAAACGTTTTCCTAACGCAGCGCGGTCGGTTCGCACTTTGCGAACAATTTTAGGACAACCCCCCTAAAATAGGCAAGTCTCCACCCATTTTTAGGTGGAGATTTAGGACGATGTTTCGATGAGAAATGTGCGCGGCGCGGCCGAAATAATATCAGCGTCAAATGCTTCGCGAGGGAAGGAGAACAAAACGATATTCACAAAACGTGAAGTGCTCCACGCGAGCAAAAAGAAACCCCGACCTTTCGATCGGGGCTTAGTCACCATGCTGCCGGAGCTCAGACGCCCCCGGCCTGTACAAGATGGCACACGGGCGTAATGGAAAGCGCCATTCTTCATTTCAAGCTTTAAACAAAAAAGCCCCAGCCTTTGGGCCAGGGGTATAGGTTGGCTGCGAGATTGCTTTTGTTGTTCAACCGCCGGGGGTGCTGGCGGTCATTGCCTTCGCCATGACGGGGGAGAAATGGCGTCGACATGCAGTCCATAGCGCGGCGCTGGAGGACTGCAACGAGGAATTCGGATTCACCTTACCGGCTGCTCGGGTTCCCGGCCGGATCGAAATGGGTAGCCTCAAATATAAACAAGCAGTCTGATCACTTCCCAGATCGTCCCCACTGCAAATGCCGTAGAGAGCATGAGGCTCGCGATTGCTAGGCTCGGATAGACAAAGTCTCGAATTGGCATGCGGCGTCTCATGCTCAGCAGGGTGTGACCGCTAATGCCTCCCCAGTATTTACGCTAGTCGGAACGCGAATAAACGTTAAATCGTAACGCCTGCTCATCATTATGCCCAACGGATGAAAAAGACCGCCACGACAAGGCCCACGGCGCCAACTCCGGCCAACAGATCGAGAAGCAAATCTCGGAATAATGGGAAGCGCAGCGCGCTATTTGCTTTGGGTTGCCCGTGATTGCCCATCGCCGTCCAGGTCATCGGGCCGTCGAATATATCGTTCGGTATATTGTTCACTTCGGCGGTCTCGCTAACATTGGGGCTTGAGAGGGCGCGCGCCACGCTATCGCCCTCTCTCTTCATTGGACCTACCTTCGCCCCCGCCAAGCTCGCGGGGGCTATTTTGTGCGCGATGAAGGCCGGGCTGCGCTTGCCCGGACGAGATGATGAGAATGATGCTCTACGAAGCGGCTAAGGTCATGCTGACCCGCACCAACAAGTGGTCCTGGCTCAAGGCCTGGGCAATGAAGATCGCTAGGCACCGCGGGATGAAAAAGGCGATCGTAGCTTTGGCACGTCGCCTCGTCGTGATCATGCACCGCATCTGGGTTGACGGCACCGAGTTCCAGTGGACCCGGGAAGTCGCAGTGGCATGAGAGCCGTGCAGGATCAATTACGATAGGAGAACACTCGAGCTCCACCCAGCGGTGGAATGATGTCCCTCGCGGGACGATGGATGAGGGAATTCGTTAGTCCGCTTGGACCTCCCGCTAGACTGATGGTAAGGCCGCTCATAAGATTGTTCCACCTCGTCTTCGAATCCCATGATGGAAGGCCCTTGGTGCCGATTCCGAAGAGAAGCACGAGCCCGCGAGTGACATCGACACCGTAGTGGTGGGGGAAAGTCTGAATGCGCTTGACCCCAACCGGCCGATTAGAGAAGCGGACGCGCCGGTCGGCGACAGCCGCGGCAGCTTTCGGGGGAATAGCGGACACCGCGGCGCGACGGCGTCGTGGCAGCTAATGACCCAGAGCGGACATCGCAGACCCGAATAAATACGCGCAGTTCGGTCAATGCTGCCGTCAGGCCCCTAATCAAAACACCTGATCGGATTTCGGAGAGACTACCGCGAGGCGGTCTTTTTGTTTGCGGCTTGCCGATTATGTTGCAGTGCACGAGTCTGCTGATCGGCCCAAGGCGGACACGCCGGTCAGCGATTGGCGCGGCCGCCTTCCGGGGTAAAGATGGGGTAATCGGCCGGCGTTCTTGTGGATAGCTAGAGATTGTGGGTGCTGCGCTTCAGGCTGATGGTTCAACGAGGTCCGTGTGCACGGCCTCAAGCATCAGAAGGAGAAGCGCAGCATGGACTATTTTGCTGGACTGGACGTATCGGTCAAGGAGACCAGCGTCTGCATTGTGGATGACGCGGGCAAGATCGTTCGGGAAGTGAAGGTCGCGAGCGAACCCGAAGCGTTGTTGGCGGTGCTGAGGAACCCCGCCTACCGCTTCAAGCGGATTGGATTGGAAGCCGGACCATTGTCGCAATGGCTGTTCAGCGGTCTCGCCGAAGCCGAGTTACCGGCGGTCTGTGTTGAGACACGGCACATGCGAGCAGTGTTGAAGGCGCAGATCAACAAGACGGACCGCAACGACGCTCGCGGTATCGCACAGATGATGCGGGTGGGACTTTACCGCCCGGTGCATGTGAAGACGTTACGCAGTCAAAAACTGCGGATGCTGCTGACCCATCGCAAGCTACTACAGTCGAAGGCCATTGCCGTCGACAATGACCTGCGCGGGACTTTGCGTAACTTCGGTCTCAAGGTAGGCATGGTGGGGACGGTGAAGTTCGAGGCACGCATCAAGGAGCTGGTCGAGAACTTGCCCGACCTGGCTGTGCTGGTCGAACCGCTGCTTGTCGTCCGGCGGGTGCTTCGCGAGCAGTTTGTCATCCTACATCGTCGTTTGCTGGCCATCGTGCGAGACGACGAGGTGTGCCGGCGCCTGATAACGACCCCCGGGGTCGGCCCCGTGGTAGCGCTGACCTATCGCGCCACCGTCGACGTACCGGCTCGGTTCCGTAAATCCAAGGCAGTCGGTGCCGTGTTTGGGCTGACGTGTTCCAAGTATCAATCCGGCGAGATCGATCGAAGCGGCAGAATATCACGCTGCGGAGATGAGATGATGCGGGTCATGCTCTACGAAGCAGCTCAGAGCATGCTGCGTTCGAAGAAATGGTCTTGGCTCAAAGCCTGGGCGATGCAGATCGCCAGGCGCCGCGGGATGAAGAAGGCGATCGTGGCGCTGGCACGCCGACTGGCCGTGATCATGCACCGCATCTGGGTTGACGGCACCGAGTTCCGCTGGACCCGGGAACACGTCGCGGCGGCAGCATAAAAACCGTGCAGGATCAATTACGATAGGAGAACACTCGAGCTCCACCCAGCGGTGGAATGATGTCCCTCGCGGGACGATGGATGAGGTGAGTTCGCATGTCCGCTTGGACCTACCGTTCGTCTGACGGCAACGCCGCGGTAAAGATTGTTCCGCCTCGTCTTCGAATCCCATGATGGAAGGGCCTTGGTGCCGATTCCGAAGAGAAGCACGAGCCCGTGAGCGACATCGACACTGCAGCGGCGAAAAGTCTGAAAGTGCTTGACCCCAAACGGCCGATTAGAGAAGCGGACATTTACGGAACTGCCGGGCCGGCCTGCGCTTGCCCGGCGCTATGCCGGGCCAAACGTCTCCGGTTCATGATCATACCTCCGCCGGACGCTAATTAAGTTAAGCCAACTTTTGGTCAGGATCAGCCACGCCCATTGGTCTACATAATCCTTACTGGTTCTCGCGTTGCGCAAGCAGCGCCAGCATTCTTCTTTCGGGGTGCTGTAATTGCTGCCTTCAAGCATGCCGCAGTTTTGTCCCTAAGGGCTCGTTTTTTTCACTTCGAGTACGCAACTCCGTCGTGGGGGGACAGTGAGGACACTAAGGGTCCCTCAGCGCACTGTAGCTGAGTCGGACCGTTCCTTACTCAGACTGATCTTTTCAACAGGTTCCGCAACTTAGCGAAGTTCACCGCCAGCCGCCGCGCCTCGCTTGCCCGGCTCAGTTACCGTTGGCGTTGGACCGGACGCGGACGTTGCCAGTGCTGCGGCTTTTTTTCTTGTCGAATGGGCGTCCGATTTCCATTGACGAACAAGCGATAGCCCTTGCCACCGCACTCGCTGCATTCACTTCCTTTGTGCAAGCCCGTGCCGCGACAAGCGTCGCACGGCGCTGGTAGTTTTTCATCCATTCGCTCTGCCTTATCTGTTGGCGGTCGTTTTCGTGTGAATTAGAAACCCCGGCGTGAGGGCACCAGGGTTTCCCCGTCCCAGTACGGCCGGTACTGAACATATCCGGCCGAGCAATTGTTGGCGCCCAAAATGTATTCAGGACGTTAAACCGCGCTTCCGTGGAATGTCTTCATCGGTGTGCTGGAGCTCACGTGCTGTTGAGGGTAGAAGCGTCGTAGAGTGTGTCGCTGTGAAAAGGTGATCGCCATGGGCATCGCCACATATGGGGATCTCCTGGGAAGTTTGAATGCGAGGGAACCTCTATTAGTTCTTACTTCCCGCGGCGGGGTCTGGATTGGAAGTTGTGGTTTCAGGCGTCTTGGAATTCAGCTCGCTCGTCGTGGCGGCGCGGCGAACCAGCAGCGAGCGTGCGAAGCTCCTTCAGGCAGCGACGCAATGACAAGCAAATCTTAAGGTTTGGCAAGGTCTTTGCCACAACTGACCGCTCTATCATTTGTAGGTCAAGAATGGCTTGCTCAAGCACGAATTGATCCCTTACTCGCCTAATGCGAGCAGGGGTTAGGTTTAGCTGATTCGCTCATCAAAAGGTTCATTCGTCAAACCCAAAACTTTTGCAATGCGGTCTGCCGCAGTATCGATCGGGGAGACAGCGTCCCGGTCCTCAAGTGACGCTTCGGGGGCAACTGCCAGTTCCGGCTGCGGTGGCGCCACAGCGACTGTGGGAGTGGGCTCGTTTACTTCTGTGTCGGCCAACACACCGAGAACCTCAGAGATTTCCTTGATCGATTTCTCTACCGCGAGCATTGCTTGAAATTCGCGAACCGTCATTAGCCGGTCCATAATTTTAGACTTCGCAGACTTCTGAATAAATCACGAGGTCGGGAATATTCGAAACTTCCGCGATCGACGTTTCGATCGCCAAGAGCGCTCGGTATTCCGGAACTTTTATCAACTGCTCTTTGACCCTGTCCCTAACGCGCTCAAGCGATTGGATCACTCCGGGTGTTTGAATAATCTCGGATGACTGGGCTGCTGACTGCGACTGCAACATTACTAACTCCCCCTGCAACGCCGGTGATACTGTCGGGGTGATCAAATAGCTTGCTAACGTGTAAGTCAATTGACATGACAGCTTCGAAGGGGAGGACATTTTACGAATTCGCTTTGTGGAAGGCTCAGCGGCGCGACGAAACCTCCCAAGTTCCAATTCGGCCCTTGACGTCCTGCTTGGAGCGCGCGCGACCAAAAAGAAATCCCGACCTTGCGATCGGGGCTTCAGACTGCGGCAAATTATTTCGTTATTTATGTCTCGATGCGGGTGATGCTCTATGAAGCGGCCCAGACCATGCTGGTAGTTTCGACGAAATGGTCCTGGCTCAAGGCGTGGGCGATAAAGATTGCCCGGCACCCTGGGATGAAAAAGGCCGTTGCGCTGGCACGACGGTTGGCCGTGATCATGCACCGCATCTGGGTTGACGGCACCGAGTTCCGCTGGACTAGGGACGTCGCAACAGCATGACAGCAGCGCAGGATCAAACGCGATAGGAGGAAACTCGAGCTCCACCAAGGTGGTGGAATGATGTCCCTCGCGGGACGATGGATGAGGTGAGTTCGCGTGTCCGCTTGGACCTACCGTTCAACCGACGGCAAGGCCGCCCCTTAGATTGTTCCACCTCGTCTTCGAATCCCATGATGAAGGGCCTTGGTGCCGATTCCGAAGAGAAGCACAAGCCCGCGAGCGACATCGACACTGTCATGGTGGATAGTCTGAAAGCGCTTGACCCCAACCGGCCGATTAGAGAAGCGGACGCGCCCGTCGGCAACAGCCGCGCCAGCTTTAGGGGGATTAGCGGACGCGCGCCCTACTCCCCAGCACCCGTCGCCTGTGGTCCTCGCGTATCTCGTCAGCGACGCTGGTCCGTGACAGCCGCACGAGTTCTGCGAACGGCGCATTTGGCCGACACGAGCGGCACGACAAAGCAGGAATGAGGCTGGCCACGGCAGCGCCGCCGTGTCAATCCACTGTGCGCAGTTCAATTGCATTGATCGTGCGGCAGGCGGGACAGCGTACCCATACGCACGCTTCACAGCTGATCGCCGCCGGTATGGACGTGTTGACGATCAGTCGACAACTCGGGCACGCAAATCCGACCATCACACTCGGCGTCTACGGCCATCTATTTTCTAACACTGACCCCCGCGCGGCCGAGATTATGGAGGTCAGCTTTGCCAAGGTGCGGAGCACGGAATAAGAACATAACCTTACAACTCAGGGCAAAAGCCGGTGGCAATTTCAAATATCGTGTGTAAGAAACCCAATAAAGCCGGGTTAGCTCAGCGGTAGAGCAGCGGTTTTGTAAACCGTTGGTCGGGAGTTCAATTCTCTCACCCGGCACCAATAAAATCAGTAGTTTCTTGCATTTTTCGAGTGTGCGATCTTCCCAAAAATTCAGAGTGGGAAGCCGGTGGGAAGCGAGAATCCAGAATGGCTCATGAGAGGCAAACAGCCCCCGGCGGGGACTTCACTTGTCCGAAATGTGGGGCCGTATACGAAATGACGATTTGGCCAAGGCCAAAGCAGGCCATGGACTTTGCGAAATGTCAAAAATGCGGCTCGGTAATGTTGGAATGGGTGGATACCCGTTCGTACTCAGTGACCGGCTGAGTTGGCGCTGTCGTCGCCCACAACACTATTCCAGTGGTCGAAAATCTTCCTTTTCTCGCGTATCGCCGCGGCAAATGCCAAATCCGTTTTGTAATAGAGGCGCCATTCCCCGCTATTGTAAATGTTCACAAGATGGGTCAATGCCTGACGTGCAACGAAAAGTTCTCGCTGGGCAAGTTTGCGCTTGAGCAGGGGCGAGATGGTCTTGGTCATCAGGAGCAGTTTGCGCAAACAAAGTAAAAATAGACTTGCCGGTGAGAAGGTTGATGAAACTCCCATTGCTTGCGACGCACGAAGCCCCGGGCTTGACGAAATCGTTTACGGCTGTCCGAGCTGCGCCGACGAAAGAAAGCAGACCGTTATGAGAGCGGACGTTGGGTTTTACTGATCGCAAAACGCCGTAAGCTTATGGACGTCTGGGCCGACTTCTGCGCCAAGGTGCCGGTGCCGGCCGATAAGGGGGTTGTGCAGCTGCACGCCTAAAATTCGCGTCGCCCGAGGACGCGTTGCAGCGCAGCCAGCACGGCATCAGCCTCAGCCGTTTCGCCTTGTTGAAGTACCACCTCCGGCTTCTTGGCTTGGGTCCCGCACAGTCGATGCCTGGCAGAAAGCAGCTCAAGCAGACGGTCAAGTTCCTTATCGAATTTTGCACGCGCAGCGCGGAGCTCTTGATCGATCGGGCCGACAGGGCTTTTTTGTTTGGCTGGCAACGCTTCGGCCTCTAGGCGCCATCTTCAGAAGATAAGCCTGCAGCTATTCTGCACGCATCCATCGCCGCTTGCATTTCCTTGAGCGCGGCCTCCAGATCGGCCTTGGAGGCGCTCAAATCAAATCGCGGCTCTTTTTCCATGTCGAGCGCCAATTTTGCCATTCTGGCCAATAGCTCTGCGACGTCTTCGAGCCCTTCGTACATATTGGGTCGAAGATAGTCGCACAGTGTGCGCAGCCGGATTGCATTCTGGGGGGTGCGATCTCTGAGAAGTGCATGGGCAGCCTGTGCAACTTTTGTGGTTGCGCTCAGTGCTTGGTCGCGGGTCATTTGAACGACACCCATGCAAAATTTATACACCCGACCGTTAAAGCAGTCGTAAAAGCGCCTTCGGTCGGGGGAGCGGCGCTCCGCGCCGAAGCCATTGGGCTTACATTCCAGACCCGCCTTACTTATGCTTTGCGCCATGATGGATAAGCAGGACGACAAACTCAGTGAAAAAGACATTGCGATGTACGTGCGCCAATACAAGGCCGAATGCCTTAAGACACTGGCCAATATCCAAAGCCCGACCGCCGAGCCGAAGGACCGCGAGGCAGACAAGCACTTGCTCGAACACTGGTTTTTCAGATTGAAGGGGCTTGCCGAAGAAGCGCACGCGCCAGATGATCTCAAGCGCGACATTGAAAATATGATGCGGAACTTTCCACGCTGGTGAGAAGTCATGGCGTGCATCGCGGCTGATTCAAAAGCTCCGCGAAGCTGGGTTCGCATGTGAACTCACGCTGCCAGCGAAGGGTGCTGAGAAGTAGGCCGCCTCAGTTGGCGGCGCCGCGCGTACCCCGAACTCGGTTGCACTCCCCTCCCATAGATAAAGAAAGGCCGCCTCGCGGCGGTCTCTCCGAGTGCCCCTCAGATATTTGGATTAGGCGGCTGCGATTGCCTGTTTGGCGTTCTGCTTACGTCGCTTTGCGAGAAAGCCGACGAAGCCAAGGCCACCAGCGAAGAGCGATAGCGTTGCCGGCAATGGCGTCGCGGTGACAGCCGCAGTGAACGTCAGGCCCACAAGGTCAAAGTCCGTCTGGCCACCGTTGCTCGTGTTCTGTAGTTCGATCCCAAGTGTCTGCCCGAGAAGCGGGTCCGAGGCCGCAACTACGTCCGTCACCGTGACCAACGAGTATGTACCTTTGGTAGGCGCGGCTACCGAGCCACTGCTGTCGTCGGCCGTGCCACCCGCCAACAGATATACGTCCGCACCCCCAAATGTCTCGTCGTTACGATTGCCGACATAGACCGTGAGCGTGTAGGTCCCCTGTTGTAATACATTGCCGGTCAGCGCTTGAAAGATATGGCCGCTGTTGATGTAGGCGATCTGGTTGCCATTGGGCGGAGCTTGATTCATAGCGTCAGCGACGCTGCTCGGAGTGAAAACTCCGTAGCTTGCACTCATGCTGCCGGACCAGTTTGTGATTTGATCGACTTTGTGATTTGATCGACGGTGTATTCGGCATTGACCGGCAATTCAAACGAGTCGTTCTGGACCGTAATCGTCGTCGCATTTACCGCCGTGGAAAGAAGTACGAGCGTGGCGCCCGCGGCAACCAACAAGCGAAGCGAATTTATCGCACGCACTTTAAATTCTTCCTCCGGAATACGGCAAAGTGAGTTTTACAAAAGCGGAGCACAACTGCTCCGCAGAGAGACAATAGTCAACGCCGCATATAACCTTTGATATAGTCGAACGTCTGACTTTGAGCGTTCATCGTTAATCTAAAGAACGTCCATTGTTGGCATGAACGGATTAAGTCTGCTCGCGTCACGCGTCAAAACAAACACGCGAAAATCTTTTTCGTATCCCGGCTGGAAGCGCGCCCACGTCGGGATTCACGTCAAGGGCAGCGCGGGCATTATGAACATCGCTGCGGCATTGATTAGCTAAAATGTGAAATTAGGAATGGCACTTTTCGTTACGCCCAGGGTGCCACACTGAAAGGGGCCGGGCATCTGTCACCCCGGCATCAGACCAACTCAGCCCTGGTCACTCGCCGGCGCTTTTTTTGTTTCATCAGCCGTCTTAATGACTAGCGATAGTGGGCAGGCAAAAAATCCGCAATTGTGGACGCCGCCACGAAATATCCGGCCCTGCCGTCCCACGTTGTCTGAAAGCTGAAGGGCGTCACTGCCGCGGCTGAAAAACTGTTTCTTGTAACTGCGGCACTCATGATGCCGAGCAAACACTTCTTGTCAGCATCAAACACTCCAGATCCAGAGCTGTGGGGCTCGCTAACGAGCGTGCCAAAGTGACTTCGATATTGGGGCGCAATTTCCTCTGGAGAAATTATTCGAGAGCGTTCCGTCTTCTCCGGGGAAACGACGACGACATTTGCACCGATGTCTGGTGGCTCCTTGCACAGCAAAACCCGTCGCATACGCAGATTGGCGGGCAGAGATCCCTGCTCGACGGACAGTTGCGCCAAGTCCAGCTCCGGGAAAGAGCCTTCCTTGATAACTTTAGCTTGAATCTGTTCACCCGCAATTATGATCGTCGGGTTTGTAAAAATTGGCCAGTGGCCAACAACGTGCGCAGCGGTGATTATCACACTCTGATCGAGATAAATGCCAAACCCGCTGAATGGCCATTTTGAATGGGGCCGGCGTCTAATAACGCCAACTGCATAAACTCTCAAATCATCGTCGGAACCCTGTGCGCGCGCAGACACAGACGTGAGCAGTGCCGTCGCAATAATCAACAACTTAGCTATCCGCATCTGGCTGCCAAGTTTGATCGGCGTCACAGACCGCGCAGTATATCCTCAACTCGTTGACAGGCAGGTAATATTTCAATATCTATTGAAGTATGAAAACACAGAACGCAGTGGCGGCATTGGCCGCTCTCGCCCAAGACAACCGTCTCGATGTTTTCCGTTTGTTGGTACAGGCGGGACCTGACGGAATGGCCGCTGGTCGTGTGGCGGAAGAACTCGACCTTGCTCCGAACACGCTGACCTTTCATTTCGACAGGCTTCGCGTGGCGGGTCTGGTCACTGTGCGCCGTGAAGGACGTTCGATGATCTATGCGGCACGCTTCGAGACCATGAACGGCCTGCTCGCTTTTCTTACTGAAAATTGCTGCCAAGGTGCGTCTATCGTGCGCGCCAGCGGTATTCTGCAAACCTGAAGGAGCCGCCCATGAAACGCCTGCACGTGCACGTCGCCGTGGATGATCTACAATGTTCCATCGGCTTTTATTCGGTGCTGTTCGCGGCCCAGCCGTCCGTCACCAAGACGGATTACGCAAAGTGGATGCTTGATGATCCGCGCGTGAATTTCGCTATCTCAACTCGCGGTCGGCAAGCCGGACTGGATCATCTCGGCATTCAAGCCGAGGATAAGGACGAACTGAAAGAGATTTACGCCCGGTTGCACAAGGCGGGCGGCAACGTGATCGAGCAAGGTCAGACAAATTGCTGCTACGCCAAGTCGGAAAAATCATGGATCGACGATCCGGCTGGTATTTCGTGGGAAACGTTCCTCACTAGCGGAGAAAGCACCGACTACGGCGACGGCACTGGTGAGCGCGACGCGCGGGTCGCACATGAGAAGTCGTGCTGTGTCCCGGAAATCGCGCCTGCGCCAGCAGCCGCGTGCGGTTGCCCCGCTGCGTGAAGCGTGGGCGTGCCATGGCCGATCATCCATACAATGTGCTGTTCCTTTGCACCGGCAACTCAGCCCGCTCAATCATGGCGGAAGCGATCTTGAACAAGCTAGGCGCGGGGAAATTTCACGCCTACAGCGCGGGCAGTCAACCGAGAGGACAGGTTCACCCAGAAACCATTCGGCTGTTGCAAGGCCTCGGATACGACACTTCGGGCTTTCGCTCAAAGTCGTGGAATGAGTTTGCGAAACCCGCCGCACCGTCGCTCGATTTTGCATTCACCGTCTGCGACAACGCCGCTGGCGAAACTTGCCCGGTATGGCCGGGTCAGCCGATGACCGCCCATTGGGGTATTCCCGATCCGGCAGAGGCCAAGGGCAACCCGGCCGAAATCGCGCTGGCGTTCAAGGATGCCTATCGGATGCTGAATCAGCGCATCGGTATATTCACGGCGCTGCCGTTGCGCTCTCTCGATAAACTCAGCCTGCAAACAAAGCTCAACGAAATCGGCCGCGCATGATGCAAGACGTAATTCTTCAATCGACAATTACGTGTCCTATCTGTGGGCATCGGTCACGCGAAACAATGCCAACCGATGCCTGCCAATTTTTCTTCGCGTGCCCCGCTTGCGGAGAACGCTTAAAACCGCGCCCTGGTGACTGTTGCGTGTTCTGCTCGTATGGGACGGTACGATGCCCGCCCATGCAGTCAGGCCCAAAGACGTGCAGTCATCACTAGCGCAGCGTAGCGTTGCCGAATGCTTGGGGACGGCCTTTCTACTCGCGGCCGTTGTCGGCTCCGGCATCATGGCCCAGAAGCTCGCGGGCGGTAACAACGCGCTGGCGCTGCTTTGCAACACCCTGCCGACCGGCGCAATTTTGACCGTGTTGATCCTGATGTTTTCACCGATCTCCGGCGCACATTTCAATCCAGCGGTCAGCATCGCGTTTGCACTGCGTCGAGAACTGTCTTGGCCGAACGCGGTGACCTACATCCTGGCGCAAATTATCGGTGGCGTGATCGGCGTTTGGATCGCGCACCTGATGTTTGAACTGCCAGTATGGCAAGTGTCCTCGAACGCCCGAACGGGCGCAGGACAGTGGCTCGCGGAATTTGTTGCGACCTTCGGATTGCTCCTCACGATCCTCGGCTGTGTAGCGCGCACACCTGCGGCCGTGGCCTACGCGGTGGGCCTCTATATCACGTCCGCCTATTGGTTCACGGCCTCGACCTCATTTGCCAATCCGGCAGTGACCATTGCACGCTCGCTATCTGACACCTTCGCTGGCATCGCGCCCACGGGCGTCGTGGCCTTCATCACCGCGCAGTTCGTCGGGATGCTTGCGGCGGTCGTTCTTGGCCGCTGGTTTTGGCGAACATGAATGTCCGCTTTGGGTCATTAGCTGCCGCGACCGGCTGGACAGGTGGCGTCCGCTTTACCTCCGAAAGCGGACATGCCACCGCTCCGCAGCGAATAGTAGACGCCAGCAAGGGCCGAATAAAAAAGATGCCCCGCCAACTCTCGTTGACGGGGCCAATTTAGAGCGCGGTGCGTCCGGCGTTTAAGCCGCCATCTTCAAATCTTTGGCTGGCGGACTGACATTCGGCATTGGGCTGGGATTGTCGCTGAATGTCCAAAACACAAGCAGGGTGGCTTCAGCGTCTGTTGTAAACGGGATAGTGAGGATAACACAAACAGACGACGCATCTGCCGATTTTGTCCTCGAAAGCCATTACTTCTTTGTGCCCAACTCCCCTTTCTTTACAGTCTTGCCAGGGGATTGGGGACACGGACCCTTCGTGGGGATCGTGGCGAGTACGACGAGTAACAACGTGATCGCCGCCTATACCGCAGGTTGGATGATTGGATTTCGCGAACCGACGTGGACTTATGACGACAAAGCTAAACAGTGGAACGCGACACACTCAACGTCCAGTTGGAATTTTGGCGTCGGGGTACGCGTTGATCCGAGCGTGCAGGTCTTAGGACAGGGCCTCGTGCCAAATCAGCCATTGCCAGCAGGCGAGACATCTATTCGATACGAGAACAAACCTGGTTACGGGGTGATGTTGCTTTCGTCCTTCAGTTTCTGACCCAGTTGGAAATGCTTGGAGCCCCGGTGTCATCGTCGGGGCTTTTTTTCTGGTTCGTTCACAAAGGTGCACGGCCCGGACGTCGTTGAAAGGTGCACCATCCCTGCGCCATTGCTTCCAGCTCAGAACTACACATTTGGCCAATAGCAGGTATTCGCACTGGAGCGCAGGTTTTAGGCGGCCTTTAGCGCACCAAGCATCAGAGTAAAGGCAATAATTTCAGTCGGGGGGTCAGAAGGAAACGGGCACCCGGCACCAATCCCGAAACGGCGAGGTGGCGACACGGCCGCCTGGTTACAGCGTCCGCTGTTCGGCGCCGCATTCCTTGCAGGTGAACGTTACACGGGTCTCACCCGGAGCAGCCGTCACGCGGTTCGGCGCGCCGCACTTGCCACATTTGGCCTCGATCCGCGTGTTCGCCTGCTTGATGGTGACGCCTTTCTTCTCCAGCGCCTCTTTAACCAGACGCTCGGTCTCGGCGCGCATATCCTGCTTTGACATTCGGGCTGTTCCGCTTGTTGGCGCCGTGGTCCTACATGCGATTGCGAACCGGGGCAACGTCCAATTGGGAATATAGCGGCCCGATTTTGGTTAATATCGTGACGTCAGGAACAACAGGGAGAGCGGACCATGGCCGAGAAGGAAGTGCCGTACGCGCTCGACGGCCGGCAGTTTGAGGGCATGATCGTCTATGACGACGGCGTGAAAGCAAAGCGCCCGGTCGTTTTCATGCAACCCGACTGGAAAGGCGTTTGTCCCGACACGATCGGGCAAGCGCGCGCCGTCGCCGGCAAGGACTATGTCGTGCTGATGGCCGACATGTTCGGGGCCGGCTATGGCGCTAGGCCGAAGACGCAGGACGAGCTGCGCGCCGGCATGCGTGCCGTGCACACCAACCTGCGCTTCACGCTTACCTGCGGCGGCAAGGCCCACGACACGCTGCTTGCCGAAGCGCGCCAACTCGGCCTCGCCGATGGCGCAAAAATCTCGGCGATCGGCTATTGCGCGGGCGGCGGCTATGTCCTCGAACAGGCGCGCACCGGCGCCGATTTCGCCGCGCTCGTCGTTTTTCACGTCACCAATCCCAACCCGGTCGTCGCCGGCACGCCGTGCAACATCAAAGGCCGCGTGCTCGCCGTCCACGGCTCGGCCGATCCGGTGACGCCGAAAGCGAAGATGGATGCCTTCGAGCAAGAGCTGACCGACGCCAAAGTCGACTGGCAGGTCATGATGTTCGGCGGCGCCGTGCATTCGTTCTGCGATCCGACGGCGATTGGCGGGCCGCAGCGCTACGACGAAAAGCTCTGCCGCAAATCCTACGCGTTGATGCGCGAGTTTTTTGCCGAAACGCCGTGAGGCCGGCCGCAACAGCGAGGTCAACCATGCCGGAGCTTTCGCGCCGCGCGCTTCTCGCCGGCACCGTGGCGGCGCTTGGCGTATCCGCCGCTTCGGCCGTTGCCGCTGAACCGTCCACCGGCGCCGCGACGCCCGGCATCTATCGCTATAAGATCGGCAGCTACGAGCTGACCGCGCTGTACGACGGCATCTGGTACCGGCCGGTCAGCGATAAATTCATCAGCAATGCGCCGTTTGCCGAGGTCGAGCATGCGCTCGACGCGGCCTTCATGCCGCACGACAAGCTGGCGACGCCGTTCACCACGCTGATCGTCAATACCGGCAAGCGTCTTGTCCTCATCGACACCGGCACCGGCGGCCAGATCGCGCCTTCGGCCGGCGTGCTGCGTGACAATCTTGCCGCCGCCGGCATCGATCCCAAAGCGGTCGATGCGATCGTGATTTCGCATTTTCATCCCGATCACATCAACGGCATCAAGGACAAGGACAACAATCTGATCTTTCCCAATGCCGAGATCATGGTGCCGGCGCCGGAATGGGCCTACTGGATGGACGACGCCAATCTGAACGTGGCGCCGTCGGATCTGAAACTGACGTTCCTCAATCAACGCCGGATTTTTTCCGATATCGCCAGACAAGTGACGCAGTTCCAGCCGGGCAAGGAGGTCGCGCCCGGCATCGTCACTTTGCCGGCGGCCGGCCACACGCCGGGCCATACCGTCTTCGCCATCCATTCCGGCGATGCGTCCCTCCTTGTGCTCAGCGACACAGCGCAGCATCCGGCCGTGTTCGCGCGCCACCCCGATTGGCAGGCCGCGTTTGATATCGACGGCGCGGCCGCGGTGGCAACACGCAAAAAAATCTTCGATCGCGCCGCCGCCGACCGCATGCTGGTCACCGGCTACCACTTCCCCTTCCCGGCCTGCGGCCATTTGCTCAAGACCGCGAGCGGCTATGAGCACGTTCCGGTCGAGTGGCAGACGACGTTGTAGAGCACGATCCGGAAAAGTGGGCACCGGTCTTCCGAAAAGAGCATGCTCCACTTCATAGATCGGAGGCCGGCTTTTGGGCCGGCCTCCCTGATCCCGATGCCTTCTTTTGTTTTTGTTAGGTGCGGGACGACTAGGTTCCGGCTTGCGGGTGAGACGGGGGTCTGACCGCCAGACCCAGCAAGCCGGTGCGCACGACCCGGGCCTCGGTTCGCACCGTTGTGAGGTGCATATTCCGGATCGCAGGCAGTCTCGTTGCCGTTACGACCGCTTCGCGGACGTGCCGGTATTGGCTTGGTGCGCGCCCGCTTTGCCGGGCGCGATAGGCCTGTGGGTCTGCGCTTGCGACTGCTTGCCCGTGCCCGTCTTGCCAGGAGTTACGGTCTGCTTGGCATTGGTGGCGGGCGCCGTGACGACAGGCGCGGCAGCAGGCGTGGCCCGCTTAGCCGGAGCGGTTGCAGTAGCGGGCGCGGAACCGGTAGTGCCGGGCGAGTCCGCGGCCAAAGCCGGGCCGGCAATCAACGCGGTCGCGACCAGCGCGGCGGCGAGTTTCCTCAACATGGGTATCTCCTTCTTGTTTTACGGCGAGGACTTAGAGGCCGCGCCATTTTTCAAACACCCGTTTAAACTCCGCGCGCTGAACGGACCCTGAAGTGCCGCAATGGAAATCGTTCACCTACGTGACATTCCTGTAATCCGCGCCTGTCATCCGGCGGGAATTTTGCCGGCTTTGCCCGATATGGAGGAAAGCAGCGGGCGCCGGGATGAACTGCTAGGATGCCGGTGTTTACAGCTCGCACCCGAACCGGGAGGGAAGACATGCGCAAAACGTCATTGTTTGCTGCCGTACTGTTGAGCGCCGCGGTCGGCGCGGCCGGCATCGCCAAGGCAATGGAGAGTTCCAGTCCCTCCCCGCCGTCAACGACAACTCAGCCGCCGTCGAGCCAGAGCGGCGCCAAAAAGGACACTAAAAAGTCCAAGCCAGACAAATCGAGCGCGATCGAGCAGTTCTACAAGGGCTGGCACGAGGCCTATGCGCTGATCTACGACAAGGGCGATTATGTCGGCGGTATCGCCGTGCTTCGCGCGATGGGCTACGACGACAATGCGGACGTCGCGACGCTCATCGGCTATGCCAGCCGCAAGCTCGGCCGCTACGACGACGCCAAACTCTGGTACGACCGCGCGCTCGCCGCCGATCCCAATCACGCACTGACCTGGTCCTATTACGGCATGTGGCACGCCGAGCAGGGCAACGTGCTCAAGGCCAAAGACGACCTGCAAAAGGTCGAATCGATTTGCGGCACAACCTGCCGCGAATACACCGCGCTCAAGGCGGCGATCGACGGCACCGTGACGTATTAGGATTTTCCTGCCCCGCGATAGCGGGGGCGGATAGGGATTACTTCGCCCCGTCCGTCTCCGCCACCAGCCAGGCGTGGTAGTCCGGATCGACGTTTTCGATCGGGATCACCAGGACGGCGGGGGTCGTATAGGAGTGCATTTGGCGCACCGCGCCGCGCACCGCCTCGGCCAGCGTGGCGCGCGTCTTGACGATCATCACCGCTTCGTCGCCGCGCTCGATCGCGCCTTGCCACCAGTAGAACGACACCATGCCCGGCAGGATATTGACGCAGGCGCAGAGCCGGCGCTCAAGCAGCGCGCGGCCGGCCTGCTCCGCCTCGACAACGGATGGATAGGTCGTATAGACGAACACCGCGCGCTCTTTGTTGCTATCCATGTCGCTGACCCGGTCGATCTCCTACGGCGGCGCGCCGCCCTTATTGTGAAGCCTGGCCCCATGCCCAAGCGCCGCACGGCATCCCGTTACAAGCGCATCGCGTTTGTCGCCAGCGACGTGCCCGAAGCGCAGCGGGCGCGGGCGCGGCTGGTCCGGCGCTACGGCGACGGCCGCCCGGAGGCCGCCGACGTCATTGTCGCGCTCGGCGGCGACGGCCTCATGCTGGCGACCCTGCAACGGTTCATGAATTCCGGCAAGCCGATCTATGGCATGCACCGCGGCACGGTCGGTTTCCTCATGAACGAGTATTCCGAGAACGCGCTCGGCGAGCGGCTCGCGGCGGCCCACGTCACGGTCATCCATCCCCTCCTGATGCGGGCGCGCGACGCCGCCGGCCGTATGCACCGGCACCATGCCATCAACGAAGTGTCGCTGTTCCGTCAGACCTATCAGGCGGCGCGATTGCGCGTGCTGGTCGACGGCAAGGAACGGCTTGCCGAGCTGGTCGCCGACGGCGTCATGCTGGCGACCCCGGCCGGGTCGACTGCCTACAACCTTTCGGCGCAGGGACCGATCATCCCGATCGGCGCGCCGCTGTTGGCGCTGACCGCCATCAGCCCGTTCCGACCGCGGCGCTGGCGCGGCGCGCTGTTGCCCGACCGCGCCCGCGTCACCATCGAAGTGCTGGAAGCCGGCAAACGCCCCGTTGCCGCGGTGGCCGACCATGACGAAGTGCGCTCCGTCCGCTCGGTCGAGATCGGCATGGACCATTCAATCGCCATGCACGTGCTGTTCGACCCCGGCCATGGCCTGGATGAGCGTATTCTAAAGGAGCAATTCGGCTACTAGCACGGCCGAATGCTAACCGAGCGTTAACGACGATTCTTTACGATTGAGCCTGCGAGGGGGGCGTCTCGGCGTCCACCGCGCGGGAGGCCGTATGGTCCGCATCGATTTCAACCGCCTGCGTTTTCTGGTGATCGACGACAACGCACATATGCGGCGAATCCTTCGCACGCTGCTGCATGGATTCGGCACCCGTGAAGTCTACGAGGCCGAAGACGGCGCCGCCGGTCTCGAAGCCTTCACCCACTATATGCCGGACATCGTGCTCGCCGATTGGGTGATGCCGATCTTCGACGGCCTCGAATTGGCGCAGATGATCCGCCAACCCGGCGCCAACGCCAATCCCTATGTGCCGATCATCATGCTCACCGGGCACTCCGAGAAAAAACGCGTCATGGACGCGCGCGACGCCGGCGTCACCGAATTCCTCGCCAAGCCGATCTCCGCCAAGGCGCTCTATGAGCGCATTCTCAACGTCGTCGCCAACCCGCGCCCATTCATCAAGAGCAAGACCTATTTCGGGCCGGACCGGCGGCGCAACGTCAATCCGAACTATGTCGGCCCGGAACGGCGCAAGGGCGGCAAAGCCGAGGTTACCCGTCAACAGCCCTTACTCGATAAGGCCAAGGTCCTGATCTGACCAAGGAGCGTTAAAAGCCATGCCCCCTCGTAAAGACGATACTCCCTCGGTCGCGACTTACGCCGACCATGAAGTGATCACGCCGTCGCAACCGCTGCGCCGGGCGGTCGGTCCGGCCGGCCCCGGCGATGACGATCCCATCGCGCGTGCCGAAGCGGCGCTGGTTCAGACTGTCGTCGGAATTCACCGGCTGGATGCGAATCCGAATGCGAACGCCTCGAAGGCGCGCGCCAGGACATCAAGCGCCTGGGCTTTACCGAAAAGACCCACGATGCGCTGTTTCGCGCCGCGCACGACATTAAGGGCGAGGTCGCCACTTTCGGTTATCCGGAGGTTGCCCGCGCCGCCGAGAGCCTGTGCCGGCTGCTTGAGCATACGCCGCACTTCAAGAAGATCCCGGTCTTGCTGGTCGACCAGCATGTCGATGCCATCCGCGCGATCATCCGCGAGCATGCCCGTCCCGACGTTGGCGACGTCGCCAGCGCCTTGACGCGGAAGCTGCGGGAAGTCACCGACGACTTCCTCATGCGCGAAAACAGCCTCCGGCCCGAATACCTCGAAAGCATATTCTCGCCGTCGCTCGCGCCGGGCGACTCAGGGACGTGACGAATGGCGGCTGAGCGGCCGGGCCGCGCCGACAAGGGCGAGGTCGTTAGGCCGCGGCGGCGCGATTTTTGCCGCCCAAATCCTCGGCGACAAGCTCATCGCAGAACAGCCGCGCTTCCTCGCGAGCGGCTTCGGTGGCGAACCGGCGCAACAGCGTGAGCAAGGGCGCAAGCTCGCCGAGATCGGCGTCTTCGCAGCGCGTGAGCACCCGCTCGATCATGCGGCGCTTGAGCCGCGTCGCGCCGCCCGGTTCCAGCAGGAAGCCCTCGCGCAACGCTTCGATCGCTTCCTTGAACGCCGGGTAGGTCGAAGCCGGCAGCTTGCGCTTTTTCGAACAGCGCTCTTAAACCGACGCTGCCGCGATCGTGCACCAGGCCTGACACACGCGCCACCGGCATGTCGGTCAGCTCCGCCAGCGCCTCCTCGAACAGCGCGATATTCCCGGACAGCAGCGCCCGCAGGATCAGCCCGGCGGTGAGCTGCCCGCTGGCGCGGAGATGGCAAATCAGCGGGCGCAGTTCGCTGCCCGGCGTCGCCGCGGCGATCGTCACCGTCGCTTTTTCGCACGCCTCGCGCGCGATACGATGGGCGTGATCGGCGTCGAGCCAGGACCGTCCGGCGACAAATCCCGCCAAGGCTTCGGACAGCTTGATGACGAGGCTCTGGCGGGTAGCGGCGGGAACGTCATCGCGCGCCAGAAGCGACTCGCGGATCGCCGCCAGGTGGCCGAAACGCTCGACAATGCGGTCAAGCGAGAACGGCGCGATATCGGCGTCGCAGATTCTCGGCCAGCACCAGGCAGGCCTCCGCCGTACCGACTTCCGCAATGGCCGCCGCGACCGATCGCGGCAGCGCGGAACGGCTGGCGATCGCCGCCTGGACCACGCGCTCTTCCGGTCGCCGCCGCATCCACCAGATCGGCGTCGACGAATAGCGGCGACAGCGCGTAAACGGGCGCCGCGATCTGCGGCTGGTCGGCGGCGAGCGCGACCACGATGGCCGGCGGCGCGCTCGGGCTTGCCGCCAGCGCGTCGGCGAGCGCGCGGCGAACCAGCGGCGACGGATCGTCGAGCAGCATCAGCATGGCGCCTTCGGCGGCGGCGAGATCGTCGGGCGACAGATCGGAATACAAATACGCGCGCGCAAGCGCGCTGGTGGCTTCGGCCCGCTCGCTGGCCGGCGCGGTGCGCACCCATTGCAGAAAATCGCGGACGATCATCGCTCGCTCACCCGCGCGGAATTGGGGACCGATTGCGATGCTAACGGTGCGGCGCTTAACAAATCGTTCACCATGATTGACCGCGGATTATGCGGAAAATGCCGTCACACGGCAGGGCCGTTAGCCGCCCTGCTCGTCGTCTTTGAACAGATCGCGCATCCCGCCGGAGGCCGCCGGCGATGGCGCGGTGGATACGCCCCAAAGCTGGCTCACGACCTCGGCGACAGGGCCGCTGCGGCCGGGATCGGTGAACAGGCCGTGGAAAATCTCGTTTTCTTGCTCCACCCGCTTCGGCACGGCATTGGCGAATGCGCTGGTCATGCCGGCGGTGTCGGGTGCCGCGGTGGCGGCGGCAGCGGCCGGAAGCGTGGCAGCGGCCATCGTCATCGGAACGGCGGGCGTTGCGGCAGCGGTACGCGCAACGGGAGAGATCGTAATCACCGGAACGACTGGAGAATGAGCATTAGCTTGCGCCACGCTCATGCCTTTGCTTGACCCGTTCGCCGCCACGTCATAGCGCGCGGTGAGCACATCGCGCACTTGCGCCAGGCTGCGCGCCGCGCCGGTCGTGCGGTCGTAGAAAATCGACGAATTGGCTTGCGCCGCATTGGGAAAATAGCGCGCCGCGGTGCCGCTCGGATCGCTGGCGGCGGCCGAGATCAGATGTGCCGCCCCGCCGGCGCCGAGGAAATGCGCGATGTAGAGCTCGCCTTCGCTCGGCGAGCGGCCGAGCCGTTCCGACAACAGCGCCGCATTGGCTTGCGTGAAGGCGCCCGCCATCACCGCATTCGCGGTCGGATCGATGCGCAGCTTAAGGATTTCGTTCCGCATCTCCGGATCGCTCACCTCGTAGCGGCCGGACGGCGTCTGAGTGATGGCGGCGGCATATTGGCCATAGCCGAGCGCGGCACCCGACTGCTTGATGGTGCCGAGCCAGGTCTGCTCGACGAATTGGAAAAGCCCGCGCGCCGACGAGGTCGGAGCGCCGGCTTGCGGATTGAGCCCGGATTCGACCTGCGCCGTTGCCAAAAGGTATTGGAAGCTCGTCCCGGTAGCCTGAGCCGCCTGCCGAATAGCGCCGGTCACCGTCGAACCGGCGGTGAATTGCTGGAATCGACCAGCATGTCTTTTGCTCCCCTGCCGGCTCCCACCGGCTTTCTCGAGCGTTAGCGATCATTAACAATTATGGTAAACGTCGCCTTAACGAAAAGACGACGCCAAGGGGCTAAGCAGAGCGAACTGGAGCAAAGTGGAGGTAAAGATGCCGACTGAGACAGCCATCCGGCACAAGCGCGGCGGCCTTTATTTCGAAGGATTTCGTCGTCGGCGAAGTGGTCGAGCACCGCTATACGCGCACCGTCACGCAGATGGACAACATGTTGTTCTCCAACATGACGCTCAACCCGCAGCCGCTCCATATCGACCGGCAGTTCTGCGAGCAGGAGACCGAATGGGGACAGCCGCTGATGAATTCGCTGTTCACGCTCGGCCTGATGATCGGCATTCAGGTGTCCGACATGACGGTCGGCACCACCATCGCCAATCTCGGCATGACCGACGTGAAATTTCCCCATCCGCTGTTCGAAGGCGACACCGTTCACTGCACCACCGAAGTCATCGGCAAGCGCGAATCGAAGTCGCGGCCGGGCGCCGGCATCGTCGAGTTTCATCACCGCGCCTTTAATCAGAACAACAAGCTCGTCGCCGAATGCCACCGCCAGGCCTTTATCCGCATGCGGCCGAAGTAAGCGCCGAAACCCGAATGCGCTCGCTCCTGTTCGTTCCGGCCGACAGCGCCAAGAAACTCGATCAAGCGCGATGACGAGCGGCGCCGACGCGCTGATCGTCGACCTGGAAGATTCGATTGCGCTCGATGGCAAAGCGCGCGCGCGAGACAGCGCGGCGGCGTTTCTCAGGAAGCCGCCGCGAGCGCAAGCCGGCCGTATCTTGATGGTGCGCGTCAACGGCTTGCAGACCGGCCTCACCGATGCCGATCTCGATGCCATCGCGGCGGCGAAACCGGACGCCATCATGCTGCCCAAGGCGGAAGGCGGCGCTTCCGTCATCCATGCCGACGCCAAGCTCGCTGTCCGTGAAGCGCGTAGCGGATTGCCCGACGGCCATATCAAAATCCTACCGATCGCCACCGAAACCGCGGCCGCGTTGTTTCGTCGCCGGCACGTTCGCCGGCGCCAGCGCCCGGCTGATCGGCGCTGACCTGGGGCGCCGAGGATTTGTCGGCCGAACTCGGCGCGCGAGGCGAACCGCGACGCGCAAGGGCGCTGGCTCGATCCCTATCGGCTGGCGCGCGTTCTCTGCCTCGCCGGCGCCGCCGCGGCGGGCGTTCCGGCGATCGAACGGTTTACGTCGATTTCCGCGACACCGAAGGTTTCCGCCTCGAATGCGCCGAAGCCTGCCGCGACGGCTTTCTCGGCAAGATGGCGATCCATCCGGCGCAGGTGCCGATCATCAACGAGGCGTTCACGCCTTCGGCGGAAGCGCTCAACCATGCGCAGGCGCTCATCGCCGCGTTCGCCGCCGATCCGGCAGCCGGCGTCGTCGGCATCGGCGGCGTGATGTACGACCGCCCGCATCTGACGCGCGCGCAACAATTGCTGGCGCGCGCGACGCCGCCGAAAAAATAATCGCCGTCATTGCGAGGAGCGAATACCTGGTTCAATTCTTCGCTGCCACTTGGGCGGCAAGCATTCGCTTGGTCGCTTCCAGGTCGACGAGCGGATAGGTATCGAAATGCGCGGGAATGATGTCCGCCCACTCGTTCAAGATTTGATGCAACGCCTCATTGCTCTCGACATCGAAGACGGCGATCGCGCCACGCCCGACACGGGCGTAGACATGCCGGCACACCCCGCTCGCTTCATACTTGGCAATCCATGGCCAGAAGCTTTGCCGAAGCGCTGCAAGATCGGAAGGCCGTTCGGGCCGCGGCGTCGAGATAACGAGAACTAACATAATGGTGGCCTCCGAAAATCGATCCGCGCTTTGCCATGCGGGCCGGCCATCAGCACTACGCGCCGATCAGTCTTTCGCCGGATACGCCGCCTTCGGATCGAAAACTCTCTCGTCGCGGAATTCGAGTTTGACCGGGCCGGTTTTGCCGAGCGGCACGGCGCGATAAAAGCACGAGCGGCGGCCGGTGTGACAGGCAGCGACCGCCTGCTCGACCTTGATCCAGACCGTGTCCTGATCGCAATCGATGCGCATTTCGACGACGCGCTGGGTGTGGCCGGAGGTCTCGCCCTTCTTCCACAGCGATCCGCGCGAGCGGCTGAAGTACCACGCCTCGCCGGTCGCGATGGTTTTTGCCAGCGCCTGCGCATTCATATGCGCGACCATCAGCACGTCGCCCGACGCGGCGTCGGTGGCGACGGCCGTGACAAGCCCGTCGGCATCGAATTTCGGCGTCAGCGCAAGACCGTCTTCGAGATCGGCGTCCGACCCCGGCGGCGCGAATGGTGATGTCTCCGCCAAGGGAGCCCCCGGTTCGATCGTCAGCGTTTGCCCGCGGCGCCGCGCGCGAGCGTCACAAACCGCAGCTGGTCCTCCGGGCTGTCCCGGAACGTTCCCAGAAAACGCGTCGTCACCGTCGAAGCGCCCGGCTTGGTCACGCCGCGGATCGACATGCAAGTGTGCTCGGCCTCGATCAGCACCGCGACGCCGAGCGGCTTGAGCACTTCGTCGATGGCGGTCGCGATTTGCGAGGTCAGGTGCTCCTGCGTTTGCAGGCGGCGGGCGTAAACGTCGACGAGCCGGGCAAGTTTCGACAGCCCGACCACGCGATCCACCGGCCGATAGGCCACATGCGCTTTGCCGTAGAACGGCATCATGTGATGCTCGCAATGCGAGGTGAAGCCGATGTCGCGAATGAGAACGAAATCCTCATAGGGCTCTGTTTCGCCAAATGTGCGAGCCAGCATTTCGGCCGGAATTTCGCCGTAGCCGCGATAAAGCTCGTCCAATGCCGCGATGACGCGCTTAGGGGTCCCGGCAAGGCCTTCGCGAGACGGATTGTCGCCAATGTAAGCGATCAGCGCGCGCACCGCCGCTTCCGCCTCCTCGCGCGACGGCTTTGCTTCGACGGCAACGGGCGCGGTGCGGACGTGATCGGACAGCGGCCCGCGAGGCGATAATTTGGTAATCGGCTTAACAACGGCGTCCATCGTTTCTCCAATCGGCAGGCGAATGCCGGAACTTCAAATCCATTCTGGTAACGCCTATATAGTGGATTGTCAGGTGGAGACTCAATAAACTCGGCTAAGTGCCCGATTTTGCGATGCTCAACGAGGTTTACAATCGCCGGATTATCGAGCTTGCCGGCACGATCCCGCGGATCGGCCGGCTTGCCGATCCGGACGCGACCGCAACCGCGCTGTCCAAGCTGTGCGGTTCGACCGTCACCATCGACCTGAAGATGGACGGCGATACCGTGACCGACTTCGCCCATGAGGTGAAGGCTTGCGCGCTTGGTCAGGCGTCGTCCTCGATCATGGCGAGCCACATCGTCGGCTCCAAGGCGGCCGAATTGCGCGAATTGCGCGAAAGCGTGCGCAAAATGCTCAAGGAGAACGGCGCGCCGCCGGCGAACGGCAAGTGGGCCGACATCGCGGTGCTCGAACCGGTGCGCGATTACAAGGCGCGCCATGCCTCGACGCTGCTCACCTTCGAAGCCGTGGTCGACGCCATCGGCCAGATCGAGAAGAAGCGCGGCGGCAAAGCCGCGGCGGGGTAACTTGTCCCGCTCGACCCCCTTTTTGACGCTTCACGCAATGCGCCACGTCTGGTCGGACGCGGCATGGTCAAAATCTATCGGCACACACTGTCGCCGCTGATCGGCTTTGACTGCCGTCACCTCCCGACCTGTTCGGATTATGCCGACCAGGCGCTCGACCGCTTCGGTCTTTGGGCCGGCGGCTGGATGACGCTGGCGCGGCTGTTGCGCTGCCAGCCGTGGGGCACATCGGGGCTCGATTTCATCGCCGAGACGTTGCCGGCAAAATCGCACTGGTATATGCCGTGGCGCTACGGACGCTGGCGCGGCACCAATTCCGGCTCTGCCATGGAACACTGAAATCGTCCGGCCATGCTTACCTGCATTCGTTCGCAGCGAGTGAGCAAACAGGAGTGAATAATGGTCGCGCTGACCTTTCCCGACGGCGCGCGTCGGGATTATCCGCAACGACACAACCGGCCTCGACATCGCCAAGGGCATTTCGCCTTCGCTCGCCAAGCGCACGGTGGCGATGGCGCTCGACGGCAAGCTCGCCGATCTTGCCGATCCGATCGAGCACGACGCCAAGATCGAATTTCTGACCCGCGACGATCCGCGCGCGCTGGAACTCATCCGCCACGACGCCGCGCATGTGCTCGCCGAAGCGGTGCAGACGCTGTGGCCCGGCACGCAGGTCACCATCGGCCCGGTGATCGAGAACGGCTTCTATTACGATTTCTTCCGCAACGCAGCCGTTCACGCCGGAAGATTTCGCCGCCATCGAGAAGAAGATGCGCGAGATCATCGCGCGCGACAAACCGTTCACCAAGGAAATCTGGTCGCGCGACCGAGGCCAAGACGCGTCTTCGCCGACATGGGCGAGAGCTTCAAGGTCGAGCTGGTCGACGCCATTCCGGAAGACCAGCAGATCAAAATCTACAAGCAAGGCGACTGGTTCGATCTGTGCCGCGGTCCGCACATGACCTCGACCGGCAAGATCGGCAATGCGTTCAAGCTGATGAAAGTCGCCGGCGCCTATTGGCGCGGCAATTCAAACCGCGAAATGCTGTCCCGCATCTACGGCACCGCGTTCGCCAAGCAGGAAGAGCTCGACGCCTATCTCAAGCAGATCGAGGAAGCGGAAAAGCGCGACCACCGCAAACTCGGCCGCGAAATGGATCTGTTCCATTTCCAGGAAGAAGCGCCCGGCTCGGTGTTCTGGCATCCCAAAGGCTGGACGCTGTTCCAGACGCTGGAAAACTACATCCGCCGCCGCCAGGCCGACGCCGGCTATGCCGAGGTCAACGCGCCGCAGCTCATCGATTCCTCGCTGTGGGTCGCGTCCGGCCACATGGCGACGTTCCGCGAGGCGATGTTTCTCATCGAGCCGCGCGAGGAGGACGAGCGCACCTTCGTGGTCAAGCCGATGAACTGCCCCGGCCACATCCAGATTTTCAAGAACGGGCTGAAATCCTACCGCGACCTGCCGTTCAAGATCGCCGAGTTCGGCAAGGTGCACCGCTTCGAGCCGTCGGGCGCGCTGCACGGGCTGATGCGGGTGCGCGCTTTCACCCAGGACGACGCGCATATCTTCATCACCGAGGAGCAGATCGCCGAGCGAAGTGCTCAAGGTCAACGATCTGATCCTGTCGATCTACGAGGATTTCGGCTTCGACGACGTGCGCATCAAATTCTCCGACCGGCCGGACAAGCGGATCGGCGAGGATGCGGTGTGGGACAAGGCCGAAGCCGCCTTGATGAAGGCGCTGGAAGCCTCCGGCCGGCCGTGGACGCTCAACAAAGGCGAAGGCGCGTTCTACGGCCCCAAGCTCGAATATGTGCTGCGCGACGCCATCGGCCGCGACTGGCAGTGCGGCACCGTGCAGGTCGATCTCAACATGCCGGGCCGGCTCGGCGCCTTCTATATCGACGAGCATTCCAACAAGGTGACGCCGGTGATGCTGCACCGCGCGATGTTCGGCTCGCTCGAGCGTTTTACCGGCATCATGATCGAGCACTATGCCGGGCATCTGCCGCTGTGGCTGTCGCCGCTGCAGGCGGTGGTCGCGACCATCACGTCGGACGCCGACGATTATGCGCGCGAAGCCATCGCGGCGGCGCGGCGGGCGGGGCTGCGCGTCGAAGGCGATCTGCGCAACGAGAAGATCAACTACAAGGTCCGCGAGCATTCGCTGGCGAAAGTCCCGGCGCTTCTTGTCGTCGGCAAGAAGGAAGCCGCCGAGCGCACCGTCTCCATCCGCCGTCTCGGCAGCGAGAAGCAGGAGACCATGCCGCTCGACGCGGCGCTTGCAGCGCTCGCCGCAGGAAGCCGTGCCGCCGGACGTGGCGCGGATGAAGAAGGCGGCGTGATCGATCTGGCGAGTTTCACCGCGCCAGCACCTCGACCTCGCCATCGACGCCGGTGATGACCTTGAAGTCGCGCTGAAAAGTCCGGCCCTCGTTGCGCGCGATGACGTGGTAATCGCCTTCAGCCAGCACGATGCGCGGGAAGGCGCCGATCGATTCCTTGATCACGTCACCGCCGGGGGTGAGCACCGTCCATTGCGTATTGGCCAGCGCCTCGCCGCCGGAATTATTGACGAGCTTGAGCGTGATGACGGCGGCGCGATGGGTCACCACGATATCGGTGAGCTTGGCCGCCTGAATCTGCAGGTCGGAGCGGACCACCGAATTGCCGTCGCCGTAATTCGACACGATGTTGTAGGTGCCTTCCGGCAGCAAGACGACATCGCCGGTCATCACGTTCTGGGCGATCGGCCGGCGCTCCGTCGGTTCGAACTGACTGCCGGTATAGATATCGAACGAAATCTGGCCGGCCGGAATGCGCACGTCGCCGACGCGGCCCTCAAGCCGCACGCCGCCCGCGGGAATATCGAAAACCTCGTGGACCGTCTCGGCGCGCAGCACGACCGGCTTGGCGGCGCTGGCGAGGCCCAGGCTCGCATGCACCACATAGCTGCCGGGCGGCAGCACGAATGTCGGCGCCGCGGCATGGTCTTCCTTGATCAGGCGAAACACTCCGGTCGCGTCGGGCTTGGCGGCATAGACGCGCCAGATCAGTCCGGCGCTGATGGGCGCCGCATCGTGCCCATAGCGCGCGGCAACGACGAGCGCCACGCGGCCGGCTGGAACGGGTGGCCCGGCCTGCGCGACCGGGGGCATGGCGCAGCGGAGCCGGCGAGACAATCGAGGCGCCGGGCGATCCGGTGCCGGTGGACAGCGGCACGGAGGCGGTCGATTGCGGCGACACGAGACCGCGCATTTGGGCGAATGCGGGAGCGCAAGCGAAGAGGAAAAGCCCCACCGCCGCCACGGCCACGACGCCGCACCGAGACATGTCCAAGCCCCACCCTGACATCGCGATTTTTGTCGATCCTAATCGCGGCAATTTCAAGCCGGTTGCGGCCCGTCAGCGGGCGCGGCGGCACTCGGCAGCATCGTCTTATCTAGCTGACTCGCCGTTGCTTTCACCATATCTTGGCGTCCGGCTTGTTGGCGATTTCGCCGGCGGTGATACGCTAGGATACGAGGATCCGTTGAGTACCACGGACGTGTCAAATAAGGCCGTTGATGCCGGCTCCGCCGGCGTCAAACGCGACGGCCCCTCGATCGGACTGGTTCTCGGCTCGGGAGCGGCGCGCGGCTTTGCCCATATCGGCGTCATGCGCGCGCTACTGGCGCACGGCATCTCGCCCGACATCATTGTCGGAACCTCGATGGGCGCGCTGGTCGGCGGTTGTTACGGCACCAAACAGCTCGACACACTCGAGGCCTGGGCGCGCTCGCTGACGCGGCGGCGGGTGATCGGCTATCTCGACGTCAGGATCGGCGGCGCGGGGCTGATCGGCGGCGGCCGGCTCGCCAGCCGGCTGGAGGAATCGATCGGCGACGCGGCGATCGAGGATTTGCCGATCCGTTTCGCCGCCATCGCCACTGAGATCGGAACCGGTCACGAAGTCTGGCTGACGCGCGGTTCGCTGGCGCTGGCGATCCGCGCTTCCTACGCCTTGCCGGGCATTTTCCCGCCGGTCCATATCGGCGGCCGCTGGCTCGTCGACGGAGCGCTGGTCAACCCGGTGCCGGTTTCGGCGGCGCGCGCGCTTGGCGCCCGCGTCGTCATCGCGGTCAATATGGAGGGCGACCGGTTCGGCCGTGGCGCCACCATCGCCAGCCATGGCGCGGAACCCACCGACAATCATTCTGTTGCGGCACCCGCCGAGCCGCGCAACGGCTTCGCCCGCCTGCGCGGTATTTTTGGCGCCGAACGGGCGATCAGGCGTCAAATCATCGCCGGCGACGCGCGGCCAAGCTTTTCCGGCGTCATGATCGAGTCGTTCAATATCATGCAAGATCGCCTCACCCGCATGCGGCTCGCCGGCGATCCGCCGGACGTCCACATCACGCCGCATATCGGCCATATCGGCTGGCTCGATTTTCATCGCGCCGCCGAGTCGATCGCGATCGGCCAGGCCGCCACCGAAAAGGCGATCGAACTCGATCACGGAATCAATTGCCGAACTGAGCTAGGGGACATCACTGCGGCGGAAAGGATTGCGAGCAGGTCGTCTGACAGGAGATCCGCTGTATCGAGCAATTGACCTGACAGGCCGTATTCAAAGTGGCATTGCCGTTCGCGGTCGCGGCGCCGGTCGGCGGCGTGCCGGGAACCAGACATGTGGTCAGGCAAGTCGCTGCCTGGGAATTGCATGTCATCATGCAATTCGTCAGCGACGAGGATTGCGCCAGCCGGATTTTCCCGCCGCCGATGCAGCGGTTGCGGAGGCGCCGATGGCACAGCCGATTAACACAACAGCCAAAAGACTTGCCCGCCGTCGCATTGACTGCCACCCCGCGTCGCCAGCCGCTATCATATAGCCGCAGCCGCGGCTGGGGAATGCGCTGAGCGCAGCGGCATCGTGCACGGCGGCGCGGTATCGAGCCGGTAATCAGGCGCCCGGTTCGGCATCGGGTTCCGCGGACGGCACGACAGGATCGAAAGCGTTGAACAGGAATAGACCGGCGAAAAAGCCGCCGACATGCGCCTGCCAGGCGATTTCCTGTCCGGCCTCCTCGCCAAAAGTCACGGTGCCGGAACCCAGCAGAACATTCAGTCCAAGCCAGACCGCGAGGAACAGCAAAAACCGCGGGTCGCGCAGTATCGCGCCGAGCGGCGCCGCAGGGACGCGATAGCCGGCGCTGGCGCCTTCGCGGAACACGGCAAGCGGACCGCCCTGCTGGAGGACAAATCGCATAGCCGCCGCCATCGCGCCCGAAATCGCCGCCGACGCGCCGATCATCGGCTCGATCGCACCTAAATGGGTGGCGAGATGCGAAAGCGCGCCGATCGCGGCCGTCACCAGCATGAAAGCGCTATAGCGCCACGCGCCGAAACGGCGCGCCAGCGCGGTTGCGAACGGTAGGAGCCACGCGAGATTGAGACCCAGATGCATGAGATCGGCGTGGAGAAACGCGTACGTGAAGAAGGTCCACAGATCGGCGGCCAAGCCGCCGGGAAACGCGCCGGTGATGCCGGCGTCGGTACCGTAGCGGGCCGGAATGAACGCGAAGCAGAGAATAACTTCGGCGTCCTGTTCGTCGGTCAGAAAAAACGCACGGACGACATGCACCAGCACGAGCACAATCACCGTCGCGATGACGGCGAGCGGCACGTTGAATATCGGCTCGCGGGATTTGGGCTCGGGGTCTTGCGTCACCGGACGGCACCTTAAGCCACGCCGAGATAGGCCGGCGCGGCGGCAAGAACAAGCGCCACGCGACGGCGGGGCCGCGAACCCGGCGCCAGAAAACAAAAGGGAGGACCAAGGTCCTCCCTTTTGCAACCTGCGCGGGGTGTCCGCGCTCGACGCCGGTCGATGCACTCGCATCGCGCGGCGTCGGTCACATCCCCTCGCCTCCCGTATTCGGTAAAGCCACCCTAGGCGGCCAACGCCGCCCGGCCAACGTCAACGTTTCGTTAAGTTTAATTCCGCGTTAGCGCCGCGCTCCGGTGCAAACGCGCACGCCCGGCACGCACCCTGCTCCGCACCGCGTCACGCAGCCGTTCGCCGCAATGCCTGTCCCGATCAGGGACAGGTGGCCGGTTCCGGCGCGTTTGCAGGGAGCGTTTCGTCCATGAAACACGCAGCGAGCCGGGAACTCTATGCGTATTGGCAGGAGCGGCGCGGCAAGCGTCCGGCGCCCGAGCGCACCGAGATCGAACCCGGCGCCATTCGCCAGGTGCTCAGCGACGCCTTCATCCTGGCGCTCGACGGCGGCGCGGGACATCCGTTTCGGCTGGCCGGCACGCGGATCTGCGCCCTGTTCGGCCGTGAGCTCAAAGGCGAGGCCTTCATCGGGCTTTGGGCCGCAGCAAGCCAGCCAATCGTCACCGACCTCCTGAACATTCTCGAATCCGAGCGGGTCGGCACCGTTGCCGCAGTGACCGGCCAGAGCGGCGACGGAGAACCGATCGAGCTTGAGCTCCTGCTGTTGCCGCTGAGCGCAAGCCGGCCGAGTCTCGCGCGCACGATCGGCGTGCTGGCCCCGCTCAAAATCCCGTCCTGGCTCGGTTCAAGCCCGATCGGCGCGCTGACGCTGGGCGGCCGCCGCCACGTTGGGGCGACGGTCGATACGCGCCTGTTGCCGCGCTTCATGGCGCCGCTGCAACGGCAAAGACTCGTCGTCTACGAAGGCGGCCGCACCTAACGCCGTTGGCTTTCGCCGCAGCTTGCGAGCCCCTTAAGGAGCTAACGGGCCGTTAACATCGCACGCCTAGGGTTCTGCCCTGCCGCGGCGGGCGAATGAAAACCTATGGCGTTAGCTGAGCGAATACCGAGTTTGCGGGCCCTGAACCAGGATCGCCGCCGCCATCAGCGTGTGAAGGTCAATTTGCTCGGCCGCTACATGCTGGCGGACCGCCGCGAGTTTCCCTGTCAGGTCGTGAATATGTCGCCGGGCGGCATGGCGCTGATCGCGCCGGTCGGCGGCATCGCCGGCGAGCGCGTCATTGCCTATGTCGATCATCTCGGCCGGCTAGAAGGCCAAATCGCACGCCTGTTCCAGAACGGCTTTGCGATGACGATTTCGGCGACCGCGCGCAAACGCGACAAGCTCGCGGCGCAGCTCACCTGGCTCGCCAACCGGCATATCCTCGGCCTGCCGGAAGACCGCCGCCACGGCCGTATCGTGCCGCGCAATCCGGTCGGCCGCCTGATCATGCCGAACGGCGTCAATCTCACCTGCCGCATCATCGACGTATCGGAATCCGGCGCCGGTATCGCCACCGATCAACGGCCGCCGATCGGGACGCTGGTCACGCTCGGCAAAGTGCAGGGCCGCGTGGTGCGTCACCTCGAAGACGGTTTTGCCATCGAGTTTACCCGGTCGCTGCATCCAGACTTCCTCGAAGAAAGCGTCACCGGCGGGTAAACGCCAAGCCGACAATTTTTGGCTCGCCGGCCGCGCCAAACGCAGCGCCGGCGCGCCGTTTTCATAGTCCATTTCCGAGACCGACCGGTTCCCGACAGCGGCGCCAACAGTGCGCGTGGCGGCATAAACCCGCGCCCGTCGCGGCGATCGCGCGCATCCGTACAATTTGACTCAACATAGAATAGTTCGAATTTTACACAATATTCGCTGAGAAGTTCGAGCGACTTTTGCTGTGTCTTGAAGCGTTTTTACTTCAAATTGAACGACTCAACTTAGCCGCGGCGCAAAAACTTTGTGCGAAACGTGACCCCGACGAGACGGGAAGGGGTCACAATGAAACCGGTTGCAAAAGCAATCCTCAAACGCGGCGTGGCCGCAGGCATCATCGCGCTGGCGGTGTTCGCCGTGCCAAGCGGCGGCAATGCCGAGGAGCGTCCGCTGTTCGCCGCCGTCGGCGATGCCACGCGGCCGCCGATCGGCTGGGTCGAGTTCTGCGTCGAATACGATCCGGAATGCAAAACCAAGCCGTCGGCGCCGCGCGACGTCGTGCTGTCGACGGAAGCCTGGAAGGATCTCCAGCGCATCAATCTGTGGGTCAACAGCCACGTCAAACCGATGACCGACATGGATCATTGGGGCGTTGTCGAACGCTGGAATTATCCCGACGACGGCTACGGCGACTGCGAGGATTACGCGCTGCAGAAACGCAAGATGCTGATGCAGGCGGGCTGGCCGCGCGAGGCGCTGCTGATGACCGTGGTGCGCGACAAGAACGGCGACGGCCACGCCATTCTCACCGCCAAGACCGATAAGGGCGAGTACATCCTCGACAATCAGACCGACGACATCCTGCTGTGGGCCGACACCGGCTACCGCTTCGTGAAGCGGCAGTCGCAATCGGATCCGAATGTTTGGGTCTCGCTCGGCGATCCGCGCGCAACGCCGCTCACTGCGACGGCACGCTAGGCGAAAGGAACTACGCGAGTCCGGTCACGTCCCCACCCCTCCCCGTCCCCAGACCGGGTTCGCGCGCGGGCGGTCCTCCCCCAGGGACCGCCCGCACCTTTTTTCGACGAGGTTTTGCTGTCGCCAAAGCTGCCGGCAAGATGGCGCCGACGAATCCGCTTCGTGAAATACCTTGCGGCGGCGTACTGCTCGGAATCGCGGCGATTGGACTTTTAGCGTTCGACTTTTTCGAAATTATCGAAGCAACGGCGCGTCGCGCTCGCGCAGTAAAATTGAAACAATCTTAAACGGGCGCAGTGCGCTGGCAGTTTAAAGCCTGCCGAGCAAAACCAAGACCAGCACGATAATGAGTACGAGGCCGAGGCCGCCACCACCGTAGTAGCCGGTCCCGTAGAAGGGGCCGCCTCCGAATCCGCTAAAGCCCCCGAGCAAGATAATGACCAAGATGATGAGCAGAATGGTTCCGATCGACATGGAATTGCCTCCCTATAGTGGTTCGTCTCTATTCGGTGTTTGGTTGTAACGCTGAACTGGTATCAAGTTTTGAGTTGCGGCTGGTCGTACAGCGCGGCGCTCCGCACGGGATCGCGCCAGAGGAAATCCGAACCTTCGCCACGGAGTCCGACGCGGCCCACTGGATCAAGAGCAAGTGAGAGTTGTGGCTTCACCAACGTCGCGCGGTGAAGAAACAAAGCTTGATCCCAATACCCTGTCGCTGATCAACGCTGCCTGCGACCAAGTGAAGGCAAGGTCGATTAGGGTTTGCTTATCATTTTCGCTCGCGGCTTTGGAGGACCCCTGCATGGCCTCCTTCGCATACTGCCGAAACAGGTCGGCATCACTCATGACAGCCTCCTGACTGGGGACACCTTGTTGGCGTCTCCCTGGCTGTAGAGTTCTGAGCCTGCTGAAACCAGCAGACTGTATCAAAGTGCTCACTCACTCCGCCTTTTCATATTATCCCCCCCGCTCCAATTGAAATTGATCCACTACCGGCGCCGAGCACCCCGCCAATGTCAGTTTCGACCTGCCCCATCCGGAGGTCGCCATCAACGTGCCGGCGAGCGCGCTGATCTTCGACCGCAGCGGCTTGCACGTCGCTACGGTCGGTAACGACAATCGCGTGGTGCTCAAAGCCGTCTTGATCGCGCGCGATCTCGGCAAAGTGGTCGAAATCGGCTCCGGCCTCGCCGCCGACGACCGCGTCATCGAAAACCCGCCCGACGGCATCGCCTCGGGCGACCAGGTTCGTATTGCCGGCGCGCCCGGGAGCCCCGACAGCGCCGCGCAGGCCGCCGCCAAATAAGCCTCTCGGCGGGGCTATCAGACCGGCTTCAGTGCCTTGGCATATTGCTTGAAACGCCGGACATAAATATCGGCGGCGCCGGCGATGCGCTCGATGGCCGCCGCATCGAGCGTGCGGATGGCGCGCGCCGGCGCGCCGACGATCAGCGATCCCGCCGGAAACGATTTGCCCTCGGTGATCAGCGCGCCCGCCCCGACCAGCGAATTTTCGCCGATGCGCGCGCCGTTGAGCAAAATCGCGCCCATTCCGATCAGGCTGTTCGCCCCCACGGTGCAGCCATGCAGGATGACATTGTGGCCGATCACGCAGTTCGGGCCGATGGTCATCGGAAACCCCGGATCGGTATGCAGGGTCGCATTATCCTGGATCTGCGAGCGCTCGCCGAGCTCGATCCATTCGTTGTCGCCGCGCAGCACCGCGCCGAACCAGACGCTGGCGTCGGTCTTAAGCCGCACCTTGCCGATCAGCGTCGCGGTCGGCGCAATCCAGTAGCGGCCCTCCTCCGGCAGTTCCGGCCGGTGGCCGTCGAGTTCATAGATCATGCCGGGAGGAATATCAGACGTTGAGCAGCGCTTGAAGCGCGAGCACCACGACGGTTCCGGACATCAGGCTCCACAGTCCGGCGATCACCGTCGCCACCATGACGATCTCGGTGCGGCGGCCTTCGATGCGCCTGCCGCGGATAGTATTGCGCATGATGATGAACGGCGCCGAGAACATGAGCAGCGGGATGGCGGCGAAGCGCGCCGCCACCGGGCCCACTTCGAGCAGCCGGAAGCTCGGGAAGTGCCGGCTGAACAGGCGATAGCCGCTGGCGCACAGGCCAGCGACGGCAAAGCCGATGGCGAGCGAAAAAAAGAGTTCGATCGTCTCCGGCGAAATATCCAGCGGCACCGCTGCAAGCATCGGGCGTCTCCCTAGGGACAAGCCATTGCAGAGGATGATCCGCACCGCTACGAGATGATTAAAGAAAGGTTAATGGCGTCGCTTTAACGATTTAACGCCCGGAGGTTAGGCCGTGTCTTTTGTGCGTGCATTGGCGCTGTTGGCGGCGCTCTGCCTCGTCTCGCCGGTCGAAGCGGCGGTGCTCCACATCGTCGCCATCGGCGCCAGCAACACAACCGGCTTTGGCGTCGGCGAGGCGAATGCCTATCCGGCAATATTGCAGACGCTGCTGCGCAAGAAGGGCATCGATGCCGACGTCACCAATGCCGGCGTGAACGGCGATGTCACGGCGGGCATGCTCAACCGCCTCGATGGCGCCGTGCCCAAGGGCACCGACATTGTCATTTTACAGCCGGGCGCCAACGATCTGCGGTTTTTCGGCACCAAGGCGGCCCGCACCGCCAATATCGCGGCGATGGCGCAGCGGCTGCGCGCGCGCGGCATCCGCGTCATCGTCTATGACCCGGACCCAATTCCGTCAGATTGGTATCAATGGGACCACATCCACTTTAACGCCGCGGCGCATGCCAAAATCGCGGCGACGCTGGCCGCGCAAATCGCCGCGCCGCCGAAGGCCCCTCCTGCTTCGGGACCGGGCGCGCCGCAATCGGCGCCGTCCAAGCCATAACGCAAAATCCCGTGCGATACTGACCGCTGATTCGTGCAAAGCGGCACTCCTCATGACGGCGCACGCGGTTCCCCGACGCAAAGCATCCGGCCAGACGCGCGGCCAGACCCGCGCGGTGCTGTCGTGGCCGTTTGCCGTCACGGTGCTCATCGTCACGGGCGTCGCGGTTTTCGTCTCTTACGTGCTGTGGCCGACCTGGCCGAGCGAGCCGGTTTCAATCGACGCGCCAGCGATGCCGATCACTGTCGCCGGCGTGCTGTTCGACGTGCCGCCGGCCGCAATCCGCGAAGCGGTGCAACGTTATCCGGGCGAGCAAGAGCGCATCGACCTGGTCTTTCAGTGGCCGTCACTCGTCCCGCCGCAACCGGACGACAAGCCCGCGGGCAAGCAGCCGCTTAGTCCCGAAAATGCCGCCGCCGCGGCCGCCGCTACCGAGAGCGCGCGGCTGTTTGTCAGCATTGCCGGCTTGGGCGCCGAATTGCCGCCGCTCGAACGGCTGCGCACCATCTATCCGCGCTATATCGAGGCGCAGGCAGCGGCGGGGCCGGCCGGTCTCGCCATCTTGCCATTCCGCGCCGGCACGCCCTATGAAAACGAGGATTTGCTCTATGTCGGCGCCAATCCCGAGCAGTTTTTCGCGCGCTGCACGCGGGCCGCTGCCGCCGTGCCCGGCACCTGCATCCATGAGCGCGCGCTCGACGCGGCGCAGATCACGTTTCGTTTTCCGCGCGATTGGCTCTTAGCGGATTGGCGCACTGTCGCCGCCGGCTTCGACCGGCTCGTCGCGCAATTGCATCCAGCCGCAAAGTGACGGCACTAATCCACCAGATCGGTGGCTAAAATCGCCATCTGGAAATTGTAGGAGAGATCGCCGTCCTCGTCGTCGACGAACAACACGCCAATAAATTCCTCGCCGACATAAACCTCGGCTGAATCGTCTTTCTTCGGCCGCGGCACTACGCGGATGCGGGCATTGCCGAACAGCTTCTTGAGATAGGCGTCGAGCTTCCTGACTTCCTGAACGTCCACCGCGCGTCTCCCTTTCGCCCCGCCTAACACGCGGCGATGCCAACAACAATCGCGTCCTTAAATATCGTCCTGAAACATCTGGTCCATGCTGCGCGCGGGTTCCGGGCAACCGGCGACGCCGATGACCTTGGCCGGCACGCCGGCGACGGTGACGTTATTCGGCACCGGCTTGACCACGACCGAGCCGGCGGCGATGCGCGCGCAATGTCCGACTTCGATATTGCCGAGAATTTTTGCGCCGGCGCCGATCATCACGCCGTAACGGATCTTCGGATGCCGGTCGCCGCCCTGCTTGCCGGTGCCGCCGAGCGTCACGTCGTGCAGCATGGACACGTCATCCTCGATTACCGCGGTTTCGCCGACGACGAGGCCGGTGGCGTGATCGAGGAAAATGCCGCGGCCGATCTTGGCGGCGGGATGGATATCGCATTGGAACATCGCCGAGGCGCGGCTTTGCAAATACAGCGCGAGGTCGCGGCGGCCCTTGCCCCACAGCCAATGCGCCAGCCGATGCGTCTGGATGGCGTGGAAGCCCTTGTAATACAGCACCGGCTCGATCAGCCGGTAGGTGGCGGGATCACGGTCCGCCGTCGCCATCAGGTCGGCGCGAAATGCCTCGCCGAGCGCGGGCATGTCGTCGAGCGCGTCCGCATAGGCCTGCCGGATCAATTCGCCCGACACCGCGGCATGGTCGAGCCGTTCGGACAGCCGGTACACGATCGCCGCTTCCAGCGTGTCGTGATGCAGAATGGTTGAATAAATGAAGGTCGCGAGCTCCGGCTCGCGCCGAAGGATGTCCTCCGCCTCGCGGCGGACGCGTCCCCAAACCGGATCGACCTTGTCGAGTGCTGACTTCGCCTGCTGCTGCGCCACCGGTATATCTCCTAAAAACCGCTGACCTTCTACCATATTGGACGGGACGGTGCCCAAGCCCAATGACTAAGACCAGGCCGATAAGGTTTATCGGCCAAAGGCTTAGTCGGTCAGCCAACGACCTAGATAGTCCGCCCTCAGGGCCGTTTTTCCAGGAATTCCAGCACCGCGGACTTAAAGACCCTGTCGCCGACCGCCAACATGTGGTCGCGGCCCGGAATGGCAAGGGCCCGCGCCCCGGGGATCAGGTCCGCAAGCTCTTGCGGAGAGCCGGCGATCGGGTCGGCGCTGCCGACCGCGACCAGCACCGGGACCGAGATCCGGCCGGCCTCATCCCGGCTTAAGGTCTCGCGCGAGCCGCGCAGGCAGGCCGCCAGCGCGCACAAATCGGATTTGGTCAGCTCGGCGAAAGCGCGAAACATGTAAGCGGTCGGATCGGTGACATCGGCGAGCGACGGGGCCTCCAGCGCCTGCGCGATCGTCTCGGGGAGCCCCACCCCCTCGACCAGCCGGATGCCGAGGCCGCCGAGCACCGTCGAACGCACACGGTCCGGATGCGCCAGCGCCAGGAACGCCGCGATCCGCGCGCCCATGGAATAACCCATGACATCGGCGCGCGGCAGATCGAGATGGTCGATCAGCCCGCGCACATCCTCGGCCATGATCGCGCTGCGATAGTCCGCCGGATCGTAGAGTTTTGCCGAGGCGCCATGCCCGCGGTTGTCGAGCGCGATGACGCGGCGGCCGGCGCGGGTGAGTGTCGTCACCCAACCCGGCGCGACCCAATTGACCTCCTTATTGGACGCGAAGCCATGGACGAGCACGATCGGCTCGCCGTCGCCCTCGTCGAGAAAGGCGATCTCCACGTCATCGCGGGTGAAATGCGGCATGGCCCGACCATACGATTCAATTCTCGGGCAGCAAAGTCACGCAGCAAGCTATGCCGCAAAGCATGGTGCCGAGGCCCGCGGATCGGATTAGGCTAAGGCCAACAAACGCAAAACCGCGGGAGGATCACGATGCGACGGATTTGGTCCCTTGGCCTCGTCATATTGTTTGCCTGCTTGTTTGTCTGCGTCGGCGGCGTGGTGCGGGCGCAGCAGATTTCCGACGATGTCGTCAAAATCGGCGTGCTCACCGACCTGTCGGGCCCGGCCGCGACGGCGACGGGACCGGGTTCGGTCGCCGCCGCGCAAATGGCGGTCGACGATTTCGGCGGCAAGGTTTTGGGCAAGCCGATCGAGCTCATATCCGCCGATCATCAGATCAAGCCCGACGTCGCCGCCGGAATTGCGCGGCAGTGGTACGACGTCGATCACGTCGACCTGATCGTCGATGTGCCGGTCTCGGCGGTGGGGCTGGCGGTGCAGCAAGTGGCCAACGACCGTAAAAAGCTTTTCATCACCCACTCGACCGGCACGGCCGATTTCCACGGCAAGTTCTGCTCGCCCTACTCGATGCAATGGGTGTTCGACACCCACGCGCTCGCCGTCGGCACCGCGCAGGAAGTGGTCAAGCGCGGCGGCGACACCTGGTTTTTCCTCACCGCCGATTACGCGTTCGGCCATGCGCTGGAGCGCGATGCCAGCCAGGTCATTGTCCAGAACGGCGGCAAGGTGATCGGCTCGGTGGCGCATCCGTTCAATACGCCGGATCTGTCGTCGTTCATTCTGCAGGCGCAGGCCTCGAAAGCGAAGATCATCGGGCTCGCCAGCGGTCCGCCTGACAACGTCAATGCGATAAAGCTTGGCGGCGAATTCGGCATTTTCCAGAGCGGGCAGCAGATGGCCGGCCTCCTGGTATTGATCACCGACGTCAATGCGCTCGGGCTTAAGGCGGCGCAGGGGTTGTTGCTGACCACCTCGTTCTATTGGGACACCGACGACCAGACCCGGGCCTGGTCGAAGCGCTTCTTTGCCAAGATCAACCGCATGCCGACGATGTGGCAGGCCGGCGTTTATTCGTCGGTGATGCATTATCTCAAGGCCGTGCAAGCCGCCGGCACCGACGAGCCGCTCACAGTGGCGGCGCAGATGCGCTCGACGCCGATCGAGGACTTTTTCGCCCACAACGGCCATCTGCGCGAGGACGGCTTGATGGTACACGATTTGATGCTGGTGCAGGTGAAGAAGCCCGAGGATTCGAAATACCCGTGGGACTATTATCAAATCCTCACGAAAATCCCCGGCGAACAGGCCTTCGGTCCGCCCAATCCGGCGTGCCCGCTGGTCAAAGGCTGACGCTGCGGCTTTTTCACAACACGGCGCAACCACAACGCCTTGCTGGAAATCGGAGCTTCGGCCCGCTATTGTGACGCAACCGTTGAAGCCGGAAGTAGCGCATGACGGATAACATCGTTCCGCATTTCCACAACGATCTGGGCGTCGCGGTCATCGAGATCGGCGCCACGGAATTCATGTGCGTCGGCGCGTTGCCGCCGTTCGACCATCCGCATGTCTATTGCGACATGGGGGACGACGTCGAATATGTCTGTCCCTATTGCTCGACGCTGTACCGTCACGATCCGAAGCTCGCGCCCTATCAAGCGCGACCGGCGGAATGCGCCTTGAAAAGCGAAACCGTCTAACCGCCGGCCGATGCCGCCGCCGCCCTCGCGCATCGTCATTGTGGCGGGCGCCGGCATTGGCGGGCTGACGGTTTCGCTTGCGCTGGCCCGCAACGATTTTCGCGTTCTCGTCCTGGAGCAGGCCGGGCAGCTCGAGGAAACCGGCGCCGGCATCCAGCTTTCGCCCAATGCCACGCGCATGCTCATCGATCTCGGCCTTGGCGACCGGCTCCGCCCGCACGTGGTCGTGCCATCGGCCTTGCGCGTGCGCGCGGCAAGAAGCGGCCGCGAGATCGTACGCATCCCGCTCGGCGACGCGGCACAGCGCTACGGCGCGCCCTACTGGATAATCCATCGCGGCGACCTGCAAGCGGCGCTGGCCGGCGCCGTCGCGCAGGAGCTGAACATTTCGCTCAAGCTCGGCATGCGCATGGAGGATTTCGCCGCCCATCCGCATGGCGTCACCGTGTCGGCGGCCGGCGCCGGCGGATTGTGGAACGAGCACGGCTACGCGCTGATCGCGGCCGACGGGCTATGGTCGGCGGCGCGCGCGCGGATGGGCTTTAAGGAGCCGCCGCGTTTTGCCGGCCGCACCGCGTGGCGCGCGCTTATCCCGGCGCAGGACGTGGCGCCCGAATTTCGCGATCCGCTCATTCATCTGTGGCTCGGACGCGATGCGCATCTCGTGCACTATCCGGTCAAGGGCGGCAAAGTGATCAATGTCGTCATCATCACCGCAGATGACTGGAGCGGCGAGGGCTGGAGCGAGCCGGCCAGCCGCGTCGACCTGCTGCGGCATTTCTCCGCCACGCACTGGGCGCCGCAAGCGCACGCGCTGATCCGCGTGCCCGAGACGTGGTTGAAATGGGCGCTGTACGACCGCCGGCCGTTGCTCAGCTTTTCGCAAGGCGCCGCGGCGCTCTTGGGGGACGCCGCCCATCCGATGCTGCCATACTTGGCGCAGGGCGCGGCGATGGCGATCGAGGATGCCGTGGTAGCGGCGCGATGCCTGGCGCGCATACCGGATGATGCCGCCGCCGCCCTGCGCAGCTATTCCACGATCCGGCGCGGCCGCACTCGAAAAGTGCAACGGCTGGCCGCGCGCAACGGCGAGCGCTATCACCTCGGCAGCGTGCCGGGTATGGTGCGTAACACGGCGATGCGCGTCATCGGCGGCCAGCGGCTCCTGAGCCATTATGATTGGCTCTACGACTGGCGGCTGCCTGCAGCGTTGTCGATCCCGTGATGAGGCCGGACCCGATGCCCGAAATTCTATTTCCCACCACGATCGCCGGCAGCCTGCCGAAGCCGGCCTGGCTCGCGGCGCCGAACAAACTGTGGGCGCCGTGGCGGCTCGAGGGCGAAGAACTCGCGACCGCCAAGGACGACGCCACGCTCTTGGCGATCAAGCTGCAGGAGGACGCCGGCATCGACGTCGTTGGCGACGGCGAACAGGCGCGCCAGCATTTCGTGCACGGCTTCCTCGAAGCGGTCGAAAACATCGATTTCAACAAGCGCGTCGAGATGGGCATCCGCAACGATCGCTACAAGGCGATGTGCCCGACCGTCGTCGGTCCGTTGCGGCTGCGCTCGCGCGTGCATGCACGCGAGGCGCGGCTGGCGCGCGCCCATACCAGGCGCAAGCTCAAATTCACTTTGCCCGGGCCGATGACCATCGTCGACACCATCGCCGACGCGCATTACGGCGACCGGGTGAAAATGGCCTTCGCCTTTGCCGCCCTGGTCAATGAGGAGGCGCGCGGGCTTGCCGCCGACGGCGTCGATGTCATCCAGTTCGACGAGCCGGCCTTCAACGTCTACATGGACGACGCCGCCGGCTGGGGCATCGAGGCGCTGCATCGCGCCATCGAGGGCGTCGGTTGCACAAGCGCGGTGCACATCTGCTATGGCTACGGCATTGCCGCCAATATCGAATGGAAGGCCACGCTCGGCGCCGAATGGCGGCAATACGAAAAGTTCTTTCCCGCGCTGGCGAACAGCCGGATCGATCAAGTCTCGCTCGAATGCATCAATTCGCACGTGCCGATCAGCGTCTTGAAGCTATTGCACGGTAAAGATGTTTTGATCGGCGTCATCGACGTCGCCACCGACCAGATTGAAACGCCTGAGGAAATCGCCGACGTGATCGCCAAAGCGGCGGAATATGTTCCTGCGCAAAAAATCATCGCCAGCACGAATTGCGGAATGGCGCCGATGCGCCGCGAAATCGCCGCAATGAAACTCGATGCACTCGCCCGGGGCGCGGCGCTTGCACGAAAGAACTTCGGCTAATCCCTCCGTAAGCGCCGTTTCAATCAACTCATCGTCTTTCGAATGCCGCCTGGAGCATCGGTAGCATTTTGTTAAAGTTTAGCCGATTGGATGAGGGCAACTTTGCCAAAGGGAAGCGCAATGCAGATGCCGTTCGTAACCACAGTTTCGTTCGCCGACCGCGATGGAATGACCATAAGCATGCAATACGGCGTGGCCGCCGGCAGCGAGCACGAGGCGCGCCGCGAACTGGAGCGGCGACTGATCAATCAGGAAGTTTATAATTATTCGATTTCGGAGATCCGGCGGGCGACGTCGAGCGAAGCGGAATCGCTCAATTTGCCGGCGGGTTCGATTATCCTGTTGAATTGATCGGCGCGATCTATCGGTCGCTGCGCGAAAGAACGTCAATCAACTCACTGACCTTGCGGCGCTGTTCGGCTTTGTTGCCGGACGCGATGGCGTGCGCGACGCAATGCGCCGCATGATCGGCGAGGATTTCCTCCTCGGCGCGGCGTAGCGCCGCGCGCACCGCCGTGAGCTGGGTGACGATATCGATGCAATAGCGGTCGTCTTCGACCATGCGCGCCAATCCGCGCACCTGGCCTTCGATCCGTTTCAGCCGCTTGAGCACCGAAGTCTTGGCAACAGTCTGCATAGCGGCTATATACCCCTACAGGGTATCTGTTTCAAGCAGGTTTGTGGACATGGAACACTCGGCCATGCGGGACGCCATCGACCGGTGTGCGGCATGACGGTCGACCCGGCGAAGACCGCGCATCGCCACGTCGTCATCATCACGTCTATTCCTTCTGTTCCGCCGGCTGCCGACCAAATTCGCGCCGATCCGCAAATATCTGAAGAACGCGCGCTCCGCGTGCTCGAAGGCGCGATCTACACCTGTCCGATGCATCCGCAAATCCGCCAGGTCGGGCCGGGCAATTGCCCGATCTGCGGAATGACATTGGAGCCGGTCGAGGCGACGGCAGACGTCGGCGACAACCGCGAACTTGCCGACATGAGCCGGCGGTTCTGGGTCGGGCTGGTTCTCACGCTGCCGGTCTTCGTCCTGGAAATGGGCGGCCATATCCCCACGCTTGGTCTGGACAATCTTGTCCCGCCGCGCATTTCCAACTGGATTCAATTCGCGCTGTCGACGCCGGTCGTCTTATGGGCCGGGTGGCCGTTCTTTGAACGGGCTTGGGCGTCGGTCGTGCACCGCAGCCTCAACATGTTCAGCCTGATCGCTCTCGGGACGGGCGCCGCCTACGGCTACAGCCTGTTTGCAATCTTTGCGCCGGGACTATTCCCGGCCGGCTTCCGCGAGATGGGCGGCACGGTTGCCGTTTACTTCGAAGCCGCCGCGGTGATCACCGTGCTGGTATTGCTGGGTCAGGTGCTTGAACTGCGCGCCCGCGCGCAGACCGGCGGCGCGATCCGCGCCTTGCTCAAACTGGCGCCCAAGACAGCGCACCGGCTGAAGGCTGGGGGCGACGACGAGGAAGTGATCCTCGATCTGGTTCAGGTCGGCGATCGTCTTCGCGTGCGGCCCGGCGACGGCGTGCCGGTTGATGGCGAAGTGCTTGAGGGCAAGAGCGCCGTGGATGAGTCCATGGTCACCGGCGAGTCGATGCCGGCCGCCAAGCAGCCTGGCGACACGCTCATCGGCGGAACGGTGAACGGCACCGGTTCTCTGATTATGCGCGCCGATAAAGTGGGCGCGGACACCATGCTGGCGCGCATCGTGACAATGGTCGCCGAGGCGCAGCGCAGCCGCGCGCCAATCCAACGAATGGCCGACACCGTGTCGGGCTACTTCGTCCCGGCCGTGCTTGGCGTGGCGGTCGTTGCATTCGTGGCTTGGGCGCTCTGGGGTCCCGCTCCCGCATTGTCTTATGCCCTGATCGCGGCCGTCTCCGTTCTCATCATCGCTTGCCCCTGCGCGCTCGGCCTGGCGACCCCAATGTCGATCGGCGTCGGCGTCGGCAAAGGCGCCGGTGCCGGCGTCCTGATCAAATCGGCCGAGGCTCTTGAGCGCATGGAGAAGGTCGACACGCTGGTCGTGGACAAGACCGGCACGCTGACCGAAGGCAAGCCCAGGGTGACAGCCATCGTTCCGGCGGCGGGATTGCCGGAGTCCGAAATCCTGCCGTTGGCAGCCGGTCTTGAGCGATCGAGCGAACACCCTCTCGCCGCGGCCATCGTCACCGCCGCGCGCGACCGCAAGGTTTCGATCCAGGAGCCGACGGATTTCGCGTCCGTCACCGGCGAGGGCGTCACCGGCAAAATCGGCGGCAGATCCGTGGCGCTCGGCAATGCGGCGCTGATGGCCGATCTCGGCATCGCGCTCGACGACCTTAAACACAAAGCCGATGCGCTCCGTAGCGACGGCGCGACCGCCCTGTTCCTCGCGGTTGACGGCAAGCCGGGTGGCGTCATTGCCATTGCCGATCCGATCAAGTCGACGACGCAGGCGGCGCTCGACAGCCTGCGCGACGACGGCATACGGATCGTGATGCTGACCGGCGACAACAAGACGACCGCCGAAGCCGTCGCCCGCAAGCTCGGCATCAAGGAAGTCGAAGCCGACATTCTGCCGCAGGACAAGAACCGCATCGTCAAAAAGCTCACAGCCGAGGGACGCATCGTCGCCATGGCCGGCGATGGGGTGAACGACGCTCCGGCTTTGGCCGAAGCCGCTGTCGGCATCGCCATGGGAACGGGAACCGAAGTCGCGATGCAAAGCGCCGGAATTACCTTGGTGAAAGGCGATCTCGCCGGCATTGCGCGGGCCATCGTCTTGAGCCGGGCGACGATGCGCAACATCCGCCAAAATCTGGTCTTTGCATTCGCCTACAACACGATCGGCATCCCGATTGCCGCGGGCGTCCTCTATCCGGCCTTCGGCCTGCTGCTCAGCCCGGTCGTTGCCGCGCTGGCGATGTCGCTCAGCTCGGTATCGGTCATCGCCAACGCGCTGCGCTTGCGAACGCTCAAGCTGTAGGCGGGATAGCGTCACGCTCTAAGCCTTAGCCCCAGACCTTGCGCAGGCGCTGCCGGATATCGACCGGCGGGCGGGCCGATTTCGCCGCCGCATCGGCGGCCGCGGCGCGCGGCCAACTGCACGTTTCGAAATGCGCGAGCAGGCCCGACGGGATGAAGCGCGTGCGCGCCGCGTACATGTGGCGGTCGCCGCCGCTGCGCTGGCCATGCACGAAGAAGCGCTGCGGCACGATGACGTGCAGATGGTCGCGCGCCCGTGTCATGGCGACATAGAGCAGCCGCCGCTCCTCCTCGATCTCCGCGCTCGTTCCGGTCGCGAGATCGGACGGCAGGCAGCCGTCGACCGCGTTCAATACAAACACCGATTTCCATTCCTGCCCTTTGGCCGAGTGGATCGTCGAGAGGATGAGATAGTCCTCGTCGAGCAGCGGTTCGCCGGCGCGATCGCTGGTGACGTCCGGCGGATCGAGCGTGAGCTCGGTGAGAAAGCGTTCGCGGCTGGAATAGGTCGCGGCGATCTGCACGAGCTGCACCAGATCGGCCTGGCGCACCATGGCGTCGTCGTGAATGCGTTGCAGGTGCGGCTCGTACCAGCAACGAACGAGTTCGAGCTCGGCGGGCCAGCCTGCCGCGCGGGAACGGACGAGGCGCACGGTTTCCACGAATGCCGGCCAGTGCGCGGCGGCCGCCGCGGGCGGCTTGAATTCGCCGAGCGCCTGCGCCGGATCGGCATATTCGGCGACGCGGTCGAGCGCTCGCGCCGCCGTCGCCGGCCCGACGCCGGGCAAAAGCTGGATAACGCGGAAACCGGCGACGCGGTCGCGCGGATTTTCCGCAAAGCGCAGCACCGCCAGCACGTCCTTGATGTGCGCGGCTTCGAGAAATTTCAACCCGCCGAATTTCACGAACGGAATATTACGGCGGGTCAGTTCCACTTCGAGCGGGCCGCTGTGGTGCGAGGCGCGGAATAATACCGCCTGCGCCTTGAGCGCGATGCCCGTCTCACGGTTCTCCAAGACTTTGTCGACCACGTAGAGCGCCTGATCCGCCTCGTCGCGCACGCCAACGAGCTGCGGACGCTCAGCGGAGGCGCGATCCGACCACAGGTCTTTGGTGAACCGCTCCTGCGCCATTCCGATCACCGCATTCGCCGCGCTCAGGATCGGCCGCGTCGATCGATAATTCTGCTCGAGCGTCACCACATCGGCCGGCGGCGAAAAATGCCCAGGAAAGTCGAGGATGTTGCGCACCGTCGCGGCGCGAAACGAATAGATCGCCTGGGCGTCGTCGCCGACCACGGTCAGGCCCTTGCCGGTCGGCTTGAGCGCCAGAAGGATCGAGGCCTGCAGCCGGTTGGTGTCCTGATATTCGTCGACCAGAACATGATCGAAGCGCGCCGCAACGTCCTGCGCGATCGAGAACTCCTGCATCATGTGCGCCCAATAGAGCAGCAGATCGTCATAATCGAGCACGTTCTGCGCCTGCTTGACCTCGACATATTGCGCGAACAGACGACGCAGCTCGTCGTGCCACATCGCACACCACGGAAAGTACGAGCCCAACACCTCGCCGAGCGCGAGCTCACCGTTCACCGCGCGCGAATAGATCGCAAGGCAGGTATTTTTCGCCGGAAAGCGCTCTTTGGTTTTGGAAAAGCCGAGTTCGTGGCGGATGAGATTCATCAGATCGGCGGAATCCTCGCGGTCGTGGATCGTAAACGCACGCACGAGCCCGATATCCTCGGCGTAGTCACGCAGCAGCCGCGCGCCGACGGAATGGAAGGTGCCGGCCCACGCCATCGCGTCGGCGAGCACAGACGCCCGCCCGCGCGCGGCGTCGGCGAGAATAACGTCGACGCGGCGCGTCATTTCCGCGGCCGCACGCCGCGAGAAGGTCAACAGCATGATGCGGCGCGGATCGGCGCCGTTTTCGATCAGATGCACGACCCGATGCGCCAGCGTGCTGGTCTTGCCGGAGCCGGCGCCGGCAATGATCGAGAAGCGGGCCGCAATCGGCAAGCGGCAACCCGCCGTGCTCGACAGCGCGGCGCTGTTGCGGATTGAGCTTTTCGAGGCGCGCCGCCAGCATCTGCACTGCGAATCAAAGGAGGATCGGGAGTCGACTGAATCACGGTCCCGTTTTGTTCGCAACCTTACTTGAGCGGGCCGGGTGCGCACTCCATAATTCCCGGCGATGATCCCGGCACCCTCCCCCGTCAGCATCGCGCTGCTTCTCGGCCTGAGCTTCTTTCTCGGCCTGTCATTCGAAGAATTTTTCGCCCATACCGACGAGCGGCGGCCGGGCGGCATCCGTACTTTTCCGATGCTCGCGATGGCGGGCGGCGTGCTTTATCTGTTCGACCCGGCGCGCTTTATTCCGTTCACCGGCGGCCTGCTCGTGCTCGGCGCCTGGCTCTTGGTCTATTACAACGCGCATGTCCGCGAGCATGAGACCGCGGACGAGCCCAATGTCGGCCTGGTCGTGCCGATCCTCAACGTGCTCGCCTATTTGCTCGGCGCCATTGCGCTGGCGCTGCCGCCCTGGATCGCGGTGACGATGACAGTGGCTGCGGTTCTGCTGCTCACCGGCCGCGAGCAATTGCATGCGCTGGCGCGCCGGCTCGAGATCAGGGAGATCGTCACCGCCGGCGAATTTTTGATCCTGACCGGGATCATCCTGCCGCTGTTGCCGAACCACCCGGTGACGACACTGACCGCGATCACGCCGCGCCAGGTCTGGCTCGCGCTCATCGTCGTCTGCAGCTTTTCGTATGCCAGCTATCTGGCGCAGCGCTATTGGAAGGCGGCCGCCGGCGGACTGTGGATGGCGGCGCTCGGCGGGCTTTATTCATCGACCGCGACTACGGTCGTGCTCGCCCGGCAGGCCAAAGGCGCAGCCCGACGCTCAAGCGGCAGGCGCAAGCCGGCATCACGCTCGCCACCGCGATCATGTATTTGCGCATCCTGGCGGTCGTCGCGATTTTCAATATGGCGCTGGCGCGCCTCCTGGCGGCGCCGCTCTGCGGTCTCTCGCTCGCCGGTTTCTTGATCTGCGCGCTGCAATATCGGCTGCAAAAACCGGCGCCGGGAGACGCCGGCGCAAGGCGCGATACAGCTTACGGCCAGCGGCAATCCGCTCGAACTCGGCGCTGCGGCCGTTTTTGCCGCGCTATTCGTCGCGGTGTCCGTCGTGTCCGCCGTGGCCGAGTCGCAGTTCGGCATTTCCGGCATCTATGGGCTCGCCGCCATTGTCGGCGTTACCGATATCGATCCTTTCGTCCTCAACCTGGCGCAAGGCGGCGTAGCGGGCGTGCAGAGTGTCCGAGCTCGCCGCGGCGATCCTGATCGCCGCCTCGTCCAATAACATCCTCAAAGCGCTCTATGCCGCCTGTTTCGCGGGCGGCAAAGCGACCGTAGCCAGCGCGGTCGCGCTCGTCGTCCTCGCGATCGCCGGCGTTGCCGCCGCGTTCGCGACGGTCATCCTGGCAGGCGGTTAGCCAGCGCAACTCGGCGTATTTCAGCGGATACCGTGATCGCTCTGAAATTCCGCCGCGAAGCCGCAATTTTTTTCCGCCGCGGTTTGCTGCAACAGCCTTTCTTCGCTGAGCACGGAATCGTAATCGGTACGGTAGGCGAGCGACCCGATCACGGCGCCGCCGGTGCCCTCGTCCGCTTTGTCCATCAGGCCGCGCAATTCTTTCTCACGCGCGACTAGGACTTTCCGGCGCGCTGCGAGATCGTCGCAATGATAGACGCTATAGCGGCCCGGATCGATCAGGAAAGCACCGGGATCGTTGCTCGCACCGCCGCAGCCGACCAGCGCGAAAACGACAACGCCGAAAAGGATATCGCGAAATCTCATCGAACATGCCCAGCGGCGCGCAAGCTTGCGCGCATTCCCCGCGCGTTGTTTGCAGCTTCATGCGCCGCAAATATGGCAAAGGCTCGGGGCAAGCCGATGCCGCGGATCGTGCAACGGTAAATCGCGGAAGCGGGAAGGAACTAATGGCTTTCGGGGAATTGGACACCGACGTTCAAGCCGTCGCGCCAGATCACTTGGCAATGCCGCCGCGCGTCGCCGTTTGGCGTCAATAGCAGCATGAAGGTGTCGGGCAGTTTTTCCTCCCGCTCCAGCGCAATCCGGGCGCCGGTCTGCGAAATGTCGGAGATCGAGCAAGCGATCGGCGGCGCATCTTTGTCCATCAAAATCCGGGCGTTGTAATGGAAATGCCGCCGCGGTTTTTTGCGCAATTCGGCACGGTTGCGGTAATTACCGATAACAACCATTGAGAAACTCTCCCCGCATGCCGCATTGGCGGGCAGGCGGCGCAATTGCACGCAACCGTACTTAAACGCCATTAAGGGCACGTAAATTGAAGGTTCGCCGCATTATGTCTTGTTTCGCAAGACCTTGGGCCGCCTTTGACGCAAATCCCGCTCTGGCGATGCGTGTCAGCGGTGTTACACTCTTGCGAGTTTTTGGTGACGGTAGCGAGCGTGGCGATGAGTTTGGATTGGCTGGATTGGTCAAACCCGGTTGCGATCTGGTGGGGTTTTCTCGTCGCCGCAAGCACGTTCAACGTCATGCTTCTGCTCGCGTTGCGCGTCATCTATCGCAGAAATCCGTTCGGCACCCCCGGCAGCTCTTCGTCCGCCATCGAGCCGCTTTTGCTGCTTGCTGCCGTTTATGTGTTCGGTCTGCGCCTTCCGCTCGGTCCTGCCGCGCGCCGATGTGCAGCGAATTTGTCTGTTCGACACCTGGCTTTCGAGCGTGCTGATCGGTCGCTCTGTCGCCACGATCGCAGAACTGTGCTTCGCCGCGCAATGGGCCATCGTTTTGCGCGAACTGGCGCGGGTCGCGCACTCGGACACGGCGAAAAATATCGCGAAAGCAATCGTGCCGCTGATCGTGCGTCGCGGAATGCTGTTCCTGGTACGCGGTGATCTCGACGAATTTTTTCGGCAATGTTTTGGAAAATTCACTGTGGACGGTCACGTTCTTCCTGATCGCCATTGCGCTTGTGCGTCTCTTCTTCAGTTTCCGCGGCATTGCGCAAATCGCCATCGCGGCTGCGGCGGCCGGCGTCGCCGCTTACGTGATGTTCATGGCGACCGTCGACGTGCCGATGTATTTCGCGCGCTGGCAGGCCGAACTTGCGACGGCAACCGGCAATTCCTCGGGCTGTTCTCCGGCCTGCACGATCTCGCCACCCGCTGGATCGTAACCCACGATATCGCGCAGTGGCGCGACGAAATCCCCTGGATGTCGCTTTATTTCAGCGTCGCGGTGTGGACGAGCCTGATGCTCGGCGGCTTCGGCCTGGTGCGGCATCTGTTGCCGCGCTATCGCGTGCGCCGGCCGCTGGTGAAAGCGTCGCGACAGCCGGTCGCCGTCCCGGTGCGCTCTTCCTGAGCGATCGTCGGCGTCTGGCCCAGTCGCGAAACCGGACAATCCGGCACGGTCAAAAAATAGGCAGGCCGTCCGCGAATCCGATAACTTATCGGCGCTGATTCGCTTTGCGCGGGCTTATTTGCGCGGACCGTGGAGGTGACGGGCATGATCATCACGGTAGCCACCATGAAAGGCGGCAGCGGCAAGAGCACGCTGGCGAGTTGCCTTGCGGTCCATTGGCATCTGAGCGGCCGGCGGCCGACTTTGATCGACGCCGATCCGCAGCGCTCCATCATGCGGCTCGCCGCGCGCGAACGCGCGCTTGGCGGCGTCACCATCCTCGAGGACGCGACGGAAGAAGCCTCGAAAGAAGGCGCGGCGGCTCGCGGCCGGCACCGGCCCGGTCATCATCGACACGCCCGGCTTTCGCTCCAAGACGACGCTCGATTGTCTTGCGGTCGCCGATTTCGTGCTGGTGCCGGTCAAGCCGTCGCCGTTCGATGTCGACCGCATGCTGGATACGCTCAGCATCCTGACCGATCGTCCCGACGGAAGGCGGCCGTTGTTCCGTTGCCTGCTGACACAGACGACGCGCGATTCCGTCGATCGCCCGGCACATCCGCAACGAGCTGCCGAGGCCGGCTTGCCGGTCTTGAGAGCGAAATGGCAAACCGCGTCGCCTATCCGGAGTCGACGCTGTGGGGCGCGACGCCGAGCCTCATCAGTTGGAAAGGCCCGGCCGCGCGAGAAATCGCGACAATCGCCGACGAGCTCGATCTGGTGCTCGGCGCCACGACAGGCCGCCGCATGACCCGCAAACAGCTTCCCAGGGCGATCACGCAACGGCTGGAAACTTGCGGACGTTCGGTCGGCCGATGGCGGACGAAGAAGCGCCGGCGCCGCGCCGCGGCGCTCCGCATTCGACAACACCGAGGCCGAGCCGGCGCTCGCAGTTTCGTCTGCGCCGATCGCCAACGATTTGACTGGCGCCACCCCGTTCTCGTCCGGTCCGCTCGCGGCGAAACGGCGCGCGCTGGCGCGCAAGATCGTCGACGCGGCACAAGAATTATGCGGCGTTCGGCGGCCTCGTGCCGCTGCCGGTCGCCAATATCGCGAGCGTCACGGCGATCAACCTGCGCATGGTGCAGCAGCTCAGCGCGCTTTATCAGGTGCCGTTCCAGCGCGACCGGACCCGCGCGCTGCTCGTCGGACTGATCGGCGGCGCCGTGCCGACGGGGGTCGGAACGGCGACCTCGACTACGCTGATGTTGATCGTTCCGGGCGGCCTGCTGTTAGGCCTCGGCGCCTCGGCGCTGACCGCAGGCGCGCTCACCCGCGGCATCGGCCTCGTCTTCATCGAGAGTTTTGAAAGCGCCGCCAAGCCGCAAGGCTGAGACGATAACTCTCCCGATAATCCAGCAGAAGGCCGCGGTTCGCCGAACTGCGGCTCGATCGCCGCGGCGATCCTATTTTGGCAGAACCGGTGGTTGTTTGGCCTTCTGCATCAATTGCACGATGGACCGCGTAACGTACGCGATCAGAACGATGCACGAGACGATGGACCAGAGATATTCACCGCCGCCCGCGAACACCATCGTAAGCAGGCCCAGAAAAAACAAAACATCGATCGCAATGAGTATCCAAATCCGTATTCCCATAGCCAAGCCCCCGCCATGATGCGCCATCACGATATACGCATTGCCGGGGTGTGCCAAAACCGCTCCGATGCCAGTTCAATGCTCGTGATTTCAAAATAGAGACATTGCGGACGGCGGCGAGGTCATGTCCGCTTCTCTAATCGGCCGTTTGGGGTCAAGCACTTTCAGACTTTTCGCCGCTGCAGTGTCGATGTCGCTCACGGGCTCGTGCTTCTCTTCGGAATCGGCACCAAGGCCCTTCCATCATGGGATTCGAAGACGAGGCGGAACAATCTTTACCGCGGCGTTGCCGTCAGACGAACGGTAGGTCCAAGCGGACATGCGAACTCACCTCATCCATCGTCCCGCGAGGGACATCATTCCACCGCTGGGTGGAGCTCGAGTGTTCTCCTATCGTAATTGATCCTGCACGGTTTTCATGCGGCTGCTGCGGCTTGTTCGCGGGTCCAGCGGAACTCGGTGCCGTCAACCCAGATGCGGTGCATGATCACGGCCAGTCGGCGTGCCAGCGCCACGATCGCCTTCTTCATCCCGCGGCGCCTGGCGATCTGCATCGCCCAGGCTTTGAGCCAAGACCATTTCTTCGAACGCAGCATGCTCTGAGCTGCTTCGTAGAGCATGACCCGCATCATCTCATCTCCGCAGCGTGATATTCTGCCGCTTCGATCGATCTCGCCGGATTGATACTTGGAACACGTCAGCCCAAACACGGCACCGACTGCCTTGGATTTACGGAACCGAGCCGGTACGTCGACGGTGGCGCGATAGGTCAGCGCTACCACGGGGCCGACCCCGGGGGTCGTTATCAGGCGCCGGCACACCTCGTCGTCTCGCACGATGGCCAGCAAACGACGATGCAGGATGACAAACTGCTCGCGAAGTACCTGCCGGACGACAAGCAGCGGTTCGACCAGCACAGCCAGGTCGGGCAAGTTCTCGACCAGCTCCTTGATGCGTGCCTCGAACTTCACCGTCCCCACCATGCCTACCTTGAGACCGAAGTTACGCAAAGTCCCGCGCAGGTCATTGTCGACGGCAATGGCCTTCGACTGTAGTAGCTTGCGATGGGTCAGCAGCATCCGCAGTTTTTGACTGCGTAACGTCTTCACATGCACCGGGCGGTAAAGTCCCACCCGCATCATCTGTGCGATACCGCGAGCGTCGTTGCGGTCCGTCTTGTTGATCTGCGCCTTCAACACTGCTCGCATGTGCCGTGTCTCAACACAGACCGCCGGTAACTCGGCTTCGGCGAGACCGCTGAACAGCCATTGCGACAATGGTCCGGCTTCCAATCCAATCCGCTTGAAGCGGTAGGCGGGGTTCCTCAGCACCGCCAACAACGCTTCGGGTTCGCTCGCGACCTTCACTTCCCGAACGATCTTGCCCGCGTCATCCACAATGCAGACGCTGGTCTCCTTGACCGATACGTCCAGTCCAGCAAAATAGTCCATGCTGCGCTTCTCCTTCTGATGCTTGAGGCCGTGCACACGGACCTCGTTGAACCATCAGCCTGAAGCGCAGCACCCACAATCTTTAGCTATCCACAAGAACGCCGGCCGATTACCCCATCTTTACCCCGATAACTTACGCACCGCGTGCTCGCTTTTGGTGGTGCGGACGGCCGGACTTGAACCGGCATGGGATAGTTAGTCCCGAGGGATTTTAAGTCCCTTGCGTCTACCATTTCGCCACGTCCGCATTGCGGACAACTGCAACACCGTCCGCATCGCGGACAACTGTAATATGTCCGCAATGCGGACATCCATAGCACGTCCGCGCAGCAGCCTTTTAGCATTGGCCGCGTGCGCCGGAAGCACGCCGGTTTATTGCTGAGTCTTTTTCGGCGCCGTTGCCGGCGCATTTGGCGTCGGCCGGACATTGGCCCACGGATCGCTGGGCTTCTGATCGGGAATCTTGCTGGTCGCGGATTTATAGGCGTCGTCGAGCTGCTGTTTCTTCTCTTGTTCTTCCGGGGTCAGCTTTTTTTGCTCGCCGCCGCCGAGCGATAATTTGGGCATGAGCTGCCCGTAGGCTGCCGCAACCGGTGTGGCGGCAATCGCCGCCGCCGCCAGGAACACGCGCAGAAACTTGTGCGCCGAAGTCATCACAGGCATGGTTTCAGCAAGCCGCCAAGGCGGTCTATTCCTTGAACACGTGCCCCCAGAGTTCGTCCCAATCGCCGCCGGAAACGTCAGTCACGCGGCCGTCGTTCTCGAAGAACTTATTAGGCACCTGAAACATGGCAAGCATGAGTCCGCCTTCGGGCGTCCAGGCGACATGCCGGCTGCCGGCCTCGCGCCAGACGAATTCCCCTGGGCCGACGGATAAGTCCTTCGCCGGGCCTTCCTTGTCGACCAGCTTGCCCTCAAGCACGTAGGTCTGCTCGATCCGCACGTGCTGGTGGTCGGGCAGCGTCGCGCCGGGCGCAAACCGCATCAGCGCGGTGACGAGTCCGGTTTCCTTGTCGAGCAGCAGACCCTTCACTTCGCAGCCGGCAAAGCGCGTCTTCTTCCACTCCATCTGCGCCGGGCGCACGACGTGCGAATGGGTGTCGACGGTGTCGTGCTTGCTCTTGGGCGTGACGGCGTCCATCGCGATCCTCCTCGTTTTCGGGTTGGCCGGATAATAGCCGAACGGCGCCGCCTACTACAATCCAGTCTCACGAATGGGCGGCTGGAAGGCGAGCCCGGTATCCCAGGGGAAATAGATCCAGGTGTCCTGCGATACTTCGGTGATGAACGTGTCGACCATGGGCCGGCCCATCGGCTTGGCATAGACGGCGGCAAAATGCGCGCGCGGCAATAGCGCCCGCACCACTTTCGCGGTCTGGCCGGTGTCGACAAGATCGTCGACGATGAGCACGCCCGCGCCCTCCCCGCCGCCGCCCGCGACGATCGGCGCCGCGACGCCCTTGAGCACTTTCAGCTCGCCCTGGCTGGTATGGTCGTAACTCACCACGCAGACCGTCTCGATCAGCCTGATGCCGAGTTCGCGGGCGACGATGGCCGCCGGCACCAGCCCGCCGCGGGTGACGCAGACGATCGCCTCGAACGGGCCGGCACCGGAGAGCCGCCACGCCAGCGCGCGGGAATCGCGATGGAATTGATCCCACGACACCGGAAATATCTTTTCCGGATTTATCGGTTTGTCGGATTCGGTAGGCGGCATCGTGACAAAAGCATATCACGGAATCTCATAGACCGTGGTCTCGTCGGCGATGCCGCGCAACGCGGCGCGCTGCATCGACGGCCGCAAGCTCAACTTTTCTAGGATTTTCGCGGCCTTCGGGTCGTCCACCACCGGCTGGGTGACATAAATGGCGCGCGAGGAAGCGAGCCCCTGGACACGCGCCGCCATGTTCACCGTCTGGCCGAAATAATCCTGGCTGTTGTTGAGCGTGACCGCGAGGCAGGGACCCTCGTGAATGCCGATTTTGAGCAGCAAATCCTCGTTGTGGCGCTCGGCATTGATGCGGGTCATCGCCTCGCGCATGCGCAGCGCCGCGGCAAGCGCGCGGTCGGGCGTCGAGAACGTCGCCATCACCGCATCGCCGATGGTTTTGACCACCGCACCCGTCTCCGCGGCGACGATTTCGTACAAGACGTGAAAATGCTGGCGGACCAGATCGTAGGCGACCAGATCGCCGACGCGCTCATAGAGCGCGGTCGAACCCTTCAGGTCGGTGAACAGGAACGTCAGGCTTGTGATCTTGAGCCGCTGATCCGGCTCGAGCGTGTCGGCCTGGTAGATGTCGCGGAACGTCTGATTAGTGAGAAGCCGTTTGGCGGTGATGAACGGTTTGCGCTTGCCGAGAAGATCGTGCAGCGCGTCACCGGCCATCCACAGCGCCGGCAAGACCCGGCGTTCGGTGCGATTCTCGAGCGACAGCCGCAGCGGCCCGGGCCGCAGCTCGACGGCGCCGGACGGCGCCATGACCTTATTGAACACCATCGATAACGTCTGCCGTTCGCGCGTCGGCTCGCCCTTGACCTCGATGATCTGCCTGCTGTGCGTCACCGGATCGAACACGATGACGAAGCCCGCGGGCAGTTGCACCGACAGCACCGCCTTTTCGCCGGACGGCAGTTCGATCGATTCGATGGTAAACGCGGCGAGAGCCGCTGCCAGATCCTCCGGCAGGTCGGCGCCGGAGCTCCAGAAAATCTGGCGGAAATATTCGGCCTCCGGCAGCGAATCGGGATCGTGGCCGGCGATACGGCGCAGCCGCGGGCTGATGGTGAAGGTGACTTCGACCATTTCGTCGAGCGTAGGCTTGTAGTCCGTGGCGCACAGGGTGCAGGCATATTCGTCGTGGTTGACGGTCTTGAGCGTCGCGCCGGCGTCGAGCACGCCGCCGCAGGCGGGACAAAGCACGTTCCACGACAGTTCAAACAGGCCGAGCCGGGCGGCGTGCAGGAATGCGGCAATCGCGCGCTCTTCGTCGAGGCCGCGCTTGCCGGCAAAATCGAGCACGTTGATGCGGCACAATTCGCGATCCGTCGCGTCGCGGACGGCGCGCTCGATTGCGGCAACGCAATCGGCATCGGCCGATTGCCGCAACACATTGAAGAGAGCTTCGCTGTCGCTCACTGCTCAATCTCCGCCGGCAGGTAGGCTGAGACGTAAGCATCGGTGTTCGCACCGACAAGGCGCATCGGCGTGAGCGGGCAACGCCGCCCTGTCACAGCGAATTGATCCAGTCGACCACTTGTTTGCGCGCCGCCAGCGGGGTTGTCAGATGCCCGGCAAAAACCTCGATATATTTGCTCTTCGGATTTTTGGCGGCGGCGTCAAAAGCATAATCGGGGCCGCGGCGATCGATCGGATCGAGCTTGCCGACGACCCAAAGCAGCGGCACCGGCGCCGCCGCAGCGCCCATCGCCGCGGCGTTCTTTGGAATGACGGCCGGACCGTCTGGATCGAACATGCTCAGATAGACGACCGGCGTAGCGGTCGCGATCAGCGGCAATCCCTGCGCCATGTCGGGAAATGTCTGCGGCACGTCGCCCTTGCCGGCGGCAATCAATGCTTTGGCGCGCTCAAGCGCATCGGCGACGAAGCTGCGCATCCCCTCGGCTTCCGGCAAATGGCCGGGCGCAAGCGCGACGACGCCGGCGAGGCCGGGATGCCGCGCGGCATAGCCGATGGCCGCGTTGGCGCCGAGCGAGTGGCCGATGATGACGATGCGGGTCGCGCCCTTGGCTTTCAGACCGGCGACGGCGGCGTCGATTTCCGCCATCGCCTGGTCATAGGTGGCGGCGTAGCGGCGGTGAAACGACCACGGCATTTCCGGCGTCGCCACCAGCGCACCCTCGCCTTGCAGTGCATCGAGGATGCCGCCGTTGAGCGCACCCGGCCACGCGGCTTTACCGTGCAGATAGACGACGCCGACGCCGTGCAGGTCGGCGTCCGGCGCCGCGGCGGCGAAATTTTGCGTCAAAAATAGCGTCGCCAGCGCCGCAAGCGATCGCGCAAGCAAAAGGGCAATAACCCGTCGGCGACTCATTGTTGCGATAATGCCGCGTCACGATGGAGAAATGATGGACAAATCGCAGGCCCGGTTGCGCCGGACCGGTCAGGCTTTGGCCAGTTCCGCCTTGACCTGGACCAGCATGGCCTCCACCGCCGCCTTGGCGCGGGCGAGCTTTTGCGCATCGCGCGAGCGAATGACGACATTGGTGTTGGCGGTGTTTTTCTCGTCCATGAACGGATAGGAACCGATCGCCACATCGGGATGCTGTTTGGCAATCGCGCCGAGCTCGGTGCCGATATCGCCCTCGCGGCAGTCGGCGCGCACCGTTTCCGAAAGCATTCTCGCGCCGGTCTTTAATTGCGGCGTCACATATTCGAGCATGACCTGCATGACGCTGGGAATGCCGGCCATGACAATAACATTGCCGATCCAAAAACCCGGCGCTCCGGAAATCTTGTTGAGCACGAGCTCGCCGCCGGCCGGCACGCGCGTCATGCGCATGCGCGCATCGTTCATCACGCCGCCGGTCTGGGCGACGCGCGCGCGCATGATCTCGACTGCGCGCGGGTGAAATTCAAGTGGAACGCCGAAAGCCTTGGCGACGCAATCGGCGGTAATGTCGTCATGGGTCGGGCCGATGCCGCCGGTCGTGAAAACGTAAGTGTAGCGGGCGCGCAGCGCGTTGAGCGCAGCGATAATCTCGGCTTCTTCATCGGGAACGACCCGCACTTCTTTCAGATCGATGCCAAGGCCGGTCAGATGTTCGGCGATGGTGCCGATGTTCTTGTCCTTGGTACGGCCCGACAGGATCTCGTCGCCGATGACCAGGACGGCGGCGGTGACGATGACGATGCCCCCGTTAGCCTGCCCGCTCCCGGTTTTGGCCGCGCCATCGAACATGGCTCAATCTCCGTGTTGCCGCCTCCTCTAGCGCGGCGGCGACGGCCGCTCAAGCACGAGGCCGGGCGTGGCAGCCGCGCCGGGGGATGCGCCGATGCCGAGGTCGCTTTTTCGAGCCGTGGCGCTAGCCGAGAATGTCGGCCCGTTTTTCGAGATATTCTTCGCGATCGATCTCGCCGCTCGCATAGCGCCTCGCCAGAAGCTCGAGGCCGCTCGGATCGCGCGGTCTGGCCATGGCGCGGGCGCGCCGGCGCCAACGGTGCTGCACGTACCAGGCGGTACAGGTAATGGCGATTCCGACGATTAAAATCGGTTCAAGCATTTGCGATCTTGGGTTGCGCCCAGGGCCATCCGCAGGCTTCGACCTATGATACCACGGTCCGGTTCCGGCCGCGCCGCCTCGATGGTCAAGCCGCCCAAAACATGAGCAATAATGTGGGGATTACTGGCAACCAGCCCATGCCCTCGCGCGTTCGAATTGGCGCGAAGATTGCTACAACTACAGACGCCGCAAAGATTTAAGGGGCGGCCGGGGTTGAAATGTTCGATGAGATGAAGGGCACCGGGGACGCCGTGCGGCCGGCCTATGCGGAGCTGTCGCAATGGCTGGGTGAGGTCAAACCAGATGTGCTCGACTTCCGCCGCCGCGAGGCCGAGCTGCTATTCCGGCGCATCGGCATCACCTTTGCGGTCTATGGCGACCCCGAGGCGCAGGAGCGTCTCATCCCCTTCGATGTCATCCCGCGCATCCTGGCGGCGAAGGAATGGCAGGTGCTCACGCGCGGCCTCGAGCAACGTGTCAAGGCGATCAATGCCTACATCAAGGACGTCTACGGCCGCCGCGAGATTTTGAAGGCCGGCATCGTCCCCGAGGAGCTGGTTTTCCAGAACCCCGTCTTCCGGCCGGAGATGAACGGCCAGAAAGTCCCTCACGACATCTACGTGCATATCGCCGGCATCGACATCATCCGGCTCGATGCCGAAACTTTTTATGTGCTCGAAGACAATGCGCGCACGCCGTCGGGCGTGTCTTACATGCTGGAAAACCGCGAGATCATGTTGCGGCTGTTTCCGGAACTGTTCTCACGCTACCGCGTCGCGCCGGTCGAGAATTATCCCGACGAACTTTTGGAAACGCTGAAATCGGTGGCGCCGCCAACCGCCTCTTCCGAACCGAACGTCGTGCTGCTGACGCCGGGCGTCTACAATTCCGCCTATTACGAGCATTCGTTCCTGGCCGACAAGCTCGGCATCGAACTCGTCGAGGGCCGCGATCTCGTCGTCAAGGGCGAAGTGGTCTACATGCGCACCACGGAAGGATTAAAGCGCGTCGACGTCGTCTACCGGCGCGTCGACGACGATTTCCTCGACCCTTTGGTGTTCCGGCCGGACAGTGCGCTTGGCGTGCCGGGGCTTATTTCGGCCTATCACGCCGGCAGCGTCACGCTCGCCAATGCGGTCGGCACCGGCGTCGCCGACGATAAGGCGGTCTATAGCTACATGCCGGAAATCATAAAATTCTTTCTCGGCGAGGAGCCGCTTCTCAAGAACGTGCCGACCTGGCGCTGCCGCGAGGCCGACCACCTCGCTTATGTGCTCGACAAGATCGAAGAGCTGGTGGTGAAGGAAGTTCACGGTTCAGGCGGCTACGGCATGCTGATCGGGCCGAAGGCGGATAAGGCGACGGTCGCCGCTTTCCGCGCCAAGCTCAAATCCGATCCGACGAATTTCATCGCGCAGCCGACGTTGGCGCTATCGACTTGCCCGACCTGCGTCGAGGAGGGCATTGCGCCGCGCCATGTCGATCTGCGGCCGTTCGTGCTGTCCGGCCGCAATCGGATTCGCATCGTGCCCGGCGGGCTGACGCGGGTGGCGCTCAAAAAAGGCTCGCTCGTCGTCAATTCGAGCCAGGGCGGCGGCACCAAAGATACCTGGGTGCTTGACGGATAGGGATTTGAGTTTTGGACGGATGAAGAAAGCGCAGCATGCTGTCGCGCACCGCCGATAACCTCTATTGGCTCGCCCGCTATGTCGAGCGCGCGGAATATATCGCCCGCATTCTCGACACCACGCTGCGGCTGACCGCGTTGCCGCTCGCCTATGTCGGTACCACCAACGAATGGGAATCCGCGGTCGCCACCGCCGGCTGCGCCGCCGCGTTTTTCGAGACCTACGACGAGGCCAACGAGGAAACCGTCATGGAATTCCTCGCCTTCTCGACCGCCAATCCATCTTCGATCCGCAACTGTTTCGAAAGCGCCCGGCTCAATGCGCGCGCCGTGCGCACGGCGCTGACCATCGAAATGTGGGATGCCATCAACAGCGCCTGGCTCGAGCTCAAGCGTTGGGGCAATGGTCCGAGTTCGCGCGAGGAATGCGCGCGTTTCCTGCGCTGGGTGCAAAGCTCCTCGCTGCAATTCGACGGTTCGGCCTACCGGACCATGCTGCGCAATGACGCCTACTGGTTCTCCCGGATCGGCGTTTATATCGAACGCGCCGACAACACCGCACGAATTCTCGACGTGAAATATCACCTGCTGCTGCCCGCCATCGAGAAAGTCGGCGGCCCGCTCGATTATTTCCAATGGTCCTCGATCCTGCGCACGGTCTCGGCGCTCACCGCCTATCACTGGGTCTATCGCGAGAACGTCAAGCCGTGGCTGGTTGCCGACCTGCTCATCCTCAAGGACGAGATGCCGCGCTCGCTGGCGAGCTGCTACGAGAATCTCGTGCAGAACCTGGACCGGATCGCCAATGCCTATGGCCGCCAGGGACCGGCGCAGCGGCAGGCCCGCACCGTCCGCGCGCGGCTGGAAAACTCGAAAATCGAGGACATTTTCCAGAGCGGGCTGCATGAGTTCATCGACGAATTTGTCGAAGACAATAACCGCCTCGGAACCGCGCTCGCGCAGCAGTACTTGCTGTAGTGGGGATCAGACGACAGAGAGATCAGGATCGGGACAGATGGGCTTGCGTTGTCTATCCTGCCCTTGCTGATTACCGGTACCTGATGGCTGTTTCCTCTCATGCGTCTGCGCATCGCCCACCGCAACGTCTATCGCTACGATCCGCCGGCCGCGGGCGTGATCCAGGTGCTGCGCATGACGCCGCGCAACCATGAGGGCCAGTACGTCGTGCGCTGGCGCATCGACGTTTCCGCCGACGCGCGGCTCGCCACGCATGAGGACGCCTTTGGCAATATCACGCACGTTTTCTCCGCCGACGGGCCGTTCGACGAGCTCTCCGTCGAGGTCGACGGCGAGGTCGAAACCCAAAATACCAACGGCGTCGTGCGCGGCACCGTGGAGCGCTTCGCGCCGAGCCTGTTTCTGCGCGACACCGCGCTCACCCAGGCCGACCCGGCGATGCGGAATTTCGCCCAAAGCATCCGCGCCGCAAAAGGCGGCGTCGTGCTTGCGGAATTGCACGGTCTGCTCGACGCCCTCCATGAAGATCTCACTCATGATGCCGACGATGCTAAAGGCGCCGCTAATGCCGCCGAGGCTTTCGCGCTCAAGCATGGCCCGTCCCGGGATTTGACCCACATCTTCATCGGCGCCGCGCACGCGCTTGGCATCCCGGCCCGGTATGTCGGCGGCTATTTTAGCCGCGACGACAGCGCCGCGGCACAGGCGGGCCACGCCTGGGCGGAGGCTTTCGTTGCGGATCTCGGCTGGGTTGCCTTCGATCCGGCGGCCGGCCTCTGCCCGACCGATGCGCATGTGCGCGTCGCTATCGGGCTTGATTCGCTCGGCGCCGCGCCGGTACGCGGCACGCGCTATGGGCCGGGCGCCGAATCGCTCGCAGTCGCCATCACGGTCGGCCAATAGGGCCGGGACAGCGGCCGCCACGCCATTGCCGCGGCCGGACGGCTGTCGTTATAACGGCCGCATGGGGAGGAGCACTGAGTCGATGACCTATTGCGGTGGAATTCTCGTGCGTGAGGGGCTCGTGATGTTCGCCGACACGCGAACCAACGCCGGCGTCGACAACATCTCGACCTTCCGCAAGCTGCACACTTTTAAAGATCCAAAGAAGCGCGTCATGGCGATCGCGACGGCTGGCAACCTGTCGGTCAGCCAATCGGTCATCAGCATATTGATGGAAGGCTACGACAATCCGGAAACCGGCGAGCGCGAAACGCTGATGAATTCACCGACCATGTTTCAGGCGGCGCAGCGCGTCGGCCATGTCATTCGCACCATCCATGCGACCGAGGGCAAGGCGCTGGAAAGCTCCGATGTGAATTTCGACGTTTCGTTCCTGTTCGGCGGTCAGATCATGGGCGAGCGGATGCGGCTCTTCATGATCTATTCCGCCGGCAATTTCATCGAATGCACGACCGATACGCCTTATCTGCAAATCGGCGAGCACAAATACGGCAAGCCCGTTCTCGACCGCGCCATCAACTTCGAGATGGACCTCTATGACGCGCTGAAAGTTGGCCTGGTTTCCATCGATTTGACCATGCGGTCGAATCTCTCCGTCGGCATGCCGATCGATCTTTTGGTGGTGCGGCGGGATAGTTGCGATCCCGAATTGATCTATCGGATCGAGCCGGGGGAACCCTACTTCACCGACCTGCGCGAACGCTGGTCGTCGGCGTTGCGCGCTGCCCATATCGGCATCCCGCGCCCGCCCTATGCCAGCCGGCGCTGAACGCAAGCCCGAAAAGCCAATCCGGCCCGCCCAACCTCGATTTACGCCGCCGCGCGGGCTTTTGAGATTTACGCCGCGTTAACGAACGCGGCTGGAACCGGGCGCGACGGCGAGTGCGGGTTGTTGCGTGCCAAATTGCAAGCCATTCTAAAGCTTTGCAATCTATGGTTTCGGCGAGCCAGTCTGTCAAAAAGGTGCAAGCGTGTTGCCTTCGGCGCAGTCGGAAATCGCCGGGGAAAGGAAAGGGTCGCGGTGGGACCAGGCCCGCGTGAGCCTGGTCATGCCGATCGGCGCTATTGTCGCTGTGGCGATCATCTGCATTGTCGTGGCGGTGCTGACGTCCGCGCAACGCGCCGACGAAGTTTCCTTCAACACCGAACAGCAACTGATCAGGCAGGCGATCATCGATCGCGCCGAGCGCGCGCTGCGCCTCGTCGATAGCGTCGCCGCGACACCGGACGCTACCCTCAAGATCCGCAACAGCTACGATCCGCAATGGGCCGATCAGCGCATCGGAAACTGGTTGGCGGGCTTCAATGACGACATCGTGGTGATCGTCGGCGCCAACGATCAGATCGAATATGTCCACCTTCGCGACGGGGGCGATGCCAGCGCGATCGACTTGCGCCCCAACCTTGCGCCAAGCCTCGATCTTCTGCGCGGGCGGCTCTCGGCGATGCCGAGCCATGTCATTCCCGTGATCGCGACGCAGGATGCCGCGAAGCCGGGGCGAAGCACCGCCCTGATCGAACGATTCCTCGACAAGCCCGCGATTGTCGCCGCCGTCGCCGTTGGCTCCAACGCAGATCTCGCATCCGGCAACGACCGTGCGCCAGTCGTGATCATCGCGGAATATATCGACAAACGCTTCCTCGATAAGATCGGCGATTACCTGCAACTGAGCGATCTGCATCAGATCGATGAACTGGCGCAATCCGGCGACGATCGCGCCACCGAAATGGCCGATGCGCAAGGCGATGTCGTCGCCCGTTTCGCCTGGAAGCCGAACTCGGCCCGGCGCCGCAATCCTGGCGAGCGTGTTGCCCTTCATCGCGGTGGCGCTGGCCGGCTTCGCGCTGTTGATCGGCCTGGTAATGCGCCATATGCGGCGCACCGCAGCCGCGATCGCCACCGGCGAGCGGCAGCTGCGCCATCTCGCCTGGCACGATCCGGTCTCCGGCCTGCCCAACCGCATCTATTTCGGCGAGCGGCTCGAACAGGCGATCGGCGAGGTCCGCGGTGGCGGCACCTCCGCGGCGGTGTTTTACATCGACCTCGACCATTTCAAGGACGTCAACGACACGCTCGGCCACCACATCGGCGACGAGCTCATTCTCAACGTCACGCAACGGCTCAGCCGGATCATGCGCGGCGACGATCTGGTCGCCCGGCTCGGCGGCGACGAATTCGCCATCATCACCGCGTGCGCGTCGGATTCCTATTCGCTGCAGGCGATCGCCGGGCGCATCATCGCCGCGGTTTGCGCGCCGTACCAGATCAGCGGCCACAACATCATCATCGGCGCCTCGATCGGCATCGCCGTGATCGATCGGCGCGCCGGCGACGCCGGTGACATCCTGCGCTACGCCGACATGGCGCTTTATCGCGCCAAGAACGAGGGCCGCAACCGCGCCTGCATCTACGACGCGGCCATGGACGCCGACCTGTCCAATCGCAAGCTGCTGGAAGGCGACCTGCTGGAGGCGATCAAGACCGACAGCTTGCGCGCCGCCTATCAGCCACTCGTCAATGCCTCGGGCGACACCGTGGTCGGCGTCGAGGCGCTGGCGCGCTGGACCCATCCGATCCACGGCGAAATCCCGCCGTCGCGCTTTATCCCGATCGCCGAGCATTCCGGCCTGATCATCGAACTCGGCGAATGGATGCTGCGACGCGCCTGCCTCGACGGCCGCGACTGGCCGGGCCTGACGGTGGCGGTCAACGTGTCGCCGCTGCAATTCCGCCGCTCCGACTTCGTCGAACTGGTCGAGCGCATTCTCACCGAGACCGATTTCGACGCCAACCGGCTCGAACTCGAGCTCACCGAGAGCACGCTGCTCGGCAACCTCGAAACCGCGGAACTGTCGATGCTGCGGCTGAAAGCCATTGGCGTGCGCTTCGCGCTCGACGATTTCGGCACCGGCTATTCGAGCTTGCTCTACCTGCGGCGTTTCCCGTTCGACAAGCTCAAGATCGACTTCAAGCTTCGTGCGTTCGATCGAAAAAGCGCCCGACGCCGCCGCTATCGTTCACGCGGTGGTCAGCCTCGGCCGCGGCCTCGGCATGAAGGTCACCGCGGAGGGCGTGGAGACCGCCGAGCAGCATCTGTTCCTGCGCGCCGCCGGCGTGCATTCGATGCAGGGCTACCGGTTCGGCAAACCCGGCCCCGCCGCCGAGATCGGCCGGCGGCTCGCCTCCCCCGACGATTATCGCGTCGGCAATCCCGACCTGGAAATCGCGCTGGCGAGCTGACGGGGTTTCGCCTCGCTGCTCCCCAACCACGTTCGCGTGTCATGCCCGCGAAAGCGGGCATCCAGTAGTCACCAGCCGTAGTGTATAATCCGAAGCTTCGAGGGTACTGGATCGTCCGCTTGCGCGGACGATGACAGGCGTTGAAATACGGGGAGACGATCATGGCGGCGCGAAAAGTTGCATTGGTGACGGGAGCAGGCACCGGCGTCGGCCGGGCAGCCACGCTCGCCTTGATGCGTGAAGGCTATGCGGTCGTGCTGGCGGGGCGACGCAAGGACATGCTCGAAGCCGTGGCCAAGGAAGGCGCGCAAACGCCGGGCGAAGCGCTCGCCGTAGCGGCCGACATTTCCGATCCGGCTTCGATCAAGGCGCTGTTCGCCAAGGCCAAGGAGCATTATGGCCGGCTCGACGTGCTGTTCAACAATGCCGGCATCGGCGCGCCGGCGATGCCGATCGAGGAGATACCGCTCGACAAGTGGCAGGCCGTGGTCGCCACCAATCTCACCGGGCTGTTCGTGTGCACCCAGGAAGCGATCAAGATTATGAAGACGCAAGACCCGCGCGGCGGCCGCATCATTAATAACGGCTCGATCTCGGCGCATACGCCGCGCCCCGGCGCCGCCCCCTATACCGCGACCAAGCACGCCGTGACGGGCCTGACCAAGCAGACCGCGCTCGACTGCCGCGGTCACAATATCTGCTGCGGCCAGATCGACATCGGCAATGCCGCAACCCCGATGACCGATCGCATGGTGCAAGGCGACGGTGTGCTGCAACCGGATGGCGGCAAGAAGATCGAAGCGCGCATGGCCGCCGACGACGTCGGCCGCGCCGTGGTCTATATGGCAAGCCTGCCGCTCGACACCAACGTGCTGTTCATGACCGTGATGGCCAACATGATGCCATTCGTCGGACGGGGCTGAAGCGTATTGGATGGCTTCGTCGTTTCGCTGCTCGCAATGACGATCCAATGAGGTTCCAGGCGCATGCTTGACTCCTGGCACGAATTTTACGGGGTGCTCGGCACTGCCGCCGCGGCACTGGTGGCGCTGCTTTTTGTTGCCGTCTCGATCGGCACCAGCGTGATGACGCCGGAGCCGGAGAGCCGGAAAAATACCAGCACCTATATGAGCCCGGTCGTCTTCCACTATGCCAATGTCCTGTTTCTCAGTTTGATCGCGCTCGTGCCGACGCAAACCTGGGAATCCTTCGGGGTGGTGATCGGCGTCGCTTCGATCGGCAGCGTGATCTATTCGATCGTCATTGCGGTCCGCGTGCACCGCAATTCCATTTCCGATCTTCCCGACCGCCTGTGCTACGGCGCCATTCCGGCGCTCTGCTACGCGACAGGCCTGGTCGTGGCGCCGCTGCTGTTCGCAGAGAAGCCCGCGGGCCTCAATCTATTGGCCGGCGCGGCGCTGCTTCTGCTTGTGATCAATATCCGCAACGCCTGGGATCTGATGCTGTCACTGGCGCGGCGGGTCAATCGGCCGCTGTAACTTTGATCTTGGCGCCGCCGCGCACCTTGGCGAGCGTTTTGACGTCGCCCAGCGCCGTCGCCCAGATATTGCAGGGGCTCGCCAACCGCGTCTCGTCGCCTTTCGAGATCGGCGTGCGGCCGAAACCGATGGCGATGGCATGGCCGTCCGGCCAGTAAGCGATTTCACCCGGGATGACCACGGCGCGCGCGTCCTTCTCCTGGGCGACCTTTACGGGAATCTCGAAATAGACCTCCTCACCCCAGGTCAGGGCAGAACCGGTGATCGGCAGCGCTTGCAAAATTGCCTTTGCGGTCGGCGTATCGAGCGTTTCCACGTCGAACGCCAAAGAACCGAAGTCGAAGCGGATGCGCGGCATAGCCAACTCCAAGATACGGCATAGCCTGCTATATACGTCCGGATAAGGGAATGGGGCTTTATCCATAATGCTAAACCTGCAATCGGCGCTCGGCGTCTTCGCCATCCTCGCCCTCGCCTTTGTCATCAGCGAGAACCGCCGCGCGGTGCCGTGGCGGCCGGTTGTCACCGGGCTTGCCATCACCTTCGGCCTTGCGCTGTTGATGCTGAAGGTGCCGCAGACCGAGATCGCGTTCGACTGGATCAATCGCGCCGTCGATGCGATCGCGGCGGCGACCAAGGCTGGCACGTCCTTTGTGTTCGGCTATGTCGGCGGCGGCCCGCTGCCGTTCGATCTGAAAACGCCCGGCACCGAATTCATTCTCGGCTTCCAGGCGCTGCCGGTCGTACTGGTGATGAGCGTGCTGTCGTCGCTGTTGTTTTATTGGCGCGTCATGCCGCCGATCGTGCACGGCTTTTCCTGGGCGCTCGAAAAAACGCTCGACGTCGGCGGCGCCGCAGGTCTGTCGACCGCGGCTAATATCTTTGTCGGCCAGGTCGAGGCGCCTTTGTTCATCCGGCCCTATCTCGCCCAGCTGTCGCGCAGCGAAATGTTCATCGTCATGACCGGCGGCATGGCCGGCATCGCCGGCACGGTGTTCGTGCTCTACGCCACCATTCTCGCCAATGCCATTCCGAACGCCGCCGGTCACATCGCCGTCTGTTCGGTGCTCGGCGCGCCGGCTGCGATCCTCATCAGCCTGCTCATGGTGCCGGACCCGGACGCCAAGCATACCGGCGGCAAGCTCGATGACGTCGAGCAAGTCGCCGGCTCGACCATGGACGCCATCGTCAAAGGCACCGGCGCCGGCCTCGAACTTCTGCTCAACATTGTCGCCATGCTGATCGTGTTCATCGCGCTCGTGTATCTCGCCAACGCCATTCTCGGCCTGTTGCCGGATTTTCTCGGCGCGCCGCTGACGTTGCAGCGCGCGCTCGGCTGGATCATGGCGCCGGTGTGCTGGCTGATGGGCATTCCGTGGTCGCAAGCCGTCACCGCCGGCGGCTTGATGGGGATCAAGACGATCTTGAACGAGCTCGTCGCTTATCTTCAGCTCGCGGCATTGCCGGCGGATGCGCTGGATCCTCGTTCAAGATTGATCATGCTCTACGCGATGTGCGGCTTCGCCAATTTCGGCTCGCTCGGCATCATGATCGCGGGGCTTTCGACCATGTGCCCGGAAAAGCGCGACGAAGTGGTATCGCTCGGGTTGAAGTCGATCGTCTCCGGCACGCTGACGACGTGCCTGCTCGGCGCGATTGTTGGGGTACTGACGCCGTAACGGTAGTCAGTGCAGCCGGAACTCGCCGTCGATGGCGCGGATCTCGGCCGGCTTGATCAGCCGCGCATGCGCCACCGTGACCGAGTGCAGCGGCCCCTCGAGCTTCTCCAGCCAGAAATTGAGGAACTTGTTGAGCACCGGAAACATCGGGCAGAGATCGTAATCCTGCCAGACATAGGTTTGCAGCAACCACGGATGATCCGGGCGGCGGTAGAGGATATTGGCCGTCGTTAGTCCATAGCCTTCAAGCTGTTGGCGAAACTCTTGAGACACCATAGTGCCCTCCAATCCCGGCATGGGAATGTTTCGAGACTCGCTTCACTATTGCAAGCCTCAAAAGTTAAGAAGTTGTTTACTTTCAAGGCACTAGCAGCATCTACGCTCGCCTGCTAACAGCGCCGCGTCAACCGCCGCCTCGCCCATTAACGCAAAGACAATTGGGGATTATAACCTTGACAAAGCAGTTTCAATAGGTAGTATTGGGGCAGCCTTTAACGAGGGAGGGTTGCCATGGACAAGCAATACGGAACGGACGCGGAAGCCCTAGCCAGCACTCTTATTTGCACGGCTCTGCTGGACCAATTGGTCAGCAAGACCATCCTCACGCGGGACGACGTCAGGAAACTCTTGCGGCGTGCGCGGAATGCGCTTGAGCCGACCAGCGTTGCAAGAGAGATCGACGCTGGATGGCTGATCGACAAATTGATTAGCCGGTATCCGCAAAACATCTAACCAGATTTCACAGAGACTTTGTGCCATGACCGCGAACCTCCAAAATCCGATTTTCACTGACGAAACCAAAGCGCGCGAATGGCTAGAAGCCCGCGTGTGGCCGAAAGGCCCTGTCTGCCCTCACTGTGGCTCTACAGGCGAGGATGTGACCGCCCTCAATGGGAAGGCACACCGTCCGGGCCTCTACCAGTGCAGTCAGTGCCGCGAACAATTCACGGTCACAGTCAAAACCGTTTTCGAGCGCAGCAAAATCCCATTGTCGAAATGGCTAGCCGCACTATTCTTGCTTACCGCGTCGAAAAAAGGCGTATCGGCCCATCAGGTGCATCGCTCGCTCGGCATTTCGTACAAATCGAGCTGGTTCATGATGCACCGCTTGCGTGAGGCGATGCGCACTGGCGGACTTGCGCCGATGGGCGGCAGCGGCAAAGTCGTGGAGGCCGACGAAACCTATTTCGGCAAAACCGAAGAACAGCAAACCGTCACGACGCGCGAAGGTCGTCCGTTCAAATCAAAGCGCATTGGCGCGGTGAACAAGCGCGCCGTTCTGGCGCTGGTAGAGCGCGGCGAGACGGCCCGCACGTTCCATGTTGGCACCACGGACGCGAATACCGTGGACACAATTATGCGCGCCAACATCAAACGCGAAACGCATATCCATACCGACGAAAGCCGCCTCTACAATTTCGCGCCGTGGACGTTCGCCAAACACGAAACGATCAAACATTCTGCCGATGAATATGTGCGCGGTGACGTGACCACGAATAGCGTTGAAGGCTATTTCTCGATCTTCAAGCGCGGAATGAAAGGCACTTACCAACACTGTAAAGAGAAACACATGCACCGCTATCTCGCGGAATTTGATTTTCGCTACAACACGCGCACGAAATTGGGCTTCAATGATCTTATGCGCGCCGAAGCATTGGCAACTGGCATCAAAGGCAAGCGCCTAACTTATCGACGGCCTCACAAAGTCACTCAATCGAGTGCGCATTGAGCGCCAAGCGAAACGTTTCATACGCTGGAGGAAACGTTATGGGAATTATTAGCTTTGAAGGCGATCCGCCATACGATCTACCGCTTGCGCAAACCGCCGAAGCGCGATCCGAAGGTGAAATCGTAGATCTGATTCTGACTGTATCCGCGCCCGACATTCAGCCAGAGCCAGTTCCGATGACTTGGAAAAAGGCCCGTGAACTTGGGGGTCAACTTGGTCCCGCCGCACTAGCGGCAGAGATGCGCGCAAGAGGATTGGGACATTAGTCATGGCTGAAACTCATTCAAAGTTGTTATTAGATCAGTCTGCCACGGTAACGTGGACGGACTTGGGCCAAATGCAAACGCCAAAATATGCCAGCAAAATTCTACCCGATAATAAGAAGAAAGATTTTGAATCGGTTAGGGCCGCGCTGCGGTTCATTATGGAGAGCCTAAACGACTATAGTAGGACGAGCGCGCAAATCCATACTGGCGGTATCACGCTGCATCAGGCCGATATCGAACGCATGTACGCCGCGATCAATAAGACTTAGGCGTTCTTTTTTTCGGCTTTGGCTTACGCTTACGCTTTTCGTCTGTCTTGATCCGATGTTGTGGCGGACTTTTCGCTACAACATCAACTGCTCGCTCAAAGCGTGCCCATACGTCCGCAGTAAAATCAGCTTGAGGTTTTGTTTTCGTGGTCACTATTTGGAAGCCTCGAATTAATCCGGCATTTCACCGCCACCCGGAAGAAGCGGCGATCATTGGTCGGCTCTCGGTCGCCTTCAGTGAACTTGAATATATCATGTGTGCCACCGCTGGAAGAGCAGCCAATGCGCTTTATCCCGTAATGAAATCTCTTTACCGGATGAGAGCTATTGGGGCTCGAATAGGAGCGGCGGATGCACTAATGCGTCCCGCTTTCCAGCAAATAAAAAAAGAGGGCGAATACGGCTTGATGCTTGGGGCACTCAAGTACTGCCTCAGCATCCGCAATCAGTACGGTCATTGTAATTGGGCAGATCAATCCAACTATCTCGGACTCTTCTTTGCAAATTTAGAAGATTCTGCGTCGGCAGCCGATGGTTGGGAATTAGAGTGGTATCACGTCGATCTTCCTATTTTGGAATTACAGGAAGATTATTTTGTCTACACTCAAAATTGGCTGTATCACTTGGAGGGGCAGTTATCTCTGACGTTCGGACGGCAAGTACACCCTCTAACTGAAGAGCCTCTATTGTTAGAGCGACCGCCTCTGCATAATCCTCCATTGCAACATATTCCCCCCTGGCTAAGCCAAGTCGAGAAAGACCGGCACGTAGCGCGGGCTGAGGCAGCCGAAGTACAACGCCAGAAACGTTTACAGAAACAAAATCCCGCTCCGGGGCCAAAAAAGCCGGACGATTCAACAACGCATTAAGATCAGGCGCGCCAGCGCCGTGCGATACAACCGTCTGACGCGGCACGGTTGCATTAACTAGCATTGGATTGTGCTTTGTCAAGGTTATAATCCCCAGACAATTCTTGTTGGCAGTCCGATTTAGAGAGTGCTAAAAAATTTCGGGGGGCCTCTTGTGGGCAGAATTCTACGCCCCATGTCGGCACTACGCGGTCATCCTCAAGGGGACGTCAGCCGGAACTTGAGCCGGCGTTCAAACCTGAATTCGGGCGGCCGCTCAACGCACACACGCCAGTAGTTTCAATAACTTAGGAGGACGTCATGAAATTTCGCCCGCTTCACGACCGCGTCGTCGTCAAGCGCATCGATGCCGAGGAAAAGACTTCCGGCGGCATCATCATCCCCGACACCGCCAAGGAAAAGCCCTCGCAGGGCGAGGTCACCGCCGTCGGCCCAGGCGGCCGCGACGAGGCCGGCAAGCTGATCCCGATCGACGTCAAGGTCGGCGACCGCGTGCTGTTCGGCAAATGGTCGGGCACCGAGGTCAAGATCGACGGCCAGGAGCTCCTGATCATGAAGGAGTCCGACATCATGGGCGTGCTCGACGAGCAGGTCGCCCGCAAGAAGGCCGCGTAACGCCACGCGGCTTTTTTGATTCAACAAGATCAAACGGAGTGAAATTCAAATGGCTGCCAAGGAAGTAAAATTCTCAGTCGATGCGCGCGACAAGATGTTGCGCGGCGTCGACATTCTCGCCAATGCGGTGAAAGTGACGCTGGGTCCGAAAGGCCGCAACGTCGTGCTGGACAAGTCGTTCGGCGCCCCGCGCATCACCAAAGACGGCGTCACCGTCGCCAAGGAAATCGAGCTTGAGGACAAGTTCGAGAACATGGGCGCACAGATGGTCCGCGAGGTCGCCTCAAAGACCTCCGACATCGCCGGTGACGGCACCACGACGGCGACAGTGCTCGCCGCCGCAATCGTCAAGGAAGGTTCGAAGGCGGTTGCCGCCGGCATGAACCCGATGGACCTCAAGCGCGGCATCGACCTCGCGGTCGAGACCGTGGTCGAGGAGCTCAAGAAGAACTCCAAGAAGGTCACCTCGAACGCCGAAATCGCCCAGGTCGGCACCATCTCCGCCAACGGCGACAAGGAAATCGGCGACTACCTCGCCAAGGCGATGGAAAAGGTCGGCAACGAAGGCGTCATCACGGTGGAAGAGGCCAAGAGCCTCGAGACCGAACTCGACGTCGTCGAGGGCATGCAGTTCGACCGCGGCTATATCTCGCCCTACTTCATCACCAACGCCGACAAGATGCGCGTTGAGATGGAGGACCCCTACATCCTCATCAACGAGAAGAAGCTGTCGGCGCTCAACGAGCTCTTGCCGCTGCTCGAAGCAGTGGTGCAGACCGGCAAGCCGCTTCTGATCGTTGCGGAAGATGTCGAGGGCGAGGCGCTTGCCACGCTCGTGGTCAACAAGCTGCGCGGCGGCCTCAAGGTCGCGGCGGTCAAGGCGCCCGGCTTCGGCGATCGCAGGAAGGCTATGCTGCAGGACATCGCCGTCTTGACCGGCGGCCAGGCGATCAGCGAGGATCTCGGCATCAAGCTCGAGAACGTCACGCTGGCGATGCTCGGCAAGGCCAAGAAAGTGATGATCGACAAGGAGAACACCACGATCGTCAACGGCGGCGGCAAGAAGAAGGATATCGAGGACCGCATCAGCCAGATCAAGGCGCAGATCGAGGAGACCACCTCCGACTACGACCGTGAGAAGCTGCAGGAGCGGCTTGCCAAGCTCGCGGGCGGGGTCGCGGTGATCCGCGTCGGCGGCGCCACCGAAGTCGAGGTGAAGGAGCGCAAGGATCGCGTCGACGACGCGATGCATGCGACCCGCGCGGCCGTCGAAGAAGGCATCCTGCCCGGCGGCGGCGTAGCACTGTTGCGCGCCACCGAGGCGCTCAAGAAAGTGCGTACCGCGAACGACGACCAGAGGACCGGCGTCGAGATCGTGCGTAAGGCGCTGCAGGCACCGGCCCGTCAGATCGCCAGCAACGCTGGTGAAGATGGCTCGGTCATCGTCGGCAAGATCCTCGAAAACAGCAACTACGCCTTCGGCTTCGACGCCCAGGGCGGCGATTACGTCGACATGGTGAAAAAGGGCATCATCGATCCGACGAAGGTCGTGCGTCAGGCTCTGCAAGGCGCTTCCTCGGTCGCCGGCCTCCTCATCACCACCGAGGCGATGGTCGCCGAACTGCCGAAGAAGAAAGACAACATGCCGGCCATGCCGCCGGGCGGCGGAATGGACTTCTAAGGAAATCCATTCGGCACTATCAATGCGAAGGCCCGGGACCAAAATCCCGGGCCTTTTGCTTTTCTAGCTTCCTGCCCCGCGACAGCGGGGAAGGGGGACCACCCGAAGGGTGGTGGAAGGGGCGCGAGCGGCGTCGAAAATTCGGCAACGACGGCGACGCTCGGCGTCCGACGCCCCTCCACCGCGCTACGCGCGGTCCCCCTCCCTCGCTTACGCGGGGGCGGAAGGGCGCGCGTAGGCCTGATCAATCAGGCGCACCGCGCGCAGGCAGTCGCGCACCCCGATCGGCGGCACTTTGCCTTGCCGCCAATGATCGAGTGCATCGCGCACCGTCGTGAAGTACGGCGAGGTGGTGTCGGAGCCGGGAAGGATTTCGTCGCCTTTCGCGGTGGAAAGCTTCAGGACGTTGTCTTTCATCGTGAGGATGGCGTCGCGCCCGGCGATCTTCCACTCTCCGTCGGTGCCGTCGCGCGGAAACACATTGCCGACTTCGACAGTGCCGAGAATGCCGCTTGCCGAGCGGAGCATGACCGAGGCGTAGTCCTCGACGGCGCAGTTATGCGCGCGCCGGCTCAGTTGCGCTCCCGTCACCTGCGCCTCCTCGCCGGTGAGATGAAGGAACATGTCGAGTCCGTGCGAGCCGAGATTGCGCAAGGCTCCGCCGCCGGATTCCGCCGGATCGAGCATCCAGGCGCAGTCCCATGCCGGATAGCGCGGCGGAGCCGGGCGGTTGATCCGCGCATAGAAATGCGACAGCGAGCCAAGGCGTTTTTCGGCGAGAAGCTCGCGGGCGCGTTTGGCAAAGGCACCGTAGCGTTGCGCCAAGGGGACGGCGACATAGGCGTTCCGTTTCGCCGCCTTCGCGGCGACCGGCTCCAGTTCCGCCGCACTGATCCCCATCGGCTTTTCCATCAGGAAGGGATAGCCGGCGTCGAGCAGATCGTGAGCGATCGCGGCCATCCGGCTATGCCGCCCGAGCGCCACCACAAAGTCGGGGCGCGTTGCCTCGAGCATGGCGTGGTAGTCGGTGTAGGTCGGGGGGTTCCCCACTTCGGCCGCGCGCTTTTTGACAAGCGCGGCATCGGAATCCTGAATGGCGACCAGTTCCACATCCGGCATGGCGATGAGATGGCGGAGATAGGCGGCATCGTTGAGCGCGTGCCAGTGGCTTACTTCTATGGCGGCGACGCGAATGGTCTTGCGCCCCATGACCTCCCCCTCAATGCCCGGCTGTTCGCGAGCCCGCGCCGGCCCGGTCGTGCCAGAGTCACAGTTTTATAGCCGGGTTGAAACGCGATGTCGCGATGGCGGCCGGGCAATGGTCCACGGTTGATCCGCGGCCAGCTTCCGGATGAAGTGCGCTTCCGCCGGCAATGCGGCGCGGCGCAGGCTCTTGCGCACCGAACTCGGCTAAGCGCAAAAACGAAAACGACCACGAGCGAGGGCGCGCGTTCATCCGGCGTCGCCAATCTCACCGTGGCCGTTGTGGCGGGGGAACGAACTCACACAGTCCCATCGCCACTTGCAAAAATACCCTAGCAACGCTCAATGACAGCCGTATGACTCCAAAATCAGGCCAAATCCGCATTGGCATCGGCGGCTGGACGTTCGCGCCGTGGCGCGGGGTGTTTTATCCAAAGGGGCTGCCACACGCGAGGGAGCTGGCCTACGCAAGCGAGCGGCTGACTTCGATCGAAGTCAACGGCACGTTCTACCGCTCGCAGACGCCGGCGACGTTTCGCAAATGGGCGAGCGAAGTTCCAGCGGGTTTCGTGTTCGCGCTCAAAGGTCCGCGTTTCGCCGTCAACCGGCGGGTGCTCAAGGACGCCGGCGATTCCATCAAGCGGTTTCTCGATTCCGGCGTAACGGAACTCGGCGAGCACCTCGGCCCGCTATTGTGGCAATTCGCGCCGACCAAAAAATTCGACGCCGCCGATTTCGGCGGTTTTTTGGAATTGCTGCCGGACACGTTCGACGGCCACCGGCTGCGCCACGTCATCGAGGTCCGCCATGACAGTTTTTGCAACGCCGAATTCATCGCGCTGTTGCGCCGCTTCGCCAAGCCGGTGGTGTTCACCGACCACGTCAAATATCCCAATATCGCCGACCTGACCGGCGACTTCGTCTATGCGCGCTTGCAGCGCGGCAAGGACAATGCCCCGACGGCCTATCCGGTAAAGGAGATCGCCGCCTGGGCGAAACGTCTGCAATTGTGGGCCGGGGGAAGGGCTCCCGATGACCTGCCGCATGTCGAGCCGGCGCCGAAGCGCAAAACCGCGCCGCGCGACGTTTTTGCTTACGTCATCCATGAGGGCAAAATCCGCGCGCCGGCCGGCGCCATAGCGCTTATCGAGCGCGTCAATGCCACGCGCCGCCGATCGCGCGGTTGAGGCTAGCCTGAATGAGAGGCTGAAAATGCTAACGGCCACGAACGAGTTGGCGCGCGTACATCCGGCGTCGCCTATCGTAACCGTGGCCGTCCTGCGACGGAACCCTTAAGCTCGACGTCGCATGACCTAGATAGGCGATGTGGGGCGGTTATGCAAGGCCGGCTTTTGTGTAACACTAACGGCCTGAAACTCGTTCCCATCCATCAATAGCCGGGACGCCGCGACCATCGATACCGGCGGCCCTATTTTCAGGGAGAGAGCAATGGCGATGAATCAACCCGGTACCGATCTGCAGAGCCAGGTCGCAAATGCGATCCATGCACATTGGGGCCTGTTTCTGTTCGAAGGCATCATGCTGGTCATTCTCGGCGTCGCGGCAATCATCCTGCCCGAGGTCGCGACGCTGGCATTTACGCTGGTCATCGGCTGGGTGTTCCTGATTTCCGGCAGCATCGGGCTGGTCACCACGTTCTGGATGCGCAGCGCACCCGGCTTCTGGTGGGCGCTTATTTCCGCGATCATCGGCATCGCCGCGGGAATTGTCCTGATCCGCTGGCCGATCAACGGCACGGTGTCGCTGACGCTGGTTTTGATCGCCTTCTTCGTCGTCGAAGGCGTCGCCACGCTGATGTATGCCATCGAGCACCGCACCCAGTTGACCGGCCGCTGGGGCTGGATGCTGGCGAGCGGCATCGTCGACCTCATCCTCGCCGGCATTATTTTCGCCGGCCTGCCGGGAACCGCGACCTGGGCGCTCGGCCTCCTGGTCGGCATCAATATGCTGTTCGGCGGGACGGCGATGATCGGGATGGCGCTGGCGGCGAAAAATCCAGGGGCGTAGGGGCGACCCTCGTGGTCGCCCATCGGCGCACGGGCGCCCAAAAGGGGCGCCCCTACTCCGCCGGCTGCAGCGAGCGCGCTTTCTCCACGCTACCAGCGATCACCGCGATCAACAGCACCGCGATGAGAAAACCGAACGCTATAAGCGCGGTGGCATCAAGCACGAGGCCGAAGCCGCCGCGGCCGTAAAGCACCGCGATCAACGACACGGCGACGCCGGAAACCATGAAGGTGAGGAAGTAGCGCACCGCATAGACCCGGCCGCGCCAGGCGTCCGCGGTATAGCGGGCGATGACGAGATCGTTCACGGTGATCTGGCCGTAGATGGCGGCCATGGTGAAAGCGAGCGCGAATAACAGCGTCACGCCGCTCGCGTAAGCCGCCCACACCACGCCGGAAAACTGCATGACGGCGAGCACGGCGAACAGGATGTGCAGCGGGAAGCGCTCGACCAGCCGGCCGACGGTGATTTGCGCGATGGCGCCGCACAGGAACACCGCCGTGGTCAGGCCGCCGACCGCGAGCAGCGAAATATCGTTGCCGACGCGCTCATCGACGATCTTCGGCAGCGAAACCGAGATCGTGTTGAACACCAACCCGGCGCTCAACGCGACGATGACGAAAAGCGCGAATAGCGTCACCGCGATCGGAACCGGCAGCGACACATCCGCCCTGGTCGAGCGCGATGCGGCCAGATGCTTCTCATCGTCGGAAACGAGCCACGGATAGATCAAACCGGTCGCGACGCAGATCACGCCCGGCACCAAAAAGGCGCCGCGCCAGGAGAATGCCGCCGTCAGCGTTGCCGTGACGCCGGCGGCAAGCGAGACGCCGAGATTGCCGCAGACGCCGTTGAACGCCAGCGTGCGGCCGCGCACCGTCGCGTTTTCGAGGATCACCGCGGTGCCGACTGGATGATAGATCGCCGCGAATACGCCGAGTGAAAAGAGCGCAAAGCCCAGCACATAGAGCGATGGCGCGAAAGCCGCGCCGATCAACGACACCCCGCAGCCAAGATAGAAGGCGACCATCAGGTTGCGGCGACTCCAGCGGTCGCCGAGCCAGCCGGCCGGCAGCGAAAACAGTCCGAAGGCGACGAACGACGCGGTCGCGAGCGCGATCAAGGCCGAATAGGAGCGGCCGTACACCACTTCGAGCTCAATGACGACGGTGGGATAGATCAGGATGACGAAATGATCGAGCGCATGGGCCCAATTCATGAAGCCGATCGCGATCCGCCGCCGCGAAAATTCGGCGATGGGGGCAGTTGGCAAATCGGTGGTCGAAACCGTCATTGTTCAATTCCCGGCCGGCGATGCAGACGTATAACGTGCGCCGCCGGACCGACATACCCCAATCTTGCAGGGCTGACCGGCGCTCCCCAGCCGCCACCGCAACTTGAAGACTATCGACGTCGCGTGCGATTCCCTCTTCATCTCGACGCGGCGCGAAAGTAGCATCCACGGCATCCGGGGGCGGTCAGGGGCTCGGGGGCCTCAGTGTTATTGCTGCGGGTTGTTGGCGCGATGGTGGTTGCCGTCGCGAGCATGCTGTTGCTTAGTGCGCCGGGCCGAACGCAAGCCGTTCCGCCCAATACTCCCTCTTTTCTCATCTTCGGCGGCGCCGATCTGTGGCGCTACGGCGACTTTATTTATGGCGGCGGCCTGTGGTCGCCGGGCGGGCTCGACCACGACGGTTTTACCGGTATTCGGTAGCAAAGTTTGCTACCGAATACCGGGTTTTACACTCAAAGTTTTGCTCAATGGCGGCCGCTACACCTACACGTCCGGCTCTCCGGGCGGAGCGAACGTTGACGGCACGATGCTGTCAGGCGCCACCATGCCGGGCTGGCGGTTCACCGGCAGCAATCTCACCGTGACGATGTTCGCCGGGCCGGTGGTGCAGAACTATCGGCTGTCGCCCTATGACCCGGGCAGCAAGCTGCGCGGCCTCTACGTGGGCGGCCAATTCGCTACCGAGGTTTGGTACCAGCCGACCGTCAACACCATGGCAGCCCTCAACGGCACGCTGGTTTCGATCGGCCCGACCGGGTCGGTGCGCGCGGCGGTCGGCTATCGCGTGTTCGATGCGATGTTCGTCGGACCCGAAAGCCAGATGCTGTGGTGCGGCAATTTCCAGCAATTGGAGGTCGGCGCGCACATCACGGCGCTTCGCTTGATGGCGCTGGAATGGTCGGCCGGCGGCGGCTGGTCGATGGATTCCGATAAGCGCACCGGGCCCTATCTGCGGCTCGGCTTCAGCGCCAGATATTGAAAGGGACGCCTACCCCTTCTCGTCGCAGGCCCAGGCGCGCACTACGCAGTCGTGGCCGCCAAACTCGACGCAGCGGCGCATCGAGGCGTTCTCGGCCTTGCCGAGATGCGAATTGATTGCCCAGCCGAACGAGCCGCACGGGTTCTTGGCGTCGACCGCCATCGCCGCGCAGCCCTTGTGCACTACGCCGACCACTTTGCAGCTGCCGCCTGAGCACTTGCTCATCGCCGCGGCGCTGGCGTCCCGAACGTTGCTGTAATCGAAGCCGTAGCCATAGGCGCCGCAGACGCCGACTGCGAGCGCGCCGGCCGCCTGCGCGGTGGCGATCGCGAAGACGAAGAGGATAAAACCCGCGATTGCGAGCAGGAAATTCCGCACAAACTTGAACACGGGCTTGTACATGGAGCCCCTCCCCGGAGGACGGTCCAAGGCTAACCGGGAAGGGTTGCAAGTTGGTGAATTCGGCTTCCGCCCCCGCAATTGCGGGCCAGGATTTACGTCTTTTCGAGCTCCGCCTTCACCGCCTCGAGCGCCTCGGGGGTGTCGACGTCGGTGAGCACGGCAGTGCCGGACAGCGGCACATCGGCCACGGCTTCGGGATAGCGGCCGATCAGGTAACGCGCCCCGACATCGCCCTCGACCGCCATGAGTTCGGCAAAGAAGCGGCGCGACCAGACCACCGGATTGCCGCGCTTGCCGTCGATGGTCGGCACCACGATCAGCGCGCCCTTGTCGGGGTCGAGCGTGCCGGTCAGCCGATCGATCAAACCGGCATCGACCTGGGGCATGTCGCCGAGGCAGACGATGACGCCGTCGACCTCGGCGGGCAGCGCGGCGATCCCGGTCTTGAGCGAGCCGCCGAGCCCGTCGGCAAAATGCGGATTGTGCACGAACTTGATGGTAAGGCCGGCAAGCGCGGCCTCGACGCGTTCGCGCTGATGACCGGTGACCACGATGACGGGCCGTGCCCGCGACGCCAGCGCCTCCTCGACGACGATGCGAACGAGCGGCCGGCCGCCGATGTCCGCCAACAGCTTGTTAGGACCGCCCATGCGGCTCGAACGGCCGGCAGCCAGCACGAGCGCGGCAATCGAGCGGGCGGGATGCACCGGCTCCTCGCGCGGCTGCGGCCGGGTCACGATCTCCATCAGGAGGCCGCCGACGCCGAGCCCGGTAATGTCATCGTGCGGCACTTTGAGACCCGCCAATAACCGCATCAGCACCCAGTCGAATCCGTTTTCTTTCGGGCTGCGCGCGCAACCGGGCGCGCCGAGCACTGGATGGCCATTGGCGGCGCCGATCATCAACAGATTGCCCGGATCGACCGGCATGCCGAAATGCTCGATCCGCCCGCCGATCGATTCCAGCGCCGCCGGAATCACATCGCGGCGATCGGCAATGGCCGAGGCGCCGAACACGATCGCCAGCTCGGCGCCGGCTTTGAGCACCTCGTCGAGCGCGCGGGCTAGCGCGGCGCGCTCGTGCGGCACACGCCGCTCGGCGACGATGCTGGCGCCGGCCGGAGCCAGGCGGTCGGCGGTGATCTTCAGCGTCTTCTCGATCACTTTGGTCGCCAGCCCCGGCAGCAGCGTCGAGACCACGCCGACCTTGCGGATGCGATAGGGCGCGACCTGAAGGAGCGGCTTCGTCACCCCGGCCAGTGCCGCATCGCGCGCGGTTTTGGCAACCGCGAACGGAATGATTTTCACCGTCGCAATCATCTCGCCGGCGACCACCGGCTTAAAAGCAGGCAGCGTCGCCAGCGTGATGGCTTCGTCAACGCGGTTCAACCGGTCGATCGCGTCCTTGTCGACGACAAGGACACCCGCGGTTTGCGCAAACAGATTGGCGCGCCCGGTAAAAGCGCGATCGACATGCGCACCCTGCCCGGCAACTGCTTTGGCGATCCCGGCGGCCGCGACGTCCTCGGATACGTCGCCGGCTTCGAGCCGCGCCACCACAATGTCCTTGATGCCGGCCGCTTCGAGTGCTGCCACTTCGTCAGGGCCGATCAGCGTGCCCTTCTTGAGCACCAGCGCGTCCTGCCGGATGGTGTGCACGGCAGTCGCGCCGAGCGCGTCCTTGGGCGCCACCGCACCGAATTTCATGACGCGGCCTTCACGGGCGTGGAAACTTCCACAGGCTCGGTTTCCTCGCGCAGCCGCTCAGTGATCTGGGCCATGATCGAAACCGCGATTTCGGCCGGCGACACCGCGCCGATATCCAGCCCGATCGGCGCATGGATGCGGGCAATGTCGGCGTCGCTGACGCCCGCCGCGCGCAGCCGCTCGACACGGCGGCCATGCGTTTTGCGCGAGCCGAGCGCGCCGATATAAAAGCACTCGCGCGCCAGCGCGTGCAGCAGCGCCGGATCGTCGATCTTCGGATCGTGAGTGAGCGCGACAAAGGCGGTGTAGCGATCGACGTTGAGGGGCGGCAACGCGGTATCGGGCCACTCGGCGATCACCTTCACGTCCGGGAAGCGCTCGGGCGAGGCGAAGGCGGTGCGCGGATCGACGATCGTTACGTCATAGCCGAGCAGTTTGCCGATCGGCGCCAGCGCCTGGCTGATATGCACGGCGCCGGTGATGACGAGCTGCGGCGCCGGCACATAGACGGTGAGGAAGACGCGGCCTTCGGCGGTTTGCTCCATGCCGCTTTTGCTGGTGCGCAAGTGCTCGGCAAGAAGCGGCCGCAGCGGATCCCTGGCGAGGTCGGCGCCCTTGACCAGGCGCTGCGTGCCGCTCTCGACATTGGTGACGACCACCGCCGCGCGGCGCGCCGCGCGTTCGGCATTAAGGGCGGTGAGGATGTCGAGCTGCATGGCGGTGCAATTCTACTCCACCTTCTCCACAAACACCCGGATGGTGCCGCCGCAGGACAAGCCGACCTTCCAGGCGGTCTCGTCGGCGACGCCGAATTCCAGCATTTTGGGCTTGCCGCTCTCGATCACATCGAGCGCCTCGGTCACAACGGCGCCTTCGACGCAGCCGCCGGACACCGAGCCGAGGAAATTACCGTCCGCGTCGATGACAAGATTGGAGCCGACCGGCCGCGGCGCCGAGCCCCAAGTCTCGACCACGGTGGCGAGCGCAACCGCCCGACCGTCCTTGCGCCATTGTTCGGCGGCTTTGAGAATGTCGCTGTCGGTGGAAAGCATAGTGAGCCTCCGTTAAAGCAAATGGGGGAAAACGATCAAAATCCGCCGTTTTCGTCCCCGCAAATCGCCGTTTGCGTCCAAATATAGGCCTTCAGGCCACCTTTTGCATCCACGCCTTGGGATCGCCGGCGCGGTCGCCGCCGCGCCGGAGCGCGGCAACCAGTCCGGCCATGGATTCAAGATTGTGGATCGGCCGGAATTCGTCGACATGCGGCAGCATGGTTTTGACGCCGCGCGCGCGGGCTTCAAAGCCCTCGAAGCGCAACAGCGGATTGAGCCAGATCAGCCGCCGGCACGAGCGGTGCAGCCGGTCGATCTCGAAGGCGAGCGTGTCGTCGGCGTCGCGTTCCAGCCCATCGGTGATCAGAAGCACGATCGCGCCCTGGGTGAGCACGCGGCGCGCCCACAGTTTGTTGAAGCCGCGCAGCGACGAGGCGATCCGCGTCCCGCCCGACCAGTCGGGCACGGCGGCCGAGACGGCGGCCAACGCGTCGTCCGGATCGCGCTCGCGCAGCGCGCGGGTGACATTGGTGAGCCGCGTGCCGAACAAAAACGTGCTGACGCGCTTTCGCGCATCGGTCAGGTCGTGAAGAAAATGCAAAAAGATCCGGCTGTACTGGCTCATCGAGCCGGATATGTCGAGCAGCGCCACTATCGGCGGCGGCCGCGTCTTCGGGCCGATAAAGCGCAGATCGATGAAATCGCCGCCGCCTTTCATGCTGGCGCGCAAGGTGCGCCGGATGTCGATGCGATGGCCGCGCGGATGCGGCGCAAGCCGCCGCGTGCGCACTTCGGCAAGCGGCAGAACGAGCCGCTGCATCGCCTCCTTCGCCGCGGCGATTTCCGCCGTGGTCATTTGCGCGAAGTCTTTTTGCTGCAGCACTTCGCGGTCGGACACCGTCATGCGGGCGTCGAGCTCGATCTCGCGCTCTTTCTTGAGCTTGTCGTCGAGGCCGGAGAACAACGCCTCATGGACGCGGGTGGCGCCGGCGGCCGGCGCTTGCGGCGGCGCCGGAACTTGCGGCAGCATCATCGCCAAGAGCTGATCGACATAGCCGCGGCGGCGGAAGAAGATGCGGAACGCCTGATCGAACAGGATCGAATGTTCGTGGCGTTTGACGAACACCGCGTGCAGCGTCCAGTAAAAATCCTCGCGCGCGCCGACGCCAGCCGTCTGCAAAGCCTCGAGCGCGTCAAGCACAGCGCCGGGCCCGACCGGGATACCCGCCGCCCGCAACGCGCGGGCGAAATAAACAACATTTTCGGCGAGCCGGCCCGATTGCTCTGCCATATCCGCTACTCCGCCGCGCGCAGCTCCGATTTCATTTCATCGAGCAGTTCCTTGACCTTCGTTCCCTCGAGCCGCGCGATATCGTCCTGATATTTGAGCAGCACGCCGAGCGTGTCGGAAACGGTGGCGGGATCGAGCGCCATCACGTCGAGCTCGGACAAAGCCGCGGCCCAATCCAGCGTTTCGGCGACACCGGGCGATTTGAACAAATCCTGCTTGCGCAAGGCCTGCACGAAGGCCACGACCTGCTCGGACAGCTTTTTGCCGACGCCGGGCACTTTCGCGCGCACGATCGCCAGTTCCCGCTCGGCGTTCGGATAGCCGACCCAGTGATACAGGCAACGCCGCTTGAGCGCGTCGTGCACTTCGCGCGTGCGGTTGGAGGTGATGACCACGATGGGAGGATGCGCGGCCTTCACCGTGCCCATTTCCGGAATCGTGATCTGAAAGTCGCCGAGCACTTCAAGCAGGAACGCCTCGAACGCCTCGTCGGTGCGATCGATCTCGTCGATCAACAGCACCGGCGCGCCGGCAGAGTCCGGCTCGAGCGCCTGCAACAGCGGCCGCTTGATCAGGAATCGCTCGGAAAACACATCGTGTTCAAGTCGCTCGCGATCGTGCTCGCCTTCGGCCTCGGCCACCCGGATCGCGATCATCTGGGCGGCGTAGTTCCACTCATAGACCGCGGCGGCGATGTCGAGACCCTCGTAGCATTGCAGCCGGATGAGGCGGCGGCCGAGCGTCGACGACAGCACCTTGGCGATCTCGGTCTTGCCGACGCCGGCCTCACCTTCGAGGAAAATCGGCCGGCCCATCTTGAGCGCCAGATACAGCACCGTACCGAGCGAGCGATCGGCCAGATAATCGGCTTCGGCCAAAAGATCGACGGTTAAGTCGATCGAAGCCGGAAGCGGGCGCGGCGAAGTTTTGTTGTTCATGCTCGCAATCTAATCATCGGCGCGGGTTTTGTCGCGCCGATCGGACGAATCCTTCGCGCATGGCAAACAGGCCAGTTATGCCGAGCCTTATGCCGCCGGCTTGCCGATGGCCTCCGCGACCGCCCGGCGGGCCAGCACGCCGACCAAATGGGCGCGATATTCGGCGCTGCCGTGGATATCGCTGTTCATCCCGTCGGCCGGAATGGTCAAGCCTTCGAGCGATTTCGGCGAGAAACGCTTCTTCAACGCCTCCTCGAACGATTTGACTCGGAACACGCCGTTCGACCCGGCGCCGGTGACGGCGACACGGATATCGCCGCCGCGCTTGCTCACAAACACGCCGACCAGCGCAAAGCGCGACGCCTGGTTGCGGAATTTCTGATAGGCCGCCTTCTTCGGCAGCGGGAAAATTACCTTGACGATGATCTCGGAGGGCTCGAGCACGGTCGAGAACATGCCGGTGAAAAAGTCGTCGGCTTTGACGCGGCGCTTGTTGGTTACAATGGTGGCGCCGAGACCGAGACAGGCGGCCGGATAATCGGCATTGGGATCGTTGTTGGCGACCGAGCCGCCGATCGTGCCGCGGTGACGCACCGCCGGATCGCCGATCATGCCGGCGAGCTTGGCCAGAACCGGCGCGGCCTGCTGCACGACGGGCGAGGTATGCACCTCGTTATGCGTGGTCATCGCGCCGATGGAAAGCGAGCGGCCGCTCAGCTCGATGCCGGTAAGCCCCTCGATCAACGTCATGTCGACGATCTGCGGCGGACCGGCGAGGCGAAGCTTCATGGTCGGCAGCAGCGTCTGCCCGCCGGCGAGCAATTTGGCGTCGCCGTTCTTGGTGAGCAGGCCCGCGGCCTGGCGCACGGTTTGCGGACGATGGAAAGTAAAGGCGTACATCGAAGTCCTCCGTTATGCCGCCTGCGGCATTTTGTTCGACTTTTGCAACGCGGCCCAAACCGCCGCCGGTGTCGCCGGCATGGCGAGATGTTCGGTGCCGATCGCATCGGTGATGGCGTTGATGACGGCGGCCGGCGCGGCGATGGCGCCGGCCTCGCCGCAGCCCTTGATGCCGAGCGGATTCGACGGACATTTCGTCATCGTCGTTTCCACCTTGAGCGCGGGAAAGTGGTCGGCGCGCGGCATGCAATAGTCCATGAACGAGCCGGTGACGAGCTGGCCGCCCTTGTCATAGACGGCGCCCTCGCACAAAGCCTGGCCGACGCCCTGTGCGATGCCGCCATGGACCTGGCCCTCAACGATCATCGGATTGATGATTACGCCGAAATCGTCGACCGCGGTCCAGGCCATGATCTCGGTATTGCCGGTCTCGGTGTCTACTTCGACCTCGCAGATATGGCAGCCGGCGGGAAATGTGAAATTGGTCGGATCGTAGAACGAGGTTTCCTTCAGTCCGGGCTCAAGTTCCTGCCCGGAGAATTTGTGCGCGATATAGGCGTTGAGCGTCACGTCACCCCAGGCGGCCGATTTGTCGGTGCCGGCGACGCTGAACTTGCCATCCTTGAATTCGATGTCGCCTTCAGCCGCTTCCAGCATGTAAGCGGCGACCTTCTTGGCCTTGGCCTCGACCTTGTCGAGCGCCTTGACGATGGCCGACATGCCGACCGCGCCCGAGCGCGAGCCATAGGTGCCCATGCCGAATTGCACTTTGTCGGTGTCGCCGTGCACGATCGAGACATCGTCGATCGAAATACCGAGCCGCTCGGAGACAAGCTGCGCGAAAGTGGTTTCGTGGCCCTGGCCGTGGGCATGGCTGCCGGTGAGGACTTCGACCGAGCCGGTCGGATTGACCCGCACCTCGGCGGATTCCCATAAACCCACGCCGGCGCCGAGCGAACCGACGGCTTGCGAGGGCGCGATGCCACAGGCCTCGATATAGGTCGAAAAGCCGATACCGCGCAGCTTGCCGTTACGCGCCGATTCACGCTTGCGCTTGCCGAAACCTTTGCAGTCGGCGAGCTCCATCGCCTTCTTGAGCGAGGCGTTATAGTCGCCGATGTCGTAGTTCATGATCACCGGCGTCTGGTGCGGGAACTTCTGGATAAAATTCTTGCGCCGCAGCTCGGCCGGGTCCTGGCTCATCTCGCGGGCGCCGACTTCGACCAGCCGCTCGACCACAAAGGTCGCTTCCGGACGACCGGCGCCGCGATAGGCGTCGACCGGCACGGTGTTGGTATAAACGGCATCGACCTCGCAATAGATTTGCGGGATCTCGTATTGGCCCGACAGCAGCGTGGCATAGAGATAAGTCGGCACCGACGACGAGAAGGTCGACATATAGGCGCCAAGATTGGCGACGGTCCTGGCGCGCAGGCCCAAAATCTTGCCGTCGCCGTCGAACGCCATCTCGGCATGGGTGACGTGATCGCGCCCGTGCGCGTCGGTGAGGAAAGCCTCGGAGCGGTCGCAAACCCATTTCACCGGGCGGCCGACGCGCTTTGACGCCCATAGCGCCACGACTTCCTCGGGATAGATGAAAATCTTCGAGCCAAAGCCACCGCCGACGTCGGGCGCGATCACGCGCAGCTTGTGCTCGGGCGCCATGCCGACAAAGGCGGCGATGACCAGCCGGGCGACGTGCGGGTTCTGGGTAGTATTCCACAGCGTGAACGTGCCGGTGCCGGCATCGTAATCGCCAATTGCCGCGCGCGGCTCCATCGCATTCGGCACCAAACGATTGTTGACGATGTCGAGCTTGCAGATGTGCTTGGCCGACTTGAATGCCGCGTCGACCGCTTTGGCGTCGCCGAGATGCCACTGATAGATCGTGTTGTTCGGCGCGATGTCGTGGATGAGCGGCGCGCCGGCTTTTTGCGCCGCCGCCGGATCGGCCACGGCGGGAAGCACCGCGTAATCGACTTTGACTTTCTCGGCGGCATCGCGCGCCTGCGCCAGCGTTTCCGCGACGATCACCGCGATCGCATCGCCGACATGGCAAGCCTTGCCGACGGCGAGCGCCGGATGCGCCGCCATTTTCATTGGCGAGCCGTCCTTGGAATGAATCATCCAGCCGCAGATGAGATTGCCGATCTTGTCAGTGGCAAGCTCGGCGCCGGTGAGGACGGCGAGCAGGCCCGGCATGCCGGAGGCGGCCTTGGCGTCGATCGACTTGATCGTGGCATGCGCGTGCGGCGAACGCAGGAAATAGGCAAAAACTTGTCCCGGGCGGGTGATGTCGTCGGTGTAGTGACCCATGCCGGTGATGAAGCGGCGATCTTCCTTGCGGCGCACCGCGGCGCCGATACCGGTTCCGCTCATGTCATTGCCCTCCGGCAATCACTCCGTGGCCGTGTTTATTCGGCGGCTTTGCTTGCAGACCCGCTGCCGCGCATGGCGCGTCCGCCGGCGGCGATCGCCTTGACGATATTGTGGTAGCCGGTGCAGCGGCAGATATTGCCTTCGAGCTCTTCGCGGATGGTACGGTCCTCGAGATCGTTGCCCTTGCGGCGCACGATATCGACCGCCGTCATGATCATGCCCGGCGTGCAATATCCGCATTGCAAGCCGTGGTTCTCGCGAAACGCTTCCTGCATCGGGTGCAGCGGGCCGTCCGGCGCCGCCAGGCCCTCGATGGTGAGCACGTCGGCGCCTTCGAGCTGCAGTGCCAGCACGGTGCAGGACTTTATCGCCTTGCCGTTGACGTGGACGACGCAGGCGCCGCATTGCGAAGTGTCGCAACCGACATGCGTGCCGGTGAGCCGCAGATTCTCGCGCAGCAATTGCACCAGCAAGGTGCGCGGATCGATATTGGCGGTGACGGGTTTGCCGTTCACCGTCATGGCAACGGCGGCGGTATCGGTGGCGGCCATGGGACTCCTCCCTACAATTTCGGCCAGAACGTCGCGATTTCGGCGGGTTTCGAATCGCCGAACCGGTCCGGAGGCGAATTCGGGACGTTTTTTGCCGTTTTTCGCACTCTGGAACGAGAATTACTCTGAACCGCAGCCTAGGCGGCGGTCAAGGGAGTTTCGCGGACAATGCCGCAAGCAGCATGAGACGCCCGTGAACATGTTCAATTTTGACCAGACAAGCTTCGGATTAAGTGGAGGGTGTAGCCGCGCCGCGGGGCCACCAGAGGGCGACATGAATTCGATCGTTCCATTCGTCAGCTCTGGGGTGTTTGAGCCGGCGGACATCAAGGCAATGTCCGATGCCTACGACAAGGCAAAGCAAGACATTTCCTGCTTCGGACGCCCGAATAAGATCCTGCTGGCGATGATTGCCACCCGGATTATAAATCTCACCAAATCAGGCGAGCGCGACCCGGATCGTTTGCGTGAACGGGCCCTCGCTGTATGCGGCTTCAAGCTAGATCGCGCCGGCTGACCGGAAGAATGAGCGCGGCCTCGTCAGCCGTCTCTTGGTTTCACCCAGCCTTCGGATTGACCGCCACCGCAAAATTCGTAAAAAAATCGTCGGCTACTTTCTTGGCCGCGCCGTTGACCAGTCGCTGCCCGAGTTGGGCAAGCTTGCCGCCGATCTGCGCCTCGACGTCATAGGCGAGCAGCGTGCCGCCATCCTTCGGCGTGAGTTTTACGGTGGCGCCACCCTTGGCAAAGCCGGCGACGCCGCCGTCGCCCTGGCCGGAAATCTTGTAACCGTGCGGCGGATCGAGATCGGACAACGTCACCTTGCCTTTGAACGTGGCCTTGACCGGCCCGATCTTCACGGTGGCGACTGCCTGCATTTCATTATCGGATGTCTTCTCAAGTGACTCGCAGCCGGGGATGCAGGCCTTGAGCGTCGCGACATCGTTGAGCTTTTCCCACACCGTCTGCGGCGGGGCGGCGAGCTGAACCTCGCCATTCATCGTCATCGCCATGTGCGTTACTCCATCGCTCGCGCCACTCAATCGCTGCCTTATCGATTAGCGCCTCGCGCGGCGCATGGAAAGGGTGCTAGGAAATGCAAAATCGCAGGGAGGGCAAGCAATGCCGGATATCAAAACTGACGACGGCGCCATCATCCACGCCGAAGTCGAAGGGTCGGACAACACTCCGGTGTTGATGCTGTCGAATTCGCTCGGCACCAACCTGCATATGTGGGACGAGCAGATCGCGCCATGGACCCGGCATTTCCGGCTGTTGCGCTACGACCGCCGCGGCCACGGCCAATCGAGCGTGCCCAAGGGCCGCTATACGATGGAACGGCTCGGCCGCGACGTGCTCGCGGTGCTCGACGGGCTCGGCATCCAGAAGATCAATTGGTGCGGCCTGTCGATGGGCGGCATGGTCGGTCAATGGCTCGGCGCCAATGCGCCGAACCGCATCGACAAGCTCATTTTGTCCAACACGTCGTCATATTTCCCCGACAAATCGATGTGGGACGGCCGCATCAAACTCGTGCGCGAGAAAGGGCTGGAGGGCATCGTCGATGCCAATATGGAGCGCTGGTTCACCGAGGAGTTCCGCGCACGCTCGCCGCAGACGATGGCGAAAATGCACGACATGTTCGTCGCCACCAAACTTCAGGGCTATGTCGGCTGCGGCGAGGCGATCCGCGACATGGATCATCGTCCGCTGTTGGCGAAGATCACCGCGCCGACTTTAGTCATCGCAGGCAAGCACGATCCGGCGACGCCGCTCGAAGCCAACGAATTCATCCGCGCCCACATTCCCGGCGCCAAGATCGCCGTGCTCGACGCCGCCCATATCGCCAATATGGAGCAGCCGAAAGTTTACGCTGATACGGTGATGGATTTTTTGCTGAATTAGTGCATCAGCCGCCGTCGCCGATCACCGTGTAAGGCGCCCAGAATAGGGGGTGCGCATAGGTGAAGATCGTTTTGCCGGAGCCGTCGACCGACCCCGGTCCGTCGAGCAGCGCCATCATCGATTGCCGCAACGCCTCGCTGCGCGAAATCGTCGGGTCGGCGCTCTGACGCCGGAATATGTCGGTGATCAGATCGCGTGCCGAAGCGGAATGCACCGACCAATTGGTGACCAGGAGCGCCCGCGTACCGGCATAGAAGAAAGCGCTGCCGAGGCCGGAAGCGGCTTCGGCACCGGCGCCGGCGCCCGCCGCGGTGTTGCAGGCCGACAGCACCACCCAGTCAGCGTCAAGCTTGAGAGCGAGAATCTTCTCCATGGTGAGAAGGCCGTTGCCTTTGACGCCGGCGATGTCGGGCGCGGTCAGCGCCAGCGCCGGCTGCGTCAGCCCGTCGACATCGCCGGGAACCAGGCCATGCGTGGCGAAATAGACGATGCGGTCGCGCGACAAATCCATGGTCTCGACGTTCTCGTCGTTGGCGTCCTTGCCGAGGAACAGCGACTTGCTGGGATCGACGCCGAGCGTCTTGGCCACCGCCATCAATTCCAGCCGCGTGTCAGGCAGCCGCGGCAGTTCGGCAAGCTCGGCCTTGTCGACGTCCTCGGTATGGGGCGCGGCGCGCAATTTGAGCGGAATGCCGCGCGTCGTCACCGCAGCCGCGGCGTCGGATGTGTCCGCTGAGGCAACCTGGACCGGCGCCTGCTGCTCGGCTTCCGCTTCGGCCGCTTCCTGGGCGTTGAAATATGGGTCGCCGAAGCCGACGAGCTTGTCGCGATCGGCCGAGCCAGGCGGCAGATGCCGCAGCGTCACCAGCGCTGCGGCCGATGGCACCACGGTGACCGCATGAGTGCGGGCGAGCCAGGGCACGTCGCGATAGCCGGCAAATACCGGCTTGGCGTTGGGATCAACCTGCGACGGTGCGGTCGGCAACAGGCCGAGCGGCAATTCGCCGAGCGCACCGTTGGTGACCACGATCAGGCTTTTCGAGCTTTGCCAGCCGGCTTCAACCGGCTTGAGCAGTGTCGAATAAAGCTGATAGGCGAGCCCGACGTCGAAGGCCGGTATTTCCGACACCATCGTGACTTGCGGTTCGAGCGCCTGGCGCAGCCGGCGCACATTGGCCTCGAGCTCAAGCGCGGTCGCCGGAACCGCGGCAAAGGCAACGTCGCCGTCCTTGGACACCGCCCAGACAAAGCTCTTGTCCTGACCGAAATAGAACGACAGCAGGGCTTCGCCGGACCGCAGGGTCGCCTTAATGTCGTCAACCGTCGGCGGTTTCGGATCGATCAGATTGGCGTAAGCCGGGAATTTCTGCTTGATCTGCTGCTGCGCCGCCTTGCGCTCGTCGCGCAATTTCTGGATTTCGGCATTCATCGCCCGCACGGTCGTGTCGTCGCGCTGGTCCGAAGGCAACGCGAGCAGATTATTGAGCGAGCCAAGTTCGGCCGTGATTTCCTTGGCGTGATCCTGGTCGGTGCGCACCAGCTCGGCGAGCGCCGGGTCCTTGGCCACCATGCGTGCGCTCGAATCCGCCAGCGCCTGCTGCACCGCATGGCCGCGCACCGCGTCGGCCAGCCCGAAAGTCTCGACCGCGACGTCGCTCGAGGTGTTCTGGCTGTGCGCCAGCACCCCGATATAGGCCTCGACGATCCGCTGCAGCCGGTCGTTGCGCGCCGCAACCAGCGTCGGGTCATCGTCTTCCGAATCGTGTGCCGCCGCCATCAAGATGGGAAGCGCCGTCTTGAACTCGGCGATCGCGTCGGCATCGCGCCCGGTCAGGGCATAGCCCACGGCCAGCGTGCCGTGCGCCTGTGCCGTTTCATAGCTATTCGCGCCGGTGCGCCCGGTTTGGCGTTTGACCAGCGCTTCGGCCGCGCCGATCCCGGCGTCGACCTGACCGGTTGCGTAGAGCGCCGCGATGCGCGAGCCGTTAAGCTCGAACGCCTCGCGCTGCTCCGGCGTCCATTGCGCGATGGCTTTGTCGAGTTGCGCATAGACCACGGCTGCGTCCTTCGCGTTACGCTCCGCGATCAGGATGTTGCCGAGCTGCGAGAGGGTTTGGACCGTCTCAGGCGCATCGTCGGCGATGCCGAGCTGTTGCTGCACGCCGAGCGCCGAGCGCGCCAGTTTCTCCGCGTCCGGGTAGCGGCCCTGCTCGACCAGGATGCTGGCCAACCCGACGATGAATTCAGGCGTCGCCGGGCTGTATTTGCCCTGCGCCTTGAGGATATCGAGCAGAGCGCGGCGTGCGTCAGCCTCCGCTTCGCTCTGCTTGCCCTGCTTGGATTCGTTGCGCGCGATGGCCAAAAGCTCCTCATCCGCGGACTGCGTCACCTGCTCCAGGGTCGGCGGGAATTCCATTTTGGGCAGGTCTTTTATCGCCGCCCGCTCGAATGCTTCGGCGCGCCGATACGCGGCCTCGGCCTCCGGATACTGGCCGCGCGCCTCGAGCACCGCGCCACCAACCAACTCCGCATCGCCTTCCCACATACGGCCGTTCTGGGCGTAATGCTGGCGCATCGACGGCATGACGCTGCCGCGCGCCTCCTCGATGCGCTGCTTCATCCGGCCGGTATAGGTGCCGGCTTGGCTGAGGTCGCCCATACCGACCAGCGTCCGGACGATATCGGCCAGTGCAACGATGAGGGCGCCGCGATGAAACGCCTGGTCACCCTGACGCACGATCTGATCGAACGTCGCAAACGCGCTCTTCGGATCACCGTTGGTCCGATACAGCACGCCGACAAACGCCCGAATTCGGTTCTGCAACTGGGGGTCGCCTCCGGAATTGGCGAGCTTCAGCGCCTGCAGTCCGTCGTCCAATGCGTCCTTGTTGCGGGCGAGCAGTGTCCGCGCCGCGGCGCGCTGATGGTAAAATTCCGCGAGTTTGGTACCGGACGCGCCGCTCGGCGGCGGCGCGTCGGCCGCTGCCTTGCGCGCCGCGATCTTGGCCTCGTCCGGCTTCTCGCTATCGAGGATCGCGGTGATATCGGCGATGGTGCGCGGCGGCGCCACGAAGGTTGGCTGGATCGAGGCCGCTCCCGCAGGCGCGACCATCGATTTGTCCGTTGGCACTGCCGGCGCCGCCGTGCCGGCAGCTTGTTTCGCCGATTCCTGGATCGCGCACGGGCGCACGAGGGGCGTGCCGCATTGCTCGCGTACCGCTTCGGGATTGCCTTTTATCCCCTTGGCGAGCGCGCAGGCCATGATTTGATCATGGAACTGGGCCCGGCATTTCTCCCGGATCTCGTCGAGGGACGCGGCGAAGGCCGAAGTGACGGCAATCAAAGCGATCGCGGCGGCGCCCAGCGTCGCAGCCACACCGCGTATCGGATCCAAGCGTCCCGTCATGCCGCAGCCCCAAAAACCGGTTTGAAATCGTAATGTCACATGGATTGTAGAAGCATGCACGCTTTGGGTCAAAAGCTGACTGGCGGCTTCGATTTGTGATGTCTGCTCCTCCCCCGAAGGCAACATGTCCTGCACCAGGCGATCATCCGCCTCTTTGATCGCGAAATTCGTGCGGCGCCGCTCCGGTCTGCTTGCGGAAGAACCGCGCGAAATGCGATGGGTCGGCGAAGGCGAGCTGTTCGGAAATGTCGTGGATCGGCTGCGCGGTGAAGACCAGCTGGCGTTTCGCCTCGGTCAGCACGCGCTGGCGAATGAGGTGTCCGGCGGTGACGCCGGTCGAGCGCTTGATATGGTCGTTGAGCCGGTCGACGGTCATGTCGAGCTTTTCGGCATAAAAGCCGAGCAGGCGCTCTTTGCGGAAATGCTCGTCGACCAGCGCGCGCAACTGCGCGACCGTGCCGTCGGTGGGCTGCAACGTGACGGCGCCGGTGCGCGCGTGGTTGGCGGCAAGCCGCGCCACGCCGACGGCGATGAGAACAAGGATGCCGCGCATCGCCAGCCGGTAGCCTTCGCGGGCGAGACTGTGTTCTTCGAACAACTCAGCGCACAGCGCTGACAACCGCTTGCGCTCGGTCTCGTCGCCAATCGGCACGATGGGTTGCGCGGCGAGCATGCGCAGCCGCGCCAGGGCTTCGCCGGCGCGATCGGTCAGCGCGCCTGCCGCATCCTCGGTGAAACTCAGCACCCAGCCATCGGTGACATTAGGCTCGAAGCGGAAACCGTGCGCGACCGCCGCCGGAACGAGGATGGCTGCCGGCGCGGCGAAATTCAGTTTTGAGGCGTCGAATGTCATCTCGCCGCCGCCGCGCTCGATCAGCAGGATCTGAAACAGGTTGCGGTGGCGATGGGCGCGGATCGTCCAGTCGTGGATCGGGGACCGCGAGGCAATCCTTTCGACATGAATGAAGTCGGATGCCTGATCGTCGGGCGGATCGCCGTAGAGGTGAAACAGCGGCAGCGCGTAGGCCATGTTTCAAGCATAAGCCGATCGCGCGCCAGAAGAAGCCAGCGCGGTAAGATGATCCGCGCTTTACACAAACAAAAAGGGCGGCAGCCCGCTCATGATGCGGGCTGCCGCCTTATCGAACCTCAGACGTTAGCGGTTGAACCCGCCCTGGCCGCTTTGCTGGCCACCTTGGCCGGGTTTGCTCTGGCCGCCTTGCTGCGGCTGACCGGGCTTATTCTGCCCGCCCTGCTGCGGCTGGCCCGGCTTGTTCTGGCCACCCTGCTGCGGGTTCTGCGGGTTGTTCTGCTGATGTTGCGGGCTGTTCTGTTCGTTAGCCATCGGGACGCTCTCCAGTGTTGGCTGAGGACCCCCGCCCAAGCCACAGTAACCGCCGAACTGCGCGGAGGTTCCCGGCCCGCTGCGCAAATTATAAGCAACCCATTGAAATGCAGGTAAAATTTTCATGCCACCGGGCCAAATCGCGGCGCCGATGTTGGCCACAGCGACTCGGCCTAGAGGCCCTTATAGGCCCGCTCGTGATAGACGAGCGCCGGCCCGTTCGGCCCGAGCCGGACCGCTTCGACCGCGCCGAACACGACATTGTGGGAGGCCATCGCCTTGATCTCGATGGTGCGGCAGTCGAACGCGACCACGGCGGAGGCGAGCACCGGCGAGCCGGTCTTGAGCGTCAGCCATTCGCCTTGCGTGAAACGCTCGTGCAGATGCACGCCGCTCCTGCCGGCAAACAGATCGGCGAGCTTCTCTTCGCCGGCGCCCAGCGTGTTGACGCAAAACACGCCGTTCTGCGCGAGCAGCGGCGCGGAGTTGCTGCGGCGGTTGAGACAAACCAGCAGCATCGCCGGCTGATCCGACACCGAGCAGACCGCGGTCGCGGTGAAGCCGGTTTTGCCGGAGAGCCCCGCGCTCGTCACCACATGCACCGCGGCGCCGAGCCGGCCATCGCCTCGCGAAACGCCGGCGGCTCGACGCTGGCGATCGGACCCGGCGCCGACCGCCGTGAAAGCGCCGTCCATCGCATCGTCGGGCCGCTGATCGATCCAGCTCATGCGTGTCACTCCGCCGCGCGCAGTTGCTCGCCGGCAGGCCGGGATAGGCGACGTCGTCGGGATTGAGCCACGCCGGATCGGTCCAGCCGTTCTCATCGTATTCGGACATGCATTGCTCGGCGAGCGCCGTCATCTGCTCGAGCGTGCCCGAACTGCGCGCGTTCCACAGCGCCTGGATGCGGATGTCCTCGTGATTGCCGGCGTAATTGCGCTCGTAAAGCTCGTGGCGGCCGCCGAATTCGGTGCCGATCGCGTCCCACAGAAGCTTCATCACCTTGATGCGCTCCTTGTAATCGATGCCGTAGGAGCCGCGCACATAGCGCGCGAGATAGCGATCGATCGCCGGATTTTTGAAATCCTTGGTGGAAGACGGCAGATAGATCAGCGACGAGGCGACGATCTTGTCGACGATCTCCTTGACGCGGCCATAGGCGTCGCCGGCGAAGACGCGATAGCTCGATCCGGATTGCAGGTTCGGCAGCACCGCGCCGTTCACCCATGGCGTCGGATTATCGCCATGGCGTCGGTCAGCGCCCAGAACAGATTGCGCCAGGCGATGACCTCGCCGAGCATGGCCTGATTGCCGCGAAATTCGTCGGAGCCGGCCGCGCGCAAGCGCCTTGGCGAGCACGCCGACGAGAAAGTCGAGCTTCACCGCAAGCCGCGTGCAGCCCTGGAACTGATAGCCGGCCAAGAAACCCGATTGCGGGAAAAAGATCTTCAGCTTCTCGAGATCGCGGTGCAGCAGCACGTCTTCCCAGGGAATGAAAACATTGTCGAACACGAAGATCGCGTCGTTCTCGTCGAAGCGCGACGACAGCGGATAATCGAACGGCGTGCCCATCACGCTCGCCGTCATCTCGTACGAGGTGCGGCAGAACAGTTTTACGCCCGGCGCATTCATCGGCGCGATGAACATCACCGCGAGATCGGTGTCGTGCAGCGGCACCGCGGCGTTCTGGCCGAGGAAATTGTAATGCGTCAGCGCCGACGACGGTCGCCACCACCTTGGCGCCCGAGACATAGATGCCGGCGTCGGTATCCTTCTGGATGGTGATGAACACGTCCTTGACCTGATCGACCGGCTTGGACGCGATCGACCGGCGGATTGACGATGGCGTGGTTCATGAACAGCACGTTCTCTTGCGCGCGCCGGTACCAGGCCTTCGCGTTGTCGGCGAACTTGCCGTAAAAATCGAAATTGGCGCCGAGCGTGTTCATCAGCGACGCCTTGTAATCCGGCGAACGCCCCATCCAGCCGTAGGACATGCGCGCCCACAGCGCGATGGCGTCGCGTTGCGCCACCAGATCCTCGCGCGAGCGCGCGGCGCGGAAGAATTTGTGGGTGAAGCCGCCGCGAACCGGTGTCGGTCGTGGGAGGTCAACAGCTCTTTGGTCTTCTCGTCATGCAGCGCGTCGTAAAGCCGCGCGATCGAGCGGGCGGCATTGCGAAATGCCGGATGCGTGGTGACGTCCTTGACCCGTTCGCCGTAGATATAGACCTCGCGGCCGTCGCGCAGGCTCTCGATATATTCCGCGCCGGTGAACGGCCGCCCTTTGGTCTTGATCGCGTCTTCGGATTTCATGCGGGTCCTAAAGAGCATTGGCCAGTGGGCAGGAAAGCACGTCGGCGCGGCCTGTCAACGTGGGGCGCGCGATTGGTGCTACGGGCACAGCCGCCGCTTGCCCCGGAACGGCGACTGCATTTCTTGACTTCCCGACAAATGCTCCTATGTCTTTGTCAACGAAATCAAAGTCTTATGAAGAAAATCCTCCTCGCAAGCGGCAATGTCGCAAATTTTTGTCAATTCAAACTCTCCGCAGAGAACATCTGTCGGAACTGCACCGGCCACACCGCACGATGCGGCGGCTTTCGCTGCACAGCTCGCCCAAGCGAGCCCGCGCGACATCATCGAGACCGCGATGCTGGCGCTGCCCGACCGGTTGGCCGTCGTCTCCTCGTTCGGCACCGAATCCGCGGTGCTCCTGAAATTCGTCGCCGATGTCGATCGGTCGTTGCCGGTATTGTTTCTCGACACGTTGTGGCTGTTCAAAGAGACGCTGGCCTATCGCGACGCGCTGATCGCCCGCCTCGGGCTGACCGACGTGCGCACCGTCACGCCATCGCCGAGCGCGCTGGCGTTGCGCGATCCGCAAGCGCGAATTGTGCTTCCGCGACCGCGACGCCTGCTGCGGCATCCGCAAGGTCGCGCCGCTGGCCAGAGAGCTTGCGGCATTCGACGGCTGGATGTGCGGACGCAAGCGCTATCAAGGCGGCGAGCGCGCGGCGCTCCCCGTGGTCGAGGCAGACGGGCCGCGGCTGAAATTCAATCCGCTGGCACGGCTGACGCGCGCCGAACTCAATGCCGTCGTTCGCCGCGGCCAAATTGCCGCGCCACCCGCTGGAAGCTTTGGGCTTCAGCTCGGTCGGCTGCGTGCCGTGCACCCACCGCCCGAGCGCCGGCGGCGCGGTCCGCGGCGGCCGCTGGAGCGGCCTCGCCAAGACCGAATGCGGCATCCACACAGGGCCGCTTCCCGCGCCGGCCAACTCATAACCAGCGCCTGCGGCATTAAGCGGGCCTGACCGCTGCAAGATGCGCGCGGCGTTGCCGCTCCGATAGCCCCCTGTTACCTTGCGCGGAATCCGGGGGAAAGGCGCGGCGGACGCATGGAATACTTCGTCCAGCAGCTCATCAACGGCATCACGCTCGGTTCGATCTACGGCCTGATCGCCATCGGCTACACGATGGTGTTCGGCATCATCGGCATGGTGAACTTCGCCCATGGCGACGTGTTCATGGTGTCGGCCTTCATCGCGCTGATCGCTTTTCTGATCCTCACCACCTGGCTCGGCATCTCCTCGATCGCGCTGGCGCTGTTCATCGTCCTGATCGTGGCGATGGTCTTCACCTCGCTGATCAATTGGGCGATCGAGCGCGTCGCCTACCGCCCGTTGCGCGGCTCGTTCCGGCTGGCGCCGCTGATCTCGGCGATCGGCATGTCGATCTTCCTGTCGAATTTCGTGCAGGTGACGCAGGGACCGCGCAACAAGTCGATCCCGCCCATGGTCCAGGGCGAGTTCGTGCTGTTCAACCAGAACGATTTTCCGGTCACGCTGTCCTACAAGCAGCTCATCATCTGGGGCGTCACCGCCGTGCTGCTGCTGGCGTTCTGGTATCTGGTGGCCAAGACGCGGCTCGGCCGCGCGCAGCGCGCCTGCGAGCAGGATCAGAAAATGGCGGCGCTGGTCGGCGTCGACGTCGACCGCACCATTTCGATGACCTTCGTGATCGCCGCCGCGCTCGCCGCCGTCGCCGGCACCATGTACCTGATGTATTACGGCGTCGTGAGCTTCTCCGACGGTTTCGTGCCGGGCGTGAAGGCCTTCACCGCCGCGGTGCTCGGCGGCATCGGCTCGCTGCCCGGCGCGGTGGTCGGCGGCCTGCTGATCGGCCTGATCGAGACCTTCTGGTCGGCCTATTTTTCCATCGACTACAAGGACGTCGCCGCCTTTTCCGTCCTGGCAATCACGCTGATCTTCCTGCCGCAGGGCCTGTTCGGCCGGCCGGATGTCGAGAAGGTCTGAGATGGCCGGGCCGGCGCGCAAAGCGAGCGCGTCGAGCGAGTGCAACGCCGGCGCCTTGCGCGACGCCGGCTTCACCGGCGCTGATCGCGTTTGGGCTGTTCCTGCCGCTGATCGGCTTCCAGACCGGCGTCAACGGCAGCAACGAGCTGATCCTGACAACGCGCTGGCCGCTGTTGTTCGCGCTTCGTCGCCGTCATCGCCGTCGGCCGCTTCGCTCTATTCGCTTCGCGCTCGAGCCGTGGCTGGCGCGGCGCGCGCGGCAGCCGGTCGCACGCGGCGGACACGTTCCGCAACTGGCGCGCTTTCGTCGGCAAATGGTTCGTTCCCTTCGCCATCGGTTTCGTCATCGCCTATCCGGTGATCATCTTGCTCACCGCCGGCTCGGCGGCGCGCTGAAATGGATCGACAATTTCGGCATCCAGATCCTGATCTATGTGATGCTCGGCTGGGGTCTCAATATCGTGGTCGGGCTCGCCGGCCTGCTCGACCTCGGCTATGTCGCCTTCTACGCGGTCGGCGCCTATTCCTATGCGCTGCTTGGCCAAGACCTTCGGCCTGTCGTTCTGGATGCTGTTGCCGCTCGCCGGCATCCTGTCGTCGTTCTGGGGCATCCTGCTCGGCTTTCCGGTGCTGCGGCTGCGCGGCGACTATCTCGCCATCGTCACGCTCGCCTTCGGCGAGATCATCCGCCTCGTCCTGATCAACTGGGTCGACCTGACCAACGGCTATGCCGGCATCATCGGCATTCCGCGGCCGACCTTCTTCGGCATCCCGTTCAATGCCGACGACAACGGCTTTGCCGCCGTCTTCGGGCTGGAATTCTCGCCGCTCTACCGCATCATCTTTCTCTATTATCTGATCCTGGCGCTCGCGCTCCTCACCTGCTTCGTCACCGTGCGGCTGCGCCGGCTGCCGATCGGCCGCGCCTGGGAGGCGCTGCGCGAGGACGAGATCGCCTGCCGCTCGCTCGGCATCAACACCACCAATACCAAGCTCACCGCCTTCGCCATGGGCGCGATGTTCGCCGGCTTTGCCGGCTCGTTCTTCGCCGCGCGCCAGGGTTTCATCTCGCCGGAATCCTTCACCTTCCTCGAATCCGCGACCATCCTCGTCCATCGTCGTGCTCGGCGGCATGGGCAGCCAGATCGGCGTCGCCATCGCCGCCATCGTCATGATCGGCGGCACCGAGATCATGCGCGAGCTCGATTTCCTCAAGCGACATTTTCGGGCCGACCTTCGATCCGACCCAGTACCGCATGCTGCTGTTCGGCTTTGCCATGGTGCTGATCATGATCTGGCGGCCGCGCGGACTGATCTCGACGCGCGAGCCCTCGGTGTTCCTCAAGGAGCGCAAGAGCATCGCCGCCGATCTGGTCAAGGAAGGGCATGGCTAGAAAGGATCCGGCTGATGGCGCGCGATGGCGCCACGGTGCTCCGCGTCGAGCACCTGACCATGCGCTTCGGCGGTCTCGTCGCCGTCGACGATCTCTCCTTCGACGTCGGGCGCGGCGCCATCACCGCGCTGATCGGGCCGAACGGCGCCGGCAAGACCACCGTGTTCAACTGCATCACCGGCTTCTACAAGCCGACCGAGGGCCGGCTCGCGCTGCAGCACGGCGACGCCGCGCTGTGGAATGCGCTGGAAGGCCTGACCGACAGCGGCGAGCGCGGCATGGTGCGGCCCGACGGCGCGCTTTATCTGCTCGAGCGCATGCCCGACTATCTGGTGGCGCAGAAGGCGCGCGTCGCGCGCACGTTCCAGAACATCCGGCTGTTTCCCGGCATGACGGTGCTGGAGAATTTGCTGGTCGCCCAGCACAACCGGCTGATGCTCGCGTCCGGCTATACGCTTGCTCGGCGTGCTCGGCTTGCCGTCCTATGCCGCCGCCGAGCGCGCCGCGATCGACAAGGCGCGCGCCGTGGCTCGACCGTTTCGGTCTGATCGAGCGCGCCGACGATCCGGCGGGCGTGCTGCCCTATGGCGCGCAGCGCCGGCTCGAAATCGCCCGCGCCATGTGCACCGATCCGGTGCTGCTCTGCCTCGACGAGCCAGCCGCCGGGCTCAATCCGCATGAGAGCGCCGAGCTCAACGAGCTGCTGCTCGTCATCCGCGACGAATTCGCCATGTCGATCCTGCTTGATCGAGCACGACATGTCGGTGGTGATGAAGATTTCCGACCACATCGTCGTGCTCGACTATGGCGTCAAGATCGCCGACGGCGCGCCGGAAGCCGTGCGCAACGATCCGAAAGTGATCGCCGCCTATCTCGGCGTCGCCGACGAGAGACGTGGCGAAAGTCGAAGCGGCGGTGGGCCTATGACCGCTCCGCTCCTCTCGGTGCGCGGCGTGACGGCCTATTACGGCCGCGTCCGGGCGCTCAAGGGCGTCGACCTCGACGTCAATGCCGGCGAGATCGTCGCTCTGATCGGCGCCAATGGCGCCGGCAAATCGACCTTGATGATGACGGTGTGCGGCAATCCGCGCGCCCGCGACGGGCGAGATCATTTTCGCCGGCCGCGATATTACGCGGCTGCCGACGCACGAGATCGCGCGGCTGAAGCTCGCGCAGGCGCCGGAAGGCCGCCGCATCTTTCCGCGCATGACGGTGCTGGAAAACCTGCAGATGGGCGCGACCGTCGCCGCGGCGGGCGAATTCGACCGCGATCTCGAACGCGTGCTGGCGCTGTTCCCGCGCCTGCAGCAACGTCTCGCTCAGCGCGGCGGCACGCTGTCGGGCGGCGAGCAGCAGATGCTGGCGATCGCGCGCGCGCTGATGAGCCGGCCGCGGCTTCTTCTGCTCGACGAGCCGTCGCTCGGTCTCGCGCCGCTGATCGTGCGGCAGATCTTCGACGCCATCAAAAAGCTCAACGCCGAGGACGGCCTCACCGTGTTCCTGGTCGAGCAGAATGCCTACCACGCGCTCAAGCCTCGCTCACCGCGGCTATGTCATGGTCAACGGCTTGATCACGCTGTCCGGCACCGGCCGCGAATTGCTCGACCGGCCGGAAGTGAAATCCGCCTATCTGGAAGGCGGCCGGCAGCAGGTCGAATGACGAATTCCGCCGATGCTTTCATCGCGATCGCCAATTTCTTCTACGAGGAGGGCTCGTTCGGCGTCTTCGTGCTGGTCACCGTCATTCTCGGCGGCGGCGCGGCGGCGCTCGCCGGCCGCGCCATCGCGCTGACCTGGCGGCCGTGGTGGCAGATCGTCGTCTATATGCTGATCCTCGGCGCCGCGGTCCGCTTCTTTCATTTCGCCTTGTTCGGCGGCACGCTGTTGTCGCTGCACTATTATGTCGTCGACAGCGCGATCTGCATGGCGTTCGGATTTGTCGGTTTCCGGGCCGCGCGCGCCGCGCAAATGGTCAGCCAATATCGCTGGCTCAATGAGCCGAACGGTCCGCTGCGCTGGCGCCGCAAGCCGCCATGACGTAACATTGCGGCGAATATCGAACTTGCCGGCTCCAATTGAGGGGAACTCACGATGAAAAGGATCATCACAGCTCGGCCTCGCGCTCGGCCTTGCGTTTGCGCTGGCGCGGATCCGCCACAGCGCAGGTCAAGTTCGGCGTCGGCGGCCCGATCACCGGCGCCGAATGCCGCCACCGGCGCGCAGATGAAGAACGGCGTCGACCAGGCGGCCACCGACATCAACGCCGCCGGCGGCATTCTCGGCCAGAAGATCACGCGTCGAATATGGCGACGACGTTTCCGATCCCAAGCAAGGCGTCTCGGTCGCCAACAAGTTTCGCCGGCGACGGCGTCAAATTCGTGATCGGCCATTACAATTCCGGCGTCACCATCCCGGCCTCCGAAGTCTATCAGGAAAACGGCATCCTCGAGATCACGCCCGCTTCGACCAATCCGACCGTCACCGAGCGCGGCATGTGGAACATCTTCCGCACCTGCGGCCGCGACGATCAGCAGGGCAAGGTCGCCGGCAACTACATCCTCGCGCATTTCAAGGGCAAGAAGATCGCCTTCGTCAACGACAAGACCACCTACGGCAAAGGCCTCGCCGACGAGACTTTGAAGACGATCAAAGCCGGCGGCATGAACGAGGTGCTCTATGAAGGCATCAATACCGGCGAGAAGGATTATTCGGCGCTGATCTCCAAGATCAAGCAGTCGGGCGCCGATCTCGTCTATTTCGGCGGGCTCTACACCGAAGGCGGCTTGATCGTGCGGCAGATGCGCGACCAGGGCGTCAAGGCGCCGCTGATGGGCGGCGACGGCATCACCTCGGACGAGTTCGCCTCGGTCGGCGGCCCGGGCGTCGAAGGCACGCTGATGACCTACGGTCCCGACCCGCGCAACAAGCCGGAGGCCAAGGCGGTGGTGGCGGAATTCCGCGCCAAGAAATTCGAGCCGGAGGCCTATACGCTCTACAGCTATGCCGGCGTGCAGATCATCAAGCAGGCGGCGGAAGCGGCAAAATCGCTCGACCCGAAGAAAGTCGCCGACGACGATGCATTCCGGCATGAATTTCAAGACCGTGCTCGGCGACATCGCCTATGACAAGAAGGGCGACATCACCAAGCTCGATTACGTGATGTACATCTGGAAGAAGGATGCGAGCGGCAAGATCACTTACGTCGAATGTCCGGCATCGGGCTGCACGATGTAAGCGGCATCGTCCGATCAGCCGATCTTGCCCAGCGCCGGAAACGTGTCCAACAGCCAGTAGCTCGACTTCGCCGACCGTGCCGGTCAGAAACGCGATGCCGGTGAGCACCAGCAGCCCGCCCATCGCCTTCTCGACCAGGCCGAGATGGGCGCGAAAGCGCACCAGGAACGCGGCGAAGGGTTCGACCGCCAGCGCCGCGATAATGAAAGGCACGCCGAGACCGAGCGAATAGACGGCGAGCAGGCCGGCGCCCTTGGCAACCGTCGCCTCGGATGCCGCGACGGCGAGGATCGCGGCAAGGATCGGCCCGATGCACGGCGTCCAGCCGAGCGCAAAAGCGAGCCCCATCACATAAGCGCCCCACAGGCCGACCGGCTTGGCGACGTCGAAGCGCTTCTCGCGCATGAACCAGGCGATCGGCGTCAGCCCGAGAAAGTGCAAACCCATGACGATGATGGCGATGCCGGCGAGGATCGCGAGCTCGCCGGAATAGGCGCGCAGCACCGCGCCGATCGCGCTGGCGCTGGCGCCGAGCGCGACAAACACGGTGGAGAAACCGAGCACGAACAAGAGCGCGGCGGCGAGGGTCTCGCGCCGCACCTGCGGTTTGGTCTCGGCGTCGGCAAAGCCGCTCGAGCGAGGTGCCGGTGAGATAGACAAGATAAGGCGGCACCAGCGGCAGCACGCAGGGCGACAGAAAGCTCAGCATGCCCGCGAGGAGCGCGGCGACAATGGTGACGTTCGGCATGGCGTATGGAATGCACCCGGCCGCAGGTCTAAAGCAAGCTGGCGATTGCAAGGCATGGCCCCGTGGCGGGGAGTGGTTATGATGCCCCATGCGCAACCTGATCACCGACGTGCCCGGGCTTAAGGTCGGCCACGCCGAAGATATCCGCCTCGGTTCCGGCTCGACCGCCGTCATTTTCGACGAGCCCGCGGTGGCCTCGATCGATGTGCGCGGCGGCGGCCCGGGCACGCGCGAATCCGCGCTGCTCGATCCGGCGCAGACGATCGAAGGCATCGACGCCATCACGTTGTCCGGCGGCTCGGCTTTCGGGCTCGACGCCGCCTCGGGCGTGCAGGCCTGGCTGCGCGAGCAAGGCCGCGGCTTCGCCGTGCGCAGCGCGCGCGTGCCGATCGTGCCGGCTGCCGTCCTGTTCGATCTGCTCAGCGGCGGCAACAAAGACTGGGGCCGTTTCCCGCCCTATCGCGAGCTCGGTTACGCGGCTGCCGCCGGCGCGCACGCTCGATTTCGCGCTCGGCAGCGTCGGCGCCGGCACCGGCGCCACCACGGTCAATTGCAAGGGCGGCATCGGCTCGGCCTCGGCGCAAACTTCGGACGGCTTTGTCGTCGGCGCGCTCGCGGCGGTGAACGCCGTCGGCAGTGTCCTTGTCGGCGATGGTCCCTGGTTCTGGGCGGCGCCATTCGAAGTGGACGGCGAATTCGGCGGCCGCGGGTGGCCCGATGCCTTTCCGCCGCCAGACATCGCGCCGCGCATCAAGGGCGGCAGTCCGGAAAATACCACGCTGGTCGTCGTGGCGACCGACGCCAAGTTGACCAAGGCGCAAGCCAAGCGCCTCGCCGTCATGGCGCAATCGGGCATGTCGCGCGCGATCTATCCGGTGCACAGCCCGCTCGACGGCGACGTGGTCTTCGCCGCCTCGACCGGGCGGCGGCCGCTCGCCGATCCGATCGTAGCCCTGACCCTGCTCGGCGCCGCTGCCGCCAACGTCGTCGCCCGCGCCGTCGCGCGCGGCGTTTTTGCGGCAAGCGCGCTGCCGCTGCCCGCCGCCATGCCGAGCTGGCAGGATCAATTCGGCCGTTAACCCAAAGGGATCGGCGTTTTTTGCAGAGCATCATGGTTTGCCCGCCCGGCGGAAACCACAACTGCAGCTTTGGCCCGCCGGGGGTCGGTTTTCGTTGACTCGCCCCCCGATTGCGCCTTCACTTGAGCACAAGCTCAGTAGACAGTAAGATCAGTAAGACTTGTGGCGGAGGGTTGTGATGCGCGTCGTTGTTGTTGTCATTGCGGCGTTACTGACTTTGGGTCTCGCGGCGTTCGGAGTTGCCGCAACACAGAATAAAGCCGGCCCGGCTTCACTGATCGCGCTCGCCGCGCACGTCATTTCACCGTCGCCGGCAACGAATGCGCCGCCGCCGGTTGAAACGAGCCAGGCTGTGACGAACCGCGCCGGCGCGGCATCGGTCATCCAGATTTCGGACAGAAGTCACGCAGTCGGCGGCGCCGACGCTCGTTGCTCAGAACGCCACCACCACCGCGGCCAGCTCCGGCTCGATCGCCGGCGCCGGCACCCACCGCGTCCGGCAGCAGCAGCTTCACGACGACCATTCCGGCCTGCAACAATCCCAATGCGATCGGCCTGTCGCGCATCGTCCAGATCGACACCACGGGCGGCCCCGCTTTCGGCACCGAGCATTTCAAGCAGTACGACTTCCTGCGCGACAAGGAAGTGGTGCTGACCTTCGACGACGGGCCGTGGCCGGGCAATACGCCGATGGTGCTCAAGGCGCTGCAGGACAATTGCATCAAGGCGACATTCTTCGAGATCGGCGAACACGCCACCTGGGCGCCCGAGCTTTCCAAAGCGCTGGCCGAAGCCGGCATGACGATCGGCAGCCACACCTGGTCGCATAAGGATTTGGCCAAAAATCCCTATGCCGCCGATATCGAGCAGGCCAAGCAAGAGATCGAGATGGGCGTGAGCGCCGTACATATGGCGGTCGACGGCCCCATCGCGCCGTTCTTCCGCTTCCCCGATCTGCAGCAGCCGGCCGATCTGATGGCGTATCTCGGCACCCGCAACATCGCGACCTTCTCGACCGACATCGACACCTACGACTTCAAGATTCGCAAGCCCGAGGACGTCGTCAAATCGGTCATGACCAAGCTTGCCAAGAACGGCAAGGGCATCCTCTTGATGCACGATTTCCAGCATGCGACGGCGGAAGCGATGCCGGAGATCCTGCGCCAGCTCAAGGCCGGCGGTTACAAGATCGTGCACATGGTGCCGAAGGATCCGGTGACGACGCTGGCGAAATACGACGACATGGTCCGCGCGCAGGACAAGTTCTCGAACGCCAACAATACGCGGCCCGAGTCAAGCGTCGTCAAGACGATCAGCGAGTAACGTCGCCTTACTGCACAAATCGCTCCGCAGCGTACGGCGCCGGATCGCAGAACGGCGTTGCGCCGGTTATCATTTCGGCAATGAGCCGGCCGGTCGCCGCGCCGAGCGTCAGTCCCCAATGACCATGGCCGCAGGCGAGCCAAAGCCCGCCAAGCCGCGGCGCGCGTCCAATCACCGGACGGGAATCGGCAAAGCACGGTCGCGCGCCCATCCACGGCTGCGCCTCGACCGCGTCGCCGAGCGGGAATAATTCGCGCGCCATCGGCATCACCCGATCGAACTGCACTGGCGTCGGCGGCGCGTCGCGCGCGGCGAATTCGACGCCAGTGGTCAGCCGGACGCCCTGCTCCATCGGCGTGATGCAATAGCCATTGGCGGCGTCCAGCACCGGCCGGCTCAGGGACGCATTGCCCGGCGTGCGGAAATGGCGGTGATAGCCGCGTTTGACCGCAAGCGGCAATGTGATGCCGAGCGGAGCGAGAACGTCCAGAAGCCACGGGCCGAGCGCGACCACGACATTTTCGGCATCGAGCGGTCCACTCGCCGTGTCGACGCGCCAATAGGGCTCGGCGCGATGGAGCGTGCGCGCGTCGCCGTTAAGCGAAATCCCGCCGAGCGCGGCAAAGCGCGCGGCATAGGCGCGGGTCAAAGCGAGCGGATTGCTCACGCTCACCGCGCCGGTCCAGTGCACCGCATGGCGGAACACCGGCGCCAGCGACGGCTCGAGCGCGCGCGCCGCGTCGCCATCGAGCGGCACGTTGGCGATGCCGAAGCTCTTGGCCAGTTCAAGCTCGCGGGTTTGTGCCGCGAAGGCGCGGTCGCTGCGGTAAAGCTTGAGCCAACCGGTGCGGCGAAAATATCGCTCGGCGCCGGCTTCAGCGGCCAGCGCCTCGTGCTCGGCCACCGCGCGCGACATCAGCGGGCGGATGAGCTTTGCGGTCTCGATCAACCGCGCCGGCTGCGACGCGGCATAAAAGGACGCCAGCCAAGGGGCGACCCGCGGCAGGAACGTCAGATGATAATTGGCGATCGGCGAGCGCTTGAGCGCGATGCGCAACAGCGTGTCCCAATCGGACGGAAACGCCGCCGGGAAGATGGTGTTGCCTTCGATGATGCCGGCATTGCCATAGGACGTCGCTTCGCCCGCTCCGCCGCGGTCGACCAGCGCCACCGCGAGGCCGCGCTTGGCCAGATGCAGCGCGGCGCAGGTGCCGACGATGCCGGCTCCCAGCACGATGATATCGGTGCGCGCCATAAAGCCTCCCGGCGGCGGTCAAACGCCATGCCAATCTGGCGAGGCTCGCCGTGGCCGGCAAGAGCCGGCGGCCGAACCGTTTTGCGGCCGATTTGGGCGCGTTGCCCCGCGAGAAATGGCGTGTTACCCGAACGCGTAATTCCTGGAGAATCCAGTGGCCCGCCCGCTGATCATCGCCCCGTCGATCCTCGCCGCCGATTTCGCGAAATTGGGCGAAGAGGTGCGCGCCATCGACGCGGCGGGCGCCGACTGGATCCATGTCGACGTCATGGACGGGCACTTTGTCCCCAACATCTCGATCGGGCCGGATATCGTCAAAGCGATCCGGCCGCACACCAAGAAGCCGCTCGACGTGCATCTGATGATCGCGCCGTGCGACCCCTATCTCGAAGCCTTCGCCAAAGCGGGTTCTGACCACATCACCGTGCACGTCGAAGCGGGCCCGCACATCCACCGCTCGCTGCAGGCGATCCGCGCGCTCGGCAAGAAAGCCGGCGTGACCATGAATCCGGGCACGCCGGAGAGTTCGGTCGAGCGAGTCATCGATGTGGTCGATCTCATTCTCGTCATGTCGGTTAATCCCGGCTTTGGCGGCCAGAAATTCATTGCCGAGGCGGTCGAGAAGGTGCGCAATCTGCGCGCCATGGTGGGGGGCCGGCCGATCGATATCGAGATCGACGGCGGCATCACCGCGGCGATCGCGCCGGACGTAGCGCGCGCCGGGGCTAACGCCTTGGTCGCCGGCTCCGCGGTGTTCAAGGACCGCACGCCGGACAGCTATCGCGCCAATATCGCGGCAATCCGCAACGCCGCCGCGCTGGCGCGGGGCGAGGCGGCCTGATCGCCGTTTTTTGCGTCCGGAATTCGGTTAGGCCAATTACCGGTACTGAATGGTGACCGACGAAATGTGTTTGCCGAAGTGACGATCGAGCCAACCGAGGAACGACGACAACAGCCGCGCTTCGTCGCCGTGGTCGGAGGACCTGATCCGCACGCTCACCGCAACCGCCTCGCCGGGCTTCAAATCGAGCGATCCCTTATAGCGGACGTGCGTCCAGCGCGCGACGCCGCGTGTCTTTGCCCTGCCGCGGACAAAGGTGCCGCGTCCGCTTTTGCGGATTTCAGCCTGTTTCTTGAGTATCGCGCTGTAGAGGCCGCTGCCGTGCCGCGGGACGATATCGAGCACCTTCATGGCGATCTCCCCGTGATTCGCGCCATCGCCTCCAGCATCGCACGGCACGGCGCAATTGTTGAGCATCGGCCGATCTGCTACAGCGCAGAATTAGCGGCGAGGTGGCGATGATACCGCGTTATTCCAGGCCCGAAATGGCGGCGATCTGGTCGCCGGAGACGCGCTTTCGTATCTGGTTCGAGATCGAGGCCCATGCCGCCGACGCCATGGCGGAATTCGGCATGATCCCCAAAGCGGCGGCGAAAAAGATCCGCGAAATTGGCGGCGCCGCCAAATTCGATATCGCGCGCATCGACGCCATCGAGCGCGAGGTCAAGCACGACGTCGTCGCCTTTCTCACCCATCTTGCCGAAATCGTCGGGCCGGAAGCGCGCTTCGTCCATCAGGGCATGACGTCGTCCGACGTGCTCGACACCTGTCTCAACGTTCAGCTGGCGCGCGCCGCCGATATTCTCATCGCCGACGTCGAGGCGCTTAATGCCGCGCTGGAACGCCGCGCCCGCGAATACAAATTGACGCCGACCATCGGACGCTCACACGGCATCCACGCCGAGCCGACCACGTTCGGACTAAAACTCGCCGTCGCCTATGCCGAATTCGCCCGCGCCCGGCAACGGCTGATCGCGGCGCGCAAGGAGGTTGCGACCAGCGCGATTTCCGGCGCCGTCGGCACATTCGCCCAAATCGATCCGCGGGTCGAAGCTTACGTCGCCGAGAAGATGGGGCTCGCGGTCGAGCCGATCTCCACGCAGATCATCCCGCGCGATCGCCACGCCATGTATTTCGCCACGCTCGGCGTGGTGGCCTCCTCGTGCGAGCGGCTGGCGACCGAAATCCGCCATTTGCAGCGCACCGAGGTGCTGGAGGCGGAGGAATTTTTCTCCGCAGGCCAGAAGGGCTCCTCCGCCATGCCGCATAAACGCAATCCGGTTTTGTCGGAGAACGTGGTCGGGCTGGCGCGCATGGTGCGCGCCTATGCCATGCCGGCGATGGAAGACGTCGCGCTGTGGCACGAGCGCGACATTTCACACTCCTCGGTCGAGCGGATGATCGGCCCGGACGCCACGGTGACGCTCGACTTCGCGCTGGCGCGGCTTGCCGGGATCATCGACAAGCTGATCGTCTATCCGGACAACATGCGGAAAAATCTCGACCGCCTTGGCGGCCTCGTTCATTCGCAGCGGGTGCTGCTCGCGCTTACGCAAAAGGGCGTCGGTCGCGAGGACGCCTATCGGCTGGTTCAGCGCAACGCCATGAAAGCCTGGGCCGGCGAAGGCGATTTTCTGTCGCTGTTGAAGACCGACAAGGACGTGCGCAAGCACCTGAGCGAGGCCGAACTTGCGGCCAATTTCGACCTCGATTTCCACTTCGCCCAGGTCGATACGATCTTTGCCCGGGTGTTCGGCCGGGCCTGAACACCGTTAACCATGTTCGCGCATTCCGCAGCGATTACAGGGGTTTCCTCTCCTTGCCCAACTCGGTGGGCTAACGTAGGTTGACCCAACCAACGGAGGAGAAGGTCATGGGCCGGTTGGTGCGAAAGCCGAAACTGCCGGAGGCCGAACCGCAGCAGGCATCCGACTTCGGCGGCATGTTCCAGACGCGTGCGCGACCGGCGGCGACCGCAATAGCCGGCGACGACTATCTCACCCGCATGGTGAAATACATTCCGGCCGAGATCATCGGCTGCTCGATGCTGGTCAACTCGATCCTGGCGCAGGCGATGGTGGCCGGCGGCGGCACTGCCTCGATGGCCGGCTTTTCGGTCACCAGCATCGCGGTCGGCGCCTTGCTGGTCGGTTTGATTCTGACGCCGCTGTTCTGCTGGTATGTCCGCGAGGACGGCGACGCCTGGCTCACCAATGCCGTCGTCTCGACGGTCGCCTTCCCGTTCTGGGCTTACCTGATGGGCGCCGTCGCCTTCGATAAATTCCACGACGGCAATCTGGCGGCGATCCTGATCCTGACCTTTACCGCGGTCAGCGGCCTGGTGGCGCCGGTCGCGGCGCGCTCCAGGCTGGCGGAGCAAAAAACAAACCCTAAGGACGGGCCGCGCCTGGTCGAGAACCTGACGGCTTAATTCAGCATCGCGCCGTTGAGGTAAGCTCGCGCGATGGCGGCCCGTAAAACGATCCTTGTCTTCAATTCCGGCCTTGGCGGGCTCACGGTCTATCGCGAGATCGCGGCGGCGCGGCCGGATGCCGATTTCATCTATCTCGCCGACGATGCGGCGTTTCCCTATGGCGGACTGCCGGAGCAGGCGCTGATTGCGCGCGTCGTCGATCTCATCGGCCGGCAGATCAAACTGCACCGGCCCGATCTCATCGTCATTGCCTGCAACACCGCCTCGACCATCGTGCTGCCGGACTTGCGCAAGGCGTTCGCGCTGCCGTTCGTCGGCACCGTGCCGGCGATCAAGCCGGCCTGCGCCGCTTCGCTGACACGGCGCGTCTCGGTGCTCGGCACCGACGCGACGGTGCAGCGCGAATATACCCGCGCGCTGATCCGCGATTATGCCGGCGATTGCCAGGTCAGGTTGGTCGGCTCGAAGAAGCTTGCGACTTATGCCGAGCTTGAGCTTGACGGCGCGCCAGTCAGCGATGCGGCGCTCCACGCGGAAACCGCGCCCTGCTTCGCCGATGACGAGGGCGCGCGCACGGACACGATCGTGCTGGCCTGCACCCACTATCCGCTCTTGCTGCGCCGCTTGCGGACGATCGCACCATGGCCGGTGAATTTTATCGATCCAGCGCCTGCCATTGCGCGGCGGGTCGTCGACCTCCTCGGCCCCGCGCCGACGGCTGCGGGCTCAGGCGCGAACGCAGGAACGACGCGCGCGGTCTTCACGTCCGGGCGCGCGCCGCAACAAGCTTTGGCGAGTTTCGGCATCGGTTCCGGCGCGCCGGCGGCCTCCGTGAGCCGCTGAATTAAGCCGATAACCCGCACGCCATGCCGGTTTGACACCCGACGCCTTTAGCCCTAGATACCGCCCACTGCGCGGGCCCTATTGGCAATCCCTTGGGGCCCGCGCCGTGTTTCGCGACCCGCGGTTTTGACCGGCGCTTCGGCTTCAAAACCTGTCGGTTCCTGGCAATGCCAGGAACAGGAGGAGGGCGCGATCCTCAGCCATCTTTTTAAAAAGCGGGGACGCGAATGACCAAGCGCCATCAGGCGAAGTACAAGATCGACCGGCGAATGGGCCAGAATATCTGGGGCCGGCCGAAATCACCGATCAACAAACGCGAATACGGCCCCGGCCAGCACGGCCAGCGCCGCAAGGGCAAGCTTTCGGACTATGGCGTGCAACTGCGCGCCAAGCAGAAGCTCAAGGGCTATTACGCCAATATGTCGGAGCGCCACTTCCACGGCATCTACGACGAGGCGCGGCGATTAAAGGGCGACACCGGCGCGCACATGATCGCGCTGTTGGAGCGCCGGCTCGACACCATCATCTACCGCGCCAAATTCGTGCCCACGGTTTTTGCCGCGCGGCAGTTCATCAACCACGGCCATATCCTGGTGAACGGCAAGCGCGTCACCATACCGAGCTTCCGGGTCAAGGTCGGCGACCAGGTCGAGGTCAAGGAAAAGTCGAAGCAGCTCGCGCTGGTGCTTGAGGCCAATGCGCTCGGCGAGCGCGACGTGCCCGATTACGTCGAAGTCGACCACTCAAAAATGACGGCGAAGCTGGCCCGCGTGCCGGCCCCCACCGACGTGCCCTATCCGGTGGTCATGGAGCCGCATCTCGTCGTCGAATATTACTCGCGCTGAGTCGGTCTTAAGACTTATCCCCAGCCCTCGCCGTCGCGATTTGCCGTCAAAAATGGCGAAACGCGATGGTATTGCCGCATTTTGCGGCAGGCCACTTGAAAATCTGCCCATTTCCAATACGCTGATGCGGTAAATTGTAGCAGTTTCTGATTTGCGTTGTGTGCGTGTTGCTGGGGCTTCCTTGGAAAAATCTGAAAGGGAGAACGCACATGGATGCGTTGCAAAGGGTTAAGGGTTGGATCGGGTCGCTGACGGAAATCGGCCTGATGCTGTTGGCGCTGGCGATCGTAGCGGCGCTTCTGGTCGGCGCTAATCTGCCGTTCTTCGGCAACGTCACCACCAATATCATGGCGCTCGTAAAATCGCTCGGCGATGCCGGACTCGTGGGGTTGATCACGCTCGGCATCATCCTGTGGTTGTTTTCAGGGCGGAAGACGGCTTGAGCCGCGACAGGCTCACGCAAGACCGAACGTCTGGTTGAGATCACGTTGGGTGGCGTCACATCCGCCACCCAACGCCTTCGCGCATGATCCCGGAGGCAGCCGATGCTGATCTATCTGCAAAAAGCAAAGCAATATCTTTGGGCTTTCGTTGAAATCGGCTTTCTGACGGTTCTGTCCGTCATTTTGATTTATTTGATTTTGGGGCCGAATTCGTCCGGCGTTTTCGTCTCCGGCGTCGCCGACAATGTTTTGAAATTCGCCGCCGCCGTTCCGGCGCAAAGCCTGGTGGGCCTGGCTATCGTGCTGGCGCTGGTGATGCTGATCGCCAACCGCATGCGATAGCGGTCGGCGCGGCGCGGCTTTGGTTCAGCCGCAAGCCTAGGCGGCCGAACTTTCCTTCACCGTGATGCCCTTGCCCTTGAGCAGGGATTGCAGCTCGCCGGCCTGGAACATTTCGCGGATGATATCGCAGCCGCCGACGAATTCGCCCTTGACGTAAAGCTGCGGGATGGTCGGCCAGTTGGAATAGGACTTGATGCCGCCGCGCAGCTCGTCGTTCTCGAGCACGTTGAGGCCCTTATAGGCGACGCCTAGATAGTCGAGGATCTGCACGACCTGGCCGGAGAACCCGCACATCGGGAATTGCGGCGTGCCCTTCATGAACAGGACCACGTCGTTGGCCTTGACCTCATTGTCGATGAATTTCTCGACTGGTGCTTTGCTCTCGGACATCGCGGTCATCCTTGCTTGGCGCCGCGGGTTTTTCCCGGGTTTCCCCTTTGCCCGCGCCGAATCTCGCCCTCTTCCCTGCAATATATGTACCGCAAGACGCCCGCAAAGCCCATGCCGCTTCGGCATGGCCGAAATGACCGGAAACTCATGGAAATACATGAGCTGGCCGAGCCGTTCTTGGCGGAAGAATGTTCCACCCGGAGAGCAGCCGTGAGGAAAGCGCCGTTCAAGGCTCCGGCGTGCCGGTCTGCAAGGCCAGCGCGTGCAGCTTGCCGCCCATTTCGCCCTTAAGCGCCTCGTAGACGATCTGATGCTGCTGGACGCGCGATTTGCCGCGAAACAACTCGGCAATGACGGTCGCGGCGTAATGGTCGCCGTCACCGGCGAGGTCGCGGATTGTCACCTCGGCATCCGGAATGCGGGCCCGGATCAAGGTCTCGATGTCGTTCGCCGCCATGGCCATGGCGTGTCACATCCGTTCGCTTCGGCCGCCCCGTCGAACCGGCACAGAACAATGCACACAGTTGCACCCACAATGCGGCGCTTGTCCGCGAGCGTCAATGCGTCGCCCGCAGTTAAGCGGCGCCGGCCATATAGGCCGGCAGCCAGCTTTCGAAGTGCTTCTCGAGCTCCGCCACCGGCAGCGGGCGCTCGCCGTCCACTGCGAGAACGCTACCACCGGTCGCGCCGAGCCGCGCGACCGGAACGCCCGCCGCCTTGGCCCGTTGCATCACGCGTTCGGAATCTTTCGCCGTGACGACATAGCGGGCCTGATCCTCGCCGAACCAGAAGGCATGAGCCGGAAGGTTTTTGACCGGCGCTTCGAGCACCGCACCGATGCCAGAGGCGATCGCCATCTCGGCCAGCGCGAGGAGGAGCCCGCCGTCGGAAACATCGTGCACCGCAGAAACGGCGCCGTCGCCAATGAGGCCGCGCACCAGATCGCCGTGGCGGCGCTCGGCGGCAAGATCGACCGGCGGCGGCGCGCCGTCTTCGCGCCCGCAAATATCGCGCAGGTAAAGCGACTGGCCGAGCAAGCCGCGGGTCTCGCCGATCACCAGGATCGCCTCGCCTTCGGCCTTGAACGCAAGCGTCATGGATTTCTTGAAATCGTCGAGCAGTCCGACGCCGCCGATGGTCGGCGTCGGCAGGATCGCGCGGCCGCTGGTTTCGTTGTAGAGAGAGACGTTGCCGGACACGACGGGGAAGTCGAGCGCACGGCAGGCTTCGCCGATGCCGCGCACGCAGCCGACGAATTGGCCCATGATTTCCGGCCGCTCCGGATTGCCGAAATTGAGATTGTCGGTGAGCGCCAGCGGGCGCGCGCCGACCGCGGTGAGATTGCGCCAGGCTTCGGCCACCGCCTGCTTGCCGCCCTCGAACGGATCGGCCTCGCAATAACGCGGCGTGACGTCGGAGGTCAGCGCCAGCGCTTTCGGGCCGCCATTGACGCGCACCACGGCGGCATCGCCGCCCGGCCGCTGCACCGTGTCGCCGAGAATGATGTGGTCGTACTGCTCCCAGACCCAGCGCTTCGAGCAGAGATCTGGCGAGCCGACGAGCTTTTCCAGTGCCGCCGCGATCCCGACCGGCGGCTTGACCGACGCCGCATCGATCGCCGGCAATTTCGCCCGCTCGACATGTTTGCGATCATAAAGCGGCGCCTCGTCGCCGAGCTCCTTGATCGGCAAATCGGCCATCACCGCGCCGCCATGGCGGACGATAAAACGCTTGGTCGGCGTGGTTTCGCCGACGATCGCGAAATCGAGGCCCCATTTGCGGAAAATGGCCTCGGCCTGCTTCTCCTTCTCCGGCTTGAGCACCATGAGCATGCGCTCCTGGCTCTCCGACAGCATCATCTCGTAGGCGCTCATGCCGGTTTCGCGGCACGGCACCTTGTCGAGATCGAGCGTGACACCAAGATCGCCCTTGGCGCCCATCTCCACTGCAGAGCACGTCAAACCCGCCGCGCCCATGTCCTGGATGGCAATGACGCAGCCCTCAGCCATGATTTCGAGGCAGGCTTCGAGCAAAAGCTTTTCCGAGAACGGATCGCCGACCTGTACCGTCGGCCGCTTTTCCTCAGCGTCAGCGCCGAACTCGGCGGACGCCATGGCGGCGCCGTGGATGCCATCGCGGCCGGTCTTTGAGCCGAGATAGACGATCGGCATGCCGACGCCGGTCGCCTTGGCATAGAAAATCTTGTCGGTTGCGGCGAGACCGACTGCCATGGCGTTGACCAGGACATTGCCGTCGTAGCGGCGGTCGAACCGCACCTCGCCGCCGACCGTCGGCACGCCGAAGGAATTGCCGTAGCCGCCGATGCCAGCCACCACGCCGCCGACCAGCGCGCGCGTCCGCGGGCTTTTCGGATCGCCGAACGACAGCGCATTGAGACAGGCAATCGGCCGCGCCCCCATGGTGAAGACGTCGCGCAAAATGCCGCCGACGCCGGTCGCCGCGCCCTGATAGGGCTCGATATAGCTCGGGTGGTTGTGGCTCTCCATCTTGAACACGGCGGCGAGCCCGTCGCCGATGTCGATGACGCCGGCATTCTCGCCCGGCCCCTGAATCACGCAGGGACCCTTGGTCGGCAGCGTGCGCAAATGGATGCGCGAGGATTTGTAGGAGCAGTGCTCGTTCCACATCGCCGAGAAAATGCCGAGCTCGGTATAGCTCGGCTCTCGCCCGATCAGCTTGACGATACGCTGATACTCGTCCGGCGTAAGGCCGTGCTCGGCGATCAGTTGCGGCGTGATGGCGGGTTCGTTGGAGATCACGGCACACATCTAGTCGTCCGGCGCGTCAATTTCATCCGGCATGGCCGGTCCTGACCCGGCCATCCACGGCTAAATTTGCGCATAAGCGAGGACGCGGCGGTCACGCCGCCAGCTTGAAGTGATCCACCAGGCCCGCGAACAGGCCGCGGCCGTCGGTCCGGCCCATGGCCGCTTCGACGTGATTTTCCGGATGCGGCATCATGCCGAGCACATTGCCGCGCTCGTTGATGATGCCGGCGATGGCGTTCATGGCGCCGTTGTGGTTCCAGTTCGGGTCGATGATGCCGTCCGGCGAGGCATAGCGGAACACCACCCTGCCCTCGCCTTCCAGCCGGGCGATGGTCTCGCCGTCGGCGATGTAATTGCCTTCGCCGTGCGCCACCGGGATGCGGATCACCTGGCCGGCATTGTAGCCGCGGGTGAACGCCGTGTCGGAGCGCTCGACCCGCAGATGGACGTCGTGGCAGATGAAACGAATCTGCGCATTGCGCATCAGGACGCCCGGCAGGAGTCCCGCCTCGCAGGCGATCTGGAAACCGTTGCACACCGCCAGAACGAGGCCGCCTTTGGCGGCAAAGGCGCGCACCGCGTCCATGATCGGCGCCCGTGCCGCAATCGCGCCGCAGCGCAGATAATCGCCGTAGGAAAAGCCGCCCGGAATGACGACGAGATCGGTGCCGGCCGGCAGCGCGGTGTCGGCATGCCACACCATCGCCGGTTCGCGCCCGGAAATGAGATTTAGCGCGCGCGCCATGTCGCGCTCGCGATTGATGCCGGGAAACACGATGACGGCCGATTTCATCCCGTCACCTCGATGCGGTAATTCTCGATGACGGTATTGGCCAAAAGCTTTTCGGCGGCGTTCTTCAGCGCCGCCTCGGCGCCGGCGCGGTCGGCACCCTCGATTTCGATGTCGAACACCTTGCCCTGGCGCACGCTCGCCACGCCGTGGACGCCGAGCGATTTTAGGGCGCCTTCGATGGCCTTGCCCTGCGGATCGAGAATGCCGGATTTCAGCGTGACGGTGACGCGGGCTTTCATGACCCTTCAATAAGTATGAATCGCAACGCCCGCAACCGCCGGCGCCTCTTCATGCACCGGCAGATGCGGGCGTTGCGACGAGGATCCGTCAGCCTTTGACCAGGATCGGTCCGGTGCCCTGCGGCCGCTCGCCTTCGTTCATGATGCCGAGCCGCTTGGCGACTTCGGTGTAGGCCTCCAGGAGGCCGCCGAGGTCGCGGCGGAAGCGGTCCTTGTCGAGTTTTTCGTTCGACTTGATGTCCCACAGCCGGCAGGAATCCGGCGATATCTCGTCGGCGACGACGATGCGCATCAGATCGTTTTCCCACAGCCGGCCGGTTTCCATCTTGAAATCGACCAGCCGGATGCCGACGCCGAGGAACAGCCCGGACAGGAAATCGTTGACACGGATCGCGAGCGACATGATGTCGTCGATCTCCTGCGGCGTCGCCCAGCCGAACGCGGTGATGTGCTCTTCCGACACCATCGGATCGTTGAGCTGGTCGTTCTTGTAATAGAACTCGATGATCGAGCGCGGCAGTTGGGTGCCTTCCTCGATGCCGAGCCGCGTCGACAGCGAACCGGCGGCGATATTGCGCACCACCACTTCGAGCGGGATGATCTCGACCTCACGGATCAGCTGCTCGCGCATGTTGAGCCGGCGGATGAAGTGGGTCGGCACCCCGATATCGTTGAGGTGCTGAAAGATATATTCGGAGATGCGGTTGTTGAGCACCCCCTTGCCTTCGATCACCTCGTGCTTTTTCGCATTGAAGGCGGTCGCATCGTCCTTGAAGTGCTGGATCAGCGTTCCAGGCTCGGGTCCTTCGTACAGGACCTTCGCCTTGCCTTCATAAATTCGGCGACGGCGGCTCATCGGTGTGTACCGGGGTTTTGTAAAATCCATGGGAATGCCGTGGCTCCATTTTCGGATGTCGAGATCCGCGGCGGCGGCAAAGGGCTAGCGACGAACTGCACGCAACTCAACTAAGCGGCCCCTCCGCGACACGAACGCTAGCCGAAGGTGAAGCGGAGTACAATTGACATAGACCTGCGCGGGCTTCACCGCAACGCCGATCCGTGCTGGCAAGGCGATTGCCTTGACGGGGCACCCCCGATATGCAAGGCGGCGAGTGATTTGATGCGATTTGATACGATCTGGGCGTGATTTAAGATGTTCCATGTATGTGAGGCGAAGTCATGACCACCTTCGATAAGCGCGAAGAAGCCTTCGAAAAGCAGTTCGCCCACGATGAAGAGCTCAAGTTCAAAGCGACCGCGCGCCGCAACAAGCTGCTTGGGCTGTGGGCGGCGGAAAAAATGGGGCTGACCGGCGCCGACGCCGACAGCTACGCGCTCGCGGTGGTTATGGCCGACTTCGAGGAGCCGGGCGATCACGACGTCGTGCGCAAGATCCGCAAGGATTTCGACGCCAAGGGCGTCGTCCAGTCCGACCACCAGATCAGCCGCACCATGAGCGAGCTGATGGCGAAGGCCGTCGCCGACATCAAAGCCGGCCGGTAAGTCCGAAAAATCAGGAAATTCCGCCATGGCCATCCCCGCCTTCACTCTCGCCGCCCGGCTGCGCGCCGGAGAGACCGTTTACTCCGGCTGGTGCGGCCTGCCCTATCCGCTGGTTGCCGAGACTTCTGGCGCGCGACGGCTTTGTCGCGGTGACGATCGAAAGCCAGCACGGGCTGTGGGACGTCGGCGGCATCCTCAACGGCATCGCCGCGGTCCGCCAGGGCGGCGCCGCCCCGATCGTGCGCGTCCCGCTTAACGATTTTGCCCTGGTGAGCCGGGCGCTCGACTTCGGCGCCGAAGGCATCATCGCGCCAATGATCAATACGCCGGCCGACGCGCGCGCCTTTGCCGCGGCGGCCAAATTTCCGCCGACCGGCGAGCGGAGCTGGGGCCCGCACCGGGCGATGACGCTCGGCGGCGTCTCCGACATGGCGACCTATCTGCGCGAGGCCAACGACCACATCGTCACCCTCGCCATGATCGAAACCCGCACCGCGCTGCAAAATTTCGACGCCATCATCGGCACGCCGGGCATCGACGGTTTCTTCCTCGGCCCGTCGGACCTTTCGATCGCGCTGTCGGACGGCAAGAACGTCGATCCGCTGTCGAAGGAGGTCGACGGCCATCTCGACACCATGATCGCGGGCGCGCAGCGGGCAAAGAAAATCCCCGGCGCTTATTGCCATTCCGCCGAGCGCGCCGCGGCTTTGGCCAAGCGCGGCGTCAAATTCCTCGCGGTGTCGAGCGATCTGTCGATGCTGCGCGCCGGCGCCGCGGCGGTGATGAAGGCGCTCAAGGGCGCCTGACCGTCACCTTAAGCGCTATGCCGCGCCGGGCAGCATCCGTCGCAGCGTGCGGTCGCGCCACACCCAATGATGCACCAGCGCGGCACTGGCGTGAATGAAAGCCAGGATCAAAAGCGTATTGGCGAGATAGTAATGGACCGCAAGAACGCCGCGCGCGATCGCGCGATCCGCCGGCCATGGCGAGGCGAAGTCCCAAAACCCGAAAATCGGCAAATCGTGGCCGCGCTTGAGCTGCACGATCATGCCGAGACAGGGCACGATGACCAGCAAGGCGTAGAGCGCGAAGTGGCTTAGTTTCGCCGCGACCGCAAGGAGCCGGCCGAACGGCGTGACCTCCGGCGGCGGCGGCGGATTGCCGATCCGCCAGGCAACGCGGATGACGAGGAGCAGGATGACGCACTGGCCAAGCGTCATATGCATGAAAAATCCAAAATCGCGCGGCGAGCCTTTCGGCAAAGCGTCGCCGAACTGTCCCAACAGCCAGCCGCAGACCACGAAAAGCGCGGTCAGCCAGTGCAGGATTTGCGGACCGGCGCCGTAGCGCGTCGGTGAATTCCTAAATTGCATCGTTTGTCGCGGCAGTTAGAACCCTGCTCGGTCCGGTTTCAGCCCATGGCTGTTTCGATCCGTTCGAGCGTGGCTGCCATATCAGACTCCAGCTCGCCGGCAAATATTCCCAGCACCGTGTAATCATGCGCGGCAAGCCAGCCACGCTTCTCCGCACGCGTTTTCGCGGCGGCGTCGCTCTCGTCGGCCGGAACGAGATCGATGACGAGCCGCAGCGGGAACGAGACGAAGTCGCAAATATGCTGGCCGACCGGGGTCTGGCGCTTAAAGCCGCGGCCGGCGAAGCGGCGGTCATTGGTGAGCGCCTGCCACAGCGCCCGTTCGGCGTCGGTCGGATTGCGGCGCAATAGCCGCGCCAGGCCGCGGACCGGGCCGCGCTGTTTCGGCACCCGGCCGGAGCCGTGCTCGGCAAGAAGCGTGCGCAGCATTTCGGCTTCCTCGCCGTCGAGCACGCCGCCGCGCGCCGGACCCTTGCGCCCTTCAGCAATCGCCATGATCACACCGTGCAGCGTCTGGATATCCTGTTGCGTCGGCCGCATGCGGGTAAAAATGTTGCGCAGATTGATCTGCATGGTCTCGCGCTTGTCCGGCGGCCGGAAGAACTCGACCTTTTCCAGCTCGCGCTCAAGCGAAGCGAAGAAGGCGAGCAACTGCTCTTTCGGCGCCGGGGCGGATTTTTCCGGCATGGCGAATGGCAGCACAGCGCCGCTTTGCAACTTGCACCATTCATAGGCGACGATCACGACGGCCTGGGCAAGATTGAGCGAGGCGAAGCCCGGATTGACCGGCAAGGTGAGGATGCGGTCGGCGAGCGCGACTTCGTCGTTTTCCAGCCCGTTACGCTCGCGGCCGAACACAATGGCGATCCGCTCGCCGGCCTCGATTCGCGGCGCCATTTCGGCCGCGGCCGCCGCCGCGCCGATCACGGGCTTGACCTGGTCGTGCGCGCGGGCGGTGGCGGCGAGCACGAAATTGCAGTCGGCGATGGCGCCTTCGAGCGTGTCGTAGAGCTCGGCGCTGTCGAGCACCCGGCTGCCGCCGGTCGCCATCATGCGCGCCTTGTCGTTCGGCCAGCCTTGCCGCGGATTGACGATGCGCAGCCGCGACAGGCCGAAATTCGCCATGGCGCGGGCCGCCGCGCCGATATTTTCGCCAAGCTGCGGCTCGACCAGCACGATAACCGGGCCGGGCCCCCCGCTCCAATCCTTGGTCCTGTCGGTGCCTGCTCCGGGCATCAGTCCTCCATACGAATGGGTATAGCGAACGCCGCCTTGCGGGTGCTATAGCCACGGCCGCCGGTGCGGCGAGGGCGCCCTTTTTCAAGATGCGCCGCCTCCGCCGCTTTCCATCCACTGCGCGCTGCAACCGCTTAACGCAAAGGGCATGACTGACATGGCGAAGATCAAAGTGGCCAATCCGGTGGTCGAGATGGACGGCGACGAGATGACCCGGATCATCTGGAAGCAGATCAAGGACAAGCTGATCCATCCCTATCTCGACATCAATCTGATGTATTTCGATCTCGGCATGGAGCATCGCGACGCGACGCGCGACCAGATTACCATCGACGCGGCGGAAGCGACCAAGAAAGTCGGCGTCGCCGTCAAATGCGCCACCATCACGCCCGACGAAGCCCGCGTGAAGGAATTCAACCTGCACGAAATGTATCGCTCGCCGAACGGCACCATCCGCAACATTCTCGGCGGCGTCATCTTCCGCGAGCCGATCATCTGCAAGAACGTGCCGCGGCTGGTTCCCGGCTGGACCAAGCCGATCATCATCGGCCGCCACGCCTATGGCGATCAGTACCGCGCCACCGATTTCAAGGTGCCGGGCAAGGGCAAGCTTTATCTGACATTCGTCGGCGACGATGGCGCCGAGATCAAGCGCGAAGTCTTTCAGTTCCCCGGCTCGGGCGTCGCCATGGCGATGTACAACCTCGACAACTCGATCCGCGATTTCGCCCGCGCCTCGATGAATTTCGCGCTCAACCGCAGCTATCCGCTTTACCTGTCGACCAAAAACACCATCGTCAAAGTCTATGACGGGCGCTTCAAGGACATTTTCCAGGAGGTGTTCGACGCCGAGTTCAAGGAGAAATTCGCCGCGAAGAAGCTGACTTACGAGCACCGCCTGATCGACGACATGGTGGCGGCGGCGCTCAAATGGTCGGGCGGCTATGTGTGGGCGTGCAAGAACTATGACGGCGACGTGCAGTCCGACACGGTTGCGCAGGGCTACGGCTCGCTAGGGCTAATGACGTCGGTCTTGACCACGCCGGACGGCAAGGTGGTCGAGGCGGAAGCCGCCCACGGCACGGTGACGCGGCACTACCGCGAATATCAGAAGGGCCGCGAGACCTCGACCAATTCCATCGCCTCGATCTATGCCTGGACGCGCGGGCTTTCGCACCGCGCCAAGCTCGACAACAATGCCGAGCTCGCCAAGTTCGCCGCCACGCTGGAAAAGGTCACCGTCGACACGGTCGAATCCGGCTTCATGACCAAGGACCTCGCTTTGCTGATCGGTCCCGATCAGAAATGGCTCTCAACCGACGGCTATCTCGACAAGGTGGATGCGAATTTGAAAGCAGCGATGGCCTAGGTCGTCATTGCCGTAAGGCGCGCTAAAATTCCTTGCCGATCATGCGGTCGATCGAACAGCGCCCGGCGCCGCGGAAAAAGATCGCGGCGTAGATGACCAGCAGCACCAGCGGATATTCATAACCGCCGTGCGGGCTGGTGAACACGTAGCCGTTGCCGGAATGCCAGAGCGTGATAATGGCGAATTCGATCGTCAGCATGAACGCGATCGGCCGCGTCAAGAATCCGATGGCCAAAGCCGCGCCGCCGAAGCATTCCAGAATGCCGATGAAGTAGGCCCACGCGAGCGGCACCGGCAGGCCGAGCACCGCCACCACGTGGTCGGCAACGCCCTGCACGCCGGCGACGAACAATTTGTTGTAGCCGTGAAAAACGAGAATGGCGCCCGCGATGAAACGAATGAGCGCATAGCTATAGGGTGAGACGATTTGATAGAGCCCCGCCAGCCCCGGAATGATCAGTCGCGCCGTGTCGATCTGTCCTTCGCTGTTTCGCGTTGACATCGATTCCTCCCAACGTCGCCCCCATCCCAATAGAACACCGCGCCGGGTATGGGAATTCCGCGTTGCCAGGTGGCTGACAATGGCAACCCGGACGCCTATCTGACGGGCATGGACAAACCGATCGGCAAAAAGCCCGCTGGAACCGGCATATCCTGGGGAGCCGGCGCGCTGATCGCGTCCATGCTGGCCATTTTGGCGGCCGCCGGGTGGCTCGCGGCGCGGACATGGCTTGCGGCTGCGGCAGCCCCGATGCCGGCCAGCGCCTACGTCGCCCTGACGCTTGGTGTCGTGTTTTCCCTTCTGCTCGGATGCGGGCTGATGGCGCTGCTGTTCTATTCCAGCCGCCACGGCTACGATGACATTACTGTCGTGGACATCCGCCCACCCGACGCGGATCGCGACTGAACGCCAACTATCAAGGGGGGAGCATGACGCGCACCATCCGCCTGCAGAGCGACAGCAATGCCCACGACCGGCCCTGGCGCGTCGCGCTCGAGCAGGGTTTTTTCGCCGTCGAAGGTCTCGATGTCGAGTATCACGAGGATAACCCGAAGGGAGTGGCGGGACGGGTCGAGGATTTTTCCCAGCGCTGGAAGGAGACCCAGTTGCGTACGGCGCGATCGAGGTTTATCCGGTCTGCGAATGGGGCGCGATCGAGCGCGTGCAAACGCTCGGCGGCGGCAAGATCATCGGGCTCGACACCACGGTGCGCACCGGCGCGCTGATGGTGCGCAAGGACTCCAAAATCCGCTCGCTCGCGGAACTGCGCAACGTGCCGATCGCCGTCACCTGGCACGCCGGCACGTTCTACGCCGCGATCGAAGCGCTGGAGGCGGCCGGCGTGCCGTTCGCGGACATCACGCTCGTACATGCCAATGACCGGCTCGAGGCGTTTCTTGGCGGCACCACCGAAGCCGCCGCGCTGATGGAGCCCCTGGTAAGCCGCGCGCTGGCCAAGGGCGCGCGCAAGATCGCCGATTTGCGCTGGCGCGGCGGCATCGTCGCCGGCGACGACGTCGACGACGAGACGGCGGCAAAGCTGCGCCGCGCGCTCAACCGCGCTATCGACTGGCTGCGCGAGAACGAAGAGCGCTCACGCGCCGAAGTGCTGCGCGACCTCGCGCCCGAACAGCGCGAGAGCGGCTTGATGCCCGAACTCGTTGGCGTGAAGACCTATCAGGCGGCGGAATTTCAGGAAAAGGTCGACTGGATGATGGAACGCGGCTTTTTGCGCGAGGCGCCCGATTATGGCGCGGTGGTGCGCAGCAAATAGCGAATAGCGCCGGTCGCCAAAAATAAAGCCCCCGGCGGGGAAATCGCCGGGGGCTTTCAACCCGCGGGGGGAAGCTGAAGATGGTGAAGTCTTCCCGCCGCGGACCGCTGCACGTTCACCACACAATTGCGGCAGGAAGTTGTGCTGCGCCGCCAGCGGCGTAACCAGGCGTATAAATTACGAATAAACACGGCATGGTTAATTACGAAGATTTGTTTGGTCCGCCGCGGCGAAACGCACCGCGCGGCGTGAAAAAGATGGCCGTAGAGGCACCGGCGTCCTAATCTTGCGCAATGAATCATGTTCGGCCTTTTTTGACGGCGCTGCCAGTGCAATCAAATCACCAACTGACGAGCGCGGAACGCGACATGAATAGCGGCATTGGACGCGACATCTGGCGCGAAGTGCGCGGCATCGCCGCAGCTCTCGCCTGGGTCGCGGCGATGACCGCCGTCGCGCTGGTGCTGCGGCACTATGTCGGCATCCTGCGCGGCGCCGTGCTTTATCTCGTTCCGGTGATGATCGCCGGCTATCAATACGGCGTCATCCCGGCGCTGGTTGCCGCCGTCGCTGGCGTGATCCTCTCCGGCTACGTCTATTTCGCTCAGCTTTACAGCTTCCAGGTTGCCTCGCCGCAGGAGGCGCTCAATCTCGTTCTGTTCATGGTCGTCGCGGTCTTTGTCTCGCATCTGGCCAATCAGGCCAAACGACACACCACGATCGCGCGCAAGCGCGAGCGCGAGATGAGCGACCTCTACGCGTTTTCGCGGCGGCTTGCCGCCGCGCCCAGCGCCGCTGAGATTTTCGTCGCAATCCAGAATCATCTGGCCAATCTGGTGCAGCGCAAGGTGGTGCTGCTCGGCGCCGCTGACGCCGGCGGCGCCGGCGGGGTGCCGGACCGCGTGCGCGCCGAAGCCGAGCGGATCGCCCGCGACGAAGGCGTCGAGCGCACTATCGACGACGGCAACGGCAATATCTGGCTCATTCGCCGGGTCTCGCCGAAGACGCCGGACTTCGGCAGCGTTGCCGTCGATCTCGGCAATGTGTCGGGCACCGCGCTCGCCGAAATGCGCCAGCGCATCGACGACGCACTGGCCGACGCCGCCGCCACGCTGGAGCGGCTCGGCGTCGCGCGCGCGCTCAACGAGGCGAAGATGCGCTCGGAGACCGAGCTGTTGCGCGAAGCCCTGATCGGTTCGGTGTCGCACGAATTGCGCACGCCGCTCGCCTCGATCCTCGGCGCCGCGACCATTTTGTCGAATGCGCCGGCGCTGGCCGCCGACGAGCGCCTGCATGCGCTCACCGTGCTGGTGCGCGACGAAGCCGAGCGGCTCAACAACGACATCCAGAATCTGCTCGATGCGACGCAGATTTCGAGCCAGCAGGTGCGGCCGAAGCTGCAGTGGGTTGAGCCGGTCGATATCGTCAACGCGGCGATCGAGCACCGCAGGCGGCGGCTGGCCGGCCATCCGGTCACGCTGGAGCTGGATTCCAATCTGCCGATCGTGCGCGCCGACCCGGCGCAGGTTGAGCAGGCGCTGGTGCAAATCCTCGACAATGCCGCGAAATATTCATCTGACGGCGCGCCGATCCGGGTCGCCGCGCATCCCAACGGCCAGACCGTCGTGCTCTCGGTGCACGATTGCGGCGCCGGTTTGTCCAGCGACGAGAAGCGCCAGGTCGGCGGCCGCTTCTTCCGCGGTCCGCGCCACGCCGCCACCACGTCGGGCTCCGGCCTCGGCCTGTGGATCGCCAACGCATTTATCTCCGCCAACGGCGGCAAGGTCGAGGTCGAGAGCGACGGCGTTGACCGCGGCTCGACCGTCTCCATCCATCTGCCGCTGCCGGGCGAGGCCGCGCCGTCGGAGGCTACCATCGATGAGTGAAATCCCGTCCTCCGTGCTCGTCGTCGACGACGAGATCCAGATCCGACGCTTCCTGCGCACCGGCTTCGAGCTCGACGGCTTTACCGTGCGAGAGGCCGAAACCGGCGCCGAAGCGCTGCGCTCGGCGACGCTCAAACCCTCCGATCTGGTCATTCTCGATCTCGGCCTGCCGGACATGGATGGCGCCGACGTGCTGGAACGGCTGCGCGCCTGGTCGAGCGTGCCGCTGATCGTGCTGTCGGTGCGTGCCAACGAAGCCGAGAAGGTGCGGCTGCTTGAACTTGGCGCCGACGATTACGTGGTCAAGCCGTTCGGCATGGCCGAACTGTTGGCGCGGGCACATTCGGCGATGCGGCGGCAATTGCGCGCCGCGCGCCGCGAGCCGGTGGTCAAGTTCGGGCCGCTGGCGATCGACTTTGCCGCGCGGGCGGTGTTCATCAGCGACCAGCGGGTGACGCTGACGCCGAAGGAATACCGCCTGCTGCAAATCCTGGCGCAGCATCCCGGCAACGTCGTCACTCACCAGCATTTGCTGCGGGAAGTGTGGGGCAACGAGCACATCGACGACACGCATTATCTGCGCATTTTCGTGCGCAAGCTGCGCCGCAAGATCGAGGCCGATCCGACCCAGCCGCGCATCCTGCTCACCGAGCTTGGCGTCGGCTACCGGTTGGTGATGTCCGACCCGCCCGCACCGGCCGCGGGCGAGCCCGTGGCCGCCGCGCCACCCGCGCCGGTCGCCCACGGCAATTAAGGATTTTGGGACCTGGACGCGCCCGTCGCGCGCCTTCTTCAGAGGCCGACGCCGCGGCTAGCTCCTGGCAGCAACATGGGAATTTTCCCGCGCCGCGGCGGATCGTGGCCCCTTTAAGGCAATTTCCGGGCGCAAATCAACGGGATTTGAACTTTTACCCGCTAGAACCATTTCCTTATTCGACACGACTAACTGGGGAGCCGGGCTAGTTGCCCTTCTTCCGAGCAACCAAATCCGCGGGACATGCAAATGAACCCGCGCACAACAGGGACGGCCGTCATGAGCAAATTGGGAACCCGCTTGGGCAAAAGCGCGCTGTGCGCGCTCGTCGCCGCATCCGCCACTTTCGCCTCCACGGCTAGCTTTGCCGTGCCGGCCTATGACGGAACGTGGAGCGTGCTGGTTATGACCGAAAAAGGCACCTGCGATCCGGCCTATCGGTATCCGATCCGCATTTCCAATGGCCAGCTGATCAATGCCGGCGACACCGCCTTCACCGTGACCGGCAAGATCGCGCAGACCGGCGCCATCACCGTGACGATCAGCGCCGGCGGCCAGAGCGCCACCGGCATGGGCCGACTGTCCGGCACACTGGGCGGCGGCTCCTGGACCGGCGGCGCCTGCTCCGGCTCCTGGACGGCCGAGCGCCGCGGCGCCTGAGAAGCTCTGGCATTGAAAACATTTCCCGGGCGCAGTGCGCCGCGTAGTGGTGCGCTGCAGACCCGGGATCGTTACAAATTCCGTTCGTGTGAAGGTACCGGATCAGCGGCGCAGCGTTTCACGCTGCACCGCATCCGGAAAACATGCGTTAGAGTGCCCTACCCTTCCGCGGCGTCGTCGTCTTCGGCCTTTTCGCCTTCCTCGCCGGCCAAAATCTTCTCGGCAATCAGGCCAGCATTCTGCCGGATCGCCGCTTCGATTACGGCGGCGATATCGGGATTGGCTTTGAGGAATACTTTGGCGTTCTCGCGGCCCTGGCCGATGCGCTGGCTGTCATAGGAAAACCAGGAGCCGGACTTTTCGACGACGCCGGCCTTGACCCCGAGATCGACCAGTTCGCCGGTTTTGGAGATGCCTTCGCCATACATGATGTCGAACTCGACCTGCTTGAACGGCGGCGCCAGCTTGTTCTTGACCACTTTCACCCGGGTCTGATTGCCGACCACCTCCTCACGCTCCTTGATCGCGCCGATGCGGCGGATATCCAGCCGCACCGAGGCGTAGAATTTGAGGGCGTGGCCGCCGGTGGTGGTTTCCGGCGAGCCGTACATGACGCCGATCTTCATGCGGATCTGGTTGATGAAGATCACCATCGTATTGGAGCGGTTGATCGAGGCGGTAAGTTTGCGCAGCGCCTGGCTCATCAGGCGGGCTTGCAGGCCGGGCTGGCTGTCACCCATCTCGCCTTCGAGCTCGGCGCGCGGCACCAAAGCCGCGACCGAATCGATGACCAGCACATCGACCGCGCCGGAGCGCACCAGCGTGTCGGCGATTTCCAGCGCCTGTTCGCCGGCGTCGGGCTGCGAGATCAGAAGGTCGTCGACATTGACACCGAGCTTGCGCGCATAGATCGGGTCGAGCGCGTGTTCGGCGTCGATGAAGGCGCAGATGCCGCCATTCTTCTGCGCTTCGGCGAGAACATGGAGCGCGAGCGTGGTTTTGCCGGAGGATTCCGGCCCGTAGATTTCCACCACGCGGCCGCGCGGCAGACCGCCAACACCAAGCGCGATGTCGAGCCCGAGCGAGCCGGTGGATACGGTGTCGATGTCCATCGACTTGTCGTTCTTGCCGAGCCGCATGATCGAGCCCTTGCCGAACGAGCGCTCGATCTGCGAAAGCGCGGCATCAAGGGCCTTCGATTTGTCCATGGACGGTCCTTCGACGAGACGAAGTGCTGCACTCATTGCTCGTGCTCCTTATGGCCGGGATTCGACAGGTACGGAAGCCGACGGCTTCCTCTCGCACCTTTAGTCCCCGTTCGATCCCCTGTGGCCCGCTGGCAAATGGCAATCTAGCTAGTGTACACGATCTGTTCTCTGTTCGCAATATGTTCTAACTTTTTTCAGGTACTGACCCTTTCGTTAAAATCCTCAAACGGTTAGGTAGAGATTTTCACTGTCGGCCCCTTTTGGTTTTGTATTTAAAATTGAAATTAGAATTGTTCTCCCTCTAAAGTTGTAACAAAATACGACCCGGCTGCGGCTGCAGATCAGCTGGCTCTGGGGGAGTTTCATGCGTTTGTTTGTTGTGCTCGGCATTCTGTTGAGTGCCGTTGAATTGGCATGGGGCGCAGACCTTCCGGCGGCGCCCGCTCCAGCCGCACCGGCCGTCTACGCGCCGGCTCCGGTAGCCGTCTATAACTGGAGTGGCTTTTATTTTGGCGCCAACGCCGGTTGGGGCTTTGCCAACGTCAAGGACACCGCAACCGTCGCCGACGGATTGTTGAATGGCCTATCCGCGACGGGGACCGGCACAGCGAACGGAGCCATGGCTGGCGGCCAGATCGGCTTTAATTATCAGATCAACGCCGTCGTTCTCGGGATGGAAGGCGATTTTGACTGGTCCGGATTATCCAGCACGACGACCGCCGGCATTCTCAGTGAGACAGCAAAATTACCGTGGATCGCTACGATCCGAGGCCGGGTTGAAATCGCGATCGATCGGGTGATGCTCTACGGCACGGGCGGCGTGGCTTTCGTCGATCTGTCGGACAATATAAACGCCGCTGGTTTTGGCTCACTCTTCAGCGCGGCATCGATCAACGCCGGATGGACAATCGGCGCCGGCGTCGAAGCGGCGTTCACCCAAAATTGGACCGCGAGGCTGGAATATCTTTTCGTCCAGTCGAACTTTTCGCTAAGCGGACCGCTCGCCCTGGTCGGCGGAAATCTCTCTTACAGCGGCACCCTCTCGGACAATATCATTCGCGCCGGGATCAACTTCAAATATCCCTGAAGCCGCCGCGGTGTCGGTTGCGGGCAACCTGTTACCAGCCAGCCGGGACGCCGCCAAACCAGCCGGGATGCTGGATAATCACGGTTGAGCCGATCAGCGCCAGCAGGAGGCAGATGATGTTGGCCTGCAATGGCAGATAGTCGTTTTCATTCATGGCGCGCATTTTAACCTGCCGATGAATACAAATCTCCTAAAGCCGACGCTACTGCGCTCCGGCCGGCCGCGCGCCCGCATCGAGGCCGCCTCTATTGGCGGCCTCGACTTTTTCGTGCTTACAATGGCTTGCTTTGGTGCAAGCGCCGATGACGCGCGCGCATGATAGGGTGCATGACAGGGGGCAGTCCAATGCGGACAACCGCAAAAACCATTCTGGCGCTCGGCACATTTGCCGCGATCGCGCTGAGCTGCGGCGCCGTCCACGCCCAGTATTATTATCCCTATCCGCCGCCGCCACCGCCGCCGCGCTACTATTACGGGTACGGACCGCCGCAGCGCTATTATCCGCCGAGCCCGCGCTGGCAGACCTATAACGGTTGCCCGCCCCACTTCACGGTTCAGGGCGGATTGTGCAAGCCGTATCGCGGTTACTGACCGCGCGCGGCGATGCCGAAACAGATTTTCGCATTTTCGTCAGAGCGTCAGCGCCAAAAGCTGAAAGTGCCGGCGATATTGCGCCGCTCGATAGCGTTCAACCGGGACAACAACTCGATCCGCCGGTCGTCGGGCAGGCGCCCCGCCAGACTGGAAAATTTCCGCTCGATGCGCCGTTCCAGGCTTTCGGCAGCGCCGTCTTCGTCGACGTCGGTTTTGCTGATCGCAACCGACTGGCCATCGGTGAGCAGCGGGGCTATGAAGCGGGACGGCTACGGAGCCCTTACGCCTCAACGATAATTTTCGGGGCCGGGCGGCTCGCCACGGCAAGGCCGTCGCGCACGCGCGCGGCGATGTCGCGGTAGATTTTGGCGTTCTCGCTGTCCGGCGCGCTTGCCACCACCGGCGCGCCGGCGTCGGATTGTTCCCGGATCGCGATGTCGAGCGGCACTTCGCCCAGAAACGGCACGCCAAGCCGCTCGGCTTCGTGCCGCGCTCCGCCATGGCCGAAGATATCCGAGCGCGTGCCGCAATGCGGGCAGACGAAGGTCGACATATTTTCGACGATGCCGAGCACCGGCACGTTGACGCGGCGGAACATGGCGATGCCGCGCCGCGCGTCGGCAAGCGCGAGATCTTGCGGCGTCGACACGATCACCGCACCTTTGAGCGGCACCTGCTGCGCCATGGTGAGCTGCGCGTCGCCGGTGCCCGGCGGCATGTCGACTACCATCACATCGAGCGTGCCCCACTCGACCTCGCGCAGCATCTGGGTTAGCGCCGACATCACCATCGGGCCGCGCCAGATCATCGGCGTCTCCTCCTCGATGAGGAAGCCGATCGACATCACCGGCATGCCGTGGCGCTCGATGGGTTTTAGGCGATTGCCGCCTATCGTTTGCGGCTTCTCGCGGATGGCCAGCAGTTTCGGCATCGACGGCCCGTAAATGTCGGCGTCGAGGATGCCGACTTTCAGCCCGAGGTCGCGCAAGCCGAGCGCGAGATTGACCGCCGTCGTCGATTTGCCGACACCGCCTTTGCCGGAAGCGACCGCGATGATGGCGCCGACGCCGGGAATGCCGGCCGGCCCGCGTGCCGGCGCGCCCGGCGCCGTGCCGCCGTGTGGCCGCGCCGCCGCTGCCGGCGGCGGTTGCGGGCGTGGCGCGGCGACGCTGCCCCCCGCGCGCTCGGCAGTGAGCGCCACCATGACCGATGTTACGCCCGGCACCGCGCGCACCGCGGCTTCCGCACGCTCGCGCACCGTTTCCCACGCTTTGACCGCACTCGCCTCGACCGTGATCGAAAAGAACACCTTGCCGTCAGTCGCGACGATCTCCGAAAGTTTTCCGCTCGCCGGTAGCGGCGCGCCGTCGGGTCCCGAAACCTTGCCCAGCGCTTTTAGAACGTCATCTTCGAGGCCTGCCATGCCGCCCTACATAGGCCCGCCAGTAGCGCGGTCAACCGGTTGACGCCCGCCCGCCCGCCGGGCCATGACCATGGCCGCGGATCACGGAGGAAACGATGGCAAAGGTCGCATTCGTCGGGCTCGGCGTCATGGGCTACCCGATGGCGGGGCATCTCAAGGCGAAGGGCGGCCATGACGTCACGGTCTATAACCGCACCGCCGCCAAGGCCGACAAATGGGTCGCCCAGCACGGCGGCAAGAACGCGTCGACGCCAAAACAGGCGGCCGAAGGGCAGGACTTCATCATGGCCTGCGTCGGCAACGACAGCGATTTACGCGAAGTGATGCTCGGCAGGGACGGCGTGTTCTCGGGCGTCGCCAAGGGCGCCATCGTGGTCGACCACACCACTGCCTCGGCCGAGATCGCGCGCGAGCTTTACGCCGAGGCCAAAAAGCGCGGCTTCGACTTCATCGACGCGCCGGTCTCGGGCGGCCAGGCCGGCGCCGAGAACGGCGTGCTTACGGTGATGTGCGGCGGCGACGACGCGCCGTTCGCCAAGGCCGAAAAGGTGATCGCGGCTTACGCGCGCGCCTGCAATCTGATGGGCGCATCCGGCTCCGGCCAGCTCGCCAAGATGGTCAACCAGATCTGCATCGCCGGATTGGTGCAGGGACTCGCCGAAGGGCTGCACTTCGCCATGAAAGCGGGCCTCGATACCGAAAAGCTGATCGCCACCATCTCCAAGGGCGCGGCGCAATCCTGGCAGATGGAGAACCGCTACAAGACCATGGTCGCCGGCAAATTCGATTTCGGTTTTGCGGTGGACTGGATGCGCAAGGACCTCGGCATCTGCCTATCCGAGGCGCGGCGCAACGGCGCGCATCTGCCGGCCGCGGCGCTGATCGATCAATTCTATTCGGAAATACAGAAGATGGGCGGCAAGCGCTGGGATACGTCGAGCCTGATCGCGCTGTTGCAGCGGTAAGCTTCCCGCCGGAGGATGATCCTTTAGTCGGTCGGCTCGATATGCGCATCCTTGGCGAGCTGCACCGTCGCGGCGATGTCGTCATTGACGAACTTGGCGAAGGCATTGACGCTCATTTGCTCCGGTTCGACGCCGAGCTTTGCCAGTTTCGCCACGATGTCCGGATCGAGCAGCGCCTTTTCTGTCGCGTCGTGCAGCGTGTCGACGACGGCGCGCGGCGTTTTCGCCGGCGCGGACAGTCCCACCCAGAAACTGAACTCGGCGGCCGGATAGCCGGCTTCCGCAATGGACGGCACATCGGGCAACAACGGAACCCGCTTCGGCGAACTCACCGCAAGCAGGGTGAGCTTGTCGCTGCCGATCGCCGCCGCCGCCGCCGCCAGCGGGATGAAATAATAATCGATGCGCCCGGCCATCACTTCGGTCAGACCATTGTCTTTGAACGGCACGTGGCGAACGTCGATCTTGGCGGCAAGCCGCAGCCGCTCGCCGGCCATATGCGAAGACGATCCCACTCCCGCGGAGGCAAAGGTCAAAGTCCCGGGCTTCGCCTTCGCCGCCGCCACAAGTTCGGCGACGGTCTTGAAACCGTCCTGGCTCGACGCCACCAACAGGCTCGGCTGCACGCCGAACATCGCCACCGAAACGAAATCCTTCGCCGGATCGTAAGGCAGGCTCTTGTGCAGCACCATGCCGGTGCCCATCGACGTCGATGAGGTGACGATGGTGTAGCCGTCGGGATCCGCTTTGGCGACATCGGCAAAGCCAAGAACCCCGCCGGCGCCGGCGCGATTTTCGACCACCATCGGCTGACCGAGGATTTGCGAAACTTTGTCGAGTATCACGCGGCTGACCGTGTCCGAGGCGCTAGCCGGCGGGAACGGACTGATCACCCGGATCGGGCGGTTGGGATAGCTGTCGGCGGCAAGTGCCGGCGTTGCGGCAATGATTGCCGCGCCAACAAGGCCTGCGCACAGCGCGCGCTTGGTGATCATTCGAACCTCCCTGATGCGGGGCTTCGTCTGTCCCCTTCGACGGCCGTTCCGGCCATCGCAGTATTTGCTTCGCGTGGAGCCTAGCAGATTTGCGGCGGACGCCGCGCCGGCGTGCCCTGCGGCGTAGCGTCCCGATTTCCGCCGTCTACGCCGCCGCGCTCGGCCGCGCCGACACCGCCTGGTGCCAGCGTTTGAGATTGGCGAACGTCTCGGGCATCGCGAGCTTCGACACGCGCATGAAGTCGATCGCCACCATCGCGGTGATGTCGGCGACGCTATAGTCGGCGCCGGCGAGATAGGCGCGGTCTTTCAGCTCGCCGTCGAGGAATTGCAGGAATGCCATGACGCGCGGCTTGTTGGCCTCGCCCCAGTCCGGCACCTGCGGGCTTTCCATCTGCGCCATGGCCGGATGCAGGTGCCGGAAGATATGCGACACCGGCAGGAACAGGTGCAGCTCGGCGCGCCGGTTCCACATTTCGACCAGCGCGCTGTCGAGCGCGCCGCGGCCGAACAGCGGCGGATCGGGTTGCAGCGCCTCGAAATAGCGGCAGATGGCGATCGACTCCGTGATCACGGTGCCGTCGTCGAGCACCAGTGCCGGCACCCGCTGCATCGGATTGATCGCGGTATAGGCCTCGCTGCGCTGCTGCAACGATCCGAGATCGACCTGCTCGGCCGGAATCTTGATGCCCTTCTCGGCCAGGAAGACGCGCACGCGGCGCGGATTGGGGGCGCGGCCGCCGTCGTAAAGCTTCATCGTGATTGCCTCCCTATCCCGTTGCTGCGTATCAACTTATCGCGCCGGGCGACACGCCGCCAGCACGTCCGATGGCGCGTCCGCGGGGTTCGCGGCGGCGCCGGTCCGGTTGCCGCGCCCAAAGTGTGAACAAAACCTTTTGGCCGGCGCCCCGCGAGCCGTCTTTAAGCCTCGTCTTAAGGAATTTAGGCCACTTTTATCGCGAATTGAGCGCGATCCCGAATTACGCCGCCCCGGACCCGATCCGGGGTGGCGTGCCGGTTTTTGAAAAGGCTCGCGCCGCAGTGCAAGTGGAAGTCGCAGGCGGCAATGCCGAATACAATCAGCGAGGCGCACGAGCTTGCTTCACCGGCCGCCGCGCCGTCCGCGAAGCGGCGGCTGGCGTCGGCGCATGTGCGCGAAGCGCGCGACCGCCTCACCTCGACTAGTGGCACGCGGCCGGTATTCGATTACGAATTGCTGCGCCAGTTCGCGCAGAACCGCATCTCGGCCTCACCCGTCATCCTGCTTCTGGTCGTCACCATCGGCGCGCTGTCCGGGCTGTGGACCGGCGCGCTGACCTGCGGCGTATGGACGGCCGGCGCGCTTTTGATCCATCTCGTCATTATCCGCTGCTGCCGCCAGTTCCTCGACGAGCAGCCATCGACCACGCAGCTGCGCTCGTGGCGCATGCGCTTTATCCTGCTCGATCTGTTTTTCGGCATGGCGTGGACTTTCATCCTGATCAATCCGGTCGGCATGGACGATCAGGCCTCGACCTTCATGCTGTTCGTCATGCTGCTGGTGGTGGCGATATCGAGCATGCTGGCGTCGAGCATGCCGATCGCGGTGTTCGCGCTCACCCTTCCCGTCACCATCGCGATCGCGCTCGATTTCGCGGTCAAGGGCACGCTGCACGATTACATCCTCGCCATCATGGCGCTCACCGCCGAAGGCTATTTCTCGCTGCTCGCCTACCGGCTTTATTCGACGACGCTCGCCACGCTCGAGGCGCGGGCGGAAAAGGACGCGCTGATCGGCGAGCTCGAGCAATCCAAATCGGTGTCCGACGAGGCGCGCCGCCGCGCCGAAACCGCCAATATCGCCAAGTCGCGGTTTCTGGCGCAGATGAGCCACGAACTGCGCACCCCGCTCAACGCCATTCTCGGCTTCTCCGAAGTCATGAAGGGCGAGATTTTCGGCCCGCACGGGGTGCCGATGTACAAGGACTATGCCGCCGACATCCATAGTTCCGGCGTGCATTTGCTCAACCTGATCAACGAAATCCTCGATCTGTCGCGCATCGAAGCCGGGCGCTACGAGCTCAACGAGGAAGCGGTCTCGCTCAACCGCGTCGTCGAGGATTGCCATCATCTGCTCAAATTGCGCGCCGGCAACCGCGGCATCACCATCCACGAAATGTTCGAGCCCGATCTGCCGCGGCTGTGGGGCGACGAGCGCGCGGTGCGGCAGATCTGCCTCAACCTGCTTTCCAACGCGATCAAGTTCACCCCGCAAGGCGGTGAGATCTGGCTCAAGGTTGGCTGGACCGCCTCGGGCGGCCAATATATGAGCGTCAAAGACACCGGCCCGGGCATTCCCGAGGAGGAAATCCCGATCGTGCTTGCCTCGTTCGGCCAGGGCTCGAACTCGATCAAATCGGCCGAACAGGGCGCCGGCCTCGGCCTGCCGATCGCCAAGAACCTGATCGACCTGCATGGCGGCACGTTCACGCTGAAATCGAAGCTGCGCATCGGCACCGAGGTGATCGTGACCTTCCCGCCCGAGCGCGTGATGTCGGCGCTGGCGCCGATTTCCGACGGCGTGCCCTCGATCCAGCCGCAAGCCCAGCCGGAAATGTCGTCGTCATCGTCACTGTCGACGACCTCGTCGTCTGCCGAGGATTCGACCAGCCGCGCCAAACGCGCGCTGTTCGGCGCCAGCGGGTAGAACCAGTCACCGCGAACGTCATGTCCGGGCTTGTCCCGACCATCCACGTCTTGATCGACGGCACCGGAAGTCGTGGATGCCCGGCACAAGGCCGGGCATGACGTGTATCGTAGCTTGCCTTCGGCCCGCCCCTGTCTATGGTGCGGCGCGATTTCCGGCCGGGCCAGTGGCGACATTCGGAACGGGACACAAGGGACGATTGCTGTGCGCCAGCGCCTGTTGTGGCTCCTCCTCATCGGCATCTTGATCGCGATCCTGGTCCTGATCGCCCAACACGGCACCGGCACCGTCGGGCCGCTGTCCACCGAGGATTTCGGCTCGCTCGCCTATAAGATTCTGCTGTTGGTGTTTCTCGCCGCGGTGCTGCTGACGATGTTCCGCGAGCGCTTCACCCAGGCCATTTTTGCAGCGCTGCTGTGGGTCGTGGTCGGACTCGTCCTGGTGATCGGCTATACTTACCGGTTCGAACTCGGCGAGGTCGCCGACCGCGTGCTTGCCGAGCTCATTCCCGGCCACGTCATCTCGCACGGACGCAGCGTCGAAGTCGCGCGCACGAGTTCCGGCGATTTCGCCATTAACGCGCAAATCAACGGCACGCGGATTCCGATGGTGCTCGATACCGGCGCCAGTTCCGTCGTGCTCACCGCCGACGACGCCAAGGCGGCCGGCCTGCCGCTCGATCTTTTGAACTACACGGTGAGCATCGACACCGCCAATGGCCGCACCCGCGCCGCGCCAGTCACGCTCGACCGCATCGCCATCGGCGGGCTCGAAGAGCGTTCGGTCGATGCGCTGGTGGTGCAACCGGGACAGCTCCACACCAGCCTCCTCGGCATGAGCTTCCTCAACCGCCTGCAGAGCTGGCAGGTCAACGGCGACCGGCTGGTGCTCAAGGGCTATCCGTGATCTCCGCCTAAAACAAACTCACCAAAAATCGCGCCGAGACCAGCAGGAGGAAACTCGAGAACGCGATTTCCAGCGCGCGCCGCGACAGCCGATGCGCGAGTCTGGCGCCATAGGGGGCAGTCAAACTCGACACCGGCGCCATGACCGCGACCCCGATCAGCGAGACGAAGCCGAGCGAAAGCGGCGGCAGCAAAGCCTGCTGCGGCAGGCCGGCGAGGATATAGCCGAGCGTGCCGACGATGGTGATCGGCACGCCGAGCCCGGCCGAGGTCGCCACCGCATTGTGGATCGGCTTGCCGTACAGCGTGAGCACGATATTGGACAGCGAGCCACCGCTTACGCCCATCAGCGAGCCGGCGAGCCCGATGACAAATCCATAAGCCGTCATCGGCAGCGGACCCGGCAGCGCGGTGCCGAGATTCCAGCGATCGCCGGCGAACAGGAATTTGGTGGCGATGAAACCGGCGATCAGCACGAAGGCGATCTTGAACACCGCGGGCGGCGCGAAGGCGGCAATCACCGAGCCGCAGATAACGCCGAGCACGGCCGGGATCGCCCACAGCCGGATCACCTGCGGGATGACCAGGCCTTTTTGCCGGTGCGTCAGATAGGACCGCACCGTGGTCGGCAGGATGATGGCGATCGAGGTGCCGACGCAAAGCTGCATGCGCACCTCGTCTGGAACGCTGAGCAGGCCGAATACTTCATAGAGCACCGGTACGATGACGGCGCCACCGCCGATGCCGAACAGCCCGGCGAGAATTCCGGTAACGACGCCGCCGATGACGACGGCCAGCGCGAGCCAGGCAATCTCGCTCAACGGAACGCCGAGGATCATTGTGCCGGGAGTCCCTGCGCTAAGCGGCCACGCGGTCGCCGTCCAAAGCCGTATCCGCAACAAGCGCCAGCGCCGTGGCGAGAAGTTCGCCGCCGGCTTGCGGCGAAGTAGCGGCACCGGCCAGCGCACGGCGGAAGGCGCGCGCGCCCGGCACGGCGCGGAACAGGCCGTGCAAATGCCGTGTGATCGAATGCAGGCGCGTACCCTGCGCAAGCTCGCGCTCGATATAGGGGACGAGCGCCGCCGCGGCGTCTTTCGCCGAGGCAAAGCGTGCGTTCTCGCCGAACACCAGCGGGTCGACCGCGATGAGCCGCCACGGTTCCTGATAGGCGGCGCGGCCCATCATAACGCCGTCGACATGATCGAGATGCGCAAGCGCTTGCTCGACGCCGCCAACGCCGCCATTGAGCACGACGGTGAGGCGCGGATGCGCGGCTTTAAGCCGATAGACGCGATCGTAATCGAGCGGAGGAATGTCGCGGTTTTCTTTTGGCGAAAGACCTTTCAGCCAGGCCTTTCGCGCATGGACGATGAGCGCGTCGGCGCCAGCCCGCTCGATACTTTGGGCAAAAACCTCGAGCGCCTTTTCCGGATCCTGGTCGTCGATGCCGATCCGGCATTTCACGGTGACGGGAATCGTTACCGCCGCCTCCATCGCCGCGACGCAATCGCCGACCAAAGCCGGCTCCGCCATCAGGCAGGCGCCAAAGCGGCCGTCCTGCACCCGGTCCGACGGACAGCCTGCGTTGAGATTGATCTCGTCGAAGCCCAAATCCGCGCCGATGCGCGCGCAAGCGGCAAGCGCGCCTGGGTCGGCGCCGCCGAGCTGCAACGCCAGCGGATGCTCGGCCGCGTCGTAGCGCAACAGCCGCGCGCGATCGCCATGCAGCACCGCGCCTACGGTTAGCATTTCGGTATAAAGCAGCGCCCGGCGCGTCAGCAGGCGATGGAAGAACCGGCAATGCCGGTCGGTCCATTCCATCATGGGAGCGACTGAAAATCGGCGGGACCGACTCTGCTGTAATTTATCAAGTTTTTCAGTCACTTCATTAATTTCCGTTAAGGCTGATGTCGTACCGTTTTTGGCCGATTTTGACCAATTTTCCCGTTTGTGGTACGACAAATGTCGTACTTAGAGGGCCATGTCGTACCGAGTTTTTGATGGAACCGACTGACACGACCGACTGAGGCGGCGGCAGATGGGTACAATAATTGAACGCTCTCGCAAAGACGGTTCGAAGGCTTTCACCGCCCAGATCGTCATCAAGAAAGACGGCGTCATCGTCCACCGCGAGGCGGAGACCTTTGACCGCAAACCCGCCGCCAACGCCTGGATCGTCAAACGCGAAGCCGAACTCAAACGCCCAGGCGGCCTCGAGCGCAAAGAAGACCCCACCCTCGCAGCCGTCATCGATCGCTACATCGAAGAATCAAAGAACGTGGTCCACGGGACCAAGGCGCAGGTGTTCAAGACGCTCAAAAACAGCGATCTTGGCGAGATCAAATGCAGCGAGATCACCAGCCGCACGCTGGTGTCATTCGCACAAGAGCTGAACAAAAACATGGAGCCGCAAACCTGCGGTAACTACTTCTCGCATCTGTCGAACATCTTCACGGTCGCGAGACCGGCCTGGGGCTATCCGCTTTCGCGCCAGGAATTCGATGACGCGGTTATCGTTCTCAAGAAGCTCGGGTTGATCAGAAAAGGTGGCGAGCGCGATCGTCGGCCGACACTGGAAGAACTCGACCGGCTGATGGAGCATTTCGGGCGCATTCGCGAGAACCGCCCCTCCTCCATTCCCATGCAGAAAATTGTCGCCTTTGCGCTGTTCTCGACCCGCCGGCAGGAAGAGATCACCTTGCTGCGCTGGGACGATCTTGATGACGATCGCATTCTCGTCCGCGACATGAAGCATCCCGGCGACAAGATCGGCAACAATGTCTACTGCGAGCTTCCACCCGAGGCGCTCGCGACCGTCAAATCGATGCCGCGCGTCAAACCGGAAATATTCCCCTATTCTACCGACGCCATCAGCGCCGCATTCACGCGCGCCTGCAAAATCCTAGGCATTGAAGATTTGCGGTTTCATGATCTTCGGCACGAGGGAATTTCGCGACTTTTCGAAATGGGCCGGACAATTCCGCAGGCAGCGGCAGTTTCGGGTCACCGCAGTTGGACTAGCTTAAAAAGGTATACGCACATGCGACAGAATAAGGATAAGTATGATAACTGGAAATGGCTAACCCTGATCCGCTCGGCGGAAATGTGATCCAGCTTCCTTGCGACTAGCGCAGCGACAGATTGGCTGAGTAAGCGAGCGATCTCGGTTATCGTTCGTTCAATTCCTTGAGCAGTTTGAGATTTTTTGACGTTCTTTCTTTGGCGACCACCTCCGGACTGGCTTCCCATTCTTTCGCCCGAGCTATGAAATTCTCGTCGCCGACGGATTCGCTTACCAATTCCTCATCGAATTTTACTTGGACGAGGAGCGGAAATCGGACAGCCTGACCGCTAACAATACCCTGGCCTTCTCCGAATGTCGGGAGCAGCCGAGCATCGGCTTCCGAAAGATTTTCCATGACTTGGCGGACATATCTCTGGTCAGCTGGGTTCACCAACCTAAGCACTAGAAAGCTATTGCACTGTGCAAGCGTCGTTTCATCGAGACGCGACGGGCGTTGTGAAATCAGCACCAATCCAGTTCCGAATTTACGACCTTCCGTAATCATTTTGCGGATCGTCGGCAGCGAGGGCGTTTCATCGGTCCCTTCCGAACGGGAAGGAATAAAATTGTGCGCTTCTTCGACTATAGTTCCGACATTCGCGTTCCAGGCTCGGGCCACCAAGCGCCGGAAGGCATCGTTAGCAGGCTTGCTGCAGCGGTTCCGGTACTCCATGAACCCGTTGAACACCGTCTCATTCACCTCCTTTGGCGAGATCTTGTTGGCGGAGCAGTACCGAATGAAGGACGAAAGCCGTGACCGCATGAGGCTGTCGCTCACCTGAGCTTGCAGTTCTTGCCAATCCGCGGTTAGCGGGGCCCCGTGCTCCGGAATTCCCTTCTCATGTGACAGATAGAGCAACGCGCGTTTGGCATTGCTGCGATGGTTCATCACCGTCTTTGGGGTCAGGCCGGACGGGGCGTGGTGCCAGCTGGCAAGGTCGTTCCGCACCGCGCTGTAGCGCGCCGGGATCACCTCGAGCGGACGGTCCGTTGCCTTAGCGAACTGCCGCAGCGACGTTGTCCAGTGCACTTTGAGCTGCTCGGAGAGCTCCTTCGAGGCCGCGATCATCGTGATCGCGTCCTGGAAGGAAGGCTCGATTAACACGGTATTTTCAGGCATTAGGATCACCGCTTCTTTCCCCCAGATGGATGGGGATGGACCACAGTAGAAATGGGTACTTTTTAGGAATACGCCAAGTCATAATAGCGCGCATATATTTCCATATCGGTTCCTAATCTACATTTATACTGATATACCTAGATGTATATACTGTATTGTGGTGCATTGTGATGGACGGTCATTCCGTTCTCAATCAGCGCTCCCGCGTCTTCAGCCACCGAAAAAGCGCTGCCTTGCTGTAGCGAACGCAGCGACCTATCCGGACGAACGGCGGCCCACCGTTCGTTGCACGCGCCTTCGCCATCCACGAAATGCTGACCTTTAGAAACGCTGCTGCTTCTTTCGGCTCGAGCAGCACGTCACCGAACTCCATGGCATTGCCCATGGCTAAACTCCTGTTGAAAAGCCGCCCTCGCATCGCGCGGCTTTCTTGCTGCGAACCGACATCGCAGCTTCCGAAATACTCATAAGTTGGACAGAAGGAGCGGTGCGCGAAGTATTCGGAAAATTAGAGTGGTTTTGAAATAGTCTCGTCGGTCTGCGGCCTATTGCGCCTGCCTCGATTGCCGGCACGCCGCGCGTTTAAAGTAAGCGTATCCTCTACACGGATCGTCCGGGGCGGCGGCGGAACAGGTACAACGTTGATCTCTGCTGGAATTCTCCAAAGTGTCTCCGGATCGAAGCCGGCATCAACGCGGCTGTTAACCTTCGTTAACGCAAAATCTTCGAACGACCGACCGACTGCCAGCACGAAATCCGGCATCAAGAGGGTTATATGAAACGGCGATAGCTGATCGAGGGTGATGGGCTCGGCGTCATCATGAGTACGGAATGCTTCGAGATACTCGTTCTTAAATACCCTGCGCGCGTTATCCCAAATCAGGACCGTCGCGGTCACCGCAGTCGCCACGTCCTTGTAAGCCTTCCAAGCGCTCCAAAAAGTGGGCTCACTCGTACCGAGACTTTTGGTGTTTTTTGCAGCTAGGTGGACTGCCTTGCTGACGGTCGCACCGCCGCGCCGAGCTTGATGACCTCCCATGGCCATGTCGTAGTATACGTGTAAAACATCAGCGACACGTAGCCACCGGTATTGAATCCGACGCATTCCCTTAAGATTCAGCCTAAGCGGGTCCGCGGAAGAGCGAAGCGCGGAACCGAACGAAACCCTGGCAGTTTCACTGGCCGGATAGAACATATATCCGGCTAGGGCAGAGCCCTGTTCAGAGGATTTATATTCTCCGGCTAATCGCGCATCTGTAAACGCCACAATATCCGGGATTTCGACGCGGCCTGGAAACGGCGGGATGATCATCGTGCGCATGGTCAACGCCCCTCATAATGGGCGACAGCGGTCTGCGCCGCGAAATTGATTCGCTCAAGACCACTCTAGTTTTTCCGGCATGTTCCAAACGCGCCAAAGCCTTCATGGCAGGGTGCCGCCTAAACGCGTGCGACTACGAGTAATGGCGATGCCGGAAGATCAGGCGCATACGGCCCCTACCCTCTTCTTACTAATGGCGCAGTACAACGGCCAAACCGTCGTGCCGTTGGACCAGGTGTGCCGCGACTTCTTTGGACACCTCACGGTTGAGAAACTGTTACGCAAGGCGCTCCGCGGCGATATCGCTCTGCCAATCGTGCGGATTGAGACGAGCCAGAAGGCCCAACGCGGCGTGCATCTTGTCGATCTTGCCGCCTATATCGACAAGCGCAGGGCGGCGGCAGTGAAGGAATGCCACCAGCTGACCGGTACGAGGGATGTCCGCTTTGGGGGGTAAAGCGGACACGCCAGCGAACGACCGGCGCGGCAGCTAATGACCCAAAGCGGACATTGAGCGTGCATCGCAGCACTGCCGAGCTGTTCGAGGCGTACGGATTTCTAGGACTGACTTTAGATGGCGCCGCTTGACGGAAAGTAGCCGCAGCAGCCGATGGGCCGGGGCTGACAAATCGCAGGGCTATAGGATGGATGGAGGGATTATGAGAGCGGGGGAAAACGCGCGGTCATGAACGATGATTAGCACTCGCGCCAAGGCCTTCATCGCCGTCATTCGGACCAGATGTACTACCATTGTTTTCGTAAATTAACTCCAACCGATCCGCCCACCATTGCCTGACCGTAGCGAAACTGGCCCGACAGTGTCAGGCTGTAATTGTTGGGCAAATTAAAACAGAACTGTGGGTCGAGTTCCATGCGGATCAATCCCGTATCCGATGGCGAAAGCGATGAAGGGGATAACACAGTAGAGGCGAGCGGCGTCGCGCTCGTTCCCTGGGCAACGGCATTACCGTAAATAAGTGCCTTGAGGCTTGAATCGAGGCTGATCCCATTGCCAAAATCCGTCGTCGTACCGGCGCGAGCGCCTGCTTGCAGGCGCACTGTGTAAGCATCTTCCAAACCCATTGCAGTACCCGCACTGGCGAAACTCGTGTGCGAGAGCGAGAAGCCTACCGTGGGCTCCAGGAAGTTGCTGTCCGCTCCCATAATACCCGAAATCTTGTATTGCACATTTCCGCTCACGCCCGCACTGAGGATGCCTATTGAAGTATTGGGAGCCGCGCCGGCAAAATTCTGGATCATGTTCAGGAAAGCGAAGTTCGTCGTTGCGTCGGTTGAAAATCCACCGTTCACATACTCGGTATACACACCGACACCCGGGCCCGACAAATTCGATGTCGTCGGCGTGCCGTCGTAGCCGGTGTGCGTATTCATCATGCTTGCGACGATGCCGATCACAAAGGCGTCGGAGGAGGACAGGATGCCTTGCTGTGTTCGATCGAGCCCGGCCTGTGCGGTATAAGTGGTAGCCGAGTGGGCGAGGTCAGTTGCCGACAAGGGGTTGTCGTGCTCAGCATCCGCCAAGCCCTGCAGCCAGGCGCCATAAGTCGGCGCCGGCGGCGCCGCGTTCGAGGCCGCGTCATCGTAAAGGCCTGACGCAAGCGGATTGTTTTTCTGAGATTGGCCCGAATATCCGAGTGCACTCGAATTCGTATCAAGATCGGAGTCCGAGTAGCCGGTAATTTTCGAATTCGCGCCGCCGCTCGGTGTGCTTTGCAGCTGATCGCGTCTTTGCTGCAGGATCTGATCGATGCCCCAAAACGACTGCTGCTGCTGACTGGAGACAATACGACCGATGCTTTGATTGATAGCGTTTCTAGCAGTGCAGATTGCCGGCACGATCAAGAAGTTAAAAGGATTCCTGCACGTGGTGGTCCCGGAAGGAATAAAACCCGCCGGGCACGTACACCCGCCCGCAAGCTGAGCTTGTGCCGGGGTAGCGATTGTCCAAATCGCGCCGACAGCAATCAGAGCCACAACCAAAGTTTTAAATAACTTCACGATCGCGCTGCCCCGAAACAAAGTCGTGTGTCCAGTCTCGTAACTCTACTGGCAATCAATCGTTGTAGCTGTTACAAAAATACTACAGTAAAGCCTTTTCCACTGACGATAAGCGTTGCTGTAAGCGATCGATCTTTGCCGCAGCCCAAGCGATATCGCCCTCCGGCGGGCCGTATTTTGTGGGGTGGACGGTCTTCGCGGCCTGGTTGGTCGCGAGTGTCCGTGGCTCAACGTTCCGAGATTTTCGTTCGTTAAATTGCAGGCCAGGTGTGTCAATGCAAGGCAGGGGATTCAGGCGTGCTGTCGAAGCTTGGGGGAAGTTGGATGGTCGGTGCCGGCTGGTGCGTCAGACCTTCTCAAGCCGATCAATTTTAGGCTAGTTATCATACAGTTGGGAACGAGATTTGAACACGAAGCGTTTATCGATCGACTAATGAGCGATCCCGTCGCAGCGCACCCTCAATATGATAAGGGTAAGTGCCATGGACATCAGAAACTATCTCGCGACGCGCCTCGCGGGCGTCCGCCGCATGCTGGGGCTGCTCGTCGTGGCGTCGGTCGTAATGATCGGAACTGCGCGGGCACAGAACGCCGCCACCACCTCCAACCATGCTTCGGTGTCGGGGATCCAGTCGGTGATCACCCAAACCCGCGACTTGGTTCAGCGCCGAATGCGGGCCGTCCAGCTGCGGTCGCAGCATCAGCCGCTCCCTGCGACGAATCCAGACGCCCCTGATCCGATCGTCAAGTGATGACGGAATTAGATCGCAGGTGTCCGATTTTGCGAGGCAGTTCGCGTTGCCTGTGCCTTTTCATATGACCGTCCTCGCGCAACTCGGGTCCGACGACGTGCTGGACAGCGCCTATGCGTGGCTGTGTGGGTGCCGGCCGTAGCCAAGGCACGATCACCAACGTCATCGAAAAGGCATCTCGGCTTTATGAGCAGGAGCGCGGAGCGGTTTCAGCCGTCTCCCCGCTTGAGATGTACGTCAGGCAATGGCTCAAGTGGGCTACAGCCAGGGGATCGGTCGGGGGCGGCGGGCGCGATCTTTGGTTTTAATCGTTGAACCGATTGATCCCTATGATCATCCAACGGTGCGCAGTGATAATGAATCCCAATATGCATTTCTACGAGGGTCTCCCTGCGATAACGAAGCTAAAAAACGGAGAACGGCCAATTATTCATCGTCGTCACCACCACATGGAGCGCAAGAAGCCATTGGGGGCAAATTCTTAAAATAAGCAGCGATCTGTCCCGCCACATCATTATTAGCGCCACCTTCTCCACCATACTTCCCTCCGGTCGCTGCAGCCGACATGTTCCAGACATCTCCTCCGGGGGTCGGGTAATCCGGCAAATCGTCGTCAAGCTGCTCACGATGGACTCCGGCTCCCTTGGCGAAAGTGAACCGCAGCGAAGGATCAGAATGCCTCGGCGAAGAAAAATTTAACTCTTTGAGATTGGCCGCTCCCCCGCCGCCTGTCGTTGTGCCGCCTTTTTGAGAGTTGAAAACGTCGACCGAAGACGGACGGCCTAGATTGGATTTGGAATTTGGTGGGATTACCGTTTTGAACGAGGGTGTCGTCGGATGCCCGACCGTCGGTGAATGGACTTCGACATGGATAGGTGAAATATTAATTTCATGAGCAACGGAGGGTGCTGCCATTGCACAAGCAAGGAAAAGCGTTGCTAATCCACCGAGTCCAACACCTCGTGCTACGTTTCGCATGAGAGCCTCCTAAAAGAGATGCAAATTTTCTTAGTCAGCAAAGGCAGCAATCCACCAAAGTCTAAGCCAACCTACCATGTTTCCAGTAAATGCGACACGGCTAATTTTAGCCTTCGCCATACGGTTTTGGGTCCAGTCTGGCGCCCCGCAAGAGCCGCCGCCCTTCTACACTTTGCCACCCAGTCTCGGCGTGATCAGTCTGCTTGCCAAACGCAGGAAACAAAAAGCCGCCGCTGCAATTTTAGCCGTCTGACCTGCACTTTCTGAGGCAGCCACCAGCCAGGCGGTTTTTATCTTTTTGCCCTCAGAGATCAAGAGAAGCACGGAGCAAAAGGTAAGCGTCTTCGCCGATCATGTTGCAGCGCATGAATTCGGATATGGCCCGCATGGACTCGCAACATGCAGCGCCACTGTGCGCTCCGCTTTATCTCTAGAACAAGCAATGGTACGTTCCCTGAAACGGAAGGGGCACATGCGCTATTCGGTTTTTGTGAGCGCTATTCTTGCCGGAGCGATGCTGCTGACGGTCGATGCCAACGCGCAAACTTCGCCGGAATGGCGGAATTGCACGGGAAATCCAGATGTGGATTGGGACCAGCAGATTAAGAGCTGCACGGCGTTGATCCAGTCAGGTCGGGAAACAGCCCATAATCGAGCCGTCGCCTACGACAACCGCGGCAACGCGTACCTCGCCAAGGGCGACAACGAACCCGCCATCGCCGACTACGACCAGGCGATCCAGTTCGATCCCAAACTCGCCGTCGTCTACTACAACCGGGGCCTCGCGTACCGCGCCAAGGGCGACAACGACCGCGCCATCGCTGACTACACCCAGGCGATCCAGCTCGATTCGAAACACGCCGTCGTCTACTACAACCGGGGCCTCGCGTACCGCGCCAAGGGCGACAACGACCGCGCCATCGCCGACTACACCCAGGCGATCCAGCTCGAACCGAAATACGCCGTCGCCTACAACAACCGCGGCAACGCGTACCGCGCCAAGGGCGACAACGACCGCGCCATCGCCGACTACACCCAGGCGATCCAGCTCGAACCGAAATACGCCGTCGCCTACAACAACCGCGGCAACGCGTACCGCGCCAAAGGCGACAACGACCGCGCCATCGCCGACTACACCCAGGCGATCCAGCTCGAGCCGAAATACGCCTTCGCCTACGACAACCGCGGCATCACATACTACGCCAACGGCGATAACGACCGCGCCATCGCCGACTACACCCAGGCGATCCAGCTCAATCCCAAAGACACCGTCGCCTACTACAACCGGGGCCTCGCGTACCATGCCAACGGCGACAACGACCCCGCCATCGCCGACTACACCCAGGTGATCCAGCTCGATCCGAAATACACCGTCGCCTACAACAATCGCGGCAACGCGTACCGCGCCAAGGGCGATGAGGATCGCGCCGTCGCCGACTACGACCAGGCGATCCAGCTCGAGCCGAAATACGCCGTCGCCTACAACAATCGCGGCAACGCGTACCGCGCCAAGGGCGACAACGACCGCGCCATCGCCGACTACGACCAGGCGATCCGACTCGATCCCAAAAGCACGTATGCGTATTTCCATCGCGGGCTGGCAAATCTTTACGCTGGTGCCCTGCCCAAGGCCCTCGCCGACCTCAACCAGGCGAGCGCGCTCGATCCCAAAGACGCCTATGCGGCACTATGGCGCGATATCGTCGGGCAGCGCAGCAATGTTCCGAGCGGTCTGTCGCAGACGACCTCGACAATCGACATGACCAAGTGGCCGGCGCCCGTGATCCAGATGTTCCTCGGCCAGATGACTCCGGCCGCAGTGCTTGCCGCAGCCGACAATCCCGATGCGACGACGAAGGCGGGCCAGGTCTGCGACGCTAATCTCTACAGCGGCGAATTGGCGTTGCGGCAGGGTACGAAGGACGAGGCGACGCGCCTGTTCCGGCTGGCGGCGAGCGATTGCCCGAAAACTTTCGATGAATGGTTGGCCGCCAGTGCGGAACTTAAGGCGCTCGGCGTGACGCCTTGAACCGGCCAGCAGGCACGGCACTTAGTCTCGCTATCCCGCCGCCGCTCCTCGGCCGCGCCGACGATGTGATTGAATAGGGACGTTGTTTGCTGCGGTGCATGAGTCCGCTTATGGCCCAAAGCGGACGCGCGGGTCGGCGACAGCCGCGGCAGCTTTCGGGGGTAAAGCGGACGCCACTTATTGCTACCGCCGTGGCAGCTTTTGACCCAATGCGGACATAAACGCGAAAGCCCCGCTGTGGCGACCTTCGGCGCGCCAGGGTTCATTCCGGCAGGTTTTTTCGCCTCGACCAGGGCACTCTGGGCAATGCTCTGTTTTCGACCGGCCAAACCCGTTAAATCAAGCCGTACATAAGGGCCGTGGTCAGTCCAATCAGTATTATCCCGTTCAATGCTTCCAGGGCGCCCATAAGCCGCCAACGGTCGGTAAGAAAGATCTCGGAATGACCATAGGTTGTGATCGCGCTCAGCGAGTACAAAATCGCCGATTTGTTATCAGGCAATGCTCCGAGAAGCCGGTAGGCGGCTGCCCATATGCCGGCTTCGATTGCGTGCAACAAAGTCGCCCAGATCGTGGTGACCCCTATGCCAAGCGCAAATGCGTAGATGAAATAACGGCGGTCCTTCACGTCAGTCAGGACTTGGACCATTTTCACATTGAACAGGCCTAGGCCCATGACGTGAATGAGCACGGTTAGCACGACCAAGGGTATGCTCCAGGCCCAGTTGCTGTTCCACGCTGACGCTCCATCCATTTTCAACTCATCCGCTTTACCTGCTGAAGCACGATAAATCCCAGATGCCCGCGCCGCCACATTACAGCGTTGGGCACAGCGTTGCCTGCCAGACGAAAGCGCCTTCGATCTCGGTGAGGGCCGTCGCGGCGAACTAGGCGGTCCAGTCCGATGTCTGCTTATGGCCCTTAGCGTCACTTCGCTGCGCCGAACAATAATGTCGCTATTGGAGTAACAACGGACATCGATCGGCACGGGGACTGAATGCATCGGTCGTGAATGACCCAAAGCGGTCATTTGACGCCCAGCCGCCGACATGGTCGGTTGGCTTCGCAGAAAAGCTGCTATAATCCGCACCGTGCCGGATCCAGGCGTCAGCCCTACCCATGGCTTCATTAGCCGAGCTGCCAGAAATTATTGGATTTTTCAGCTACTCTCGCGATGACGACGAGGACTCCCACAATGCGCTTTCGACGATCAGGGCGCTCATCCAGAACGAATTGCGCGCTCGGCTCGGTCGTTCGCGGCAGTCATTGCGCCTTTGGCAGGATCAAGAGGCGATAGCGCCAGGCTCTATGTGGGAGAGTCAAATCGATACCGCCGTCAAACAATCAGTATTTTTCATTCCAATCATAACTCCGCGCGTGATCAACAGCAAAAATTGCGGCGTTGAATTTAAGAGGTTTTTGGACCGAGAAAAGGAGCTTGGCCGGGACGACTTGATGTTTCCTATCCTCTATATCGACGTGGATGAGTTACAGAACGAAACACAATGGCGTGGCCATTCCTTGTTAGAAGTGATCGGCCAGCGTCAATACGTCGATTGGCGGGAATATCGCTTCGAATTGGATAGCCCGGCTTTGCGCCGCGCTGTTGCTAACCTTTGCACCCAGATTGCCACCGCCCTTCGACGACCGCCGCCGAATGAAAAAACCGAAGCGGACGACAAGCGCAGGGCCGAGCAGGAACAGGCGTTCGCCAGAGCTAGGGACGCTGATACCGTGGCCGCAATCAGCGGGTTTATTGAGACATATCCCAATGGCCATCTCGCCGGTGAGGCTCAGAAAGAGAAGGCGAAACTACTCGTACCCAGGCAATGGCAAGCGACGATCCGATCGTGCTTGAATCGTTTCTCAATTCGTACCCGTATGGACGCCATGCTGATGAGATACGCGGACGTCTGCGGAAGCTTCAGCTGAAGGCCGACGACGAAATACGCCGTGCGAAGCAAAATGAAACGCGCGAACGCGCGGAGCAGGAACAAGCGTTTGCCAGAGCTAAGGACGCTGATACCGTGGCCGCATTCAGCGCGTTTATTGCGACATATCCCAACAGCCATCTCGCCGGTGACGCTGAGAAGGCGAAGGCGAGGTTGCTCGCACGCGACATGCCGCCGCGCCAGCCCAAGAGCCCGGATCAGCCGCCGGACAAGCTTGCGGGAGCAAGCCACTCGAAGCGTTGGCCTTTCATAATCGGCGCGGCGTCAGTCGGCCTCCTGATTCCCATCCTTTTGGGGGTGTCGATAGGATCCATTCTCATAATCATCCTCGTTATTTTCCTACTGGGCGGCCTTAGCGGCCGCTTCGGCGGCTACGGCTACGGTTATGGCCACGGCGGGGTCGGTATCATCGGCACCATCTTGATCATCGTTGTCGTCCTTATTCTGCTTGGGCGGATTTGACGCGAGGTCCGTTTGGGCGAACGCTGATTTATGGCAACTGTAGCTTGGCCTGGGCTAACGACGACATCGCCATGGCCCTGAATGCTCTTAGTGTAAGACCGATACAAACTAACGCTCCGATGTGAGTCCGCCTCTGGTTAGCGGACACGCCGGTCAGCGATTGCCGCGTCTGCTTTCGGGGGCAAAGCTGCCGCGCCGCAACAAGGTCAGCGAGGCAATTAGTCCCACATCACCTTGTCATGCCCACCTACATTCGTCCCAAAGCGCAGTTCAAACTTGTCGCATTTGGGACACCGATAGTGTCCGTCGGTCAGCGTGAGGTCGAGCCAGTTTTCGATAACTTTGCCGTCTCCGTTCCATTCATGCGGGTCAGTCATTTTGACGACGTTGATGCTCTCACACGCCTGACAGATCAGCGGCGACTGTTTGAAGTTGGCGGTCGTGACGGCTGAACAATCCTTGCAGGCGACCGGCCATGCTGCGAAGACCTTGAAACTCTCCATGCCCCCGCCAAGCCACATGAATGTGTCGTATCCGCAGGCGAAGCAGTGCGCATCTATCGAGCTTCCCACGACTATTCTCCCACGCGAGCACTTTCCCAATCTTCATTGAAGGGTGCACCTAATAGCGGCGCACGATCGTTAGTCATCTGAGCGGCGTTATAGCCCTGATGCGCGTTGCGAAGACTTGGGACCAGCTAAAAGGGATGCTGGACGATGCTTTCCCGAGGCAGGACGAAACGCTGCGCCTACCGTTCTTCAAGAACGACATGACCCCGCTTGAAGCGGCGGCTTTTAAGGAGCCCGCCAGCGGGCCTTTGCCGCTTTTCGCGCAGCTTGAATCCGTTCAGATGAAGACAACTTAGCTGCCCGCGCTTTGCCGCCCTTCAAGCCACCCTTGCGGCCGAGGGCGACGGCGGCGGGGTCTTTCCCCTGTTCCTCTGGCGTGGGCTCACGATCTTCGGCCTGCCCGGTCGCCACATCGACCACGAATTTAGCCGCTTGGCTGAAGTCCCTAGGGCGTTTGGGGGGCTTGGTCATCTGAGCGCCTTGCGATGCAGCCGTATGGTGCCATCAAAGCAGTCGCCTAAGGGACAACCGGGATTTCGCTCGTAATGCTCAAAGCGGGCAGGCTCAATTTTGTCGATGTTTAGGGGATGCGCTCGAACTTGGCCGTGGCATACCCGGCACCTCTTCGGGTGATCCTTATCGTTTCGGTGGAGGGCCTCCGACAGTGAAATCGTGGTCCAGATGCCGTTTACGTTCAATTCGCAAGTTGGATACTCTATGTCCATGAGGCCGAATATGCCCTGCCCCAGCCAGCCTGCAAGCCCTAATCCGGTCTGCCTTACTCAAAGGAGCCCACTACCCAAGGGGCTAGTTGGGGCAGTTTGATTTGTGGCGGCCGCGGCTATTCCCAATTGCAAATGATACATTGATAGTCTCCAAGCTCCTGTGTAAGCGCGAGTTGTTTATCCACCACTTCGGAGCCTTCGGGTGGTTCCCCCACGTCGTACATCAGCGCAGGGTGTTTATCGCACATGACGTACTCCGCGGGAGGCACCCACTCGCTAGTTTCGATGTCGGCCAGCTGAAGAGCGGAAAGCATGCTTTTTAAATTTTCAAGCAGGGGAGCGTATTGCTCGATACTCGGCGTAAAATTCTTCACCTTGTCCCAGTTCGTGCGCGCCAGCGCCCCATCGACAACCTGAATCATGAAACGGATCTGGTCCTCGAATGTGTCGCGATCCCATGGCATCTCGTTGAGATTGAAGCCGACTACTCCAGTCCGCGGTAGGTCTGGTCACGCTCGGCAAGAAAAACGACCAAACTTCTCTCTCCGTCAGTGCGCGCGAGTGCCGTCCCGCTCAAAACTAGCATGATGAGCAGCACCGACGTTCCCATGTTGCTGAGGTAGATATCGGCTCCAGTTCGGGGCAGTCCTATTCTGTTGCCCACATAGCCTCCTCCTCGCGTAAGATTGTTGCGCTCATTTGGGTGTCCGTATTACCGCTTGCGGCCCAGAGATCTCATGCGTCGGTTGATCATTGCTACGTTTTTGAGTTGCTTGTCGGCATCCCACCCCGGCGGTTGGGCGACAACATTCGACCACCATTGCTTTCCTTCACTGATCCACAATCGACGAAGGTAGGCAAACCGTGCAGGCTTATCAAAGCTATTGTAATCAACTCCCGAATGACAGCCACAACAATCGCAGATGTTGATGAAATTCGATGCACCGCTCTCATAGAACGGAGAACAGTCCGGATACCCACAAACGGGGCAACCTCTCATGACAACGTTGTCCATTGAAGTAAAGCCGCCGCGACTGCCCAAGATCAGCGAGGCAATTAGTCCCACATCACCTTGTCATGCCCACCTACATTCGTCCCAAAGCGCAGTTCAAACTTGTCGCATTTGGGACACCGATAGTGTCCGTCGGTCAGCGTGAGGTCGAGCCAGTTTTCGATAACTTTGCCGTCTCCGTTCCATTCATGCGGGTCAGTCATTTTGACGACGTTGATGCTCTCACACGCCTGACAGATCAGCGGCGACTGTTTGAAGTTGGCGGTCGTGACGGCTGAACAATCCTTGCAGGCGACCGGCCATGCTGCGAAGACCTTGAAACTCTCCATGCCCCCGCCAAGCCACATGAATGTGTCGTATCCGCAGGCGAAGCAGTGCGCGTCTATTGAGCATCCCACGACTAGTCTCCCACGTGAGCACTTTCACCGACCATCATTGAGTGGTGCAGCTAACAGCGGCTGGTCAATTTCACACTCATCCCCACATAAGATGCTGTTTGGATGAGAATCGTAGAAGCCGCGTCGATTTTTTGATAGTAAGAGAACTGCCAGTCCAAACCTCCCCATCCTACCGGTAACTCTACATGTCCACATTGGCGGACCTTCCGGAACTGATCGGGTTCTTCAGCTATTCGCGCGAGGACGACGATGGCTCTAACGGGGCGTTGCCGGCATTGCGAGATGCCATCCAAGGCGAGCTGAGCGCGCAGCTTGGCCGAACCCCTGCGGACTTCCTAGTTTGGCAAGACAAGACCGCAATCTCGGACGGCACCCTGTGGGAAAACCAAATCTCGGGGGCGATAAATCAGGCGTTATTTTTCATTCCAATCGTCTCGCCCCGTGCGCTCAGAAGCCAGCACTGCATCTTCGAGTTCGAATCGTTCCTGGCGCGCGAGGCGATGCTTGGCCGCGAAGACCTGATTTTTCCCATCCTCTACATCTCGGTCCCCGAGCTGGAGGATGAAAAGCAGTGGCGCCAAGACCCCGTCCTGAAAATTATCGGGAAGCGCCAATATCTCGATTTGCGGGATTTGCGCCCGCGTGGGCTACATGAGCCCGAGGTTCAGACAAAGATCATCCACTTCTGCCGGAACATATCGAACGCATTGCGTAAGCCATGGGTGCTGCTCGAGGAGCGCCAGGCAGCGGAAGAAGCCGCAATGGCCAAGGCAGCAGAAGAAGCCGCAATGCAAAGGAGCGAAATGGAGTGGCGCAGGAAAGAAGTAAGAAGCGAAGAGAAGCGGCAAACTGCACCCCACCGATCGGCAGCTGAATTTACCGAAGCGCTTGAGCACCGGGACGACAATACGCGGGCTGAGCAGGAGAAATTGGCGAAGACAAAGAGCCGCTTCTTATCCGACTGGCGCATTCGCAGGCCCGGAAGTAACGGGCTTCTGGCGCGCGTTTTTGCACCCACAGACGTCGTCGACTGTACGGTTTTTGCGCCTCGCATGGTTCGGCCGGAGGCCTGGATGTCCGTTCAGGTTTTCCTCCATACGCCAGAGGGGCGTACCCAGGCTGAAAAACTAGCCACAGCCATAGACGCGAATACTGCAATGAGCGGAATCTCGACGCTTGAGGTTGAACTGCATCGCGGAGCTCGTGTGCAAATTCAACTCGACGTTCCGAATGCCAAAATCGATGAACCCGTCCAAACACTTGTATGGCAGGGTCACACGCAGGGACGTAGTTTTCGTGTTTCGCTGCCGACAGCCGGAGCAGGCCAGGAATTCAATGCAAAAGCACGCTTTTTTCTAGAAGGAGTTCCGATCGGCTGGGTGGGTTTTGTCCTAGCTTGTGGGACGAACGATGATGGCGAAGAGTTGGTCGCGCAAGGAAGCAATGCACGCCGATATATGCGCGCTTTCATTTCATATGCGAGTGAAGACAGGCTCGAAGTGAAAAAGCGGATTCAAGCACTCAGGGCGCTAAAAATAGAGTTTTTCCACGACATCCTATCCTTAGACCCGGGAGAGCGGTGGGAGCGTAGACTTTACGACGAGATCGACCGTTGCGATCTATTCATGCTGTTTTGGTCGCGGGCTGCTGGCAAATCGGAATGGGTAGGCAAGGAAATTGCTCGGGCAATGGAGAGACGGCGCTCCTCGGCTGAGGAAACGCCGGATATCGCCCCTATCGCGTTGGAAGCCTTCAACGTTGCGCCGCTGCCTGCAACGCTATCGGAATTCCATTTCGATTCCAGTACGATGTGAACTCGCGTCGAAGGACCCCCACGAGGCGGTCTTTCCTTTTCTTGCGTTTCGCCAACGATATGACCGAATAGATGCCGTTTGCTGCGCTGCATGAGTCCGCTTTTGGCCCAAAGCGAACTCGCCAGCTGTCCGTCTTCGTGTCCGTTATTGGGGGTAAAGCGGACGCGCCTCTAGCCGGGTTGCGCGGCAGCTAATGACCCAAAGCGGATCTTTAAGCGCAGCTTTCTCCTGCTAGAAGAGGACTGATCCTTTTTAGCGTCCAATCGCGTAATTTCGGTTTTCACCGCGCAAATTGTTCGTCTCGCGCAGGAAACGGGTGGGTGCGCGGAACATTCGTCCCCATCTCAGGATTACATCCGGAGGACGACATGACCTTAGCCGCAACGCTCGCCAAATCGCGGCCCGCCACACATCCAATTCTTGTGCTTCTGGCAACATCGCTAGGAGTGCTGATCGCGCAGATCGATACCTCCGTCGTCAGCCTCGCCGTGAAAAGCATCGGAACCGATCTCGGCTCCGGCGTGAGCGAGATGCAATGGGTCATCGACATCTACAATCTGATTTACGCGACCTTGCTGCTCACCGGCGGCACGCTCGGCGACCTATACGGCCGCCGTCGTATTTTCGTCTGCGGCATTGCGCTATTCATGCTCGGCACCATTATCTGCGCGCTTGCGCCCAATGGCGCCACGTTGATTGCCGGCCGGGCGATCAGCGGTCTTGGCGCCGCACTCGAACTGCCGATGTCGCTCGTGCTCCTCACGCTTGCCTATCCGGAAGAAAAATCGCGCGCGCATGCGCTCGGAATCTGGGCGAGTTGCAACGGGCTCGCATTCATCATCGGCCCAACACTCGGAGGCTTCCTCGTCGACAGCGCCGGGTGGCGCAGCATCTTCTATCTGATCCTGCCGGCATGCGCCGCCGCGCTGATCTTGACCTATGCCGCTGTGGACGAAAGCTCCTCGCCGCGCGGCCGCAAGCTCGATCTCACGGGCCAGGTGCTTGCCATCGTGGCGATTGGCGGGCTCGCCTTCGCGGCGATCGAGGGATCGCATTGGGGCTGGACCTCGCTGCCGATCCTGACCATCGCTACGCTGGCACTGGCCGCTGGCGCCGTCTTTTTTCTGGTCGAGGCGCGGCTGAAAGGCGCGATGGTTCCGCTCGACCTCTTCCGCAATCGGGTGTTTTCATCCGCTCTGTCGATCGCCGGATTGATGACGTTCGGCATGTATGCGCTGCTGTTCCTGGTGCCGCTTTTCTTCCAGACCGTGCGCGGCGAGAGCCCATTTCTGGCTGGGCTTCAAATGCTGCCGATGTCGATCAGTTTTGTGCTGGTGTCGCAACTGACCGGACATATGACCAATGCGATCGGCCCGCGTATAATCATGACCGGCGGTATGGTGTGCATGGGCCTCGGCGCGATTCTGCTCGCATTCGTCGGCCCAAGCACGAGTGCCTGGCTGATCGGCGCCGCACTTCTGATCGTCGGCGTCGGCCTCGGCCTCAATACCAGCCCGGTCAACGGGGTTGCGATTGCTAACGTGCCGCAAGCGCGTTCCGGCAGCGCATCCGGCCTACTCAACACCGCGCGCATGATCGGTGCGACGTTTGGAATTGCGATCCTCGGTGGGCTGTTCGCCGCATTTGCCGGTCAGGCTGCTGCGGCTGGCGATGGCTTCTTGTCGGGACTACGCGCTGCGATGCTATTCGGCGGTAGCGCGGAGCTCGTGGGCGCCGCAGTGGCCTTCGCCTTCATCCGGCGCAATTCGCTGCAAGCGAAAAAGCCTGGAGGCGGTTGAGTTGCACACGTCTGTTGGTGGCCCGTTTCTGCCGCACCGGTCAGCGAGTGCTGCGGCAGCTTTCGGGGGTAAAGCGGACGCCGCCAAATCGAGCCGCCGCGGCAGCTAATGACCCAAAGCGGACACGGAGCCGCGCGCCGAAAAAGAAGCCGGCCATCATGTCTTGGAGCCATCTAGGCGCTTCTCAAGTTTGTTGGAACTGGGAAAACAAGAAAAACGTTCCAACGAAGTATTTTTCAATACCAAAACTTTCAGCTGCTAATCGATTACATCAATTCAAGCTGGCATCGCTGATATCGCACTTCCGTCACACATTTTCAGCCAATGGCTCCTGCCGGTCTTTCGTTCGACAAAGCGAACCATTGTGCAAGCGAGCGGACGCGGTAACTTGAATTTAGAAAATGCGCATCTGGATATCAAACATGAGTTCTTTTATTTTAAACATAAAAATACATGTTTTAAGGGACACGATGACCGCTGCAAAATAATCGCAATCACCTTTCTTTTCGCATATAATTTCAAATTACAAAGTGGTGAAACGTCGCATGCCGACGACTGGCCCTCAATTTTTTAATTGAATGGGGCAGTCGAATGTCGAAAGAAAAAACCAACGATCTCGCACACCCATGCACTGAGTTCATACGCAAGGGAAATGATTTTTCGGTGGTTTGGTCGTCTCTGCTCAAAAGTCACACCCTAGTTAATGGTAGAGCGCGAGTAAGAATCGAACGTCGGGAGCCTGGTGGATATTCCTCTGATTACGGGCGAGCAGCTCGTGTTTGATGCAGACGTAAATGAGTTTCGTGTCCAATAAATTGCGTGAACAGCACAGGCAGAAACCAATCTGGCAAAAATGTTGAGTTCAAAAAGATGAATACCTAAAGGGAGCGCGATATGTCGGGAACTCTCTTCAATCTCATCATTCAGATAATCGCCGGTATTGTTGGCGGCCACGCCGCCGGAGCCACGTTCAAGAGCTACACGCTCGGCGCAATTGGCAACACAATTGCGGGGGCTATCGGCGGAGTCGTCGGGGGTGGGCTTCTTCAGGAACTAGTACCTGCGATGGCGAGTGCAGCAAGCAACGTCGATATCGGGGCGCTCGTCGGTCAAGTCATCGGCGGCGGCTTGGGAGGCGCCATCTTAGCTGTCCTCGCTGGTGTGACGAAATGGATGGTAGTACCTCCGAAGTCGACCTGACGCCACGCGGCGCTGTTCCAACGCTAAGTAAGCCCCTTCTTCGACATCTGCTTTTGGCCCGTCTCAGCCAGGCCGGTCAGGCGGCATTGCGTCCGCTTTCTAGGGTGACGCCGCCGCGCCGCCGTTTGGTCGGCGAGGCAGTTCGTGACCCAAAGCGGAAGTCACCTTGCAGCCGGCGATGGCCATATTTCCTCGGCAGACGTGCGGTTTGCTCGTTGAGAGCGCAGCCGCTAGGGACCCGAAAATAAATCGGTTGCAACATCAACATAGATTTTTTATCAATAGTAATATGGATTCTAAACATCATTTCTAATGCTTTCCGATGATCACCGCCGGCCAACTCCGGGCCTCTCGCGCGATTCTTGGCATCGATCAGCGCAAACTCGCTGAAGAAGCCGGGCTGTCGCTGCCAACCATCCAACGCATGGAGGCGAGCGAGGGCGTAATCCGCGGCAATGTCAATTCGCTGATGAAACTCATCGCCGCGCTCGATGGGCTCGGTATCGAGCTCATCTCCGACAATGCCGCGAGCCAAGTCGGCGGCCGTGGCGTGCGGCTGAAGAGGTCAATCTCGTGACGCTGACCATCATCCTTGTTTGCGCCGCGGTCTTGCTGGCGCTGGGCCCGCTCGCGGTGGCGCTCGCGCACTCGGGCGCGGCGGCGCGGCTTGTTTACGGCGCAAGCATGCTCGCGTCGGCGGTTTCGCTAGCTGCCGCGATAGCACATCTTCTCGGTGCGGCGACGCCCGAGAGCATTACATTGCCCGTCGGCGTGCCTTGGCTCGGCGCGCATTTACGCATTGACGCGCTTTCCGCCTTTTTTCTCGTCGTTGTCGATCTCGGCGCCTTGAGTGCGAGCCTGTTTGCGCTCGGCTACGGGCAGCACGAGACGGCGCCGGAGCGTGTGCTGCCTTTTTATCCGGCATTCCTTGCCGGCATGACACTCGTCGTGCTCGCCGATGACGCGTACACCTTTCTGCTCTCCTGGGAGTTCATGTCGCTTACGTCATGGGCGCTGGTGATGTCGCACCATCGCGTGCCCGACAATGTGCGCGCCGGCTATGTCTATCTGGTGATGGCGAGTTTCGGCACACTTGCCTTGTTGCTCGGCTTCGGCCTGCTCGCCGGGCCCGACGGCCTCTACACATTTGCGCAAATGCGCGCTGCACATCCATCGGCGGCGCTGGGTGCGCTGGTGCTGATCCTGGCGCTGATCGGCGCTGGCTCGAAGGCCGGCCTTGTGCCGCTCCATGTGTGGCTTCCGCTCGCGCATCCCGCCGCGCCGAGCCACGTTTCGGCCCTGATGAGCGGCGTCATGACGAAGGTCGCCGTCTACGGCTTCGTGCGCATCGTGTTCGATCTCGCCGGCGAACCCGCCTGGTGGTGGAGCATGGTCGTGCTGGCATTCGCCGGGGTGACCACGGTTATGGGCGTGCTTTATGCGCTCATGCAGCACGATCTCAAACGGCTGCTCGCCTATCACACGGTCGAGAACATCGGCATCATCTTCATCGGGCTCGGCCTGGCGCTTGCATTCAAGACTCACGGAATGGTCTTCGCCGCGGCTTTGGCGCTAACCGCGGCGCTCCTCCATGTACTCAACCATTCGCTGTTCAAGAGCCTGCTGTTTTTCGGCGCCGGCGCGGTGCTCACCACGACCGGCGAACGCGACATGGAGCATCTCGGCGGTCTGATCCACCGCATGCCGCAGACCGCATTCGTGTTCCTGATCGGCTGCGTAGCCATCTCGGCGCTGCCGCCGCTCAACGGCTTCGTGTCCGAATGGCTGACGTTCCAGGCGATCCTGCTCAGCCCGCAACTGCCGGCATGGGGCCTCAAGCTTCTGATCCCGGCCGTAGGGGCGCTCCTCGCGCTGTCCGCCGCGCTCGCCGCCGCTTGTTTCGTCAAAGTCTATGGGGTGACGTTTCTCGGCCGCCCTCGAACCAGCGCCGCCGAAGGCGCAAATGAAACCAACTCGTTCTCGCTCGCCGCGATGTTCTTTCTCGCGGCGCTTTGCCTCGTCGCCGGAATCCTGCCCGGCCTGTTTATTGATGCGCTCGCGCCGGTCAGTTCCGCTCTCGTCGGCGAGCACATGCCGCTGCAGACCGGCACGCAGTGGCTCTCGATCGTTCCGATTGCCGCGAGCCGCAGCTCCTATGACGGTCTGCTCGTCTTCGTGTTTATGATCATATCGGGCACGCTCGCCGCCGCCGCGATCCACCGTCTCGCCTCGAACCGGCTGCGCCGCGCGCCGGCCTGGGATTGCGGCTATCCCGACGTCAGCCCCGCCACGCAATACACCGCGATGAGCTTTGCACAGCCGATCCGGCGCGTGTTCGGCACTGTCGTGTTCCGCGCCCGCGAGCATGGCTTCATGCCGCCGCCCGGCGACACGCAGTCGGCTCGGCTAACGGTGGAATTGCACGATCTCATCTGGGAAAGGCTCTATGCACCGATCGTCGTCGGCATCGGCTTTGCCGCGGATCGACTCAATCATCTGCAATTCCTCACCATCCGCCAATTCCTCAGCCTGGTGTTCGGCGCCCTCGTCATTCTGCTCCTGGTACTCGCCATATGGCCCTGACCCTCGATCTGGCCATCCAGTGCGCGCAAATGCTGCTGGTGCTGCTGCTAGCGCCGCTCTTCACCGGCTTCGTGCGTAAGCTGAAAGCGCGGTTGTTGCGGCGGCAGGGACCGCCGCTGATCCAGCCTTATCGCGATCTCGCGCGATTGATGCGCAAGGACGTAGTTCTGGCGGAAAGCGCCTCGTGGCTGTTCCGCGTCATTCCGTATCTCATTTTCGCTGCAACCTGGGTCGCGGCTTCACTCGTGCCGACCTTCCGCACCGGGCTGTTGTTCTCCTGGTCGGCCGACCTCATCGCCATTATCGCGCTGCTCGGCAGTGGGCGCTTTTTCCTGGCGCTCGCGGGGCTTGATGTCGGAACGAGCTTCGGCGGCATCGGATCGAGCCGCGAGGTGATGATCGCCTCGCTCGCCGAGCCGGCAATGATCATGATCGTGTTCACGCTGGCATTGATCGCCGGCTCGACGCAGCTGTCCACCATGGCGGAATTCATGGCGTCGCCGGAGGTCGGGTTGCGCGTCTCGCTCGGCCTCGCGCTCGTCGCGCTCATCATGGTCGCGCTCGCGGAGAATGCGCGCATTCCGGTCGACAACCCGGCGACCCATCTCGAACTGACGATGGTGCACGAGGCCATGGTGCTCGAATATTCCGGCCGTCATCTGGCGCTGATCGAGCTTTCCGCCTCGCTCAAGCTCATCCTCTATGTTTCCGTCATCGCCTGTCTGTTCGCGCCCTGGGGTCTTGCGCCGGCCGGCGCAGAAGTAGCGGCGCTTGCAATCGGGATTGCGGCCTACATCGTGAAACTCGCCGTTGGCGGCTTCCTCCTCGCGCTGTTCGAGACGTCGATCGCCAAGATGCGTGTATTCCGCGTGCCAGAATTTCTGGGCGCGGCGCTGATGCTCGGCCTGCTCGCGACGCTGCTGCGCTTCGTATCGGCAAGCTTCTGATGAACGGAATCGATTTTGACATCGCCCATCTGCTCGCCGGTTCGCTGGTGCTGGTGAGCTTCCTCGAGCTTTATCAGGACCGCTTGTACTCGCTGCTCAATATCTATGCCGCGCACGCGCTGGTGTTGGCGGCTTCGGTCGCCTGGCAGGCCTTCATACAGGATGCGCCGCATCTCTACATAACCGCCGCGATCGCCCTTGTCTTCAAGGCGATTGTCATCCCGGTAACGCTGCACCGGATCATCGTGCGCCTGGGCATTCATCGCGAGATCGAGAACGTGGTGGGCGTCGGGATGACCATGCTCGCCGGCATCGGCCTCGTTGCGCTCTCCATGGTCGTGATGCTGCGCGTCACGCGAGACGCCGATCCGCTGGCGCGCGAGGACCTCGCATTCGCCCTCGCCGTCGTGCTGCTCGGCCTGTTGATGATGGTGACGCGGCGCAATGCGGTGAGCCAGGTGGTCGGCTTCATGTCGCTTGAAAACGGCCTCGTGCTTGCGGCGACCGGGGCCAAAGGCATGCCGCTTGTCGTCGAAATCAGCGTCGCGTTCTCGATTCTCATCGCCTTCATCGTGATCGGAATCTTTTTGTTCCGTATCCGCGAACGCTTCGAACTCGGTCGATATGCAAGCGCTCGACCGGTTTCGCGGAGAACGCCGATGACGTTCGATGGCGTGACGGTCAATCCCCTCCTCGGCGTGCTGGTCGTTCCCGCCGTCGCGGCCGCGCTGGCCGCGGTGCTGCCGGATTATCGGATAACCGCACGGCTCAACGTGCTGGCGACGACGCTGACGTTGATCTGCGCGGTCGCGCTGTTATTCGCAAAGCCGCAACCCGGCTCGTATCTTCTCATTGACGATCTCAACGGCACGTTCATCGTACTCACCACATTCGTGGGTTTTACCACGAGTATCTTTAGCGCGAGCTATATCGGCCACGAGCTCGACATCGGCCGGCTGACGCCGTCTTCGGTGCGTTTCTACCACGCCATGTATCAGGTGCTGATGTTCGCGATGAATCTCGCGCTCATCTCCAACAATATCGGCTTGATGTGGGTGGCTATCGAACTTGCCACGCTGACCACGGTGCTGATGGTCGGAATCTACCGCACCCACGAGGCGCTCGAAGCGGCGTGGAAATACTTCATTCTCGGCAGTGTCGGCATCGCGCTGGCTTTGTTCGGCACCATCTTGGTCTACATGGCGGCGCGGCCGGTGGTGGGCGAAGGTATCGACGCCATGGTCTGGTCCGTGCTGGTCAGCCGCGCGGGCGCCTTCGATCCGGCGCTGCTCGATGTCGCCTTCGTCTTCCTCTTGCTCGGCTACGGCACCAAGGTCGGCCTTGCGCCGCTGCACGCCTGGCTGCCCGACGCGCACGCCGAGGGTCCGACGCCGATCTCCGCGGTGCTGTCGGGATTGCTGCTCAATGTCGCGCTCTACGCACTATTGCGCTTCAAGATGCTGTTGGCGGCGAACCCGGCGGCGCTGACGCCGGGCCCGTTGATGGTAACGCTCGGATTGCTCTCGCTCGTATTTGCGGCGTTCATGCTCTATCGCCGCCGCGACATCAAACGCATGTTTGCCTATTCGTCGATCGAACATATGGGCATCATCACCTTCGCCTTCGGCATCGGCGGCCCGATCGCCAATTTCGCCGGCCTCCTGCACATGACCATGCACTCGCTCACCAAATCGGCGATCTTTTTCGCCGTCGGCCATGTCGCGCAGGTCAAAGGCACACAGCGCATCGCCGATATGGGCGGGCTCACCGTGACCCATCCGGTGCTCGGCTGGGGCTTGATCCTCGGCGTCGCGGCCATCGCCGGGTTCCCGCCGCTCGGCATTTTCATGAGCGAATTTCTGGTGGTGAGTTCGGCGTTCGCCCGCGAACCGCTGCTGGCGATCGTTCTCGTCTTCGGCATCCTGGTCGGCGTCGCGGGACTGATCCTGCGGCTCAACAGCATTGCGTTCGGGGAGCCGCGCGGTCCAAGCGCCAAGGCGCAGGCCTCCTACGTTCCGATGTTCAGCCATCTCGCGCTCGTGCTTGTCGCGGGCATCTACATGCCGCCTGCGCTGGTCGTGTGGTTCCAAAACGTCGCCGGACTGCTTGGGTAAACCGATGCCCGCAATCATCGACACTATTCAGGGCAGGCGAATTGAAGATCATCGCCCATGGCCGCGCCTGGTCGTCACGCCGGACACCTGGTGCAAAGTGGCGGGCGAAATCGCTGCTGGCAACGCCGCGCTGCTCGGCCTCTGGGGCGATGCAGCCGCATCCTGCACGGTGCACATGGCGTTCATCGAGCGGGACAGCAACAACATTGCGGTCGTGAGCCTCGAATGTCCGGACGAAACGTTCCCGTCGGTCGGCGCGCGACACCCGCCGGCCATCCGGCTCGAACGCGCCGTTCACAGCCTGTACGGAATTGTGCCGGTTGGCGCGCCGGACTCGCGCCCCTGGCTCGACCTCGGCTTTTGGGGCGTGGAACATCCGCTCGGGGCAGGCACGCCGACACCGGATGTGCGCCCCGCCTATCCGTTTCTCCCGGTGGAAGGCGAAAGCCTGCATCAGATCCCGGTAGGCCCGGTGCATGCCGGCATCATCGAGCCGGGACATTTTCGTTTCACCGCTTCAGGCGAAACCGTGGTGCGGCTCGAAGAGCGCTTGGGCTACACGCATAAGGGCATTAAATCGCTGATGGCGGGTGCTCCGATCGAGCGGACGGCGCGACTTGCCGCCCGGACGTCGGGCGACAGCACTGTCGCCTATGGGATCGCGTTCGCCCATGCCGTCGAGGCGGCGTTGCGAATGAACGCGCCGCCACGGGCGCAATATCTGCGCGCGCTGATGGCGGAGCTCGAACGGCTGGCAAACCATTTCGGCGACATCGGCGCGATCTGCAACGATGCCTCGTTTTCCCTCATGCACGCGCATTGCGCCATTCTGCGCGAATTGGTGTTGCGCGCGGCTGAAACCTGTTTCGGACACCGTCTGATGATGGACCGGGTCATTCCCGGCGGCGTCGCGGCCGATCTTCATCATGATGGAATCATCTCCCTGAGAGACGTGCTGAAACACTTTCGACGGCGGTTTTCGCGCCTGGTCGAGCTTTACGACAACACGGCCTCCCTGCAAGATCGCACCGCGTCAACCGGTATTGTTAGTGTCGAACTTGCCCGGCAGTTCGGCGCTCCCGGCTATGTCGGCCGCGCCAGCGGCCGCAATTTCGACGCGCGGAAAACGCCTGGCTACGCGCCATACGGTGAACTCGACTTTGCCGTTCCCGTGCTGACGGCGGGCGATGTCAACGCCCGTGTATGGGTGCGTATCCGCGAAGTCGAGCAAAGCCTGGCGCTTATCGAACAACTCATCGAGCGGCTGCCGAGCGGACCGATTGTCACGACGCCCGACGGCGGTGCCGGCGAAGGATTGGGCTTTGCGGAAAGTTTCCGCGGCGATGTGCTGGTCTCGTTGCGGCTCGACGGCGCCCGCGTTGTGCGCTGTCACCTGCGCGACCCATCGTGGTTCCAATGGCCGCTGCTTGAAGCGGCGATCGAAGGTAACATCGTCGCCGACTTCCCGCTCTGCAACAAATCGTTCAACTGCTCGTATTCAGGACACGATCTGTAATGCGCAGAACCTTGTTCGAGAGCCTTACTCACCGGCCGCTGACGGAAGCGCCGCCGGCTCCGGACGACTCGGCGCTCGCCGAATTGGCGGCGGTCGTCGAACGCGGTGCGCGACGCCAACTCGGCCGCAGCCTAGCCATTCGGCAAATTGATGCCGGCTCGTGCAACGGCTGCGAACTCGAAATCCATGCTCTCAACAATGCCTTCTACGACATCGAGCGCGTCGGCCTGCGCTTTGTCGCTTCGCCGCGCCACGCCGATGTGCTGCTGGTGACCGGACCAGTAACCAAGAACATGCGCGAAGCACTGGAGCGTACTTATCACGCCACGCCGGATCCAAAATGGGTCGTTGCGCTGGGCGACTGCGCAATTGATGGCGGGATTTTTGCGGGCAGCTACGCCGTGACCGGTGGGGTGTCCAACGTCGTGCCGGTTGACCTGCACATTCGCGGTTGCCCGCCGACGCCAATTGAAATTCTAAAGGGATTAATTGCCCTGTTGGAACATGTGAGCGAAAATGCCAGCATTCCCTGAAACGGTATGTCGATGTTGCGCCTGTTACATGCAGGACTCGTAGCCGCGGGCTGCCAGCTAGGCGCCATCGTGATCATAACCGCGTTCGCATTTTTATCAGCATCGCAGGATATTATTCTTCAAGCCACGTCGACGACACCTCTGGATCCCGAAACCTCCTGGAATTCTGTGTCCTCTCCTTTGATATGGGCCTATCTTCTAATTGCGACGGGTCTGGCATTCACCAGCAACCGTTCTGTTGACCTCACCGCAGCCCGCATTCGCGCAGCATCCGAACTCATGGGCCTCACTAGACCGGCAGATGCGCTGATGACGCTGATCGTTCAACTCGTCATTTGCGCCATCATATTCGCGATGTTCGCATTGGAGTTGGCGCCCGAGATGCTAATTAAGGGTGCCACCCATTATGGCTACGCCCCTGCTGCTTCGATTATTTGGGGAGCCACATTGAGCCTTGGTGTAGCGTGTTTTGGCGCGAGCGCCCACGCGGCCCTGAAAGCACTCAAACGATAATTGGGAGATTGAGGCCAACACAAGCTCACGTCAGTCGTGACGGTCCGCTTTTGGCCCTTAGCTGCCTCCCCAGCTGGCTACGCCCGCGGCAGCTTTCGGGGGTAAAGCAGCCGCGCCTCTAGTTAGATCGCGCGGCAGCTTCTGAACCATAGCTGCCGCGCCAGCCAGTGATCGGCGAGGCCGTTTACGACCCAGAGCGGACGTGGAGCAGCCGCTATACTTGAACCTGCCTTCAGCAATGCTCGATTAAGTATATGCGGTTTCGTACCGACATACTCGGCCCTTTAATTTTAACAAAATATCTTTGTGGTAGTTCTCGATGGCGCGCCAGCTCGCCATGAAGTGGCAAGCATGATCTGCCACCGAGGTGAACATGGCCACACCAGTTACGTCCGATCCAATCACGACACGCTCGCGCCCGGAATCGATCGGCCGGGTGATGGGCATCAGCGGTTCGCAGGCTTCCGTCGAACTTGCTGCGCGCGGCCCCGGCGACGATAACCCGACTGTCGGAAAATTCCTTGGCCTCAAGACGGACAAGGCCGTCATTATGGGACTGATCACCGAGGTTCGCGAGCGGTCTTTTGCCACGGAAACCGGATCGGCCTTGCGCAAGGTAGCCACTCTGGATCTGATTGGTGAAATTCGCTTAGACGACAAGGGCGCTTTGGGCTTCCAGCGTGGTTTCTCGGAATATCCCAACATCGGTGACGCCGCAATCATGCTCACCGAAAACATGCTGCGGCTGGTCTATGGCACGGCCGACGCTGATCGCGCCTACATCGGTGATCTGCAGCAGAATACAAATATCCGTGTCCACATCGATATTGATCACCTGGTGAGTCGGCATTTCGCCATCCTCGGCACCACCGGGGTCGGTAAGTCGAGCGGCGTCGCCCTTATTCTCCAGAACATCCTCGATACGCGACCGAACCTTCGCATCCTTTTGATCGACCCCCACAATGAATATGGCCACTGCTTCGGCCACAGAGCGCAAGCGCTTACGCCAGGAAACTTGCGACTGCCGTTCTGGCTGTTCAATCTCGAGGAAATTGTGGAAGCGTTCTTCGGCGGCCGATCTGGCACTGACGAGGAAATTGAAATTCTCGCGGAGGTCATTCCGCTGGCAAAGGGGGCTTACCTGCAATATCGCACCGGCGGCGATCGTAACATTACCAAGAAGCGCGATGCCGGCTTTACCGCCGACACTCCAGTTCCCTATCGCATCGAGGACCTACTCAATCTACTTGATGAGCGCATGGGAAAGCTCGAGAACCGATCGTCACGCATCCTCTATCACAAACTGATTTCGCGGATTCAGACTTTCCGCAATCATCCGCGTTACGCCTTCATGTTCGAGAATGCCAATATCGGCGGTGACACCATGGCTGAGGTTCTCGGCCATCTTTTCCGGTTACCGCCTGAAGGAAAGCCGATGACCATCATGGGGCTCGCCGGTTTCCCGGCCGAGGTGGTCGAACTCGGTGGTGTCGGTGCTCTGCCGCATGGCATTTGACTTCGGCCTGTGGAGCGACGGAGTGGCGCCGCTGTTGCTCGTCTGCGAGGAAGCGCACCGATACGCGTCTGCCGACCGCGATGTCGGCTTCGGGCCTACTCGCCGAGCACTTTCGCGTATTGCTAAGGAAGGCCGCAAATACGGCGTGTACCTTGGATTGGTGACGCAAAGGCCAGCCGAACTCGACTCTACTATCCTTTCGCAGTGCTCAACACTTTTTGTAATGCGGCTGTCGAACGACAACGACCAGGCGCTGATCCGCTCGGCAGTGTCCGATGCGGCGGCGCATCTGCTATCGTTTATCCCGTCACTTGCCACCCGCGAGGCTTTTGCTTTCGGCGTCGGCCTGGCGCTGCCGACGTGCATGCGCTTCAGGGAATTGACGACGACGCAGCGCCCGAACAGTGAGGCGTCCGGAAATAGCCGCTCAGATACCGGAACAAATATGAGCCGCGATCTGATCGGCTCGGTAATAGGACGCTGGCGCAACGCGACCATGAGCTACCGGGTGAGCGACGACGATTTGACCGATTACGGATCTCCGGTGGTGGCGCGTCAACCGGTGGCGGTCGTACCGCCGCTGCAGCCTGCATCGCGGCCTAATTCGCTGCGTTCGAGCCTCTTGAAAAAACCGCTCGGTGCCGGCTGATTGGCATCGATTGTGAAGCCGGTGCACTCTTTGCTGGGTCGTGTGGCCTATCCAATCTCGTCCTAGGCCGCCTCAATTGGCGGGCCCGTCATTTCAATCCCATCGTGAAATATCGCCTATTGGCCCTTAGCTGCCTCCCCAGCTGGCTACGCCCGCGGCAGCTTTCGGGGGTAAAGCAGCCGCGCCTCTGGCCGCTGTGCGCGGCAGCTAATGACCCAAGGCGAGCTTTTCGACAATCGCTCACCTCATCACTTTCCAAACCAGTCCTTTAGAATGGGCTGGTGCTGAACCGGGTCGAACTCGATGATTTTGCTGAAACGCATCGCCTTTGCTTTGCAATAAGGTTCGTCGGCCAAGAACTCGTTCAGTTCTTCCAGTGAGTCCGCGCGGGCTATCAGAATTCCTCCCTTAGGTGGAATGGTGGGGCCCGATAGTAAAAAGCGCCCATTGTCATAGCCTTGCTGTAGAAATTGACGATGAGCAGCTATGAGTTCGGGCGCGCGTTGCTCGAAGGGAACAATATGCTCTCCTTCCAAAAGAAAATGCTTCATCGTTTGCTCCCATCTGAACAGCAAGTCTAATTCTGGCCCAAAGCGGACATCAGCCAAGCACTTTTCGTGGGTCACGACGATCGCGCCCGTCGGGCACGCACGTGCCGCCCTGGTCAGCCTGATCACCCTCCGCGGATTGCTATATGCTGATCGCGGCTAGTGGGGGTGCTGCAATGTCTGCATTGAGGTCAACGGTCGGTGCGTGCGCAATCGGCGTGACTTGGTTGTTCACGATGTCAAGCGCCAGGGCCGATATCGTCTTCTGCAATAATTTCCCGCATTTGGTCTACATTGCCATCGCTTATCCGCAAAGCGACGGTTCCGGTTCATGGGTTTCACGTGGCTGGCTCAATGTCGACACGGGTGCTTGTGCCGAATTCGATACGGCACTTCACGTGAAGACCTTCTACTACCGCGGCGAAAGCGTTTCATATCAGCAGGGCAGCGGATCCGGAAAAACCGTATGGGGCGGAAGTGGCGACGCCAAGTTTGCAATTTGGGAGGACGACAATTTCAACCTTTGGAACGCACAGACGAATGCGTTGAAATCGAGTTTGGTCGCCTTCACACAAGTGAACGCGACGACGACGGGCGACGCGCTGTCGGTTCGGGTCACTTTCGAGGCCGACGGTATCCATGTAACGACAACAACCGAAAGTTCGCCACCGCCGACGAAGTGATTGAGCGCGCTTGCTTGCTCGCGGCTATTGACCTCAAGCGCACCCTTATAAACTGCTGATCAGTGTCCGCTTTCGGGGGTAAAGCGGTCATCGCCCATTGGAGCTGCCGTGGCAGCTTTTGACCCAATGCGGACATAAACGCGAAAGCCCCGCTGTGGCGACCTTCGGCGCGCCAGGGTTCATTCCGGCAGGTTTTTTCGCCTCGACCAGGGCACTCTGGGCAATGCTCTGTTTTCGACCGGCCAAACCCGTTGAATCAAGCCGTACATAAGGGCCGTGGTCAGTCCAATCAGTATTATCCCGTTCAATGCTTCCAGGGCGCCCATAAGCCGCCAACGGTCGGTAAGAAAGATCTCGGAATGACCATAGGTTGTGATCGCGCTCAGCGAGTACAAAATCGCCGATTTGTTATCAGGCAATGCTCCGAGAAGCCGGTAGGCGGCTGCCCATATGCCGGCTTCGATTGCGTGCAACAAAGTCGCCCAGATCGTGGTGACCCCTATGCCAAGCGCAAATGCGTAGATGAAATAACGGCGGTCCTTCACGTCAGTCAGGACTTGGACCATTTTCACATTGAACAGGCCTAGGCCCATGACGTGAATGAGCACGGTTAGCACGACCAAGGGTATGCTCCAGGCCCAGTTGCTGTTCCACGCTGACGCTCCATCCATTTTCAACTCATCCGCTTTACCTGCTGAAGCACGATAAATCCCAGATGCCCGCGCCGCCACATTACAGCGTTGGGCACAGCGTTGCCTGCCAGACGAAAGCGCCTTCGATCTCGGTGAGGGCCGTCGCGGCGAACTAGGCGGTCCAGTCCGATGTCTGCTTATGGCCCTTAACTGCCGCGACGGCGAATGAATGTCGCGGCAGCTTTCGGGGGTAAAGCGGACACCGCGGCGCGACGGCGTCGTGGCAGCTAATGACCCAGAGCGGACATCGCAGAGCCGTAGGACTGACAGCGAACGCTCGCCGCGGCGACCGAGTTGGGGCCTTGCCGTTGACGGCGGGATGTACCAGCCGTTGGTCAGCCGGCCAATAGGAAGTTGGGCCAATATTTCCGGGATCCAAGGTAAGGGTTTCTCAATGCGGCCGAGCTTTAACTTCGCTGAGAGCGGAAGCGAGATTTGATCGCAGATGACCACCTACGAGATGTCCCCCGCACACGGTGCCGGCGCCAAGCTCACGCGTCCCGTGGAGCTGATCTGCTTTGCACTGATTGCCGCAAACGTAGTCTATCTCGTCGACTCCTACGTGCAGGGCTTCTGGTTGGTGGCGACGGGTGGCGGGCCGGCCGACTTCGTGAGTGTATGGGCTGCGGGGCGAATGGCGCTCGCGGGCCATGCAGCGGCGGCTTATGATTGGCCGGCCCTAAAACTCGTCGAGCAGCGTGTAGTCGGCCAGTTCGATGGCTATGTAGGCTGGCAATATCCACCGACATTTTTATTCGTCGCTGCTGCTTTGTCGTTATTGCCCTATGTGAGCGCATTCGCTTTCTGGGTCTTCAGCACATTGCTGGCCTACCTTGCCGCAATCCGTGGCATCATCGGCGACCGCGTCGGCTATTTTCTCGCCGCCGCGTTCCCGGCTGTCCTCGCGAATTTCATAGTCGGCCAGAACGGTTTCCTGTCGGCCGGTCTAATCGGTGGCACACTCACGCTCATGGAACGGCGACCGATATGCGCCGGTGTTCTACTGGGACTACTCACCTACAAGCCGCATCTCGGCCTTTTATTTCCGATCGCGCTCATAGCGAGTGGTCGATGGCGGGTGTTCATTACCGCCGGAATTGTCGCGGTGCTGATGGCGGCAGCATCATGGGTAGTTTTCGGCGGTGGGAGCTGGCAGGCCTTTTCTCCCGGCATCGGTCACGCCCTGGTTTCTGACGGCTTGGCCGACTGGGGTAAGCTGCAGAGCGCATTCGGCTTCATGCGCGCGCTCGGTGGCAGTGACGCGCTGGCCTGGATCGTGCAAATTGCCTTGGCCGTCATAGCCGCGGGCGCGATCGCCGTGCTTTGGCACGGCACCACCGCCTACGAAATCAAGGCGGCGGCGCTGGGCACTGGTGCCTTGTTAGCAACGCCTCATCTCTTCACCTACGACTTGGTGGCACTCGCGGTGCCGCTCGCCTTCCTGTTCCGGCTCGGCCGGATGCACGGATTCTTGGCGCATGAAGTGGCCGGCATCGGCTTGGCCTGCCTGCTGATCCTGATCTTCCCCTTCGTAGAGGCGCCGGTCGGCTTCGCCGCTGTTCTCGTGGTGGCGGCACTGATAGTTCGCCGCGCGCTGGCGCCGCGGAGCGTCACGATATGAGCCGACAAGAGATCACCCAGCACACGCGTCAACACCGCTATCTGTGACGTAGTTCACAGTGCGCTATTACCCCAACGGCGCGTCTCCTTATGGCCCATATCGAGATCGCGCGAGGAATGTCCGCTTTCGGGGGTAAAGATGGGGTAATCGGCCGGCGTTCTTGTGGATAGCTAAAGATTGTGGGTGCTGCGCTTCAGGCTGATGGTTCAACGAGGTCCGTGTGCACGGCCTCAAGCATCAGAAGGAGAAGCGCAGCATGGACTATTTTGCTGGACTGGACGTATCGGTCAAGGAGACCAGCGTCTGCATTGTGGATGACGCGGGCAAGATCGTTCGGGAAGTGAAGGTCGCGAGCGAACCCGAAGCGTTGTTGGCGGTGCTGAGGAACCCCGCCTACCGCTTCAAGCGGATTGGATTGGAAGCCGGACCATTGTCGCAATGGCTGTTCAGCGGTCTCGCCGAAGCCGAGTTACCGGCGGTCTGTGTTGAGACACGGCACATGCGAGCAGTGTTGAAGGCGCAGATCAACAAGACGGACCGCAACGACGCTCGCGGTATCGCACAGATGATGCGGGTGGGACTTTACCGCCCGGTGCATGTGAAGACGTTACGCAGTCAAAAACTGCGGATGCTGCTGACCCATCGCAAGCTACTACAGTCGAAGGCCATTGCCGTCGACAATGACCTGCGCGGGACTTTGCGTAACTTCGGTCTCAAGGTAGGCATGGTGGGGACGGTGAAGTTCGAGGCACGCATCAAGGAGCTGGTCGAGAACTTGCCCGACCTGGCTGTGCTGGTCGAACCGCTGCTTGTCGTCCGGCGGGTACTTCGCGAGCAGTTTGTCATCCTGCATCGTCGTTTGCTGGCCATCGTGCGAGACGACGAGGTGTGCCGGCGCCTGATAACGACCCCCGGGGTCGGCCCCGTGGTAGCGCTGACCTATCGCGCCACCGTCGACGTACCGGCTCGGTTCCGTAAATCCAAGGCAGTCGGTGCCGTGTTTGGGCTGACGTGTTCCAAGTATCAATCCGGCGAGATCGATCGAAGCGGCAGAATATCACGCTGCGGAGATGAGATGATGCGGGTCATGCTCTACGAAGCAGCTCAGAGCATGCTGCGTTCGAAGAAATGGTCTTGGCTCAAAGCCTGGGCGATGCAGATCGCCAGGCGCCGCGGGATGAAGAAGGCGATCGTGGCGCTGGCACGCCGACTGGCCGTGATCATGCACCGCATCTGGGTTGACGGCACCGAGTTCCGCTGGACCCGGGAACACGTCGCGGCGGCAGCATAAAAACCGTGCAGGATCAATTACGATAGGAGAACACTCGAGCTCCACCCAGCGGTGGAATGATGTCCCTCGCGGGACGATGGATGAGGTGAGTTCGCATGTCCGCTTGGACCTACCGTTCGTCTGACGGCAACGCCGCGGTAAAGATTGTTCCGCCTCGTCTTCGAATCCCATGATGGAAGGGCCTTGGTGCCGATTTCGAAGAGAAGCACGAGCCCGTGAGCGACATCGACACTGCAGCGGCGGAAAGTCTGAAAGTGCTTGACCCCAAACGGCCGATTAGAGAAGCGGACATTCCGATTTGACCGCGCCGCGGCAGCTTGAACCCGACCAGAGAGTCCGCTTTTAGGGGCGGAGCGGACATCAAGGGGGATCGTCGCTAGAAATTAGGCTTTGGCGGCGCAGTCAACACAACGCTGCATTCCCGGCACTCGAACGTCCGCAGATCAGGCCGCCCCGACCTGGGAATTAATCCTGCGAACCGCATCGGATTTCCGCAGCCGGGACATTCCGCTGGTCGGTCCTTGCTAATGAGACGAACAAACGAGCCCATTGAGTGGCGCTAGGCCGCGGCTATGCGGGCAACTGGCGCTTGGCGTTCCAAAACCTCGTAAAGCTCGGCTGTCTTGAGCCAACTGTCGGCCACCGCTAGCCAACTTTGCTTTTCGTCCTTGTTTTGAACAGCTTCGGCCTTGTGTTGACATTGTGCCGCGATGTTGCGGGCTACGCTGTACTTAGACATTTTGGTTCCCGGCGCTTACACGCGACTAATAGAGAATAGAAAACCCCAACCGTGGGGCTTTCCCCAGCCCGGTACATTATGGCCAAACTGGTATGCGGCAGGTTAAGGGGCCTGGCATGCGTGGTAAGTTGCCAAAATTAAAAGTGTCCGATGCGTCATAAGACATACCGCACGAAGACTTGGCGTTTAGTGGCTTTGCGGATGAATAGTCCAAGGGGAACACCTTCCAATCCGTCGGCGTCCATACAGTCGCGGGCCATAGGCGTCTCGGGAATCTCTTCCGCTCCATAGCGTTCCCGAACCGGCTCTAGACACAACTGTTGCAAATCGGACTTACCGCCGTAAATTCCAAAACGCCGTGCGGCGATTTCGTTTGTGCCAAATTCAGAATCAGCGCAGATAATTTTCAACAGAAGAATTTGCGGTGCCGTTCCACGGACTGCAACAGCATCAAGAGGAACATATGCCTGACTTTGAGGCGACTAAATCAGCGCGTCTTATCGTGGTGGGAAATGAAAAGGGTGGCTCAGGCAAATCCACTATCGCAATGCATGTCGCGATCGCACTCATAAAGTCTAACAACCGCGTCGGCACACTCGATCTGGACTTAAGACAGAAGACCTTCACGCATTACATCGAAAACAGATTTACTTGGGGCGATCAGACTGGGTGCAACCTTGAGATCCCGAACCATATTTATTTTGTAGAGAATATGGACCACCCGACCGCGGAAGAAGAAGCCGCGGACGGCGTCGCCCTTATTGATCTCATTAAGGGTTTGGCGGTTAACAACGACTTCATCGTGATCGACACACCTGGCCGCAATAGCTATTTGGGACGCCTCGCTCATTCAATGGCCGACATTCTAATAACGCCGCTAAATGACAGCTTTATCGACCTGGACGTACTTGGCACGGTCGATCCTCAAACGCTCGCGGTGACCGGCCCGATCATTATTCCGAGATGGTGCAGGAAGCGCGCTTGCAACACCATCAGCGCGACGATGTCAGTACAGATTGGATTGTGCTGCGAAATCGGCTTTCGATGCTTGGTTCGCGCAACTCGCGGCTCGTCGAACAGGGGTTGGCTGAGCTGTCGCGAAGACTCAATTTCCGACAGGTTGAAGGATTATCGGAACGCGTGATCTTTCGAGAGTTTTATTCGCGCGGATTGACGGCGCTCGATTCTCTCGATGAGAAACTTCTGGGCGCACGGCCGACAGCGTCGCACGTCGCTGCGCTGATCGAAATAGAGATGCTTTTGAATGCAGCCGGATTGCGCGGCTCGGCAGCGGGTGGCCCCGTAATCCAGCGAGACAGCAACGCGGCTTAATAGACTTTTGGCAGCTGGTAACGAGTCAGATAGGCGGTGAGTGCCTCACTAATTCCGCTGTCGCTCCTTAGTCGCGCCGACGAGGGTGGTCGAATAGAGCCTGTCGTCTTCCGCTTTTGGCCCTTAGCGGATACGCCGGTCAGCGAGTGCCGCGGCAGCTTTCGGAGGTAAAGCGGACGCCCCTCCGATTAGGTCGCGTAGCAGTTAACGACCCACGGCGGACCTCAGCAGACTGTACGCCCGTCGCCCCTAAAGTGCCATTTCAACTAACGCCACGAATCCGTATCCAGCAGTGCTGTCCAAGCCACGGTGATCCCCAATCCTAGGATTAGGAGTGCCGACGGCCATGCCCGCTGAATTAGCGTGGATGTTGTTATAGGGTTCGAGGCCGGAAATGCCGGACTTTGCATTGGGCGACCTGCCACTGAGATTTTCAGGGGAGGGTTTCATCCGCGATTTGCGATTGCGTTGAGCACGAGCCCAGTCCGATTCGCGACGCGCAGTTTTCGGTAGATGTTATGCAGGTGAATCTTCACCGTGCCTTCTCGGACCCCGAGTTGTCCCGCGACTGCTTTATTCGCGAGACCCTGTGAAGACGAGCCCGGCTATTTCCGCTTCCCGCTTTGTCAGCCGTTGATCACCAACATTGAATGCGTTCCTACCATCAGCATTGTCAGTCAAAATTAGCTCCCTTCTAGAGGTTTACGCAGCACCCTTACCCCGCCGCACCCAATGACACCATTATGCTGCACCGCAATGTGACCGCCGTCACAGATTGGCGAGTTTTGCACAAGATTATGATGTTTATTGGCTTTTACAGCTATGGCCGGCCCCACGTCGTTTCGCAGATGCGAAAGGAGCCGGTGAACTGGGTCCGCCCGCTATTGGCCCATCGCCGTCACGAAGGTCCATCGCATCTGCGTCCGTTGTTGAGGGTATAGCTGCCGTGCCTCCCAAGACGCTCGGTCTCAGCGTCCCGCAGATGCTGCTCGCCACCGCCGACGAGGTGATCGAATAAAGACGGCTTTTGCTGCAGTGCATGAGTCCGCTTATGGCCCAAAGCGGCACGCGCCGACGCGCGATTGTCGCGGCAGCTTTCGGGGGTAAAGGGGACACGACCGCCTTTAACCGCGGCGGCAGTTAATGACCTGAAGCGGACACGATTGCCGAAATTTTTGCGACCCGCGTTGCCGAACAAATCCATTCCAGGAGGGTGATGAGATTTGAAAAGTCCGCGGGCTGTCTGGCCGTCTTGGCCTGTCGGTCACCCGATCGAGCCTGACAAACTGCTGCAATTCCGGCGTCTTCGGCGCGGCAAAAGAGCTCTTCGGGCGGGCCTTGCTCGTGCACCTTGCCGTGGTGCATGAACACCAGATGTGCCGACGTCGCGGGCAAAGCGCATCTCGTGGGTGACCAGCATCAGCGTCATGCCTTCGCGCGCGAGCTGCTCGACGCACTTCAAGCACCTCGTTGACCAGCTCCGGATCGAGCGCCGAGGTGATCTCGTCGCACAGCAGAACCTTGGGCCGCATCGCCAGCGCGCGGGCAATGGCGACGCGCTGCTGCTGGCCGCCCGACAACTGGCTCGGATAGGCGTCGATCTTCTCCGACAGTCCCACCTTGGCCAGCATTTCGGCGGCGAGGTCGCGCGCCGTCTTTCTTGCCAGTCTTGTTCACCACCGTCGGCGCCAGCGTCACATTTTCGGCCGCGGTCAGGTGCGGGAACAGGTTGAACTGCTGGAACACCATGCCGACGTGGCGGCGCAGCTCGCGCAGATTCGTCTTCGCGCCGCCGACCTCGATGCCGTCGGCGAAGATCGCGCCGCGACTGATAGGTCTCCAGCCCGTTGATGCAGCGCAGCAGCGTGCTCTTGCCCGAGCCGGAGCGGCCGATGATGGCGACGACGTCGCCCTTTTCGCCACCTCGAGCGAGACGCCCTTGAGCACTTCGAGCGGACCGAAGCTTTTTCTCACGTCACGGATGCTAACGAGCGACATTGAGCCGACCCTCGAGTTTCTTGGCGCACCAGGACAGCGGGAAGCACAGGCAGAAATAGATCAGCGCGACCAGCGAATAGACCAGAAACGGCCGGAAACGTCGCGTTGTTGAGCAGCGGTGCCGGCCTTGGTCAGTTCGACGAAGCCGATGATCGAGGCGAGCGCGGTGCCCTTGATCACCTGCACCGAGAAGCCGACGGTCGGCGCGACCGCGATGCGCGTGGCCTGCGGCAGGATCACATAGCGCATCTGTTCGATATAGGAGAGCGCGAGGCTCGACGACGCCTCCCATTGGCCGCGCGGGATCGCCTCGACGCAGCCGCGCCAGATCTCGGTCAGGAACGCGCTGGTCCAGAAGGTGAGCGCGAGCCCGGCGGCAAGCCAACGGGCTGACCTCGATGCCGAACAGCGCGACGCCGAAGAAGAACAGAAACAGCTGCATCAGCAGCGGCGTGCCCTGGAAGAACTCGATATAGAGCCTTGGTGAACCACTCCAACGGCGTGATCTGCGAAGTGCGCATGAACAAGAGGATCAGCCCGACAATGCCGCCGCTGACGAAGGCGATCAGCGGAAAGCACGAGCGTCCACTGCGTGGCGATCAGCAGATTCGACAGGATGTCCCAGAAGCTGAATTGCAGCATGGCTTAGACCGCCGATTTGAACAAGAACGCGGCCCAGCCGGCGCAACACGGCGCGCATGCCGATCGCCAGCAGCAGATAGATCACTGCCACGACGAGATAGACCTCGAAGGCGCGGAAATTGCGCGATTGCACGAAATTAGCGGCATAGGTCAGGTCCTGCGCCGAGATCTGCGACACCACCGCCGAGCCGAGCATGACGATGATGATCTGCGATGACAGCGCCGGATAGATTTTGCGGAACGCCTGCTTGAGCACGACATGGCGCAGCACTTCCCATTTGCTCATGGCGAGGCTTGCGCCCGCCTCGATATGCCCTTTCGGCACCGCTTCGATGCCGGCGCGGATGATCTCGGTCGAATAGGCGCCGAGATTGATCACCATGGCGAGGAACGCGGCAGTGGTTTCGGAGAGTTTCAGGCCCAAGGCCGGCAGGCCGAAGAAGATGAAGAACAATTGCACGATGAACGGCGTGTTGCGGATCAATTCGACATAGACGACGACGAAGCGGCCGAGCCAGCGCGGGCCGAAAGTGCGCGCCGACGCGCCGGCGGTGCCGAGCGCGACGCCCGCAACCGTCGAGACGAGCGTCAGCACGACAGTAAAGATCAGGCCGTCGAGCAGCACGCCGCCAATAGGGCAGCAGGTCGCCGAATTGCAGATGATAGATCATGGCGCGCGTCCGCGGCGTTCGCTTAGAAGCCCGGGCGGCAGCGGTGCCTTCAGCCATTTCTCCGACAGCTTGTCGATCTCGCCGTCGGCCTTGGCCTTGGCGATGATCGTCGTTGAGCTTGGCCTTGAGCTTTGGCTCGTCCTTGTTGATGCCGACATAGCAGGGACTGTCCTTGATGACGAATTTCAGCATCGGCGCACGCTGCGGATTTCGCTCGGCGATTGCCGCCGCGACCGTGTTGCCGGTGGCGATCAGGTCGACTTGGCCGGAAACGAAACGCGGCGATGGTGGCGTTGTTATCCTCGAAGCGTTTGATGGTGGTGTCGGCGGCGCCATCGTTCGTCAGCGCCTGCTCTTCGATCGCGCCGCGCGTGGCGCCGACCGTCTTGCCGGATGAGGTCGGCAGGCTTGTTGACCTTGTTCATCTGCGGTGCCGAACACTCCGGAGAAGAACGGCGCGTAGGCGATGGAGAAATCGATCACCTTCTCGCGCTCGGCGTTCTTGCCGAGACTGGAAATCACGATGTCGGCCTTGTGCGTCTGCAGATAAGCAATGCGGTTGGCGCTGGTGACCGGGATGAGCTCGGCTTTCACGCCGAGCGCCTTGGCGATCAGATTGGCCATGTCGATGTCGTAGCCTTGCGGCTTGAGATCGAGCCCGGCCGAGCCAAACGGCGCAAAATCCTGCGGCACGGCGACCTTGATGACCTTGGCCGCCATGATGGAGTCGAGTTCGTCGGCGTGTGCCGGGAGAGCAAAACCGAGAGCGGCAAGGGCGAACACGGCGGGAAGCAGACGTTTGCAGGACAGCATGCATGACAGCATGATCGCCTCCGAGGTTTTAGCCTTAAACGCGCCGAAAACACCGCCGGCGCGGCAAAGCGACAGACATGGCCTCGGCTCCACGTCGCGCCATGAACTCTGCCTGATGCATATCGCCTAGGCAATGGCCGCGCCGGTGCGAATTTCGGCATCGCCTGACCGAGCGAGCGTCAAGCGCACTCAAATACAATATCCTGGGCGCCTTTCCACAAGGTGAGCTTGCCCAATGACGCAAGATTTTCGCGGCCCTCCATCACAGTCAGGAAGTGATTGCCGGCAAGCTGCCCGACCTTGCTCGCAAACGACACCGCGCCATAAGCCATCAGAATTTCCGTTTCGCTGATGCCGCCAGGATAAAGGATAATATCGCCGGGGGCGGGATAGCTGGTGTGGTTTTCATACGGCAGGCCGAGATCAAGATCGCCGAGCGGAATCCAGCAGCCCTCCCCGCTCCAGCGGACGTGAATAATCTGCTGGCGGTACGGCAGCAGGTTTGCGAACTTCGCGCAGGTTTTTGGCGCCGCCGCCTCTTCCATTCGCGCCTCGAATTCGTAAGGCCCCGCCTTAATCCGAACTGTGGTCATAGCCGCCCTCGCTCAAGCCTTACCGGCGCACATCCAAATTGATAACGAAATCCATTAGCACGCGCGCGGCGATGTCGGCATCTTCGGCGGTAACCGTTTCAAGCGGTGAATGACTGATGCCACCGTTCCCGCAGCGCACAAAGAGCATGCCGATGTCGGTCAGCCCGTCGAACATCACCGCATCGTGTCCGGCGCCGCTGACGAGATGACGGACGGTCAAGCCCTGTCGCGTCACGGCGGCGGCGAGCGCCTGTTGCATCCGGAGCGAACATGGGATTGGCGAGGCCTCAATCAGCTTTTCCGTTTCGATCGCCACGCCGCGGCGTTGAGCTATCGCTTCGATCCCGCGCATAACGTCGCCGACCGCGCTGGCAAGCATAGCCTCGTCGCCGGCGCGAATGTCGAGCGACAGCTCGCACCGGCCGGGAATGACGTTGATGGCGCCGTCGGGAACCTGGAGCAGCCCAACGGTGCCCACCAACCCGGCCGAGCGCGAGCAGCGATGCTCCACGAAGCTTACGATTTCTGCGGCGGCCGCGGCGGCATCATGGCGCAGCCCCATTGGAACCGTGCCGGCGTGGCCGGCAGCGCCGCGCGCGGTGACACGATACCGCGTCAGCCCCGCGATGGCAGTGACGACACCAACCGGCAAGCCTTCATGCAGCAGGACCGGGCCTTGCTCGATGTGAATTTCAACATAACCGAGCAGCTTGTCGCGGCGGGCAAGCGCAGCGATGCTCGCAGCGTCGTCGCCCAATTCGGCAAGGACATCGGCAAGGCTGCGTCCTTGCGCGTCGCGCCGGCTCAGGACGGCAGTGTCGATGCGGCCGGCCATGGCGGCACTGCCGATATAGGGAACGAAAAAGCGTACGCCCTCTTCCTCGGAAAAGCCGACGACATCGACATGGAACGGCAAGGTCAATTGACGTCGGTGCAGCTCTTCGACGGCCACGACGCCGGCGAGGACTCCGAGCCGCCCGTCGTATTTCCCGGCGTTGCGCACGGTATCGTAGTGCGACGCAACCATCAGCGCGGGAGCGTCCACGGCCGCGGCGGCATAGCGGCCGATAACGTTGCCGACGGCGTCGATGCGCGCGGTCATCCCGGCTTCGGTCATCACCGTACGCAGATCGGCGGCCGCGGCGCGGTGCGCGGGCGCCATGAAGGTACAGGTCAACCCGTCGGTCGTTTCGGAAAAACGGGCCAGACGATCCGCCAAATCGAGGATGCGCGTGCCAAGCGAGCCGGCTGCATCGTTAGATTTCCGGTAGCGATCCGCAGGCGAATTGGTCAACATCTCACGACACAGTCCCTGTCTGCTGCAACCACTTACTTAGTACCATAGGCGCGGTCGCCGGCGTCGCCCAGGCCGGGAAGAATAAAGCCCTCGTCGTCGAGACCTTCGTGGATGGCCGCCGTCCAGATCGGCACGTCGGGATGCAAGCCGCGCAGTCTTTCCGGACCTTGCGGCGATCCGCCAGCGTCTTGTCCGTTATCGGGGCCAAAGCGGACGCCAACAGTTAGTCCGGTCGCGGCCGCTTGTGACCCAACGGACAGTCGCCGCGCCAAATTCGCCTAACGGGAAATATGGAATATCAGGACATCGTTTCGGTGCTTAGTCCGCCTTGATGCCAGCCGCCCTGATCACCTTGGCCCACTGCTCGGTGTAACTGGCGATGAACGTGCCGAATTCGGCAGGCGTGCTCGGAAACGGCTCGACGCCGAGATCCGCAAGCCGCGCCTTGAACGTTGCATCGGCAAGCACGGCGTTCACCGCTTTATTGAGGGTTGCGATAACCGCCGGCGGCGTGTTCGCGGCGGCGCCAATGCCGGTCCAATCGGTACCCTCGTAGCCCTTCACGAAATCGCCGATCGGCGGCACATCAGCTACCACCTCACGTCGCGTCGGAGTGGTAACGCCCAGCGCGCGAAGCTTACCGGCCTTGATGTAGCTGACCACGCCGGCAAGCGGGAAAAACATGACGTCAACGCGACCGCTCAAGAGATCCGGCAATGCTTGCCCTACGCCGCGATAATGCACAGCGAGCAGATCGACGCCGGCCAGCGATTTGAACAACTCGCCGTAAAGGTCCGATGCGCTGCCGAGCCCCGACGTCGCCATGTTGACCTTGCCGGGATTGGCTTTCGCGTAAGCGACAAACTCTGCGCCGCTCTTAGCCGGAAACGACGGATTTACGACCATGATAAACGCGTCGCGGCCGATGCTCGCGACAGGAGCCATGTCGCGCGCAAGACTGAAATGGAGATTATCGTAGAGCGTCTCGTTGAAAGCGTTCGTCGCCGAGACGAGGAATAAGGTATAGCCGTCCGGCGCCGCCCGCACGGTCTCCTCAAGCGCGATGTTGCTGCTGGCGCCGGGCCTATTCTCGACGGCAAATGGCTGGCCGAGCCGCTCCGAAAGCATCGGACCGATCAGGCGCGCCACGACGTCCGTCACGCCGCCGGGCGGAAAGCCGACAAGGAGGCGTACCGGACGCACCGGATAGGCTTGCGCCAAAGCGAGCCGGGGTGCGGCTGAAAGTGCGACAGCACCTGCCGTCAGATGCAGGAAATGTCTTCGGTGGGGAAGTTTCATGGCCTGCCTCCCGGGCGAGACCATAAGGTATCTCAATTCCCTGCCTCAGAAAGCAGGGCGATGTCTGCTTTCGGCCCGTAGCGGACACTGCGGTCAGCGAGCGCCGCGGCAGTTTTCGGGGGTAAAGCGGACGCCGCGATTTGACCGCGCCGCGGCAGCTTATGACCCGAAGCGGACATTCGACGTCGTCTCCAGCAATCAGCAAATCCCTTATTAAAAAAACCTCTGAGGCTATCGCTACGCTGATACAGCCGCACAAAATGCGTGTCGCCGTAGTGCCTTAAAACAGGCGGTATCTTGCCGGGGGTGAGCTTGATACGCTCGGGCACTTCACCGGAGATTAGGGCGACCTGGTGGGATCAGAATCGATCCGCGCGTTTCGCCCGACCTAGCGAAAATGTAAGGGCTTGATTCGTGAAAACCGTAACACGAAGAGCTTTTGCGAGCGGGATTGCGCTGCTGCCGGCACTCCGCTTCTCAGCGGCTAACGCGCAAGCCGGAGTTAGCCCTGCAGAAGCCCGCGCCATCGCCAAGGAAGCGTACGTCTACGGCTTCCCGTTAGTGGATAGCTACCGCATCCAGTACGACTACTTCGTGGACACAAACGGTCCCGAATTCAAGGCGCCCTGGAACCATATTGCCAACACGCCGCGCGTCTACACCCCGGCCGACACGGCCATCCAGACGCCCAACTCGGACACACCCTATTCGTGGTTAGGCCTCGACCTTCGTGCCGAACCTATCGTGCTCACCGTGCCCGAGATTGAGAAGAAGCGTTACTACAGCATCCAATTCACCGACGCTTACACCTTCAATATTGACTACGCCGGTAGCCGCAGTACCGGCAACGATGCAGCCAATTTCCTCGTCGGGGGGCCGAACTGGAAGGGCGAAACACCAAATGGCATGAAGAAAGTGATCCGTTCCGAAACGCACCTCCTCATGCCGATCTATCGCGTGCAGCTTTTCGACCCGAGCGACCTGGACAACGTTAAAAAGGTGCAGGCTGGCTTCAAGGTCCAGACACTGTCGGCATTTTTCGGCCAGCCGGCCCATACGCCCGCGCCAACAATTGATTTCATCAAGCCCCTCACCGCCGAAACACAGAAGACCTCTTTGGAGTTCTTCAACATCCTGAACTTCGTTCTGCGCTACTGTCCGACGGACCCTTCCGAAGTGGAACTGATGCAACGCTTCGCCAAAATCGGGATTGGCGCGGACCAGTCGTTCGACGCCAGCAAGCTCTCGCCTGAAATGACCAAGGCGATCAGGGAAGGCCGGGCCGATGCTTGGGCTGACTTCGCCGCCCTACTGAAACAGTTTGACGAAGGTAAAGTGACCTCGGCCGACGTATTCGGGACGCGCGAGTACTTGAAGAATAATTATCTCTACCGCATGGGCGCCGCCGTCCTTGGCATCTACGGCAATTCAAAGGAGGACGCGATCTACCCGATCTACGGCGTGGATCAGGCGAACGAAAAGCTGAGCGGCGCCAACAAATACGCCTTGCGCTTTCCACCCGGCCAATTACCGCCGGTCAACGCGTTCTGGTCGCTCACCATGTATAAAATGCCCGAGAGCCTGCTTGTGGCTAATCCGATCGACCGCTACCTGCTCAACTCGCCGATGGTGCCGCAATTTGTGAAGGACGCCGATGGAGGCCTGACGCTGCACATTCAGAACCAGTCGCCCGGTAAGGACAAGGAGGCCAACTGGCTTCCCGCGCCGGAGGGACCATTCCGGATGTATTTGCGTCTCTACTGGCCGAAGGCAGAAGCGTTGGATGGCAAGTGGACCAAGCCGCCGCTGCGACGCGTCGCGTGAAGCCGGGCCCATTCGTCTACCCGGTGCCGTCCCGCTAAGCACGAAACGCTGTAACAATGAAACTCATGAAGGCAGTCCAATGACGCGAATTTTTCAGGTGATGACCACACTTGCATTGCTTGTTGTCCCTGCTCCGATGCCAGGATGGGCGCAGGGGCAGCCCACACCGAAATACTCCGCCAAGGTCCCGCCCTACATTACAACGCCTGACACGGTGCAGACGCGGATCGGCACGCTGAAATTCTTCGACGGCCTGCCCGATCCGGAGACTGTGCAAAAAGTCTACGACAATCTCGACTTCCCGCGCGGCGTCGAGGCGTTTCTCAGTGGCATTCCGGCTGCGTCGCTTTACGCAGCTTGCGAAGGGTTGAGCCAGGCCGGTGTCAAGCGAAACAGCGGCATCGGGATCTTTCAAGACCTGATGGATGCGCGCTCGCTGTTCCTGACGGCAAATTCCACACGGTCTATGTCTTCAGTGCTTGGACCTCAAGGATGGACCGATGGTCGTCGAAGTGCCGCCCGGTGTTCTCGGTCCGGTCGACGATGCCTATTTCCGTTGGGTGACAGACGTGGGACTGACCGGCCCCGACAAGGGCAAGGGCGGCAAGTATTTGTTCGTTCCGCCGGGCTACACCGGAACCGTTCCATCGGACGGCTATTTCGTCGCAAAGCCGCCAACCTACAGCAATTTGGTTTTCTATCGCGCCTTCGTCAAAGGCGGGGACATCGCCGCCGCCGCGAATGGCGTCAAGGCCAGCGCGCGGGTTTATCCGTTGTCCGCCGCCAGCAATCCGCCGGCGCAAGCGTTCGTCGATCTATCGGGCGTGCAGTTCAACACGATCCACGCCAACAATTTCCATTTCTACGAAGAGATCAACGCCGTGATCCAGCACGAGCCGGCCGATGCCTTTGACCCGGAGATCGTCGGAATGTTCGCCGCAATCGGCATCAAGAAAGGCCAGCCATTTGCGCCCGATGAGCGCATGAAGGGCATCCTCACCGACGCGGTCGCGGTCGCCAACGCAACGGCGCGCGCCATCGTATTCGCTCCGCGCGACGATCGCGTGAAATTCTATCCCGATCGCCAATGGGGCACCACGTTCATCGGCGGCAGCTACGACGTTTCTGAACAACGGCGAACGCATGCTCGACGCGCGCACAATGTTTCACTACTACGCCACCGGCATCACGCCCGCGATGGCCTTTTCGCAAGCCGGGCACCGGCTCGGCCTATGCGTATGCTGCCCGCGACTCGATGGGCCGCTATCTCGACGGCGGCAAGACCTACAAGATCACGCTGCCCGCGCCGATACCGGTCGGACAATTCTGGTCGTTCATGGTCTATGACGGGCAGACCCGCTCGATGCTGGAGACCGACCAGAAGCTTGCCGGCCTCGACAGCAACAAGCAGGACATCAAGAAGAACGCCGATGGTTCGGTGACGGTGTGGTTCGGCCCCAAGGCTCCGGCGGGACAGGAAACCAATTGGGTGCAGACCATGCCGGGCAAGGGCTGGAATTCGCTGTTGCGGCTCTACGCGCCGCTGGAGCCTTGGTTCGACAAGACCTGGAAGCCGGGTGATTTCGAGCGGGTTGATTGAGGCTTTCATCTAAAGCTCGGAGGCCGAAAAAACGCTGTGAGTTTGCCGCGAAGAGACCGTGCGACGTGGCAGTTAGCAAATGCGATGCTGATTGTCGGGGCGATTGTGACCACAAACGAGGTTGCCAGCGCCGGCAGCAACTCCGTCGGCATGACGATGACGACCGATCGGGATCCTGGCGATTTTGACGTCCCAAAGGACCTCAAATACGAACTCAACGGAGCGCACACGTTCGACGACGGCCTAATCTTGGGAGGTTCGTTCCAATACACCGATACGACCTTCAGCGATCGTGCCAGCCAAAATCTCGAAGCAACGCTCGGCTACCGTATGCGGCTCAATTCTGTGCTTTCGGTGAACGGCAGCGCAGGATTAGGCGAGCACTGGCGGAAAGATCCCAGCACCTACTTCCCGTACTACGTTCTGCGCGTCGGCGCCGATCTCGACCTCAATCAAAACATAACCTGGAACGCGATTTCTTGCAGATTCCGAGATGGGTTCGAACGCGACGACGATTACAACACGCCGCAGCTTGCGACCGGCGTCACCTTCAAGCTCGCCGGGGAAAGCTCGATCGCGGTGAAGGTTATGCGCAATTGGAAAGATGACCAACCCAGCAGCACGGGCATTTCACTTGGTTTCAAGCAAAAATTCTGAACCCCATCCGCTTGATCTTAGGGGGTGATCGTCGCCGTCCTCAATTGCGTCCCTTCCAGCCAAGGCAATCGATGCCCCAATTACCGAGAGTGCAATGAGATGAAGACGCAGATAGAATACAAACCAAAGGCGCGGCCGTGGCGCAAATTAATGGCCCGGGAGGCTGTCATGAGTTCGCTGTCGGTGCGACTGCTCGCAGTCGCGCTTTCGATTTTGATGCCGCTCGCAGCGGAGGCGCAGTCAGCCCCGCCGCTCCAACCGCAGCAGCAGGCGTCCACCGAGCAATCGCAGCTATTGTCGGCCGGACAGCTCGACGCGCTGGTCGCGCCGATCGCACTTTATCCTGACGCCCTGCTGTCGGAAATTTTCATGGCTTCGACCTATCCGCTCGAAGTCGTCGAGGCCGACCGCTGGGTCAATGCTAACAAGAATCTCAAAGGCGATGCGCTGACCGCGGCGATCGGCCAGCAAAGCTGGGATGACAGCGTGAAGTCGCTGGTGGCGACACCGGACGTTCTCGACATGATGAGCACCAAGCTCGACTGGACGCAGGCGCTCGGCAATGCGGTGCTGGCGCAGCAGCCGGACGTTATGGACGCCGTCCAGCGGCTACGCGCTAAGGCGCAGGCCAACAACCAGCTCGCCTCGAACCAGCAGCAGACGGTGGCGACGCAGGATCAGGGCGGGAGGCAGGTCATCGTCATCGCGCCGGCGCAGCCGGACACGCTTTATGTGCCTTACTACGATCCGTCGGTGGTCTATGGACCCTGGCCGTATCCCGCCTATCCGCCTTACTACTGGCCGGCGCCAGGCTATATAGCGGCCGGCATCATCGCGACCGGAATCGCGTTCGGCGCTGGTTACGCGCTTGGCCGCTGGGTCGGCGGCGGCTATTGGGGCGCCGGCGTCAATTGGGGCGGCAACACCATCAACATCAGCAACAATCGCAACGTCAACATCAACAACATCAATCGCGGCAACGGCGGCAATAACTGGACGCACAATCCGGCGCATCGTCAGGGCGTGCGCTATGCCAATACCGATGTCGCGGCAAAATTCGGCGGCAATCGTGGTGGTGCTGGCGGCGGCTCACAGAACCGCATGGATTTCCGCGGCCGCAACGGCAATCAGGTGCTGCAACCCGGCGGCAGCGCGGGACTGGGCGGCGGAAACCGACCGGGGCCGGGCGGCGGCGGCAACAAGCCAAGCATCGGTGGCGGCGGTAATCGACCAAGCCCAGGTGGTGGCAATCGTGCGAGCCTCGGCGGTGGTGGTAGTCGGCAGAGCCTCGGCGGAGGCGGCCGCGGTCCCGGCGCTTTCGGCAATATCAGCTCGGGGCGCGCCGCCAATATTGAGGCGGGCCGCGGCCGCGCCAGTCTCGGCGGCGGTGGAGGAGGCGGAGGGGCCCGTGGCGGCGGCGGTCGTGTCGGAGGCGGGGGACGTGGCGGCGGTGGTGGTGGACGCCGGTCCGACGTGAGGCTCAAGCACGACATCGTCCTGCTCGGCCGTCTCGACAGTGGCATCGGCTTCTATCGCTTCGCCTATAACGGCGGCAGCAAAGCCTATGTCGGCGTCATGGCGCAGGAAGTGCAGGCCGTCTCGCCCGACGCGGTCGTCCGTGGGTCCGACGGCTACCTGAAAGTCTTCTACGACAGGCTCGGTCTGACATTCCAAACCTACAACCAGTGGCTCGCATCAGGCGCGCGAGTACCGACAACGACAGAACGCCGGCAACATGCGAGGGTGTCATGATCGTAGCACGCTCTCTTTGCTTCACGCGCTTGCGGCGACTGCTGGCTTCACTGGCGGCGGCGATGATTTTCTTCGCGATGGCGCCGACCGCCTTCGCACAGAAGGGTTACAGGACGCCGCAGGCCGCGGTCGACGCACTCGTCGCCACCGCCAGAAGCGGCGATCAAAAAGCGGCGCTTGTCGTGCTGGGCAAGGAGGGCGAAGACATCATCTCATCCGGCGATAAGGTGTCAGACGATGCCGTGCGCTCGCGTTTCATCGCCTCCTACGACGCCAAACATTCGATCGCCATGGATGGCGACAGCAAGGCGACGCTGATTATTGGTGACAATGACTATCCGTTCCCTATCCCGCTAGCCCGCGATAAGGACGGCACGTGGACCTTCGATACCGAAGCCGGCCGCCAGGAGATTCTAGCTCGTCGCATCGGCCACAACGAGCTCGACACGATCCAGACCTGCCTTGCTTACGTCGACGCGCAGAACGATTACGCGGCAAAGGATCGCGGCGCCGGCGTAGGCGTCTATGCCATGCGCTTCGTCAGTACGGAGGGTAAGACCGACGGCCTCTATTGGCCGACCCCGCCGGGGGCGGAAGAAAGCCCGCTTGGTGAACTGTTCGCCGCAGCGTCGCGCCAAGGCTATCACGCCGGCGAAGGCCGCGCGCCCTATCACGGTTACTATTACAAGATCCTCACCAAGCAAGGTCCGGCCGCCGACGGCGGTGCCGCCGACTATGTCGTGAACGGCAAAATGCTCGGCGGCTTCGCGCTGGTGGCTTACCCAGCGCAGTATCGCAATTCCGGCGTGATGACATTCATCGTCAATTATGCCGGCACAGTGTTCCAGAAAGATCTAGGGCGGGACACGTCGGACCTTGCCGAACGCATGACGTCGTTCAATCCTGACCCGACCTGGAAGAAAGTCGACGCGCCTGAGCCAACAAAATGAGATTTCTTACGGCCGCTTGTGGCTTGCCGACCACAGGGGCAGCAGGGACTGCGGCAATCTTCACCACGCATACATGGGCGACCCACATTATCCGGCGCGTGCTGCTGCGGCTGATCGCGATCTTGAATTATATCAATCCGTTTTAGCGCCGGTCTTCAGCGGCTCTTGGAGAACGCGAGGCGTTTCTGGGCCGTGCTCATGTTGGAGTGCATGAGTTCGCTTTTGGCCCTTAGCGGACGCGCCGGTCGATGACAGCCGCGGCAGCTTTCGGGGGTAAAGCGGACGCCGAATGCGAACGCCGCAGCCACCCGGGCGAGGGTGCTAATTTCGATTCCGATAAGTGAATTTATAGGTGGGGATTTCGTCGTGAGTAACGTCAAAATTTTATTTGGGGTGATCGCTAGCTTGCTACTGATTTCTGTCGCAACGTTATTCGCGGAGGGTCGCTATTGATCGCCGAAATCCGGTGCCAATTCGCGGGTCGATTTGTGGGCGCTTACAAATGAAAAGACATAATTATTTGATATCAAATGAGAATTAGGTACTATTAGCGGACACTCCCTCCGTGATTGGCTTGTGCTCCCTCGGTCGCTGCCGTCCAAAGGATAGTGCGGCTTCCCGGATTAAATTGTAATTGCGATCGCTCGTCGTACGCCGTCTATTGCCAAATTCCGGAAACCGATCGTGGGTAATTTCGTGGGTTAGGCCTCCCAAACGCGGTCGCTTGGAGTCCCGCGATGTTGAAAATTCGACCGGCTCTGTTGCCATCTCCAAGCGCCGTCAAGCGGCGCGGCGTTATTCCGTAACGTGTCATTATGCGAATGCGTCGAAGGTGAAACGGCGAAAGCGATCATTGCAATTGAGACGAACTCATCAGCTCAAATGCACGGTGCGTCTCAGCACCGAAGTTTTCGGCACTCGTACGACGGGCGGTACGATATGCACCCATGTGGCGTCGTCCAAACAATTGATATTTAATTCGTTTTTCTAATATCGAGCACAGTCCATCATCGGCGCGATGGAGAATTGGCGTTCTGTTCGGTTCACGTCCTGTCCATAGCAGCCGAGCCCGCCCAAGTGCGAACTCTAATAACCCTGTAGTTACAACACGCCAAGCGATACGTTGACGCCCCTTCCCGCCGCCATTAACCCCGTCGCAGGCAAGGGGCCGTCGAATGAACGCCAAGGAACAGGCCGCGCTCGGGTCGATCGCGGCCTCCGCCGGGTTGACGGTGGCGAAGGCCGTCATCGGCCTGCTCACCGGCTCGCTCGCCATTCTGTCGGAGGCCGGACATTCGCTGCTCGATTTGTCGGCGACGGTGCTGACGTATTTCGCGGTGCGCTTATCCGGCAAACCGGCCGACGCCGAGCACCAATACGGCCACGGCAAAATCGAAAGCGTCAGCGCGCTGGCCGAGACCGCTTTGTTGTTCCTGCTCAGCGGTGTGGTGATCTGGGAAGCCGTGCAGCGGCTCATCGACGGGCATGCGCACGCCGTCGAGGCAAGCGCCGCGGCTTTCGTCGTCATCGGCTGTTCGATCGTGGTCGATTTCTTCCGCGCGCGTGCGCTCAAGCGCGTCGCCAAGGCGACATTAAGCGAAGCTCTGGAAGCCGATGCGCTGCACTTTGGTTCGGATATGTGGTCTTCGATCGCGGTGCTGATCGGGCTTGGCGGCGTGGCGGCGGGCTATCCGTGGGCCGATGCCACAGCCGCCATCGTGGTTGCGGTCTTCATCTGCATTGCCGGCTACCGGCTCGGCCGGCGCACCATCGATACGCTCACCGACACCGCGCCGGCGGGCGTGAGCGAGCGCGTTACGGCGATCGCCCGGCAAGTGCCCGGCGTGGTCGCGGTCGAGCGGGTGCGGGCGCGCCCGGCCGGCGCGGTGCTGTTCGTCGAGTTCGGCGTCGCGGTGAGCCGTACGCTGCCGCTCGATCGCGTCACGGCCATCAAGGAGCAGCTGACGCGCGCCATCCGCGCCGACATGCCGGCGGCCGAAGTCACCATCACGACCGAAGCGCACGCGCTCGATGACGAGACGATGCGCGAGCGCGTCATGGTGATCGCGCGCGACCTCGGCCTCGCCATCCACCATATCGCCGTGCAGACCATCTCGGGCCGGTTGTCCGTATCGGCCGATCTCGAAGTTGAGGGCACCGAGGCACTCAGCGCCGCGCATGAGACAGCGAGCCGGCTCGAAGAGGCGGTGCGCCATGAACTCGGACCGGACGTCGAAGTCGAAACCCACATCGAGCCGCTGCCCGCCGACGTTTTGGCCGGCCGCGATGCTTCACCGGCACGCATCGCCGAAGTGCGCGAAGCCCTCGCCGCGCTCGCCGCCGAACTGCCCGATATCGGCGAGGTCCACGACGTGCGCGTGCGCGAGACGGCCGACGGCGAGATCGTGAACTTTCATTGCCGGGTCGATCCGGGCCTGTCGGTCAGTGCTGTGCACGATCTGGTGGACGCGCTGGAGCGCCGGCTGCGGCGACGGTTTCCGGCCATCCGCCGCGTCATCGGCCACGCCGAACCGCGGCGCTAACGCGGCGACTTTCAATCCGCGGACAAAGCCTCTACATCAAGCCAATCATGCGTACCGAAGAACCCCGCTCCGTTCGCCTTGCCGATTATCGCCCGCCGGACTTCCTGATCGAGACCGTCGATCTCGACGTGTCGCTCGACCCTGCGGCGACCAAGGTACGCGCCAGGCTCAAGCTCAAGCCGAATTCCGCCGGCACACCGGCGCCGCTCGTCCTCGACGGCGACGAGGTCAGGCTCGTCTCGCTCGCGCTCGACGGCAAAACGCTGCCAACCGACAGTTTTGTCGCCACGCGGGACCGGCTGACTATCGCGCAAGTGCCGAACCGGCCGTTCGAACTCGAAATCGAAACGCTCGTCGACCCCACCGGCAATACGCAGCTCATGGGGCTTTATCGCGCCGGCGCCACTTATTGCACGCAATGCGAGCCGGAAGGATTTCGCCGCATCACTTATTTCATCGACCGGCCGGACGTCATGGCCGTCTATACGACGCGCGTCGAAGCCGACAAGGCCGAAGCGCCGGTGCTGCTGTCCAACGGCAATCTCGTCGCGCAAGGCGAAGTGCCGGGCGGCAATCGGCATTTCGCGGTCTGGCACGATCCGTTTCCAAAACCGTCGTATTTGTTCGCGCTGGTCGGCGGCAATCTCGCCCGCGTCGGCGACAGTTTTACCACCATGTCCGGCCGTAAGGTCACGCTCGCCATCTATGTCGAGCCCGGCAAGGAGGATCGCTGTTTCTACGCCATGGACAGTCTCAAGCGCGCCATGCGCTGGGACGAGACCGCGTTCGGCCGCGAATATGATCTCGATATTTTCATGATCGTCGCGGTCTCCGCCTTCAATATGGGCGCGATGGAGAACAAGGGGCTCAACGTCTTTAACGACAAGTACGTGCTCGCCTCGCCGACCACCGCGACCGACGGCGACTATGCCGGCATCGAGGCGGTGATCGCGCACGAATATTTCCACAACTGGACCGGCGACCGCATCACCTGCCGCGACTGGTTTCAGCTTTGCCTGAAAGAAGGGCTGACGGTGTTTCGCGACCAGGAATTCACCGCCGACCAGCGCTCGCGCGCGGTCGAGCGCATCAGCGACGTACGAAACCTGCGCTCATTTCAGTTCGTCGAGGATGCAGGCCCCCTCGCCCACCCGGTCCGCCCTGAAATCTATCATGAAATCAATAACTTCTACACGTCGACCGTTTACGACAAGGGCGCCGAAGTGGTGCGCATGATTCGCACGCTCCTCGGCCCGGCGATGTTCCGCAAAGGCATGGATCTCTATTTCACGCGTCACGACGGCCAGGCGGCGACCGTCGAGCAATTCGTGCAATGCTTCGCCGACGCCAGCGGGCGGGATTTTTTTCCGCAATTCATGCGGTGGTACTCGCAAGCCGGCACGCCGGAGATCAAGGTCGTGCCGCATTACGATGCCGGCGCCCGCACTTATCGTCTCGATATGACCCAGACCATCACGCCAACGCCCGGCCAGCCCGACAAAGCGCCGATGGTCATTCCGCTGGCGCTTGGGCTCGTCGACAAAAACGGCGGCAACCTGCCGCTTGTGCTCGACGGCAAGCCGGTTGAGCGCGGCGTCATCGAACTGACGCGGCCGAGCCAAAGCTTTGTCTTCACCGGGCTTACCGAGCGGCCGATCCCGTCGCTTAACCGCGGCTTCTCGGCGCCGATCAAGCTTGTGCTGCCGCTTGAAGCCGACGATCTGCGTTTTCTCGCCGCGCACGATGCCGACCCGTTCAATCGCTGGCAGGCGGTGCAGACGCTGGCGATGACATTGCTGAAATCCAACATCGCGGCCTTGCGGGCCGGCGCGGCGCCGCGCGACGACGAAGGCCTGATGGAGGCGCTCGGCGCGATCCTCAAGGACCCCACGCTCGAACCCGCCTTTATCGCGCTGACTTTGGCGCCGCCGAGCGAGGCCGACATCGCGCGCGAGATCGGCCGCGATGTCGATCCCCAGGCGGTTTTTACCGCGCGCCGAAACCTGCGCGGGGCGATCGGCGCGCGCCATGGCGCGGCTTTGGCCGAGACCTATCGGCGCATGGCTGCAATCGGGCCGTATCGGCCGGACGCCGAGGGCGCCGGGCGGCGCACGCTCAAGAATGTCTGCCTCGATCTTATGGCGATGACGGAAGCGAGCGAAGCAATCGCGCGCGCCTTCGCGCAATACGGTAACGCCGACAACATGACCGACCGCATGGCGGCGCTGGAAACGTTGGCGCTGCACGACCGGCCCGAGCGCGCCGCAGCGCTCGACGACTTCTATAAGCGCTATGCCGACGATCCCTTGATCATCGACAAATGGCTCTCGCTGCAGGCCGCGATCCCGGAGCCGGCGACGCTCGATCGCGTGCGCGCGCTGACCAGGCATCCCGCTTTCTCGGTCTCCAATCCCAACCGCATCCGGGCGCTGATCGGTTCGTTCGCGCAGGTCAATCACACCCAGTTCAATCGCGCCGACGGCGCCGGCTACGACTTCGTCGGCGATTTTGTGCTGTCGCTCGACCCCAAGAATCCGCAAGTGGCGGCGCGGCTGATGGGCGCGTTCCGCTCGTGGCGCGCGCTCGAAGCCAAACGCCGCGAGCGCGCCGAAGCGGCGTTGCGCCGCGTCGCCGCCGCGCCGGCTTTGTCGCGTGACGTCCACGACATCGTCGCGCGCACGCTGGCGGACGGTTAACGCGCCAGCCACGTCATTGATTTGAACTCGGCATTTGAGTCCGCGCCACGCGCGTGGCGCGTTGCGGCGAAAGCGAACGACTCCCGCACTGCAAAAAAACCTTGGGACAATTCTTAAAAAAATATTGACTCCGGACTCTCGACAAATCAGCGCGCATCAATTCTATTGATGACGATTCGGGAAGACGCGGCATTTCTTTCTCGAACGGGGATCGTCCAAAACGGAGGCAGGCATGGCGCGCGCCGACATGGCGAGTGCGTCTCTACGTTCGGATTCGATCAAGGGGCTGGCGCAATCGATCGCCAATCCCGCCTACCGTCGCCTTCTCACCGCCGAGCCGCTGTTACGCCGCGCCGTGCCGGTTCTCATCGTCGCTTTCATGCTGACGATCTGCATCGGTGCCGCCGTGCAAGTGCTCGAACACCGCCGCCAGATCGTGTTCGACACCACACAAACCATCGAGGCGCTGGCCGATCATTTCGCCGCCGAGCTCGATCGTCCGTCGCGCGACGGCAAATCGCACGTCGCGCGCACGTCAGACGCGCTGGAACAGGCGCTGCCGGTGTGGGCGACCGGAGGCGGCCGGCGCATCCTCGTCGCCGACGCCGACGGCACCATCATCGCCAGCATGCCGAACGACCCGCAGACCGTGGGACGCAATATCCTCGACGTGCTCGGACCGTTTCAGCCGCTGACCACGCTCGGCGCCGGCGCCGGCACGCGCGAGATCATCATGGCCGACGATGAAGATGCTTTCGCCACGGTGCGGGCGTTGCAAAATCCGGTCGGGCTGCTTGCCGTCGTCCAGAGCCGCGACGATGCGCTCGCCAGCTGGCGCTCCACCACCGCGCTGACCGTCACACTGTCGGCCACGACCGGCTTTGTGGTGCTGATCCTCGGCTTCGCCTTCCACTGGCAGGCGACGCGCGCCAGAGAAGCCGATCTCATTCACGACACGGTGCGCAGCCGCATCGATACCGCGCTCAATCGCGGCCGCTGCGGGCTGTGGGACTGGGACCTCGCACGGGGCCGCGTGTTCTGGTCGCATTCGATGTACGACATCCTCGGCATGCCGCAGCAGGACGATCTGCTCACCTTCGGCGACGTCAACGCGCTCGTCCACAAGGACGACATCAATCTCTATGAGCTGGCCGCGCAACTCGCCGACGCCAAGGTGGCCTCGATCGACCACGCCTTCCGCATGCGGCACGCCGACGGCCGCTGGCTGTGGCTGCGGGCGCGCTGCGAATTGGCGCGCCAGGATGGCGAAGCCGGCCTGCATCTGATCGGCATCGCCGTCGACATCACCGAGCAGAAGAGCCTGGTCGAACGCACCGTGGCGGCCGATTTGCGGCTGCGCGACGCCATCGAAACCATCCCGGAAGCGTTTGTGCTGTGGGACGCCGACAATCGCCTCGTCCTGTGCAATTCGAATTTCCAGGAACTGCATCATCTGCCGGACGACGCGGTCGCCGCCGGCACGTCCTACGAAACCATCGTCGCTACCGGGCGCAAGCCGCTCATCCGCACCACGGTCGCCAATGACGGCGCCGAGCCGCGCGGCGCGCGCACTTTCGAGGCGCAACTCGACGACGGCCGCTGGATGCATATCAGCGAACGCCGCACAAAGGACGGCGGCTACGTCTCGGTCGGCACCGACATCACCAAGATCAAGCAGCACGAGCAGAAACTGGTCGAGGGCGAGAAACGCCAGATCGCCACCATCGTCGACCTACGCAAATCGCAGCAGGCGCTGGAATTGCAAACCGCCGAGCTTGCCGATCTGGCGGAAAAATACGCCGAGGAAAAAACCCGTGCCGAGGACGCCAATGCGGCGAAGTCGAAATTCCTGGCCAATATGAGCCATGAGCTGCGCACGCCGCTCAATGCCATCATCGGCTTTTCCGAGATCATGGAATCGGCGATGTTCGGCCCGCTCGGCGCCGAGAAATACACCGAATATTCCCGCGACATCCGCGAAAGCGGCGAATATCTGCTCGACGTCATCAACGACATCCTCGACATGTCGAAGATCGAGGCCGGCGGCATTCGGCTTGCCACCGAGGTCGTGGCGCTTGAGCCGGTGCTGGCCGACTGTCTGCGGGTGGTTTCGACCCGCGCCGGCGAGAAGCGTCTCGTGCTCAACGCCTATGTCGAGCCGAACGTCCAGCTCAACGCCGACCGCCGCGCGCTAAAGCAGATCGCGCTCAATCTCCTCTCCAACGCCGTGAAGTTCACCCCCGACGGCGGCGCGGTGACGGTGCGCGGGCGGCGCATCGGCGGCATGGTGACGATCGCCATCTGCGACAACGGCATCGGCATTCCGAAGGAAGCGCTGCGCAAACTCGGCCGGCCGTTCGAGCAGGTCGAGAGCCAGTTGACCAAACGCCATCAAGGCTCCGGACTGGGGCTTGCGATCGCCAAATCGCTTGCCGAGATGCACGGCGGCGCCATGCGCATCCGCTCGAAGCTCGGTCAGGGTACGATGGTCGTGGTCCGCCTGCCGCTGGAGGCGAAACTGCAGGCGCGGGCGGAGAAGGCGGAGACTGTTGTCCGTCACCCTGAAGTGGCCGCCTAACGGCCCACAGGCCCCTTCCCCAAAATCCGCACGAAGCAAGCGCGCACCTGACGCTGGGTTTCCGCGACATAGGCCTGCAGCGCCGGGAAATCCGGCAGATCGGCGGCGCGCGCCAAGAGCGTGAGCACGCCGGAACTTGCCGTTTTCGGATCGAATGCCGTGGGCAGACAGAGCCGGAGGATTTGCGTCAGGTCGTGGAACAGCCGCACGGCGGGGCGTAGGACTTCGGCGTCTTCGGGCTTGAGCACGCCGAGCCGCGCCGCCTTTTCCAGCGTCCGCGCCGTCGAAGTGTCGAGAATTTCCGGCATCGCCGCGGCATGGATAAGCTGCAGATATTGCGCGACGAATTCGATATCGACCAATCCGCCGGCCGCATATTTGAAGTCCCACGGGTTGGCGTCGCCCTTTTCCTTGGCGATGGCGGCGCGCATTTCGACGACGTCGTCGGCGACGGTGCGCGGATTTCTTTTGCGGCAGAGCACGTCGCGGATTGCCGCCTCGATTTTCGCCGCAAAATCCGCCGGCCCCGACACCACCCTCGCGCGGGTGAGCGCCATGTGCTCCCAGGTCCAGGCCTCACGCTTCTGATAGCTTTTAAAGCCGTCGATTTGCGTGGCGACCGGACCGGACCGCCCCGACGGCCGCAACCGCATGTCGACCTGATACAGCACGCCGTAATTGGTCTGCACGGTCAGCGCGCTGATCAAGCGCTGGGTGAAGCGGGCGAAATATTGAGCGCCGTAGAGCGGCCGCTTGCCATCGGAATTCGGGTGCTTTTGATCGAAATCGTAGATCACGATGAGGTCGAGATCGGAACTTGCGGTCATCTCGCGCGCGCCGAGCCGGCCGAGCGCGAGGATCGCGCTCTCGCCGCCGCGCATGCGGCCATGCGCCGCCGCGAAATCGGCTTGCGCCTGCGTGTGCACGGCGCGCAACAGCACATCGGCCAGCCCGGCAAAAACCTCGCCCGCCTGCTCCGCGGACACCAGGCCGGACAGGATACGCGCGCCGATCAGAAACATCTGCTCCTGGCCGAACAGGCGAATGGCGTCGAGCACCGCCTCGTAGCCGCGCGTGTCTTCGAGCGCGCGGCCAAGCTCCGCTTGCAGCCGTTTTTCGTCGGGCAGCGAGCCGAAAAAGAGCGGCTCGACCAAGGGATCGATGAAATGCGGATTGTGCGCCAGAATATCGGCAAGCCGCGGCGCGGTGCCGAGGATCAGCGTGACAAAGCGGATCAGTTCCGGGTTCTGCCGCAACAGCGACAAAAAGCGCCCGCCCGCCCGCAGCCCGGCGAGGAAACGATCGAACGCCGCGACGGCGGCATCCGGATTTTCCGCGCGCGATAATTGGTCGATGATGACCGGAACAAGCTCGGTGAGATTGGCGCGGGCCTGCTCGCCGCGCAGCGCGCGGTAAGCGCCGGCGCGCCATTTGTGCACCGCCTCGACGACGCCTTGCGGCTGGCGAAAGCCCAGCCCCGCCAGGCGGTCGAGCGTTTCGCTCTCATTGCCCGACTCGAACGACAGGTTCTGCTGCCGCGCCAAAAATTCCGGCGCGCGCTCGAATAGCCTTACATAATGCCGCTCGACCTTGCGCAAATGCGAAACCAGCATGCCGGCAAAATCGTCGCGGTCGGCAAAGCCGAGAAAGCGGGCAAAGACGCCGAGCGCCTCGGCGTCGGCCGGCAGCGTGTGGGTCTGCTCGTCGGCCATCATCTGCAGGCGGTGCTCGACGCGGCGCAGGAAATCGTAGGCCGTGGTCAGTTCGTCGCGCGCGGCGGCGTCGATCCAGCCTTCGGCGGCCAGTATTTCCAGCATGGCGACAGTGCCACGGCCGCGCAATTCGGCATGCCGGCCGCCGGCAATGAGCTGCTGGGTCTGCACGAAGAATTCGATCTCGCGGATGCCGCCGCGACCGAGCTTGATATTGTGGCCCTCGATGGCGATCTCGCCATGGCCGCGATAGGCGTGGATTTGCCGCTTCATTTCGTGGACGTCGGCGACGGTCGCGTAATCGAGATATTTTCGCCAGATGAAGGGCGACAGATCGCGCAAGAACCTCTCGCCGGCGGCGAGATCGCCGGCGCAGGCGCGCGCCTTGATCAAAGCCGCGCGTTCCCAGTTCTGGCCGCGGCTTTCGTAGTAAGCCAGCGCCGCCTCGGTCGAAATCGCGATCTGGGTCGAAGCCGGATCGGGGCGCAACCGCAAATCGACGCGAAGCACATAGCCGTCCGGCGTGCGCTCCTGCAAAAGCTTGACCAGATCGCGGGTGATCCCGACGTAGAACCGCATCGGCTCGACATCGCGCCCGAGTTTCGCCGCGGCCGCGTCGAAGAACACCATGAGATCGATGTCGCTGGAAAAATTAAGCTCATGGCCGCCCATCTTGCCCATGGCGAGCACGATGTAGCCGGATCCGGCGTCGGGGCGGTCGCGATCCGGCGGCGCGAGTTTTTGGCGCCCGGCGCCCTCGCACAGCAGATAATTCACCGCGGCAGTGAGCGCGCATTCGGCGACATCGGTGAGCGCGCCGGTGACGCGCGGAACATTCCAGACGCCGCCTATATCGGCGAGCGCGATCAAAAGCGCGGCCTGCGCCCGCATGCGGCGCAGCGTGCGCATCACCTCGTCCTGCGAGCGCGCCGCGGCGGCTGCGTGCTGCGTTGCCGCGAGCAACGCGGCGAGCGCGGCATCGGGATCGTTGTCGAGCAGGCGCACCAAACGCGCGGGATCCGCCCGCATCAGATCCCAAAGAAATGGCGCCGCTTCGGCCACGCTGCCGATCAGCCCCAACAGCAACGGCTGTTCACGGACCAGCGCTTGCAGCATCTTGCCGGCTTTGGTCTTGAGGCTCGCCAGCCACGCCGATACTGGCGCGGAGGTCGCGGTGCCGGCCACTGGCAGCGCGCCGGAAAGCCGCCGGATCAGTGCTGCGTCGTCGCGATTTCGGTGTTTTTTCTGCTTTTGGCGTTTCCGGTCCGGCCGCCTTTTCGCCCTCGGCCGTTTCATCCCGTCCCCGCCGCCGCGGCCGGACCCGCGCGCGGCAGCGCGATGGTGCTGCGCAGGCCGGGATGATTGTCCTCCAGTTTCAGTTCGCCGCCATGCAGCCGCGCGACGGCGGACGCGAGACTCAAACCCAGGCCCGAGCCGGGCTCCGAGCGGCTCTGCTCAAGCCGCACGAAGCGTTCCACCACCCGGCCGCGATCGGCATCGGCAATGCCCGGCCCGCGATCGGCAACGCTCAACATGATGCGATCGCCGTCATTGCCGGCCCTGACCACGATCTCGGCGGCCACGCCATTCAATTTGCTGCTCTCCGGCCCGGCATATTTGATGGCGTTGTCGACCAGGTTGGCCAGCGCCTGACTGACAAGTTCGCGATTGCCGCGCACCGGCGCCGCGACGGGCGCCTCTACCTTCAGCGTCAGGCCCTTTTCGTCGGCCAGCGGCTCGTACAATTCACCGACGTCGCGTGCGATTTCGGCGGCGTCGAATTCGGTCATGTTGTCGCGCGCCTGCCCGGATTCGGCGCGCGCAATCATCAGCAGCGCGTCGAAGGTGCGGATGAGATCGTCGGATTCGGCGATGGTCGCTTCCAGCGCGGAGCGATAATCGGTGGCGCCCGAGGCATGGCGCAGCGCCTGCTCGCAGCGATTGCGCAGCCGCGTCAGCGGCGTTTTAAGGTCGTGCGCGATGTTGTCGGAAACTTCCTTCAAGCCGCGCATCAGCGCTTCGATACGCTCCAGCATGGCATTGACGGCGTCAGCGAGGCGATCGAGCTCGTCGCCGGTGCCCGCGACCGGCAAGCGGCCGGAGAGGTCGCCGGCCATGATGGTTTGCGCGGTGCCGGTCATGGCATCGATGCGGCTGAGCACGCGGCGGCTGACAAAGAAACCGCCGACGAGGCCAAGCACGATGACCAGCGCCAGCGACCATTGCCCGGCATTGGCGATGATGCCGAACAGGCGCTCGCGCTCCTCGAGATCGCGCCCGACCAGAAGATGGAAACCGCCCGGCAGCTGCACGACCTGAACCAAGGCGCGATGGTCGTTGCCTTCAGGCGCATCGAGCCGGCGATAATTGGTTTCCAGCCAGCCGGGGTGGTCGAGCACGCCGGGCTCCAGCGAGCCGACATTGCCGGCGAGCCCCTCGCCGGTCGGCGTTGTCACCAGGTAGAGGCTCGATCCCGGCCGCCGCGAGCGCAGATCGACCACGATGACCAGGCGCCGGATGCCGCCTTGGGCATATTGCTCGGACAGGCCGGTGATCTCGCCGTTGACGGTCGCGGTGATCTGCTCGGTGATGAGCCGGCGCGTGTTCAACGCGAAATAGCCGAGCAGCGATGCGGCGAACAGGATGAAGATGGCGAGATAAAACAGCGTCAGCTTGAACGCCGTCGTGCGGATGAGCTTGCCTAGCGCGGTCACGATTTGGAGTTTTTCGGCTGCAAGCCCAATTCGCTTTCGGAAAAATCGTCTTCCCAAAATTCGCCACTTGCGCGATTGCCGCCCCGCTGTTTTGCCGCCTCGGCCCGCCGCAATTCGACGCGTCTGATTTTGCCGGAGATCGTCTTCGGCAGTTCGGCGAATTCCAGTCGCCGCACCCGCTTGAACGGCGCGAGCGCGATCCGGCAATGCCGGAAAATCGACAACGCGGTGGCGCGATCCGGCGCGTGGCCGGGCGTCAGCGCGAGAAAAGCCTTCGGCACCGCAAGCCGCAGCGGATCGGGTGACGGCACCACGGCCGCCTCCGCCACCGCAGCATGCTCGATCAAGACGCTTTCGAGCTCGAACGGGCTGATCCGGTAGTCGGACGATTTGAACACGTCGTCGGCGCGCCCGACATAGGTCAGGTAGCCCTCGTCGTCGACTGCGGCGACGTCGCCGGTCCGGTACAGCGCGCCCTCGATCGCGCGCACGCCGCCGTCGTCGGCCTGATAGCCTTGCATCAATCCGGTCGGGCGCGGCTCGAGCGTGAGGCAGATCTCGCCCTCCTTGACCGGCTTGTCGCTCGGCATCGAACAGCGCGACGCGATAGCCCGGCAGCGGCCGGCCCATCGAGCCGGGCTTGACCTTCTGGCCCGGCGTGTTGCCGACCAACGCCGTCGTTTCGGTCTGGCCGTAGCCGTCGCGGATAGTGATGCCCCAGGCCGCCCTGACGCGCTCGATGACCTCCGGATTGAGCGGTTCGCCGGCGCCGATCAGCTCCTTGATGCGGACCTTCCAGGCGGACAGATCCTCCTGGATCAGCATGCGCCACACCGTCGGCGGCGCGCAGAATGTGGTGACGCCGCAGCGCGCGATGGTGTCGAGCAGACCTTTGGCGTTGAAACGGGGCTGATTGACGATGAAGACGCACGCTTCCGCGTTCCACGGCGAGAAGAAACAGCTCCAGGCGTGCTTGGCCCAGCCCGGCGAGGAAATGTTGAGATGCAAGTCGCCGGGCCGCAATCCGAGCCAATACATCGTCGACAGATGGCCGACCGGGTAGCTTTGATGGCTGTGCAGCACGAGCTTCGGCGTCGCCGTGGTGCCGGAGGTGAAATAAAGCAGAAGCGGATCGTCGGCGTGCGTTTCGCCGTCCGGCGTGAACTCCGCCGACGCCTCGTAGCCGCTTTCGAACGAAATCCAGCCCGGCACTTCCTTGCCGACGACGATCCGCGTGTAGTCACCCGGCAGATCGGCGAATTTCGCCGCCGCGTCGGCGCTGGCAATGACATGCCGCACGCGCCCGCGCGCGAAGCGGTCGGCCAGATCGTTGCGCGTCAACAGCGTCGTCGCCGGCACGATCACCGCGCCGAGCTTCATCGCCGCCAGCATGCATTCCCACAGCGGCACGACATTGCCGAGCATGACGAGGATGCGGTCGCCGCGGCGCACGCCGAGACGGCGCAGCGCATTGGCGACCTGGTTCGAGCGCTCGCTCAAGCTCGCGAACGAGAGCTTGATCTCGCCGCCGTCGTCGTCGACGAGCCACAGCGCCGGCTGCGCATTGTCGCGCGCCATGACGTCGAAATAATCGAGCGCCCAGTTGAAGCGCTCGAGCTTCGGCCATTTGAAATCGCGGTAGGCGGTGGCGTAATCCTCGCGATGGCGCAGCAGGAAATCGCGCGCGGCAACAAACGGCGCCGCGTTGCCCGAGATCGTCTTGCTCATAATGTCGAACTCATGGCGAGCATCCCGGCCGATCTGACGATCAACGCGCGTCATCGCTAGCGCGCGCCGTCGCGGATCATGTAGCCCGCGCCGCGCACGGTATGCAGAAGCGGCTGGGCGAAACCCTTGTCGATTTTAGATCGCAATCGCGAAATGTGCACGTCGATCACATTGGTCTGCGGATCGAAATGATAATCCCAGACGTTCTCCAAAAGCATGGTGCGAGTGACGACCTGGCCGGCATGCCGCATCAGATATTCGAGCAGGCGGAATTCGCGCGGCTGCAGCTGCACCTCCTGCCCGGCGCGGCTGACTTCATGCGACAGCCGGTTGAGTTCGAGATCGCCGACGCGATAGACGGTCTCCTCGCCGCGGCTGCCGCGCCGGCGCGCCAGCGCCTCGACCCGCGCCAACAGCTCCGAGAAGGCGTAGGGCTTGGCGAGATAATCGTCGCCGCCGGTGCGCAGCCCTTTGACGCGGTCGTCGACCTGGCCAAGCGCGGACAGGATCAGGACCGGCGTCTCCACCGATTTGGCGCGCAACGCGCCGATCACCGAAAGCCCGTCGCGCTTCGGCAGCATGCGGTCGACGATCAGAACGTCGTATTCGCCGTCGAGCGCGAGCTGGAACCCGTCCTCGCCGTCGCCGGCCTGGTCGGCGATATGGCCGACCTCGCGAAAGGCCTTGACCAGATAATCGGCCGCGTCGCGGTCGTCCTCGATGATGAGAAGTCGCATGATTCTATCGCCGCACTCTAAAGCCAGCGGGCCGTTCGATCGCCGGATGATACATGCTCGCGCCGCCTGACATAAATAGTGAGGGGGTGGCGAGCCGAGGCCCGCCACCCCCCTACCTACTCCACCCCGGCGGGGGCGACGGATGCCGGGAGGCAGAGTTGGTATTCGGCGGGGACGGGTCTTGCGACCCGTCCCCAGGAACGCCCGCCAGCGGGGGCGACGGATGCCAGCGGATGCCCCTTTGGCGTTAGGCGTTGCCGAGCGGCAGCGCGACGAACTTCGTGCCGTCGCTCGACTTCACCCGGAACAGAACCGTATGCTTGCCCGCCGTACGCGCATCGGCGAGGCTTTGGCGGACGTCCGCCGGTGTCGAGACCGGCTTGCCGCCGACTTCGAGAATCACGTCGCCGACCTGAAAGCCGTGATCGGCGGCAACGCCGCCTTCGGCGACCGCGGTGACCACGACGCCGCTGCCGTCCGAGCCGGAAACTTTGCTCGCCCGGCGCCAGCGTCAGGCCGAGCTTCGGCATGTCGCTGTCGGGCGTTTCACGCTGGCCCGGCTGATCGTTCGCCGCCTGCTTCTCCTTCGGCAAAGTGCCGAGCGTCAGCGTCACGGTCTTGTCCTGACCGCTGTGGATGATGCCGAGCTTCACCGAGGCGCCCGGCGACATGGTGCCGATCTTGCGCGCCAGTTCGCGGGCGTCGTGGATCGGCGTGTCGTCGACCGAGGTGATGACGTCGCCGCTCTGGATGCCGGCTTTGGCGGCCGGGCTGTCCTTCTGCGGCTCGGAGACGAGCGCGCCGGTCGGCTGCTTCGAGCCCCATGCTGTCGGCGATGTCGGGCGTCACCGTCTGGATCTGCACGCCGATCCAGCCGCGGGTCACGCTGCCCTTGTCGCGCAGCTGCGCGATCACGCCCTTGACCGTGTCGGCGGGAATGGCAAAGGCGATGCCGACCGAGCCGCCGGACGGCGAGAAGATCGCGGTATTGACGCCGATGACATTGCCGTCGACGTCGAAGGTCGGTCCGCCGGAATTGCCTTTGTTTACCGGCGCGTCGATCTGGATGAAATCGTCATAGGGGCCGGCGCCGATATCGCGGCCGCGCGCCGAGACGATGCCGGCGGTGACGGTGCCGCCGAGGCCGAACGGATTGCCGACCGCCAGCACCCAGTCGCCGACCCGCGGCGTAGTGTCGGCGAGCTTCACGAACGGGAAGCTGTCGCCGTCGACCTTGATCAGCGCGAGATCGGTGCGCGGGTCGGTGCCGATGACCTTTGCCGTATAGGTCTTGCCGTCGTCGGTGGTGACCTGAACGTTGTCGGCGTTTTCCACCACGTGGTTATTGGTCACCGCGTAGCCGTCGCTGGTGATGAAGAAGCCGGAACCCTGGCCGGTGATGACTTCCTTGCCGGTCGGCATATTCGGCGTGCCGAATTGCTTGAAGAATTTTTCGAACGGCGAGCCGGGCGGGAACGGGTTGTCCCCGTTGCTGTCGCTCGAATCCGCCTGGCGCTCGATCTTGACGCGCACCGAAATCACCGCGGGCTTCACCTTCTCGACGATGTCGGCAAAGCCGACGGGTCGTTGCGGGAGCTGCTGGACTTTTTCGGTCAGGTTTTGCGCCTGCGCCGTGCTGCCGAACTGGTGGCCGTCCGGCGCGAGAAGAAACACCGCTGCGCCGACACCGGCGATCGCCGTCGTCAAAAGCGCAATGCGCCGCGCAGACAAAATACGGCGCGATTGCAAGAAACTGCCGTTCATTACGCGTCTCCAAATGGATTGTTCCGTCGCCCGACGGAAGTTGCTTCGTTGCCCAGGATGAAGACCCAACCCTTACGGCGCGCTGTCGGGCGCATTAAAAGTTCGTAATGTTGCAAAATTATAAATTAACGTGTAATAACAATGGTTTACGCCGCATCGGATAAGCGACACCAGGCTGCTTGTGACTTCTTGCGGCGTTGCGCGGCTATGGCGCGGTGTCGCTGCGCAAGAGTTCCGCGACGCGCGCTTGCTCGGCAGCGGTGAGATCGGCCCGTTCGGGCGACCCCGGCATGCCGCCCCGCCGTCTGCCGGCGACGTAAAGCATGCCAATGCCGGCGAGCAGCAAACCCGGCGGCAGACCCCACAAAGCCGCAGTGTGCCATGACAGCCGCGGCTTGAGCAGGACGAATTCGCCGTAGCGCGCGACCAGGAAATCGAGCACCTGCCGGTCGCTGTCGCCGGCCTTGATCCGCTCGCGCACCAGCACGCGCAGATCGTGCGCCAGCGGCGCCTCCGAATCGTCGATCAATTCGTTCTGGCACACCATGCAGCGCAATTCCTTGGACAGCGCGCGGGCACGCGCTTCCAGCGTCGGGTCCGACAGCATCTCGTCGGGCTGCACCGCCCACAGTGGCGAAGCCGAGAAAACGGCGATTAAAAGCGCAAGCGCTTGCAGGAATTTCACCGCCGTCACTCCGCCGGCTGCAACGCGGTTTTGGATTTTAACTTGTCCTTGGCCCTCGCCGGCCGCGGCGCACCGACGCGCAGCCGCCGGTCGGACAGCGACAGTCCGCCGCCGGCGAACATGAATGCGGCGCCGAGCCAGATCATCAGGACCTGCGGCTTGAAATAGAGCCGCACCGGCACGACGCCGTCTTTGGTCGGATCGCCAAGCGACAGATAGAGCTGACTGAAGCCGCGCGACATCAGCGCCGCCTCGGTGGTCGCCATATCGCGCGACGGGAAAGTGCGCCGGCTCGGCTCCATGGTGCCGACCAGTTCGCCGTTCATGCGCCGCACGGTGAAGTGGCCGACGATGTCGCGATAATTCGGCCCGGGCCGGTTGAACAATCCGTCGAACGTCAGCCGGTAATGAGCGATGTCGAGGCTATCGCCGAGCTTGATCTCGACGATGCGCTCACTGCCCCAGGCAGTGACGCCGACAATGCCGAGCAGCGTCACGCCGATGCCGAAATGGGCGAACGCCGTGCCCCAGGCCGAGCGCGGCAATCCCGCGGCGCGCCGCAGCGCCGCGCGCAGCGGCAGGCGCATGAACATCGTGCGCTCGGCAATGTCGGTGATCGCACCCGCCATGACGAAGACGGCGATGCCGACGCCGAACGGCGCCAGCGCCGGGCCACGGCGCTCGATCGCGAAGGCGGCGACGACCGCCAGTCCGGCAAGGATGGCCGCCGCCAACAGCCGTTGCGCCGCGCCGACCAGATCGCCGCGCTTCCAGCCCATCAGCGGCCCGAACGGCATCACCACCATCAGCGGGATGAATAGCGGGCCGAAGGTCGCGTTAAAGAACGGCGGACCGACCGAAATCTTGTCGCCGGTCAAAGCCTGCAGCGCCAGCGGATAAAGCGTGCCGACAAAGACGGTGGCGCAGGCGGTGGTGAGAAAAAGATTGTTGAAAACCAGCGCACCCTCGCGCGAGATCGGCGCGAACAGGCCGCCTTGCTTAAGCATCGGCGCGCGCCACGCATAGAGCGCCAGCGCGCCGCCGATGAACACGATGAGGATGCCGAGAATGAAAATGCCGCGCGTCGGATCGGTGGCGAAGGCATGCACCGAGGTGAGCACGCCCGAGCGCACCAGGAAGGTGCCGATCAGCGACAGCGAGAAGGTCAGGATGGCGAGCAGGATGGTCCACACTTTCAACGCGCCGCGCTTTTCCATCACCACCGCGGAATGCAACAGCGCGGTGCCGGCGAGCCACGGCATCAGCGAGGCGTTTTCAACCGGATCCCAGAACCAGAAGCCGCCCCAGCCGAGCTCGTAATAGGCCCAGTACGAGCCACCGGCGATGCCGAGAGTCAGGCACATCCAGGCGCCGAGCGCCCACGGCCGCACGAAGCGCGCCCAGGCCGCATCGATGCGGCCTTCGATCAGCGCGGCAATGGCAAAGGAGAATGCGATCGAGAAGCCGACATAGCCGAGGTAGAGCATCGGCGGATGGAAGGCGAGGCCGGGGTCTTGGAGCACCGGCTTCAGGTCGCGGCCTTCGAACGGCGCGTTGGCGATGCGCAGGAACGGATTGGACGTCGTGAGAATGAACAGTTCAAAGGCGGCGGCGATCCAGGCTTGCACCGCGAGCGCGTTGGCCTTGAGCACCGGCGGCAAATTGGTGCCGAACACCGCAACCAGCGCGCCGAAAAACGCCAGGATCGACACCCACAGCATCATCGAGCCTTCGTGATTGCCCCAGATGCTGGTGAGCCGGTAGATCAACGGCATCTGCGAGTTTGAATTCTCGTAGACGTTGAACACCGAAAAGTCCGAAGTGACGTAGCACACCGCCAGCGCGATGAACGCCGTGGCGACAAAGGCGAACTGCGCTATCGCCGCCGGCGCGGCCATGCTCATCAGCGCCGCGTCGTTGGTTCGCGTGCCGACGATCGGCATCGTGCCCTGGATCAAGGCGAGCCCCAGCGCGAGCATCAAGGCGTAATGGCCGAGTTCGGGGATCACTTGCCGGCTCCGACGGGCATCGCGGCCCGCTGCGCATAATCGTCTTTCCAGTGTCCCGACTTCTTCAACGCGTCGGCGACTTCCTTGGGCATGTAGGTCTCGTCATGTTTGGCGAGGATCGTATCGGCATTGAACACGCCTGCGCCGTCAAGCGCACCTTCGGCGACGACGCCCTGCCCTTCGCGGAACAGATCCGGCAACACGCCCTGATAGGCCACCGGAATTTCGGTTTTGCCGTCGGTCACTTTGAACCGCACGGAAAGACTACTGCCGCGCACCACGCTGCCGTCCTCGACCAGGCCGCCGAGCCGGATGCGCGTGCCGGGATCGACGTGCTTGTCCACCACGTCACTCGGCGAATTGAAGAACACGATGGAATCGCGGAACGCGTTGAGCATCAGCGCGACCGCGACGCCGAGCACTGCAAGCCCGCCGCCGATCAGAACGAGGCGTCGCTGCCTGCGGGTCATTGGTGACGGCTCCGCCGCATCTTACCCATCAGCTTTCGAGACCGAGACCTTTAGCAAGGTCGTCGATCCGTTTGATATCGTCCGGCCGGCTCGCCAGTGCGCGCCTGGCGGCGGCGGCGGCATCCTTGGCTTTATCGCGATCGCCGAGCACGATATAGGCGCGCACCAGCCGCATCCAGCCGTCCACGTCGCCGCCATCGCTATGCAGCCGGTCGGAGAGCCGCGCCACCATACCGCGAACCATTTCGGTGCGTTGCGCGTCGCTCATGCCTTCGGCCGCCGCGACGTCATCGGCGTCCGGGCCCTTGCCGCCGGCGACCGGCTGGCCGCTGACGCGCGCCAGCGCCGCCCGCACGAAATTCGCCCACGTCGCGTTGCCGGGCGCTTCGTCGAGCAGCGCGCGCCATTTGGCGGCCGCCGCATCGCGATTGCCGTCCTGCTCGTCGGCGAGCCCGAGAAAATACCGCGCTTTGACTTCATGCGGATCGGCGGCGATGGCGCGCTCGAATGCCGCCTTGGCGTCGTCGGTCACCACGCCGTTGGCGGCGGCCACCAAAGCTTCGCCCAGGCCGGAGTTGCGTACAACATCGTCGCCGTTGAGCACGATCGCCCGGCGCCACGCCACGACCGCGTCATCGAAGCGGCCCATCCGCAAATAGACGGGCGCGATCACCTGCCAGCCCTGGCCGTCATTGGGCTCTCGCGCCAGATGCGCCTCGACCTGAGCGATCAGGCTGGCGATCGATTGATCGCCGTGCGCGTCGTCGAGCCGGATGAAGGCGGACTGGCCCGGAATGTCCGGCGAGCCGAGCCTGAGATAGAAACCGAGCGCGACTGCGGGCACGACAACGATTGCGGCGATCGCCGCGGCGCGGCGATGCCACGCCGCCTGCGGCGCCAAAGGCACGGCCGGGGCTGTCTCCGCGTCCGCCGCCGCCAACAACCGCCGCGATATTTCCACCCGCGCCGATTCCGCTTCAGGCTCGCCAATCAACCCGGCGGCGCGATCGCGATCGATTTCGGCAAGCTGATCCTGATAGACCAGGCGATCGCTGCCGCCGCGCGCGGCGGCCGGCTTTTGCCCGAGCGGCCACAACACGGCGAAAACCGCCGCGGCCGTCATCACTGCGAAAATGATCCAAAGAATCATCTTAAAACTGTCATTGGCGTCTTTGCCGTTCGCCGACCGTGCCTTCGCAGTAAAGCTGCGGTCGCGAGCCGCCGATGCCGCGCGTTACATCACGGCGTGAAAGCGGCCGCAATGGGAACCGTGGCGCGGCAATTCCGCACTCCGCCGGCGCGATTTTGGCTAAGCCGTGCGCCGGCCGCGTGCGTGCAAACCATCACGCCCGCGCCGCTTTGCGCTCATTGCTCGCAGTCTGCACCGCGACTTCGGCGGCCTTGGCGAGCAGCCCCGCATATTCGCCGCCGAATACAATCCGGCAAAAGCGAATCGCGGCCTCGACCTGGGATTGCCGAAACGGCCGGTCGGCGTCGCCGGCCACCCGCAGCGAATTGAGCAAAACCTTGGTGCCGGTCTCCAGATAAAGCGTCAGTTCCGAATAGGAACGCGCCGTCACTTCGCTGACCGCAAGCTCGCCGGCGTAGTGCCGGCAGGTGTCGACGAATTCGACCCGCATTTCGGCCTCGCCGATGTCTTTGACGTCGAGCAGCGCGCCGGGCGTGATTTCCTTGGCCGGGCGCGGCCGCAGCAGGCGCCGCACCAAGCCCGGGGTCGACTCGATCTCCATCTTGAGCTGGCCCGAAATGTCGGCGCGGATCGCGGTGAGCTGACGGCTCCAGGCCGAGTTCGACCGAAAGATCCATTTCCGAGCGCAGGCCGCGCGCCGCATCGTGGATGCCTTTGAGCATCAACGCGATCGGCCTGCCGGCTTTGAACTCGGCGCGCAATTCGCTCACGGTATTTTCGAGCTCACCGAGAACGATCGTAACCGCCGCGGCGTAGGGGGTTTCGGCAATGCGGGCCGTCGCGTCGCTCTCGGCCGCGCGCGACGCAATCCGGATGATCTGCCAGGGCGCCGCCAGCCGGTTCATCAGCAGGATGAGGCTATAAAGAAAAAAGTCCGACTTGCGCGCGCCGGCGCTGCCGAACGGCGACTGCGCCGCTATCGAGTTCGAGAAGCGCTTTGGTCGCGTCGGCCTGATCGCGATCGAAGACGCGGACGAGATTGGGCAATCGCCGGCTCACTTCGGCAAGCACCTCGCGCAGCGACAGGATGCCGAGCAGAGTGTTGACGTCATCGATTGACCGCGGCGTGCCGACCTGGATGGCAAGACGCCGGTTCGCCCTGTCGTCGGCGCCGATACCGGCGACGGCCTCCTTCAGGCGTGCGACGGCGCAATCATGCAACGCGCCGATCAGTTGATCGGCCTTGGTGCGGTCGTCGGCGAGCAAAGCGCGGTCGATGTCCTCACTCAGCGCCTTGGCTTCAGCGGGGATAAGATCGCGCCCGAGCCACGCCCAGATCGGATCGAGCGACGCACGCGCGATGCGGCCGATGCGCTCGTGACTGGCGGGACCGTCGATCAGGAACGGCTCGAGCGGCACGAAAAACAAGCGTGCCGCATTGCCGATGCGCGGGACGGGCTGGGATTCGGCGCGGATGGCGCGCCTTAATTCCTGCAGGATTAGTTCGTTACCGGCGTTTTCACCCTCGCGCAGCAGATTGCGCTCGAGCTGCTGGACGAGAAGCGAGCGGGCCTCCGGCTTGAGTGCCCGAAGATATTCCCGCAGCCGTTCGATGGACTGACCATCGCTCGTCATAGGTTCAAAGACCCGCCAAACGGACTTTACCGTTAACGTTTTACGGGGCGGGCGCTTAAGAAGGCGTTACGCAAAACATCAGGAATTCAATGTGATAAGCCACATCCCGGCGTCTCTTACGCCGCCGGGAAAGCCCCTGGATCGGCCGCCATTAAGCAGAAACGACAACGGCGGCGATCCGAGCCGCCGCCGAAAGCCGCCTGTTATTGCGGTGAACCGACACAAACCGCGACCAGCGGAGCGTTGGACGGGCTGGCCGCGGGCCCGCAGGAAGCGCCCTTTTCGCCCAGGTATTGCGCCGGGTTGCGGGTCGGTCCGCAATAGGCCGTGACCAGCACTTCGTTGTCCTGGCACTGGACCGTGCATCCGGAGACGCAGTCCGATTTGACGACGCGGACGCTCGGGCTGGGCGGGCCGGCGTCGCCCTGCGGCCCGGCCGGGCCGGGTGGTCCGGGCGGGCCGATCGGGCCGGCAGGGCCAACATCGCCCTTGGGTCCCTGCGGCCCCGCGGGGCCTGCATCCCCCTGTGGACCTTTGCCACAACCCGTCACGGTGATGGACACGCCCGCCAGCAAAGCCACTGCAAGTGCCAAATGCGCTGCACGCATTTTTGGATTCTCCCAGATTTTTCGCATCTCGCGCCCCGGCAACAAGGGCAATAGAAGACTCCGCTCGTTGGTGCAAGGACGATGCTAGGCGGCGCAGCGAGGCTTTCAGTTCACTACCGTCCAGCTGCCATCCGGGTTGCGGCAGGCAGCGCCGCGCGCGGCTTGCGGATTGCCGTCGAAATAGATCGTCTGTGAATAGCTGCGGCAGGTGGCGCCATTTGCCTGGTAGGCGGGTCCGGGCACGACACTGCCGTAGCGGCCGGAATCGGGATTGCGCCAGGCGACCGGCGCGCCGGACGGTCCGGTTTCGAGTGCCTGCATCTGCGCCGCATAGGCGCGCCGCTTGTCTTCATCGTCGAGCGCGGCGCCGATGCGATTGCCGAGAAAGCCGCCGACCGCCGCGCCAATGACCGTGCCGGCGACCCGGTTGCCGCTGCCGGCGAGCACGTTGCCGACGATTGCGCCGGCGGCGGCGCCCCCAACCGTGCCGCTAGCCTCTTTCGGGCCGGAATTGGCCGAGCAAGCGGCAACGCTCGCGCCGATCAACGCCACCGCGATCAATCGCCTTGCCGGCATAGCGTCCCCAATCAAATCGTCGCCGGAGCAAAGAGCCTCATTGGGGCGAAACTCTGTCGCCGCGCCGCATACTGGCGGCTGCGCGACGCATTGGCTAAGGTCCCCGCCGCTTCCCCGACACTTCACGAACAGGCACTGCATGCAAAAACGATCGATCGTGCTCCTGGCATTGGCGTTAGGCGCGCTCGGCACGGCACCGCTACGCGCGGAAGATTATCCGGCGCGCACGGTGAAGATCGTGGTGCCGTTCCCCGCCGGCGGCACCGCCGACGTCATGCCACGCATCATCGGCGATTGGCTGTCGCGCAAATGGGGCCAACCGGTCATCATCGAGGATCGCGCCGGCGCCGGCGGCAATATCGGCGCCGAGGTGGTCGCCAAATCCGATCCCGACGGTTACACGCTGCTCGCCTCGCCGCCGCCGCCGCTGGTGATCAATCAGAATCTCTATCCGCAGCTCGGCTTCGATCCGCTGAAATTCGTGCCGATCGTCGTCATGGGGCGGGTGCCGAACGCGCTGGTGGTCAATCCGGACAAGATCGGGGCCAATAGCGTCAAGGATTTCATCGCTTACGCGCAGGCCAACGACGGCAAACTGACGGCCGCGACCCAGGGCAACGGCACCACGTCACAACTCACCTCCGACCATGTTCCAGATGATGGCGCATGTGAAATTGCAGAACGTGCCCTATCGCGGCTCGGCGCCGGCGCTCAACGATCTCGTCGCCGGCAGCGTCGATTGCATGTTCGACAATCTCGGCGTGTCGATGCAACTGGTGAAGGCGGGCAGACTGAAGCTGATCGCGGTCGCCTCGGCCGAGCGCATGGCGAGACTGCCCGACGTGCCGGCCGTCGCCGAGACGCTGCCGGGCTTTTCCGCGGTGACCTGGTACGCGATCGTTGCGCCGCCGGGCACGCCCTCGGCGATCGCCGACAAGGTCAATGCCGACGTCAACGAAGCGTTGCGCGATCCCGAAATTCAAAAACGCCTCGCCGATCTGTCCGCCGAGACGGTCGGCGGCACGCCGGCGGCGACCGCCGCCTATTTCCGCCGGGAGATCGTGCGCTGGAAAAACGTCATCACCTCGGCGCATGTGACGCTGGACTGAGTGAAGCCATGAAGCACAGTGCCGATCGCATTCTCACCACCCATGCCGGCAGCCTGCCGCGGCCGCCCGATCTGCTCGCGCTCGTCCAGAGCGGCGGCGCCAAGGCATTCGACCAGGGCGGCAACGCGGCGCGGCTGCGCGCCGCGGTAAGCTGCATCGTGCATAAGCAGGCCGAGCTTGGCATCGATGTCATCGACGACGGCGAATACGGCAAGCCGAGCTTCGTCAGCTATATCAACGAGCGGCTTGGCGGCTATGAGGTCGACACTGTATCCGGCCCCCGCAATCAATGGATGACGTCGCGCGAAGGTTTGTCGTTTCCGGAATTTTACGCGCAGACCCATCCCGCCTCGACGCACACTCACATGGTCTGCACCGGGCCGATCACTTACAAGGGCCACGCCCAGCTCAAGCGCGACATCGCCAATCTCAAGGCGGCGCTCGACGGCGTAAAGCCCGAAGAAGTGTTCATGCCGGCGATCTCGCCGTCCAACATCGAGGACTGGCAGAAAAACGTCTATTACAAATCGACCGAAGAGTATGTTTATGCCATCGCCGAGGCGATGCGCGAGGAATACCAGGCCATCGTCGATGCCGGCTTTCTGGTGCAGATCGACGATCCGCGGCTCGTCACCTATTACATCATCCATCCCGAAGCGAGCATCGCCGATTGCCGCAAGTGGGCGGAGATCCGCGTCGCGGCGCTCAACCACGCGCTGCGCGACATCCCCGCGGAAAAAATCCGCTTCCACACCTGCTACGGCATCAATATGGGCCCGCGCATCCACGACATGGAGCTCAAGGACATCGTCGATATCATCTTGAAAATTCGCGCCGGCGCCTATTCGTTCGAAGCCGCCAATCCGCGCCACGAGCACGAGTGGAAGGTCTGGAAGAACGTCAAGCTTCCCGACGGCAAGATCTTAATCCCCGGCGTAATCTCGCACTCGACCGTCCTGGTCGAGCATCCCGAGCTCGTCGCCGAGCGCATCGTGCGCTATGCCGGCGTGGTCGGCCGCGAAAACGTCATCGCCGGCTCCGATTGCGGCTTCGCCACCTTCGCCGGCTCCAAGGAAGTGCATCCGTCGATCGTCTGGGCGAAATTCAAGGCCTTGAGCGACGGCGCGCGGATCGCCTCGAAGGAATTGTGGGGGCGTAAGTAGGTATTTTAAAATCGTCGCCTTTGGACTTCACGCCTAACTCTCCGCATCTCGCTGTCGACGCGCGCTATTTCGCGGCTGAGTTCGTCGACAGCCTGAATGAGGTTTTGGATGATGTCGTATTGCGAGGCTTGGTCCTTCGCCTTGCGAAGATAAGTCTCTACTTTCGATGTTGATTGCCACATGGGAGCCGCAGCATAGACGGCACAAGTGAAGCTTCCTCAAATACATGATTTAAAATTGTCGGAATTGCGGTTTGGCCGCGGCCAGAACGAAGATCGAGAATCCCGATTTTTCATTTGATGCGACTAGGCCCTATAATAGCCGCCTGAATGGAATCGCCCGGGGCCGTCCGATGCTGAGCATCCCGATAGCGCTTCTCAAGGCCGCCGGCATGGTCGCGCTGGCGGCTGCCGCGCCTGTTGCGGTGATCGAGGACATTACCGGCAACCCGGCGGGCATCCAGCTCATGGATTATGTCGAGCCCGGCCAGGTGATCGCGCTCGGGCCGCAAGACACCATCGTACTCGGCTACATGAAGTCGTGCTGGCACGAAACGATTACCGGCGGAACGGTGACCGTCGGCGCCGAGCAAAGCGACGTCAAGGGCGGCAAAGTCGAGCGCGACAAGGTTGCCTGCGAAGGCGGCAAAATGCAGCTCACCGCGGAACTCGCCAAAACCGGCGCGATGGTATTCCGCGATGTGCCGCACCTCGGTCTGGCGGCGGCGCTGCACCCGCAAGTTACGCTCTATGGGCTATCGCCAGTCGTTGAGGTCAAGCCGGCCGGCACGCTTACGATCGACCGCACCGACCAGCCGGGCGAGCATCATGAGATCGCGCTTGACCAGGCGCAATTGGTGCACGGTGCGTTTCTCGACCTGGCCAAAGCCGGCGTGGTGCTGACCGCCGGCGGCATTTACCGGGCCAAAGTCGGCGCACAGCAGATGGTCTTCAAGATTGATCCGCAGGCTCAACCCGGCGAGACGCCGATCGTCGGCCGTCTGCTGCGGTTGCAGCCGGCGGCTTGATCCGATCGACCGGCCGGGCCGCTATGGGACCAATCCGTCGGCGCGACGCGACTGCCGCGCTCGTCATCGCTCTCGTCGCCGGCATCGTCGCCGTGCTGCCCGCGCTCGACACGCTGCGCGGCCTGTCGATCGATACGCTCACGGCGCTGCGCTGGCGCCTCTACGGCCAGATGCACGCGCCGGCAAGCTCGCCCACGGTCGTCGTCGCGCTCGACGAAGAAACCTATCGCACGCCGCCGTTCGAGGGCACTCCGAACATCACCTGGACGCGCGAGATCGGGCAGGTGCTCACCGCGATCGTCGCCGGCGGCGCCAAAGTGGTCGGCTTCGACATCGTGTTTCCGACTTCGATCGAGCAGTCCGAAATCCCGTTCGGCGACACGACGCTCGGCGAGAAAGTGCGCGGCTTCGACGGCGACTTTCTGCGCGCGCTCGCAGTACAGGCGCGCGCCGGCAAGCTGGTATTAGGCGCGGCGGAGCATCGCGACTATCCGATCGTGCCGGCGCCGGGGCAGCGCATCGCCGTCGGCCAGGGACGCAATATCCGCATGCTCAACGTCTACAACGATGCCGACGACGTGGTGCGGCGCATCCCGCTCACCGTCGTGGTCGACGGCGCCGCCGTTGCCTCGATGGCGGTCGAGCTCGCGTCGCGCGCGCTTGGCGCTACGCCCGAGGTCGCCGCCGACGGCTCGATGACACTCGCCGGCTACCGCATTCCGGCCGTCACGCCGAACACGCTGACGCTGAATTTCGACGGCGGCGCCGACGATATCCCGACCTTTTCGCTCGCCGATCTGCGTGCCTGCAGCGAGAAGGGTGACAGCGACTTCTTTCATCGTAACTTCGATGGCAAGGTCGTGCTGATCGGCACCCGGCTCGACGTCGAAGACCGTCAGATCACGTCGAAACGTTTTGCCACCGCGCCGGAGAATGCCAACGGGCCGCGCTGCGCGACTGCCGCCGCCACCGGAGAGCGCACGGTTTACCCGCGAGTTCATCGCCGGCGTTTATATCCATGCGACCGCGATCAACAACCTGATCGATCGCGATGCCCTGATCGAGCTCGGCCGGTTTAGCCGCGGCGCGATTTCCGCCGCGCTTGCCGGCATCGTGGCGGCCGCGGTTCTGGCGCTGCCGCTCCTCGGTGCCGTCCTCGCCTTTGTCGCGGTTGCGGCGGTGTGGACGGCCGTCGCGACCGTTGCGTTCGCGCATGCGCTGTCGTTGCCGCTGATCGAACCGCTGTTTGCCGGAATGGTCGCGCTCGGCGCCGCGACCGGCTTCCGCTTTCTCGTCGCCGACAAGGACCGGCGGCGGCTGCGCAAGAGCTTCGCGCTTTATCTGGCGCCCGCGGTGATCGAGAAGATGATGGCGTCGAACAAGCCGCCCGCACTCGGCGGCGAGACACGCAACGTCACAGTATTTTTCTCCGACGTCGCAAAGTTCTCCACGATTGCCGAACGGCTGGCGCCGGCCGATCTGGTGACGCTGATGAACGAATATCTGTCGGCGATGACGGACATCATCCAGGAGCATGGCGGCTTCGTCGACAAATATATCGGCGACGCGATCGTGGCGGTGTTCGGCGCGCCACTCACCGATCCGGATCACGCCACCAATGCGGTGCGCGCGGCCTTGCGCTGTTGCGAGCGCCTCGCCACGCTCGAACCGAGCGCCGCAGCATTGCGCGGCCGCAAGCTCGCCCAGCGCATCGGTTTGAATTCCGGCGATGTGCTGGTCGGCAATATCGGCTCGCGGCAACGCTTCAACTACACGGTCATGGGCGATGCGGTGAACCTCGCGTCCCGGCTCGAAGGCGCCAATAAATATTTCGGCACCGCGATCATGGTTTCCGAAAGCACATTCGCGCCGGCGCGCGCATCATTCGCCTGGCGGGAGCTCGACGTCATTCGTGTCGTGGGGCGGGCCGAACCGGTGGCAATCTATGAGCCGCTCGCTTCCGCCGGCGAAACAACGCCGCAACAGGCCGCCAAAGCGGCGGCCTATGCCGGCGGTCTGGCCCGTTGGCGCGCGCGGGATTTTGCCGGCTGTGTCGCGGCGCTGGCGGGCATCGCCGCTGCCGATCCGCCGTCGGCGATGCTGCGCGACCGGGCGCAATACTTCATCGACGCGCCGCCCGGCCCCGACTGGACCGCCGTAAACAATCTCGACGCCAAATAGCAATAAAATATCGAGCTGCCTCACCCGCCCGGCAGCGCCAGTTCGGCGCGCAAGCCGCCGATCGGAGCGGTGCCGAGCGTGAGCACGCCGCCGTACAGTCCGGCAAGCTCGACCACGATCGACAGGCCAAGGCCGGAGCCGGGCTTGGTTTCGTCGAGCCGTTGGCCGCGCAACGCCACCTGCTCGCGCTCGGCCGGCGAAAGTCCCGGCCCGTCGTCGTCGACGATGATGCGCACCCGCGACTTAGTGGCGTCGCCCGGCCGCTGCTCGGCCATGACCTCGATCGCCACGCGCGACTGCGCCCACTTGCAGCCATTGTCGACCAGATTGCCGATCATCTCCTCGAGGTCCTGCTGCTCGCCGCGGAAACCGGCATGCTCGGGCACGTCGATGGCGATGGCGATGTCGCGCTCGCGATAAAGTTTTTCCATGGTGCGGGCGAGCGCGGTGACCACCGGCGGGACGTCGACCGTGGTGCCGACCACGGTCGGAGCGCGCCGCCAGCCGCGCGCGCTCGAGCTGGCGCGCCACCTGGTCGCGCATGATGTCGGTCTGCTCCAGAACTTTATGCGCCAGCGGATCGTTGCCGCGCGCCGCGGCCTCGTTGACGATGACCGAGAGCGGCGTCTTCAGCGCATGCGCCAGATTGCCGACATGGGTGCGGGCGCGCTCGACGATCTCGCGGTTGGCGTCGATCAGCGCATTGGTCTCGCGCGCCAGCGGCGCGATCTCGACCGGAAATTCGCCCTCGAGACGCTCGGCGCGGCCGGAGCGGATCGCGGCGAGGCTCTCGGAAATGCGCGTCAGCGGCGCCAGGCCGAAGCGGACTTGCAGCGCCGTGGTCAGCAGCAGCGCCATGGTCAGCGCTGCGAAGGTGACGGCGATGGCGCCATCGAAGCTGTGGGTTTCGTCGTCGATTTCGGAGGCGTCGCCGGCCACCGCGATCAGATAGCGGCCGTCGTTGCCGAGATCGATATTGCGCTCGACGATGCGCAGGTCCTGGTCTTCCGGGCCCTGCGCATAGCCCTGCCGGTATTCGGCGGCGGCGGCCGATTTGTCGTCCGGCAGGCGCGGCAGGTTGGCATCCCACAGCGAGCGCGAGGAATGTACTTCCGGCGTCTTGGTGTCGAGCCGCGTCACCTGCCAGTACCAGCCCGACAGCGGCAGTTCGAACAGCGGCTCGCCGATCGATTGCGGAAATTTGTCGCCGCCTTCCTCCGGCGAAGCGACGTCGGCGACCAGCGTGCGCAGATAGACGTCGAGCCGCCGGTCGAAGGCGCGCTCGACGGCGTGGCGGTAGAGCGTGGACAGCGCGATGCCGGTGATGATGAGGATGACGACCGTCCAGGCGGTCGCCCACAGGAACAGGCGAAGGGCGAGCGAATTAGCGCGCATCGGGCGGCGTCAGCAGATAACCGAGGCCGCGCACCGTCTGGATCACGTCGACGCCGAGTTTTTTGCGGATGCGGCCGACGAACACCTCGATAGTGTTGGAGTTGCGGTCGAAATCCTGATCGTAGAGATGCTCGACCAGCTCGGTGCGCGACACCACGCGGCCGGTATGGTGCATCAGATAGGACAAGCAGCCGGTATTCGTGCGAGGTGAGCTTCACCGGATTGCCGTCGACGGCGACGCGGCCGGTGCGGGTATCGAGGCGGACCGGCCCGCAGGTGAATTCGCTCTTGGCGTGGCCGGCCGAGCGGCGCAACAGCGCCCGCACCCGCGCCAGCACTTCTTCGAGATGGAACGGCTTGGCGACATAGTCGTCGGCGCCGGCATCGAAACCCTGCACCTTGTCGCTCCAGCGGTCGCGCGCGGTGAGGATGAGCACCGGCATGGCGCGGCCGGCGCGCCGCCAGGCTTCCAGCACCGAAATGCCGTCCATCTTCGGCAGGCCGATGTCGAGGATGACGGCGTCGTAGGGCTCGCTCTCGCCGAGATAATGGCCCTCCTCGCCGTCGAAGGCGCGGTCGACGACGTAGCCGGCATCGGTCAGCGCGGTGGCGAGCTGCCGATTGAGATCGGGATCGTCCTCGACAACAAGAAGGCGCAAAAACCGCTCCGCTCAGCGCTCGCCCACCAGCGTGCCACTGGTGGCGTCGACGGTAATCCGCGCCACTTTGCCATCATGCGCAAGGACTGTCAGCAAATAGACGAGCCCGTCTTGACCGGCGCTTTGGCCGTGGCAGAGCCGCGCCCCGATCACCGTACCGGGCATTCTGCTCCTGGCGGCGTGCATGGCGGCGGCAAGCCGGATCAGCCTGCCCGTCTCGGCTTCGGCCCGGCGTTCTTTCTGGTCGAGACAGGCATGCTGGGGCACGGATGCGGGATGGACGGCGTCCGGTGTGGCGTCATGTGCAGCGCCTTGCGCGGCGTCTTGTGCGACCTCTTGGGCGCGCGCCGGCGCCAGCGTCAAAACGCCGGCGAGAACGGCGAGAGCGGCAAAGCCTGGTCGCGCGGATGCCATGGTATCGTCCTAAAGGCCACGCACTGAACCTTGCCTGAACGGCTGATTTAGGGCGGGCTCACCGCAAAATCCGCGAAATACCGCTATTCTGGGTGGCCAAAAGCAGCACCAAGAGCGCACAAGGCGCGGGAGCAAGACGACAATGACGATGCGGTGGCTGGCGCGGACGTTTCGCGAATCGATCCTCGCTTTGCCGGCGATCGCAGCCATTATGCTGCCGGGCGTGCTGTGCGCTCCGGCCATGGTCGGCGGTGCGCCACCGGCCGCGGACGGCGCCGGCCGTTCCGTCGTCATGATTCTCGGCTCGTTCGGCACCGCCTGCACCGCGACCGCGGTGGCGCGCGATCTGTTGCTCACCGCGGCGCATTGCGTGCAGCCGGGCGCCGACTACAAGCTGGTCGACCGCGCGCCGGGCCAGAGCTTGAGCGAGGTGCCGCTGCTCAAGGATGTCGCGCGCATCGAGCGCGATCCGCAATTCGACCTGAAGCGGCTGTTCGCCCATCTCGCCACCGCGGACGTGGCGCTGATCAAGCTCGTCGATCCGCTGCCGGCGCGCATCCCGCCGGTCCCGATCGGCGACGACAGCGAAACCGTCGCGGTGGGCGACACGCTCACGGTCGCCGGCTATGGCGTCACCGTGCGCGGCGACGGCCGCACCGGCGGGGTGGTTCGCTCCGCGAGCCTCACCGTCACCGGCCAGCCGGGAAGCTTGCAAATCCGCCTGTTCGATCCAGCGACCAAAGGCCTGAGCGCAGGTCTCGGCGCCTGCGCCGGCGATTCCGGCGCGCCGGCGTTGCGCGAGAATAACGGCACACTGACGATCGTCGGCGTGGTGAGCTGGTCGACCGGCCCGAATCTCGGCGGCGGTTGCGGCGGTCTCACCGGCATCACGCCGCTGGTGCGCTACCGCGGCTGGATTCTCGACACCGCGCGCCTGCTCGGCTCGCCGCTTCAGCCGTAACGGCAATCATTCGGCGGCTGGCGGTGACACTTCGCGCCCCGACGGCGTGGTGAAAATCGTCGAGCGCAACGGCCGCTCCTCCATCATGATCAGCGCGACGACGCCGATGACCAGAAAGCCGGTCGCGACCGCGAAGATTACGCTGAAGGTGCGGACGAGCTGATCCGCACTGGCACCCACCGCGGCGGTGACCACCGTCGACGACGCCGCACCGCGCTGCGGCGCGGCGCCGAGCCCGGCCAGCATGATTGCGCCCATGACAGCAACGACAAAGGCGCTCGCCAGCGCCCGGAAAAAATTCATCGTGCCCATGGCGATGCCGACCTGATGGTGCGCGACCGCGTTCTGAATCGACACTGTAACGGTCGGGTAAGAACTGCCGGCGCCGAGACCGACGCAGCACAACACCACCACGACGCCCCATATCGGCATCAGCGGATCGAACGCCAGCAGGCCGACCGCCGCCGCGCCGAGGATAAGCAGCACGATTGGCACGCGCTTGTAATGCTCGGTGTAAAGCATGGCGCGGCTCGACATGAACGAGCCCGGCGTCACCATCATCATGATCGGGATCAACCCCAGCCCGGAAACGCTCGCCGACAGTCCGTGCACCAGCTCGTAAAACAGCGGCACGAAGATGGTCAGCCCGATCGAGACACCTTGCGAACATGACGCCGTGATGGAGCCGATCCGCATCACCGGATTGGTCAGCACCGCAATCGGCAAAAACGGTTCCGGCACGCGCAGCACCCACCAGATGAACAAAGCCGACAACGCCGCCGCCGCGACAATCAGCGTCACGATCTGCTGCGACAGCCATGGATAGCGCGTGCCGCCCCAGGTCAGCGCCAGCAATAAGGCGATCGCCGAGAGCATCATCAATCCGGCGCCGATGAGGTCGATCTTGTGCGCTCGCTCGTGACGCGGCAGGAGCTTGAGCTGCCGGTGCGATATCAAAGCCGCGGCAAATGCCAGCGGCACGTTGAGCCAGAAGATCACCGACCAGTGCAGGTGCTCGGCGATGACGCCGCCGAGCACCGGACCGCCGGCGCCGGCGAGCACCCAGATCGAGCCGGTATAGGCCTGGTAATAGCCGCGCTCGCGCGGCGGCACCGCGTCGGCGATGATCGACTGCGACAGCGGCACGATGCCGCCGCCGCCGATGCCTTGCAGGCCGCGGCCAAGGATCAGCATCACCATGCTGGGCGCGACAGCCGACGCCGCGGAGCCGGCCATGAAGATGCCGAGCGCCACCAGCATCATGCCGCGCCGGCCGTAAATGTCGGAGAGTTTGCCGTAAAGCGGCGCGACCACCGTCGAGGTCAACAGATACGCAATCACGACCCACGACAGATTCTCGAAATCGTCGAACGCGCGGCCGATGGTCGGCAGCGCCGTCGCCACGATGGTCTGGTTGAGCGCGCTCAAAAACATCGCCAGCGCCAGGCCGCTGATGATGGTGAGAACCTCACGCTTGCCGAGTTTGCGCTCGGCCGCGGGCGGAGCAATGTCCGCGGCCGCCGGCGGCATTAGCTCCGCGGTGTTGCGCTGTGGTGCTGTTGTGACTGACACGCCGCCCGCCCGAAAAGATTCGCGACTGTTGCGCCGGCCGCACGGCAACGCAAGCCATTCGAAGCGGAGCAGCCATGCGGGCCGCTATTCCGCCGCCTCCTCGGGCAAGCGCACCGGCCCGTGCAGCGGCCGCTCCTCGACCGCCAGCAGGCAGCAGAAGGAAATCGCGAGAAAGACCGCGGCGGCGATGAAAACCCAATGAAAGGCCGGCGCCAGATCGCCATGCGAGTGCGCGAGCTTTTCCAGCGTCATGACGCCGGAGCCGTCGGTGCCGCCGCCGAGCACGATGGCGCCGAACACCGCGACAATGATCGCGCCGCCGAGCGTGCGGAAGAAATTGAGCGTGCCGGTCGCGGTGCCGAGCTGATGCGGCTTGACCGCGTTCTGCATGACGATGGTGCTCACCGGATACATCGGCCCAAGCCCGCAGCCGAGCACAAACAGCAACAGCACGAACTTCGCGAGCGAGGGTGTCCGGCCGGATCGACGGCGAGAACGGCAAGCGCCGCGATGGCGAGCAGCAGTCCGACCATCGGCACCCGCATATAATGCTTCATGTGCACCATCAACCGCGCGGTGATCTGCGAGCCGATCACGCGTGCCGCCCATGAAGCGCGATCAGCGCCAGGCCGGACAGGCTTGCCGAGACGCCGAGCACGGTTTGGCAATAGAGCGGCGTGTAGATGGTGATGCCGATAATGGTGCCGATGCGAGAAGAAGGCCGCGCAGGTGATCGTGCTGGTCACCCGGCCGTGCAGGATCGCCAGCGGAATGAACGGCTCGCGCGCGGTCAGCAGCCGCAGCGCGAACAGCGCCCACAGCGCCGCGGAGCTCGCCAGCAGCGTGATGATGCGCCACGAGCTCCACGGATAATGCGTGCCGCCCCAGGCCAGCGCCAGCATCAGCGACAATGCGGCGCCGACCATCACAGCGGCGCCGATCACGTCGAGCTGGTGCGGGCGATCGTTGCGCGGCAGGCGGCGCAGCGCGCGTTCGGTCATGATCAGCGCGATGGCGCCGAGCGGCACGTTGATCCAGAAAATCAGCGACCAATGCAGATGGTCGGTCAAAAATCCGCCGAGCACCGGGCCGAGAATGCTGGCGCTCATGAACATGATCGAGGTGCGGCCCTGGATCACCGGCCGTTCGCGCGGCGACAGCAGGTCGGCGATGATGGTCTGCGCGATCGGCAACAGGCCGCCGCCGCCGATGCCCTGCAGACCGCGCGCCAGGATCAAGCACCCAGATCGTCGGCGCCAGCGCGCAGGCGACCGAACCGGCGACGAAAATGCCGATCGCGATCATCAGAATAGCGCGCCGGCCGTAGATGTCGGAGAGCTTGCCGAACAGCGGCGTCGTCGCCGTCGACGGCGAGCAGATAGGCGGTCACCACCCAGGACAGATCGTCGACGCCGCCGAGGCTCTTGCCGATCGCCGGCAGCGCCGGCGCGACAATGGTCTGTTCGAGCGCGGAGAGAAACATCGCCAGCATGATGCCGGCGACGATGGCGCGGACGGCGGCGTGATCGAGCGGCGCCGCGGGCCGATGCATGGCGGCGGCGTCGACGCTCGGTGCGTGTTCGGGGGTGATTTCGCTGCTCATGGTGCGTGGTGGATTGCCGCCCTCACTTGGCGGACACGGCGCGGCTTGCAACGGCCCTTGGCGCAGATCAGGGGTGCAGCAGCTTGTCACTGTCCGTTACGGGCCGGACATAGCCCGCAGCGCAGTATCACTGATCAATGCAAGAAATTACTTTAGCCGCGCCCTCGCCCGCTTCGGCAGTTTCAGCGGCCAATTGACGATGTGGTCCTCGAAGGTCCGCGTCGGGCACGTCCACTTCGGTCGCGCCGACGCGGCCGCGCACCGAGACGCCGGCGGCTGTGCACGGTTTCGGGATCGCCGGAGACCAGCGGATGCCACCAGTAAAGGTCCTTGCCCTCGGCGAGCAGCACATAGGCGCAGGACGGCGGCAGCCAAGTGATGGTTTTGAGGCTTCGCCGGCGTCAGCCGCACGCAATCGTCGACCTGGTCGAGCCGGTTGCGCGTAGTCGCGGCAGCGGCAGGTCTGCCCGTCGAGCAGCCGGCAGCCGACATCGGTGTAATAGGTGCGGTCGTTCTCCTCTTCCTCGAGCTTATTGAGGCAGCATCGGCCGCAGCCGTCGCAGAGGCTCTCCCATTCCGAATCCGTCATTTCTTCCAACGACTTGCGCTGCCAGAACGGGACTTCCTCGCCGCCGCCGTGATCGCGTTGCCATAGCTGTTCTCCGGGCGATCTGACCCTATGCCCAATTTACCCGCAATTGCCATTCACCCTATGGCCGCGGTCGCATTGGCCGCGGGCCCCGGCTCGACTACACCTTGTTCAACACGACCTTGTTCAACTGAGTATTGGTTCAACTGAGTATTGGCCGGCAAAAGCCCGGTCGGCTACAAAGACTGGCATGTGTTCCAGTCGATTTCCGGAGCGCGCAGTTGTGACGGACATGTTCCCCGATCCGGGCGACGACTGGCAGCCCAAGTTCAAGCGGCTGCTGCTCGATATCGACGCGCGCATCGATTCCGCGGTGTTCCAGAGCGGCAAGTGGGCGCGCGAACTCTACGAGCGCTTCACCGCAGTCATGGACGCGCGCCATGTCGCCGGCTGGCGGCGCTGGTTCTTTGTCGAGCCGCTGTCGGAAATGGCGACGCTCGGCACCGGCGGCCTGTTCCTCATGCTGGCGCTCGCCATTCCGGCCTTCCGCCAGACCTCCGACGACGATTGGCTGAAGAAGTCCGATCTCGCGGTCACCTTCCTCGACCGCTACGGCAACGAGATCGGCAGCCGCGGCATCAAGCACAACGAATCGGTGCCGCTCGACGAATTTCCCGATCACCTGATCAAGGCGGTGCTGGCGACCGAGGACCGGCGCTTCTACGAGCATTTCGGCATCGACTTCCAGGGCACGTTCCGCGCGCTGATGACCAACGCGCAGGCCGGCGGCGTGGTGCAAGGCGGCTCGACGCATCACCCAGCAGCTCGCCAAGAACCTGTTCCTGTCCAACGAGCGCACCTATCGAGCGCAAGATCAACGAAGCGTTTCTGGCGCTGTGGCTGGAAGCGCATCTGAGCAAGAACGAGATCCTGAAGCTTTATCTCGACCGCGCCTATCTCGGCGGCGGCGCGTTCGGCGTCGACGCCGCGGCGCAATATTATTTCGGCAAGTCGGTGCGCGACGTGAACGCTGCCGGAAGCGGCGATGCTCGCCGGCCTGTTCAAGGCGCCGACCAAATTCTCGCCGCTGGTCAACCTGCCGGCGGCGCGCGCCCGCGCCAATGTCGTGCTCGACAATCTGGTCGACAACGGCTTCATGACCGAAGGTCAGGTCTACGGCGCGCGGCGCAATCCGGCGACGCCGATCGATCGCACCGCCGAGGACGCGCCGAACTATTATCTCGATTTTGCCTTCGACGAGATGCGCAAGCTCGTCGATACGTTCCCGAAATCGGTCACCGACCGCTATTTCGTGGTGCGCACCGCGCTCGACTTCGAATATGCAGCACTACGCCGAGCACGAAATCGAATCCGAGTTGCGCCAATACGGCCACGATTACGGCGCCAGCCAGTCGGCGGCGGTGTTCGCCGATCTCGACGGCGGTATCCGCGCCATGATCGGCGGCCGCGATTACGGCGCCAGCCAGTTCAACCGCGCGACCGACGCGCTGCGCCAGCCCGGCTCGTCGTTCAAGCCCTACGTTTATGCCACCGCATTGGCCAACGGCTTCACGCCCAACACCGTCGTCGATCGATTCTCCGGTCTGCATCGGCAATTGGTGCCCGCACAATTATTCCGGCGGCTATTCCGGCCCGGTGACGCTGATGGAAGCGATCACCCATTCGATCAACGTCATTCCGGTCAAGCTGTCGATCATGCTCGGCAACGGCAATCCGAAACTCGGCCGCGCCATGATCGTGCAGACCGCGCGCAATTTCGGCATTCATGCGCCGCTGCCGGATACGCCGTCGCTGCCGATCGGCGCCGACGAAGTCTATGTGTTCGAGCATGCCGTCGCCTATGCGACCTTCCCCAATCTCGGCCGCGCCGTGGTGCCGCATGCCGCGCTTGAAGTGCGCACCGGCACCGGCCAACTGGTCTGGCGCTTCGACCGCGACGGCCCGAAGCCGAAGCAGGTGATCAGTCCGCAAGTCGCGCTCGACATGATCAAGATGATGAATTCGGTGGTCAGAACGGCACCGGCAAGCGCGCCGCAGCTCGACGGCATCCAGGTCGCCGGCAAGACCGGCACGACCAATAGCTGGCGCGACGCCTGGTTCGTCGGCTACACCGGCAATTTCGTCGGCGCGGTCTGGATGGGCAACGACGACTACTCGCCGACCAAGCGCATGACCGGCGGCACGCTTGCCGGCCATGACCTGGCACAACATCATGGCTTACGCGCATCAGGGCATCGAATTGCGGCCGCTGCCCGGCTTGCCGCCGCCGCAACATGCGCCGACCATGACCGACACCTCGTTTCAGGGCAGCGAACGAGCCGCACCCGGTGCTGCTGACCCGCAAGGGCACCGACGCGCTGGTCCACGTCGAGCAAATGCTGGATGAGGCGGATCGCGCGTTGTCGGCCGGCGCGCCGGGATCGCTCGGCGCGCTTGACGGCAACAAAGCCGCCGATAACCGGAGCGATGCTTTCGCGACGGCGGCCGACCACGGACCTGCCGCGGCGTCGCGCGGCGATTAGATTAAAACCGCTTTCGCGAGACAGGTTTCGAGCCAGCGACCATGCGCCTGTTATTCGGTTCGTGCTTCACCTTCTTGATCGCGGCCGCTCTCGGCCTCGGCGCGACCTGGTTCACGCTGACCCGCGGCGTCGCCTTCGGCTCGCTCAGCGTCGGCGCCTGGACGGCGTGGCCGAAAAGCGGATCGGTCGACATCGACCCTTACGCGCGCGCCAGCATCGCGCGCAGCGGCGAATTGCCGACCGGAATGGGCGACGGCGTCGCCTTCTATGCCCACACCGACGACCAGGGAAGCAATTTCGACGGCCGCTGCACCTTCACCATCAGCGGCATGACGCCGGCGGCGCGCTATTGGACGGTCACGCTGTACGATCCCGAAGGCCGGCTGGTCGCCAACACGATCGACCGGCACGGCTTCACCAGCGACGAGATCGTCCGCGACAGCGACGGCCACTTCACCGATCACCGTCGCGCCGCTGGCGCGCGCCGGCAATTGGCTGCCGACCGGCGGCATCGAGCAATTCGTGCTGGTCTGGCGGCTCTACGACACGCCGATCGGCGTCGCCACACGCACGACCAAGGAAGGGCCGATGCCCGCGATCGCGCGAAAGGGCTGCTGATGATCCGCGCTGGTGTTATGGATCCTCGCCGCGATTCTGCTCGGCGGCATCGTCCATCTCTCGACCGTGCTGGCGATGCCGCAGGCGGCGAAGCAGGACGCCTATTCGCGGCTGGTGCCGCTCACGCCGGTCAACACCATGGTGCCGCTCGCCGCGCCGACGGCCGGCAACGCCATCATGCCGTTCATGGATCCGGCCTTTGCCGCGGCGGTGTGCCGCTACGATCTGATCGAGCGGCTCGCTCAAGCTGATCGCGCCGGTCAGCCAAGCCTATACGTCGGTCACTTTCTATACGCGCAAGAGCGTCGCCTATTACGCGATCAACGACCGCGCCGCCGGCCGGCGCACCATCGAGCTCGATCTGATGACGCCCGAGCAGCACGCCGCAAGTGCCCGAGGAGGAAGACGTGACCGCCGCCGACCGGCTGATCATCGAATCGCCGAGCACGATGGGCCTGATCGTGCTGCGGGCGCTGGCGCCGGAACCGGGCCTGATGCCGATGGCGCGCGGCGCGCTGGCCGCCGCGACCTGCGGCATCCAGCCGGTGCAGTGAGCTACTTTCGGGATCGCGGCTTGGCGCGCCGCCACCGCGACCGGCGGATCGACGAACGCGGCGCCGCGACGACCACGGGGTTGGCTTCGATCTGCTGCTGCAGTTCGGTCAGCAACCGATCGGCTTCGGCCGCCGCCGGCTCGCGGCTCGGCGACCGCGAGATGTTCGAGCGCGAAGCGATAGCTGGCGCAGCGCTGGTCGAGCGAATTGCGCACCCAGGCGATGGTCAGAGCTGTTCTCGCCGACGCGCGCCTGCGCGTTGACGCGTTCGGCCGGCGTGAGCGACGCAACGTGCTCCATGCTCGCCTGCGCGGCGCCGATCGAGATCGACGACGCGGCGCGCGACCATGAAGAACGGCTCGATGCGCACGATGTCGTTGCGGACGTCGTCGATCATTTGATTGTAGCGCGCCGCGCTCGAGCGCAAGAGTTCGCCTTGCAGATGCCGATAATAGGCGGTCGGATCGAACGCCCATAATTTGCGCTGGAACGAATGCTTGGTGCCGTATTCGTAAACCACCGCGTCCCAGCGCTGCCGGTCGTAAGGCGGCTCGATCAGGGGAAAGGCGAGATCGCGCAGCGTGCGTTCGTCGTCGGTGAGATTATAGGCCGAGATCGGCGCGCCGACGCTGGCCGCTGCTTCCTCGCCGACCCAGGCATGAATGTCGTCGGTGACGAGCGGATCGGCCAGCCGGCCGAAATCGCCGGTGCTGGAGCAGCCGGACAGAACGAGAAGCGCGAAGACGGCAAAGAGCGGCCAAAGACGGCCTGCGGCGGCCTCAACTCGCGTCGGCACCGTGCGCGCGGCGACATCGGGCGCGCCCGTTCAGCGTCGCCTCGCCCGTCGGCGGCCGCCGTTTTCCGCCGGCGGATGCGTTTGGGGTTCGGCCGCCTCGGCATGCGGATCGGCATAACGCTCGATCCGGATCACCGGCAGGATGATGATCGTTGCGGATTCATCCGCCGCGTCACACGGCCGAAACGCACAATGCGCCCCTCGTCCGGGAATTTGATAATGTTGCCCACCAGCCGCTTTCCTCTGCCGCCGGCAACGGGCGTTCTGCCCCGATGCGCGGAAATCGGCATCGCCATGATTAAGCGGCATGCAAGGTTAACGCTCCGCTAACGCGCGCAACTTAGGCTGACGGGCACAATTATGCCGTGTCTGTTGCGACCGAGCAGCGTTATGGAAAGCGGAAGCCTGTTCGAGCCTCGAGAACCTCACGCATTTTGGATTGCGCGCCGGCGTCGACATGCGGCCCACGCTCATCCGCGTGCTGACCGACCTTTACGTGCAGAAGCTGACGCACACGCCCGATGAGGAGCGTCACTACACCGAGCTGGCGCTGCGGCTGCTCGACGCCGTGGACGTGGCGACACGTGTCGCCGTGGCCGAACGGCTGGCGCGCCATTTGTCGCCGCCATTGCGGGTGATCCAGCGCCTGGCCGCGGATCGGCCCGACGTCGCCGCGCCGGTGCGCTCGCATCCGGCTGCTGCAGCGAAAGCAACAGCCCGAGCCAGCCGCCGTGCCCGCGCCGGCGCGCAGCTTCCGGCCGGTCACGGACGCCGCCGCAACCGTGGCGGAAGTCATTGAAGCGGTCGCCGAGGTTGCCGAGGCGGATCTGTCCCGACGCCGATGAGCGAGCGGAAGAGGTCCGACCGGCCGCCGAGGCGACGGCATCATCGCCGCCGACGTCGCGAGCGAACTCAACGAGCTTTTCTTCGCCGCCAGCGCCGATGAGCGGCGGCTGATCCTGCTCAATCTTCACATCGTCGCGCCGGTGCCGGCCGGCCGCGTCGAACTTGCGCGCGATGCCTCGTCGGCCAGCGGCTGGAAGCCGCGGCGCTGGCCCGCAATCGCGAGGATTTCGCCGCAGCATCTCGCGCAGGCGCTGCGAATTCCGCGCGCCCAGGCGCGCCGCATCGCCGGCGACGAACTCGGCGAGCCGATCGTGATCGTCGGCCAAGGCGCTCGAACATGCCGCGCGACGTCGTCTATCGGATCCTGCTGTTCGTCAACACCGACCGTCGGCCATTCGGTCGAGCGCGTCCATGCGCTGGCGGCGCTGTACGACGAGATGACGCCGCAAGCCGCCGAGCACATGGTCGCGATCTGGCAGGCGCTGCGCAATTCACGCACAAGGCCGAGCGGCCGACGGCTCCGCATCGGCCGCTGCACTGGAACGACGAAGCGCGCGCCCGCGCCCGCACCGCAACGGCGACAGTGCGCCGCGCGCCGGCGCCGCGACAACGGCCACGGCGACACGCCGCGATGCAGTCTTAGCTTGACGACATCGAGAAAATTCCGGCCCGCCGGATCTTCGACTTCGACGATCCACACATCGGGATCGAATTTGATCTCGCGCGCCAGATAGGCTTCGACCGCCGCATCCGCGCGCCGGCTGCTCTTTGAGGCATGCCGTGAAGGTACGGTCGGGCCGCGGCTGCCGCTATCGAACTCGCTCTGCGGCGCCGGCCCGAACAGATCCGACGTGCCGTCGAGCCGGCTGATGCGCACAAAAATCGCGCCGGCCTCTTCGGCGCCGCGCCGGCGCACCACCGCGAACGTGCCCTCGACCTGGCAGCGGCGCAAATAAGCGGCGACCCATAAAGCGGATTTGAGGCGCATCCTGGCCCGTCGTGACGCCAGCGAATCCGCCGGCCACAAATTCATAACCACGGAAAGCGCAGGTTTGCGAAGGGCCAAAGCCGCTATAAGCCGCCGGACAAGCGGCTATTCAGCGGATGACCGACCATGGCCGTAAGCTCGCTGACCAGGCGATCGCAGACCCGGCCGGTGACCGGCAGATTTGTGCTCGCGCTCGAATTTCTCGATCGCGGCGGAGGTCGCGCTCGTCGAGCAACGCCGGACGGCTTGATCTGGCCGTAGCCATATTCGGACAAGCGCGCGCTGCACCGCGGCGATCCGCGGCGACGGCCCGATCAGCTCGGCGATCGGATCGTCGCGCCGCACCGCCACGCGGCTGCGGCTGATAGGGGCGCAGCCAGTGCCGGACGGCACAGAGCTCCGGTGGATTTTGGCCGGAATGTATCGGCGGCGATGGACACTGGATGCTTCGGCGGCGGCGAAGAACGGCGCCGGATGCGAGCCGGACTGCAGGAACACCGCATTGACGATGATGATGAGGCTCGCCGCCGCTGCGGCAAGAAGCGCGAACGAGTCCACCGGCCGCCGCGTCGCTTTGGCCCAGACGCCCGAACAACAACGCGCCGCCGGCGCTTGCGGCGCGCCCGATAGAGCGGAGCGATTGGCATTGCGGCGGTTACGCACTTTTCTTCACCGCGATGTCTTGTTTCATGTCTTGCGCGCGTTCTTGCGCAGCTATGGTTTGCCGCGGGCGAAGCGTCGTCCTTGGCCGGCAAATAGGCTCATCACGCCGACGGCTCGCGGCGCGGCGAGCCTTTTGCCGGCCGGGCGCGCTCGCAATCGAGCGGCAGGCGCACGGTGACGCGCGTGCCCTCGCCGACGCGGCTGCGGATCGACAAGCTCGCCGCCGTGCAGCCGCACCAGTCCCTTGACGATGGAAAGGCCAAGCCCGGTGCCGGCGTGGCGGCGGTCGTAGGACGTGCCGGCCTGGAAATACGGCTCGCCGACGCGCGCCAGATCCTCTTCGCTGATGCCGACGCCGTTGTCCTCGACGGCAAAAGTGATGTGCGCCGCTTCGGCGCGCGCGCTGACCGTGACCTTGCCGCCGCGATCGGTGAAGCGGATCGCGTTGGACAACGAGGTTGAGCAGGATCTGGTTGACCGCGCGCTTGTCGGCGATCATTTCCGGCAGATCGTCGGCCGGCGAGCTTTTCGAGCTGCACGCCCGCCTCGCTCGCCCGCAGCGCCAGAAGGCCGCAGCAGCCGGCGACGACTTGCGGCCGGCGCAAAGGGTTCCGGCGTGATCTCGAAATTGCCGGTCTCGATCTTCGACATGTCGAGAATGCCGTTGACGACCGACAACAGATGATGTGCCGGAATTGTTGATGAGGCCGGCATATTCGTTGCGGCGCGCTGGCATCGAGCATCAGCGCCGTCTTCCTTCGTCAGCATGTCGGAGAAGCCGATGATGGCATTGAGCGGCGTGCGCAATTCATGGCTCATGGTGGCGAGGAAGCGGCTTTTCGCGGCATTGGCGCGCTCCGCCTCGGCGTGCGCATCCTGCAGCGCCTGCTGCTGCCGCTTGCGCTCGGTCACGTCGCGCAACACCGCGACGACTTCGCGGCGCTCATCGCTGGCGGAATCCGCCGTCGCCGTTCGAACGGCCGGCAGCGCATTTCGATCCACACGAATTCCAGTCGTCGGGCGGCCGTCGGCATCGGTGCCGGTCGCGCCGGACGCGGAATTCGACCGAGCTCTGCTTCGCCGAGCGCCGCGGCATCGCCCAGCGCGGTCAGATAGGCCGGGCGATCGGCGACATGGACGCGGTCGAACAGGCCGTGGCCGTGCAATTCGGCGATGCGCGCGCCGAACAGGGATTCGGCGGCCGGCGAAACGAACAGCACGGCGCCGTCGCGGCCGTGCCGGGTGATGACGTCGGTGATGTTGCGCGCCAGCAGCCGATAGCGGTCCTCCTCGGCGTAGAGCAGCCAGAAACTGGTGCGCGCCAGCGCCTCGGCGCCGAGCGCGAGCCCGGTCGCGTAGAGCCCGGCCGAAACGATGCCGAGCGCCGCGAGCGCGGCCGGCGCAGTCGGCGTCGGCGGCGGCAGCAAGTCTTGCGTGCCGAGCAGCACCAAAAGGCCGGCGGCGCAGAGCGCAAAGGTCGAGGCGGTCGCGACCACGCGGCGCGACGCCGACAGCGCCGCCTCGAGCGGCACGACCACGAGCCAGATCGCGGCAAAGGATGCGATGCCGCCGGTCGAGGCCGCGACCGCCGTCACCAAGCCGGTCAGCGCCAGCGACGACAGCACATGCGCGCTCTCATAGCGGCCGGTGCGCGACAGGAAATAGGCGATGAGGATCGGCGCGACCAGCCAGGCAAAGATCAGAAGTTCGATCGCGCTCGGCGCGCCGCGGATGAGGAGATAGACCGGGAACGACGCCAGCGCGACAATGCTGCCGAGCAGCCGCGGCGCGATGAAGGCGCGATGCCGCGCCGCCGTCAGCGCATCCTGCTGCGCCGACGGGTGGACCAGCGTCTCAATATAATTTCGTATCGGCGCGAACAGGCCCACATTTCCCAGCGCACGCCCGGCTTTGCAGACGCGCTCCCCTTTTTCTGTTGCCGGATCGTGTCAGAGGCCGCTTAAGCGAACGCTAAGGCGTGAGGCACGCCGATTCGCCGCGCGGCTGCCGGCAAAACCCCGTCATGGTGAATCGGGCGTTGCCGCGAACGGTTGCAATATGCTTGACGTTTGCAGCGGCATCGCCAAATCGGGCACTGATATTGCGAGACTTTTGCACCGGCAAAGCACCGTGCATGAGCGGGCTCGCGCGCGTTCGCTCAAATTTTAGGTAAATTATATTTTTTCCAATTGATCGAAAATTTGCGGCGTATTCTGCGTCGATTATGAGCAAAAACGTACCGGACGAGCGAACGCAGCCTTCAATGCTGCCTGCTAGTTTCCCCACACGTGCGGCGAACTATGCCGCGGGGGATATGGGTGTCATGTTCTTTCTGTTGCGCATGGCGTTTTGGCTCGGCCTGGTGCTGATCCTGTTGCCGAGCGGCTCCTCACAGCAGGCGCCGGCAAGCGATGTCGGCGCCACCGACGCTATTTCGGCGGCTTCCGCCACCGTGGGCGATCTGCGGCAGTTCTGCAGCGCGCCAGCCCGACGCCTGCACGGTCGGCTCGCATGTCGCGACCGCGCTCGGCTACAAGGCGCAGGCCGGCGCCAAGATGCTTTACGATTTCTTGACCGAGAAGCTCGCGCCGAAGGAGACCGGCTCGGCTCGCCGCCGGCAGCGCTTCACATTCGAGCAAAACGGCGATGGACAAACCGTCTCCGGACAAGGCCTCGCAGAATACGCTCACGCCGGCCGATCTCGCCCGCCTGGCGCGGCCCGACGCCGCGCAAGGACGCCAAGCACACGGCCTAGTCCTGCACCCGCCGGACACGTCGACCTCGCTCGGCCCCGGCGCTCTATATAGAGGGTGCAGTTGGGACGGACGCGCGATGGCGAACATCGACGAAATCATCGGCAATTTCTCGGTCCTCGACGACTGGGACGACCGCTATCGCTATCTGATCGAGCTCGGGCGCGAGCTGCCGCCGCTGCCGCAAGCGGCGCACAACGACGCCAACAAGGTGCAGGGCTGCGCGAGCCAGGTGTGGCTCGACACCACCGTGCGTCCGAATGGCGCCGGCGGCCCGGTGCTGACCTTCGAAGGCGACAGCGACGCCCATATCGTGCGCGGGCTGATCGCCATCCTGTTCGCGATCTATTCCGGCAAGAGCGCGACGGACATTCTGGCGACCGACGCCGTCAAGCTGTTCGAGGGCATGGGGCTGCGCGAGCACCTCACGCCGCAGCGCTCGAACGGCTTTCGCTCGATGGTCGAGCGCATCCGCTCCGACGCGCGCGCCGCGCTGGCGACGGCCGCATAGAACGATCCTCCGATCAGCCAGTCCGGCTGCACCTCAGCCAGGTCGTTCTAGCCGCGCCTGCAATCGTGTTGTAAGTCTCGTTGCAGGCGTAGGTGGGCTTTCCCGTTGAGCAATCAGAAACTCCGCGCAGGACTGACCGACGTATTCGCCGGCACGGTCTGCAGCATCTTGTCCATCGCCTATTGCCTGTCCTACGCGGCGCTGATTTTCACCGGCCCGCTCAGAACACTGTTGTCCTACGGCATCGCGGTGACATTCCTGTCGGCCGCCGTCGGCGGAACGATCGTGGCGTTGCGCAGTTCGCTGCCCTTCGCCGTTGCCGGACCGGACAGTTCGATCTCCGTCGTCATGGCCGCCCTGGTCGCAACCGTCGTCCAGCGGCTTGCTCGCCGGCGGCGGCGGCGATCTGCTCGGACCGACGCTCATCGCCATGTCGCTTGCGACCGTGCTCACCGGGCTATTGCTCTGCGTGCTCGGCTTCACGCATGCGGGCCGCGCGATCCGTTTCGTTCCCTATCCGGTGATCGGCGGCTTCCTCGGCGCCACCGGTTGGCTGATGATCACCGGCGCGAATCAGGTGGTCACCGATCAGCGGCCAACGCTCGGCCAATATCGGCACGTTCCTCGACGCCGCGCGTCGGCGCGAAGATCGCGCTCGCGGCGATTGGTCGCGGTCACGCTCTATGTGCTGCTGCGCGGATCCAAGAGTCCCTTCGTTCTGCCCGGCGTATTGCTGGTTGCGTTCGCACTGACGCACGCTCGTGCTGCTGGCGCGGGGACATCACACTCGCCGAGGCACAAGCGGCCGGCTGGATGTTCCGGCTGCAGCCGGTAGCGGGATTGACGTTGCCGTGGAAATCGGCGCCGCTGCACGACTTTCCCTGGTCGGCATTGCCGACGCTTGCCGGCGACGTGCTCGCGGTGATGTTCGTCACCGTCACCAACTTCTTGCTCAATACGACGGGCATCGAGATCGCGACCCGAAACGAAGCCAATGTCGAGCGCGACCTCAAAGTTCTCGGGCTCGCCAATGTATGCGAGCGGGGCGCTCGGCGGCTATGTGAGCTGCACGTCGCTCAGCCGCTCCATCCTGGTCCGCACCGCCGGCGCCACCAGCCGCATAGCCGGACTGACAGTGGCGGCAATCTCCGCGGCCGTGCTTGATCGCCGACCCGTCGTTCTTCGGCTACGTGCCGAAATACATGCTCGGCGGGCTGTTGTTCTATCTCGGCGCCGATCTTGTCTATCAATGGCTGATCCAGTCGTCGCGGCGATTGCTGCCGCTCGAATATCTGTCGCTGATCGCCATCGCCATCCTGATCATCTATTCGGGCTTTATCGCCGGCGTCCTGATCGGCATCGTGATCGGTTGCGCCACGTTTGCGCTGAGCGCGAGCCGCGTGAACGCCATCAAGTTCAATTTTGACGGTTCGGAATTTCGCTCCTCGCTCGATCGCGGGACGGTACGAGCTGTCGCTGCTCGCCGGATCATGGCCGAAGAAATTCAGGGCATGGCGCTGCAGAGCTATCTGTTCTTCGGTTCGGCCAACCGACTCTACCAGCACGTCAAGGCGCTCTTGGCGATGCAACCGGAATGCCGTTTTCTTGATCTTCGATTTCCGCCTCGTGACCGGCATCGATTCCTCGGCCACGCACAGCTTCGCCCAAATCAAGCAGGCGGCGGCCGCTCAAACGCGCTCAGATCGTGCTGGTAAATCTGACGCCGGAATTGGTGCGCGCCTTTCGCACCGCCCGGTTCATTTCGGACGATGTCGTCATCGCGTCGGATCTCGACCGCGCGCTGGAAGCCTGCGAGCAGAAGATCATCGAAACGCATCGAACCGAGGCCGACGACGCACTATCGCTGCGGGCCTGGCTGTCCGACGCCTTGGGCAACGCGCAACACGCCGATCGGCTCACCAGCTATTGCCGCCGGCTCGAAGTTGCGGCGGGCGACGTCATCGCCCGGCAGGGCGAGCCGGCGACTTCGATGCATTTCATTCTCGAAGGGCGCATCGGCATCGTCGTCGATCTCGGGCGAAGGACGGACGATGCGCGTGCGCAGCCTCGGCCGGCATACCACGATCGGCGAAATGGGCCTGATCACCGGCCGGCCGCGCAGCGCCACGATCCAGGCCGAAGCCGACAGCGTGCTCTACGAGCTCAGCGCCGAGGCTTACGCGCGCATCAAGCGCGACGACCCCGCGCTGAGCCAGGCACTGCTCGGCTATATCGTTTCGGTGATGTCGGAGCGGCTTAGCTTCGCCAACCGCGCGGTCGGCATTTTGCAGCGCTGAAACTGTTCAGCCGCGCTCGCGGCGGCGGCGACGTTGCTGTCCGAGCCCCATTTGCTTGGCAAGCTGCGATCGGGCCGCGGCGTAATTGGGCGCCACCATCGAGTAGTCCGCCGGCAAACCCCATTTCTCGCGATATTGCTCCGGGGTCATATTGTAGCGCGTCCGCAGATGCCGCTTGAGCGATTTGAATTTCTGGCCGTCTTCCAGGCAGACAATGTATTCCGGCGTGACCGAGCGCTTGATCGGCACCGCGGGCTTAAGCGGCTCCGCCGCGGCCGCCTGGCCGCCCGCTATACGCTTCAAGGCGGAATAGACTTGGCCGATGAGATTGGGGATCTCGGCGCTCGCGACCGAATTGTTGCTGACATAGGCAGAAACAATGGTCGCGGTCAGTTCAATATAGGTTCTATCAGGCGAATTCTCGGCCATGATTTGATCTCACGTCACGAAATGCTGTGCGTAAACTTAGCGTATATTATGCCGCAGCAATAAAGGCAATAAAACGCGGACTTTGAGCCCTCGCGGATGCTCTCAAAATCACAGGATTTCCATTTACGGAAACGGCGCTGCGTGCCGTGAAATAAAAAGCGGCGCTTAGGCGCTCTGCTCGATGTGATTGCGCAATTCGGTGATCGAACCGAACCGCAGCACGCCCTGAGGCAACTCGGCTTCGATGGAGCCGTCGGAATAGAGCGTGTAAGCCATACCGTCGACGACGCCCGACTTGAGGACCGAAACCTCATCGGCGTCCGGCGCAGCCGTTTGCGGCGCTTCGGCTGCCGCTTCGTTCACTGGCTCGGGTTCGGCGGGTGTTGCGGCCTCTTGAGCAGGCGCCGCCTGTCCTGCCCGCGCAGGCCGTGTCCCTTTCGGCCAAAGCGTATCGAAGGCCGGGCCCTTCGGCCGATCCGCCGTCGGCAGCGAACGGGCGGTCACGTCAAGGCGCGGTGTAATTCTGCCGGGCGCGGCGCCATTCTTTCGTCGCGCCGCACGCAGCTTGTCGAATTGGCTGACAGCCTCCTCGACGCTCGAAGGGGCGCCTTGCGACAGCGCGATGTCCATCTCCTCGACGATCGCCGTGGTTTCTACGCGGGCGACAACAGGCGATTTTTCCGGGCTTTTCTCAGCGACCTTGTCCGGCGAACCGTCCGGCCGCATTTCACCGGCGGGCGCCGCCGCAGATGCGGGTTGCCAACGCAAAGCCGTCTTTGCCGGCAACGGAATTCGCGCCGCCTGGTCCAGCCGCTGAGTGAGGATAGCAGGCTCGGCCGCTTCGCCAGGACGCGCAACGCGCGGCATCTGCCGGGCAGCAAGGGCAAGCTCGATCCGCTGCAATACGCGCAGCGCCATCCCAAGCCCTATCAGAGCCAGTCCGCCGACGGCGGCGACGATCCCGGGCGTGACGATCGACATGTCGAAGACATGATCGTGAATCGACAGACCCGATGCCGCGAGCGCTATGCCCGCGACGGTCAACACGCCACCAAACACCAACAAAACCAAATACATACGCCCGTCCTCGGCTCCTAACACACTATCGACCCAGCGAGCCGCTTTATGCAACTATTGTGACTTCGCTGCCACGACGGCGCAAGGATTAATATCCAAACAAAGCGGCCGCAACCGGAGAACGTTAACGGCCGCGGGCGTTGCCGAACCCCCTGTGTTGGTCCTATTTAGGGGAACCATTCGCTTTCCCAGGCAGTTGCAAATCGCACAGATCCGCCGGTTCGGTTTCACATTCAGGAGTATGACCAATGGCATTCACGCTGCCCGAACTTCCCTATCCGTACGACGCGCTGACACCGCAAATGTCGCGCGAAACTCTCGAATTCCATCACGATAAACATCACCAGGCTTACGTGACCGCCGGCAACAACCTCGCCAAGGGCACGGAATGGGAAAACAAGCCGGTCGAAGAAGTGCTCAAGGGCACATTCGGCAAGGTGCCGGCTCTCTTCAACAATGCCGCCCAGCATTATAACCACACCCATTTCTGGAAATGGATGAAGAAAGGCGGCGGCGGCGACAAGCTACCGGGCAAGCTCGAAAAGCAAATCACGTCCGATATCGGTCCGATGGCGAAATTCAAGGAAGACTTCACCCAGGCCGGTATCACCCAGTTCGGCTCGGGTTGGGCTTGGCTCGCCGTCAAGGACGGCAAGATCGTCATCATGAAGACGCCGAACGGCGAAAATCCCCTCGTGCATGGTGGCAAGCCCATTCTCGGTTGCGACGTCTGGGAGCATTCCTATTACATCGACTACCGCAACCGCCGTCCGGATTATCTCAAGGCGTTCCTCGACCACCTGGTCAATTGGGACTACGTGGCCGAGATGTACGACGCCGCCATGAAATAAGCGCAAAACAACGCGCGATAGCCGCCTCTGTCGAGTGCGAGCGGGGCCCATGGCCCCGCCTTGCACTGGGCTCTGAGCGATTGCCGGCCTCTGCGCATTTGACGCATTGTCCCGCGCCTAAAGGGGCTTCATGAATTGAGCTGGTTTGCCGACACGATTCTGGAACCGGGCCGATCGTGCACCAACTCGTCGTGAATTCTCCGCCCTTGCGGTCGAAGGCGATTGCCGACGCGCGCCGGCTTGATTGGCTTGCCGCCGCCGTTTTGACGCTGGCCGCGGTCATCGCTCTCGCCACCTTTCGCGATTACGGCCTCGGCTGGGACGATTACACGCATTCCCAATACGGCAAACTTCTGGTCGCGCTCTACGGCTCCGGCTTTACCGACAAGCGCGCGCTGTCCTTCGTCAATCTTTACATGTACGGCGGCGGCTTCGACATGATCGCCACGCTGGCCGCCAAGGTGCTGCCCTTGGGTCTGTTCGAGACAAGGCGGCTCGTCGGCGCCGCCGTTGGCCTGATCGGGCTTTTTGTCACGTGGCGCCTAGGCCGGCGCCTCGGCGGCCCGTTCGCCGGATTGATCGCACTCATCCTGCTGGCCGCCTGCCCGCTCTATTACGGGCATATGTTCATCAATGCGAAGGATGGGCCGTTCGCCGCGGATATGGTGATCGCACTGCTCGGCCTGGTGCGCGCGTTCGAAGAATATCCGCGCCCGACGCCGGCGACGCTGGCGCTGTGCGGAATCGGTATTGGGCTTGCGATCGGCGCGCGGGTATTGGGCGGCTTTGCGGTCCTCGAGGCGCTGTTGCCGCTGCCGCTTATCTTCGCCATCAGGTCGCGCGCGGACGGAATGCGACCGGCCGCCGCCGAATGCGGCTCATTCTTGCTGCCGTTCATCCCGGCCGCAATCCTTGCTTACCTGGTCATGGGCCTGGTCTGGCCGTGGAGCGTGACATCACCGCTCAATCCTTTCCACGCCGCTGAATATTTTTCGAATGTGTTTGAAAAGCCGTGGCGCGAGCTTTTTGATGGTCAGTTGATCCCGGTCGACGACATGCCGCGCAGTTATGTGCCCACGCTATTCGCCGTCCAGGTTCCGGAACTCATGCTGGCGCTGGGGCTCGGCGGAATGGCTGGCGCACTTGTCGCTGCGCTGTGGGGCCGCGCGCGCGACGCCGCCGCTGCCGGACGCCGCGCCGCGCTGTTTTCGATCCTGCTCGCGGTCACGCTGCCGATTCTGCTCACGGTTGCTGCGCGACCGGTCATGTACAATGGCATTCGTCATTTTGTGTTTGTATTGCCGCCGCTCGCCGTGTTCGGCGGCCTTGCCGCGGCGTGGCTCGCGGAGCGTCTGCGCTCCTATGGCAATACCGCGATCGCTGCGGGCGCGCTGGCTTTGCTCGCGGGCATCGCCTCGCCCGTCGTCGATATGGTGCGGGTCCACCCCTACGAATATACCGATTACAACCATATCGTCGGCGGCGTGCGCGGCGCGCAGCGGTATTTCATGCTGGATTATTGGGGACTGTCGTTCAGACAGGCGTCGCAGAAATTGCTCGCCTATGTGGCGGAGCGGCATGAAACGCCGCCGCGCGGCGCCTGGACCGTAGCGGTGTGCGGCCCGCATCCGCCTGTCGCGGTCGCGCTCGGCCCCGGATACAACACCACCTGGGATCCCAAGGGTGCCGACTTTGCCATGATGCTGGGCGTGTTCTACTGCGCCAAGCTCAATGCGCCGATGCTGTTCGAAATCGTGCGCGACGGCGTGCTCTATGCACGCGTTTACGATATCCGCGGCCGTTCGATTTCGTCGCTGCTTACGGTGCCGGGCATCGACAAGACGAATTACTAGGGCGCGGCTTGCGCTCCGTCTCACGCCACGACGGCGCCGGCATGGGCAAATTCCCAATACAGTTCGCGAGCGCGGCGGTACACCGGGCCCGGCTGCAAAATCCGCTCGTCGATGCGGGTAACCGGCGACACTTTGGAGTATTTGCCCGAGGAAAAAATCTCGTCGGCCGACTGGAAATCGCAATAGCGCAGCGTGGTTTCGACCACCTGCGCGCCGGCCTCACGCAACAGCTTGACGACTCGCGCCCGCGTGATGCCGGCGAGAAAAGTGCCGTTCGCCGCCGGCGTGAACACGACGCCGTCCTTCACCATGAAGATATTGGCGGTGGCCATCTCGGCGACATTGCCGAGCATGTCGCACATCAGGCAATTGTCGAAGCCGCGCACGCGCGCTTCGATCAAGGCACGCGCGTTGTTGGGATAGAGACAGCCAGCCTTGGCCTCGACCGGCGCGTTTTCGCGCGTCGGGCGGCGAAACGGCGACAACGTGATCGAATTGCCGGCCGGTTGCGGCATCGGCGCGACAAAGAGCGTGAGACACCAGCGCGTGGAATCGGGGTCCGGCTGCACCAGACCGCGCAGCGATCCTTCCTCGGCCCAATACATCGGGCGGATATAGAGTGCTGCGTCCTTATCGAACCGTTTGATCCCCTCGCTTACCAGACCCATCCACTGCTGCGAGCTTACGACCGGCTTGAGATACATTGCCTTGGCGGATTCATTGATGCGCGCGCAATGCAAATCGAGATCGGGCGCGACGCCTTCGAAGGCGCGGGCGCCATCAAAGACCGACGTGCCGAGCCAGGCCGCATGCGTCCGCGCACCCATGATCGGCACGTTGCCTTCGTGCCAGTCGTCCTCGAAAAAGGTCCAAGTCTTCGACCAGGCAGCCGCGCGGCTCATCGAATTATCCTCCGGCAGCCCCATTGTGTGCTTACCGCCGTTTTTGTCACCATGATTGCCGCAACGGAGAGCGAGACATGAATGGACTTGCGCCTCGAGTGTATGTTTTCGACGCCTACGGCACGCTGTTCGACGTGCATGCCGCAATCGGCCGGCATCGCTCCGCAGCCGGCCCCGATGCGGAGCGGTTCTCGGAGATTTGGCGGCAGAAGCAGCTGGAATACAGCTGGACGTTGACGCTGGCCGGCAGCTACGTCGGTTTCTGGACATTGACCGAGCGCGCGCTCGATTACGCGTTTTCGCGTGTCCCCTCGGTCGACCGCGCGCTCCGGTCCAAACTGCTCGATGCCTATCTGCAGCTCGACGCCTATGCCGACGCGCGCGCCGCGCTCGCCGCGCTCAAGGCAGGCGGGGCGCAGACGGCGATACTCTCCAACGGCGAGCCGAAGATGCTCAAAGCCGCAGTCGAAGCATCCGGCATGGCCGGGGCGCTCGACGCCGTCCTCTCGGTCGACGCGGTGCGGATCTATAAGCCGCGGCCCGAAGTCTATGCGCTGGTCACCGGGCGTTTCGGCATCAGGCCGGATGAGGTTGTATTCGTCTCTTCGAACCGGTGGGACGTCATGGGCGCGGCGGCGGTCGGATTTCGCCCGCTCTGGATCAATCGCACGAACATGCCGAACGAATATCCTGAGCAGCCGCCGACGCAAATCGTAACCGATCTGTCAGCCGTAGCGTCGCCTGACCTCAGAAGAAACAGCTAAGCGCTGAGAGCGATCGGTTCCGGCGCGATCAACTTGGGCGCGGCGGGCTCGGGCGCTACCGCCGGCAACAATTCCGGGGCGACGAAACGGCCCTGCTCAATATCTTCAATCTGCCGATCAATCTGTTTCATGACATAGCGTGAATACGGCCCGACATGCAGGTAGAACGCCATCAGCGTGACGACGCCGCGCACCGCATTGGGATTCTGCTTCATGCACGTTGTAAATGCTTTCCAGAAGCGTTCGCGGCCTTCCGGCAAACGCGACAGCAGTTCGTGCACCATATTGATCGTGCTCAATCGGCGCCTGATATCGCCCTCGGGCAGTTCCTTACGTCGATCCGAGCAATCGAGCATTGCTGAGAGCCGCTCCAGACGGCCGCAAAAGGCGTCGGGATCGTAGACCTTTTCGAGGATCTGGCGGTAATCCCGCAAAATTTCGAGCCGCGAGCGTTTGGTTTCGTAATTGACGCCGGCGGTGCACTGATCGCCCTTATTGGAGGGCGCGGAATCGTGGTCGACATAGAGGCGACCTTCGCGCGCCAGCCGGCGCGTCAGCTGGGTATTCGGCAGCGCATAGAGCAGACCGACCATGGCGATCGGGATGGCCGACTCCTCAATAAGCTCGACCATCGGTGCGGCGACCGAGCCCCTTTCGGTGTCGAAGCCGACGATGAAGCCCGCCGTGACGAACATGCCGGCGTGGTAGATCTTATGGACGCTGTCCGGGATGCTGCGGCGCGTATTCTGCTTCTTGCGCATCGCGATCAGCGTTTCGGTATCCGGGCTTTCGATGCCGACGAAAATGGCGAAGAAGTTGGATCGCTTGAGCATCGCCAGCAGGTCGTCATCGTCGGCGAGATTGAGCGAGGCCTCAGTGGTGAATTCGAACGGATAATCGTACCGCTCGATCCATTTTTCGAGCACCGGCAGAAACGCCTTGATCGCTTTCTTGTTGCCGATCAGATTGTCGTCGACGAAATCGACGTGGCCGCGATATCCAAGTTTGTAGAGCGTCTCGAGTTCGGCGAGAATCTGATCGTGCGTCTTGGTGCGCGGCGACCGGCCATAAAGCTCGATGATGTCGCAGAACTCGCAGGTGAACGGACAGCCGCGCGAGAACTGCACTCCTATGTAGAGATACTGCTCGAATTTCAACAGATCGAAGCGGGGGATCGGAGTCTTGGTGACGTCGACCTTGAATTTCTCGGCCACGAACAAGCCTTCGCGATCGCCCTTTTCCCAAGCGGCGACGAAGTCCTTGATAATGTCCTCGACTTCGCCAAGGACACGGAAATTCGCACTCTCGTAGCGATGTGGGCTTGACGTCGCGTCGGGACCGCCGATCACCACCGGGAGTCCGCGCGCGCGGCACATTTCAATCAGTTCCAGCGTATCCGACTGCTGGAACAACATGCCGCCGGTCATCACCATGTCGGCCCAGTCGAGATCGCCGTCGGCCAGGTCCTCGGTGTTGCGGTTGACGAGCCGGATGTTCCAGGATTTTGGCAACAGCGCCGCAACCGTGATGAGGCCGAGCGGAATCGCGGGATAGCGCGCGCCCACCAGTTCGCAGGCTTCCGAAAAGTTCCAGAAGGAATCCGCCATAAAACGCGGATAAATCATGAGCACGTTGCACGGGCTCGCTGCCAAAGTGCTCGCGACGATGTTCTGCTGTTGTTCCAAGGAATCCCACCAGTGCCGCACGGCACAATCGGCGCAGTATGGCGATATTGCCCGACAATTCAAGGACGAAGCCGGTTTGGCTCAAACCCCTCCACCGCGTGGAAAATAATGCCGGAACATGGCGTTATTGGGATTTACTTCTGCGGCGTGAAAACTTGGTTGCCGTACGGCAGCGATGTCGGGCGCTGGATCGCAATGAAAGGGTGGTCGAGCGTATGGTGGCAGCCGTTGCAGCCGGCGCTGAGACTGTCGAAGGCCGCGGTGAATGCGGCGCTGTTCTTGCCGTCGATTGCCTTCTGCAGGTCGGCAAGCGGGCCGCCGACGTGCTGTTCGACGATATCGCCGCCAAGCAGGTCGGTGACGCCCTCAAAACCCTCCTTCAGTTCACCGATCTCATAATCGGCCAGCGGCCAGTTGGCGGCCTGACCGGCGAACCAGAGCTTGATGTGGCGCATCTGCTGCAGCGCCATGATTTCTCCGAGTCCGGGTTGATATGGCCCTTTGTCCTGCGCACTGGCCGCCAACGACGTGAAAACCGCCGCCACCGCAACCGCTGCAACGATCGGCCTCATGACGATCCTCCTCACCCAGGCGCCCCGTTTCAGCCCACCGGCGAAAGCGGCTCAGTGCACGCCTTCGAATAGGCATCCTGGCAAGTCTGATAAAGCGCGGGACAGGCTTGCGCCGCATTGAGCGCGGCATCGATCGTTTTGAAACGGTCGCCCGCGGTGCGTGACTGTTCGTCATAGATGAGAACTGCGTCGATACGTTCGAGCCCACGGTCGGTCATCAAGAAGCGTTCCGCTCCGTTGAAAAAAACCGTCGCGGTCCTGATCGCGTCGTTGAGCTTCTTGGTGTACTCGGTATTGAGCCTGGGATCCGGCTTCACCGCGCGGGCGTGCACTGCGATGTCGGTGTAGAGCAGATTGAGCTTGAAATAAATGCCGCCGCATTGGGCGAGCGCGAGCCAATAGGGCCGGCCATTAAACGCGCCCGCCGCCGTCACGACACTGTCGCGCTTGTCGAGCGGCACCGCCGGCGCTGGATGCTCGACGTCCTTCGGCTGTTGCCGGTGACGGGTTTGTGCAGCCGCGCCGCTCGCGACCACAAAGGCCATCGCGACGACAGCGGCCGTGCCAACGATTTCTCGCATGCCGCGATTATAGCCGGGACGCACCATTGAACTCAAAACTTCTCCAGCCATGGCCGCAGCTCGATCTCCCAAGCCCAGGCATTACGCGGCTGGTGAAGGAGATGCAGATAGCTCTGCGCGATGGCGTCGGGATCGAGCATGCTGTCGGGTTTGTCCGGCGGATCGGGCCGGCGCTCGCTGCGGATGCCGCCGTCGACGACGACATGGGCAACGTGGATGCCCTGCGGCGAAAGTTCGCGCGCCATGCTCTGGGCCAGCCCGCGCAGCGCAAACTTGCCCATGGCGAATGGCGCCGACTGGGCATAGCCCTTTACGCTCGCCGAGGCGCCGGTGAAAAACACCGCGCCGTGATTGTGCGGCAACATGCGTTTCACCGCCGCCTGCGCCACCAGAAAGCCGCCGAAGGCGGTGACGGCAATCGACTTCGCGACTTCGTCGGGAACAAGCTCCACGAGCGGGCCACGCGTGCGGTAGCTCGCGTTGTAGACGACGACGTCGGGCGAGCCCAAGGCAGCTTCAACGTCGGAGAACAGCTTTGCCACTTCATCGCGATTGGTCGAATTGCAGGCAAAGCTTTTTGCGCCGGTTTCCTGCGCCAGTTCCGCCAGATTGGCGGCGCGGCGCGCGGCTAGCGCGACTTTCAGTCCGGACTTGGCCAAAAGCCGCGCCAGCGAGGCGGACAGCCCCGAGCCGACGCCGACGATCAACGCTGTTCGATAATTCATTTGCGCCATTGGTATTCCCTTCAATCGACAACCGCGATGGCATTGATCTCAACCAGACAACGTGGGTCGGTGGCAAGCCGCACGACTTGCACCGTCGTCGTGGTGGGCTTGGCGTCGCCAAAATACTCGCCCCAGACCCGGTTGAGCGCGTCCTGATCGCTCAGATCGGTGACGAAACGGTCGGCGGTGACCACATCAGCGAACGTTGCGCCCACAGCTTGCAGTCCACGCTTGAGATTTTCCAGCGCCGCCCTCGCCTGCCCTGCCATGTCGCGCGGCATGGCGTCGAATTCTTCCGGCCGATGCGGGTGGTGATGATAGACCGGCGCGGCGGTGACACCGGCGAGATAGACCGTGGTGCCGCCTTTGACCTTGATCGCCGGCGCGTAGGGCATCCATAAATCCGGCGCGTCCGGCCAATGCACGTGCTCAATGGTTTTGGGCATGGTGGCGGATTACTCCTCTTGCTCAAGACAGCTATTTATAGTATATACATTAATTCGGGATGGCGATCACCTACGATCCTGCGAAGCGCGACTGGACGTTACGGGAGCGCGGGCTTGATTTCGATGCTGCCGCAAAAGTTTTCGCAGGTTGGACCCTAGACATCCCGGATGTACGGCGGCCTACGGGGAGCCGCGTATCAATTCGATCGGCTATCTCTACGGCCGCGTGGTGATCGTATGCTGGACGCCGCGCGAAAGCGACCGGCGCATTATCTCGATGAGGTATGCCAATGAGCGAGAAAAAACGCGTTACCAGCGGCGATCCGAAGAAAGTTGACGCCTATGAGCGGCGCCGGGAGGACTACGACGAAATCCCGGAACTGACCGACGAGGATTTCGCTCGCGGCGTCTGGCACCGAGGCGGCAAGCCGAGGCGGCATAGACCGCGCGGTAGGCCGAAGTCCCGAAATCCCAAGCGGCCGGTCAGTCTTCGGCTCGATCCCGATGTGCTGGCGCACTTCCGCCGCAGCGGACGAGGCTGGCAGAGTCGGATCAACGCGGTACTGCGGAAGGCGGCAAGGTTGCCAAACGAAAAACGGAAGAAAGCATGAGGGCGCCGCATCGACGCATCCTACATCCGAAACACCCCAAACTTCGTCTCCGGGATTGGCGCGTTCAGCGCCGCGGAGAAGCATAACGCCAGCACGCGGCGGGTCTCGGCCGGCGCGATGATGCCGTCATCCCATAGCCGCGCGGTGGCGTAATACGGATTGCCCTCCGCTTCATATTGCTCGCGGATGGGCGCCTTGAATTCCTCTTCTTCGATCTCGGACCATTTTTTGCCTTCGGCCTCGAGGTTTTCGCGCCGCACCGTCGCAAGCACGCTTGCCGCCTGTTCGCCGCCCATGACTGAAATGCGCGCGTTCGGCCACATGAACAGGAAGCGCGGGCCATAGGCGCGGCCGCACATGCCGTAATTGCCGGCGCCATAGGATCCGCCGATCACAACCGTGACCTTCGGCACCTGCGCGCAGGCGACCGCCATCACCATCTTGGCGCCGTCCTTGGCGATGCCGCCGGCCTCGTAATCGCGTCCGACCATGAAACCCGCAATGTTTTGCAGGAACAGAAGCGGTACCCGGCGCTGGCAACACAGTTCGATGAAATGGGCGGCCTTGAGCGCGTTCTCCGAGAACAGGATTCCGTTGTTGCCGAGAATACCGACCGGAACGCCGTGAATATGCGCAAAGCCGGTGACCAGCGTCGTGCCGTAGAGCGCCTTGAATTCGCCGAACTCCGAGCCGTCGACCAGCCGGGCGATCACCTCGCGCACGTCGTATTGTTTCTTGAGATCGGCCGGCACGATGCCGTCGAGTTCGCCGGCGTCGTATTTCGGTTCGCTCGGCCTGGCGAGCGGAATGTCGACGGTCTTCTTGGTATTCAGATTGCCAATAATTTCGCGGCACAGCGCCAGCGCGTGGCGATCGTTCTCGGCCAGATAGTCGGCGACGCCGGATTTCTTGGTATGCACCTCGGCGCCGCCCAGCTCTTCGGCGGTCACGACCTCACCGGTCGCTGCTTTCACCAGCGGTGGGCCGCCGAGAAAAATCGTGCCCTGATTGCGCACGATGATGGTCTCGTCTGACATCGCCGGTACATAAGCGCCGCCCGCGGTGCATGAGCCCATCACCACCGCGATCTGGGCGATGCCGGCGGCCGACAACGTCGCCTGATTGTAGAAGATGCGGCCGAAATGCTCGCGGTCCGGGAACACCTCGGTTTGATGCGGCAAATTGGCGCCACCGGAATCGACGAGATAGATGCACGGCAGCCGGTTGTCGTGTGCGATCTCCTGCGCGCGCAGATGTTTCTTCACCGTCATCGGATAATAGGTGCCGCCCTTGATGGTGGAATCGTTGCAGACGATGACGCATTCGCGGCCCGCGACGCGGCCGACCCCGGTGATGATGCCGGCAGCGTGGATGGCATCGTCGTATAGGCCCTCGGCGGCTAGCGGCGACAATTCGAGGAACGGCGTGCCGGGATCGACCAGCGTCATCACCCGCTCGCGCGGCAACAGCTTGCCACGGGCAAGGTGACGCTCGCGGGCGCGCGGCGGCCCGCCCTCGGCGGCTTTGGCGCGGCGCTTATCGAGGTCCTCGACCAACACGCGCATCGCCGCCTGATTGGCGCGAAATTCCTTCGATGCGGTGTCGACGCTCGTTGTGATGGCGGCCACGAATTCCCCCTTGGCAAGCGGGGGATTTGACTATGCCGCGCGCGGCGGCGCAACGGCTAGGCGAAAGGCAACTAGGCCCGTACTTCCTGGCGCTGGAAGATCACGTAGCCGATGACGAACAGCACGATCGCGGTGGCGACCATGCCGACGATCTGCGGCCAGGCGATCAGGACGCTCTCGCCGAGCGGCAGCGGCGCGCCGAGCACAGCGCCCTGCAGCTGGCTGAGATAAATCGGCCCGAGCGCGCGCGTGGTCGGATCGAGCAGCGCCACCACCACCTCGGCGTAAAGCGTCGACGGCGACAGCCGCGCCAGAATTTGCTCGAGTTCCGCCGTCCCCGGCGTTTGCAACCCGAGCGCCATATAGCGCGGATCGGGCGGCACGATGATTTGCGCGAACGCTCCGGCGAGGACCGGCCAGATGAACGTCACTAGGAGCCACAGGCCGAGCGTGATCAGCGCCGCCGTCGCGGCGGAGCGGAATAGAATCGAAAACAACAGCGCCAGCGCCAGCCAAACCCCGGCATAGACGATGGTCACCAGGAGAAAGACGAAGCTGCGCGCGATCTCCTCGGCGCCGGGCGGTACGCCGATCATCAGCAGCCCGAGACCTATGACAAGCAGCCACAGTGTGATCAGGCTGATCGAAAGCGTCACCAAACCTGCCAGGAATTTCCCGAACAGCAAAGCGTCGCGGTAGATCGGCTGCGACAGGATGCGCGAAAGCGTGCGGTGGGTGTGCTCGCCATTGACGGAATTGAAGCCGAGTCCGATCGCCATCAGCGGCACGAGGAATGACAGGAACGAGACGAACGAGGGCAGCGGATCGCGCGAGGTCGTGAACAGACGCAGGAACAGGAACGGGTCCTCGGCGGTGGTGTCCTTGATCTGCTGAATGGCGCCGTAGAGCGCCGCAAGCGCCACCAGCACCACGAGCCATTCAAGCACGCGCATGCGCACGCTGGTCAGGTGGTCCGAGAGCTCCTTGAGCATGACCACGGTGAGGCCGGAGAAGGCCGAACCTTCACGCTGCATCGCGCTCCCCTTCCCCGACCGCCGTTTCGGCCTTCGCTTCGAAATAACGCGTGTAGATCGCTTCGAGACTCGGTTCCTGGACGCCGAGATATTTGAGCCGGCCATGCATCGCGACCACCTCGGCCGCGGCTTCGGGACGCACGTCACGATCGGCGTGCAGCCGAAGCTTGCCGATGCCGGTCTTCTCGACGCCGCTGACGCCGGGGATGAGTGCGAGCCGTTCGGCAAGTCCGGCGCCATCGGCCTCGATGTCGACGACATAGCCGCCGCCGAGGATCTGCCGGCCGAGCTCGGGCACCGTACCCATCAGCGCGATCTTGCCAGCCGAGAACAGCGCGACGCGGTCGCACACGCTCTGCACCCGCTCGAGCAAATGCGACGACAACAGCACCGATACGCCTTCGCTCTTGAAGCCGCGAATAATGCCGAGAAGCTCCATCGTCGCGTGCGGATCGAGGCCGGACGTCGGTTCGTCGAGGATCGCGATCTGCGCGCCCTTCATCAAGATTTCACCCAGTCCCAGCCGCTGTCGCATGCCGCGCGAGAACGTGCCGACCCGCTTGTCGGCGAACTCGGCGAGGCCGACCCGTTCCAGCGCATCGGCGATCCGCTTCTCACGCTCGGCGAAGCGAAAGCCGATCAGGCGCGCGGTGTAGCGCAGATTGTCGCCCGCCGTGAGGTTGTCGTAGAAGCCGACAGTGTCGGGCAGATAACCGACGCGCCGCTTGACCGACAGCGGCTCGCGCGCCGGATTGAATCCCAGCACGCGCACCTCGCCTGCCGAGATGTCGGTGAGCCCGAGCATCATCAGGATGGTCGTGGTCTTGCCGGCGCCGTTAGGGCCTAACAGACCAAAAATCTCGCCGCGGCCGACGTCGAAGGAGATGTGATCGACGGCGGGCGTCGAGCCATAGACTTTAGTGAGGCCTTTGGCCTCGATGACGGCGTCTTCGTTCATCGCCGGCCGAACCTTGCGACCGCGCCGACCATGACCAGCAGCGCCACGCCGATAATGCCGACGCCGGCGATCCCCCACATCGTCGAGGTCGTCACCGTGACGCGGAAATTGGTCGATGCAGATTTGCCGCGCGCGGATGCGCGGATCGTCGTCACGTAATCGCCGGCGATTGCCTTGTCGGTCGGCGTGATCAGCGCCTGTACTTCCTTGTTGTCGTTCGGCGCAATACGGTCGACAGTCTTCGGATCGAAGGTGACCTTCCAGCCGCTCGGCGCCGAACCTGACAGCTCGATGTCGTCGGCCGGCGCCGTGCCGGTATTGGTGATGACGACCGGGACCGAGGTCTCCTGGCCCGCCGCGGCGCGCGTCGACACCAGGCCTTCGCGGCCGCTGATATCGAGCTTCGGCTCGCCGGTGATCGTCATTTCGAGATCGGTCGTCGCGGAAGCGTCCTCAGCCCCGACCCGCGCGCTGATTTTGTAGTCACCGGCCGCGGCCGTATTCGGCGGCGTCACTTTGAGCTTCACGTCCTTGGTTTGGCCGGCATCGACCGGCACCGCGTTGAGCTCCTGCGCGCCGTACTGCTCGGTGAAAGAGGTATCGAAATTCTGCGGCGCCTGCGCGGACAGGCTCACCGTCAGTTTCTTGCCGCTGTCGTTCTTGATACCGAGCTGATACTCGAAGCTAGACTTCGAGTTGCCGCGTAATTCGGGAAGCTGCGGCGTCAATGTCAGCTTCGCCGGCAGATCCTTGGCGAGCGTCACCGCCAGCGGCAATTGCAAACTCGTCGTCGTGCCTTGCGCGGCGACGGTGATCGTCTGCGTACCGTTCGGCGCATTCTTCGGCACGTCGAGCCGCAGCTCCAGCGCAACACTGGAATTGGCCGCCGGCATCGCCGCTCCAATTGGTTGACCACCGCCCATCAGCGTCGCCGTCCAGCCGGCGGGCACCCCGGCCACCGACAATGCCAGGCGTTCCGGCGCCATGTCGTAATTCTGCAGCCGAAGATTGACCGTGGACGTTTCGCCCGGGCGCACCGTCACGGCCGGATAATCGCTCACCAGGAAGAGGCCCTTGACGTCCTTCGGCGCGTCATCGGCCATCGCCTTCGACGCAAGATTAGCGACCGGCGCCAGCGGCGTGGCCAGCGCCGCGACAGCGGCGAGTGCGGCGATAAACCCATATCGCATTGGCATTGGCTCCCATGCAGCAGATGGATCGGCTAATCCCCATCCCCAACGCGCTCCAACGAGCTCGGGTGAGGAAATGAGCATTGTCGGTGTAATCGTGACAAAATGATGCAGAGGCGGCCTGTTTGGCAAGGCCTGCCCGAAATGTCCTGCGGTAGAGAGCCGCAGTGGGAAGGGATGCGCGGATGCGCCGCAGCAAGGAGATCAGCGCAGGCCTTCTGGCGTTTCGCCGCGGCGACGGGCTCGAAGTCTTGCTCGCGCATCCGGGCGGACCGTTCTGGGCGAAGAAAGACGCAGGGGTATGGACGATTCCAAAGGGCCTCGTCGCCGCCAACGAGGATATCCTCACCACGGCACGACGCGAATTCACCGAAGAGACAAATCTGACAGCCCACGTCGATATGACAGACCGGATGATCGCGCTGGCGCCGGTTAACCAAAAAAGCGGAAAAGTGGTGCACGCCTTCGCGTTCGAAGCCGATTTCGATCTGGCACGGTGCGTCAGCAACACGTTTGAAATGGAATGGCCGCCGCGATCGGGCCGGCGGCAGAGCTTTCCCGAAATCGACCGGCTCGCCTATTTCGCGCTGACCGTCGCCAGAGAGAAAATCATCGCCTATCAGCTGCCGCTGCTGGACGAGCTGGAACGGCGCTTCCAGCCGTAATCACTGGCGCGGGACTTCCGGCCAATCGACTTCGTCGTGCGGCAGCACCCACGGCTCGCGCCGCGCCGCTTCGCGCCATTCGATGGATGCCGGCAACGCAATGACGGCGTCCATGTAGGCGCGCGCCGCGGGACTGACATCGACCGCGTAAGTGTGAAAGCGCCAGACGACCGGCGCATACATGGCATCGGCCGCACCGAACGCGCCAAAAAGAAACGCGCCGTCCGAGCCGAACCTGGCGCGGCATTCGCTCCAGATCGCATCGATGCGCGCCGCGTCGGCGGCCGCACCGTCATCGAGCGCGCGTTTTTTGACCGGCCGCGCCACGTTCATCGGCAGATGCCGCCGCAATGCCATGAAGCCTGAGTGCATCTCGGAGGAAATGGCGCGCGCATGCGCGCGCGCGGCGGCATGCTTCGGCCACAAGCCGGCGACCGGAAATTTTTCGCCGAGATATTCCAGGATCGCGAGCAACTCCCAGACCCGGACATCGCCGTCGATCAGCACCGGCACCCGACCGGCGCCGCCGAGCGCCGTGACGCGCACCTTGAAATCTTTCGCGTCAAGCGGGATCAGCGTCTCATCGAAGGCGATGCCGGCGGCCTTCATCGCCAGCCACGGCCGCAGCGACCATGACGAGTAATTCTTGTTGCCGATGACGAGCTGAAGCGCCATGGCCCGTTGTAGCTCAGATGGCGCGCGGCGCAATCCGGACTAGACGATGCCGGTCACCACCGCGAGAAATGAGACGAACAGCACCGCCGCAGCGGTGAACAAAATCGTAAGCGCGGTCTCGGCCCACTCGCCGGTAGCGGATGGAGCCTCGACTGCGGCTTCCGCCGGCTCGGTTACGAGCGCGGTCGGCATATCGGTCGACATGAGAATGCCCTTCCCCAAAGGACGAAGTGCAGGGCCCAAAGTATCGAGCCTCAGGAATGAAGAATTGGTAAACGATCCGTAACTCCGATGGCGCAGGCACAAATTTGCTACGGGCTGGGCAATAGCTCATCCGTTTTGCCCGCGAGCCGATAGGCAATGAGGCCGATCCATTCGTGGATGGCCGCGTCGGTCATGCCGAGGCCGGCGGTGAACGACGCGAACGGCTCGGTGGCGTCGATCGGTCCCCGCGTGTGCCAATCCACCGGACAGGCCTCGACGGCAAATCCCGCGGCCCGGAACGCCGCCATGGCGCGCGGCATATGATAGGCCGACGTCACCAGAAGCCAGTGCTCGCCCGGCTTCGGTTGGGCGAGAAGCCGCGAGAACACCGCGTTCTCGATCGTATTGCGCGACTGCTCCTCGGCCGTGATGCGATCATGCGCGATGCCGAGCGCCTCGAATTCCTTCACGGCGTAGGGCGCCTCGACCGCACCGCCGAACAGCGAACCGGTACCGCCGGAAAAGATGATGCGCGCATCGGGATAGCGCCGAGCCAGCTCGGTGGCGTAGGTGATGCGCTCGGCGCCCGCTCCGAGCGCGACGACGCCGCGCGCCAATGACATGCTTGGCGAAATTGCGCCGCCGAGGACGATGATGCCCTCCGGTGGTCCACGCGACGGATTCCAGGCCGGGAAGCGCTGCTCAAGCGGCAGCATCAGAAGCCTGCCGAGCGGTGAAAATCCGACAAAGGCGATCAGCACGATGCTGGTGACGATGAACCAACTGGCAAGACGCCGAAACCGCGTGCACAACAGCACCAGCCCGATCAATCCGATGAAGATCAGGTCGTTCGACGGCACCGCGAAAAAGCCGAGGGTTTTGGACAGGGTGAAGAACATTCGCTTATGCCCTCCCCGCTCCGCGCTTCCTGGCGGGGCGGACGATCACGGCCCGCTCTTGCGCCACGCGGCATAGCGCGCTTTGGCCTCGTCGTTCGGCGGATAGAGGCCGGGCAGCTTCGCGCCTTTTTCGACTTCGCTGAACACCCAGCTCTCGTAGAGTTCGTGCTCGGCGCCCTCATGGGCGGCGAACTCGACCAAAGCCTGCGGAATCACCACGGCGCCGTCATCGTCGACCACGATCACATCGCCGGGAAAAATCGCGCAGCCGCCGCAGCCGATCGGCTCCTGCCAGCCGACAAAGGTCAGGCCGTTCACCGACGCAGGCGCCGCCACGCCGGCGCACCAGACCGGCAGCGCGCTGGTGACCACGCCGGCACGGTCGCGCATGACGCCATCGGTGACCAGAGCGGCGACATTTCGCTTTTTCATGCGGGCGCAGAGGATGTCGCCAAAAATTCCGGCGCTCATCACACCCATGGCGTCGGCGATCGCAACCACGCCCTCCGGCATGGCCTCGATCGCCGCGCGCGTCGAAATCGGACTGGACCAGCTTTCCGGCGTCGCCAAATCCTCACGCACCGGCACAAAGCGCAACGTAAAAGCCGGACCGACGATGCGCTCGCCAGTGGGGACAAGCGGCTTCGGACCGTTCATCCAGCAGCGCCGGATGCCCTTTTTCAGGAGCATCGTGGTGATCGTCGCGGTCGTTACCTTGCGCAGAATATCGAATAAAGCCTCGTTCATGGTTGCCTCATTGAAAAAAGATCATGCCGATGCGGCCTGCCACTTGGCGTAGCCGTCGGCACGTAATCGGCAGGCCGGGCACTCGCCGCAGCCAAAGCCCCAAGCGTGACGATGCTGGCGATCGCCGAGATAGCAGGTGTGGGTCTGGTCGAGAAGGAGGTCGATCAGTACGTCGCCGCCGATCTCATGCGCCAGCGCAAACGTGCCGGCCTTGTCGATCCACATCAGCGGCGTATGGATGACGAAGCGCCGGTCCATGCCGAGCGTTAGCGCGAGCTGCATCGCCTTGATGGTGTCGTCGCGGCAATCCGGATAGCCGGAGAAGTCGGTCTCGCACATCCCGGCAACGATATGTTTGATGCCCCGCCGATAGGCGACCGCGCCGGCGAAGGAGAAAAACACCAGATTGCGCCCCGGCACGAATGTCGTTGGCAGACCGGAGGCGGACATTTCGATCGCTACGTGACGGGTCAGCGCGGTATCCGAAATTTCCGCAAGCGAATCGATGCGCACTATGTGATCGTCGCCCAGCCGCGCGCGCCAGCGTTCCGACTGCACCGCCAGAGCCGAACGAATGGCCGGTCGCACTTCAAGCTCGACCGCATGGCGCTGACCGTAAGCGAAGCCGATCGTTTCGACCCGCGCGAAACGCTCGAGCGCCCACGCCAGACAGACCGTCGAATCCTGCCCGCCGGAAAACAGAACGAGCGCGCTGTCGGACAAATTCACCGCTTTGCTATCCTTGAGTCGATCTACCGCTTAAGCCAGTTGCCGATGCGTTCGACCGCGTCTTGCATGTCTTCACGCGAGCCAGCGTAACATAGGCGCAGGAATTTCCGCCCGTGCAGCGGATCGAAATCGACCCCCGGCGTCGCCGCGACGCCTGCTTCCTCAAGCATGCGAGTGGCAAAATCGAAACTATCGCTCGAAAACCGCGATATGTCGGCATAGAGATAAAACGCGCCGTCGACCGGCAAGAAGGAACTCAGACCGACACGCGGCAATCCGTCGAGCAGAATGCGGCGGTTCTCCTCGTAGCCTGCCTTTATCTTTTCCAATTCCGCACGGCCGTCGAATGCCGCTTCGGCGGCAATCTGCGACAGCGTCGGTACCGAGATCGCGAGATTCTGCTGCAATCGCTCGACCGCCCGCACCAGTGACGGCGGCGCCACCATCCAGCCGATCCGCCATCCGGTCATGCAAAAATATTTCGAGAAGGAATTGATGATGATCGCATCGCCCGACAGCCGCGCAGCGCTCTCCGCCGCGAAGGCATAATCGAGACCGTGATAGATCTCGTCGGAGATGACGGCGATGCCGGCATCTCCGGCGCATTGGACCAACGCGGTGAGTGCCGCCGCGGTCATCATCGTCCCGGTCGGATTGGCGGGCGAGCCTACCACCAGGGCCTTCAGCGGACGCACCCGGTGCTGCGCGAGCAGTGTCTCGCTGGTCATCGACCATCGCGTCAGCGCGGTTGTTTCGATCCCGACCGGCTCGCAGCCGAGCGCGGCGAGGATGTGGCGGTAGGGTGGATAGCCGGGCAGCGCCACCGCGACGCGATCGCCCGGCTCGCACACGGCAAGGAACGCGAGCATGAAGCCGGCCGAGGATCCGGTGGTGACGACGATGCGCTCCGGATCGATGTCGAGCCCATGCCATTCGGAATAGGCGCGCGCGATGCGCCGCCGCAGCGAAGCAATGCCAAGCGTTTCGGTGTAGCCATGTGGACCGCTGCCGAGCGCCGCGCGCACCGCGGCGATCGCGGTCGCCGGCGCTCCAGCGGCCGGCTGGCCAATCTCCATATGGACGATCCGCCGGCCTTGCGCTTCCAGGCGAGCGGCCGCCGCCATGACATCCATGGCCATGAACGGCGGTACGTTGCTGCGCGCGGATGGCTGCAGCAGGCTTTTTGCCTTTTCAAGCACCATTCGCCCTAAAATCCCGCCGGCTTATCCGTTTGCCATCGCCACCCGCCCCGGTGATGCCGCATTCCGCGGCTTTCGTGAGGCTCAACTGGCGATCCACCATGCGCCGGCTTTGTGTTGACCCTAACTCGGTACATCCATAGTTTGCGACCCGGACCGAAAGAGCCGCTTCGTCTCACATGATTGTTGTTCGATCTCCTAGCAAGGCGCGGCCGGTGAAGCCAGCTTCGCGCGCCGTCGCAATCGCCGCGGCCGCCGCGGTCGCTCTGGGCAGTATGCCGGCACGCGCGCAGACCGGATCGAGCGCCGGCATTCCGATGATTCGGGACGCCGAGACCGAACAGCTTTTGCGCGACTACACCGCACCGATTTTCCGAGTGGCCGGTCTAACGCAACAGAATGTCCAGGTCGTCATCATCGATGACAAGCAGTTCAACGCCTTTGTCATGGATGCACACCGCATCTTCGTGAACGTCGGCGCGCTGATGCAGTCGGAAACTCCCAACCAGCTCATCGGCGTGTTCGCGCATGAGTCCGGCCACATCGTCGGCGGTCATCTTTCCAAGATGCGCCAGGAGCTCGCCAACGCTCAAACCGCGATGATCGTCGCCATGTTGCTCGGGGTCGGTGCCATGGTCGCAGGCGCTCGCTCCAACAGTGTCGACATGGGCAATATCGGCGCGGCAACACTTTCTGCGCCGCAGGCCCTGGCAATGAACTCGCTGCTTTCCTACCAGCGCGCTCAGGAAGAATCGGCCGATCGCGCCGGCGTTCGCTTTCTGACCATGACCGGCCAATCGGCGAAGGGCATGTACGACACCTTCAAGCGCTTCGCCGACGATACCTTATACTCGTCGCAGGGCAGCAATCCTTATATGCAAAATCATCCTGCCCCCGAGGAGCGCATGGCCGCGCTCGCCGAACTCGCGAAGACGCCTTACTGGAGCAAGAAGGACCCGCCCGAACTGCAGTTTCGCCACGACATGATGCGGGCCAAGCTTTATGGCTTCGTCGAGCGCCCGGATGTAGTGCTGCGCCGCTATCCGTTCACGGACAACAGCCTGCCTGCACGCTATGCTCGCGCCATCTCCGCCTACCGATTTGGCGACAATTCGCGCAGCGCCCTTGCGCAAATCGACGGCTTGATTCAGTCAATGCCGAACAATCCGTATTTCTACGAACTCAAGGGTCAGGCGCTGCTTGAAGGCGCGCATCCGCTGGAAGCGATCCCGCCGTTGCGCCACGCCGTCGAACTTGCGCCCAGTCCGGCCCTTATCCAGATCCTGCTCGCGCAGGCGCTCGTCGCCACCAACGATCCAAAGCTTTCGGATGAGGCTATACCGATCCTTCACGCAGCGTTGCTCAAGGAGCCCGAAGCCGGCGACGCCTATACGACGCTGGCGATGGCTTACGGCCGCGATAACGACCTTGCCGATGCCGACCTAGCCTCCGCCCAGGCGGCCTTCGCCCGCGGCGACAGCAAGACCGCGCGCGAACTCGCCGAGCGGGCCAAGCAGCGATTTCCGATCGGCTCACCCGGCTGGGTCCGGGCCGATGATATCGTCGCCTTCAACAGAAATCTGAAAGAGAGCCCGCTTCGAGTGGGGCAATGAACATGAAAAGGATGACCGAGATGATCGTTTCTCTGCGCATGGCATTCCCGATTGCGGGTGCGCTGCTGCTGTCACCGGTCGCATCGGCGCAGACGCCGTCGTCGCAAACACCACCGGCACAAACCCCTGCCGTACAAGCGCCAGTAGCGCAGAGCGCGGCGACGGCCCCTGCGGCGCAGGATTTCTCGACCGACCAGCGCCGCGAAATCGAGGGGATCATCAAGAACTATCTCGTCGCGCATCCCGAAGTGCTGCAGGACGCGATGGATGCGCTGGACAAGCAACAGAAGCAGGCCGACGCCGACAAGGCGCGGGTGACGATCAAGGACAACAACGCCACTATCTTTAATTCACCGCACCAGGTTGTGCTCGGCAATCCGCAAGGCAATCTCACGATGGTCGAGTTCTTCGACTATAACTGCGCCTTCTGTAAGCGGGCGCTTCCGGACATGATGAGCCTGTTGAAGACCGACCCCAATCTCAAATTCGTCCTCAAGGAATTTCCGGTGCTTGGCCCCGGCTCCGTCGAGGCGGCTCACGTTGCGGTCGCCGCGCGCATGCAGGACCCAACCGGGAAGAAGTACATCGAATTTCACCAGAAGCTGCTCGGCGGACGCGGCCCGGCAGACAAGGCGCGCGCGCTCGCCGTCGCCAAAGAGGTCGGCTTCGATATGACGCGCCTTGAGAAGGACATGGACAGCGACGAGGTAAAGACCACGATCGACGAGGATATGAAGCTCGCCGACGCGCTCGGCGTTAACGGCACACCGTCTTACGTGGTCGGCAACGAGGTCGTGATCGGCGCGGTTGGCCTCGACCAGCTGAAACAGAAGATCGACGCCGAACGGAAATAGCGTCCAGTCCTTCGGACGCCGGCTGAGGAACTTTTCGAGGTCCGCTAAGCATTAAGAACCCAGCTGGAACGGCGTTCCGCCGCTGTTCCGGCTTCCCCTTTGCGATGCCCTTCCCTATAAACGGACCCGCGCCGGGCATGGCCCGCCGCAACAGCCGGTCCCGTTCACAGATGTCGAAAACGATCTATGTCCTCAATGGACCCAATCTCAATCTGCTCGGCGAGCGCCAGCCGGAAATTTACGGTCGTGCGACGCTCGCCGACGTCGAGAAGCTTTGCCGCGCCACCGCGCGGCGGCACGGCCTGACCGTGGAGTTTCGCCAGTCCAATCATGAGGGCGTCATTGTCGATTCCATCCAGGAAGCGCGCGCGAAGAAGGCAGTCGGTTTGATCATCAATCCAGGCGGCCTGACGACCACGTCGATTTCGATCCTCGACGCACTCCTCGCCGTGGAAGCACCCGTCATCGAGGTGCACGTCACCAACATTCACGCGCGCGAGGAATTTAGGAAAAGCTCCTACGTCTCACTTGCCGCGCGCGCCGTGGCATGTGGCTTCGGCGTTCAGGGTTATGCGTTTGCGATCGACGGTCTCGCCGCAATGACCGGCGCCAAGGTGTAATCGTGGCGCGCAAGCCCGGAAGCACACCGCCTGCACAATCGCCGGCCGTCGATCACGACGTGATCCGCGAACTGGCGAAGCTGCTCGACGAAACCGGTCTCACCGAGATCGAATTCGAACGTGATGGCGTATCGATCCGCGTCGCCAGGCACTCCGCCGGGTACGCCGGGCGGGCGCGAAGCGTGGACGTGCCGCTGGCCGTACCGATGCCGCCGGCAATAGCCGCCGACCCGATGCAACATCCCGGCCTCGTCGCCTCGCCGATGGTCGGAACGGCCTATCTCGGCCCGGCACCCGGCGCCCGACCCTTTTTCGAAGTCGGCAGCCAAGTGAAAGCCGGCGAGACGCTCATCATCATCGAGGCGATGAAGACGATGAATCAAATTCCCGCGCCGCGCTCCGGAGCGGTGCTCCAGATCCTCGTCGAAGACGGCCAGCCGGTGGAGTACGGCGAACCGCTGATGATCATCGAGTAACGGCGTGTTCGACAAAATCCTCATCGCCAACCGGGGTGAAATCGCGCTGCGGGTGCTGCGGGCTTGCAAGGAGCTCGGCATCGCGACAGTGGCCGTCCATTCGACGGCCGACGAAGACGCGATGCATGTGCGGCTGGCGGACGAGAGTGTCTGCATCGGACCGCCGGCGGCCAAGGACAGCTATCTCAATATTCCGTCGCTGCTTGCCGCCTGCGAGATCACCGGCGCCGATGCCGTGCATCCCGGCTATGGTTTTCTCTCCGAGAATGCGCGGTTCGCCGAGATTCTCGCCGAGCATAACGTGCACTTCATCGGACCGCGCCCCGAACATATCCGGCTCATGGGCGACAAGATCGCCGCCAAGCGTACCGCCAGGGAGCTTGGCATTCCCGTCGTTCCCGGCTCCGACGGCGATATCGGTTCCGAGACCGAAGCATACAGCCTCGCGCGCCACGTCGGCTATCCGCTGATGCTCAAGGCGGCGGCCGGCGGAGGTGGCCGCGGTATGCGGGTCGTCACCGAGGAGAGCGAGCTTGCCACGGCCATCTTGTCGGCGCGCGCCGAGGCGAAGTCCGCCTTCGGCGACGACACGCTCTATGTCGAAAAATATCTGTCGCGGCCGCGCCACATCGAGATCCAGGTCCTTGGCGACGGCAAGGGCGGCGCCATCCATCTCGGCGAGCGTGACTGTTCTCTGCAACGCCGTCATCAGAAAGTCTGGGAGGAAGGACCTTCCCCCGCGCTCAATACAGCCGCGCGGGATGAAATCGGCGAGACGGTCGCCAGGGCGATGCGCCAGATCAAATATCTCGGTGTCGGCACGGTTGAGTTCTTACACGAGGACGGCAAATTCTACTTCATCGAAATGAATACCCGCATTCAGGTCGAGCACCCGGTGACCGAAATGATCACCGACATCGATCTTATCCTCGAGCAAATTCGCGTTGCTGCCGGCGGCGAGCTTGAGCTCACGCAAAAGGACATCAAGTTCGACGGCCACGCCATCGAGTGCCGCATCAATGCGGAGAATCCGGTCTCGTTCCGGCCCTCTCCGGGTAAGATAGTGCATTACCATCCGCCCGGCGGATTGGGCGTGCGCGTCGATTCCGCCGTCTACCACGGCTATACGATCCCGCCTTACTACGATTCACTTGTCGGCAAGCTCATCGTCCACGGCAAGACGCGCAGCGAATGCCTGATGCGCCTCAAGCGCGCGCTCGACGAATTCGTCATCGACGGCATTGAAACGACGCTGCCGTTGTTTCGCGCATTGGCGCGCGACAAGGACATCATCGACGGCGACTACCACATTCACTGGCTCGAGAATTTCCTCGCCCGCGGCGAACTCGCGGAATAGCCGCCGTTTAGGCCGGCAATGCGGCCGAGGCCGCTCGCGTCGCGGCGGTCAGCAATCGCCCGACCAGCTCGGGTTCATAGGGCTTCGGCACGACGATTGAGCCGGGTACGCGCGCATCCTGCTTAAGCAAGGTGGCGCGCCCGGAGGCATAGATCACTGGCAGATGCGGCCACATTTCCCGCGCGCGACGCGCCAGCGCGGCACCGTCCATGCCACCCGGCAGGTTAATGTCGGTGAACAAAACATCCACGGTCACGGTCGCCAGATGTTCCAGCGCGTCTGCGGCGTTGCTGACCGTTTGGACCTCAAACCCCTGCTCCGCTAGCGACTGCGAGACCCATTCGCTGATCAGGAACTCGTCCTCGACAAAGAGAACGCGGATCGGTGCGGTGGCTTTGGCATTCAGTTCCATGGCGACAGCCCACTGGCGCTTTCACTGAGACGTAACGCCGCTTGCACGAAAGCGTTCAAGCTCTCCGAAAATTCTAGTGACTTATGCTTTGTGGTCCGTTAACGGGCTCTTGAATCGGAACCCGCGAGGCGGTTAAACGAACCGCATGGCGAGCCGCGAATCCGCACAGTTCGACATCACGCCGGAAGTGCTGCTCAAAGCCTATTCCTGCGGCATCTTTCCGATGGCGGAGAGTGCCGAAGACCCGGCGCTCTATTGGATCGAACCCGAGCGGCGCGGCATCATTCCGCTCGATCGTTTTCACGTGCCCGACAGATTGGCGCGCACCGTGCGCTCCGACCGGTTCCACGTGGCGGTCGATCGCGATTTCGATGCGGTGATCGACGGCTGTGCGGAGCCAGCGGCCGGTCGCAGCCGAACCTGGATCAATGTCCGCATCCGCAATCTCTATCGCAAGCTCTACGAGCGCGGCGATTGCCATACCGTTGAAGTGTATGACGGCGAAAAACTCGTCGGCGGACTTTACGGCGTCAGTCTCGGGCGCACTTTTTTCGGCGAGAGCATGTTCCACCGTGTCCGCGACGCTTCAAAAATCGCCCTGGTGCATCTGGTGGCGCGGCTGGCCGCCGGCCATTATCGGCTGCTCGACACGCAGTTCGTCACCGAACATCTGCGGACTTTCGGAGCCATCGAAGTGTCGCGGCCGGTCTATCATAAATTGCTCGACGCAGCGCTGGTCGGCGAAGGCGATTTCGGCGCGTTGCCGCTCGATCGCCCCGTATCCGGTAGTGCCGCGCTCGAACGGCTCGGCGAACGGTAATCGACCTAGTCGTCGGTGGCTGGCGCGGCGGCGGGCGGTGGCGCCGGTTGGCGCGGCGCGGCCTGCCCCGCCTTTCCCTTCGCCGGCGGCGGCATGCCGGCCGTGGGCACGGGTGGCACGACCGATTGCGCGACCGGACCGCCGGCCGGCTGCGCGCAATCGGTCAGCCAAACGTCGTAGATCGGGTGCTCGACCGCATGTAGGCCCGGGCTCGAAGCGAACATCCAGCCGGTAAAAATCCGCTTGATCTCGCCCTGTAGCGTGACCTCGTCGACTTCGACAAACGCATCGGTGTTGGTCGCTTCGGTCGGCGGACGCGTGTAACAGGCGCGCGCGGTGACTTGTAGCGCACCGAATTGCACCGTCTCGCCGATTGCCGCATCGAACGAAATGGTCCGGCCGGTAATTTTGTCGAGGCCGGCAAAAACCGCCCGGCCGTTTTCGATCTTTTGCGTTGGCGTTTCGGTGACGACCGTATCGTCCGGCTGCGGCGACGTATCGGCCGGCTGCGGCGGCGGCGGATTGGCCAGCGCGGGCGTGTTGCGCGCCGCCGCCGGGGGTGGAGCCTGCGATGCACCGGGAGGCGGCGGCAATGGCTGCGCCTGGATGCTGGTCGGAGGACGCGCCGCGGGATTTTGCGGCACCGGGTATTGCTGCGGCGGCGGGGACTGCTGCCCTGGATATTGCACGGGCGGCGGTTGCGGCGGGAACGCACCGTTCGGCACGTCAGCCGGCGGACGCGGCGGCGAGTCGTTAAAGAAGGTTCCCGACTGGGCTTCGGCCGACACGACGGCAAAAGCCGCGGCAAACACGACGAAAAGTGCGGCGATTCGGCCCATGAATTTCGTGCGAGCTACTGTTGGATGCGTCTTTCGTTAACACGTTGAATACGGCGAAAACAGGGTTCGGGATTTCTGGAAGAGGGTCTGACGGCAAGTCCCGATTACTGATTTCCCGGTGACCACGCCTTGTAATCGCCTGTCGCTTTGGGACGACGGCCTTGCGCCAGTGTCGACCCGCTCGGGCGGTGCGCGGCCCGCGTGCCGGTGAGGTTGGGCAGGTGCGGCTTCTCCCAAGAGTAAGTTCTCACGGTGTCCTGCGTCGGCGGCACATCGACTGTGTGATGCAGCCAGCCGTGCCAGCTCGGCGGCACGATCGAGGCTTCGGCAACGCCATTATAGATCACCCAGCGACGCTCGAAACCGAGCCCCGGATCGATTTTGCCGCCCTTGGTCCGGTAATAGCGATTGTCGAATTCGTCGTCGCCGACGTATTCGCCGTAAAGCCACGTCGACCACTGCGTGCCGAAAGTCTGGCCGTTCCACCATGTGAACAAGCGGAGCAGGAAGGTCTTCATCGTTGGCGGCCTGGCTGATGATCGGTGACGCCCTTGATGCCATCCCGCACCGGCACTGTCCAGCGCGGCGCGCTCTCAATCGCGCGCAGCTTCAAGGAGTGCGGCGGCAATCTCCGCCCATTCCGATGCAAGCGCGCCTGTCGCCGGTTTGCGATGCGCCTGCCGATACCAATACCGCGCGTTATCGAGGTCGCCTTCGACACGATGAAGATAGGCGTGGATCCAGGCGCAGTCCGCGCTGTCCTCACCCATGACGATCTTATGCGCCTTGCCCCAATCGTCCTTGCCCGCCCACCACAAAGCCGTGAGCGCAGGCGAAAAGCCGGCGTCGGGTTTTTGATTTTTGAGCGACTGCTTGAACTCAGCCGGCATCATGACCGTGCCTGCCACCACCGATCCGGCGCGAAATGCCCGGCCGCCCGCTCGATGACCGCGCCCAACGCGAACAGAGTTTCTTCCTCGAACGGCCGCCCGATCAATTGCAAACCGAGCGGCAGGCCCTGAGCATCGAGCCCGCCCGGCACCGATATGCCGGGCAGCCCCGCCATGTTCACGGTCACCGTGAACACGTCGTTGAGATACATTTCGATAGGATCGGCGCCGCCCTTTTCGCCAATGGCGAAGGCGGCCGACGGCGTCGCCGGCGTCAGGATCGCATCGATGCCGTCGGCAAAGCATTTTTCAAAATCGCGCTTGATGAGAGTACGCACCTTCTGTGCGCGCAGGTAATAGGCGTCGTAATAGCCGGCGGAGAGCACATAGGTGCCGATCATGATGCGGCGGCGCACTTCCTTGCCAAAGCCGGCCGCGCGCGTGTGCTCGTACATGTCGATCACGTCACGCCCGGGAACGCGCAGTCCGTAGCGGACGCCATCGTAACGCGCCAGATTGGAAGACGCCTCGGCCGGCGCCACGATGTAGTAGGCCGGCAGAGCGTATTTCGTCATCGGCAGGGAAATGTCGACGAGTTCCGCGCCGGCGTCCTTGAGCCATTGCGCGCCCTGCACCCACAGCGTCTCGATCTCCGCGGCCATGCCGGGCATGCGGTATTCCTTGGGAATGCCGATGCGCATGCCTTTGACCGAACGGCCGAGCGCCTGTTCGTAGTCCGGCACCGGCAGGTCGACGCAGGTTGTGTCCTTGGGGTCGGATCCGGCCATTGAACGCAAAAGCACAGCGCAGTCGCGGACCGTGCGTGCGAACGGGCCGGCCTGATCGAGCGACGACGCAAAGGCCACGATCCCCCAGCGCGAGCAGCGGCCGTAGGTCGGCTTTAGGCCGACGATGCCGCAAAACGCGGCCGGCTGGCGGATCGAGCCTCCGGTATCGGTGCCGGTGGCGCCAGCGCAAAGACCGGCGGCCACCGCCGCCGCCGAACCGCCGGACGAGCCGCCCGGCACAAGCTTTAGAGTCCGAGCCGCGCCGCCGCCACGGCGACACCACCGGCCCGAAATACGACGTTTCGTTCGACGAGCCCATGGCAAATTCGTCGTTGTTGGTCTTGCCGAGCAGGACCGCGCCGTCACGCCACAGATTCGCGGTGACGGTCAATTCGTAGGTTGGAACGAAATTATCCAGGATGCGCGAACACGCCGTGGTGCGCACGCCGGCGGTGCAAAACAAATCCTTAATGCCGAGCGACACGCCTTCGAGGGGACCGCCCTGCCCTTTTGCCAGCCGCGCGTCGCAGGCGCGCGCCATATCGCGAGCGTGGTCTTGCGTTTCCAGGACAAACGCGTTGAGCGCCCGCGCCTTCGCCATCGCGGCGAGATACGCGTCAGCCAGTTCGATTGCGGAAAATTCTTTCTGGCGCAGTGCGTCGCGCGCCTGCGCCAGTGTCAGCGCAGTCAGGTCGCTCATTCGGTCGTAGGGGCGTCGCAGGAAAACGGATTTTTTGCCGCCGGTCTCCGGCGTGGTTTGGGCAGGCGCTTCGGGCGTCGGACTATCCCAATCGGACTGTACCGGTAGTGGCTGCACCGGAAATGCGCTGAACAAAGCCTCCACCGCCGCCGGATCGTCAGGCTTCAGCAAGCCCTGGCTTTCCAGGTAAGCGAGCCAGATGACGTCCTGTTCGCAAGCCAAGCACATTTATTCCACCACTTTGGGCACGACGAAAAAATGATGTTCATGCGCCGGCGCATTCGCGATGATCGCATCGGGAATGCCGCCGTCCGTCACCTTGTCCTCGCGCATTTTCATCGCCATGGGTGTCACTGACGTCATCGGCTCGACGCCTTCGACATCCACTTCACCGAGCTGTTCGACAAAGGCGAGAATGGAATTGAGCTCGCCCCGCAAACTCTCCATCTCGTCTTCCGCAACTGCGATGCGCGCGAGATGCGCGACACGGCGAACGGTATCGGCATCAACGGACATTGGCGGCAACCTCGAACGGCTCAAATAGGCGCGCTGCAGCGTCCTGCCTATAGCAGAGCGGCCATTTCCAGCCAACAGCCCCGCGGTGTTGTCCCGCGGGCGCGAGAAGCCTAGTTTGGACGATGTGATGAACGCTTTGCGTCCGGTTCATGTCATAGGCGGCGGCCTTGCGGGTTCCGAGTCGGCCTGGCAGGTCGCGCGTCGCGGTGTGCCGGTCGTGCTCCACGAAATGCGGCCATCGCGATCCACGGCTGCGCACAAAACGGCAAAATTCGCCGAGCTGGTCTGTTCCAACTCGTTCCGCTCCGATGACGCGCAGACGAGCGCCATCGGGCTCCTGCATGCCGAGATGCGCCGGCTCGACTCGCTGGTGATGCGCGCCGCCGATCTCAACATGCTGCCGGCCGGCAGTGCGCTTGCCGTCGATCGCGACGGCTTTGCCGACGCGATCACTACCGCGCTGGAAACCGCGCCCCTGATCGAGATCGACCGGGCCGAAATTGCCGAGCCGCCGGCGAACTGGGACAGCGTTATCGTTGCCACCGGCCCGCTCACCTCGCCAGCGCTGGCTGAGACGATACGCGGGCTGACCGGCGAAGCCGCGCTGGCGTTCTTCGACGCGATTGCGCCGATCGTCCATCGCGACTCGATCGGTTTCGACGTCGCGTGGTTCCAGTCGCGCTATGACAAGGCAGGACCTGGCGGTTCGGGCGCCGATTACATCAATTGCCCGCTGACGCGCCCGCAATACGACGGCTTCATCGATGCCTTGCTTGCCGGCGACAAAGCCGTCTTCCACGATTTCGAGACGGCCACGCCCTATTTCGACGGCTGCCTGCCGATCGAAGTGATGGCCGAGCGCGGGCGTGAGACGCTGCGTCACGGGCCGATGAAGCCGTTCGGCCTTACCAATCCGCGCGCGCCGGAGGCCAAACCCTACGCCGTGGTGCAACTGCGCCAGGACAATAAACTCGGCACGCTGTTCAACATGGTGGGCTTTCAAACCAAGCTGAAGCACGGCGAGCAGGTTGGCATCTTTCGCGCGATACCGGGCCTCGCCAGGGCCGAGTTCGCCCGGCTGGGCGGCCTGCACCGCAACACGTTCGTCAATTCGCCAAAACTGCTCGACGCGACGCTGCGATTGAAGGCGATGCCGCGCTTGCGCTTTGCCGGACAGATCACCGGTTGCGAAGGCTACGTCGAATCGGCGGCGATCGGCCTTCTGGCCGGCCGCTTCGCGGCGGCGGAACGGCTTGGCGAGCCGGCCCTCCTGCCGCCGCCGACCACCGCGCACGGCGCCCTGATCGGTCACATTACCGGCGGCCACATTGAGACGATCGACGCGGGCCCAAGCTCGTTTCAGCCGATGAATGTCAATTTCGGGCTGTTCCCACCGCTGTCGCGCCAGCCGGCGATGGATGCCGCCGGCAACCGGCTGCGCGGCACCGCCAAGACCATCGCTAAGAAGGGCGCACTGTGTGCCCGCGCCTTGGCCGATCTTGAGGCATGGCGCGCCGGCGGCCTGCCCGCGGCGGCGGAATAATCGGCTCCATGTTACAAGCCCACGGCATGAACGACACACCGGACGAACTCGGCGGCCGCTGGATATCCGGCGTCGTGCTCAAGCGCGACGTGTTCTCTACGATCGAGCGCGGCCGCTTTCGCACCGATCACGGCGAAGTCGATGCGGTACTGCGCCGCCTCGACGAGGTGCCGTGGTGGAGCTGGCCGGTTGCCCTGGAGCTGTTTCGCCGTGAAAGGAAAGCCTTGGCGCGAGCCACGCCGCTTAACGTGACGCCGCCGCTGCTATTTGCCGGCCGTCGGGTGCTGGTGCGCGGCTGGATCGACGGTGTGCCGCTCCACATCGCCAAACCCCACGGTGACGCCGCCTACTTCCGCTCGGCAAAAGCGGCACTGCAAAAACTGCATCGCGCCGGAATAGCCCATAACGATCTCGCCAAAGAACAAAATTGGCTTTACGCCCAAAGTGGCGACCAAAAGAGCCCGGAAGCCCGCGCCCATCTGACCGATTTCCAGCTTGCCGCCTGCTTTCGCCGCCGCAGCGCGCTGTTCCGGATCGCCCGCTACGAAGATCTGCGCCATCTGCTCAAGCACAAGCGCCGCTACGCGCCCGAAGCGTTGACCGCCGCCGAACGGCGTGTGCTGGCGCGCAAGAGTTTTATTACCCGGATCTGGATGGCGACGGGAAAGAAGATTTATTACGCGATCACGCGCGGATTGAATGTCACCGACCGCGAGGGCCGCGGCCTGCGCTTTGTCCGCGACGCGCCGGCCATCGCGGCGCGGCTGCGCGCGCATCCGCAAGTGCGCGATGTCGCCATCGTCGCGTTTCCGGATCGCCGCGTCGGCACCGGGCTCTATGCTTTCGTGGAAGCGGGCGCGACCGACCGCGAATTGCTCAACTTTCTCGGCGACGCGCGGCCCGAGCAGTTGCAGGTTGTCGAGGCGCTACCGCACAACGCCCAGGGCGAGGTGCGTAGCGAGATTCTCGAACTGGTGGCGATGAATCAGCTCGATTTGATTGCGCCGCTGATCAAGACCGACGCCGAGCGCGCGGTCGTCACCCGCATTATTTCGGAGCGCCGCAATCTGCGCGACCGTTTTGCCTTTTGATTTATCCCGCAATCCGCTTCGGGTTGCGCGCCGCACGCCAGATCAGCCATTGCCGCCGCCACGGCGACAGTTCGGCAGGCGCAAAGGCATCGCTGCGATCCAGGCGGCCGAGCGAGGGCCGTACCAGGGCGATTGGCAGAAACGCTGGCAGTGCGTCGTTTGGCAACGCTATCATCTGCGTATGGGCAGCGGCGAGATGGCGGCGCGCCAGACCGCGCAAATCGGCCAGCACCGCGTTAAGACCATTCGACGACCGGCCCGCGAATGCATCCTCCGGGTTGACTTTATGACGCTCCAGGAGCTCGCCCGGCACATAAAGCTGGCGCCGCGCGGCATGAACCGGAAAAGCACGGATAAGACCGGTGATGCCCTGCGCAATGCCTGCCGGCTCGGCGGCGGCATCCGCCTCTACGCCGAGGATTTTTGCAGCGAGCGCAATTAGCGCGGAAAATGTCTTCGACGTATAGGCCTCGATCTCGGCGATTGTGGCCATCGGCTCGTCGTAGAGATCGAAGCGGCGCGCAGCAATGAGAGCGGCGAGTTTGTCGGTCGCAAGATCATGCCGCTCTGTCGTGGCTAGAAGCGCAGCAGCCACTGGATTGGCATTCGCCTCTTCGCGGCGCTCGCCATTGAGGACCTCGCTCCACCATTGCAGGCGGATTTCACCCGGGAGCGCTTCGCGCGCCACCTCGCGCACCCGCGTCACCTCGACATTGAAGGCATAGAGCGCGTTAAGTGCGGCGCGGTGCTCCGCCGGCGCGAACAGCACGGCGAGAAAGCGATCCCGGTCGGCTTTGCGGACCAGTTCCGCGCAATAAGCGAACGCATCCTGCATGATGCGAGCCTAGCATTATTCAATCGCAATCAGGCCGGCGCCGACGCGGCGGCCTTCCATCAGCATTACGTTGTAGGTACGCACCGCCGGCCCGGTTGTCATGGCGTCGACCGAAATGCGGGCTTGGCGAAATCGCAACCGCAACAAATCCGGCATGGCCCACGGCGAAGTCCCGGTGCCGAGAATGAAGAAGTCCAACGCGCCGGGACGGGCGAAAACAAGCCCGAACTCATCAGCGGTCAACGCCGCCGGCGTAACGACCGGCCAAGCCCAAATGCCATCCGGAAGGCAAAGCAACGAGCCGCGATGCGACATATCGGCAAAGCGGAACCCGCCGCCGCCATGCGCCTCGATCAGCGCCTGACGCGGCAGGTGACGATCTTGCTCTCGCACTAGCGGCGGGCTCGCGCCCGTTGTGGCGGCGGCGATGGCCGCGCCGGCGTCGCCGCAGGCGCCGTGGGCGGCGATTCCGGCTCCTCCGCTCCGCCCATGCGTCCTGCACCGACACCGAGATAGATCAGGATCGGCGAAGCGATGAACACCGACGTATAGGTGCCTACCAGCACGACGCCGAACATCATCGTGGCGGTAAAGCTGTGGATGGCCTGGCCACCGAACAGCAGCAAAGCGAGCAGCGACATCGCGACCGTGACATGGGTGACGATTGAGCGCGACAGCGTTGCGTTGACCGAAGCATTAAGCAGGTCAGGCATAGGCATGCGCTTGTAACGGCGCAGCATTTCGCGGATGCGATCGTAGATCACCACCGTGTCGTTGAGCGAATAGCCAAGGATGGTGAGCAGCGCGGCGATACTGGTCAGATCGAAATCGATATGGGTCATCGACATGAAGCCGACGGTCAGCACCAGATCGTGCACGTTGGCGATCATGGCGCCGAGCGCGAACTGCCACTCGAAGCGAAACCATAGATAGATTAGGATCGCCAAAATCGCGAGAACAAGGCCGATCGTGCCATAGGCCAGAAGCTCGTTGGAAACGCTCGGTCCCACCACTTCGACACGCCGGTAATCGACCGCGTCGCCAAGCGCGTCACGGACCTTCTGCACCGCCGCCTGTTGCGCCTGATCGCCGCCCGGCTGCTCCGAGATGCGGATCAGCACGTCGTCCGGCGCGCCGAACTGCTGCAGCTGGAAATCTCCAAGCTGAAGCGAGCCGATGGTCGAGCGCATTTTGCCAAGATCGGCCGGGCCGGCCTTGGTCTGCACCTCGATGAGCGTGCCGCCGATGAAATCGATGCCGAAATTCAGCCCGTGAAAGAAGTACAGCGAGATCGCGACGATCGACAACAGCGCCGATATCGGAAAACTGATGCGCCGAAAGCGCATGAAATCGAACTTAGTATTGTCGGGAACGATGCGAAGGAGGCGCACTGGGCTTCTTTCAAACCATTTTTCTTGCGTTGCGCATGACGTCCTAGATCGGCACCACGCGCGGCCGCCACATGCGAACCCAATACGCCACGATCAGCCGGGTCAGCGTAAATGCCGTGAACAAAGTGGTGAGAATGCCGACGCCGAGCGTCACCGCGAAGCCGCGAACCGGTCCGGTGCCGATATAGAACAGGACAGCCGCGGCAATGAAGGTGGTGATGTTGGAGTCGAGGATCGTCGCCAGCGCGCGGGAGAAGCCGGCGTCGATGGCGTTGATGGCGCTGCGTCCAGCGCGCACTTCCTCGCGAATGCGCTCGTAGATCAAGACGTTCGAATCCACCGCGATACCGACAGTGAGCACAATACCGGCAATGCCGGGCAGCGTCAGCGTTGCGGAGAGCAGCGACAGAACGCCGAAGATCATCGCGACGTTGATGGCGACCGCGATGTTGGCGAACAGGCCGAACAGCCCATAGGTCGCGAACATGAAGATGATGACCAGCGCCGCGCCGACATAGGCGGCGTGCTCGCCGGCATTGATCGAGTCCTGGCCGAGGCCCGGTCCCACCGTGCGTTCCTCGATGATGGTGAGCGGCGCCGGCAGCGCGCCGGCGCGCAACAGGATGGCGAGATCGTTGGCCGACTGGACGGTGAAATTGCCGGAAATCTGCCCCGATCCGCCAAGAATCGGCTCGCGGATCACCGGCGCCGAAATCACCTTATTGTCGAGGACGATAGCGAAGGGTTTGCCGACATTGGCTTGTGTCGCTTCGGCGAATTTGCGCGCCCCGCTCGAATTGAAACGGAAGGAGACGATCGGCTCGCTGGTACGTTGATCGAAGCCCGGCTGGGCGTCGGTGAGGTCGGCACCCGACACCAGCACACGTTTCTCGATCAGATATTTCTGGCCCGGCGTTTCACCATCGAGAATCTCCAAATCCGACGGACGCGCCTCCGCAGCCTGCTCCGGCGTCATCGACAGGTCGACCATGCGGAAGTCAAGCTTGGCGGTCTTGCCCAGGATTTCCTTCAAGCGCGACGGATCCTGCAATCCGGGCACCTGTACCAGGATGCGATCCGTGCCCTCGCGCTGAATGGTCGGCTCGACCAAACCCAGCTCGTTGACGCGGCGTTCAATGATTTGAATCGATTGATCGACCGCCTGGCGAACGCGCTCGGTGATCGCCGGATCGGTCGGCTCGAGCGTAATCACCCCGCCGTTCTCGCTGACATCGACAGTGCGCTGTCCGGTGGTGCCGGCGAAGCCGGATAGCGGCTGCGATAGTTCGCGCAATTTGCCGAGCGCGGTATCGACGTCGGTATCGCGCGTGACGTGCACCTGGACGGCGTTGCCGACAACGGCGCGCCCGGTGAATGGAATGCGCGCTTGCCGCAGCACGCGCAGTACGTCGTCATCCAGCGATTGCAGTTGTTCCTTGCGCACCGCGTTGGTATCAACTTCGAGCAGAAGGTGCGAGCCGCCTTGCAGATCGAGGCCGAGCACCACGTGGCGCTGCGCCCATAACGGCCAGGTCCGCACCGTGCTCTCGGCGAAGAAGTTCGGCACCGCGCAGAGGCACACGGCGAGCGCCGTGAGCAAAATAGCCGCCGCCTTCCACCGCGTGAAAAACAACATGGACTTCGAATTTCCTCACTAGCGACGCCGCCGTGCCGACCGAGAGGCAGACGCGTGCTCAGCTCGCGCCGTCGTCCTTGACCGGCTCGCCCTTGGCGCGGACTTCATTCACCATCGAGCGCATCTGCCGCACCCGCACGCCGTCGGCGATCTCCACCTCGATCTGGTCGTCGTCCACCACCTTGGTCACCTTGGCGACGACGCCGCCATTGGTGATCACGGTATCGCCCCGCCGCAGGGCTTTGACCATCGCCTGATGCTGCTTGACCTTTTGCTGCTGCGGCCGGAGCACCAGAAAGTACATAATCACGATGATCAGGATCAGCGGCATGAACTGCAAGATCATGCCGCCGCTGTCGCCGCCGCCGAACAGACCGCCTTGCGCAAATGCGGGCGTAATCAGCATTGCTCCTCCGAGGATGCGTTGAGGCGCGCCACCCAGGGATCGGGCCGCTTTCGCGCACAAAATCGGCGCGGACTATAGCTGCCGTTGGCCCAATTGCAATGTTGCGCACGGCTAGCGGTGCGCTTGCGAGCATAACCCAGCCCCGCTAAGGGAAAGGCCGCAACCCGGTGCAATCATGGCCAAATCTCCTCCGCCCCCGAAGAAAAGCGCGACCAAAAAGGCCGCCAGCGCCGCGCCGGGCAAGCGCATGCCTGACGATGGCAGCGCGGACATGCTCTCCCGTGTCGCCGCCGCGCTGGAACGGCTGGCCCCACCCCCGGCGCCCACGCTCGACTTTGCCGCCGCCGAGGCCTTCGTCTGGTACCCGGAAGGCCGCAACCTCGCACCGGTTCGCCGCGTCAACCGTGTCGACATGTCGCTGCTCAAAGGCATCGACCGGGTGCGCGATCTCCTGGTCGAGAATACCGAGCGCTTCGCGCACGGCCTGCCGGCCAACAATGCGCTGTTGTGGGGCGCGCGCGGCATGGGAAAATCCTCGCTGGTCAAGGCGGCCCATGCGGCGATCGGTGCGGCACATCCGACCGCCACGCTCAAGCTCATTGAAATCCACCGCGAGGATATCGAGTCGCTGCCGGAGCTGATGGGACTTTTGCGCAATGCCCGGCAACGCTTCATCGTGTTCTGCGACGATCTCTCGTTCGACGCCGAAGACACTTCGTACAAATCGCTCAAGACGATGCTCGAAGGCGGCATCGAAGGCCGGCCCGAGAATGTCATCTTCTACGCCACGTCGAATCGCCGCCATCTGATGGCGCGCGAGATGATGGAGAACGAGCGTTCGACGGCGATCAATCCCGGCGAAGCGGTGGAGGAGAAGGTTTCGCTATCGGACCGTTTCGGGCTGTGGCTCGGTTTTCATCGCTGCAGCCAGGACGAATACCTCGCCATGGTCGAGGGCTATATCGCGCACTACCGCGTGCCGTTTGACGGCGACGGAGCTGCGCCGCGAGGCGCTCGAATGGGCGACGACGCGCGGCGCGCGGTCCGGCCGTGTGGCGTGGCAATACATTCAGGATTTGGCCGGCAGGCTCGGCGTCAAGATCGGAAGCTAGGCTTCCGCCCGCGCTCAAGCTCCGCTCAGATACTGCGCCGGGTCGACCGGCGTGGCACCCTTGCGAATTTCGAAGTGAAGCTGTGGCGAGGTGACATTGCCGGTCTGACCGGAATGCGCGATCACTTCACCGCGTTTGACGGTTTCGCCGCGCTTGACCAGGATATCGCTGGCATGCGCGTAGGCCGTCACGAAGCCATTGGCGTGGCGCACCAGCACCAGATTACCGTAACCCTTGAGCTCATTGCCGGCATAGGCGACGACACCGTCCTCGGCCGCCTTGATTGGCGTGCCTTCGGGCACCGCAAGATTGATGCCGTCGTTCTGCAAGCCGTTCGGCTTCGGACCGAAGGCGGCAATGATTCGCCCGCGCACCGGCCAGCGGAAGCTCGGCAGATTACCGACCGGCTCGGCGGTCTTGACGGGATTGTTCGCGGCCGCCGCTGGCGGCGAAACAGGCTCGGCAATGCGTGCGGCGCTCGGCGAATCCGTGCTCGCGACACTGCCGGTGGGCTGGGCGGCCGGCGCCCCAACGCGCGAGGAAACGGCTGCCGGATGCGGCGCCTCACGCATCTCGGGAATGACGATGTGGTCGCCGACCCGCACCCGGGTGTCCGGCGCAATATTGTTGGCCTTGGCGATCACCATCACCGGCTTGCCGTAGAGCCGCGCAATGCTGTTGAGCGTCTCGCCGGGCGCCACGACATGGGTGCCCGCAGGCGCCGTCAGGGCGAATTTCGGCGCGCCCGCAGGCACAGCGGCCGGCTGGGTGGATGCCATGCGCGTCTGGGGCGGGAGCGGTTCGCCCGAGGACCGATAGCGCGGAATGACGAGGTGCTCACCCGGATAGACCGCGGCGGGGCTCGAAATGTTGTTTGCTTCCATAATGGCGGAAGCAGGCACGCCGTGCGCGTGCGCGATCGTATCAAGGGTGTCGCCCGGTCCGACCGTGACCGGCGTGCCGCCTTCCCAAGTCCAGGTCGGGGGCGGCGGCGCAGGCGGCGCGGCCGATATCGAGCCGGTGACTTCGGCGCCACCGGGCTGATAGGAGCCCATGCCGTGGCCACCGCCCGACGTGCCGCCCTCATCGGCGCTGGCCAAATGCGGCATCGGCTGGCTGACGATGTGGCTCGAAGGTGCGGTTTGCGGGATCGAACCGGTAACGTCGCTGTGCGAGGCTGGCGGCGTACTGGACCCGAAACCTTCGCCGAAGCGGCCTGAGTCGGCGCTACAGCTCGCCGCTCCCAGCCCGATTAAGGAAATGGCAACCAGTTGCGGCCAGACGGCCGACCGAGGCGATGCGCGCATGGTTACTCACTCGGACGCAACAAAGAGGACGAGCGAATAAACACCGTTGGGGTAAACAGGCCTTTAAGTGCCGCGCAGCTTTTTTATATGGTTTGTTATGTGTTTCCGCCGCTACAGTTCGCGCGCTTGACCCGGCAATAACGGCACGAATCGCACGGCGATAAGATCCTCGCGGGTTAATTCGCCATTAGCCTGCTTTGACAGTTTGACGATGTATTGCGGGCCCTGTCGCGGACCGACCGGCAAAACCATCTTGCCACCCACGGCGAGCTGTTCCGCGAGCGCCTTAGGAATCTCCTCGGCCGCGGCGGTGACCATGATGCGGTCGAACGGCGCCAAATCCGGCGCGCCGGCCATCCCGTCGCCGACCAGAATGGTCACATTGGCATAACCCATGGTTTTGATCCGCTCGCGCGCCGCATCGGCCAGCGTCCGATAGCGCTCGATGCTGACCACCTCGCGGGCAACGCGTGACAGGACGGCGGCCTGGTAGCCCGACCCGGTGCCGATTTCGAGTGCGCGGTGGTGCGGCTCGACCTCCAGCAGTTCGGTCATATAGGCGACGACGTAGGGCTGGCTGATCGTCTGCCCGCAGGCGATTGGGAGCGCCTGGTCCGCATAGGCGCTCTCCGCGAACCCCGCGGCGACAAAATATTCGCGCGGAACTTCGTCCATGGCGCGCAGCACGGCCTGATCGCTGATGCCACGCCGGCGCAGCGCGAGCTGAAATTCCATGCGCCCGACGTCTTCGGCTAAAGGAGCTGCGGCCACCGTAACCTCGTTTCCGAACGTATCGTGCCGCTTTTTACCACCGGGTCGTCATCGCTTATAGTGCGCCAGCGCGCGGCGGTCGTGACGATGCGCTGGGCGGGCTCACATAAGATCTACGGGGGATGGAACCGATGAAGCTGCCCGGCGTTATGGCGCAAGCACGGGGACGGGATGACAACTGACGAGATGGCCGGCAAGCGCGTCCTGGTGGTCGAGGACGAGTTGATGATCCGCATGCTGCTCGAAGGCATGCTGACTGATCTCGGCCATACGGTCGCGGCGGAAGCGGGCGCCATCGAAGAGGCGATGACGCTTGCCAAGCAAGGCGAGTTCGATATCGCCCTCCTCGACGTCAATCTCAACGGCAAGCCGATTACGCCGGTGGTCGAGATTTTGATCGCGCGCGGCGTACCTTTTGTTTTCGCCAGCGGCTACGGCCAGAGTGGCGTACCAGAGCCGTATCGCGGCAGCCCGACGCTACAAAAGCCGTTTCAGCTCGAAGCGCTGGCGCAGGCGATCGACGACGCGTCAAAGGCAGCGACCTAAACTCCCTTCGCAAACAGCTCCGCAAGGCCCGCCATGGTGGGCTGGTCGGTGATGTCGATCTTGAGCGGCGTCACCGCGATACGATTGTTGTCGATCGCCTCCATATCGGAGCCGCGATCGGCCTGGAAGACGTTCTGTCGCGAATAGGCGATCCAGTAATAGGGGTTGCCGCGCCCATCGTGACGCTTGTCGATATGCAGCCGCTCCTGCCGCCGCCGCCCGAGCGCCGCGACCGTGACACCTTTGACTTCTTCGGGGCGGCAGTTCGGGAAATTGATATTGACCAGGACGTCGCGCCGCACGCCCTGCGCCAGCACCTTACGGATGATCTCCGGGGCGAAACGCGTGCTGGTTTCCCAAAACGGCGGCTGGCCACTGCGCGAATTGTAGGACTGCGACAGCGCGATCGAGGGAATATCGAGGATCGTGCCCTCCATGGCGCCGGCGACGGTGCCGGAATAGATCACGTCCTCGCCGACATTGCGGCCGCGATTGACGCCGGACAGGATGAGATCGATCTGTTTACCGTCGAGTACGTGGCGCGCGCCCATGATGACGCAATCGGTCGGCGTGCCGCGCACGGCGAAACGGTTATCGGCGACCTGGCGCAGGCGCAGCGGATCGTTGAGCGACAGCGAATGGGCGACGCCAGACTGATCGTGCTCCGGCGCTACGACCCAAACATCGTCCGACAGCGTCTTGGCGATCTCTTCGCAGACATCGAGGCCTTCCGCGTGAATGCCGTCGTCGTTGGTGACCAAAATCCGCACGCTTATTTCTCAATCCTTTTGAGGCCGCCCATATAGGGCTGCAATGCGTCCGGCACGACAATCGAGCCGTCGGCCTCCTGATAGGTCTCCATCACCGCGATGAGCGCGCGGCCGACGGCAACGCCGGACCCGTTGAGCGTGTGCAGGTAACGAATGTTGCGGCCTTCCTTGGTGCGATAGCGCGCATTCATGCGCCGCGCCTGGAATTCGCCGCAGACCGAACACGACGAAATCTCGCGGTACGTGTTCTGGCCGGGCAGCCAGACTTCGATATCGTAAGTCTTTTGCGAGGCAAAACCCATGTCGCCGGCGCACAGCGTCATCACGCGATAATGCAAATCGAGTTTTCGCAACACTTCCTCGGCGCAAGCCAGCATGCGCTCGTGCTCGTCCTTTGATTGCTCCGGCGTGGTGATGGAAACAAGCTCGACCTTGGTGAACTGATGCTGGCGGATCATGCCGCGCGTATCCTTGCCGGCGGCGCCCGCTTCGGCGCGGAAGCATGGCGTGCAGGCGGTTAGCCGCATCGGCAATTGCGCTTCGTCGACGATGGATTCGCGGACGAGATTTGTCAGGGGAACTTCGGCGGTGGGGATGAGCCAATAGTTTTCCGTCGTTGGAATATGCTCCGAACTCTTTTCCCACAATTTCCAAATCAGCAGTCTCAATATGCAAAACTCCCTGCCGCACCTTTTCTGGAAATCTATGCTTCAACCAGTCAATCACCTGATTCATGTGTTCAAATTGATCAACTAACTTTGACACAGCGAATTGGTCATCTCTAAATTTCGGCAATTGGGCAGTACCAAACATTACCTCGTCACGTACCAACAACGGCGGTGAGACTTCGGTGTAATTGTGCGGTTCGCTGGTATGAACATCGAGAAAGAATTGCCCGAGCGCGCGTTCGAGGCGAGCGAGGCCTTTCTTTAGGACTACAAACCGCGCACCGGACAGTTTCGCGGCAAGTTCGAAATCCATCTGATCGAGCGCTTCGCCGAGCTCAAAATGCTGCTTCGGCTTGAATGCGTAGTCGCGCTTCGCCCCGAAGCGGTGATGCTCGACATTGTCCTCGGCGCTGTTGCCGTCCGGCACTTCGTCGAGCGGCATGTTAGGAATTTCGGCGAGCGCATCGTTGAGCGCCTTGGAGGCGGCTTTTTCCTGCGCCTCCAGTTGTCCAATAGATTCCTTAAGCGTGGCGACTTCGGCCATCAGCGCCCGCGCCGTTTCCTCTTCGTTGCTTTTCTTTGCCGCGCCGATTTGCTTCGACGCCTCATTGCGGCGCGCCTGCGCGGTTTCCAGTTCGAGAATTTTCGTGCGGCGTTGCTCGTCGAGCGCGATCAGCCGCTCCGCTTCCGGCGGCAAGCCGCGCCGCGCTAGCGCTTTGTCAAAAGCGTCAGGGTTGTCGCGGATGAAGCGGATGTCGTGCATGGGTCTCTGCTCAAGACATGGATAGCCGGGTCAATGCCCGGCCATGACGAATCAACAACGCGAATAGTACGCGCAAGTCACTCCGCCGGCTTAGCGGCCGCCGCGGCTGCTGCCGCGCGTTCGGCCGCCGCGCGCTTTTCCACGATCCGCACCGACCAGACCGAGCCCTCGTAGAGGGCGACCAGCGGCAGCGCAAGCGACATCTGGCTCAACACGTCGGGCGGGGTGAGGATTGCCGCGATGACGAAGGCGATGACGATGAAATAGCGGCGCTTCGAGCGCAGTTGGTCGGAGGTGATGATGCCGACGCGGCCGAGCAGCGTCAGGATGACCGGAAGCTGAAAGGCGATGCCGAAGGCGAGCATCAGCTTCATCATCAGCGACAGATAGTCCTCGACCTTCGGCAAAAGCTCGATCGAGGCCTGACCGGGGCCGCCCATTTGCTGCATGCTGAGCGAGAAGCGCGCCAGCATCGGCCACACCACGAAATACACGACCATCGCACCGAGAAAAAAGAAGATCGGGGTGGCGATCAGATAGGGCAGGAAAGCCTGGCGCTCGTTGCGATACAATCCGGGAGCGACAAACATGTAGATCTGCGTCGCGATCACCGGGAACGCGATAAACGCGCCGCCGAACATCGCGAGCTTGAGCTGAACGACGAAATATTCCAACAGCCCGGTATAGATGAACTTGGAATTCTCCGCGCCGGCCACCCAGATATAGGGCCAGGTGAGGATGTTGTAGATGTGCCGGGCGAAGAAGAAACAGACCACCATCGCGATGACAAACGCCGCGGCCGCCTTGATGAGCCGCGAGCGCAACTCGATGAGGTGATCCATTAGCGGCGCCTTGGTCGCTTCGATCTCTTTCTCTTCGTCTTCGCGGCTCATCCGGTTCGCTCGGTGCTCTCCGGCTCGGCAACCGCCGCGGCGGGCTCAGGCACGGGCGCCGCTATCGCCGGCACCACGTCGCCGCCGGCATCGGGGGTTGTGGCCTCAGCGATAGCGGCAACGTCGGGCTTCAACTCGACCGGTTCGGGTGGCTTATCGAGCGACTTCTCGAAGTCCTTGCCCAGCGCGCCGACCGACTCGACATTCTCGCGTACCGCTTTGAGCGGGTCGTAATTCTTGATGCCGCTCGCCATGTCGTCGACCTCTTTTTTAAGGTCGGCCATTTCGGCTTCGCGCATCGCCTCCTGGAACTGGTTCTGAAAGTCGGAGGCCATGCTGCGCACTTTGCGCGACCATTGGCCGAGCGTGCGCATGACGCCCGGCAGTTCTTTCGGCCCGATCACGACCAGCGCGACGACGCCGATGAGCAGGAATTCGGTCCAACTGATATCGAACATTCAATCAACTCTCCGGCCGCGCGGTCGCGATCGGCGCGAGAGCTCCGCGAGCGCTAGACCTTGCTCTCGGATTCGGCGCGCCGCTTGACGTCGGCGGACGCCTGGTGGTCGATGGTCCTTATCGGCGCATCGGTCTTGGGGGCTTCGGCGCTGTCGTCATCGGACATGCCTTTCTTGAAGGCTTTGATGCCCTTGGCGACGTCGCCCATCATGTCCGAAATCTTGCCGCGCCCGCCGAACACGAGCAGGAGTACGGCGCCAACGACCAGCCAATGCCAGATGCTCAATGAACCCATGAAATCCTCCGTCCGCCAGAACGCTCACGACAGCGTGCGCGCCCGCGGCGAGATGCCGATTTTAGCCAGAAACTAGGCGTCGGGAGGCGCAAAAACAAGCGCGCCGACCATGCCGTTAAGCCGCAGGTTAACGCGCTGAGCGACGGCTTTTCCAAGGCAGATCAAGGCATAAAGCGATTTATTCCTCGGTGCGCCCGGCCGGCGGTGCGAGGCCCAAATCCAGATCTTCGGGTCCCAGCGGCTCCTCGTCGTCCCGCAATGCCGGATCGTCGGAGGGAACCGGCACGGCGAAGTCGGACGGCACCGTGCCATCGATGAGGCCCGCACCCTTGAGTTCGTCGAGGCCGGGCAAATCGGTGAGCGCGTCGAGCCCGAAATGTGACAGGAACGCGTCGTTGGTTCCGTAAGTCACCGGCCGGCCGGGAGCCTTGCGCCGGCCGCGCAGCCTGATCCAGCCGGTCTCGAGCAATACATCGAGCGTGCCCTTGGACGTGCTGACGCCGCGGATCTCCTCGACCTCGGCGCGCGTCACCGGCTGATGATAGGCCACGATGGCGAGCGTCTCGATCGCGGCGCGCGACAGTTTTCGCGTGACCACCGATTCATGGGTCAGGAGCCAGGCCAAATCGTTGGCGGTGCGTAACGTCCATTTGCCGCCGATCCGGACAAGGTTCACACCGCGCGGGGCATATTCTTTTTGCAACTCCGTCAGCAACGCGCGAACGTCGGCGCCGGCCGGCAGGCGCCCCGCCAAAATCTTTTCGTCAAGGGGCGCCTCGGCGGCGAACAAGAGTGCTTCGAGAATGCGCAGCTCTTCGGCGCGATCTTGATCTTTCACGCGCTCTTCCTTGTCGCCAACGATCACCCGCATCTTCGCGACGTTCGACATCGGTTCGGTCTCCCTCCGCTTACGCATTCCCCGGTTCCGCAGACGCGCCGCCCTGTGCGTTCTGCCGCTTGCGCAGGTAGAGCGGCGTGAACGAACCCTGCTGGTGTGCCTCCATGCGGCCTTCCCGGATGAGTTCGAGCGCCGCGGCAAAGCTCGAGGCAAGCACGGTCGCGGCCATCGACGGATCGACCAGATAGGCGATGAGGTATTGATCGAGCGGGCTCCAATCCATCGATTGGCCGACCAGCCGCTCCAGCGCCTCGCGCGCTTCGGCGAGCGACCAGACCGTGCGCTGGGGCATGCGCACAAACGATCTCGCCTGGGTCTGCCGCCGCCCGGCATAGGCCGAGAGCAGGTCGTAGATCGTCGCCGACCATTGCGGGTGCCTGATCTCGGCGATCGGCTCCGGCTGTCCGCGGTCAAACACGTCACGGCCCAGTTGCGGGCGATTGAGCAATTGCTCGGCGACTTGCCGGATCGATTCCAGCCGCCGCAAGCGGTGCGCCAGCGCATTCGCCATGTCCTCGGCGCTCATGCCTTCGGCCGGATGCTGCTCCGGCAGGAGCAACCGCGATTTCAGGTAGGCGAGCCACGCCGCCATCACCAGATAGTCGGCAGCCAGTTCGAGCCGCATCTGCCGCGCCGCCTCGACGAAAGCGAGATACTGATCGGCGAGCGCGAGAATGGAAATTTTGGCAAGGTCGACTTTCTGCTGGCGCGCGAGCGTAAGCAGCAGATCGAGCGGACCTTCGAAACCCTCGACATCGACCACGAGCGCGGGCTCGTCGGAGGCCCGCTCGGTGAGATCGGCTTCGAAATCGTCTTCGGCGGTCATGCGGCGCCCGCTGCGGGCTGCCAGATACCCGCCATGAGTTTGAAGAATGCGTCCAGAGGGCTGGAAAATTCAAATGGCCGAGGCGGCTTTCGCGCGGCCAAGGCGGCCTCCGCGCGCCGGGAAGCAACACTGGCCAGCAGCGGCGCCTCAGCCGCCACCGCGAGCATTTCGGGCATCTTGCCGTTGCAATGGAGAACCATATCGCACCCTGCCGCGAGCGCCGCCCGAGCGCGCTCTCCGAGCGAGCCCGACAGGGCAGCCATGGAGATATCGTCGCTCATCAGCAGGCCCCCAAAGCCAATCGAATCACGAATCACGTCCCGCACTATAGTGGCCGAAGTGGTGGCCGGCGCGACCGGGTCGATGGCTGAAAACACAACATGCGCTGTCATGCCGAGCGGTAGCGCCGCGAGCGGCCGAAAAGCCGCGAAATCGGTAGCCTCAAGCGTCGCCCGGTCGGTGCCGACCACCGGGAGCCTGTGATGGCTGTCGGCAGTGGCCCGGCCATGGCCGGGGATATGCTTGAGAACCGGCAGGACACCCCCCTCATCGAGCCCCTCCGCGATGGCCCCGGAAATGGCCGCTACTTTGACGGGGTCGGTTCCATAGGCGCGGTCCCCTACGACCGGATCGGCCCCAGCGACCGGCACATCAGCGATCGGTGTGCAGTTGACGTCAACGCCGACGGCCGCGAGATCGGCCGCGATCAGGCGGGCGCCAAGGCGGGCTGCGGCAAGCCCCAGGTTCTGGTCACGATCGTAAAGCGCGCCATAGGCGGCTCCTGGCGGATAGCTCGGCCAGTGCGGCGGGCCCAGGCGCTGCACGCGTCCGCCCTCCTGGTCGATCAGAACCGGCGCCTGGCGGCCGACCACGGCACGGAACTCCTCGATCAACCCCCGCACGAGTCAAGGGTCCGTCACATTGCGCTTGAACAGGATCAGGCCCCACGGCTGGGCCTCTTTGAGGAAGCGGCGCTCCACGCTGGTCAGCGCGGGTCCCGCGATCCCGGTGATGAAGGCGCGCATTCGGGCCGCTTACGTGCGCCGCGGCCGAGGGTCAAGCTTTGGCCGCCGCAACGGCCGAACTAGTCTCGCTGGACGATGCAAGCGCCGCCGGCGGCCTTGAGGCTGGAGCACATCGCGGCAGCCTGCTCCATCGAGGCAAAGGGCCCGACCAGCGCGCGATAGAAGATGCCCTTGTCGCCGAGGTCGGCCCGGCGAACCAGCGGCTGCCGGCCGCCAAGCTGGTCGGGAAACTTAGCCTGGAGCGAACGGAAGGCCGTCTGCGCTTCGGCTTCACTGCGCTGGGAGGAGACCTGAACCGTGTAGCCGCCCGCGCCCCCGGCTACCGGTGCGCTTGCGGCTGAAGCCTGCGTCATCGGGCGTGCCGGAGCGGCAGCGCTGCGTGCCGGCGCGGCGGGGGTTTCACCGCCCTGGTTAGGAATGATCGAAAGCGGGGCATTGGCATCGGCCTGGGGGGCGGGCTTGGCGGCGTGCTGGGTTGGCGGTCGAGGCGCCACCACTGACGCGGGCGGCGGCGCTGCGGCGGCGGCCGCATCCGCTGGAGCGGCTTGATCGGGCCGGATGGGAACGGTGTGTATCTTTTTCGGCGCGGTCGAAACCGAACCCTGGGCCGCATTGAGCTGATCGGCGCCACCGGTCACAGCGAGGGCAGGCGCAGGAGCATTTTGTACCGCGAGCATGGGCGGCACGGCGACGCCCGGCGCAGTGGCATTCGGTGGCGGCGCGTAAGGCATCGGACCGCTTGGCACGGGCAGGCCCGGCGCCGTCGCGGGACCCATCTGCCCGCTCGGCGGCCCCGGCGTCTGATCAGGGAAAATCGGGATGGTGGCGACGACCCGCGGGGCCGTAGCAGCCGTCGCATTTGCCGGTGGCAGTACGTTGACCGGCGTCTCCTCACGCGGCACGAGCTGGTCGCCAGAACCGGAGCTATTCGCACCCGCTTGATCCAAGGCGCTACTTTGCAAATTCGCGGCGTTCGGCATGATCCTGGTTGGCCCGTCGTCCGCCTTGATGATCGGCGGCAGCGACGGCAGCATCGAACCGCCGAACATGGCGCGATATGCGAACGCGCCCGCGGTGCCGAGCACCGCCAAACCCAGAACCGCCGCAATGACGACGAAACCGCCGCGACGGCGTCCGTTCGGGGCGTCGTCCTCGTAGTCCTCGAGCGCATATTGATCGTCCGAAGCGTCCTGTTCCTGGTCGTCGTATTGGTAACGGCCGTCACGCGCTCGCGGCAAGAAAGCCGGCAGTTGTTGGCCGCGTGCCGGCTCTCGCTCGTCGCGATAATGGGGCTGTTCCGTCGAGACCGGCGCGGAAAACTGACCGGCGGGTGACGGCGCGTAGGCGCGATCCCGGGCAGTCAGCGCGGGGGGCTGCGGAGGAAAGAGATCGGCGAGCTGCGGCGGCTCGCGGCGCTCGTCGTAACGTTCATCGTAGCGTTGCTCGTAACGCTGATCATAAGGTTCTTGATTGACGTCGCTTTGTTCGGCGTAGCGGTCATCCGCGGCCCAATCGGCATTGCCGGCTGGCGCGGCGTAATCGCGCGACGGGGCAGCGTATCTGTCGTCATTCATTGGCGCGCTTTGGCCGATGAGGCGAGCGAGTTCCGCGAGCGGATCATCGACCGTTTCATGCGCAGGCGCATCGACGCCGCGATGCGCGAGCGGATCGCGGTTGCGGTCGGAACGGAAATTGTTGTCGGTCATAAAATCTCGCCCCGATTCAGGCGGTTACGCGATACTGGTCAGCAACCCTGACAAATCCACCGCTCGACGGCAGCGAAGGAGATCACCGCATCTCGTTTGGCGCTTCGACCCCTAGCAGCGCCAGCCCCGACGCGAGCACGGTAGCAACGCCTTGTACGAGCACAAGCCGAGCCTCGGTCAGTTGTCGATCATTCTGGATAATGAAGCGTAAATGTGGCGCGCTGTTGCCGAGCGTGTAAAGCGCGTGAAACTCGGATGCCAAATCGAACAGATAAAAGGCGATTCGATGCGGTTCGTGCGCGATAGATGCTGCCTCGACGGTGCGCGGGTAAAGGGCAATACGCCGCATCAGGGCGAGTTCGGCTGGATCCGAAAGCGCCGTCAAATCCGTGCTCTCGGCCAAGCTCGGCGCGTCCGCCGACAGATCGGGAAACGCCGCCCGGGCATTGCGAAAGATCGACTGCGCCCGCGCGTGGCCGTACTGAACATAAAACACCGGGTTGTCGCGCGATTGCTCGAGCACTTTGGCAAGATCGAATTCGAGCACGGCATCGTTCTTGCGAAACAGCATCATGAAGCGGACCGCGTCGCGTCCGACTTCGTCCACCACCTCGCGTAGCGTGACGAACTCCCCTGCCCGCTTCGACATCGTGACCGGAACACCGGCGCGCATGAGCTTGACCAGTTGGACGACTTTGACGTCAAGCTCGGCCTTGCGTTCGCTCAAGGCCGCGACCGCCGCCTGCATGCGCTTGATGTAGCCGGCGTGATCGGCGCCCCAGACGTCGATCAGGGTGCGAAAGCCGCGCTCGATCTTGGATCGGTGATAGGCGATGTCGGAGGCGAAATAGGTGTACGAGCCGTCGGACTTTTTCAGCGCCCGATCGACGTCGTCGCCGAACTCGGTCGAGCGAAATAGCGTTTGCTCCCGATCTTCCCAATCCTCGACCGGCGCGCCCTTCGGCGGCGGCAAGCGGCCTTCATAGACGTAGCGGCGCTGCCGCAGCCATTCGATCGTCGCGGCAACCTGGTCGGCACCGCCCGCAGCGAGGGATCGTTCGGAAAAAAAGACATCGAAGGTCACGTTGAGCGCGGCGAGATCGGCGCGGATAGCCGTAATCATCATGGCGATTGTCTTGGCACGCACGACCGGCAGCCATTTTGCCTCTGACTGCGCTTCGAGAGCATCGCCGAATTCCGCCGCGAGCGCCGCGCCGACCGGCTTGAGATAATCGCCCGGATAAAGTCCCTCCGGAATTTCGCCAATGGTCTGGCCGAGGGCTTCGCGATAACGCAAATAGGCGGACCGGGCGAGTGCATCGACCTGCGCGCCGGCGTCGTTGATGTAATACTCGCGCGTCACGGCGAAACCGGTGAAGGCGAGTAGGCTCGCCAATGCGTCGCCGAATACCGCGCCGCGGCCATGACCGACATGCATCGGCCCGGTCGGATTGGCCGAAACATATTCGACGTTCACCGGGATGCCGGCGCCGAAGTCGCTGCGGCCACAGTGCTGGCCAAGTTTTACCGCCATCCGCAATGCATCGGACCAGGCCGCGGGCTTGAGCGTGAGATTGATGAAGCCGGGGCCGGCTACGCCTGCTTTGTCGACCAGATCGTCGGCGCGCAGCTTCTCCGCAATCGCCTCGGCAAGATCGCGCGGCTTGAGGCCGGCATCTTTGGCGAGCACCATCGCTACGTTGGTCGCGATGTCGCCATGGCTGGGGTCGCGCGGCGGCTCGACTTGAATACGCGACAAGTCGGTTCCGGGCGGCAGAATATCGCGGGCCGCCATACGCACGCGTTCGAGCGTATCGGCAAAAATATTTGTCGGCTTCGGTGGAGTTGCCATCTCGCGCCGCGCGCCTAACGCAATTCCGGAGTCGAGTCAAAGAGCCGGGCATGTTCGGCGAGCGCGAAGCGATCGGTCATGCCGGCAATGAAATCGGCGATGCGGCGGATGCGCGAAGCCTCGTCGAGTGCGTCAATCCCTTCGGTCCACTCCGCCGGCAGGTCGGCGGGACGCGCGCTGTAGTGAGCGAACAGGTCGCGAACCACATCGGCCGCCTGGTCCATCACCCGCATGACGCGGGCGTGGCGATACATGCGCTTTTCCAGGAAGCTTTTGATGGCGCGATCGGCTTCGCCCACGCCCGGCGAAAAACCGGCGACAGGCGACGGCGCGCGCCGCACCTCATCGGCAGAGCGCGGGACCAGCACGGCGAGCCGCCGGCCGGTCTCGGCGACGACGTCGTCGATCAACAGGCCGATAAGCTGACGGACCAGCTCATGAACCAGCCGGTGGGTGTCGAGCCCGGGATGGGCGGCGCGGATGTCGCCGATAATTTTCCCCGGCAGCGGTACGGCGGCAATGTCGTCGAGGCCGAACAATTCGGCGCGCAGACCGTCGTCGATGTCGTGCGCGTCATAGGCGATATCGTCGGCAAAGGCGGCGATTTGCGCTTCGACGCCGGCGAAACTCCACAATTGCAAATCCTGCAGCCGCGTATAGTCGAGGATGGTCTCGGGAACGCCGTGCACGCGATAATGGCCGAGCGGCGCGCCGCTGCGATCGGTGAGCGGACCGTTGTGCTTGACCAGCCCTTCAAGCGTTTCCCAGGTGAGGTTCAAGCCGTCGAAGTCGGGGTAACGCCTCTCCAGCGCGGTCACGATGCGCAGCGTTTGCGCGTTGTGGTCGAAGCCGCCGTAGGCGGCCAGGCAGGCGTCCAGCGCGCGCTCGCCGGCATGGCCGAACGGCGGATGGCCGAGATCGTGCGCCAGCGCCAGTGCCTCGGCGAGGTCCTCGTCGAGGCGCAGCCGCCGCGCCAGCGCGCGCGCCACCTGGGTGACTTCGAGGGTATGGGTGAGCCGCGTGCGATAATGGTCGCCCTCGTCGAAGACGAACACTTGCGTCTTGTGCTTGAGGCGCCGGAACGCGGTGGCGTGGATGATGCGGTCGCAGTCGCGGCGGAAGGCGCTGCGGCTTTTGCTCGCCGGCTCGGCATGAAGCCGGCCCCGGCTCTGCTCGGGATCGCATGCATAAAGCGCGCGTGATGTGGCAGCGTCCATCGCCAATGTGCCCCGGCCGGGCTCGCGCGGCCGATTGATTTTAGCTTGCGCCGCACTTAACTATCGTGTCGCAGGCGTTGCAATCGGCGCGATTCCACCGCGAGGCCGATATTGCGGAGACGAGAATGACTGCCAACGTCATTGTGACCGAACGGGCGGCGCAGAAAATCGGCCAAATCCTGCAAAAGGAGCCGGCCGGCACCATGCTGCGCGTCAGCGTCGAAGGCGGCGGCTGCTCCGGGTTCCAGTACAAATTCGACACCGAGCGCGCCAAAGCCGACGACGATATCGTCATCGAGAAAGGCGGCGCGACCGTCCTGATAGATCCCGTCTCGCTCGATTATATGGCGGGCTCGGAAATCGATTTCGTCGACGATCTGATCGGCTCGTCGTTCAAGGTCAACAATCCGAAGGCGACCGCGTCATGCGGTTGCGGCACCAGTTTCGCGCTTTAAACGCCCTGAATTTTCCAGTGCGCATCGCCACCTGGAACGTCAATTCGATCAAGCAGCGCCTCAATTCCGCGCTGACCTGGCTTGCCGAGCGCAAGCCGGACATCGTCTGCCTGCAGGAAACAAAATGCGTCGATGACGCTTTCCCGCTAATGGAGTTCGAAAACGCCGGCTACAATGTCGCCGTGCACGGGCAGAAGACGTTCAACGGCGTTGCGTTGCTGTCGAAATTCCCGTTCGACGAGGTCAACGCCGGCTTGCCCGGCGACGATCGGGACGATCACGCCCGTTTCATCGAAGCCGTGGTGTCGACGGCGCGGGGGGCGCTGCGCGTCGCCAGCATCTACCTGCCCAACGGCAATCCGCCGGACACCGAGAAATACACCTACAAAATCGGCTGGATGAAGCGCCTTTCCGCTTATGCGCGGGAGCGGCTTTTATTGGAAGAGCCGCTCGTCATGGCCGGCGATTACAACGTCATTCCGACCGCCGCCGATGCGCGCAATCCGCAAGCCTGGACCGGCGACGCTTTGTTCCTGCCGCGCACGCGCGACGAATTCCGCGCTCTGGTCAATCTCGGCCTCACCGACGCGGTGCGCGCCACCAGCGACGATCCCGGCCTGTTCACGTTCTGGGATTATCAGGCCGGCGCCTGGCAAAAGAACAACGGCATCCGCATCGATCATCTTTTGCTGTCGCCGGCGGCTGTCGACAAGCTTGGCGATGCCGGCATCGACCGTCACGTCCGCGCGTGGGAGAAGCCATCGGATCACGTGCCGGTGTGGATCGATCTGGCCATAGAAGCGAAGTCGCGCTGAATTTCAGTTCCGGCGGCCCTGGAGCCAGTCTTCGAGATAAACGAGCGCCACAGCGCGTTCGTCGTCACTGGCGCGCTGGAAGGCGATGTCATAGAGCGGCTTGACCCAGCTCTCGTCGGTGCCGGCGCAGTCTTTTCCCAGCGTCAACCACATCAATCCGCGCGCGGCCTGCCGCGGCACCATCTGGCCCTGGAACAGCATGTCGCCAAGCGCGACTTCGGCACGGCAATGGCCTTTGGTGGCGGCGAGCTGGAACCAGCGCGCCGCCTGGTGCGGATCGCTCGGCGTCTCGCTCAGATAAAAACGGCCGAGCTCATATTGTGCGTCGGCGTCGCCAAAATAGGTCGCCGCATAGCCAAACATGTCGCGCGCGCGCGTCTGATCGGCAATGATTTTCGTATTGGGGATGCCGGTGAGATAATAGCGCCCGAGCGCCACGAAAGCGTTGGCAACAAAACTCGCCTGCGGCGTGCCGAGCGCATCGTCCGGATGGGTATTGGCGATCTCGCTGAAATAATTGAACGCGCGCAGATCGTCGTGCGGCACGCCGTCACCATCGGCATACATGCGGCCAAGCTTCCACTGCGCGACTGGCTGGCCCTGCTCGGCGGCGTATTGCAGCGCCGTCAAAGCGCTTGTCTTTTCACCGCTGTCGGCAGGGTGACTGCCGCCGCGCAAGCCGTCGGTCGGGGACAACACCGCGGTGCTCGACGACGTCGTGCCGTCGAAGGCGAACGCCGGTTCCAAACCGAGGCCACTAACGGAGTGCGGGCCATAGCCAAGTGCGAGCCAGAGTCCACCGGCCACGCCGGCCGCCATGCCGCAGGTCGCGATGCGCGCTATGGGGCTAGATATCCGCATAGCACTCTTTCTCCGCCGCGCCGCCCGGATGGGTCACCGCACCAGTGCGCGCCGCTCCCACCTGCTGGGCGTACTTCCACAGATAGCCGGAGGTGTATTCTTCCGGCCGCGGCTTCCATTCCTTGGCGCGGCGATCGAGTTCGCTCTGCGTCAGCTCGACGTCGAGCGTTCCCTTCTCACCGTCGAGTTTGATGATGTCGCCGTCGCGCAATAGCGCGATCGGCCCGCCGACGGCGGCTTCCGGACCGATATGGCCGACGCAAAAGCCGCGGGTGGCGCCGGAGAAGCGCCCATCGGTGATCAGCGCGACCTTGCCGCCCATGCCCTGGCCATAGAGCGCGGCGGTGGTCGACAGCATTTCGCGCATGCCAGGGCCGCCCTTGGGTCCCTCGTAACGGATGACCAGCACGTCGCCTTCCTTGTACTTCTTGTGCTTCACCGCCTCGAAACAGGCCTCCTCGCCGTCGAAGCACCGCGCCGGGCCGGAGAATTGCAAACGCTCCATCCCGGCAACCTTCACGATCGCGCCGTCGGGCGCGAGGTTGCCCTTAAGGCCGATGACGCCGCCGCCCGGCAAGATCGGTTGGTTCGCCGGATAAACGACGGCCTGATCGGGATTCCACTTCACCGATTTAAGGTTTTCGGCGATCGTTCGGCCGGTGACGGTGAGGCAGTCGCCATGCAGGAAGCCATGGTCGAGCAGCGTCTTCATCAGCAGCGGCACGCCGCCAGCTTCGAACATGTCTTTGGCCACATAACGGCCGGACGGTTTCAGATCCGCGATATACGGTGTCTTTTTCAGGATTTCGGCGACATCGAACAGATCGAATTTGATGCCGCATTCGTTGGCGATGGCCGGCAGATGCAGCGCGGCATTGGTCGAGCCGCCGGTCGCCGCAACGACCGCCGCCGCATTCTCCAAAGCCTTAAGCGTGACGATGTCGCGCGGACGAATGTTCTTGGCGATCAGATCCATGATCATCTCGCCCGCCAGCATGCAGAATTTGTCGCGGATCTCGTACGGCGCCGGAGCGCCGGCAGAGTACGGCAAAGCAAGACCGATCGCCTCCGACACCGTCGCCATGGTGTTGGCGGTGAACTGCGCGCCGCAGGCGCCGGCCGACGGACAGGCATTCTGTTCGAGCGTATCAAGATCCGCGTCTGTCATGGCGCCGATCGAGTGCCGGCCGACGGCCTCGTAAACATCCTGGATGGTGACCGGCTTGCCTTTGAATGTGCCCGGCAGGATCGACCCGCCGTAAATGTAGATCGACGGCACGTTGAGCCGGCACATCGCCATCATCATGCCGGGTTGGGACTTGTCGCAGCCGGCGACGCCGATCAGCGCGTCGTAGGAATGGCCGCGCACCGTCAATTCCACGGAATCGGCAATGACCTCCCGCGACGGCAAGGACGACTTCATGCCGGCATGGCCCATGGCGATGCCATCGGTCACGGTGATGGTGCAGAACTCGCGCGCCGTCGCGCCCACCGAGGCGACGCCGAGTTTGACCGCCTGGGCCTGGCGCATCAGCGCGATATTGCAGGGTGCCGCTTCGTTCCAGCAGGTCGCGACGCCGACAAAAGGCTGGTGAATCTGTTCGGTCGTCAGCCCCATCGCGTAATAAAACGCGCGGTGCGGTGCCCGTTCGGGCCCTTCGGTGGCGTGCCTGCTCGGCAGCCGTAATTTCAGATCGGTCTTGGCGTCCATCGAACCTAAAGCGGGCTAAACCGGCCCTTTCGCCCCTCCCATCCGGCCTGCAGGCGAGACGCCCGGACGCCGGAAGTACGCAACGGCTAAAAATCCACGCGGACTTGCCGTGGCCATCGCTTTCGAGAAATCCTATGGCCAAAAAACGGCTTTGGCCGTGGCCAGAATGTGATCCTGTGAAATGTTCCAAGGCTGTGGCCGCAGAGCCACAGATTCCGCCTCCCAGCGGCATGCGTTAACTGACGATTTACCATCCGGCCGCCGGCTTGCGACGATGGCGAGGGGCCAAGCAATTTGCCGAAACGACTGACCAAGGGCTTCTTTCGCCGCAGCGTCCACGAGGTGGCGCCCGATCTGATTGGGGCGACGTTGCTGTTTGACGGCGTCGGCGGCCTGCTGGTCGAGGTCGAGGCCTACCACCATACCGATCCCGCAGCGCACAGCTTTCGCGGCCAGACCGACCGCAATGCGGTGATGTTCGGGCCGCCGGGCTTTGTCTATGTCTACCGCTCCTACGGCATCCACTGGTGCCTGAACTTCGTCTGCGAGCCGGCGGGTTCGGCCAGCGCCGTGCTGATCCGGGCGCTCGAGCCCATGGCCGGGCTTGCCACCATGCGGCGCCGCCGCGGCGTGACCGATCCGCGGCTGCTTTGCTCGGGCCCCGGCCGGCTGTGCGAGGCGCTGCGCATTTCACACCGGCAGAACGGTTTTGCCCTCGACGAGCCGCCATTCGAGCTTTTTGCACGCAGCGGCGCGCTCGAGGTCGTAGCCGGACCGCGCATCGGCCTCACCAAGGCGGTCGACAAACCGTGGCGCTACGGCCTCAAAGACTCGCGGTTTTTGAGCAAGCCCTTTAAGCCGGAAGTCTGAAGGCGGGATCGAAGCCCAATTCCCGCCGCGCCTTGTCGATCGAGACCGTGCCGTCATCGTCGGCGATGTTGTAAACGCCAGACCTCCCGCGCGTGACCGCCAACAGTGCGGCCTGCGCCGCGGCGTCAACATGCAGCGGCGGCTTGCGCGTCGGCCCTTCCGACCAGGTGCCGGGGCCGTAGAACAAACCATAGCGGAGCACGATCGCCTCCATCCCGGAGGCCAGCGCCTGCTGCTCCATGTCGGCGGCGGCGCGAACCGTGACCAGACGCGGACCATCGACCAGGTTGAACGGATCGGTCTCCGCGTAAGGTTCTTTGCCGGGCGCGTAGGCAAAGGCGACGCTTTGCACGATGAACCGCCGCGCCGCGGCGGCCCGGGCTGCGGCGACCAGATTCTGCGTGCCTTCGATGCGGATGCGTGCATTGCGTTGATAGGCCGCCGCGAGCTGCGTCTCGTCGAGGACGCGAGGCAAATCCGTCAATTGATGGATCACGATTTCAGGTCGCGCTCGCATGACGGCGCGTTTAAGCGCATCGGCGTCAAACACGTCCACGACGACGGGATGAACGCCGGTGGCTTCAAGCTGACGCGAGGCCTCTGGCGTCCGCGTCATGCCAGTAACGTCGTGGCCGGCGCCAAGGAGCATCGGCGTCAGCCGCCGTCCTATGGCCCCACTCGCGCCGGCGAGAAAGATTTTCATGGGGAAGCGCCTTACGCCGCACCCAACATCACGCAGCACCCTTGAGGCGCTCCAGCGCCTCGGCGATCTTGGCCTTGCGCATCTCGGCCTCCTCGCGCTTCTCTTTTTCTTCTTCGACGACTTCTTCCGGCGCGCGAGCGACGAAATTCGGATTGCCGAGCTTGGCGTCGACGCGGGCGATGTCGGCATCCGCCTTCGCCATTTCCTTCGCCAGCCGCGTGCGCTCGGCGGCGAGATCGATCACGCCCTTGAGCGGCAGCGCCGCGACCTCGCCGCGAACGACAAGTTGCACCGCGCCCTGCGGGACCGCATCGGCGAAGGAAATGTCGGCCACGCGCGCCAGCCGCTGCACGAATTCGGCCCAGTGTTCTGCGCGAACCGCAGTTTGCGGCGTGGCGCCGGCCAGCACGAGCGGCAGCATCGTGACGGCAGGAATATTCATCTCGACGCGGACGGAGCGAATGGCGGTGATGAGATCGATCACCCAGCCGATCTCGCCCTCCGCCGCGGCATCATCGAGGCCGTCGTGCATCGGCCAAGCATCGAGCGCCAGCATTGACGGCGCTTCGCGCCCTGCTCGGCCGTAACCCCCATAGTTCTTCGGTGACGAACGGCATGAACGGATGAAGCAGCTTCAAAATCTCGTCGAGTGCCCAGGCCGCGGCGGCGCGCGTTTCGTCCTTGGTAGCGCCGTCCGGCCCGGTGAGGATTGGCTTGATGAGTTCGAGATACCAGTCGCAATAGACATTCCAGACGAAACGATAGATCGCGGTCGCCGCGTCATTGAACTTGTAAGTCTCGATCGCCGCAGTCACTTCGCGTCCGGCCTTCGCCGCTTCGTGCACGATCCAGCGGTTGAGCGTCTCCTTGGCGCGGCGCGGATCGAAGTCCGGATTGCGCGCGCAGCCGTTGATCTCGGCAAAGCGCGCCGCATTCCACAGCTTGGTCGCGAAATTGCGGTAGCCTTCGACGCGTTGCGCGCGAAAGCTTGATGTCGCGGCCTTGCGCCGCCATGGCCGCGAGCGTGAAGCGCAGGGCATCGGCGCCATATTCGTCGATCACTTCCAGCGGATCGATGACGTTGCCCTTCGACTTCGACATTTTCGCGCCAGAGGCGTCGCGCACCAGCGCATGGATGTAGACGTCGTGGAACGGCACCTCTTTCATGAAAGTGCAGTCCCATCATCATCATCCGCGCGACCCAGAAGAAGATGATGTCGAAGCCGGTGACAAGCGTCGAGGTCGGATAGAAGCGCTTGAGCTCCGGCGTCTCGTCCGGCCAGCCGAGCGTCGAGAACGGCCACAGCGCCGAGGAGAACCAGGTGTCGAGCACGTCCTCGTCGCGCTTGATATAGCTCGCGGGCAAAGCGACTACGCCGCTCCGGATCGGCGGCGATGTCGTGGCCCTCTTCCGCCGTGATCTCCTCGATCTCGGTGTAATGGGCGAGCGCGTCGGCGACGGCGTCGTCCTCGGTCTCGGCCACGAAGATTTTTCCGTCCGGTCCGTACCAGGCCGGAATCTGATGGCCCCACCAGATTTGCCGAGACACGCACCAGGGCTGGATGTTCTCCATCCAGTTGAAGAACGTCGCCTCCCATTGCGGTGGCACGAACACGGTTTTGCGTTCGCGCACCGCGGCGATCGCCGGCTGCGCCAGCGTCTTGGCGTCGACGTACCACTGATCGGTGAGAAACGGCTCGAGCACGGCGCCGGAGCGGTCGCCATGCGGCACGACATGCGTGGTCGGCTCGATCTTGTCGATGAGACCAGCCGCCTCCAGTCGTTCGACGATTTTCTTGCGCACCGCGAAGCGATCGAAGCCGTGCGACGCCAGTGTCGCGTCGAGCTCCGCCGACGCCGGCACGTCTTTGAGGAAGGCGGCATTGTCCTTGAGATCGAGGTGGGCCTCGGCGTCGAACATGTTGATCAGCGGCAAATCGTGCCGCCGACCAACTTCGAAATCGTTGAAGTCGTGCGCCGGCGTGATCTTGACCGCGCCCGAGCCTTTTTCCGGATCGGCGTAGTCGTCGCCGATGATCGGAATGCGCCGGCCGACCAGCGGCAGGATCGCGTGCTTGCCGATCAAATGTTTGAGCCGCTCGTTTTCCGGATGCACCGCAACGGCGACGTCGCCGAGCATGGTTTCCGGCCGCGTCGTCGCGACGACGATGAATTCGTCGCCGCCTTCGATCGGATATTTGATGAACCAGAGCTGGCCCTTGGTCTCGACCTGCTGCACTTCGAGATCGGAGATCGCGGTTTTCAGCTTCGGGTCCCAATTGACCAGCCGCTTGTCCTTATAGATGAGGCCCTCGCGGTAGAGCGCGACGAACACCTTCAGCACCGCGCGCGAAAGACCTTCGTCCATGGTGAAGCGCTCGCGCGACCAGTCGCAGGAGGCGCCGAGGCGTTTCAATTGGCTGATGATGGTGCCGCCGGATTCCGCCTTCCATTCCCAGACGCGCTTGATGAACGCTTCGCGGCCCATTTCGCGGCTCGACGGCTCCTTGCGCTCCGCAAGCTGCCGCTCGACCACCGCCTGCGTGGCGATGCCGGCATGGTCGGTGCCGGGCTGCCACAGCACGTCCTTGCCGCGCATGCGCTCGAACCGGCAGAGAATGTCCTGCAGCGTATTGTTGAGCGCGTGGCCCATATGCAGCGAGCCGGTGACATTGGGCGGCGGAATGACGATGCAGTACGGCGGAGCGGCGGCGCGCTCCGGCCGCCCCGCGCGAAAGGCGCCGGCCGCCTCCCACGCTGCATAGATGCGGCTCTCGACCGCGGCGGGCTGGTATCTGTTGTCGATCATCGATTTCGGAGTAGCCGCATCGCGGGGTAGAAAGCCCGCGTCGCGCACGGTGTCAATGTAGATCGTCATTGCGAGGAGCGCAGCGACAAAGCAATCCAGAATGACGGAAGACTGGATTGCTTCGCTTCGCTCGCAATGACGAGGCTAGACCTTGACGAGCGGCACCTTCGGCACGGTGCCGCGGCGCGGCGGCGTGTCGTCGCCGCGCGGGCCAGTCGGTCCCGATCCGGGCTTACGCCGCGGCGCGGAGCTTCGCTTGGCCTTGGCGCGGCGCGGTACCGGCAGCTTTTCCGGCCGCGGCTTCACCGGCCCGTCCGGATAATCGAAGGCGAGCTTGCTGTTGCCGGCCTCGTCGGTGACGACGATGACCCGCACGTGACCGCCGTGCTTGAGGCGGCCGAACAGCACCTCGTCGGCGAGCGCCTTCTTGATGTGCTCCTGGATCACCCGCGCCATCGGCCGCGCGCCCATCAGCTCGTCATAGCCGTTGGCGATCAGCCATTTGGTCGCTTCGTCGGTCAGCTCGATCGTGACGTCGCGATCGGCGAGCTGCGCCTCGAGCTGCAGGACGAATTTCTCGACCACCATGGCGATGATCTCGGGCGACAGATGCGCAAAGGTGATGATCGCGTCGAGCCGGTTGCGGAACTCGGGCGCGAACAGCCGCGTGATCGCCTCCATATCGTCGCCCTCGCGCTTGCTTCGCGTGAAGCCGAACGCGGCGCGCGCCATGTCGGCGGCGCCGGCATTGGTGGTCATGATCAGGATCACATTGCGGAAATCGACCTGCTTGCCGTTGTGATCGGTCAGCTTGCCGTGATCCATGATCTGCAGGAGCACGTTGAACAGATCGGGATGCGCCTTCTCGATCTCGTCGAGCAGCAGCACGCAATGCGGATGCTGGTCGACGCCGTCGGTGAGGAGGCCGCCCTGATCGAAACCGACATAGCCCGGCGGCGCGCCAATGAGCCGCGATATGGTGTGGCGTTCCATATATTCCGACATATCGAAACGGATCAGCTCGACGCCGAGCGTGGCGGCAAGCTGTTTCGCCACTTCGGTCTTGCCGACGCCGGTCGGCCCTGAGAACAGATAGCAGCCGATCGGTTTTTCCGGTTCGCGCAGCCCGGCGCGGGCGAGCTTGATCGAGGCCGAAAGCGCTTCAATCGCCTTGTTCTGACCGTAGACCACGCGCTTGAGCGTCTCTTGCAGGTTCTTGAGCACCTCGGCGTCGTCCTTCGACACCGCCCGCGGCGGAATGCGAGCCATCGTGGCGATCGTGGTTTCGATCTCTTTGAGCCCGATCGTGCGCTTGCGCCGGTTCTCCGGCAGCAGCATCTGCGCCGCGCCGGATTCGTCGATCACGTCGATCGCCTTGTCCGGCAATTTGCGGTCGTGGATGTAGCGCGCTGACAGTTCCACCGCCGCCTTGATGGCGTCGTTGGTGTATTTGAGCTTGTGATAATCCTCGAAATACGGCTTCAGCCCTTTGAGGATTTCGATGGCGTCGGGGATCGTCGGCTCGTTGACGTCGATCTTCTGGAAGCGGCGCACCAGCGCCCGGTCCTTCTCGAAATACTGCCGGTATTCCTTGTAGGTGGTCGAGCCGATGCAACGCACCGTGCCTGAGGCCAATGCGGGCTTCAGCAGATTCGATGCGTCCATCGCGCCGCCAGAGGTGGCGCCGGCGCCGATCACGGTGTGGATCTCGTCGATGAACAGGATGGCGCCGGGATAGGCCTCGAGCTCCTTGATGACCTGCTTGAGCCGCTCCTCGAAATCGCCGCGATAGCGCGTGCCGGCAAGCAGCGTGCCCATGTCGAGCGCGAACACGGTTGCATTGCGCAGCACGTCCGGCACCTCGCCATGGACGATGCGGCGCGCCAAACCTTCCGCGATCGCGGTCTTGCCGACGCCGGCCTCGCCGACGAACAGCGGATTATTCTTCTGCCGCCGGCACAGCACCTGGATGGTGCGGTTGATCTCGGACTTCGCGGCCGATCAGCGGATCGATCTTGCCTTCGCGCGCCTTCTTGTTGAGGTTGACGCAATAAGCATCGAGAGCATCGCCCTTCTTTTTCGGCTCGTCGCCGGATTTGGTGTCGGTGTCCTCATCGGCGCCGCGCACCGGGCGCGCCTCCGACATGCCGGGCCGCTTGGCGATGCCGTGGCTGATGTAATTGACCGCGTCATAACGTGTCATGTCCTGCTCTTGCAGGAAATAGGCGGCGTGGCTCTCGCGCTCGGCGAAAATCGCGACGAGCACGTTGGCACCGGTCACTTCTTCGCGACCGGACGACTGCACGTGAATGACCGCGCGCTGAATGACGCGCTGGAAGCCGGCCGTGGGCTTGGAATCCTCGGCGCCGTCGGTGACCAGATTGTCGAGCTCGGATTCGAGGTAGGCGATGAGACTGCGGCGCAGCTTCTCCAAATCCACGTTGCACGCCCGCATGACCGCCGCCGCATCCTGATCTTCGATCAGCGCCAGCAGCAGATGCTCAAGCGTCGCGTATTCGTGGTGACGCTCGTTGGCGAGCGCCAAAGCCCGATGCAGCGACTGTTCGAGGCTACGCGAGAACGTGGGCATTTCAATGTCTCATCATTTGTATTGGATGCTTCCCCCCGGAATCACTTCTTCTCCATGATGCACTGCAAAGGATGCTGATGTTTGCGGGCAAAGTCCATAACCTGCGTCACTTTGGTTTCCGCCACTTCGTAGGTAAATACCCCACATTCGCCAATTCCGTGCTGATGCACATGCATCATGATCCGGTGCGCCGCCTCTTGATCCTTGTTGAAGAACCGCTCGAGGACATGGACCACAAACTCCATCGGCGTGTAGTCGTCGTTGAGCAGCAGAACCCGATAGAGGTTCGGCCGCTTGGTTTGCGGCTTCGTCTTGGTAATGACCGCGGTACCGGGACCGCCCTCGCTCTTGCGCTTGCGATCGTCATCGGCCAGGCGGGTCGGTAGCACAGTCATGGCAACATCAATCGGCGGCATTGGTTCGTCTGACTTCCGGACTGGTGGCGAGGGCGCCGAAGCGCCGGCGTAACCCGCCGGACGCTCCTCGCTCTCGGGAATCCCGATACAGCAGCATAAAATTAGCGCGGTTTGCGCGCCAAATCGAGAGAGTAGCGCGAAGATACGTAACCGCCGGCCTCACCTTTGCATCCTGCCGCCTTGGCGCGCGTTTTGCGGCGCACACGAGGGGGTCAAATAGGGTGTTCAGACGCTGCGGCACAAGACGATCGCGGCGGTATTGGTGCCGGCCGCCGACTCGGATATTCATCGCGCCGGTGTAACAGGAGGTGACCATGGTCGACCTCACACGGCGGGCACGGCTCGTGCGCGAGCTGGAGCAGGAATTCGTGCCGGATTACGACGCTCAAAGCCTGCCGTCGGCCGACAAGCGGGCCGCCTATGCGCTCGAACATCATCGCCTTCCGCGTCGGGCGGATCGAGCAGCTACTGGCGCGAATAGCAGCCGCGATCGAAACCGCCCTGCCCAAGGCCTAGCGGACACTAACGCACATGTCGCGCGAGCGTTACTTCATTGCCGTCGCTTTAGCGATCGCACCTTCAAACGGCTTGTAGGCTTCCTTGGCGAGGTCGACATAGAGCTCGCCGAGCTTGGTCGCCTCGGCAACGAAACCCTCATACGAGGATTTCAGATATTCGCTCTGCACTTCCATCGCGTTTTCCAGGCTCTTCGCGCCCATGAGCTTTTCCCAGGCGGCGGTGGAGCCTTCGACCGATTTCTTGGAATAGTCCGCGACCTCGGCCGCGATGGCCTGCGCGCTTTTGCCGAACGCGCCGAATGATGTCATCGCCATTTCCATGCTGTCTTTGCCGAGCTTCTGCATCTCTTCGGTTGTCATGATGATCCTCTTTGGGCGGCGCAGGGTGCCGATTCGCATGGTTGAGCTCGCTCCGGCCCTTCGCCATGAAAAGGCCGCTTGCGGGCATTGATGATCAATCATAGTGCAGTGCACAAAAAACTGCAACGGGTGGTCGCATAATGCGCAAAATGCCGGCGCAATGGGCACTTAACGCTTTCGCAACGGCGTTCGCCTAACGTGCTTGACCGTGTTGTTCGGGTGACACCGGGGGATGCCCGACCGAAGGCCGACGGTCGGCCTTGCGGGCCAATCCGAGGCAAAGCCGGGGCGCGCGTTCAGGGACGGGGTGCGTAATGGCATGGGTAAATTCCGGGGCCCGCCACGGGCTTCGTTGTTGCCTCTTGGGTCTTGCCGCGGTCGCAGCGGCTCTCACCATCACCAGCGATACGGCCGACGCGCTGGCATCACCGGCCCGTTCACGTCCAGTTACGTGCATGTCAGCCGCGTCCGTCATCAGTCCGCAGCCGCGGAATATTCGCCGCCGTATTCCTCGATCGTGGTCGACGGCAATAGCGGCGCGGTGCTGCAAGCGTCGAATCCCGATGCGTCGCGCCATCCGGCGTCGCTGACCAAGGTCATGACGCTCTATCTGCTGTTCGAGCGCCTCGACGCCGGCAAGATCAAGCTCGACACCCCGCTCAAGGTCTCCGAGCACGCCTCCGACCAGGATCCGACCAAACTCGACCTCAAAGCCGGGCCAGACCATCACGGTCGAAGATGCGATCAAGGGCATGGTCACGAAATCCGCCAACGACGCCGCCGTTGTCATCGCCGAAAATCTCGGCGGCGACGAGGAGGCGTTCGCCAAGCTGATGACGCAAACGGCCCATGCGCTGGGCATGGCGCACACCACCTACGTCAATGCGTCGGGCTTGCCGGACGACGACCAGATCACCAGCGCGCGCGATCAGGCCTTGCTCGGGCGCGCGATCCAGGATCGTTTCCCGCACTATTACAAATATTTCTCGACCGAATCCTTCGTCTATCCACGGCGAGGCGATGCGCAATCACAATCATCTGCTCGGCACCGTTGACGGGCGTCGACGGCATCAAGACCGGATTTACCCGCGCCTCCGGCTTCAATCTCCTCACCTCGGTCCACCGCGACGGGCGTTACATCGTCGCGGTGGTGATGGGCGGTCCCTCGGCCGCCGACCGCGATGACCGCATGCGCGACTTGATCGGCGATCACCTCCAGGAGGCCGCGCTCCGCCGCACCGCGCCGATGATCGCCGAGGCTGCCGCCGGCGCGAAGAACCGCAACCGGTCGCCGCCGCCAAAACGCCCCCGGCCGCGATGGCGAGCGCATGCCGATCCGGCGGCGACGGCCAGCGTCGACGCTCACATGGCAACGGGCGCCAACGATCCGATCCGGCCGCTCCTGGTGAAGACCATCACCTATCGGACCGCGCCGGTGCAAACGGCTTCGCTGGCGCCGATGCCGGCGCTGGTGGCCGTGGCGACGCCGGTCGCGTTGCCCGTGCCGCACCCTGCTGTCTCCCCGCCGGCCATCTCCCAGCCGAGCGTCCCTGCACCACCGCCGCCTCAGGCGATTGAGCAGCCGCACACGGTCGTTGCCGCCGCCGATCCCGCCCCTGCCGCGAAGGCGCCGGCGCCACAAGCACAAACGGTCACCCCCGCGCCGGCCAAATCCGACGTGGCGGCGGCTCCCCCGATTGCGCCGGCTGCGGCGCCGGCTCCGGCCGCAGCACCGGCTCCGGCCGCAGCGCCCACAGCAGCGGCCGCGACAGCGGCTATCGCAGCTCCGCCTCCCGCCGCCGAGCCGGTTGAGACTGAAGCCGCGGCGCCAGAGATGGCCTACGCTGAACCTGCCAAGGCCGAGCCGGCCATTGCATCCGCAGCGCCGATTCGCGCGCATGGCGGATGGCTGATCCAGATCGGCGCTTTCGACGACGAAGACCAGGCAAAGCAGCACCTGAGTGCAGCGCAACTGAAAGTCAGCGCTGCGCTGAAGGCGGCCGACCCGTTCACCGAGCGCATTCTGAAGGGCGACAAGGCGTTCTATCGCGCCCGCTTTGCCGGCTTCGACAGGACAACCGCCGAAGCCGCGTGCAAGCAGCTCAAGCGCAGCGACTTCGAATGCATGGCGCTCAAGGATTAAGACCCCAAAACGGGGCGAAGTCGTCGTCAGGGAAAAGTCAGGCAGGGACAGAGGGCCGCGTGAGGTTTGGTACGGAGTACCTCAGCGATGGCGACGAAGAAGAACGTCCTTAGCCTCATTGACGCGGGCCGCAAGGTACGTCGTCCCCCCTTGGTCGGGATGCAGTTTCTTCATGAGGGAACGGTGGGCGCGAGTGATGTCCTCCGTGCTCGCTCCGGCTTGAACGCCAAGGATTTGATAGGCCTCCTCTTCAGTCATTTTGCCGCTCCGCGGCGCGTTGCTTCCGCTCCCCGCTGCCGCATCGCCCTGCGCGTGTTCACGCCAGCCGGGCTCCCGGCGATCAAGATAAGCTGCAAGTAATTCGCGGCTATCGCTGTCGATTTGGCCGAACAGATCGATCAGCGTCGCGCGATCCAGCGTATCGAGCGCGGCGCCGGCATGCGGTCCGGCGACAACGCGGCCATGCATCGTGCCGCTGTCGTGGTCGAGCTCCATTTCCAGGAACGCGGTGCTAACGCGCGAGGCTTGACCCGTGCTTTTCTGCGTGCGCGCGCCGAACGTCGCCGGCCACAGCGAGACCCAGCCCAACAGGCCGAGGCCGAACACGCCGACCGGTATCGCGATCCCGATCTCACCGCGGAACAAAAGAAACACGGCGAAGATGAGCGCGGCGCCGCCGCCGATCGCGCGCAGCACGCGCGCGGCCTGCTTCGGATCGGCTTTGGAGAAAGCGTTGACCGCCCACAGCGCCAAGAAAAGGACGACGATGCCGAGGAGAATCTCGGGCATGGCTATTTCAGCTGCTCAAGGAGCTTGATTGCGCCGCTGGAGTTGCGCGCCTTGAGATCGGCAAGCGCTCTCATTCCGCCGGCGGCATAGGCCGCGGCAGCGCGCAACAGTTCGGCCAATTCGTGCGCGGCGCCCGGCCTGAAGCGACAAAAGGCGCCGCCAGTGAGACGGGCGACCTCCCGAAAGGCCTGTTCGCAGACCGGATCGTATCCCTCCTGGAACATGAAGGCCTTTACGTTACGCAATCCGAGTTCGCCAGCGGCGGAGCAAAGGTCGTCGAGCGATTCCTCCATGGCGTCGCCAATGAAGACCAGGACGGCAACCTTCCGGCTGTCGTTTTCCCGACGCGCATGGGCGAGAACTTTGCCGATTTGGGTATGACCGCCCTGGCAATCGATGCGCGCCATCAGCGTCGCGAGCCGTTGCGGCTCGGCCACCCAGGGCGACGCCCGGCATTCGGCCAAGCCACGATAATAGACAAGCTGGACGTCGAGGCCGCCGACGGAGCCAGCCTCCCGGAACATGTCGGCTTGCAGCTTTGCAGGCGGTGTCCCAGGTCGGTTGCCGGCTCATTGTGGCATCGAGCGCAAATATGAGACGACCGCGCTGGCCCGGCGCGACCGCGGGGCCGAGTTCTTTGACGCGATTAAGGAACGTATCGATCTCGGCGCGGGCGGAAGCTGCCGGAGCCTGGTGCGGCGCAGCCGCAGGCGGTTGGGTCGGCGCCGGGGTCCGATCGGAGCGATCTTTGCTCATCGCCGGATAAAGTGGCCCTCCCCGGCAAATCGCGCAATGGTCGGGCGGAACGGTATCAGTCGGCCAGCAGATCGTGGGTCTCGAGCGGCTTTCCGGCGGCGGCGATCCATTCGGCGCGCGCCGCAGCGCGGCGCTTGCCGCGCTCGTCGATCGGCAGCCGGAGCGCGTCGATCAGGAGCCTCACCTCGTCGCGGGCAGTGACATGCGACGTCGAGGGCCGCGCGCCAAGCGTGTCCTCGTTGAGATCGTCGAGCGCGGTGAGGCCGCGCGGGAAAAATTCGCGGTAAACGACGCGTTCGGCAAAGCCATCGATGGGGCGAAAGCCGAGCTGCTTGGCCAACCCCTCGACCCCCTCCCCGACCAGCCGGCGGTTGCGCGAGCCCAATGTCGAGAGGCGATTGCGCACAACGACCCAGTCGGTCAGACCGCCGTCGATCAGGCGGCGCTGGCGGCGCGCTTCGCGGACCATCTCGGCATAATGGCTGACGCCGGCTACCTCGAAAGTCGTTTTATCGATGACACCGAGCACGTCGAAATCGACAAAGCTGTCGTTGAGCGGAGTGATCAGGGTATCCGCCATCGAATGCGCAAGCCGCATCAGGTAGGAATCGGAGCCCGGCGTATCGATGACGATGAAATCGTGGCTTTGCTCGACGGCGCTGATTGCCTCGGCGAAGGCGGCGAATTCCTGTGCTTCGATTTCGTCAAGCCGCAGGCCGAAGCCGCGGGCGACGCAATAATGCACAGGAGTTTCGAGCTTGATGCCGCTGCGCCGCGCCCAATCGCGCCGGTTTTCGACGTAATGGGTAAAGCTCTTCTGGCGGGAATCGAGATCTATCGTGGCGACGCGCTGGCCGGCTTGCAGCAACGCGACGACGACATGCATGGCCGTGGTCGACTTGCCGGAGCCGCCTTTTTCGTTACCAAGGACGATGACATGCGCCGAGAACGGTCTGCCGACATCCGCCTGCAACATGGGAGACGCAACCCCTGCGTTGCGGTTACTTCTCCGGGTTGCAACGCGTGCGGTCAAGATACAGCATCGCGTTCCATAAGTTAATCATTAACCACGCAGGATTTCGACAAAACGTCCCGGTGTGTTCGCGCTGCAACTCGATGAAGGCAAGATCCAAACAAGCAAAGCGTGGCGGCTTGATGCGTCATTTTCGCGTCATACGCGCGTTGCCGAAGCTGCGCCGCGTCATCGCGGACTGGCGGACGCGTCAAAGGACAATCGCCCTGGTGCCAACCATGGGCGCCCTGCATGCCGGCCATTTCGCGCTGGTGAATAGCGCAAAACGCCGCGCCGACCGCGTGATCGTGTCGATCTTCGTCAATCCAAGCCAGTTTGCGCCGAACGAAGACCTCAGCAGCTATCCGCGAACCTTCGCCGCCGATCTCACCGCGCTAGCGAAACTGAATGTTGACGTGGTCTGGGCGCCGTCCGTCGAAACGATGTATCCCGACGGCTTCGCCACGAGGATCGTACCGGAGGGCGCGGCAACGGCAGGGCTGGAAGATGCTTTCCGGCCGCATTTTTTCGCCGGCGTCGCCACCGTGGTCGCCAAGCTGTTGAACCAGTGCGAGCCCGACTTCGCGATGTTCGGCGAGAAAGACTACCAGCAGCTCAAAGTGGTCAGCCGTCTCGTCCGCGATCTTGGCCTGAAGACCAGGATCGTCGGCGTGTCGACCAAGCGCGAAACCGATGGACTGGCGTTGTCGTCGCGCAATCGCTACCTGTCCGCGACCGAGCACACCGCCGCGCCGATCCTCTACCGCATGCTCAAACAGTGCGCCGGCGAGATCGCCGCCGGCAAGCCGATCGACGATGTACTGGAACGGGGCCGCGCGGCAATTGCGGACGCAGGATTCGCGCTCGATTACCTCGAGGCCCGCCACGCCGAAACGCTCGCGCCCGTTGCATCGGCCAAGCACGAACCGATCCGCCTCCTTGCCGCCGCGCGCATCGGCAAGACGCGGCTGATCGACAATGTCGGGGTGTAGAACTTTTACTTCTGCGCGACTTTCATCGGGTCCTTTACGTTCGGGAACGTCTCGAACTCCTTGGCCCACAGCTGCCCGTCGATCTTCTCGACTTTGCGGATGTAGATATTGCTGACGATATCGCGGGTGTCCGGATCGATGGAGATCGGGCCGCGCGGGCTTTCCCAGGCCATGCCCTTCATCGCCGCGATCAAGGCGTCGCCGTCGGAATTGCCGTTGGTCTTTTTCAGCGCCTCATAAACGAGATGCAGGCCGTCATAGGCGCCGAGCGAGGCAAAGTCCGGCCGCTCCCCGTTCATCTTGAGAAAGTCGGCGACATAGGTCTTGTTGAGCGGAGAATCATGCGCTGCGGAGTAGGGGCCGGCAGTGATCAGCCCGATCATCTGGTCGCCGGCATTGTTGAGGCTGTCGTCGTCGCACAGATCGCCCGGTCCGATGATCTTAATGCCGGATTGACCAAGGCCCTTTTCCGCGAATTGCTTGGTGAAGATCGGCGCCTGCGGACCGGGAAAATAAATGAACGCGGTGTCCGGCTTGAGGTCGGCGATGCGCTGCAACGACGGCGCGAAGTCGGGACTGGCGAGCGGGATGCGGATCGAGTCCATGACCTCGCCACCAACTTGCGTGAAGCGCGTCTTGAAGGCGGTTTCCGCTTCGGCCCCCGGCGCCCAGTCGTTGACCAAAGTGACGACGCGCTTGCTGCCGTTCTTGACCGCCCATTCGGCCAGGATCCACGACTGCGGCGGCAGGATAAACCCGGCCCGCACGAAGTACGGGGATTTTGTGGTCGTGATCGAAGCGCCCGAGCTCATGACCACCGTGGCTTTCTTGGCCTCGGTCGCAAGCGGGGCGATCGCCAATGAACACGGCGTGATGCCCACGCCGATAATGTCGACCTGATCGTTGACGATCATTTCCTGCACCAGGCGGTGCGCATTGTCCGCAACACCCGCATCGTCCCTGGTGATGAGCTCGATTTTTCGGCCGGCGACGGTGTCGCCGTGCTGCTGCATGTAAACCTTGAGCGCACCCGTCAGTTCGCGGCCGACCGCGGTGAAGCCCGCGCCCGTCAAAGGAAGACTGCAGCCGATCTTGAGCGGCGTGTCCGCCCGTACCGAAGGCGCAAACAAGCCTCCAGCCGCCGTAGCGGCAAACCCTTTGAGCAATGTTCGACGTCGCATCGCGCTTCCTCCCCGAATTTTTTGAATTGCTTGTGGAACTGAAACTCACACCGGCTCGAGATGCGGAATCTCCGGCCGTTCGCCTTGCGCCTTTCCGGTGATCGGCGGCCTCGGCAAGCGCGCCGTACCCTTTTCCATGACAAAAGTATGCTCGATCGAATACCACGGCGGCTTGACGTCGGGCGCCTGCGGACGCGGTTCGTCATGACGAATGTAATTGCCGATCAGGTGCTGGGTGACGCCGAACTGCACATCGGTTTCGATGTGCTTGTCCTCGGGATCGTAAATCTGCGAGATCAATGTCTTGAAGTCGTCTTTATAGACGAGAAAGTGCAGATGGGCCGGGCGCATATTGTGGCGGCCCGCGGCGCGCAACAATTCGCCGACCGGACCGTCGATCGGAATAGGATAGCCGGCGGGCTTCACGCTGCGGAAACCGATGTGTCCGTCTTCGTCGGTAGTGAACTTGCCACGCAAATTCATGTCGGCCTGGACCGGATCCTGGTTCTCATAAAAGCCCTCCGGCGAGGACTGCCAGATATCGACCTCGGCGCCTTCGATCGGCTTGCCATTCTTGTCGCGGAACCAGGCGTCGACAAACAAAGCCGGTCCCGGTGTCGGTGAACGAACGATCGAAGCGCCGTTCTTCGTCGCCGGCGAGTCCATTCGCCAGAACGGGCCCAAAAGATTCGCGTCGGTCTCGGTCTGGCCGCGATCACCATTGTTGAGGAGGCAAATCAGGGTCGAAAATCCGAGCGAGCCGGACATCAGCACGGCTTCGTTGTGCGTTTCATTGGTGTATTTGCCGAGCCCTACGATGTAACCAATCGCGGCCTGGAATTCCTCCTCGGTCAACTTCACCTCGCGGGCGAAGTCATGCAGGTGGCGAACGAAGGCGGCCATTATCTCGCGCAGGCGCGGATTTTTGATCCGCGCATATTCGCCAAGCACGGCTTTGGTGACGTCTTTCTCGCTTCCGATGATCATTCTTCTCGCTCCGCAAAGCGTATCCGCGCTTGGCGGGGGAGTTTAGGGGATCGTGTCGGACTGCGCCATGCGGCAACGCGGGCGGCACACCTGCGTCCGGCTCACATCAGGCCGAGTTCGCGCAGTTCGCGCCGCATCGTCTCCGGCATGTTGGCGGCGCCCTTCGCCACTTTGTCGAGGTCGCGCGGGGCCTCTTTCGCGGCAAGGTAGCGCCAGCCCTGAAACGCGCGGTAGGGCCGCGGCTGGACCAAGACAACTTTGGGCTCAAGCACGAGCCCGCAGCGCCCGATGCCATCCTTGTCGCGGAACGGCCGCACATCGCGGATGCGCTGTCGGCACATGACCTCGCCGCGAATCACCCAAAAAAGCGAACCGCCGTCGGTGAGCTCGACCGCGCGCTTGGGCACCATGCGGGTGCGGTGGATGTGCTCCGGTTTCTCGCCGTTCTTGCGCTTGGCTTTGAGCTTTTCCTTGATCCAGTCCTCAAGGTCGCGAACCGAATCGGCGCCGACGCAGAGCTTGATGAGATGAAGCGGCATGCGGTTACTTTATCAAATCCTTCAGCGGCTCTAACACCATGATCTGCGCGCCTTCCACAACTTGCGCACCGGCGCTCACAGGAACTTGCATCACAACCGCGGCAAACGGCGCGCGCAGCGTATGCTCCATCTTCATCGCTTCGATAACGGCGAGACGTTGTCCGGACGCGACGCGGTCGCCGACGCCGGCCAGAAGTTCCAGAACTTTGCCGTGTATCGGCGCCTTGATGACGCCATCGCTGGCGTTCGCCGCCACGGCGGCGGCGGAAAAATCCTTGATCCGGACACGGGTTTGGCGGCCGTTCCGCAGCACGTAGGCTTCCGGCGCCTCTTGGTCATCCCCTGCCCCGACGAACACCTTTGCGTCGGCCGCCGAGGTGACGCCATCGATCGCGACGCCGAGAACGTTCTTTGCATAGGTGACCGTCGCGCCGGCGCTCTCACCATCGATGACAACCGGGACGACAACCGACCGCACGCCGCCGAGCTGGAACCCGTCCTGCGCCGCCCAAGGCGAAGCGGATTCCGTATCCCCATCATCGAGCGCTGGAGCCCTGCTCGCGATTTTGAGCAAATGGGCGACCCCGAGCGCCGCGGCGGCTTTGTCGGGCGGATGCGGTACCGCGCCAAGCGCCGCGAGATTGCGATCGATGAAGCCGGTATCGACCTTGCCGCGCCGAAATGCCTCCGCCCGGCATAAGCTCGCCAGGAAAGCAACATTGCTGCGCACGCCGGCGACCAGCGTGTGGTCGAGCGCGCCGACTGAGCCGGTCAAGCGCCGCCGCGCGCGTCGGCGCATGCGCGATGAGTTTGGCGATCATCGCATCGTAGAACGGAGTGACCTCGCCGCCCGCTTCGACGCCGCTATCGACGCGAATGTCCCGCGGCAACTCCAGCGCCACGATAGGGCCGGTCGAGGGCAGAAAGCCATGCTCGGGGTCCTCGGCATAAACTCGCGCTTCGATGGCGTGGCCGTCGATACGGATTTGGTCTTGCACGATCGGCAGTTCTTCGCCCGCCGCGACGCGGAATTGCCATTCGACGAGATCGAGTCCGGTGACCGCCTCCGTCACCGGATGTTCGACCTGAAGGCGGGTGTTCATTTCGATGAACCAGAACGCATCGGCGCGCAGCCCGCTCGTGCCGTCGGCCACGAACTCGACTGTACCCGCGCCGCTATAGCCGACCGCCTTGGCCGCAGCGACTGCGGTGGCACCGATCTGCGCGCGCAGTTCCGCCGTCATGCCGGGGGCCGGCGCTTCCTCAATCACCTTCTGGTGGCGTCGCTGCAGCGAGCAATCGCGCTCGCCGAGGTGAATGGTGTCGCCGTGCCGGTCGGCAAGGATTTGGATCTCGATGTGCCGCGGCGAGGCAACGTATTTCTCGATCAGGACGCGGCTTGCGCCGAATGCCGATTGGCTTTCGCGGATTGCGCCTTCGAGCGCGGCGTCGAAATCGGCATGCTTGTCCACGCGGCGCATGCCGCGGCCGCCGCCGCCGGCCGCCGGTTTGATCAGGACCGGATAGCCGATCTCGTAGGCTTTCTCCTTGAGGAACTTGGCGTCCTGCCGTTCACCGTGATAGCCGGGCACGACCGGCACGTGCGCCTTCTCCATCAGGGCCTTGGCGCGATCCTTGAGCCCCATCGCGCGAATGGCCGCCGGCGAGGGCCCGACGAAGACGACCCCGGCCAGCGCGCAGGCGTCGGCGAAGTCGGCATTCTCGGACAGGAAGCCATAGCCGGGATGAACACATTCCGCGCCGGATTTTTTGGCGGTTTCGACCAGCCGCTCGATCGAAAGGTAGCTGTCACGGGGTTCGGCCGTACCGACGAGATAGGACTCGTCGCACAGCCGCGTGTGCAACGCGCCCTCGTCCGCAGTCGAATAAACGGCGACCGTGCGCATGCCGAGCCGCTTGGCAGTGCGTGCGATGCGACAGGCGATTTCGCCGCGGTTAGCAATAAGGACGGAGCGAAACACTCAAATCACTGGGTGCGTGTCGTGCCGGCGCCGGGCTGCGGCGGCGATAGCGCCGGATTGAGCTGGACCGGCCCCGAGGCCGCGGTCGCCGCGGCCTGGGACGCCGGTTGGTTTGTTCCGGGGCCCCACACCGGGTCAACCGGTGGCGCCGGCTCCGGCGGCGCGGGAGCGACGGCCTGAGGGGGCGCGTTGGCGGCCTGCTTGCGCGGCCGCTTCGTGGGCGGCGACGGCGCGGCGGCGCCATCGGCGGTTGCCGCACCGGCGGCGACAGCGGCCGGGGCCGTCGCCGTTACCGGACCTTTCGGCTCTGGATTCATGATGCTGATCGGCGGGATCGATGCCGCCGTGGGGAAGTCGATGTCGACTGCCACCTTTTTCTGCCCCGTAACGCCGGGCTGGTTCATTGCGGACTGGGATGAGGTCGCATCCGCAACCGGAACATCCGGCGATTGCGCCCACACCGTCAGATAATGATCGAGATAGCGATCGAGCGTTTGGCCGCTGAGATTGGCGCGCACACGGCTCGGATCGTGCAGGAGGGCGAGCACTGTGCAATTGTCGCTGGTACAGCCGTCGCGCACCGCAAGCGCATGCGCCACGAAACCGAAACGGTCGGCCTCAAGCGAGTGCCGCAGCGGCAGCAAAGCACTATCGATATTCGCACCGCCCCGTTTGGTATAGGCGACCATGTCGGCGAGCAGCGCGAGCCGCGCGGCGGCATAGGATGTCGCGGTCGCTACTGCCGCGGGCGCGGCGAACAGCGCCTTCTCACAGGCAGCTTCCACATTGTCGCCCGCCACACCATCGAGACAGGCAAGCGCAGAACCCGGTGCCAGAATTTGCGCATTCAGCTCGGTCGCACGCGTTTCGAGATCGCGGCGTTCGGCGCTGCGGTCGCGGACGGAGGCGGCGTCAAGAAAGGCCCACGCCAAAGACGCGCCCAGCACCGCGCCGAGCACAACCACGCTGACACGCGCGAAGGTCCTCGTACGGGTCCAATCGAATGCCAGCGCACAAACGAAGACGAGCAGCGCAGCCGATCCGGCGGCGACCCACAAGCGCAAAGCCGAGTTTCCGATGTCGGGATCAACGCCGAACATCAACCCACCCCAATGCGGAACTGCACTTCACAACCGGTTGAGTATGACGCAGCGGCGCCGCAGGCGCCAGCGGTGTGGACGAATCGGTCAGTGCTCGTTGTCGAGCTGGCTTTCCTTGGCGACGCGCTCGAACGCCTCGCCGGGATTCTTGATCCGATATTGGTAATCTTCGCCGTCAGAGGGCAACAGCCGCACAACCTTGTAAGTCCCGCTCGCTCCAGGGCGACTGATCGGGCTCGACGTGTAAAACACCGTTTGACCGACTTGGAACTTGTGCGTCCGCAGCGCCGGACTGAGCGCCGTCACTTGCGCAACCGTCACCGCCGCCGCCATTTCCACGGCGGTAATCTTCACGGCGCTGATCGAATTGGGCTTGCGCGCCGGCTGTCGGGCAGCCGTCGGCCTTTCGCGCCATGCAGTCGCACGCCCCGCTCGTCGCACGCGCCGGCGACTTACGCACCGCACTACTGCGGCTCGCCTTGGCAGGCCGCTTTTTCTTCACTGAACGCTTATTCATGGAACCGACTATAGCATCCAAATCCGCTGAACCGAGCAAAAATATAGGGCTTCCCGAGCCCATTTCGAGCCCTCTTGAGGCACATCCTTAAGACCGAAAAATCTGCAACAATAGATGGATACGACACTATGCTGCAATGCACGATGAGCAGAGTCTCGCGTTAGACCTGCCGACGCCACGCACCCTTGTCGTCGGTCTGCCAATAGGTCACCTCAGCGCCGGCCGCTTTCGCCTCGCTCCAGCGCGTTCGCGCGGCCTCAACCGCGTCCGGATCGTCGCCGTTAAACAGCAGAACGATCCGCTCGTAACCGGTGGTATCGCCGGACAGGTTTGCGCCGTCGACAAGGAAGCGCACCGTCGCGCCGTTAGGATTTTCGTCGTTGACGGTCAGCACGATAGGCTGCTCGGTGGCCTCGGCATCGCGCCAGGTTCCGTGCGGGAGGAACGTGTCTTCGCGCCAGGTCCACAGGTGAGCATCAAGCGCCTCGACGCGTTCATCCGACGAGGCCTGCACCACGACGCGCCAGCCGCGTTCAAGCGATTTCGCAAGCAGCGCCGGCAAGACCTGTTCCGGCGTCTGTCCTTTGAGATGGTAGAACAGGATTTCGGTCATTCGAGACCCTCACCGCTCGTAATAATCCTCCACGAGGCGTTCGAGGAGGCGCACGCCCCAGCCGGAGCCCCAGCTCTTATTGATATCGTTTTGCGGCGAGCCCATGCCGGTGCCGGCGATGTCAAGATGCGCCCACGGCGTCTTACCGACAAACCGCTGCAGCAATTGCGCCGCCGTGATCGCTCCGCCCCAGCGGCCGCCGGTATTCTTCATGTCGGCGAATTTCGAATCGATCATTTTGTCGTATTCGGCTCCAAGCGGCATGCGCCAGACGCGTTCGCCGGTCGCCTCACCCACTTTGGTCAACCGATCCGACAATTTGTCGTCGTTGGAAAACATTCCGGCATATTCCTGGCCCAACGCGACGATGATGGCGCCCGTCAGCGTCGCCAAATTGACCATGAATTTCGGCTTGAAGCGCTTGTTGACGTAGTGAAGCACGTCGGCGAGGACGAGACGGCCTTCAGCGTCGGTATTGATGATTTCGATGGTCTGGCCCGACATCGTTTTGACGATGTCGCCCGGCCGTTGCGCCCGCCCGTCGGGCATGTTCTCGACAAGACCGATAGCGCCGACGGCGTTCACCTTGGCCTTGCGCGCCGCCAAAGCCTGCATCAGACCGACGACGCAGGCGGCTCCGGCCATGTCGCCCTTCATGTCTTCCATGCCCTGCGCGGGCTTGATCGAAATGCCGCCGCTGTCGAAGCAGACGCCCTTGCCGATGAACGCGACCGGATCACTGCCACGCTTGCCGCCATTCCAGCGCATGACGACGAGTTTGGAGTTCATGCGCCGAGCCCTGTCCGACGCCGAGCAGCGCGCCCATGCCCAGCTTTTTCATCGCCGCGACATCGAGCACTTCCACGCCAACCCCAAGCTTTGTCAGGTTCGATGCGCGGCGCGCGAACTCGCCCGGATAGAGCACATTCGCCGGCTCGTTGACGAGATCGCGGGCAAGCACGATGCCGTTGGCAATCGATTCAGTGCGCGTCCAGGCTTTCGCCGCCGAAGCGGGATTTGAACAGGCGAAATTCACTTCGATTTTGTTCGGCCGTTCTTCGTCATCCTTGCGCTTGGTCTTGTAGAGATCGAACGTGTAAGCGCGCAGTCGCGCGCCAAGCGCAAGATCGGCAACCTGCGTAGCTTTGAGTGCACCGCCGCCGATTTCCGCGAAGATCGTCGCGTTCGCCGCGGGGCCGGGCACCTTGCCCATCGCGGTGCCGCCCAGTTTGACGATATCGCGTTGCTTCAGCGCGTTCGCCTTGCCGACGCCGATCACAACCAGGCGCGGTACGTCGAGGCCAGCCGGTGCGACAATGTCGAGGCTCGATCCGCTTTTGCCGGTGAAGCGGTCCGCCGCGGCGGCGCGACGCAAAAGGTCACCTATCGGGGACAGCGCACGCTGGGCCGCGGGACCGAGTTTCAGATTTTCCTCACAGAACATAACTAGAACACCCTGCATTCGCGCAAAGGGCGTGAAGCCGAATTTCAGGGCGGCGGGCATGAAGCGGTCCTCTGGGCTTGGTCCTTGAAGGCCGACGGATCGTTGGGTGGCTATGGCGGCCCCGTTATGAACCGGACCGGGCGGCCTGCAAAGCGCGGTTTTCGGACGAAAATACGGAGCCGCGAGGGGCGCCTTTATCAAACGGGCGTATTAACGCTTTAGTGTGCATGTTCAATAGCTTTGCCTTGGCGAAGCCACTTTGTGAAAGCATGAAAATACCCGCGTTGGGGAGTTCGGCTCGCGAGGCGATGGGGCGTCGGGGGGCCGATGCGGCTGTCGCCTGGGCCGGCAGCGGGGATGTTCAGTCCGATGGGGTCGATCGGCCGCTACATGTTTCGCGCCACCATGGGCGCATTCCTGATCACTCTCGTCAGTTTGACTGTCGTGATCTGGTTCACGCAGGCGATGCGCGATTTCGACCTGATCACGAGCCAGCGGCAAACCCTGCTCGTCTTCGTCGGCATCACCGGAATGATCATCCCGCTGTTGGTGATGATTATCGCGCCGATTGCGCTGGTGATGGCCGCCGCGCACGTTCTCAATAAGCTCAGCGCGGATTCCGAGATCATCGTAATGAATGCGGCTGGCGTCTCGCCGTGGCGATTGCTGCGGCCGTTCATCGCGGCCGCCATCGTGGTCTCGCTCCTTGTCGCCTTCATCGCCGCTTATGTTTCGCCGCGCGCTTTACGTGAATTGCGCGACTGGAGCGCGCAGGTACGCGCCGACATCCTGACCAATATCGTGCAGCCCGGACGTTTCACGACGGTTGGCGGCAACCTGACGTTCCACATTGCCGACCGGCGGCCGAACGGCTTGCTGGTCGGCATTTTCGTCGACGACCGCCGCGATCCCAATGAGCACGCTACCTACCTCGCCGAGCAGGGTGAGATCGTGAAGAACGACAAAGGCTCGTTCCTTGTGCTCGAAAGCGGCAGCATCCAGCGCTTCGAAGCCGGCCAGCGCGACCCCCGCATCGTGACTTTCGACCGCTACGCTTTCGATCTCTCGCAATTCACCGGCAATCCGCAAAGTGTCGTCTATACGGTGCGCGAGCAATACATCTGGGACCTGCTGTGGCCGCGGGCCGACGATGCGCTGTATGCGACGCAGCCGGACCAATTCCGCTCGGAACTGTATGATCGGCTGGCGACGCCGCTCTACCCGCTGGCATTCGTCATTCTCGCCTACGCGTTCCTCGGTCCGCCACAGACGACGCGCCAGAGCCGAACGCTCGCACTGCTTGGCATGATCGGCGTGGTCGCCCTGCTGCGGCTTACCGGTTTCATTAGCGTGATCGTCGGCGTCCACGTGCCAAGCGTTCTGGCCGTCCAATATGTGGCGCTGCTCGGGGCAATCGCCGGCGGGCTTTGGCAAATCCGGCGCGGGCGGGCGGTAGAGCCCGCCGCCGCGGTGGCGAAGCTTGCGACTGCGATCGGCGACCGCATCGCGCGGGCGACGAGTTAGGGAGCGGACCATGATCACCGGCACGCTCTCGCGTTATTTCGGAATGCGGTTTCTCACCTCCGTTGTCGGCTCCTTCATCGGCGTGGTCGCGCTGGCCGCGATGATCGACTACGTCGAATTGATGCGCCGCGGCGCCGACTGGCCCAACGCCACAGCCTGGGTGCTCGCCAAGATTTCCATGTACCGCGTGCCGCAGCTCACCGAGCGCATCATGCCATTCTCGGTGCTGGTCGGGGCGATGTCGTGCTATCTGGCGCTTTCACGCCGTCTCGAACTGGTGGTCGCCCGCGCCGCCGGGGTCTCCGCCTGGCAGTTCGTGGCGCCGGCCATGATCGCGGCGTTCCTGTTCGGCACGGTCGCCACCACCATCTACAATCCGATCTCGGCGATGTTGCACGAGCGTTCCAAGCGTCTCGAAGCCGACATGCTTGGCGAGAATCTTTCGGCCCTGCAGGAGAGCACCAGCGGATTTTGGGTGCGCCAGAAGAGCGCCGATGGAGGCGCCATCATCAATGCCAATTCAAGCCGCGACCAAGGCGCGGAGCTCGGCGGCGTCAGCGTCTATACCTTCGACAGCGCCGGTCATTTCCAACAGCGAATTGAAGCCAAAAGCGCCACGCTTGAACCCGGCTATTGGCGGCTCGAAGACGCGCGCATCTACGCGAGCGGCAAAGCGCCAGACCTCCAGAGCACTTACCGGCTCGGCAGCAACCTGACGCTCGAGCAGGTTCGGGAAAGCTTCGCCACGCCTGAAACCGTGCCGTTCTGGGAACTGCCCACTTACATCGAGATGGCGGACCGCGCCGGACTTGGGGCGGCGGGTTATCGGCTGCAATATCAAGAGCTGTTGGCGCGGCCGTTTCTTCTCGCCGCCATGGTGTTGCTTGCAGCGTCGGTGAGCCTGCGCTTCTTCCGCTTCGGCGGCGTGCAGAAGATGGTGCTAAGCGGCATCACCGCGGGATTTCTGCTCTTCGTCTTGTCGAAAATCACGGAGGACATGAGCAAATCGGAGCTGATGTCACCGGCGGCCGCGGCGTGGATTCCGGTCGTAGTCGGAGGCCTGACCGGATTTGTCGCGCTGTTGTACCAGGAGGACGGATAGTGGCGAGTTGGCGTAGCCCTTTCTGTCCCGGTTTGAGTAGTCGCGTTCGAGTGGGTGCAACGGCCCTCGCCGCGCTGCTCTTATTTGTTCTCGTCCTCGATTTCGCGCCCGATCGCGTGGCGGCGCAAGACACGCCCGATCGCCCGGCGCCGCAAGACACGCTCGATCGCGTGCCGGCGCAAGAGGCGACCACCAACATTATGCATTTCCCGCCGCGGCCGCCGCCGCCGCCAAAAAAACCGGCGCCGCCATCGAACGCGCCGATGCTCGTGCAGGCGACCGAAATCAGATACGACTACACCAACAACACTGTTGCCGCAGTGGGCAACGTGCAGATTTATTACGGCGGCGCGACTATCGAAGCCGACCAGGTCATCTACGACCAAAAAACCAAACGTCTGCGTGCGCAGGGCAATGTCAGGCTGACCGAGCCGGACGGCAAGATCACCTACGGCCAGGTGATCGATCTCAGTGACGATTATCGTGACGGTTTCGTCGATTCGCTGCGACTGGAGACACCCGACGATACGCGCTTTGCCGCGGCACGCGCCGATCGCGCCAAAGGAAACTACACAGTCCTGCAAAACGGCGTCTACACCGCCTGCGAGCCGTGCAAGGACGATCCGAAAAAACCGCCGCTCTGGCAGGTTCAAGCCGCCCGGATCATTCACGACGAAGGCGAGAAGATGCTCTACTTCGAAGATGCTCGCATCGAGTTCTTCGGAGTCCCGCTCGCTTATGTGCCGTTCATGTCGGCACCCGACCCGACGGTCAAGCGCAAGAGCGGTTTTCTGTTTCCAACCCTCTCGAACACCTCGCAATACGGCTTTGGCGTTCAGCCGACTTACTTCTGGGCGCTCGCCCCCAATTATGACCTGACACTCTCAACGCTGTTGGCGACGAAACAGGGTGCGCTTGTCGAGGGCGAATGGCGACATCGCCTGCTGGATGGCGCATACACGATCAGGGCTTCCGGGATTTTCCAGGCAGACCCCGATTATTTTGCCAATCGCGACGGCCCCGGTAGCCCGACCGCGCGCGTTTTCCGCGGTGAAATCGATTCGGCGGGACAGTTCGCGATCAACGACAAATGGGTGTGGGGCTGGACCGGTCTGCTCGTGACCGATTCGCAGTTCATGTTCGACTACCAGATCAAACAATTCGGTGCGGCGTTCGATCCATTTCAGGCCGCGATCACGTTCCAGGGCATCTCACAAATTTATCTGACCGGCACCGGGGAGCGCAGTTATTTTGATGTGCGCTCGATCTACTACTACGGCTTTTCAGAACAGGACAATCAGCAACAGATTCCGATCATTCATCCCGTGCTCGACTATTCAAATGTGTTGGGCCAGCAGGTGCTGGGCGGTGAATTCAGTTACAAGCTCAATCTGACCAGTCTAAGCCGTCAAGAGGCTGAATTTGACGCAGTGTCGCAGAACGCCGCGGCCAGCGGCACCTGCGCCACGCCGACAGCGGATACGGCTGTCCCGGCAAGCTGCCTGTTGCGCGCCATACCTGGAGATTATTCACGCTTCTCGGCACAGACCGATTGGCGGCGCACCATCGTCACCGATAACGGCCAGATGATCACGCCGTTCTTGCGCGTGAGCGCCGATGTGGCTTCGCTCGATGTCGACAACCAACCGGGCGTGTCGAACTACATCCAAATCGGTCAAAGCGAACTGACGCGCGCCATGCCGGCCGCGGGCGTCGAATACCGTTATCCCTTCATCGATACCGAGCCGTGGGGAACACAGACGTTAGAACCGATTGCGCAGATTATTCTGCGCCCGAATGAAATGGACATCGGCAAGTTTCCGAACGAGGATGCTCAGAGCCTGGTCTTCGACGACACCAACCTGTTCCAGATCGACAAATTCTCGGGCTGGGACCGCGTCGAAGGCGGCAGTCGCGCCAATGCCGGTTTCCAATACACCGCGCAAGTCAACCGGGCGGGCTCGGTCAATGTCCTGTTCGGTCAATCGTACTCACTGTTCGGCCAGAATTCCTTTACGGTCGGCGATATTACCAACACCGGCTTGAACAGCGGCCTGGACAAAACCATTTCGGACTACGTTGGGCGCGTAACCTATCAGCCCAACCAGGTCTATTCATTCACTGTGCGCGGGCGTTTCGACGAGGCGACCTTTACGCCCGAACGCTTCGAGGCCGAAAGTCGGGCCAATTTCGATCGCTGGACGCTTCAGCTGTTGTACGGCGATTACGCGGCGCAACCACTGCTCGGTTTCGTGACGCGCCGCGAGGGCCTGCTCGCCGGCGCATCGTTCAAGCTGACACAGAATTGGATCCTGCTCGGCTCTGCCCGCTATGACATCGAAAACAATGAACTCGATCAGACACGCCTGGGTCTAGGCTATGTCGATGACTGTTTCATGTTGTCCGTTAACTGGCTCACCGGATACACCTATACTGCAACACAGACCCAGGTAAGGGACAGCACGGTCATGTTCCAATTGAGCTTGCGCACGCTCGGCCCAGATACCTTATCTGCGGTGGGTCCTACGTTCTAAATTCTGCCGCGACTCTCTGGATTAGTGTCGTGGGTTGAGGCAAGGATGAGCCGACTGCCCGCCGCGAAGAAAGGGCAAAAGGCGATGTCGAAATTGCCGGTCTGCAGGTACAGCAAAACTTTCGGAGCGGCCGTGCTCGCCGCGTTAGCGATACTCGTCCTTACCGCGACCGCGCGCGCGCAGGAAGTCGTGCTGCTTGTCGATGGCGTTCCGATCACCTCGCTCGATATTGATCAGCGCGCGAAATTCATGGAGATGAGTACACATAAGTCGCCGTCACGCCAGGAAGCGATCGATGATCTCGTCAACGAGATTCTGGAATTGCGTGAGGCCAAGCGCTTCGGTGTCGAGGTAAGCGACTCGGATGTGAATGATCAGTTTAGCGCTATTGCCGGCAACATGGGCGTGGACGCGCAAAAGCTTTCGCAAATACTCACCACCGGCGGAGCGAGTCCTGAGACGCTGAAGCAGCGATTACGCGCTCAGATGGCCTGGAGCTCTCTGGTGCGCGGTCGCTACAAGGCGAGCCTGGAGATCCCGGATAGCGACGTTGAAGCGGAGCTTCAACTCCATAAGCCCGACGAGAAGAATGAGGTCGGATACGAATACATTATGCGCCCCATCATTCTGGTGGTGCCGCATGGCTCTCCCGATTCCGCCTATGAGGCGCGCAAAAAAGATGCTGACGCGCTCCGCGTGCGCTTCCAGACCTGTGCCGATGGGATACCTTTCGCGCGCGCGTTGCCGGAAGTGGCCGTGCGCGACCCGGTAAACAAGTCATCTGCGGATCTGCCGCAGGCGCTCCGCGACATCCTCGACAAGACTGATGTCGGCCATCTGACGCCGCCCGAGCAGACGGGGGAAGGCATCCAGATGTTCGCGGTCTGCTCGAAAAAGGAATCAAAAACCGACGCGCCGGCCTTGAAAGAAGTCCGCGACCAGATGTTCGAGCAAAAATTCGGCGCCAAGGCGAAAGGCTATCTTGCCGATTTGCGGCGCCAGGCGATGATCGAATACAAGAACTCCAGATCCTGGCCAGAGCAAAAATACTTCCAAATCGAAATAGCAGCGTATTGGGATTTCAGTGAAGAACGTTCTTACTGGCAAACCGGCTTCCAGGTCTCTGGACCGCACTATGGACGCAAGACCGTGCAACTTTTGGCGTTGACGCTCGGCGAGCCCGCGGGGATCGGTCCCGACCTCACGCTCGCGATCTGGCGGCGGCGCGCCGAATTCGACATCCCGCCGTTCTATATCGTCGCCGACCCGGATTTTCTCGCCCGCCGCGCCGATCGGCTTGGCCTTGAGGTTCCGATAGCGACTGTGACGCCCAAATCGGCGGCCGCAAGGTTTCGCGCAGCGCTGCCGGTCGTACCGCTCGACGCCGCGGTCAGCGCCGAGCCTGGCCGGCCGGATCGATCCAGCGCGCCCGCCGCCGTCGCTTCGATCCGCCGCGCGGTCGCCGACGTCCTGGCGGGAGCCGCCGCGGCCGTCGTCACCAATCCGGTCGCCAAGGACGTGCTCTACAATTGGGGCTTTGCCGAGCCCGGCCACACTGAATTTCTGGCCAAGCTGGTGCAGGAAGCGACCGGTAAGGCGCTGCGTCCGGTGATGATGTTGTGGTCCCCGGAACTCGCCGTCGTGCCGGTGACAATCCACCTGCCGCTCCGGGAAATCTTCAAGCAGCTTTCAAGCGAACTCGTGGTCGAAACCGGACGGATCGTCGCGCGCGATCTGACGACGCGCTTTGGCATTGCACATCCGCGGCTGGCCGTCGCCGGACTTAATCCGCACGCCGGTGAAGCAGGCACGCTCGGCGAAGAAGATCGCGCGATCGTCGCGCCGGCCGTCGCGCGGCTGATCGCCGACGGCATCGATGCAAGAGGGCCGCTGCCCGCCGAACTCGATGTTTCACGAACAGGCGCGGGCAACTTACGATGCCGCCCTGTGCATGTATCACGATCAGGCCCTGATACCGATCAAGACGCTTGCCTTCGATCGCGCCGTCAACGTCACGCTGGGCCTGCCCTTCGTGCGGACCTCGCCGGACCATGGCACCGCCTTCGACATTGCCGGCAGCGGCGCCGCCGACCCGACAAGCCTCGTTGCCGCGCTGCGGCTGGCGGCGCGGCTTGCCCGCGCGGCGAAGCCCGTGCCGCTCGCCGCCTCGTGAGCGGCATCCTCGACAACCTGCCGCCTTTGCGCGACGTGATCCGCCGGCACGGACTCGTCGCGAAAAAATCGCTGGGACAGAATTTTCTGTTTGACCTCAACCTTGCCGCGCGGATCGCGCGCGCGGCGGGGCCGCTCGAAGGTGTGACCGTATTCGAAGTTGGCCCGGGACCGGGCGGCCTCACCCGCGCGCTGCTCTCGCTGGGCGCGGCTCACGTCGTTGCGGTCGAGCGGGACGAGCGTGCCATCGCGGCTCTGCAGGAGATTGCCGCGCTTTATCCAGGCCGGCTGGACGTTGTGACGGCGGATGCTCTTCGCTTCGACCCCCGCGCACGCCTACCGCGCGGTCCGGCGCGCATCGTCGCCAATCTTCCCTACAATATCGCCACCGCGCTGCTGGTTGCCTGGCTCAGTACCGAGCCGTGGCCGCCGTGGTACGATTCCGCCATACTGATGTTCCAGCGCGAGGTCGCCGAACGCATTGTCGCGCCGCCGGGATCCAGAATTTACGGGCGGCTGTCGGTTCTCGTGCAGTGGCGTTGCGAGGCGCGTATTCTGTTCGACGTCAATGCCGCGGCCTTTGTGCCGCCGCCGAAGGTTACATCCTCACTGCTGCGGATCGTGCCGCGAGAAAAGCCGCTGCCTTGCGATCGCAAGCGTCTTGAGACCGTCACGCAGGCGGCCTTCGGGCAACGCCGCAAGATGCTGCGCCAGAGCCTGCGATCGCTCGGCGTCGATGCGGCAGCCTTGATTGCGGCGGCTGGATTAGACCCGACCGCGCGCGCCGAGGACATTTCCATTGCCGGCTTTGTCGCGCTGGCGGAAGCTCTCGCCGCGGCCCTCATTCGTAAGGCATAATGGTCGCGCTTCCGATCGAAGGGCAAAGGTTCGATGACTGAATTTCACCGTCAATCGCTCGTCGCTTACGGCCAACCGCTGTGCGAGACGGTGGCGGATCTTCCCGTGCCCCATGGCAGCGAAGTACTGCTGCGTGTGGAATGCTGCGGGGTGTGCCATTCCGACCTGCACTTGCAGGACGGTTATTTCGCGCTGGGCGGCGACAAGCGTCTCGACATTACCAAGGACCGCCCGCTGCCCTTCACGCTCGGCCACGAGATCGCCGGCGTGATCGAGGCCACGGGCGAGGCGGCCGAGGGTGCAACCCTTGGGCGCCGCGTGGCGGTTTATCCGTGGATCGGCTGCGGGACCTGCGCGGTTTGCCGCGCCGGCGAAGAAAATTTGTGCTCGGCGCATCATCATCTCGGTATTGCCGTGGACGGCGGCTTCGCCACTCACGTTCTGGTACCGCATCCGCGCTACCTCATCGATTATTCGCCGCTCTCCAGAGCCTTCGCCGGGCCTCTGATGTGTTCCGGACTTACTGCTTATTCAGCGCTCAAGCGGCTCATCGGCCGAGCCGAACGCGGGCCGGTGCTGCTCGTTGGCCTCGGCGGGGTCGGCATGATGGGCCTGGCGATCGCCCGCGCGCTGTTTCGCCAGCCGCTCATCGTCGCTGATATCGACGCCGCGAAGAGGGCCGCGGCGGTCGCCGCCGGCGCAGTACAGGCGGTCGATCCGTCCGATCCGGAGGCGCGCCGGACGATCCTGAAGGCGACCGGCGGCGTGCTCGCGGCTTGCGACTTTGTCGGCTCTGAGAAATCCCTGCAATTTTCGACCGGCGTTCTGGCGCGCGGCGGTAAGGTCGTGGTGACCGGCCTGTTGGGCGGCAACTTCTCAATCGCCGCGGCCATGATCGCGATCAAGGCGATGACCATCGAGGGCACGCTCACCGGCACGCTTGACGAGGCGCGGGAATTGATCGACCTGGCGCGCACTGGCAATCTTGCGGCCGATTCCGACGCATGAACGCCCACTCAATCAGGCCCAAGCCGCGCTCGACGATTTGCGCGCCGGACGCGTGGTCGGGCGCACGGTGCTTTCACCCTAGAGCATGATCCCGAAAAGCGGGTGCCGGTTTTCGGAAAAGATCATGCTCAAAAAAGTCGTTCGCATTACAGCTTGGCTTGCATGGCGCGCACGAAGTCGGACAGGCCGATCTGCCGCTCGCGCTTGAGTCGCTCTGCGGCAAGGATCGCGCGCACTTCCGCGAAAGCCTCGGCCTTGTCGCGATTGACGATGACGTAATCGTATTCGGGCCAATGGCTCATTTCGCCTGACGCTTTGGCCATGCGCGCGCCGATGACGGGTTTGCTGTCCTGCGCCCGGCGTTCGAGACGGCGCTCGAGTTCCTTGACCGTCGGCGGCAGGATGAATACGCTCACCAGATCGTCGCGGGCTTTTTCGCGGAGTTGCTGCGTGCCCTGCCAATCGATGTCGAACAATACATCGCGGCCGGCCCGCAAGGCCTTGATGACCGGCGCCCGCGGCGTGCCGTAACGATGACCGAAAACTTCGGCCCATTCCAGAAGCTCACGCTTGTTGACCATGGCATCGAAGCGCGCGCGATCGATGAAATGATAATCGCGGCCGTCGATCTCACCTGGCCGTTTCGGGCGCGTGGTGACCGATATCGATAGCTCGACTTTGCGATCCGACTTGAGCAGCAGTCGGGACAGCGTGGTCTTGCCCGCGCCGGATGGCGACGACAGCACAAACATCAAGCCGCGGCGCGCGATTTTCCTTGTCCCGTTATTTGATCCCGCCCGCGCCATGATCTATTCCACGTTCTGGACCTGCTCGCGGAATTGCTCGACCGCGGCTTTGAGCCCCAATCCGATATTCGTGAGTTCGACGTCGTTCGCCTTGGCGCACAGTGTGTTGGCTTCGCGATTGAGCTCCTGGGCGAGAAAGTCGAGCCGGCGGCCGATCGCGCCGCCCTGCACGATGAGGTGGTTTGCCTGGGCAATGTGCGCAATAAGGCGATCGAGTTCTTCCCGCACGTCGGCCTTGGTCGCGATCAGGATCGCCTCCTGATGCAGCCGATCGGGATCGAATCGGTCGGACTGCGCAAGCAGCGTGGCGATTTGTTCGGCGAGCCGCGCGCGGATGGCATCCGGACGGCGGCCGGGTACATGCTCGGCGCGATCCGCCAGCGCGGCAATCTCTCCCAGCCGGGCGGATAGCACGCGGCCCAGTGCGGCTCCCTCGTGCCGGCGCATCTCGCCAAGTGCGCTGATCACCCCGCTAAAGTCCTCGACGACCGCCGCCTCGGCATTGTGCCGTTCATCCTGCCGTTCCTCGGCGTCGCCCACCTCGATCACGCCTTTAAGGGCGAGCAAGCCGTCGAGCGAAGGCGGCGCCGCTTCGACCTTCGCGGCGAGCTGCCGTATCGTCGTCAAAATCGCCTCCAGCACCGCCGCATTGACGCGCACGACCGGCAGCGCGCCGTTGCGTTCGACCGTCAGATTGGCTTGCAGCGATCCGCGGGTCAGCGCTTCGGCCGCGCGCGCACGCACCGGCACTTCGATGGCGTCCCAACCGGGCGGCAGGCGCAAGCGGAGGTCGAGCCCCTTGCCGTTGACCGATTTGATTTCCCAGGCCCATGCATAAGGGCCGCTCACGCCATGGCTGCGAGCAAATCCGGTCATGCTCGAAAGCGTCATGGACTGCGATCCCCCGTCCGAAATTGAAAGAATATTCACGCCGAACTTAACGACGGGCCTTTACAGTCACAAGACCGCAGCAGCGATCAGTGGCTGGCTTGCGCGTGCGGCTGCGAGATGCCGCGTAACGGTGGCGGCGCTTGCGATGCCCCGGCTGGCGCCGGCGCCGCGGTCGGCGGCGATGGCGGCGAACTCATCTGATCTTCAAGCGGGACCTGGTCCTTTTGATCGGCTTCGATCGCGTGCAGCCGCGCGACGTTCTTTTGATGCTGTTCATAGGTTTCCGCGAAGGCGTGGCCTCCGGTGCCGTCGGCCACGAAATAAAGCTCGCGGGTGCGCGCCGGATTGGCGGCGGCTTCGAGGGAGGCGCGGCCTGGATTGGCAATCGGGCCGGGCGGCAATCCATCGATGAGATAGGTATTGTACGGCGACGGCTGATCGATCTCGCTCTTCATGATCGGCCGGCCGAGCGTGCCCTTGCCGCCGACCAGGCCGTAGATGATCGTCGGATCGGATTGCAGCCGCATCTTTTGTTTTAGCCGATTGACGAACACGGCGGCGACGCGCGTGCGCTCGTCCGGCTTGCCGGTTTCCTTCTCGATCAAGGAGGCGAGGATGACGAGTTGATCCGGCGACTTGAGCGGCAGGTCGGCCGAGCGATGATCCCAGATCTCCCGGACGACGCGCTGTTGCGCCGCCTGCATGTGCTGAATCATTTGCTCGCGTGTCATGCCACGCGTGAAATCATAAGTATCGGGCAGCAGGGTTCCCTCACGCGGAACCTCCTTGATGTCGCCGGTCAGCACATCGTCGTCGCGCAAACGCGCGACAATCTGCTCGGAGGTCAAACCTTCCGGGATGCTGACTTGGTGCTCGATGACCCGGCCTTCGACCATGGTCGCGACCACATCCCGCAGGCTCGCATGCGCACTGAATTGATATTCGCCGGCCTTGAGATCTTCGCGCGCCTTGAGGACCAGCACGCCGCCGATGAACACGTAAGGCTGATCGATGACACCTTGTTGGGTGAGAACATCGGCGATGTCGCGTATCCCGGACCCTCGCGGAATATTGACGATGCGATCCTGCGGTAACGGTCCCGGTTGCTCGAAACGTTCCTTGCCGATGAAGAGCACGACACCGGCAACAACCGCGAGCAGCACGAAAATGCTGATGACGGCGTTGCCGATGACGACCAGAGGATGCCGCGCGCCGGAAGAGCGACGCGTCGGCAACTCGACCATATCGGGCTCAATAGCCGCCCGCGGGCTACGCGGAGCGAAGCGTCTTTGTTCGGTCGCCGGCGATTGAGGCGCTGCCGCACTTGAGCGTGGCGGCTGGGCGCGCTGAGCATCGGCGGCGCGCGGCGATGTCGGGTTCAAATTCGGCGGAACGCGCCCGCCGGGCGGCGGTGGATTTGATTCTGTCACCGCCAGATATCCGCTTTGACAATGCGCATGATCGACTTTTGAACGAAGCACCGCTCGAAAGCGAATGCTCGCAGATTTTGACGTGCGTGCCCATAGCCATGACGACGACAATCTTCGGATCGTGAGCGAGTGCGGAGCAAATATGGCGAAAGGGTGATCGGCTGCACTACTGGTCCAAACGGCGGAGCACGAGCGAGGCATTGGTGCCGCCGAATCCGAATGAATTCGACAGCGCGATATTGATTGGCCGCTTGCGGGCCGTGTGGGGGACGAGATCGATGGCGGTCGCAACCGACGGATTGTCGAGGTTGATGGTCGGCGGCGCCACTCCGTCGCGCATTGCGAGCATGCAGAAAATCGCTTCGACCGCGCCAGCCGCACCGAGCAGATGACCGATCGAGGATTTGGTCGAAGACATCGCGATGCGGCCGGCAGCATTGCCGACAACGCGCTCCACGGCCTTAAGCTCGATCTCGTCGCCGAGCGGCGTCGAGGTGCCATGAGCGTTGATATAGTCGATGTCGCCGGCCGAGATGCCGGCGCGGCGAATTGCCGCCGACATGCAACGAAACGCGCCGTCGCCGTCCTCGGCCGGCGCCGTGATGTGATACGCATCGCCGGAGAGCCCGTAGCCGATCAATTCGGCGTAAATTCGTGCGCCCCGCCGTTTCGCGTGCTCGTATTCTTCAAGGACTACCGCGCCCGCGCCCTCGCCCATTACGAATCCGTCTCGGTCACGGTCGTAAGGCCGCGACGCGCGTTCGGGCGTATCGTTGAAGCCGGTCGACAGCGCGCGGCAGGCGGCAAAGCCGGCGAGCGATATGCGGTTGACAGGCGATTCCGTACCGCCTGCCACCATCACGTCGGCATCGCCAAGCGCGATCAACCTGCCGGCATCGCCGATTGCATGGGAACCCGTCGAACAGGCCGTAACCACGGCGTGATTGGGGCCCTTGAGCGAATGCGCAATGGAGACATAGCCCGAGGCGAGGTTGATGAGCCTGCCGGGGATGAAGAACGGCGACACGCGGCGCGGGCCGCGATCGCGCAGGACCAATGCCGTTTCGGCAATTCCTTCGACGCCGCCGATGCCAGAACCGATCAGGACCCCGCTGACAATCTGGTCGTCATAGTCGCGCGGGTGCCAATCGGCATCGTTGAGCGCCTGCGTCGCCGCGGCCATCGCATAAATGATAAAACCGTCGACCTTGCGTTGCTCCTTCGGCTCCATCCAATCGTCGGCCTTGAACGTGCCGTCCGAGCCATCCCCGCGCGGAATTTGGCCTGCGATCTTGCAGGGAAGATCCGATACGTCGAAATTTTCGATGCGCCCAATTCCGCTGTGACCGGCAAGCAGCCGCTGCCACGTCGGTTCGATGCCGCAAGCGAGGGGCGTCACCAATCCAAGACCCGTGATGACGACCCGTCTCATCAAAGATGCTCCCGGTAGGTCCCGAGCCGACAACCGATGCCGAGGTTACCCCACCGAAACCTGCACACACACACGGCGTCCTTCCGCACATCGTGACGTACGGTTGTCACAAGATAGTGCGGAATTCAGGCGGCAATAGAGGGGTAGTTCCGGCGATCTGCTCGGGCGGTCAGCTTTTGGCGTTCTTTTCCAGAAACTTGATGGCGTCGCCCACCGTCAGGATGGTTTCGGCCGCATCATCGGGGATCTCGCAGCCAAATTCTTCCTCGAAGGCCATGACGAGCTCGACCGTATCGAGACTATCGGCGCCGAGATCATCGATGAAGCTCGCGTTCTCGGTCACCTTATCGGGCTCGACGCCAAGATGCTCCACGACGATTTTCTTGACCCGCTCGCCAATATCACTCATCGCTCCAACCTCATCTTTCAACGCGACCCGATCAACTTAAGTTTCGATTCCGTCCAAGCTTCATTGAGCGACCGTGGGTCGGCACCGAACAGAGGTGGACGTTTCGCCCCGCTCTCCGGCATTGCTGATCCCCCCCCAGCCCGATTTCGGTTCGGTTACCACACTTCAAAAGCGTTGACCAGCGCGACGGCAGGCCGTCGATGCCGGTCATATCGTCTTCAAATCATGGCCATTCCACCATTCACATGTAACGTCTGCCCGGTCACATAGCCCCCTTCGTTCGAGGCGAGAAAGACCACCGCCGCCGCCACTTCATCCGCCGTGCCGGCGCGATTTGCCGGAATTTTCGCGAGAATGACTTCACGCTGCTTTTCGTTGAGCTTCTCGGTCATCGGTGTGACGATAAATCCTGGCGCCACGCAATTGGCGGTCACGCCGCGCTTGGCATATTCCTGCGCCATCGCCTTGATCATCCCGGTAATTCCCGCTTTAGCGGCGACATAGTTGGCCTGGCCGGGATTCCCGGTCGTCCCCACCACCGAGGTGATCGCGATCACGCGGCCGAAGCGGCGGCGCATCATGCCCCGCACGGCGGCGCGCGCCAGACGGAACGTAGCCGAGAGATTGATGGCGATGACCTGGTCCCAGTCCTCGTCGCGCAATTGCACGAGGAGATTATCGCGGGTCACACCGGCATTGGCGATCAGCACGTCAAGCTGTCCCATCCCCTGTTCGGCGCGCGGCACCAGAGCTTCGGTTTCGGCAGGGTCGGCAAGGTTGCACGGCAGCACATGGACGCGCTCGCCGAGTTGGGCGGCAAGCTTATCAAGGATTTCCCGCCGGGTGCCCGAAATCGCGACTGTTGCGCCTTGCGCATGAACGATCCGTGCGATGGTGCTGCCGATTGTGCCGGTAGCCCCAGTGATCAGCGCGGTTTTTCCAGCAAGCTCGAACATTCTGGCCTTCCCTCCGAACAGCAATAGCTCAGCCGCGTTCAGCCTTGAACCGGGTAATGTCGTCCGGCACCCCGATCGAGGATGCCGCCGCAGTGCCGGCGATGCGCTTGATCAGGCCGGTCAAAACCCGCCCCGCCCCGATCTCGTAGAAGGACGTCACGCCCGCTTGCGTCATAAAGAGGACGGATTCGCGCCAGCGCACCGTTCCTGTCACCTGCTCGACCAGGTGGCGGACGATGTCCGCCGGTTCCATGACGGGGCGCGCCACCACATTGGCCACTACGGGTATTAGCGGCGGTTTGACCGAGACTTTCGCCAGCGCCTCGGCCATCGCGTCCGCGGCCGGCTGCATGAGACGGCAATGGAAGGGTGCGGAGACCGGTAGCATCATTGCCCGCTTGACGCCGCGCGCTTTGGCGGCCTCCACGGCGCGTTCGACGGCCGACTTGCCGCCCGACAGAACGACTTGTCCGCCGCCGTTATCATTTGCCGTCGCGCAAACCCCGACACCGGCCGCCTCGGCCGCGATCGCTTTAGCATCGTCGAGTTCGACGCCGATCAGTGCCGCCATGGCGCCGACACCGACGGGAACCGCTTTCTGCATGGCGCGGCCACGGATGCGCAGGAGCCGCGCCGCGTCTTCGATCGAAAGCGATGCCGCGGCCGCGAGCGCGGAATATTCTCCGAGCGAGTGACCGGCGACGAAAGCGACGTCGCGCTTTAGATCAACGCCGGCCTCGGCTTCGAGCGCGCGTATGGCGGCGAGCGAGACGGCCATAAGCGCAGGTTGTGCATTCTCGGTCAGCGTGAGAGTTTCAAGCGGTCCGCTCCAGATGATATCGCTCAAGCGCTCGCCCAACGCCGCATCGACTTCATCGAAGACTTGCCGCGCGGCTTTGAAAGTCTCGGCGAGACTCTTGCCCATGCCGACGGTCTGACTGCCCTGGCCGGGAAAAACAAACGCAGTCGTCATGGCTGATTTCCGCCCTCAGGAAGTCTTGTCCGCATCGCCGGGAAGGGGCGAAAGATACCGCGCTGGCGGCCATGTCAAGGGAAGTGGTCCAACGGAAGCGGGCCGGGGGTAATAAACCGACAACCGAGAATTGGTATATTGAGGCCGCTCAAGCAGCCACGGGCGAGCGATCGTTAATGAGTGTTTTTTCGCCGGTCACCGATACCGACCTGGAACGCGCGCGTAGCGATCGCGCCTTTCGGCAGAAGATGCTCGAGCAGAACCTCGATGCTCTCCTCTTGGGTATGAAAAAGCTGCGCGCAGGCGCCGCGTCACCCAAGGCCGGCGCCGGAGCCAAGCAACTGCGTGAAGGCGTCGAACTCGCCGTCCGGCTCGCCGAAATGATCCAAAACGCCGGTGGGCGAGCGCCGCGTAGCTTCTGATTTCGCTACCGGAACTGGCTTGCGTTTCCGGCTGGGCCGCGTATAACGCCGCCTTCCGCTCGACCCCGGCCGGGGACTGAACGGACGGCCGCAAGTCACTTCGCGGTAGGGCCTTTTGGTCCGGCGTCCGGTGTTCCCGCCTTCAGAGCATTCGAGCCTTTCCCGAAGGGTTCGAGGGGCTTCGCGCCCGGGCGAGCATGGCAAATGGAAAGGGCATTTATGCCTCTGTATGAACACGTCTACCTTGCGCGCCAGGACGCCAGCGCGCAGCAGGTCGAGGAATTGACCGCGCAGTTGAAGGGCGTCATCGAAGGGCTCGGCGGATCGATCAAGAAGACCGAATATTGGGGCGTGAAATCGCTCTCCTACCGGCTGCGCAAAAACCGCAAGGCGCATTTCACGCTGATGGACGTCGACGCGCCGCCGCTGGCGATCAATGAGATCGAACGGCTGGAACGTCTGAACGAGGACGTTTTGCGCTATCTGACGATCAGGGTGGATGCGCACGAGGAAGGCCCCTCGGCGATGATGCGGCGCGTCGAGCGCGATCGCGATCGCGACGATCGACGTGGTGACCGCTTCGACCGCGGAGATCGTGGAGATCGCGGCGATCGCCCGCGCGATCGTGAGCGGCGCCCACGCGAGGATAGCGACGACGGCGATACAGCGGTGGAGGCCTGAACATGGCAATGTCACCGCAAGGCTCCGGCGGCCGCCGCCCCTTCTTCCGCCGCCGCAAGAGCTGTCCGTTCTCCGGCGCCAACGCGCCCAAGATCGATTACAAGGACGTCAAACTGCTGCAGCGGTTCGTCTCCGAGCGCGGCAAAATCGTTCCAAGCCGCATCACCGCGGTATCGGCGAAAAAGCAGCGCGAGCTCGCCCAAGCGATCAAGCGTTCGCGATTTCTGGGACTGCTGCCTTACGTGATCCGCTGAGCGAGGCCGCCATGGAAGTGATCTTACTCGAGCGTGTCGCCAGACTGGGCCAGATGGGCGACGTCGTACGCGTCAAGGACGGCTTCGCCCGCAATTTTCTGCTGCCACGGGGCAAGGCGTTACGCGCAACGGACGAAAACCGCACGCGCTTTGAAACCATCAAAGGCGAACTCGAAGCGCGCTCACTCACGCTGAAGACTGAAGCCGCCCAAGTCGCCGACAAGCTCGACGGCAAGAGTTTTACCGTGCTTCGTCAGGCTTCCGAAGCTGGTCAGCTTTTTGGCTCGGTTTCGCCGCGCGATCTCGTTAGCCTGATCGGCGATGCCGGTTTCCGCGTCAACCGCAATCAAATCGCGCTGAATGCCCCGATCAAGACCATCGGTCAGCATAAGGTGCCGATCACGTTGCATCCTGATGTCGAAACCTCAATCACCATCATCGTCGCCCGTAACAGTGACGAGGCTGCGCGCATCGCGCGCGGCGAGGATGTGACCCAGTTGCGGGAAGCGACCGAGCAGGAAGCCGCGGTAATTGCCGCGGAGGCGTTCTTCGAACCAGGGGCCGGAGAAGCACTGCGTCCGGAGGCAGAGGCGGAAGGGGCGGAAACGTCGCCGCCCGCCGACAAGGGCTAATCTGTCAGGCCAAAATTTTTCAGTCCGGGATATTGTCACGCGGCACGGGCGCGCCGTCGCTCGGCTGAGTCTCGGCCGGGACGGCTGCGCTGGTGGTCGAGCCGCGTTCCTGGCCTTGCGATTGACTTGGTGATTCCGCTGAGCTCGGCGTCTCGCTAGCCGCGGGTGCGGCCAGGACTGGGGCGGACGGCGATGAGGCCGTCTCAGGCTTAGCAGCTTGCCGCGTCGGATGCGCCGACTTGGGTTCAGCAGTTTTTGGCTCAGCGGTCGTGGGCTCGGCAGTCTTGGGCTCGGCAGTCTTGGGTTCCCCAGTTTTCGGCTCCTCGACCTTGGCACGATCCTGTGCCGGCTTTTGCGCCGCGGGAGCGGGTCCGCTACCCCCTACCCCAACAACATAAGCGGCAAGCGCCGCGGCCTGATCGCGGCTTGCCGTGTAATGCTCGCGCAGGAAGCTTGAGAGCATGAGGCTGTTCTTGCCGCTGGCCAGCCCCTTCGCGGTTTTATGGCAGGTGGCGCAATCATTCTCAAAAATCTCGGCCGCCGGCTTGCCCTGGTCGATATTGACCTGGGCACGCGCGACCACCGGCATCAGGGCAAGCCCCAACGCCGCAGCGAGGCCGATCTTAGGGGCGAGACACGACACCACACTGAACTCCTTCGATATTGTCGGCTTGGTCACGCTTAACCCAAAACCGCCCAAATCGGTGGGTGGCGCGGCAGGCTCCAGGGGTATGTCCTTGGCATTGCTGGTCAAGGAGGATTTTGTTTTAATGACGGCAACGAACAAGACCCTGTCGATGCGACAGGCCGATTGACCGCCCGAAAACGGCTGGAAAGCCGGATAAAGCGCCAATCGTCACGTGTTGCGCAAGGGGCCTGGTGAAGCGTGGAGGCGGCCGTGGATCGGTTGCTATTCATATTGCTGGGTCAGTTCATCCGTCGGGGCTCTTTTACGGTCACGACGGCGGCGGGGTCTACATTCACCTTTGGCGATCGCAGTGGGGCCCCGGTCGCGGTACGCTTCACCACGGCAAAAGCCCAGCGCGCCGTTTTCCTCGATCCCGAATTAAAGCTCGGCGAAGCGTATATGGACGGCACGCTCGTCGTTGAGCAAGGCTCGATTGCGGATGTGATCGCGCTGCTGCTGCGTCAAGATCGCGTCAACTCGCCGCATTGGGCATTGCCGCCGCGGCTTGTGCGCTTTCTGCTCCGACGCTTGCAGCAATTCAACCCGCGTTCGCGCGCCCGCCACAATGTCGCGCACCACTACGACCTCGACGGGCAGCTCTATTCCCTCTTTCTCGATGGCGACCAGCAGTATAGCTGCGGCTATTTCGAGGCTAATGACCAATCGCTCGACGATGCTCAACTCGCCAAGAAGCGCCATCTCGCGGCCAAGCTACGGCTGAAACCGGACGTCACCGTGCTGGACATCGGCTGCGGCTGGGGCGGGCTTGCGCTCTATCTCGCCGGCATCGCCGGCGCACGCGTCACCGGCATCACGCTGTCGCAGGAACAGTACCATCGCGCGCAGAATCGGGCACAGGAGCGCGGCCTGGCGCGGGATACGATGTTCCGGCTCATCGATTATCGCGATGTCGAGGGCTCTTTCGACCGCATCGTCTCGGTCGGCATGTTCGAACATGTCGGTGTCGGATTCTACGACACCTTCTTCGGCCAGTGCGCTCGTCTCCTGACCGACGACGGCGTCGCCCTGCTGCATACGATCGGACGCAGCGGCCGTCCGGGCATCACTAATCCCTGGATCGCCAAATATATCTTTCCTGGCGGCTATATTCCGGCGCTCTCGGAAGTGCTGCCAGCGATCGAGCGCGCACAGCTCATTGTCACCGACGTTGAAGTCCTGCAGTTGCACTACGCCGAGACGCTCAAGGCCTGGCGCGAGCGTTTCCTCGCCCACCGTGAAGAAGCCGTGCGGATCTACGATCAACGCTTTGTGCGGATGTGGGAATTCTATCTCGCCTGCTCGGAAATGGCGTTCCGCGAGGGCGACATGGTCGTTTTCCAGATCCAGATGGCCAAACGCAAAGACCTCCTGCCGGCGACACGCGATTACATCGCGCGCGAAGAGGCGCGATTGCGCGGCATCGAGGCCGGCTATTCTACGCCGCTGCGACTCGCCGGCGAGTAGCCGCGTTCCGCCCGCCGCCAAGCAGCCGCCGTCAAGCGCCGATTGGCGTCCTCCCGCGGCTTCAGTGGGTAGTGGGGAAAGCCACAATGAGGATTTCCCATTGTGTCGCCGCTCGACTATCGAAATGTGCCGCTGTCGTTGAGTGATCCGCGATGAGTAGCAACTCAAAATCGACCGCGCGCCGTATTTCGGCCACGGCGTCGGATTCATTTGACCGGGACCATGCCAGCATTCGATTCGGCCGCACGCAAGCAAGCCCCGCCGGAACCAACGTTCCGCACGGCGCCGCACAATATCGAGGCCGAACAGGCGCTGCTTGGGGCGATTCTTGTCAATAACGAGGCCTTCTACCGCGTCTCCGACTTCCTCGAGCCGAAGCATTTCTTCGAGCCGATCCATCAGCGCATTTTCGAGCTTGCCAGCGGACTTGTCCGCGCCAACAAGCTGGCGACACCCGTCACGCTGAAGACTTTCCTGCCCGGCGACGTCGACATCGCCGGGCTTTCGGTCAACCAATATCTGGCGCGGCTCGCCGCCGAGGCGACGACGATCATCAACGCCGAAGACTATGGCCGCACGGTCTACGATCTTTCCGTCCGGCGCGATCTGATCACCATCGGCGAGGATATGGTCAACCTTGCCTATGACGCGCCGGTTGATTCAACGCCGGTCAAACACATCGAGGACGCCGAACGAAGGCTTTATGAGATCGCCGAGACGGGCCGCTATGATTCAGGCTTTCAGCGCTTTGCCCAGGCGCTGACCACCGCAGTCGATATGGCGGCGCGCGCCTATCAGCGCGACGGCAGCCTGTCCGGGCTCGCGACCGGCCTGACCGATCTGGATAGCCGGATGGGCGGACTGCAGCCGTCCGACCTGATCATACTTGCCGGCCGGCCGGGCATGGGCAAAACCGCGTTAGCCACCAACATCGCTTACAACGTCGCCAGGGCCTGGCAGGGCGAACATCGCGCCGACGGCCACATGGCCACCGTCAACGGCGGCATTGTCGGCTTCTTCTCGCTCGAAATGTCGGCCGAGCAGCTTGCCACTCGCATTATCTCCGAACAGACGGGGATCCCGTCGAACAAAATCCGCCGCGGCGGCATCGACGAAGGCGACTTCGAGAAAATCAAGGATGTTTCGATCGAGTTACAGAACCTGCCGTTCTATGTCGACGAAACCGGCGGTCTCTCGATCGGCCAATTAGCCGCGCGGGCGCGGCGCCTGAAGCGCCAGCGCGGCCTCGATCTTCTGGTGATCGATTACGTTCAGCTTCTGCAAGGCTCGACCCGCCGCTCCAGCGAAAACCGCGTGCAGGAAATCACCGAGATCACAACGCGGCTCAAGGCGCTCGCCAAGGAACTCAACATCCCAATCCTAGCCTTGTCGCAATTGTCGCGGCAAGTCGAGCAGCGTGACGACAAACGCCCGCAGCTTTCCGATCTGCGCGAGTCGGGCTCGATCGAGCAGGACGCCGACGTCGTGCTGTTCGTGTTCCGCGAGGAGTATTATCACCAGATGCGGAAACCCATGGAGTCAAACCGCGAGAAATTCGACGAATGGCTGGCTGAGGGCAACCGCGTCGAGGGCAAGGCCGAGGTGATCATCGGCAAGCAGCGTCATGGCCCTACCGGCACCGTCGAATTGCAATTCGAGGCCGCCGTGACGCGCTTCGCCAATCTCGACACAGCGCACCGGCCGAGCATTTAGGCGCCTCAGCTAGCCCCGCTTTACGCCCGCCGCCGCGCCGTACATAACGCCGTCATGGCTCGCGCGAGAAAGCAGTCGAAACCAGCCCCCGTCCCCGCTCCGCCGCCCCTCGAGACCGGCGGAACGCTCACTATCGACCTCAACGCCATCGAGGCGAATTGGCGGTTGCTGGCGCATGAGCTCCTCACCGTCGAATGCGCCGCCGTGGTCAAAGCCAACGCCTATGGGCTCGGGCTCGAACCGGTGACAACGAAGCTGGCGCAGGCGGGCTGCAAGACTTTTTTCGTGGCCGATCTCGCCGAGGCGCGCTCCGTGCGGTCGCGCGCGCACGACGCCACCATCTACGTGCTCAACGGTTTCACGCCCGATTGGGGCGACGGATTTGTCGAGATCAATGCGCGGCCGGTCATCAACTCGGCGACCGAGCTTGCCGAATGGGATGCGTTCGTCAGCGCCCATGGGTGGCAGGGCGGTGCGGCGCTTCACGTCGATACCGGGATGCACCGGCTCGGCATTTCGCCGGAGGAAGCCGCCGCGCTCGCGCCGCGCGCGCAAACCGAGAACCACGGCATCGCGCTGCTGCTAAGCCACCTCGCTTGCGCGGAAAATCACGATCATCCGCTCAATGCCACCCAACTTCAGTTGTTTCGCGAGTTGCACATGCTCTATTCCGGGATTCCGGCCTCGCTGGTCAATTCCGCCGGCATTTTCCTCGGCAGATCGGCGCATTTCGATTTGGGAAGGCCGGGCGCCGCACTCTATGGCGTCAATCCCACGCCCGGCCGCCCCAATCCGATGCAGAGCGTCGTCGAACTGACGGGACGCATCTTGCAATTACGCACCGTCGCGCGGGATGAGACGGTCGGCTACGGCGCGACATGGACGGCAAAACGCCCGTCGCGCGTCGCCGTCGTTGCGCTCGGTTACGCCGACGGCCTCATCCGTGCCGGCAGCGGCACCGACGAACGGCCGGGCGGCGCCGCGATCGTCGCCGGGAAACGCTGCCCGATCGTCGGCCGCATTTCGATGGATCTGGTCTGCCTCGATATCACCGATCTGCCGGATGGCGCTGTCCACCGCGGCGATCTGGCGACGCTGATCGGCGGCGAAATTACCGTGGACGACGTCGCCGCCGCGGCGGGCACTATTGGTTACGAGATTCTCACGCGTCTCAGCCCGCGGTGTCAGCTCATCTATCAGGGTTTGTGAAATGGCAGCGCGCGCACAAAACTTCGTCTGCCAGAATTGCGGCGCCGCCTTCCCGCGCTGGGCCGGCAAGTGCGAGGCCTGCGGCGAGTGGAATACGCTGGTCGAGGAAGGCGCCGAAGTCGGCAGGCGCGCGGCGCGCAAAGGCAGGCTGTTTGCCATCGAGCCGCTCAAGGGTGCGACGCATGAAGCGCCGCGGCTTGCCTCCGGCATCGGCGAGTTCGATCGCGTCACCGGCGGCGGGCTGGTCCGCGGTTCGGTCCTCCTCCTCGGCGGCGATCCCGGGATCGGCAAATCGACTCTGCTTCTCGAGGTCGCGGCGGCATTCGCCCGCGCCCGTCACCGCGCCGTTTATATTTCCGGCGAGGAGGCCGTGGCGCAGGTGCGGCTGCGCGCCGACCGGCTTGGGCTCGTCGACGCCACGGTCGAGGTCGCCGCCGAAACCTCCGTCGAGGACATCGTGACGACGATGTCGCAAGGCGTAACGCCGCGCCTTCTCGTCATCGATTCGATCCAGACAATGTGGACGCAAAGTGTCGAAGCGGCGCCCGGGACGGTGACGCAGGTTCGCGGCTCCGCCGGTGAACTGATTCGTTTTGCCAAGCGCTCTGGCGCGGCCGTGATCCTGGTCGGCCATGTCACCAAGGACGGTCAGATCGCCGGTCCCCGTGTCGTCGAGCACATGGTCGATGCGGTGCTGTCATTTGAAGGCGAAGGCTCGCAGCAGTTCCGCATTCTGCGCGCGATCAAGAACCGATTCGGACCGACCGACGAGATCGGCGTCTTCGAAATGACCGGGGCCGGGCTGCGTGAGGTCGCAAATCCCTCCGAGCTGTTCCTTTCCGAGCGCGATCTGGGCAGTCCAGGCACCGCGGTCTTCGCCGGGATGGAGGGAACACGGCCGCTGCTCGTCGAGATTCAGGCTTTGGTCGCCCCGACATCGCTCGGAACGCCGCGCCGCGCGGTGGTCGGTTGGGATCCGAATCGCCTGTCGATGGTACTGGCCGTCCTCGAGGCGCATTGCAGCGTTCGCCTCTCCGGGCACGACGTTTATCTCAATGTCGCGGGCGGACTGCGCATCCAGGAACCGGCGGCGGACGTGGCCGCCGCCGCTGCCCTGGTGTCCTCGCTCGCCCACGCGCCGCTGCCGGCCGATGCCGTCTATTTCGGTGAAGTCTCGCTGTCGGGCGCCGTACGCCCGGTGGCGCAGACTATGCCGCGGCTCAAGGAGGCGCAGAAACTCGGCTTCACCAAAGCCATTGTCCCGGAAGCCGCAAGCAACGAGGCTCCCGAGGGGTTTTCGCTGTCGGCCATTGGCGCGCTTGCTGATCTGGTTGCCGATATTGCCCGTGACGGCGCTCCGGTGCGCCGCCGCGCCGGCCGTCAGGATGGCTGACCCGGCTTCGGGACGTGCACCGAAGGTTAACAATTGGTTTACAGCGACAATCTGCGTAAGGACGCGCATCGTCGGGACGGAACCTGTTGAGTGCCCGAGAAGATGGGTGACTGACTGCTGGAGCCCGGCTATACAGCCCGCGGAAGCGAGCCGGGACACTAGCGAGGCGGGCTAGCAGCCGATGCCGATTACGCTGCTCGATATCATTCTTATCGTCGTGATGCTGGTCTCGGGGCTGCTTGCCATGGTCCGCGGCTTCATGCGCGAGGTGCTGTCCATTACGGCCTGGGTGTTGGCTGCGGCCGTGACCCTCTACTCGTATGGCAAGCTCCTGCCCTACGCCAAACAGTACTTCAATAACGACATCGTGGCCGCGGTCGCCGTGATCGGTGGCGTCTTTCTGGTCACGCTCCTTGTCGTCTCGGTCCTGACCATCAGGATATCCGACATGGTGCTCGACAGCCGGGTCGGCGCGCTCGACCGCACGCTGGGCTTCCTGTTCGGGCTCGGGCGCGGCCTGATCATCGTGGTCGTCGCCTTCCAATTCTTCACCTGGCTGGTCCCCGACCGCAGCCAGCCAAGCTGGGTGACAGGCGCTAAATCTCGGGTGGTCCTGGCTGGCACTGGGCAATGGTTGATGTCCATGTTGCCGGACGACCCCGAAAGCACCATTTTAAACAAGCTGAAGAAGCCGCATCCGGAAGACACGGATAATCCGGATGCCGCGCCGCCGGATCAGCACAGCGAGCTCGACAGGCTGGAGGCCCGATTCTCATGAGCGAATCCGCCGTTTTCGATCCTGACGCGGACCGGCTCCGCGAAGAATGCGGCGTATTCGGCATATTCGGTCATCCAGATGCGGCGGCAATCACGGCTCTGGGACTGCACGCACTCCAGCATCGCGGTCAGGAAGCTGCCGGCATCGTGTCTTTCGACGGCAAGCGCTTCCACTCCGAGCGTCGTCTCGGCCTTGTCGGTGACGCCTTCTCGCGGCGCGAGGTGATCGACCGGCTGCCCGGCAATGCCGCGGTCGGCCATGTACGCTATTCGACGACCGGCGAGACCATTCTGCGCAACGTTCAGCCGCTGTTTGCCGAACTAAATGCCGGCGGCTTTGCCGTGGGTCATAACGGCAACCTGACCAATGGCCTGACGCTCCGCCGCCAACTGGTGCGCGAAGGCGCCATGATGCAATCGACGACCGACACCGAGGTGATCCTGCATCTGGTGGCGCGCTCGCACCGCAACCGCTTCGTCGACCGCTTTATCGAGGGACTGCGCATGCTCGAAGGCTCCTTTGCCTTCGTCGGGCTCACCAACAAGAAGCTTGTGGGCGCGCGCGATGCCTTGGGCATCCGGCCGCTGGTCATGGGCAAGCTCGACGGCTGCCCCATCCTCGCCTCCGAAACCTGCGCCCTCGACATCATCGGCGCGCAATATGTCCGCGACGTCGAAAACGGCGAGGTTGTCATCTTCGACGAAGACGGCGCGCATTCGCACAAGCCGTTCCCGGCCATGGCGCCGAGGCCCTGCATCTTCGAATACATCTATTTCGCGCGGCCGGATTCCATCAGCGGCGGCCGCAGCATCTATGACGTGCGCAAGGCATGCGGCGCGGAACTCGCACGCGAAGCGCCGGCCTCCGCCGATGTCGTCATCCCGGTTCCCGATTCCGGCGTGCCGGCGGCGATCGGCTATGCCCAGGAATCCAGCATTCCCTATGAGCTCGGCATCATCCGCAATCACTATGTCGGCCGCACCTTCATCGAGCCGACCCAGCACATCCGCCAGCTCGGCGTACGACTCAAGCACAGCGCCAACCGCGCCGTCGTCAAAGGCAAACGCATCGTGCTGATTGACAATTCCATAGTGCGCGGCACAACGTCGGTGAAGATCGTGCAGATGATGCGCGATGCCGGCGCCCGCGAGGTGCATGTCCGCATTGCCTCGCCGCCGATCACCCATCCCGATTATTACGGCATCGATACGCCCGAACGGGATAAGCTGCTCGCCGCGACGCACGATCTGGAAGGGATGCGCAATTTCATCGGGGTCGACTCGCTGGCGTTCCTTTCGGTCGACGGCATCTACCGCGCCATGGGCGAGAAGGGCCGTGATCCGGTGCGGCCGCAATTCACCGATCATTGCTTCACCGGCGAATACCCCACTCCGCTGACCGACCACACCGCGCAGGACGCAACGCCGCGCCAGCTTTCGCTGCTCGCCGAGGCGAGCTAACGCATGCCGCAACTGCTTGCCGGTTCTATCGCGCTCGTGACCGGCGCATCGCGCGGCATTGGCCGGGCGACCGCACTCCTGCTGGCGCGCGCCGGAGCGCACGTCGTCGCAGTGGCGCGCACGGTCGGCGCGCTCGAAGAAGTCGACGACGCAGCGCGCGCCGCCGGCAGTTCGGCAACGCTGGTGCCGCTTGACATGCGCGATTATGCCGGCATTTACCGGCTCGCCACCGCGCTCAATGAGCGCTACCAGCGCCTCGATGTGCTCATTGGCAATGCCGCGGTCGCCGGCCAGCGCGCGCCGCTCGACCACGTCGATCCGCAAAATTGGGAAGAGGTTATGGCGGTCAATGTCACCGCCAATTGGCACCTCATCCGCGCCATGAACCCGTTACTCAAGCAATCCAAGGCTGGACGTGCCGTGTTCATCACCTCAGGCGCGGCCACCCAGGCCCGCGCCTACGCCGGGCCCTATTCGGTGTCGAAAGCCGCGCTCAACGTGCTGGCGCGGACCTACGCGGAGGAAACATCCTCAACGCCGGTGCGAGTCAATCTGTTCAATCCCGGGCCGACGCGCACCCGAATGCGAGCCTTCGTCATGCCGGGTGAGGATCCGATGACGCTGCCGACCCCGGAAGATGTCGCGGAAAAAATCCTGGATTTGTGCCTGCCGGATTTTGCCGAAACCGGCAAGCTTTACGATTTTCGCGCTGGAAAGCTTTTGGAATTTTTGCAGCCGGCGTGACCGGCTGGCGATTTTTCAGCGCCGGCGTTTTCGCCCCGCGTAAGGATTGGCCTTAGCCCGCAGGGTAAGCCGGACGGGCGTGCCGGGCAGCGCGAATTTTTCGCGTAAACTGTTCACCAGATAACGCCGATAGGTCTCCGGCAACGCGTTCGGGCGCGACGTGAACAGCACAAAGGTCGGCGGCCGTGGTTTTGGCTGCGTGATGTAATCGAGCCGCAACCGGCGTCCGCTTACGTTGGGCGGAGGATTTGCCGCGGTCGCCGCGGCCAGGAAGCGATTGAGTGCGGCGGTCGGCACGCGGCGATTCCAGACCGCGTGGGCCTTCATCACCGCTTCCATCAGCCGATCGACGCCCTGGCCGCCCTTTGCCGATAGAACAACGGTTTGAACGCCCTTGATTTGCGGTAACAGGCGATCGACTTCGTCGCGCAAGCGCGACAGCGCGCCGGCCTCCGCCTCTATGAGGTCCCATTTGTTGACCGCGATGACGATGGCACGACCTTCGCGCTCGACCAGGTCGGCGATGCGGATGTCCTGCTCCTCGAACGGCGTCAGCGCATCGATGAGCACGACGACCACTTCGGCAAAGCGGATGGCGTTGAGCGCGTCGGCCACCGAAAGCTTTTCGAGTTTCTCCTCGATGCGCGAACGGCGGCGCAAGCCGGCCGTATCGTAGAGGCGCAGGCTCCTGTTCCTCCAGGTGAGATCGACGGCGATGGCGTCGCGCGTGATTCCGGCTTCCGGTCCCGTCAACAGGCGGTCTTCGCCGATCAGGCGGTTGATCAGCGTCGACTTGCCGGTATTGGGGCGGCCGACGACCGCAATCCGGATCGGCTGCTGTTCAGCATCGCCGGAGGGGCGCGGCTCGTCTTCACGTAGCGACGTCGCCTCGGGCAATGCCACGCGCAGCGCGTCGTAAAGGTCGGCCAGGCCCTCGCCGTGTTCAGCGCTGATCGCGATCGGTTCGCCAAGACCGAGCGCATAGGCTTCGATGGCGCCCGCTGCGCCGGCGCGTCCCTCACTTTTATTCGCGACGAGGACGGCAGGCTTGCCAGATTTGCGCACCAGATTGGCGAAAGCGCGGTCGGTGCCTGTCGCGCCGGCACGCGCATCGACGAGGAAGAGCACGGCGTCCGCCTGCGCGATCGCCGTCGCCGTCTGAGTCTGCATTCGCCCGGACAGGCTCTCGCGCTGGGCATCTTCAAGCCCCGCAGTGTCGATGACCTTGAATGCCAGATCGCCGAGCGTGGCCTCGCCTTCCCGGCGGTCGCGCGTCACCCCGGGCTCATCATCGACCAGCGCCACGCGGCGGCCGACAAGGCGGTTGAACAGCGTGGACTTTCCGACATTGGGGCGGCCGACAATGGCAACGGTGAAAGACATAGCGGTCGCCTACCGACGCGGAAATAACACCAAAGCAAAGTCAGGGCTTACTGGGAAGGCGCGCCGGGCGCCTGCGGATTTGGCCAGATCGATTGCGAGGGCTGCGCCGCTTGCTGCGTCGGACCGGTGGGCTGCGGCGCCGGCCAGACCGATTGCGAAGGTTGCGCTGCCTGCTGCGCGGGCGCGGTTTGCGCGGCTGGCCACGCCGGCGGGGGCGGCGCCGCCTGTTGCTGAGCGGCCGGTTTTGGTCCGACGCTGATCCGTGTCGCGGCCGGCTGCTGTGGCTTCTGGTCCCAAACCGAACCCTGTTTCTGCGCCGGGGGTACGGACGCGACTTTCGGCTTGGGCTTGGGTTTCGGAGCGGGCTTCGGCGCCGCCGCGCCGGGCGCCGTGTCGACCGGCGCCGCGGTGGCATCGGCCTGGTCCGGTGGCGGCTGATAACCCTTCACCAGATCGGCCGGCACGCCAGTGGTCGTACCCGGCACGCCGCCCGGAAATAGCGGTTCGCGGTCGCCTTTGAGTTTCTTCTTGCTGTCAAACACGTCGGAATTGAAAATCTCTGTCGGGTCGAACTGACCGCCGGGGGTGCAGCCCGCTAGCACCAGCACAAGCGCCACGGCCGAGCCCAACCGAAACAGCGAGGAATTGCATCCTGCGGACATCGCGTCAGCCCTTGCCACTCGCGGCGATGAGTTCACTCAAAACTCCGACGCGGCTGCGCGTGCCCGCCGGCGTTTGCGGATCGATCATAATCATGTCGATCCACTGCCGCGCCGTCGTTACGTCGTTGGCCTTCCAGGCCGCCAGCGCCAAAATCTCGCGAGCGCTGTAACGGAAGGTCCGATCGGCCGCCGCCAATGGCTCAAGCCGGTCGCGAATCTCGGAATAGGGCGCGGTGTCGACGAGCAGGAAGCCGGCGCGGACTGCCGCCAAATCCTCAATGACCTGTCCGACACTCTTATCGGCGGCGATCTCATCGTAAGCCGCGACGGCGCCTTTGCTGTCGGTCGGCGCGAGCTCGGCTGCCTCGCGTAGCCGCGCCAGCACGCGATAGCCCGCGGTGCCATCGGTCGCGAGCTTGGCGAAGGCCGCCTCGGCCTCCTGATGCTTTCCGGCTCGGCGAGAGTGACGGCCTGTTCGAAAGCCGCGCCGGATTGAGCCGCCTGCTTGGCTTCCCACCACTGATAGCCGCGCCAGGCGGCGACGCCGACAACAACGAGGACGCAAACGGCGATGAGGTAGTTACCGTATTGATCCCACAGCTTCTTGAGCTGTTCGCGGCGGACTTCCTCGTCAACTTCTTGGAAGATATCGGTCACGGAACCCGTTCCCCAGCCTTAGTCCCAGCCCGCTCGCCCCGAAATGCGAAGCTGCTCTTCCCAATGGAACGCTGCCGAATGCAATAAATCAGGCCCACAGGACCCCGGAAGGCCTTGTGGCAACTAGTTTAATGATGTGGCGCGAGCAAGGCAAAACCGCTGCCGCAGCCCGCGACTATTGCGCATGGTTACGCCCGCGACGGGCCTTTGGCGCGCTCCGGGAGCCTGGTCACCGCAGGCTGGCGCATCGGATAGACATGGTCCGCGCCCGGGAAGGTGCGCGCGCGGACTTCCTGCGCATAGCTTTGGATCGCCTGCTCGATCGAGGGTCCGAGCTCGCCGAAGCGTTTGACGAATTTCGGCACCCGCGGCGACAGGCCGAGCATATCCTCCAGGACGAGGATCTGACCGTCGCAAGCGACGCTCGCGCCGATGCCGATAGTCGGGATCGCGATCTGCGCCGTGATACGGCGCCCCAACGGCTCGGCAATCGCTTCGAGCACGACGGCAAAAGCGCCGGCATCGGCCACCGCGCGCGCGTCCGCCTCGATGGGCGCCCAATCGCTCTCGTCGCGGCCCTGTGCGCGAAACGATCCGATCGTATTGATCGCCTGCGGCGTCAAGCCGACATGCCCCATGACCGGCACGCCGCGCTCGACCAAAAACGCAATCGTTTCCTCCATCCGCCGGCCGCCCTCGAGCTTGATCGCACCGCAGCCGGTTTCCTTCATCACCCGCGCCGCCGACGCGAAAGCCTGCTCTTTGGAGCCTTCGTAGGTGCCGAACGGCATGTCGACGACCACCAGCGCGCGCTTCGAGCCGCGCATCACCGCATGACCTTGCAGGATCATCATGTCGAGGGTGACCGGAATCGTGGTTTCGAGACCGTGCATCACCATGCCGAGCGAGTCGCCGACCAGAATGACGTCGCAATAGGCGTCGACGATGCGCGCGGTGTGCGCGTGGTAGGACGTCAGGCACACGATCGGTTCGCCACCCTTGCGGGCGCGGATGTCGGGCGCGGTCAGCCGCCGGGTCTCATTTTGCGTTGACATGTTTGTTATCCACCTGCCGGTGCGAATGCCGGGACGCCAATGACGACCGGATGAAAGACGAAGCCGAGCGCCAGATAGATGATCGTGCCGACGACGATGGCGATAATGTCGTTTTTACCGCCGCCGACCGGAATCGGCGGCGCGCCGGGATCGGCGCGCCGTTTGAGCGTGATGCGATCGTACACCGCCCATGCCAGCACCGCGCCGAACAGGATGATGCCGCCGAGATCGCCGTTCGCGCACAAATGCGCGAAGGCCCAGGTTTTAACCCCGACCAACATCGGATGCTTGAGCACGCGCTTGATATTGCCGGGGATATAGGCGGCGGCGACCATGATGCTTGCCGGCCACATCAACACGACGACGATGTGACGCGTCCATGCCGGCGGGTTCCACACCATGATTATTCCGGCCGCGCGATAGCTGGCGAATCCGTAGGCGATGAGCACAATGCCGACGATCGAGACCAGCGAGAACAGGCCGCGGTATGGCCATTCGCCGAGCCTGGCGACAAGCGCGGCGCGCTCGTCGCGCATCGTCACGAACACATGCGCGCCGAGAAATATGACAAGCCCGAGAATTTCGACGGCAAGACCCATGAGCGCAACGCCACTAACTCGCGACACGGCCGGGATCATGGCGACCGGGGCTCTTATTGTCAATGCGGCCGCGTCATGTGGCCCCTCACGACGCATAAAGCTTGTCGCGATCGAGATAGCTTGCGGTATCGATGATGGCTTCGCGCTCCTTGAACGAGACCATATCGGCCCGCATCGATGCCGAGCTGCCGTCACGGGCGATCGCGGCGAGCACGCGCTGCATGGCCTTGATGGCGGCGCGCTGGGTGTCGCTCGGAATGATGACGAGGTGGTAAGCCGAACGTTTCGAGCCGCGGCACCGGTAAAAGCGGCGTCTTGCCGCCTTCGAACATATTGATGAGCTTCCAGCCCGGCAGGCGCTTGGCGATTTCGGCGATTTCAGTTTCCGAAGTCGGCGCCTCGACGAAGATCACGTCGGCGCCGGCTTCGACATAGGCGGAGGCGCGGTCGATTGCGGCGGCAAAGCCCTCGACCGCGATCGCGTCGGTGCGCGCGATCAGGATGAAATCGGGATCGTGCAGGGCATCGCGCGCGGCCTTGAGCTTTTGCACCATCTCGGCCGCCGGGCACAAGGCTCTTGTCGTCGTAATGGCCGCACTTCTTGGGAAACGTCTGGTCTTCGAGATGAAACGCCGCGACGCCGGCCCGCTCAAAGGCGCGCGCGGCCGCTTGAGCATTGAGCGCGTTGCCGTAGCCGGTATCGGCATCGGCGATGATCGGCACTCCGACCACGTCCGACCATCGGCAGCAAGCCGATCGACGATCGCGCTCATGGACATCAGCCCGAGGTCGGGCACGCCGGTCGAGCGCGCGATCGCGCCGCCGCTCGCATAGACCGCGGAAATCCCGCCTGCTCGACAAGCCGCGCCGACAGCCCGTCATAAGCGCCCGGCGCGACCGCGATACGGCCCGAAGTCAGAAGCGCCCTCAATTTTGTCGTGGTGCGCACGTGTGCTCCTCCGCTTCGCTCGCCGCGCCGCCATGATACGTCTTGCGCCGCCGGGGGAAATGCGAAGGACGACGCAATGAAGCGAAGCATCGTGGCCGGCATGCATCGTCCTTCTTTGGCACGTTCTGCTGCCGCACGCGCAGGATTGGCCGGCAAAGACGGTCAAAATCATCGTGCCGTTCGCGGCCGGCGCGACGCCCGATATCGTGGCGCGGCTCATCGCCGAGGATCTGCAGGACAAGATTGGCAGCAGACCTTCATCGTCGAGAACAGGCCGGGCGCCGAGCGGCAATACCGGCACCGATGCGGTGGCCAAGGCCGATCCGGACGGCGCGACCATCGGCGTGAGCATCGGCGGCCCGCTCGCCATCAACACGCTGTTGTTCGGCAATCTTCCCTACGATCCGCGAAAGGATCTCACGCTGATCACAATGCTGGTGACGCAGCCCAGCGCGCTTGCTGTCAATGTCAGCCTCGGGGTGAATACTGCGCAGGAACTGATCGATCTTATCAGGCGCAATCCCGGCAAATACACATTCGGCTCGATCGGCACCGGCTCGCTATCGCATCTCGCCATGGAGGCGATTGCGCTCAAGAGCGGCACGCAACTCGTGCACGTCCCTTATCCATCGTCGCCGCAAGCGATGACGGCGCTCATCCGCAACGACGTGCAGATGGTCTGCCTGCCGGCGATTTCAGTCGTGCCGCAACTTGGCTCGGGCGCCGTAAAGATACTGGCGGTCTCGACCGCCGAACGCTCCGCGCTGCTGCCCGGCATTCCCGACGCTGAAGGAGGCCGGCATCGACGTCGAGGCCGACGCCTGGAGTGGGCTTGATCGCGCCGGCCGGCATTTCCGACGCCATCGATCGGGCGCATCGGCAAGCTGGTCGGCGAGGCCCTGACCTCGCGCGCGATCCGCGAAAAGCTGACCGCGCAATTGATGGAACCGATTCCAGGCACGCCGGCGGAATTCCGCGCCCGAATCGACGCCGATATCGCGCGTTGGAGGCCGGTGATCGAAGCGGCGAAGATCAAGATCGATTAGAGGCGCAAATGGCGAGCAGCATGGAGCTGCTCGCCAATTTCGCTATTCGCATCCGCGTCACGGGCCGAACTTATAATTGATGCCCGCCTTGACCTCCTGGACATTGAGCGAGGCACTCGACGCATAGGTCGGGGAACGCGGCGTCGGCAGAATTCAGTGTCTGCGAACCAAAGCCGAGATAGTCGTATTCGAGCTTGGCCGACCAGTTGTCGTCGAGCGCGTATTCGAGCCCGACGCCCGCGGTCCAGCCGGTCCGCGTGTTAGGTTCGTGCTCGCGCTGCCGCCGAAAGTGTCGTTCAGACTGCTTTTGTCGTCGGCGAAGGCGACGCCGCCTTTGCCATAGACCAACAGACGATCGAACGCCGCGCCAATGCGGCCGGTGGCGGTCGCCGTCCATTGCGTATTGGTATTGATCGCGTTGCCGACCGAGTCGGTGCCGCTGCCTTTGAGGCCGGTCCAGTCGAAATCGCCTTCAACGCCGACCACAAGCCAGTTGAACTGGAGGTTGCCGCCGATCTGGCCGCCGCCGATGAAGCCGCCCTTGTTGAAGGTGTCGTTGGCTCCGGTAAATGGATCGCTCCACGAGGAATTGGCGAAGCCGCCGCCGAGATTGCCGCCGACATAAATTCCGGTCCAGTTGTAAACCGGCGGCGCATAGGCGACCGGCGCGACGGGAGCCGGCATCAGCCTTGGCGGCAGATCCGCCGCTTGAGCGGAGCACACGAAAACAACTGTGCCGGCGGCCAATGCGCAGCCGCCAACGAACGCACGCGAAATCATTTGAACCTCCAGGCTTGTCCCCGATACACGCGGGCCCCGACGAAATCCCAACAAGCAATCCCGTCAGCGTTCCGACGCCACCAAGCCGGACCTCTTCGGACAAAGCATGGTCGAGTAGTGGCGAGAAAATGGCCGGCGATAATGGAGTGAAGACTCAGTGAAGCAGCAAAAGTTCCGCGCGCCGGATATTCGCCGGAGCGTGTGGAACTTTGCGCCACAATGATGAACGAAAATCGCGCGTAAAATTCGCGAGATGGACGCGCTAAAGCGCGTTGCTATAAAGTTCCGGCTGAAATCCGACCAAAAGCTTGCCGCCGCCGAGATCGAGGACCGGCCGTTTGATCATGGACGGTTGCGCCAGCATCAGTGCCATCGCCTTTTTGGCGTTGAGCGCGGTCTTGTCCTTGTCGGGCAGTTTGCGAAACGTCGTGCCGGCCCGATTGAGCAAAGTCTCCCAGCCGACTTTCTTTTCCCATTGCTCGAGCCGCTCGCGCTCGACGCCGGCGGTCTTATAATCGTGAAACGCATAAGCGACGCCGCGCTTGTCGAGCCAGGCGCGCGCCTTCTTCATCGTGTCGCAGTTTTTGATGCCGTAGATGGTGACCGTCACCACTCACTCCCACTCGATCGTTCCCGGCGGCTTTGACGTCACGTCATAGACTACCCGATTGACGCCTTTGACTTCGTTGATGATGCGGGTCGCGACCTCACCGATGAATTTCATGTCGAACGGATAAAAATCCGCCGTCATGCCGTCGGTCGACGTCACCGCGCGCAAGCCCACGACAAAGTCATAGGTACGGAAGTCGCCCATCACGCCGACGGTGCGCACCGGCAAGAGCACGGCGAAGGCCTGCCAGATGTCGTCGTAAAGGCCGGCGCGGCGGATTTCCTCGATGAAGACGTTGTCGGCGAGCCGCAAAATGTCGAGTTTTTCGCGGGTGATCGCGCCCGGGGCAGCGGATGGCGAGGCCGGGACCGGGAAACGGATGACGGCCGACAAAGGCGTCCGGCAGTCCGAGCTCGCGGCCGAGCGCGCGCACCTCGTCCTTGAACAGCTCGCGCAGCGGCTCGACGAGCTTCATGTTCATCCGCTCGGGCAAGCCGCCGACATTGTGGTGCGACTTGATCGTTACCGACGGGCCGCCGGTAAACGACACGCTCTCGATCACGTCGGGATAAAGCGTGCCCTGGGCGAGAAACTGCGCGCCGCCGATCTTCTTCGCCTCGGCTTCGAAGACATCGATAAACAATTTGCCGATGGTCTTGCGCTTGGCCTCCGGGTCGTCGATGCCGGCGAGCGCTGACAGGAAAGTATTGGCGGCGTCGACATGAACGAGCGGGATGTTGTAATGGCCGCGGAACAGCGTTACCACCTTTTCGGCTTCGCCGAGCCGCAACAGCCCATGATCGACGAATACGCAGGTCAGCTGCTCGCCGATCGCTTCGTGGATCAGCACGGCGGCAACAGCCGAATCGACGCCGCCGGACAGGCCGCAGATCACCCTGCTCTTACCGACCTGACGGCGGATCTTATCGATCGCTTCGAGCTTGAACGCGCGCATCGTCCAGTCGCCGGTACACCCCGCGATCTTGCGCACGAAATTACGCAGCAGCGCCGCACCATGCGGCGTATGGACGACTTCGAGATGGAATTGTGTCGCGTAGAATTTGCGCTTGTCATCGGCAATCATCGCAATCGGCGCGTTGGCCGAAGTGCCGGTCGCCGAAAAACCTTCAGGCAACTTGGTGACGCGGTCACCGTGGCTCATCCACACCGGGTAACGCTGCCCAACCTGCCATACGCCGTCATAGAGCGGCGACGGCATCGTCACCTCGACCTCGGCACGGCCGAATTCGCGGTGATGACCGGCCTCGACCTTGCCGCCGAGCTGATGTGCCATGGCCTGCTCGCCATAACAGATGCCGAGTACCGGGACGCCGGCCTGATAGATGGCCATCGGCGCCAGCGGCGCATCCTTGTCGAGCACGCCAGCCGGTCCGCCGGAGAGAATGACGCCCTTGGGCTTCATTGCGCGGAACGCGGCTTCCGCCTTCTGGAACGGCACGATCTCGCAATAGACCTTCTCCTCGCGCACCCGCCGGGCGATGAGCTGGGTGACCTGCGAGCCGAAATCGACGATGAGAATCTTGTCGTGGGTTTCCATTGCGGTTTCTAAAGCGGCCGCTTCGACCTGTCGAGCTTCGGCCACCGGCGTCATGCTGACCGCCGCAAAAGGCTGACAAAAAATCCGTCGGTATCGGTCCGTCGCGGCGTCATCAGCAAGCCTTCGTTCGAGATAAGCACGGCCCGGCCGAAAAGATAGGCGCGCTCGCCGAGGAGGTTGATGACGTTAGCGGGCTTTTCCACGGAAAAATCGGGGTGCCGGCCGACAAAGGCGCCAATCTGTTCGCCGTTTTCCTCGGCCAGAACGGAACACGTCATATAGGCAATGCGGCCGCCCGGCTTGAGAAGCGGCACCGCCCGCTCGAGCGCGGCTTCCTGTTGCTTGCGGCGCTCGGTCAGCGCGCCCGGACGGATGCGCCACTTGGCGTCGGGATTGCGGCGCCACGTGCCGGTGCCGGTGCATGGCGCGTCGATGACGACGAGATCGGCGCGCGCGGCAAGATCGGCCAGCACATCATCGGAGCCCCTTGGCGTACGGACCTGGATGTTGCGCGCTCCGGCGCGCGTGATGCGCTCATGGATGGCAACGAGCCGGCGCTTGTCGGTATCGGTCGCGTAGATCTGGCCGTGGTTCTCCATTGCGGCGGCAAGCGCCAGCGTCTTGCCCCCCGCGCCGGCGCAAAGGTCGACGATCTGTTCGCCGGGTTTGGCACCGGCAAACAGCGCGGCAAGCTGCGAGCCTTCGTCCTGGATTTCGATTTCGCCTTTACGATAGGCCGGCTCGGCATGAATGGCCGGGCTTTTGGCATCGGCCGCCATGCCGATACGCAGACCATTGGGCGACCATCGCGCCGGCTCGGCGCCAAGATGGGCGAGCTTCGGCAGTTCCGACTCGCGATCGGCGGCCAGAGTGTTGACCCGCAAATCGAGCGGCGCCCGGCTGGCAAGCGCCGCCCCTTCGGCAGCCCGCTCTTTGCCGAACACGCGGGCAAGGTGCGGTTCGAGCCATTCGGGATAGTCGCCCTGAACGCAAGCGGGCGCGGCAGCGAGCGCGTCGGACGAGAGCGCTGCCGTCTCGCCTTGCGTCAACGGCGCGGGCGCATAACGCGCGCCAGTCAACAAAGCCGCAATCGCCGCGGCATCAAGCCCACGCTCGCGATGGAGCATGCCGATCAGCACCGCGCGCGCGCTGTCACTGCCCATCAGCCACGCGGCGGACGACTTCCGGCGCAGCGCGTCGTAAACCAACCCGGCGATGGCGGCGCGGTCGCCTGAGCCGGCAAACCGATGCGACAGGCCCCAATCCTTGAGAACTTCTGCAGCCGGCCGCGGCCGAGCCGCGATATCGGAAAAAATCTCGATCGCGGCGGAAAGTCGGGCCGAGGGCGTCATGAGCTTCGACGACGGCGCACCGTCACTTCGATTTTAGCCGTTTGATAGCGGCGAGACGGCGAGCGCCGGGCGTATCGTGACGGCCGACGCGCTTGCGCAATTCCTGGATCGCTTCGGCCAGGTCACGGACGTGAATACCCTTCGGCGCCTTTCCCGCGCGCACGCTTTTCAGCATGCGGCGAAGCAGATCGTCATCCTGCTCGTCGCGGTAGGGCTTTAGATCGAGGTCCTTCGGGACCTTGGTGAGGCGCTCGTCGCCGATCTGTTTGACGTATTTCTGCATGAACCGGTCGTAATCGCGCCATGTGATCCCGGCGGCGCGGACGGCTGCCTCCTCGGCGCGCGTCGCGATCTGATGCGCATGCAGATAATGCAGCCCGAGCTGATCGATCAGGGTCTTCTCGACTTCTTCATGCAGGATGAGAAAACGGTCGGTGTCGATCTTGCGGCCGCGGAATTTCCAGAATTGCGGCATGTGGCGGTCGATATAGATCGTCTTGCCGTCGAGGCTGTAGCCCGCGAGGTATGGAATGTCGTGCTTGCGGTCGAGCTTCTTCACGCGCCGGCAGATCGCATCGAGCGCGCGGTCCATCATCAGGCTCGAGACATACCACTCCGGCAGCCTGAGTTTTTTATGGGGGGCGGTGGGATGGCAATAATCGAGCGGCATGGTCGTATCCTAGATTGGCCGTGGCAGCGTCAGGACCTCGACGATGTAGATCGCCCAGTTGAGCGCGAGCGCGAGAGTCGCCACGCCGTAAAAAGCCCCGCGTACGCGAATTTTATTGTTGGTCACATGCACATAGGCCTGAAGATATCGGAAGATCACAAATATCCAGGCAAGCACCACAAAGATGACGCCGGCGAGATGGGTAACATAAGTGAGAAGCGTCAGGACATAGAACAGCACAGGCAGTTCGAACTGGTTGCTGAACGCATATCCCACTTGCAGCGTGTGCGGCGACCAGTTCGGCTCGCGCAACGCGACGTTATCGGGCCTTGCTATGCCGGCGTTGAAGTCGCGCGCCCGCAGCGGCGCGAGCCAGAACAAAAGCAAAAAAGTGAGGATTACCTCGACAAAGAGCGGCAGGAGAATCGCTTGCGTCGACATTCAATGACTCCCGGCTTGAACGAACTGTCGTAACACGCAGATGCTATATCGCCAAAAGGCGGCCTAAAGCTTGACGCTGATCGCCGTCTCACCATCCTCGTCGACCAATGCACTGCGCCACGCCTTGCCGTCGAACAGCGCCTTGCGCACGGTGTCGGCAGTGCCGCCATGATTGAGGTTGGCGGTGATCAGCGTCCCGCCGGTGCGCAAGAGGCCGCGCAATATCTTGTGCAGCGCCGCCACCGGCGTGCCGCCGTCGAAGAAGGCGATGTCATAGCCGGGATCGAGCGTCGGCAGCACCGCGGCGAAATCGCCCTCGTGCACGGTGATGCGGTGGTCCATCGCGGCGGTCGCGATATTGTCGCGGGCGATCCGCGCATGGTCCGGATCGCGCTCTATGGTATCGACGGTTGCGTCCGGCGCGCCCGATGCAAACGATAAAGCCGTGTAACCGAGCGCCGTTCCCAATTCCAGGATGCGGCGCGCACTGACCGCTCCGGCCAAAGCCGCAAGCAGCGGCCCGTTGTCATAAGGGTAGGCGTTGCAGCCGTGCTCCGCGCGATGGCCGTTGGTCGCGGCGCGGATTTTCGCGAAACGATCGGCAACCGTGACTGTCATCACTAATCCCGGCTAGGGTAATTCGGGCTCTCGCGGGTGATGGTGACGTCGTGAACGTGGCTTTCGCGCAAGCCGGAGCCTGAGATGCGTACGAAGTTGGCCTTGTCATGAAACTCGGCGAGATCCTTGGCGCCGACATAGCCCATCGCCGCCCGCAACCCGCCAACCAGCTGGTGTACGACATTGGCGACCGGCCCCTTATACGGAACCTGGCCCTCGATCCCCTCGGGCACAAGCTTGAGCGTGTCCTTGATTTCCTGTTGGAAATATCGGTCGGCGGAGCCGCGCGCCATGGCGCTGACCGAGCCCATGCCGCGATAAGTCTTGTAGGAGCGCCCCTGGTAAAGAAACACTTCGCCCGGGGTCTCATCGGTGCCAGCGAGCAGCGATCCGATCATGGCGCAGTCGGCGCCGGCGGCGATCGCCTTGGCGAGGTCGCCGGAATATTTGATGCCGCCGTCGGCGATCACCGGCGTGCCGGTCTTTCTCGCCGCGTCGACAGCGTCCATGATTGCGGTGAGTTGCGGCACACCCACGCCGGCGACAATCCGCGTCGTGCAGATCGAGCCCGGCCCAATCCCAACCTTGATCGAGTCGGCGCCCGCATCGATCAGCGCCTTGGCGCCCTCGCCGGTCGCGATATTGCCGGCGACGACCTGCACCGCATTCGACATGCGCTTGATGCGGGTCACGGTGTCGAGCACGCGGCGGGAATGGCCATGCGCGGTGTCGACGACCACAAGGTCGACGCCGGCGTCGATCAGACTCTCGCTGCGTGCGTAGCCGGCTTCGCCGACCGAGGTAGCGGCGGCGACGCGCAGCCTGCCCTGGTCGTCCTTGCAAGCGTTGGGATTAGCCACCGCCTTTTCGATGTCCTTCACCGTAATCAGACCGACGCAGCGGTAATTGCCGTCGACGACCAGAAGCTTCTCGATGCGATATTGATGCAGGAGTTTTTTGGCCTCGTCCTGATCGACGCTTTCACGGACGGTCACCAGCCGGTCCTTGGTCATCAACTCGGATACTTTCTGCCGCTTGTCGGTGGCAAAACGCACATCCCGGTTGGTGAGGATGCCGACGAGCTTGCCTGGGGCTTTGTTGTTCTGGCCGTTGCCGCCGCCTTCGACTACCGGAATGCCGGAAATATGGTTCTCCTGCATCAGCGCCAGCGCATCGGCGAGAGTTGCTTCGGGATGAATGGTGACGGGATTCACCACCATGCCCGACTCGAATTTCTTGACCTGTCGAACCTGCGCCGCCTGAATGTCGGGTTCGAGATTGCGGTGGACGACGCCAATGCCGCCGGCCTGCGCCATGGCGATCGCCATATTGGCTTCGGTCACGGTATCCATCGCCGAAGCGATGATCGGGATATTGAGGAGCACGCTGCGCGTGATGCGGGAGCGGATATCGACGTCCGCCGGCATCACGTCGGACAGACCCGGCTTCAACAGCACGTCGTCGAAGGTGTAAGCTTCGGGCGGAAGGTCTCTTGAACTCGCTGCCATTGCCAACTCCGCATGGCCCGAAATCACCGGGCGACCGCATCGGGTTACGCCTCGCGGACGAGGGGAAAACTAGTCCCTCGCGCGAATCGATGGCCCGCTTTTGGGTTGGCGGCGGTCGATAGCACGCCTTGGCCACAATGAATAGGCCCCAAAGAAGCCAGTGGGCCAAATATAGGAAGAAATTACCGTGAAACAGGGCATCAACCGCCGCTAATTCGACCCCGGCCGAATGGCCCGTCCGCGCAGCGATTTTAGGGAACGGCGGCTGGCCTGCTCGGCGAAGACATCGACGTGAAAAATACTCCGACCTGAGCATGGTCGAGGCAGCAGCGAAGCGGTTGCATGATGTCGATGCGCAGGCTTTAAAACGCACGCGCCGCGCGCTAATAGCCGCGCATGGAGGAACGTCCTTACGATCGCATCGTGCCGCTGATCGTCGCCACGGCTTTGTTCATGGAAAACATGGACTCGACCGTGATTGCGACATCGCTGCCGGCCATCGCGCGGGCGCTCGGCACCAACCCGCTGGCCTTGAAGCTTGCGGTGACCTCCTACCTGCTCTCGCTTGCCATCTGCATTCCGGCGAGCGGCTGGACCGCCGACCGATTGGGCGCGCGCAACGTATTCCGCGCCGCCATCGCTGTGTTTGTGCTCGGCTCGATCGGCTGCGCCGCCTCGCGCTCGCTTGAACAATTCGTTTTCGCCCGCATCGTACAGGGCATGGGTGGAGCGATGATGACGCCGGTCGGCCGCCTCATCATGGTCCGCAGTATCGACAAGAAACTTCTCGTCAATGCCATGTCGCTCGTGACCATGCCGGCGTTGATCGGCCCAATCTGCGGCCCGCCGCTCGGTGGCTTCATCACCACCTATTTCTCCTGGCACTGGATTTTCCTGATCAATGTGCCGATCGGTCTTGTCGGCATCGTCATGGCGTCGCGTTATATCGCCAACGTCCGCGTTGAACACCATGATCCGTTTGACTTTGTCGGATTTGTTCTTTCCGGTCTTGCCATCGCCGGGCTTGCCTTCGGCCTTTCCGCGATGGGGCTTGAATTTTTGCCGACAGGCGTTGTCGCCGCCCTGCTTTGCGTCGGCGCGATTGCGGCGGTAGCTTACGTTATTCATGCCAAACACTCGCCGGCGCCCATTCTCGATCTCAGTCTGCTGCGGCTGCCGACCTTTCGCGCCAGTATCTTCGGCGGGTTTTTATTCCGGCTCGGCATCGGCGCGCTGCCGTTTTTGTTGCCGCTGCTGCTACAAATTGGCTTCGACCTGACGCCGTTCCAGTCCGGCCTCATCACCTTTACCACCGCGCTCGGCTCGATGTTCATGAAGGCGGCGGTTGCCAGCGTGCTCAATCGCTTCGGCTATCGCAATGTTCTGTTATACAACGCGCTTATCAGCAGCGCCTTTCTCGCCGCCTGCGCTACTTTCGTGCCGGGCATGCCGTTTGCGGCCATGATCGCGATTTTGCTCTCCGGCGGCTTTTTCCGGTCGTTGCAATTCACCAGCATCAACACCATTGCCTATGCCGAGATCGAGCCGCCGAAGATGAGCCGCGCCACCGCGATGGTCGCCGTGGCGCAGCAGCTGGCGCTCTCGACCGGCGTCGCCGTTGGCGCGCTGGTTGTCGAGATCACGCTGCGGCTGAAAGGTTCGCCGGCGATGGGCGCGAGCGATTTTCCGCCGGCTTTTCTCGCCGTCAGCCTGCTCTCGGCAAGCGCCGCCTTGATCTTCTATCGCCTCGCCCCCGACGCCGGCGCCGAGCTTTCCGGGCGGAGAGTGGTGCAGGTGGAGGCGGCGAGCAGGAAACCTTAGGCTTCGACGTTTTGACGGCGAAATCCGCGCGCGAGCAGGTAGAGCTCCGCCGAATCGCTGCGGCTGGCCGGCGGCTTGACGTGCTTGACGCTCTCGAAGTCGCGCTTGAGCTCTGCAAGAAGCTTGGTTTCAGTGCCCCCTTGCAGCACTTTGCAAACTAATGCTCCGCCGTCGGCGAGCACTTCACGCGCGAACATCGCCGCGGCTTCGGCAAGCGCCATGATGCGCAAATGGTCGGTTTGGCGATGGCCAGTCGTGTTGGCCGCCATGTCGGAGAGCACAAGATCGGCTTTGCCGCCGAGCATCGCCTTGAGGCGATCCGGCGCCGACGGGTCGAGGAAATCGAGTTGCAGGAACTCGACGCCGGGGATCGGCTTCATGTCGAGAATGTCGAGCGCAATGACGCGGCCCTTACTTCCCTCCTCAGCGCCGACGCGCCGCGCCGCGATCTCGCTCCAGCCGCCGGGCGCAGCGCCAAGGTCGACCACGCGCGCGCCCGATTTGAGTACGCGATATTTGTCGTCGATTTCAGCGAGCTTATAGGCCGCACGCGAGCGCAATCCTTCGCGTTTGGCGCGGGCCACGTAGGGATCGCTGATCTGGCGTTCGAGCCAGATCCGCGACGACAGCGTGCGGCGCTTCTCATCCTTGAGCCTTGCCATGACCGCTTTAGGCTTCTCCCCATACGCCGTCCTCGCGCATCATCTCGACCAGCATGCCTTCGCGCAGGCCGCGATCGGCGACGCGCAATCGCGGGCAGGGAAAAGCGCGGCGGATTGCATCGAGGATGGCGCAGCCGGCCAGCACCAGATCGGCGCGTTCGGCGCCAATGCATGGATTGGCGGCGCGTTCATCGAAACTCATCGCCATCAGCTCGGCGACCACGCGCGAAATCTCGTCATCGGACAGCCAGCAGCCATCGACACGGCGGCGATCGTAACGGCGCAGCCGCAAAAACACCCCGGCGATCGTCGTCACGGTCCCTGAAGTGCCAAGCATGTGAAAACCGTCGAGGTTGCCGTGATCGGCGGCAAAATCATCGACGAAGGCGGCAACCTCCTCCACCATGGCGTCGTAGATCTCGCGCGATACGACTTTGCCGCCGTAGCGCTCCGCCAGCGTGACGACGCCGACCGGCAGCGACGCCCAGCCTACGATGTCGGGCGTGGGTGGGCCGCGGCGGCCGTCGCCGGCCCGCCGATTGAGCCGCACCAATTCCGACGAGCCGCCGCCGATGTCGAACAGGATGACGCTTGAGGCGGCGGGATCGAACAGTTCCGTGCAGCCGGTCGCTGCGAGCCTCGCCTCGGTTGCGGAATCGATGATCTCGAGTTCGAGGCCGGCCTCCTTGGCGACACGGCTGCGAAACTCCTCGCCATTCTCCGCAGCCCGGCAAGCCGCCGTAGCGATGAGCCGTGCGCGTATGACGCCCCGTGCCTGCATCTTGTCACGGCAGACCGTGAGCGCCTCGACCGCGCGCGCGATGGCGGCCTCGCTGATGCGGCGAGAGGCGGCAACGCCTTCGCCGAGACGAATGATCCGGGAAAAGGCATCGACGACGCGAAAGCCGTCCGAAGTCGGACGTGCGACCAAGAGCCGGCAATTATTGGTGCCGAGATCGAGCGCCGCATAGGTTCCGGCATGATCTTGGTCGGGCGCATGCCAACCGTCGCCGCGATGCGTGTCGCGACGGATGCCGTATGGCGTTCGGCGGCCCCAGCGAGTACCCCGCGCCGCGCCCTGGCGCGAGGACCCAGCCCCCGCGCCATGACCGTCGAGGCCGCCTGGCGGCGGAGCCTCGTCGTTCATCAAAGCCATCCTGCCGCGCCGGAACCTATCCCTCGATATGGCTCAACGGCGCGGTCTATTGTTCAAGTCCAAGTCGGGCGAACTGTAACAGGGGCGGCAGGGAGGGCAATACGGTCGAGCCACCGTGCCTTTATGGCCTATGAGCCATGTTTCACGCCCAGTTGCCGCCCTCCGCCAAGTCCACTATGTCACCGACATAACAGCGCGACGGGAATGAATCGCCATGAATTTGCAGCAGTCCGTCAAGGATCGAGCGGACGAATTAACCGCGGACCGCCTGGCCGTCGAGAAATTTGCCGTCGGTCAGTCAGTGCCCCGCAAAGAGGACCCGATGCTGTTGCGCGGCATGGGCCATTATACCGACGATGTCAGCCTGCCCGGCCAGGCTTATGCCGTGATGGTCCGCAGCCAGAATGCCCACGGCGTCATCCGCGCGATCGATACCGACCGGGCGCGGAAAATGCCGGGGGTGCTCGGCGTCTATACCGCCGCCGATCTGCAAGGCTATGGGCCGCTCAAATGCGTCGTGCCGTTCAACAATCGCGACGGCACGCCGATGAAGAAGCCGCTGCGCGAGGCTTTGGCCAAGGGCAAGGTGCGCTATGTCGGCGACCCGGTTGCCTTCGTCGTCGCCGAAACCTTGTTGCAGGCCAAGGACGCGGCAGAAGCGGTCGCGATCGACGTCGAGCCGCTGCCCTCCGTCACCGCAGCCGAGGACGCCGCGAAAGACGGCGCTCCGCAGCTCTACGACGACGTGCCGAACAACGTTTCGCTCGATTACCACTTCGGCGACGCCGAGGCGGTGAAATCGGCTTTCGCCGCGGCGGCGCATGTCACGCGATTAAAGCTCGTCAACAGCCGCCTCGTTGTCGCGGCCATGGAGCCGCGCGCGGCGCTTGGATCATACGAGGGCGATCGCTTCACGCTTCATGTCGGCTCGCAGGGCGTGTTCGGCATGCGCGCCAATATCGCGGAAGCAATGGGCGTTACGGCGAAGGACGTGCATATCCTCTCCGGGCAGGTCGGCGGCTCGTTCGGCATGAAGGCTGCGGTATTTCCCGAATATATCTGCGTGCTGCATGCCGCGCGCGCGCTCGGCCGGCCGGTGAAATGGACCGATGAGCGCTCCGGCAGCTTCGTCTCCGACAGTCACGGCCGCAATCACGATGTCACCGGCGAACTCGCGCTTGACGCCGACGGCAATTTTCTTGCCGTGCGGCTGACGAGCTTTGCCAATGTCGGCGCGTTTCTGTCACCCGTCGCGCCGATGCCGGGCACGATCAATGCCGTGAAAAACGTGCAGGGCATGTACCGCACGCCGCTGATCGAAGTCGCGACCAAGGTCGTGTTCACCAACACGTCGCATGTTTCCGCCTATCGCGGCGCCGGACGCCCCGAAGGCAATTACTATATGGAGCGGCTGATCGACGCCGCCGCCGCCGAAATGGGCGTCGATCGGCTGGCGCTGCGCCGGCGCAATCAAATCCGGCCGTCCGATTTGCCGCGCAAAACTGCTTCCGCCGTCACCTATGACAGCGGCGACTTCGTCGCGCTGACCAAGCAGGCCTTCGAGCTTGCCGACGGCAAGGGCTTTGCCAAGCGCAAGCGCGAAAGCCGCAAGCGTGGCAAATTGCGCGGGCTCGGCATCGGCAATTTCCTGGAGGTCACGGCGCCGCCGTCGAAGGAATTGGCCGGCGTAACCTTTAACGCCGACGGCACGGTGACGCTGACGACCGGCACGCTCGACTTCGGCATGGGTCATGCGACGCCTTTCGCGCAAGTGTTGAGTGAAAAGCTCGGCATTCCCTTCGACAAGATTTCCCTCGTGCAGGGGGACAGCGACAGGCTGGTGATGGGGGGCGGCTCCGGCGGCTCGAAGTCGCTCATGCACACCGGCACGGCGATCGTGGAAGCCGCCGCGAAAATCATCGAGAAGGGCAAGGAAGCCGCCAGCTACGTGCTGGAAGCGGCCGCCTCCGACATTGCCTTCGAGCGCGGAAACTTTGTCATTGTCGGAACGGATCGTTCCATTTCGATCATGGAACTGGCGCAAAAGTTGCGAAGCGGCACCAATCTGCCGGCAAATGCGCCAGCCTCGCTCGACCTCGATCATGTGAGCGACGGGCCGTCGGCCTCTACCTTCCCCAATGGCTGTCACATCGCCGAGGTCGAGGTCGATCCGCAGACCGGTACGGTCGAAGTCGTCAATTATTCCGCCGTCAACGATTTCGGCGTCGTCGTCAATCCGATGATCGTCGCTGGCCAGCTTCACGGCGGCGTCGTCCAGGGCATTGGCCAGGCGCTGATGGAGAAGACCGTCTACGACAGCGACGGCCAGCTTCTGACCGGCTCGTTCATGGATTACGCCATGCCCCGCGCAGCCGATGTGCCGTCGTTCGTTCTCGCCGATCATCCGGCGCCGGCAACAACGAACCCGCTTGGCGTCAAAGGCTGCGGCGAAGCCGGCTGCGCCGGCGCGCTGACCTCGGTGATGAATGCGGTGATCGACGCACTCGCCGACCACGGCATCCGCCACGTCGACATGCCGCTGACGCCGGCAAGCGTCTGGCAGGCCCTGCAAACTGCCAAATCACAGCCGAACAAGGCATAGTCGAAGCCTCCGCAGCCGTAATGACGCAAGCCATCACAGTTCGCACGCTGCGCCCGGCCGAGTCGCGGCTGATTGCCGGCGTCTGCGCCGCGCATATGATGAGCCACTATTACATGCTCATGCTGGCGCCGCTCTTGGCCTTCGTGCGCAGCGACTTTGGCGTCAGCTATACCGAACTGGCGCTGGCGGTGACCCTTTTCAATGTCGTGTCGGGCCTGCTGCAAACACCGGTCGGATTCATGGTCGACCGTATCGGCGCACGGGTCGTCCTGCTGGCCGGTCTCGCGCTCAGCAGCATTGCCTATGCGGTGGCCGGCATCGTCGATTCCTACTGGGTCTTTATCGCGATGTATGGCGTCGCCGGGCTTGGCAACACGGTCTATCACCCGTCGGACTATTCGTTGCTGTCACATCACGCGCCGCCGGAGAAGCTTAGCCAAGTCTTCTCGTACCACACCTTCGCCGGCATGGTCGGCTCGGCGCTCGCTCCGGTGACGCTGCTTTACATGCAAAGCCAGTTCGGCTGGCGCGGCGCTTACATCGGCGCGTCAATCTTCGGATTGATCGTGCTGGCCGCTTTGATCGCGCAGCCCGAACCCAGCCCCGAAGTGTCGCAAGCCGCGAAAGCCGCCAAAGCACGCTCAAATTTCAAGCACACCAGCTTGCGGATTTTGATCTCGGCGCCGATCCTGCTTAACTTGGCGTTCTTTATTCTGACCTCAATCATGGGCGGCGGGCTTAACACCTACCTCGTGGTGGCGCTCGGCGCGTTGCATGCAGTACCACCCGAGGTCGCCAATATAGCGTTGACCAGTCTTCTGGCGATGAACGCCGCGGGCGTGCTCGCCGGCGGCATCATCGCCGCGCGCACCAGCCATCACGCCGTCGTCGCGGCGTCAGGGCTGACGATTGGCGGCATCGTAACCGCGCTGGTCGGCTTTTTTGATTTTCAGTCGGCGTTTCTAATCATGCTGTTGGGCTTCAGCGGATTCTGCGTCGGCATGACCTATCCATCGCGTGACATGCTGGTGCGCGCGGTCACGCCGCCCGGCGCCTATGGACTGGTGTTCGGATTTGTCTCGACCGGCTTCAATATCGGCGCCAGCATCGCGCCGATCGTTTACGGCATGCTGATGGACCACGGCCAGCCGCGCGCGGTGTTCCTGCTATCCGCCGCCGTCAGCCTGATTTGCGTTTCCACCGTGACCTTCGGATTTTCCGGCCGCGAGACACGCTGACCGCCGGACGCCTTTGCCGCGCCGTGCCTGCTTGCTAGTCTTTGCATAAGCGAGACAAATCTCGCGTCCGTTCAAGGAGAGTTCCGTGAAGCTGTGCCGGTATGGCGACGATCGACTGGGCGTCGTGCGCGGGGATCTCGTCCATGACGTCACCGAGGCACAGACCGAAATCCGGAAATCCTCGCCCTACGCGATGCAGGGCGATGCCGTGGTCGCGGCGCTGCCGCAATGGCGCGAGCGGCTCGAGCGCCTGGCGGACAAGGCGCCCGGCAAGCCGATCGCGCAATTAAAGCTGCTGGCGCCGGTGGCGCGGCCGACCAAGCTCACCTGCGCGCCGACCAATTACCAGGCGCATATCGATGAAATGAAAAAAGCGTCGGCTGATCCTGGCTCCCAGATTGTCACCGCGCAGTCCTCGAAAATTCTCGAAGCCGGCATGTTTTTGAAAGCCAATTCTTCCCTTGTCGGTCCCTCCGAAGACATTCCGCTTCGCTTTCCGGAACGGCGCAGCGATCATGAGGTGGAGTTGGTCATGGTGATCGGCAAAGCCGGCAGCGACATTTCGCAGGAGCGCGCGCTCGAACACGTCGCGGGCTATTGCCTCGGCCTCGATATGACGGTCCGCGGCCGCGAAGACCGCAGCTTTCGCAAATCACCCGACGGTTACGCGGTGCTCGGTCCATGGATGGTGACGGCCGACGAATTGCCGGATCCGGATTCCGTGCCGATCAGCATAGAGGTCAACGGCGAAGTCCGCCAAAGCAGCAATACCAGCCAGCTGATTTATAATTGCCGGCGCCTCATCGAGTTCGCCTCGGCGTTCTACACGCTCTATCCGGGCGACCTGCTCTATACCGGCACGCCGGAAGGCGTCAGCCCGGTAAAGCCGGGCGACGTCATCGTTTGCCGCTCAAGCCCGGTCCTTGGCGAACTCAAGATCGCGGTGCGCGCCCACGATGTCGGAAGCATCGGGAGCGATCAGCGCGTACGCGCGCAGGCCTAAGGCGACACTGTCAAAGGGAGCCGCTCGATGCTGCAGATCAAACGCGCGGGCCATTCGACACTGACCACGCCCGATATCGAGCGAATGGTCGATTATTTCGTCGGCATCGTCGGGCTAAGCCTTGTCGCGCGCGAGAAGGACAGAGCCATCCTCGCCACCAAAGCCGGACTGGAGGCGATCGTGCTGGAGCGTGGCGGCGCCGCGGACGCGCCGCGCCTGTCGTTTCAGATCGCGCCGGGCAGCGACACCGGCGAGGTGGTCGCGCGGCTCAACAAGGCCGGCATCAAAAGCGAACGGCGAACCGACATTACGCCGGGCATTAAAGCGGCCGTGACGTTTGCCGATCCCAAGGGCACCACGCTCGAAATTTTTTCCGATTGCGGCTTCGCGCCGGAAGACAACACTTTTACGGGCGTGATGCCGCTCAAATTCGGCCACATCGCCTATACCTGCCCGGACGTGCAGGGCATTGTGAAATTCTATTGCGACATGCTCGGCTTTCGCGTTTCGGACTGGCGCGGCGATTTTTTCGCCTTCCTGCGCTGCAGCCGCGACCATCACACGGTGAATTTTTTGCGCGACGCCAAAACCGCGATCCATCACATCGCCTTCGAGGTGCGCGACTGGTCGGAAATCAAGCGCGCCAGCGATCTGCTCGCCAAGAACAATATGAGGCTGACCTGGGGGCCGCTGCGTCACATTATCGGGCACAACATCGCCATCTATCACAAGAGTCCCGACGGCGTGACGATCGAATTCTTCTGCGAGCTCGACCAGATGCACGACGAGGAGCTTGGCTTTTTCGAACCGCGGCCGTGGCATCAGGACCGGCCGCAGCGGCCGAAAGTGTGGGGCGACGACACGCTGTCGAATTGGTGGGGGCCGATGTCGCACAATCCGGACCGCAATGCCGGCGCCGCCACCAAGCGGCCGAGCGAATGACGCGTGCGGGGATGCGTGCGACTTGGAAAGGCGGCGAATTTGCCCTAAATGGTGGCGCTTCCGCCGTGCCTACACCACTGTTCTCTGAGGCTGGGCAGAGGCTAATGAGGCTAACGGACATCAGCGTTCGCGCTCTGCCACTTCCGACAAAAGGGCAGGAAACTCGCGGGGATATTGGACTAATTTATTCCGTGGGTAACATAATCTTTGGCAACGTCAGGTGAGATGGCAGTCGCGGCGGCGATGTCTTGGTCACCGCTTCCGCTTTGCATCCGATTTTTTGCTAGACCGCGACCATACAATGAATAGGCGAGTTTTGCATTGATCTTCAGCGCAGCATCAAAATCAGCGATGGCCTTACCCATAGCGAATAAGCTGATAGCGAAAAACTAAGGATCGAAACGACAAGTGCAAACCACGCCGTCATTCGTGTCGCCCCCGTCCGCTCGCCGACGCATGACGAAGATATAGGCCCTCAACTCTGGCCGGCCAAATAGTTCACGTTTTGTTCTATGACTGCCGAACAGGACGGCCAGCTCTACACGCTTGGCCTTCTCGAACGATTGCGGGCCGACACCAAAGGCGTGGAAGGCTCCTATTCTGAGCTGTATCGGCGCGTGGACGCGCTGCTTCGGGAATTGGAAAATCCGAACTTGCACGACATCGGCAACATGAGTTTCCGCGTGGAGCTGTGGGATCGGCACGCGCAGCACGTTCGGTGGGTTGTTGCTGCGGCCGGCACAGTCTCGATCGGCCATGCAGCATTCGACGCGGCCATAGCGAAATGGCAGCACGAGCGGTTCACGTTGCGGCAGGGAATTCACCTCATCCGCGAGCATCCGCCAACCCTTGGAAAAACGGCCTAAATGCCGTACATGAAGCCTATTTTCGCGTCGACGCATTGTTGCGCGAACTGGCAAATCCGAACCTCCATGACATCCCCACCAACCTGCCATTCCGCGTTGAGATGTGGGACCGGAATAACCAGCACGTCCGCTGGGTAGTTGCGGCGTCTTCCAGCGTTGCGGTTGGGCACGCCGCGCTCGACGCTGCAATCAGTAATTATCCCGGCCAGCGCTTTTCTCTGCGCAATGGCATACTGGTCATTCGAGAGCAGCAACCGAAGCCATCCGCGAGCGCAAGTCATTATAGTGAGTTGCCGAATTTCGGGCGGTGGATTACACCGTGCGCGGGCTACCGCCCGGTTACTTTCACCCGAGGCTATAGCGAGGCTAAGAAGTTGCGGCGGAACGAGAAGCACTTGTTCCGCAAGGGTTTTGGGGAATAGTTCAACGGTAGAACTGCGAACTCTGACTCCGTCAATCTAGGTTCAAATCCTAGTTCCCCAGCCACGTTAGCGTTCGCGGTTGTTCACGGTCTCTCGCCAACGTCCGCTAGCATACTGAAATACCAGAAGAATTCATCACACTGAATTCAGCAGCGGCCGTCATCGACCGCTTGCAGCCGAAAAAATTGTCGGTATCTATGACGGTATCTTGAGCCAATTCTATCTGCGCTGGCGACCGGAGATACCGTCATGGTTTTGACTGACACGCACATCCGCAACGCAAAGCCCAAGGCAAAGTCGTACAAACTCAGCGACGGCGGGGGCATGTACCTTCTCGTCAAACCGGACGGCGCGCGCTACTGGCGCTTGGACTATCGATTTGCCGGCAAGCGCCGCACTCTTGCGCTCGGCGTATATCCAACAACGACGCCTTTCCAAAGCGCGTACTCGCCGCGATGAGGCGAGAACACTGCTGGCCGAAGGCACCGACCCAGGTGTCGTGAAGAGAGCAACTAAGCGTGCCGCAAGGCTCTCAGTCGAAAATTCGTTTGAGACGGTCGCACGGGAGTGCCTTGCCAAACAGCGCAACAGGCTCGCTCCCCGTTATTTCAATCTGCTCCTTGCCCGACTTGAGGGAGATATCTTCCCCCAAATCGGCTCACGGCCTGTTGCAGACGTTGATGCGCCTGAATTGCTTGAGGTCCTTAGGAAGGTTGAGAAGCGAGGCGCAATTGAGACTGCCCGACGGCTTCGGCAAATTTGCGGTCAAGTGTTCCGTTACGCCATCGCAATTGGCATTGCGAAATATGATCCCTCTGCCGCACTCAGAGGCGCGCTGAGTTCACCCGGCAAGCCGCGCGGTCATAAAGCGATGCCGCTCAATGAGGTTCCGACATTTCTGAGATTGCTCGAGACCTATGACGGCGATGTGCGAACTCGTCTTGCGTTGCGGCTGATGGTTCTTACGTTCGCACGCACAACCGAATTACGGTCGGCACAGTGGTCCGAAATTGAGGATTTGGACGGAATTAATCCCTTGTGGCGAATACCTGCTGACCGGACGAAGATGAAACGACAGCACATCGTGCCGCTTGCGCCGCAAGCTGTGACATTGCTGAATGAACTGCGCTCTGTTACCCGGCTCACAGGCGAGCCCATTCCTGTTTCCCTCACCCTCGCGCGAAGGATGCATAAGCAACAATACAATGCTCTATGCACTGTACCGTATGGGGTATCACGGTCGCGCCACGGTTCACGGATTCAGGGCGATGGCCTCCACCGCACTTAATGAAAGGGGATTCCGCGCTGATGTGATAGAACATCAGCTTGCTCACCAAGAGCAGAACGCTATACGTGCAGCATACAATCGCGCAGAATACCTCGGTGAGCGCAGGGCCATGATGAAGTACTGGGCCGACCTCTTGGACACGATGGAAGGCGGAAACGTCGTAGTCCTCAGGAGCTAAGCTCAACTGATAAGGAAAGTCTGATTTGTTAGTCAGTTAGCAGGCGAACGCTTGCTCGTCGCGGCATTCGCCTCCTGATTGAACCTCCAACCGAGCTGTTATGAGCGCGCTACCTTACCCGAAAAAGTCAGTGATTATTGGCGTTTTCGTGCCGATTCGTTGACGTCTGTTCGCGTTTGGTTGCGGCGTATTATTGGTCATCTATTGGTTGGGTAGGAATTTCATTTTGGCACCGTCCGCTCAGCTAAGCGCGACGGCCGCGTCGACCGTTCGCCTTCGCGTCCGCTTTGCCCCCGATTGTGTTGCAAAACTCTTGTTGAGGCGACTCACGAACGATGATTCCGTTGGATTGAGACGGGCATCGGCGGGAGCTGCTCATGATGGGTCGGCGGGAAGGCGGACAGGGTCAGTTCTTTTATTCGTTTGATCTCGACAAGGTGGTGCCGCCCGACCATCTGGTGCGCCAGATCGACGGCGTTCTCGATCTCGGTTGGGTGCACAAGGAGCTTGCGGCTTACTACTCGCACACGGGGCGCCCCTCGATTGATCCGGTGCTGATGATCCGGATGCTGATCGTGGGCTACGTATTTGCGATCCGTTCGGAGCGGCGGCTTTGTGCTGAGGTACAGGTCAATCTGGCTTACCGGTGGTTTTGCAAGCTCGGCATTGAGGACAAGATCCCCGATCATTCGGTGTTCTGCCGGGCGCGACACGAACGGTTCCGCGAGAGCGATGCGTTACGCCGGGTGTTCGAGGGTGTGGTGGCGATGTGCATCGCTGCCGGGTTGGTCGGGGGTGAAGCCTTCTCGGTCGATGCGAGCCTGATCAAGGCGGACGTGGACAAGAAGAGGCGGGTTCCTGGCGACCAGCCGATCACCTGGCCGAAGGCGGAGGAAGCATCCTATGCGGTTCGAGAGTACCTCGCGGCACTCGATGCCGCTCGCAATAACGAAGAGAATGGAGACGGGGATGGTGGCGGGTCGAGCGGCAGCGGCAATAGAAGCAAGCCTCCAAAAGAAGTCTCGTTGACCGATCCACAGGCGACCTGGATTACCAGGCCGGGCGTGGACCCGTTCTTTGCCTACGATGCGAACTATCTGATCGACAACAAGGTCGGGATCATCCTCGACGCCGAGGGCACCCGCGCCAATCGCGCCGTGGAGATCGCCATCACACAGACCATGGTGGAGCGCGTCCGCCGCCGCTTCGATCTGCGGCCTCAGAGGCTGGCGGGTGACACTGCTTATGGCGCGGCCAGGCTGCTCAAGTGGCTGGTGGATCACCAGATCGCACCGCACGTTCCAGTGTGGGACAAGTCGGCACGCACCGACGGTACCTTCAGCCGAGCGGACTTTATCTTCGACCGGGAGCGCAACGTGTATGTCTGCCCTTCCGGCAAACTGCTCACGCATTCCGGTCTTATCGACCAGGGACGCCTTTTACCCTATCGGGCGAGCAGGTCAGACTGCTCAAGATGCGATCTCAAGGCACAGTGCACGACGAGCACCAGCCGAAAGGTGACCCGAGATATCGATGAGGACGTGCGAGACCACGTTCGCGCCCTTGCCAACACGGAGGCGTTCCAACAATCGCGCCGCGAACGCAAGAAGATCGAGATGCGATTTGCGCATATGAAGCGCATCTTGCGGCTCGACCGGCTTCGACTGCGAGGCTTGAGCGGCGTCAGGGACGAGGTACTGCTCACCGCAACCGCGCAAAACCTGCGGCGGCTCGTCAAGTTCCTTTGCCGGCCACCGCCATTGGCGACGGCTGCTTGTCCGGCATAGTTGGTGTGTCAGGCGTTGCTGCCGGTGTGTCGATGCAGCCCCTCCCTCTGCGGAAGAGCGGAACAGGAGCTAGGGCAAAAACTCACAGCCGAACCACGTCGGTAAATGCATCCGCGTTTTGCAACACAATCCCCCGCGAAAGCGGACATTGCCTGCGTCTTTACAAGTCCATGCCCTGGGCCCCGATACGAACCTGCCTCCCCGTCCCCGTCATCCACAGCACATCGAGCGGATTACTTCCCCACAAACTCGCCTCATCGGCGAACAAGAATAGATTGGACCCACGTCCGTTCGTGATTTCTTTTTGCGCTTCGATCATTTCTTGAACGCGCGCATGCGTCGTTGTCACGGTCGCCACCCGAAAGTTCGGTATCCCGAGTTCTTGGGCGTGCTCCCCTACCCTATTGGCCTCATGATAGGTCAACATCTTTTTCGCGTAGGAGGTTTGGTCCTTGCTCTTGCGGCGGTGTATTGGCATTTCCCCACGATCGCGCTCCAACATGAAGTAACTGGTTTTGTCTCCGCCAGACCGCAAGCCGAATATCTCGTCGGGGTCAACCGATAGAAGTTGATGCTCGCCGTCAATTCGCACTTTTACCACCAAGCGCACGCGCCGATCGCGTTGCGTCTTCGGCGCATTCTCCACTATTTCATTGCGCTCGATCAGTTCCATATCAGATCGCGGGCGACACGCTAGTTCGAGCTGCACCATGAATTCTGTAATGTCCACGCGGTGTTCGATGAACCGCCAACCGGCGCGGCGCTGCTTGTCAGTCTCATACAGCAGCCGTCGCCGGACCTCGTAGCCATGTTTGCGCAGCAACCATGCACCAGGCCGCGTGAGGCCGTAGATCAGCGGAAACGATCCTTTATAGAGCACGCGCTGCTCGACTTGCCCGAGCAACCGTTCAACGTAGTCGTGCTCCCACAATGTGAGCAACGAACGCAGCACATTTTGACGGCTTCCACCATCTAAGGCGGCGAGCTGTTCACCGGACGCCAGCCGGAATCGCGCCAGGTTCTCAAGCAGGCTCAAATCGCGCGGTGTTAGTCGAAACGGTCGCGGCTCGTCTGGCCGCACGATTCCGCTATACCCCCGATCATCACGTGGCGGCGCGACGGAAAATCAGATAGGCTGCGGGCGCCTTACGCGCACTGATGCGCTAATACCGGGAACGCGCGCGACCCAAGAGTTTGGAGCGGGTGAATGCCGAACGCTCGTTGCCGCCAGTCAAAATTCGTACGCAGTCCTGCCCTACAGTTGCCCTCATAACAGGAGCTTCCCATGCGTCAGTTCTTCCATTCCGTCCCCACCGCGTTGAGTATTGCCTGCTTTGCCGCTTCGTTCGGCACTCTCTCGCTTCATCCGGCGCTGGCGCAGATCGGCAGTCCGATGCAGATGAAGCAGATCGCGCTGACGCAGAAACAGATCGACGACGCGATCGCTTCGCAGAAGGACGTGGAGGCCGTCACCCAAGGGGTGCCGCGAAATGCGCCACCGAATTCGAAAGTGATCGCCAAGCTCGATGGCGTTGCCAAGAAGCATGGCTTTGCCGGCTTCGACGAATACAACACCGTCATCGGCAATATCAGCATAGTGATGGACGGCATCGATCCGCAAACCAAGAAATATATCGGCTCCGATGCGGGGCTGAAGCAGCAGGTCGAAGAGGTGAAAGCCAACAAGCAGATGTCTGCCGCAAACAAGAAGAAGGCGCTTGCCGATCTCGATGTGTCGCGCAAGTTCCCGGACCCGGAGGTTCAGAACAAGGGCAACATTGACCTCGTCATCCAGAATTACGACAAGATCGACGCCGCGCTCGGCGGGCAGCCCGTCGAGCTCGGCGGGCAGCCGCACTGAGGCAAGCCGGTTAATCGGCGCACTTCATCCACGAGCAGAACAAAATATTGGAGCGCTCTACAAATCCGGGGTCAACGTCGCGATATTTACTAACGGACGTTCCGCAGTTCGGACGCATCGCGGCTGCGCTGTTGTGCAGCACTGCGGGATGAAGTATGGTGGTCTATGCAATGTATAGAAAGCGTGTTACGTAATTTCGTCGAGCATTGCTTGTAGGTAGAGGAGGACTCTACGATGGCCCAAGCGAAGCAAGCTTCGAAGCGAAGACGTCGGAAGAAGGCATTGCCGGTGATGGGAATCGCTGGAGTGTCCTTGGCGTTGGCGGGCGGAGCGTACGCATCGACCGGCGGATCGACAACGGATATACCGTCACAGAATATCTCGCCGCCTCATGAAGCGTTTATTGGTGAGGAAGAGGTCACCGACGTCAGCCTGGGGACGTTCTACGTCTTCGACAAGGAAAATGCCGCAAAGCCGCGGCTTGGTGAACAATTGGCTTGGTGGCGATGCGGCTGCGGCGGCTGCGGCGGCTGCAGATGTGGCTATGCAGCCTGCGCGGGCTGTGGCGGCTGCGGAGGCTGCGCCTGGTGCGCGTCCAGGGGGGGTTGTCACTACTGCTAGATCGCAGCCTTTGTTT
>CAVTCD010000007.1:0-312607 GCA_963733165.1 uncultured Alphaproteobacteria bacterium
CTATCGTGCCCTACACGCTGGAAGAAGCCTATGAGGTCGCCGACGCGATCGCGCGCGACGATCTCGCCGATCTCAAGGACGAATTGGGCGATCTCCTGCTCCAGGTCGTGTTCCACGCCCGCATGGCCGAGGAACAGGGCGCGTTCGATTTCGGCGACGTGGTGCAGGCCATCACCGAAAAGCTGATCCGCCGGCATCCCCATGTTTTCGGCGACGGGGACTCGCACACGCCGCAAGCCGTGGAAGGCTTATGGGAGCGGATCAAGGCGCAGGAGCGAAGTGAGAAGGCGGCGCGCGGTCAGCCCGCCGGGGAAGCAGGCGCGCTCGCCGGCGTGCCGGTGGCGCTCCCTGCCCTGACCCGCGCGCTGAAACTCCAGGCCAAAGCCAGCAAGGTCGGCTTCGACTGGAACGATCCGCGCGCGGTGCTGCGCAAGATCCGCGAGGAAGCCGACGAGATCGAAGCCGAGCTTGACCGCGCGACGAGAGTCGACATCGCGGCGACGGCGGCCGAAGTCGGCGATCTGTTGTTCGCCGCGGTCAATCTGGCGCGGCATCTGCGCGCCGATCCGGAAGCGGTGCTGCGGCAGACCAACCAGAAATTCGAGCGCCGCTTTGCCGCGATCGAGCGCGCGCTCGCCGCGCGCGGCAAAGCGCCGCAAGGATGCAACTCTCGCCGAGATGGATGCGCTGTGGGACGAGGCGAAGGCGCGGGAGTAGCCTTCGGCGCGAATAGCGAATAGGGCCCCGTGCTCGCCATTCGCTACTTGCTATTCGCCACTCGCCCATTCGCAAACTTCGTCCTTACCGCCTTCGCTTTGTCCGGATGGCGCGCACCGTCATGGCGATACGGCCGCTGTCGTCCATGGCCTTGCTGATGCACCTCGGTGTGGCGATGCAGCCAGCTCACGCCGGCGCCGTCGGCGGGATCGAGCTCGAGTTCGATCAGCTCGCGGCCGGCGGCGAGCCGCGCCTCGATGGCGTCGGCGAGCGTGTCGATGCCCTCCCCCGTGATCGCCGACACCAGCACCGGCCGCTCCGCTGCGGGCCGGCGCTCGGCGATGTTTTGCAGCCGCGCGCGCGCGCTCGGCATCGAGCCGATCGATCTTGTTCCAAACTTCGATCAGCGCGCGCTTATCCGTCGTCGCTTTTGCGGATCGATGCCGAGCTCGCGCAGGATTTTCTCGACGTCGTGCAATTGCGCCTCGGCGTCGTCGTGCGAGACGTCGCGCACATGCAGGATCACGTCGGCCTCGATGACCTCTTCGAGCGTGGCGCGAAACGCCGCGATCAGCATGGTCGGCAGGTCGGAGATGAAACCGACGGTGTCGGAGACGATGATGCGCGCGCCGTGCGGCAGCACCACCGCGCGCAGCGTCGGATCGAGCGTGGCGAACAGCATGTCGGCGGACAGCACGCTCGCCTGCGTCATGCGGTTGAACAGCGTCGATTTGCCGGCATTGGTGTAGCCGACCAGCGCGACGATCGGATAAGGCACGCGGCGGCGGCTCTCGCGATGCAGCGCGCGCGTGCGCTTGACCTTGACGAGCTCGGCCTCGATCTTGGCGAGCCGCTCCTCGATCATGCGGCGGTCGGCTTCGAGCTGCGTCTCGCCGGGCCCGCCGAGAAAGCCAAAACCGCCGCGCTGGCGCTCGAGATGCGTCCAGGAGCGCACCAGCCGGCCCTTTTGATAGGTCAGATGCGCGTGCTCGACCTGCAGCGCGCCTTCGCGGGTGCGCGCGCGCCGGCCGAAAATTTCCAGAATGAGCCCGGTGCGATCGAGCACCTTGGCGTTCCAGGCCTTTTCGAGGTTGCGCTGCTGCACCGGCGAGAGCGCGCAATCCATCACCACGATGCCGGCTTCGAAGGTTTTGACGAGGCCGGCGATCTCCTCGACCTTGCCCTTGCCGAGATAGGTCGCGGGATGCAGCGCGCGCAGCATGACGATGCCGGATTGCTCGACGTCGAGATCGATGGCGCGGGCGAGCCCGACCGCCTCGTCGAGCTTCGCTGCCGGCGCGCGTCGTCGGTCGAACTGCGCGCGCGGCGGCGCGCCGCAGCACCGGCTCGACGACGAGCGCGCGGCCGGTCGCCGAGCGCCGCTGGCCGAGTCGGGCTCAGCCGGTCGGAGCGCGTGTCGCGAGCGGCGCGGCTCCAATCAGCTCTATTCCCCAGCCGGCGGTTCTTCGGCGCCTTCGAAGAGCTGGACCGGATGACCCGGCATGATGGTCGAAATGGCGTGCTTGTAGACGAGCTGCGAATGCCCGTCGCGACGCAACAGCACGCAGAAATTATCGAACCAGGTCACCACGCCCTGCAGCTTGACGCCGTTCACCAGGAAAATGGTGAGCGGAATTTTGTTTTTGCGGACGTGATTGAGGAAGGTGTCTTGTAGGTTTTGTGCGCGGTCGGCTGCCATGGCCGTTGTTCCGTTCTTTGTACCGCGGGCCCCTGCCCCGCGGGTCTTTTCTTGTCCCTTCGCCTTTCGCTTCTGTTGGTCTTAAGCCTCGTCCGGCTCCCGGGCCGGACGGACCCGAAGGATTGCCATTAGAGGTGCGCCGCGGGCGGCGATGCAAGCCCGAATTTGGCGCGAGTCTCGGCTAGCCCGGCTTCGGCATAGCGGTGAAACTCCCGCCGCAGCGCGGTTGCGACCGGGCCCGGCTTGCCGTCGCCGATCGGGCGGCCGTCGATGCGCACCACCGGCAGCACGATCTGGGTCGCCGAGGTGATGAAGGCTTCGCGCGCCGCAAAGGCCTCCTCCAGCGTGAAGGCGCGCTCCTCGACCGTGAGATCCTGCGCCTTGATGACGTCGAACAGCACCGTGCGCGTGATGCCGCGCAGGATGGCGTGATCGGCGTGCCGGGTGACGAGCTTGCCGGCCGCCGTGACGATCCAGGCATTGGCCGAGGCGGCTTCGGTGACGGTGCCGTCCTTGTCGACGAACCAGGCGTCGCGCGCGCCCTGCTCGATCGCGGCCTGCCGCGCCAGCACGTTCGGCAGGAGCCCGACGGTCTTGATGTCGACGCGGCCCCAGCGGTTGTCCGGCACGCTGATGACGGCGATGCCCTTCTCGGCGAGCGCCTCGTTGCGCGCCATGTTGAGCGACCGCGCGGTCACCACCACGCTGGGCGCGACTGGCGGCGCCGGAAAGGCGTGGTCGCGCCGCGCCACGCCGCGGGTGATTTGCAGATAGACGATGCCGTAGCCGATGCGGTTGCGCGCCACCACTTCGCGCAGGACGACGCCGAGCGCGCCGCGCGACATCGGCATGCGGATGCGCAATTCGCCGAGCGAGCGCTTGAGCCGTTCGAGGTGGCGGCGCTCGTCGATGAGGCGGCCTCCCCTCACCTCGCAGACTTCATAGACGCCGTCGGCGAATTGATAGCCGCGATCCTCGACATGGACCTTGGCATCGCGGAGCGGCAGGTAGCGGCCGTTGACGTAGGCGATGCGGGACATCGGCCTCAATCGATCCCCAGCGCCTTGAGCTTGCGGTGCAGCGCCGAGCGCTCCATGCCGACGAATTCGGCGGTGCGCGAAATGTTGCCGCCGAAGCGGTTGATCTGCGCCAGCAGATATTCGCGCTCGAACACTTCGCGCGCTTCGCGCAAAGCCAGGCTCATCAGATGTTCGCCGCCATTGCCGTTCGGCATGTTCGGGATCATCGAGCCGACGTCCTGCGGCAGCATCGAGGCGGTGATCACGGCTTCCGGATCGCCGCCGGCGAGGATCATCAGCCGCTCGACGTTGTTGCGCAGCTGCCGCACATTGCCCGGCCAATCGTGCGATTGCAGCACGGCGAGCGCGTCGGCGCCGACATTGCGCTTCGGCAGGCCCGTCGTCTGCGAAATCTGCGCCATGAAATATTCGACCAGTTCGGGAATGTCCTCGCGCCGCTCGGCGAGAGCCGGCACGCGGATCGGCACCACCGACAGCCGGTGATAAAGATCCTCGCGGAATTTTCCGGCGGCGATATCGGCTTCGATATTGCGGCTGGTCGAGGACACGATGCGCACGTCGACCGTGACCTTGGTGCTGCCGCCGACGCGCTGGAAGGTCTGGTCGACCAGCACGCGCAAAATCTTGTTCTGCGTCTCGCGCGGCATGTCGGCGATTTCGTCGATGAACAGCGTGCCGCCATGCGCCTCTTCGAGCGCGCCGACCTTGCGGCTGTGCGAGCCGTTGCCGCCTTCGACGCCGAACAGTTCGACTTCCATGTGCTCGGGCGTGATGGCGGCGGCGTTGATCACCACGAACGGCGCGTCGGCGCGCGCCGAATGGCCGTGAATGGTGCGCGCGGCGAGTTCCTTGCCGCTGCCCGACGGTCCGACGATGAGGATGCGGCTGTTGGTCGGCGCCACCTTCTCGATGGTCTGGCGCAACTGATTGGCGGCCGGCGAGCGGCCGACCAGCATCGCTGCGAGCGGCGCGAGCTGCTTGAGCTCGCGCACCTCGCGCTTGAGCCGCGAATTTTCCAGCGCCCGCTCGGCGACCAGCAGCAGCCGGTCGGCCTTGAACGGCTTTTCGATGAAGTCATAGGCGCCGCGCTTGATGGCGGAGACCGCGGTTTCGATATTGCCGTGGCCGGAAATCATCACGATCGGCAGTTCGGGATGCTCGGCTTGAGGCTGTCGAGCAGTTGCAGGCCGTCGAGCCGGCTGCCTTGCAGCCAGATGTCGAGGAAGACGAGGTTGGGCCGGCGCGCAACGACGGCGCCGAGCGCCTCGTCGCTGTCGCGCGCGGTGCGGGTGCCGTGGCCTTCGTCCTGCAGGATGCCCGCGACCAGTTCGCGGATATCGGCTTCGTCGTCGACGATGAGGATATCGGATGCCATGATCTACGCCCGTCCTACCCTGATTGGTTACTCTGCCGCCGCGCGCGGTTCGACCGCTGCCTCGGCGTCCGCCGGCGCTGTGAGCGGCTCGGCGATGAAGCGCAATTGCATCCAGGCGCCGCGCGCGCCTGGGGTCTTGTCGGCGGCGTCGCGCAGCTCGATGCGGCCGCCATGTTCTTCGAGAATGCGGCCGACGATGGCGAGGCCGAGGCCGGTGCCCTTCTCGCGCGTCGTCACATAGGGCTCGAGCAGGCGCGCGCGGTTTTCCTTCGGCAGGCCGATGCCGTTGTCGATCACATCGATGACGACGTCCTTGCCGTCGCGCTGGCGCTGCACGACGATGCGGCCGCGGCCGAGTTCGGCCGGCGGCACGGCGCCGATCGCCTCGGTCGCGTTCTTGATGATGTTGGTGAGCGCCTGCGAGATCAGCCGGCGGTCGAAACGCGCCGGCATCGTTTCCGGCGGCAAGCTCGACGTCGAAATCGATGTCGGGATGGCCGACGCGCAGCAGGAACACGACCTGGCGCACGGTATCGGCGACGTCCTCGTCGGCGATGACCGGCTTGGGCATGCGCGCGAAGCGCGAGAACTCGTCGACCATGCGCTTGATATCGTCGACCTGGCGCACGATCGTCTCGGTGCATTGCTCGAACACGGCCGGATCGTCGGTGATCGATCTTGCCGTATTTGCGGCGCAGCCGCTCGGCCGACAACTGGATCGGCGTGAGCGGATTTTTGATCTCGTGCGCGATGCGCCGCGCGATGTCGGCCCAGGCCGAGGAGCGCTGCGCCAGCACCAGTTCGGTGATGTCGTCGATGGTGATGACGTAGCCGTGCTCGGATTCGGTCGCCTGCTCGCTGGTGACGCGCACCGAAAAATTGCGCTCCTGGCCGTCGCGCGTGACGGTGACCTGACGCTGCACCAGGCGCTGATTGCCGTTGCGCGCGGCCTGGAAAATCTCGGCGAGTTCGGGCGCGACCTCGGCGAGCGGCAGGCCGAGCACCTCGCTTTCGATGCGGCCGATCAGCCGTTCCGCCGAGCGGTTGAGGATGGAGATGCGGCCGTCGGCATTGACGCCGATGACGCCGGCGCTGGCGCCGGCGAGCACCGCTTCGGTAAATCGGCGCCGGCTGTCGATGAGGTCGCGCGCGCGCACGATGTCGTCGTGCTGCGTGCGCAGTTCCTGCGTCATGTTGTTGAAGGTTTCGCCGAGTCTGGGCGAGATCGCCTTCCGACCGGTGCACCGGCACCTGGATGTGGAGATTGCCGGTCGAGACCACGTTGGCGGCGCCGATCAGGCGGCGGATCGGCGCCACCAGCCGGTTGGCGAAATCCAGTCCGATCCAGGCCGCGGACAAGCAGCACGATCAGCGCGATGACGGTGAACATCAGCGCGAAGGCGATCTGAATGCCGAGGCGGCGCGCTTCGAGATTGGCATATTCGCCGACGCTCTCCTGCGTCGCGCGCAATTGCTGCACGACGCGCGGATCGAGCAGCCGCGCGACATAGAGATACATGTCGTCGTAGCCGTGCAGCTTGACGACTGCCGCGACGTGATCGCCCTCCGGAATGAGCGCGACCTGCGGATCGGTTTCGTTGATCTGGCGGCAAGCAGCTGCGCGCGACGGCAGCACGATTTTCTGGTCCATCGTGACGTCGGCGCGCTCGACCGTCGAGCCGTCGGGCTTGATGATGATGGCGGCGGCAAGGTCGCGCCCGGTGGCCTGCGCGGTGAGGAATGTGCGGAATTGCTCGCGATCTTGGTCGAACAGCGGCTTGGCGCGGCCGAGATCGTAGGCCATCGCCAAGATCTCGCCGCGGATCGCCTGCGGCGTGATCGTTCACATAGGCGTTGGCCACGATCAGCGATTGCTCGATCATGGCGCGCGTGCGGGTGGAGAAGAAGCGGTCGAGGCCGCGGTCGAGCGTCGTCGACGCGACCACGGCGACGAGGATGGTCGGCACCGCGGCGATGACGGCGAACAGGCCGACGATCTGCACGTGCAGCCGCGAGCCGGCGCGGCCGCGCCGGCGCGCCTGGATGACGACCCAGACTTCGCGCCCGATGATGGCGAGCAGCAGCAGCCCGGTGACGGCGTTACCGAGCAGCAGCTTGACGACGACGTCGTGGACCGGCGCGATCGGCGTCAGGCCGGCGAGCACCAGGAAGGTGGCGGTGGCCGACAGCAGCGCGAGGCCGACCGCGATCGCGCCGATCAGCCGCGAGGCCACCGGCATCGGCGTTACGGCGGCCGGATCGAGCGGCGGCGACCTGATCGACAGTCGCCATTGTGGCTTCCCGGACACGTCGCAAGGCGGGCTTTTCAGGGTGAATGGGCAGGTGAGAGCCCTACCACCCGTCCCCGAGTGATGCTTTTATACAACAATGTTGCCCGATTGCGACAATTACTAGGCGCGCATTTGCGGCGGCCCAGCCATCTCGATAGCCGCCGGTTAGCCGCCGCTGGTGCGGTAGACCTGGATATCCAGATCGCGGATTTTCTTGCGCAGCGTGTTGCGGTTGACCCCAAAAGGTCGGCGGCGCGGATCTGGTTGCCGCGGGTCGCGGTCAGCGCCGCCGACAGCAGCGGGCCTTCGACCTCGCGCAGGATGCGGTGGTAGAGGCCCGGGCGGCGGCAGGCCGTCGTCGAAGCCGGAGAAGTAGCGCGCCAGATGGCGCTCGACCGCGCTCGACAGGTTTTCGTCGCCGCTTTGCTTTCGCCGGGCGCGACCAGCGCCGGCTGCGACAATTCGGCGTCGATCACGGCGGCCGTAATCGTCTCCTGCGGATAGAGCGCGGCCAGCCGGCGCGCCAGATTTTCCAGTTCGCGCACATTGCCCGGCCAGCGATGGCGCTTGAGCCGCTCGAGCGCGGCCTGGTCGATCTGCTTCGGCGGCAGGCCTTCGCGCTCCACCATCGCGAAGAAATGCCGGATCAGATCGGGAATGTCCTCGGTGCGCTCGCGCAGCGGCGGCAGCCGCAGCGGCACGACGTTGAGGCGGAAGAACAGATCTTCGCGGAACAGGCCCTGCTGGATGAGCTGGCGCAGATCCTTGTTGGTCGCGGCGATGATGCGCACGTCGGCCTTGATCGGCGTGCGGCCGCCGACCGTGGTGTATTCGCCCTGTTGCAGCACGCGCAGCAGCCGCGTCTGCGCCTCCATCGGCATGTCGCCGATTTCGTCGAGGAACAGCGTGCCGCCTTCGGCCTGCTCGAAGCGGCCGGAGCTGCGCGTATTGGCGCCGGTGAAGGCGCCCTTCTCGTGGCCGAACAATTCCGACTCGATCAGGTCGCGCGGGATCGCCGCCATGTTGATGGCGACGAACGGTCCGGTGCGCCGCTTGCCGTAATCGTGCAGCGCGCGCGCCACCAGTTCCTTGCCGGTGCCGGACTCGCCCGAGATCATCACCGTCAGGTCGGTCTGCATCAGCCGCGCCAGCACGCGATAGATTTCCTGCATCGCCGGCGAGCGGCCGACCAGCGGAATGGATTCGAAATCCTCGACCTTGGCCGGTTGCCGCGCCTTCTCCTTCGGCTCCGACAGCGCGCGGCCGACGATCGCGATCAGTTCCTTCAGATCGAACGGCTTCGGCAGATATTCGTAGGCGCCGCGCTCGGAGGCGCGGATCGCCGTCATGAACGTGTTCTGCGCGCTCATGATGATGATCGGCAGATCGGGCCGCGACTTCTTGATGCGCGGCAGCAGGTCGAAGGCGCTCTCGTCCGGCAGCACCACGTCGGTGATGATGAGATCGCCGTCGCCCTGGCTGATCCAGCGCCAGAGCGTGGCGGCATTGCCGGTCGAGCGGACTTCGTAGCCGGCGCGCGACAGCGCCTGATTGAGCACCGTCCGGATCGCCGCGTCGTCGTCGGCGACGAGAATGCTTCCCGCGGGCATCAATGATCCCCTTGTGGCTGGCGGCCGCCGTCCGGCTCGGCGCCTTCACCGCCGTAATCGGCGGCGTATTTCGGCATGAGTATGCGAAAGATGGTGCGGCGCGGCTGCGACTCGCATTCGATGATGCCGCCGTGGTCGCCGACGATCTTGGCGACCAGCGCCAGTCCGAGACCCGATCCGGTCGGCTTGGTGGTGACGAACGGATCGAACAGATGCGGCATCAATTCGTCGGGCACGCCCGGGCCGTTGTCGCGGACGCAGAATTCGAGCGGCAGCGAGATGCGCGCATTGGCGCCCGGCAGCGACAGCCGCACGCCGGGGCGAAACGCGGTGGTCAGCGCGATTTCGCCGCCGGTCGCATTGTCGCCGATCGCCTCGGCCGCGTTCTTGACCAGAGTTGAGGAACACCTGGATGAGCTGATCGCGGTTCGCCAGCACCGGCGGCAGCGACGGATCGTATTCCTCGATGAATTTGATGTGGCGGCGCGAAGCCCGATTGCGCCAGCCGCTTCACGTGATCGAGCACGACGTGGATGTTGATCGGCTCGCGCTCGACCGGCCGCTCGTCGGTGAACACTTCCATGCGGTCGACCAGCTTCACGATGCGGTCGGCCTCGTCGCAGATCAGCCGCGTCAGCGTGCGGTCGTCGTCGTCGGCCGATTGCTCGAGCAGCTGCGCCGCGCCGCGGATGCCGGACAGCGGATTTTTGATCTCATGCGCGAGCATGGCGGCGAGCGCGATCACCGAACGCGCCGCGCCGCGATGGGTGAGCTGGCGATCCATCTTGTCGGCGATGGTGCGCTCCTGCAGCATCACGACGACGTGGTCCGGCTGCTCCGGCAGCGGCGCCGACATGCAGATCGACCAGCCGGTCGCCGGGATTGCGCGGCGTGCCGAGATCGACCTTGTATTCGTTGACCGCGGCGCCGCGCCGGCGCACCTGCTCGATCAGGGTGAGCAAGGGACTGCCGAACGGCACCAGGTCGCGCAGCAGATGCCGGCGCAACAGCGGCACCGAAACCTCGAAGAAGGCTTCGGCGGCGACATTGGCGTCGACCACTTTGCCGTCAGGCGACACGACGATGACCGGATGCGGCAGCGCGTTGAGCACCGCATCGGCCGCCGATGTCGTCAGCAGAGGCTCGACGGCGCTCATTCTGTGGCTCTCGAAACCCCGCACTCGGGGCCTCCACGCTTATGGAAAAAGCTATTGGAAGTCAGATACTTGACCTTTAGGAAGCGGAGCCGTTTTCGTGCTGGCGTCATAGATGCACACGAATTAGGCGTTATTGAGCCTCTGCATAGAGTTTAGCCAAAACTTGTGCGGTGCAAGTGCTGCACTGCAATATCGCCTAGCTGTGAACATCCTCCGGTCAGGGAATTCCCGACGTGGTTAAGCGCGCCGGCTTTTCGCGGGCGCGTTCGCACATCATCGCGACATGCGCTAAGCCATGCCCGACGGAATATTGCGCGGAAGCGGACGAGAGCTGTCGGATGACGGACACGGTGGCCGCGGTTATCGTTGCAGCCGGCCGCGGCGAGCGCGCCGGCGGCGACGTGCCGAAGCAATATCGCGACATCGCCGGCGAGCCGATGATCCGGCCGACGCTCGCGGCATTTCTCGATCACCCGCAGGTCGATCTGGTGCAGCCGGTCATCAATCCGACCGATGAAGAGATCTATCGTGCGGCGACGGCCGGCATGAAAAATGTCGCGCGCCGGTGCCGGCGGCGCGACGCGCCAGGCGTCGGTGCGCGCCGGGCTTGAAGCGCTGGCGGCGAACGCGCCCGATCTCGTGCTCATTCACGACGCGGCGCGGCCGTTCCTGAGCGGCGCGCTGATCAACCGCGCCATCGCCGCCGGCAGGAAGAGCGGCGCGGCGGTGCCCGGCATCGCCATTGCCGACACCGTGAAGCAGATCGATGACAGCGCGACGGTCGACCGAAACGCTCGATCGCAGCCGGTTGCGCATCGTGCAGACGCCGCAGGCCTTCGCCTTCGATGCATCCTCGACGGCGCATCGGCGCGCCGCGGCGGCCGGGCTCGAGAGATTTACCGACGACGCGGCGCTCGCCGAATGGGCCGGGCAGCGCGTCAGCGTGTTCGAAGGCGAAAGCGGCAATGTGAAAGTGACGACCAACGAGGATTTCGCCCGCGCCGAACTAGTGCATCTCGCCGCGCTCGTCCGACGTGCGCACCGGCAACGGCTTCGACGTGCACGCCTTCGCCGACGGCGATCACGTCATGCTCGGCGGCGTCCGTATCCCGCATTCGCGCGGCGTGACCGGCCATTCGGACGCCGATGTCGTGCTGCATGCGCTGGTCGATGCCATTCTCGGCGCGCTCGCCGACGGCGATATCGGCGCGCATTTTCCGCCGAGCGATCCGCAATGGAAGGGCGCGTCGTCGGACCGCTTTCTCGCCTTCGCCTGCGAGCGCGTGCGGGCGCGCGGCGGCATGATCGCGCATCTCGACGTCACCGTCGTCTGCGAAGCGCCGCGCGTTTCGCCGCATCGCGACGCCATGCGCGCGCGCATCGCCGCGATCGCCGGCATTCCCGTCACTCGCGTCGCGATCAAGGCGACGACCAGCGAACAGCTCGGCTTCACCGGCCGTGGCGAAGGCATCGTGGCGATGGCGACGGCGACGGTCCGGCTGCCGTGGAGCGCGGCATGATCGGCGCGGAGCTGCGCGCGCGCCGCGCGGCGCGTGCTCGACCTCTGCCGCGCGCGCGGTTTGCGAATCGCCACCGCGGAATCCTGCACCGGCGGGCTCGTCGCCGCGGCGCTGACCGAAATCGCCGGCTCTTCCGACGTGGTCGATTGCGGCTTCGTCACCTATTCCGAACGCGGCGAAGCGAGAAAATGCTCGGCGTGCCGGCGGCGACGCTGAGCCGCCACGGCGCGGTCAGCGCCGAAACCGCGGCAGCCATGGCTGACGGGCGCGCTGAAAAATTCGCAAGCCGATATTTCCGGTCGCGATCACCGGCATTGCCGGTCCGGGCGGCGGCTCGAAGCAAAAGCCGGTCGGGCTCGTCTATTTCGCCGCGGCAAGCCGCTGCCGGCCGGCATCTTGCGCGCAGCCGCCGTTTCGGCAAGATCGGCCGCACCGCGTGCGGTTGCGCTCGGTCGTGCAGGCGCTCGCGCTGCTTGAAGTGCTGGCGAAAGATAGACGCGGCTAGCGCGGTGACCTAAAGCCCCCAGACGCCTTGCAGGTGCGGCGACCAGTGATCGTGGCCGCCAAAGCCGGACGCGTCGTGCCAATGACCTGGCTCCCAGTGGCCGAAATGGCCGCCTAAGCTGACCGCCGTCCCAATGGCCGAAATCGTGGACGGCCCAATGATGGCCGTGGAAGTCATGATGGCTGAAATGATGAAAGTCGTGATCGAAGGTGATGGCCGAAGAAATTGTGGCCGCCAAAAAAGCCGTGACCGAAACCAGGGCCGAAGCCGTGGCCGCCGAATCCCTTGGCCACGGCGTCAGCCTGCGCCAGTGCGATCGCAAGCAGAACCGCCGAGGCGACCGCAATGGATTTTCGTAAACACATCGGTCTCTGCACAGCCGGGCCGGCCATTATCTGCCTTTGCGGCGATAAATTCGACCGCCGCCCACGCAAACGTCGGGATAGTTAAGCGGTAAGGGCAGATTACGCCGTGCCGTAAACCTCGTCGGCGCGGCGTTCGAAGGCCGCGGCAAAGCGGCGGAAGGCGGCGTCGAACATGGCGCCCATCAACAGCGCCGAGCGTGCGGCTGCGGAATTCGTAGGCGATGAAAAACTCCGACGTCGCAGGCGCTGTCGCCGGCCGGCGTGAAAGTCCAGCGGTTGTTCATTTTCCGAAACGGGCCTTCGAGATATTCGACCAGAATTTCCAGCTTGTTGCGGTCGAGCGTGACGCGGCTGGTGAAAGTTTCGCGGACGAGCTTATAGGCAACCGTCATGTCGGCGACGATGACGTCCCTGCCCTCGCCGTCGCTGCATGCGCTTGCGCACGGCGAGCGAGCGGCACAGCGGCACGAATTCCGGATAGTGCTCGACGTCGGCGACGAGGTCGAACATGTCGGCGGCGGAATGCTGCACCCGCCGCTTGGTCGAAAATTGCGGCATCGATCAGCGCGCCGTCCGTAACGCCTTAAGCCGCGCAAAATCCTCGCCGGCATGATGCGACGAGCGCGTCAGCGGGCTCGCCGACACCATCGAAAATCCCTTGGCATAGGCGATCGTCTCCAGCGCCTTGAATTCGTCCGGCGGCACAAAGCGCATCACCGGATGATGTTTGCGCGACGGCTGCAGATATTGCCCGATAGTGAGGAAGTCGACGTTCGCCGCGCGCAGATCGTCCATCACCTGCAGCACTTCGTTACGCTCCTCGCCGAGCCCGACCATGATGCCGGATTTGGTGAACATCGCCGGGTCGATCTCTTTGACCCGTTGCAGGAGCCGGATGCGAGGCGAAATAGCGCGCGCCCGGTCGCACGGTGAGATATTTCGACGGCACGGTTTCGAGATTGTGATTGAAAATGTCGGGCCGCGCTGCAACGACGATGTCCGCCGGCGCCGTCCTTGCGCAAGAAATCCGGCGTCAGCACCTCGATCGTGGTGTTCGGGCAGCGCGCGCGGATCGCGCCGATGACGGCGGCGAAGTGCGCTGCCCCGCCATCGTCGAGATCGTCGCGATCGACCGAGGTGATGACGATATGGCGAGCCCGAGTTTCGCGGTCGCTTCGGCGACATGCGCCGGCTCGGCGGCGTCGAGCGCACCGGGAAGTCCGGTCTTGACGTTGCAGAAGGCGCAGGCCCGCGTGCAGGTGTCGCCCATGATCATGAAGGTGGCGTGCTTCTTCTCCCAGCACTCGCCGATATTGGGACAGCCGGCCTCCTCGCACACCGTGTGCAGGCCGTTCTCGCGCACGATGCTTCTGGGTCTCGAGATAGCCGCGCGAGACCGGCGCCTTGACGCTGATCCAGTCGGGCTTGCGCAAGGCCGGCTGATCCGGCCGATGCGCCTTTTCCGGATGGCGGGGCCGGCCGGCGGCGCTGCAATAGTGTCGATCAAAACGGCCATAATGGCTTCGCGGGCAATTAATCCCTGTTGTGATACTTACGAGGCGGCGTGCTGCGCCGCAAGGCGGTTGTTCCGCGCGCAAATGCGCGCTCCCCATGAACAAACTGTAACAAAACTCGCTTCAGTTCCGCGTTCCACAATCGAACTTTTGCCACAATAGAAATGCCTATTGATCCGCTCGCGAGTGCGCGGCGTCGCGGGAGGATTTATCTCGATGACCGCTCGTGGACAAGAAGCGGCAGCTCTGGCGCTCCACCGATTCGGCTTCGGGCCGGCCGGCGATCAGATCGCGGCCATTGCCGGCGACCCGCGCGGCGCACTTGCTTGCGGATCTCGATCGGGCCTTCGCCGGCGCGCTGGCGAACGATCTGCCGTCCAGCGGCGAAGCCGCGCGCATGGTGTCCGACTTCCAGGCCGAGCGAAGCGCCCAGCAAAAGCTCGCGCTGCGCGTTCAGAAGGCGGGCGAGGCCGATAGCAGACACAGGCGATGACCGACCTCGCCAAAGCCACGATCGCGGATGCGGCGCCGGTTCCGGGAAAGCCGCCGCTGCCGCAGCAAATCATCCAGACGAGGCCAAGGCGCGTTTCGATGCCGTGACCGGCGGGGCGCGCTTTAATGCCGCGGCCGGTCCCGATATCGGCTTTGTCGAACGCCTGGTGTGGTTCTGGTCGAATCATTTCTGCATTTCCGCCGACAAGAATCCCGGCCATGGCCGGCGCCTACGAGCGCGAAGCGATCCGCCCGCACGTGCTCGGCCGCTTCGCCGATCTGCTGCTAGCGGTCGAAAGCCATCCGGCCATGCTGTTCTATCTCGACAATGTCGAGTCGATGGGCGCGGATTCGATCGCCGGCATCAACCGCGACAAAGGCCTGAACGAAAATCTCGCCCGCGAGACGCTTGAACTGCACACGCTCGGCGTCCGCTGCGGCTATACGCAGGCCGATGTCACGAGTTTTGCCAATGTGCTCACCGGCTGGACCTGGATCAATCCGGACGAGCCCGACCGCGGCGGCGAATTTATCTTCAACAAGCGCCTGCACGAGCCGGGCGATCAGACCGTGCTCGGCAAGACCTATCCCGACACCGGCATGGATCAGGGCCGCGCGGTGCTTGGCCGATCTCGCGCGCCATCCGGCCACGGCGCAGCACATCGCGCAAAAGCTCGCCGCGCATTTTGTCGCCGACGATCCGCCGCCCGCGCTCGTCGCCAAGCTGGCGAAGAGTTTTAAGGACAGCGACGGCAATCTCAAAGAAGTCGCCAGGACTCTGGTCATGGCGGACGAGTCGTGGACACCGCAGCGGCAAAAACTCAAACCGCCTGCCGAATGGATCGCGGGCGCGCTGCGGCTGACCGGCGCGCAGGACGACGATCCCCATCGGTCCCATCATGAATGCGCAGGCCGCGCTCGGCGCGCCGTTGTGGCGGCCGCCGGCGCCGAACGGCTATCCCGACACCGAAGCGGCCTGGATCGACGGCGTGCCGCACCGCATCGATATCGCCAATCAATTTGCCGGCCGGCGTGCGCGGTCGCCGATCCGCTCGCGCTGCTCGACAGCGGCTTGGGCCCGCTCGCCTCGGCCGACACGCGCAAGACGGTGGCGCGCGCCGAGACGCGCAATCAGGCCTTGGCGCTTCTCGTCATGTCGCCGGAATTCTTGCGGAGATGACCATGAGACTGCATGCGCCATCGCGCCGCGAATTGCTGCTCGCCTCCGGCACGCTGTTCGCCTGGGCCTATCTGCCGAAGCTCGCGCTACGCCGAAGGCCGCGATCCGCGCTTTCTCGCCATCATCCTGCGCGGCGCGCTTGACGGGCTCGCTACCGTCGCGCCGGTCGGCGATCCGGATTGGGTGGCATTGCGCGGCGACAACGCGCTCACGCTCGACGGCAAGGTCGCCGGCGCTCAAGCTCGACGATTTCTTCGCGCTCAATCCGGCGATGCCCAATCTGCATCGCATGTTCCAGGCCAACGAAGCGATTATCGTTCATGCCTGCGCCACGCCCTATCGCGAGCGCTCGCATTTCGACGGCCAGGATTTGCTGGAGAGCGGCCTGCCAAAGCCGGCCCGAGCGAGAGCGGCTGGCTCAATCGCGCGCTGGCCGGGCTTGCGCCGGGCGGCCGCGTCGATCCCAAGGGCAGCAGCGTTTTTGCCGTCGGGCCGGTGACGCCGCTCGTGGTGCGCGGGCCGGCGCCGGTTCTGTCGTGGTCGCCGCAGCGGATCCATGCCGGCGAGCGACGACACGGTGGCGCGGCTTGCTCGATCTTTATCGTCATTCCGATGCGAAGCTGGCGAGCGTGCTCGAAGACAATTCCAAACTGTCCGCCATCGAGCAGTCGGGCGATATGGATGGGCAAAAGCCTGGCGGGCCCGGCCCGGCGCAAGTGCGCGCCTATTTCTCCGAGGCCGCCGGCAATGCCGCGAAATTTCTGGCGCAGCCGGACGGGCCGCGCGTCGGCGCGCTGGCGCTCGACGGCTGGGACACTCATGTCAACGAAGGCATCGCCACCGGGCGGCTGTCGCAACTGCTCGGCGCGCTCGATGATGCGCTCTGCCGCGGTCAAGACCAATATGGGCCCGGCGTGGAACGATACCGTCGTGGCGCTCGTCCACCGAGTTCGGCCGCACCGCGCATATCAACGGCACCGACGGCACCGACCACGGCACCGCGACGGTTGCGCTTCTGGTCGGCGGCGCGCTCAAAGGCGGCCGCGTCATCGCCGATTGGCCGGGATTGAAAGAGCGCCGATCTCTACGAGAACCGCGACCTCAAGCCGACAACCGATCTGCGCGCCGTGCTCAAGGGCGTGCTGAAGGATCACCTGCGCGCCGACGACCGCGCGCTGGCGCAGAATGTCTTTCCCGGCAGCGCCGACGTGAAGCCGATGACGGGATTGGTCGCGTAACTCCCTCCGCGCTTTCGCGGGAATGACGATTAGATATTCAGCACCCGCCCATACGCATCCAGCACCGCTTCCTTCATCATTTCCGACAATGTCGGATGCGGGAACACGGTGTGCATCAGCTCTTCTTCCGTGGTTTCGAGATTCATCGCCACCACGTAGCCCTGGATCAGCTCGGTGACTTCCGCGCCCACCATGTGCGCGCCGAGCAGTTGGCCGGTCTTCTTGTCGAAGATCACTTTGACCAGTGCCCTGATCCTCGCCCATGGCGATGGCCTTGCCGTTGCCGACGAAGGGAAAGTGGCCGACGCGGATGTCGAGCTTCTTCTCCTTGCAGGCCTGTTCGGTCAGTCCGACCGAGGCGATTTGCGGCGTGCAATAAGTGCAGCCGGGAATGAGCAGCTTGTCCATCGGATGCGGATGCAGTCCCTTGATCGCCTCGACGCAAATGACGCCTTCGTGCTCGGCCTTGTGCGCGAGCAGCGGCGGGCCGGCGACGTCGCCGATGGCATAGATGCCCGGCACGTTGGTCTTGCACGCGCCGTCGATGACGATCGTGCCGCGCTCGGTTTTCACGCCGAGCTTTTCCAGGCCGAGATTTTCGATATTGCCGACGACGCCGACGGCGGAGATGACGCGCTCGACGGTCAGCGTCTGCGTGCCGCCTTTGCCGTCATCGATGGTCGCGGTGACGCTGTCGGCCTTCTTGTCGAGCTTGGTCACTTTGGCGCCGGTGAAAATCTTGATGCCCTGCTTCTCGAAACTCTTGCGCGCGAAGGCGGCGATCTCGGCATCCTCGGCCGGCAGGATTTGCGGCAGCACCTCGACCACGGTCACCTCGGAGCCAAGCGTGCGATAGAACGAGGCGAATTCGATGCCGATGGCGCCCGAGCCGACGACAAGCAGCGTCTTCGGCATGCGTTCCGGCACCATCGCCTCGAAATAGGTCCAGACCAGTTTCTTGTCGGGCTCGAGGCCCGGCAGCACGCGCGGCCGCGCGCCGGTGGCGAGGATGATGTGCTTGGCCTGATACGAGCCGGCGCCGAGCGCGCCCTTCGGCGCTTCGCTCTTGCCGGCCTTCACGGTGATCTTGCCGGGCGCGTCGATCGTCGCCTCGCCCCAGATCACCGGGACCTTGTTCTTCTTCATCAGAAAGCCGACGCCGTCGTTGAGCCGCTTGGACACGGCGCGCGAGCGCTTCACCACGGCGACCGGATCGTAGGTCACTTCGCCGGCGGAAAGCCCGTAATCCTTGGCGTGCTGCAGATAATGGAAAATCTCGGCGGAGCGCAGCAGCGCCTTGGTCGGGATGCAGCCCCAGTTGAGGCAGATGCCGCCCAGATAATCGCGCTCGACGATGGCGGTCTTGAAGCCCAGCTGCGCGGCGCGGATGGCGCAGACATAGCCGCCCGGCCCCGAGCCGATAATGATGATGTCGAAATTGGTGTCAGGCATTCCAGTCCTCGCCTCGCGCGTTCCGCCTATTATATATGTAGCCGCGATGTCCGGTATTGTCGCGGGCATCTATCCCAACAACGAGGCTTATCGTCAAAACCATGCCCGACGCCCTGAAGCTTCTCACCACCCGGCGCTCATTCAAAGCGGTCGAACTTGCCGGCCCTGCCCCGTCGGCGGCCGAAATCGATACGCTCCTGACTGTCGCCTCACGCGTGCCCGATCACGGCAAGCTTGCGCCGTGGCGCTTCATCGTGTTTGAAGGCGAGGCAAGGCGCGCGGCCGGCGCGGCGATTGCCGCAGCCTTTCGTCAGCCAAATATCCGGACGCGAAGCCGGGACAGGTTGAGGCCGAGCGCGAGCGGCTGATGCGGGCGCCGCTGGTGATCGCCGTGGTGAGCCGCGCCGGTCCGCATGTGAAAATTCCGGAATGGGAGCAGGTGCTTTCCGCCGGCGCCGCCGCCATGAACCTTGTGCTCGCCGCGCACGCGCTGGGTTACGGGGCGAGCTGGATCACCGAATGGTACGCCTACGACCGCAGCGTGCTCGATGCGCTCGGCCTCGCGCCGCAGGAGCGCATCGCCGGCTTTATCCACATCGGCAAGCCGCCGGGTCCACCCGAGGACCGGCCGCGGCCGCCGCTCGACGAGATCGCGGTGCGTTTTAGCGCTTGAAGGTTCGCAAGCGCGTCCTAATCGGGGATCGGATGGAAAACGCCGTCGTCGCCGAGGCGTTCGAGTACGCCGGAGCGGATATCGAAAAAGCAGCCATGCAGCTTGAGATGGCCGGCTTCGACCGCGCTCCTTGATCCAGGGGAAGGTCATCAGATTGTCGAGCGAGAGGCGGACCGATTCATGCTCGCAGACCGACTGCCGCTCCTCCGGCGGCGCCTCGATCGCGCGCTGCCGCGCCGGTTCGGCGATGCGGACCCATTGGCCGACGAAATCCGACACTTCATCGGGGGCGCCGTCGAGCAGCGCGCGAATGCCGCCGCACATGGCGTGACCCAGGACCACGATCTCGCGCACCTGCAGCGAGCGCACCGCGAATTCGATCGCGGAACTGACGCCGTGCGGCTTGTCGTCGGGGCCATAGGGCGGCGCGATATTCGCGACGTTGCGGACGACGAAACAGCTCGCCCGGCCGGGCGTTGAAAACCATTTGCGGGTCGGTGCGGCTGTCCGAACAGGCGATGATCAGCGCGCGCGGCTGCTGCCCGAGCCGGCTCAAAGCCTCAAACCGGCGGCGTTCGGCCCGCCAGGTGCCGGCGCGGAAACGGCGATAGCCTTCGATCAGATCATCCATTGGTGCCAGCCGGAGCCAATTCTCGCGCCTGTTCTTTCCCACGCGATATAAAGTGAAGCAAGAAGGATGCCTACGCTCATGGCTGAACTCACGGTATACAGCAGCATCGGCGTGCGCAGCGCCGCCGAAGACTGTTCGCGCAGTTCGAAACGACAAGCGGCCACAAGCTCGCCGTCACCTGGGGCACGGCGCCGATGCTGGTCAAGCGCATCGAGAGCGGCGAAACCGCCGACGTCTTGATCCTCAGCCGCGCCGGCATCGATGCGCTCTTGAAGCAAGGCAAGATCGCGCCGGGCTCCGACGTCACGCTGGCGGGTTCGGGCGTCGCGATCGCGGTCAAAGCCGGCGCGCCGAAGCCCGATATCTCGACGCCGGAGGCGCTCAAACGAGACGCTGCTCAACGCAAAATCGATCGCCTATAGCGAGCCGTCCGCCGGCGGCGCCAGCGGCGTTTATTTCGCAAAACTTCTCGAGCGCATGGGTATCGCCGAGCAAATGAGGCCGAAAACCAAATATCCGCCGGCCGGCGGCTTTTCCGCCGCGCTCCTTATGACCGGCGAGGCCGAACTCGCCGTGCAGCAGAAACCGGAACTGTTGCATGTCGCCGGCGCCGAGATCGTCGGCTTTTTGCCGGGCGATCTCAACATGGTCACGCAATTCGCCGCCGGCATCATGCCGGGCAGCGAAGAATCGCTGATGCGTCTGCAAAGGCGCTGATTCAAGCAATGCTGCGCATCGCCGGAGGCGCAAAGCGACGGTCGTTCCGCGCGAAGGGGCTCGATCCGGCACTGACGCGCTTACACCAGCATCATCACCGGGTTCTCGATCAGCGACTTGAACGCGCCGATCAGGACGGCGCCGAGCGCGCCGTCGACGGCGCGGTGGTCGCAGGCCATGGTCACGCTCATGATGTGCGCGGCCTCGATCTTGCCGTTGCGCACCACCGCGCGTTCCTCGCCGGTGCCGACGGCGAGGATGGTCGATTGCGGCGGATTGATCACCGCGGTGAAATCCTTGATGCCGTACATGCCGAGATTCGATACCGACGTGGTGCCGCCCTGATATTCGTGCGGCTTGAGCTTGCGCTCGCGCGCCCGCACCGCAAGGTCGCGCATCTCGTTGGAGATCGCCGACAGCGATTTCGTTTCGGCGTTGCGGATGATCGGCGTGATCAGTCCGTTCGGCATCGCCACCGCGACGCCGACATCGGAATGCTTGTGCTTGAGCATGCCGCCTTCGGTCCAGCTCACATTGGCGTCCGGCACACGCTGCAGAGCGAGCGCCAGCGCCTTGATGACGAAATCGTTGACCGAGAGCTTGTAGGCGGGCTTGCCGTCCTTGTTCTTCGGCGCCGTCGCATTGATCTCCTCGCGCGCGTCGAGCAGCTTGCCGATATCGCAATCGACGGTCAGATAGAAAATGCGGAATGGTCTGCACCGAGGCGGTGAGCCGCTGCGCGATGGTGCGGCGCATGCCGTCATGCGGCACGACCTCGTAGCTGCCGTCTTCGTAGAGCGCGCGGATCTGCTGGTCCGACATCGCCGGCGCGAGGAGTCCGGCGCGCGCCCGGCGCAGGTGCCGCTGGCCGGCGCGCGCAAGCCGCCGCCCTGCCTTCGCCGCCGCGACATCGCGGGCGATGACGCGGCCATGCGGGCCGGAGCCTTGGATGCGGCCGATATCGATGCCGGCTTCCTTGGCCAGGCGCCGCGCCAGCGGCGAAGAGAAGACGCGGTCGATGCCATGGCCGTTGGTTGCGGGCGCTGCGCTCGGCGCTTTCGCGGCGGCGGCGGTGGCGGAGACGGCGGAGGCCTTGGCTGCGACCGCAGGCGCTGCAGCTTGCGGACGCTGGCGCTGTCGGCTTCGGCGCTTCGGCCGGCTTTGCGGCGGAGCAGCGCCTTCCCGGCCGCCGACGCCGCGGCTTTCACGTCCTCGCCTTCTGCGCCAGCACGGCGATGAGCTGATTGACCGGCACGTCGCTGGTGCCTTCCGGCACCACGATCTTGGCCATCATGCCGTCATCGACGGCTTCGTATTCCATCGTCGCCTTGTCGGTCTCGATCTCGGCGATGACGTCGCCGGTCTTGACCGCGTCGCCCTCTTTCTTGAGCCACTTGGCAAGGTTGCCCTTCTCCATCGTGGGCGACAGTGCCGGCATGAGGATGTTGATGGGCATTATTTTCTCTGGCGCGACAATTTCTTCAAGACGCGTCAGCGGTAGCAGACGGCTTTCGCCGCCTCGACCACTTCGGCGACCGAGGGCAGCGCGAGCTTTTCCAGATTCGCGGCGTAGGGCATCGGCACGTCCTTGCCGGTCACGCGCGCGACCGGCGCGTCGAGATAATCGAACGCCTCTTCCATGACGCGGGCGGCGATCTCGGCGCCGACGCCGGATTGCTTCCAGCCTTCCTCGACGGTGACGAGGCGGCCGGTCTTTTTCACCGACTCGATGATGGTGCCGGAGTCCATCGGCTTGAGCGTGCGCAGATCGATCACCTCGGCGTCGATATTGTCTTTGGCCAGTTCCTCGGCGGCTTTGAGCGCGTAGCGACATGCCCATGGACCAGGCGACGATCGTGACATCCTTGCCGGGGCGCACGATGCGCGCGCGGCCGATCGGCAGCACATAATCGTCAAGCTTCGGCACCGGCGAGGAATGGCCGTAGAGAATTTCGTTTTCCAGAAAGATCACCGGATTGGGATCGCGGATCGCGGCTTTGAGCAGGCCCTTGGCGTCGGCGGCGGTCGACGGCGCGATCACTTTGAGGCCCGGGAATGTGCGAATACCAGGACGAATAATCCTGGCTGTGCTGGGCGGCGACGCGCGAGGCCGGGCCGTTCGGGCCGCGAAACACGATCGAGCAGCTTGACCTGGCCGCCGGACATATATTGCGTCTTGGCCGCCGAATTGATGAGCTGGTCCATCGCCTGCATGGCGAAATTGAACGTCATGAATTCGACGATCGGTTTCAATCCGGCGAGCGCCGCGCCGATGCCCAGGCCGGCAAAGCCGTGTTCGGTGATCGGCGTGTCGATGACGCGTTGCGCGCCGAATTCCTCGAGCAGCCCTTGCGTGACTTTGTAGGCGCCCTGATATTCGGCGACCTCCTCGCCCATCACGAAGACGTCGTGGATCGCGGCGCATTTCCTCGGCCATGGCGTCGCGCAACGCTTCGCGCATGGTCATGGAGACCATCTCGGTGCCTTCCGGCACTTCGGGTTCCGGCATGATCGCTTTTGCGGCGATGTAGCGGCATCGGTTTTCGCCGCTGCCGGTGCGGGCGCCGCGGGTGCGGCGCGCCTTTTCGCTGGCGGGCCGGAGGTTCCGGCTTTCGGTGCCGGCGTTGGTTCGGTGCTCCGCCGTTGCCCTTGAGCGCGGCGGCATCCTCGCCCTCGGCCAGGATCATGGCGATCGGCGTATTGACCGCGACATCGTCGGTGCCTTCCGGCACCAGAATTTTGCCGAGCGTGCCTTCGTCGACCGCTTCCACCTCCATGGTGGCTTTGTCGGTCTCGATTTCGGCGATGACGTCGCCGGATTTGACGGTGTCGCCTTCCTTCTTGAGCCACTTGGCAAGATTGCCCTTCTCCATCGTCGGCGACAGGGCGGGCATCAGGACCTCGATCGGCATGGCGGCTCACTTAACGGCTTACGTGAATTATTGGCGCTAAGGCGCGCATCACCGATAGACGTCGGTGTAAAGTTCGGCGGGATCGGGTTCGGGGTCGTGGGTGGCGAATTCGGACGCCTCGTTGACGACGGCGCGCACCGCGGCGTCGATCTTCTTCAATTCGTCTTCGCTCGCCCATTTCTTGTCGAGGAGCCGCTTGCGCACCTGCTCGATCGGATCGTGCTCGGTGCGCACTTTGTCGACTTCTTCCTTGGTCCGGTATTTGGCCGGATCGGACATCGAATGGCCGCGATAGCGGTAGGTCATCATTTCCAGAATGATCGGGCCCTTGCCGGCGCGGCACCAGGCGAGCGCCTCTTCGCGCGGCCGCTTTCACCGCGCGCACGTCCATGCCGTCGACCTGCCTGCCCGGAATATTGAAGGACACGCCGCGCTTGGAGAAATCGGCCTGCGCCGAGGAGCGCGTGCACCGAGGTGCCCATGGCGTAGCGGTTGTTCTCGATGACGTAGATGACCGGCAGCTTCCACAGCTCGGCCATGTTGAAGCTTTCATAGACCTGGCCCTGGTTCGCGGCGCCGTCGCCGAAATAGGTCAGGCAGACGCTATTGTTGCCGCGATATTTGTTGGCGAAGGCCAAGCCCGGTGCCGAGCGGCACCTGGGCGCCGACGATGCCGTGGCCGCCGTAGAATTTCTTCTCCAGCGAGAACATGTGCATCGAGCCGCCCTTGCCCTTGGAATAGCCGCCGCGCCGGCCGGTGAGTTCCGCCATCACGCCTTTCGGATCCATGCCGCAGGCCAGCATGTGGCCGTGGTCGCGATAGCCGGTGATCATCTGGTCGCCGTCGCGCATGGCGAGCTTCATGCCGACCACGACCGCTTCCTGGCCGATATAGAGGTGGCAGAAGCCGCCGATCAGGCCCATGCCGTACATCTGGCCGGCCTTTTCCTCGAAGCGGCGGATCAGCAGCATCTGCCGCAGCGCCACCAGCTCCTGGTCCTTGGAAAATTCGGCGCCGGCAGTCGGTGGCGCGGCCAGATCCGCGTCCGGAAGCAGTCCTTGGGTGTTTTGAGCCGTTTGCTTGGTCTGGGCGACGGCCATTATTGTCCTCGAAACACGACTATCCTTGAAACTTCCGGGCGGCGATCAACCCTTAGCCGAAAACGTCCCGGTGCGGAAGTCGGGCCAAACGCGGCCCTGGATTGCGGCAGGCGAGCCAAATCCTTGCGGAAAATCTAATTTCGGAACCGGAACGGTTCAGTTCAAGGGGCTTGTCTTAGGTGCCGGTACCGCCGCGGCCTTCCATCGATCATCATGATCAGCTCGTTGGGGTCGGCGTAGTCGAGCAGCGCGCGGGCGCGTTCGTCGAGCATATCGGGGTCGAGGTCGTCGGACTTCAACAAAGCGATGCGCCGCTCCCATTGCGCGTGCTCGTGCTGGAGGCGCTGCAGATCGGCGGTGAGCGCCGCCATCTGCCGGTCGATATCCTCCTTGGCCTTGAAGTCCGCGATTGCCGCTATAGGCGTTGACGCCGAAATAGCCGATCAGCAGCGCCGCCAGCGCATAGAGCGCAAGCGCGTTGAGGATGGCGCGCAGCCGCTTTCGCGTGACCATGCCGCCACCATGTCAGCGAGCGGCTTAAAGCGGGCTTAATGCGGCGATTACGGTAGCCGGTTGCGGATTTCACTGCCGATGAAATTGCCGAACCGCTTGCCGCGGTTGCGGAAGAATCGCAGCACGCCCTGGTCGACGAAATAAGTGAGCAGAATGCTGTCGCGGGTGCGCACTTCGGGGCCGACCGGATCGGCCGAATGCCAGGTATCGGTGCCGACGGCGAAGGCGTAACCGGAATTTGGCGCAAACGACATTTGCTTGCGCTTGGGCAGCGAGCCGTCGGCGAGTTTTTCGTGAAAGATTGTGCCGATATTGGTGTGCGAACGGTCGCGCGGCAGATACAGCTGCACGGTGATGCCCTTCCAGCGCGTATCGGTGTGCGGCGTGATCAGATAGCCGGGAATGTCGCGGGTCAGGATCGGGATCGGATACATGCCGACGGCGCGTTTGCCGAATCGCCGCGCCAGCGGTTCGGCAAGCCGGCGCATGAAGGCCTCTTTCACCGTGTGCGAGCACAGCGCGCGGCCGACGACATCCCACACTGCGCGCTTCTGCGGCGGCAGATGCCGGATATATTCCGGAAACAGGTCGATCTTCACCCGCGTATGCGTGCCATCGGTGAGATCGTGGCCTTTGCTGCGGCCGTGCATCGGCCGGTAGTCCGTCGCTTCCGGCATATTGGCGAGCATCAGTGCGTAGATATCGTCGGGAAAGACGCGGTCGAACACGAGATGGGTGAACGGCGCGTCGGACATCGTCGTGCCGGCGACCGAGGTGGCGACGAAATCGCTCAAATGTTCGACGGCGAGCCGGCGGTCGCCCGGTTTCAATTCAAGTGTTTGATCCATCGCACGTCCATTCCCGGCTGAATGATGACGGTATAGCGCCGTTCGCCGTCGCCGGACAAGCGCAGGAAATCTGGAATCTATCCGAGCGCCAATCTATCCGAGCGCCAATCTATCCAAGCACCAATCTATCCAAGTGCCCTGAACGCCGCGCGGCCGGCATAGCTGGCCTGCGCGCCGAGTTCCTCCTCGATGCGCAGGAACTGATTGTACTTGGCGGTGCGGTCGGAGCGGGCGAGCGAGCCGGTCTTGATCTGCCCGCAATTGGTGGCGACGGCGAGATCGGCGATGGTGGAATCTTCGGTCTCGCCGGAACGGTGCGACATCACCGCGGTATAGCCCGCCTTGTGCGCGGTCTCGACCGCGGCTAGCGTTTCCGACAGCGTGCCGATCTGGTTCACCTTGATCAGGATCGAATTGGCGATGCCGTTCTTAATGCCGTCGTTAAGCCGCGCCACGTTGGTGACGAAAATATCGTCGCCGACGAGCTGGCATTTTGCGCCAATCTTCTGCGTCAGCTTTTTCCAGCCGGGATAATCGTCCTCGGCCATGCCGTCCTCGATCGACACGATCGGATATCGTTTGGCGAGTTCAGCGAGATAATCGACCTGCTGCTCGACCGAGCGTGTCTTGCCTTCGCCTTTGTATTGATACGCGCCGTCGCTAAAAAATTCGCTCGCGGCCGGATCGAGCGCGAGCATGACGTCTTCGCCGGCGCGGTATCCGGCCTTGCCGATCGCCGACAAAATGAAATCGATCGCGGCCTCCGCCGACGGCAGGTTCGGGGCAAAGCCGCCTTCGTCGCCGACATTGGTATTGTGGCCGGCGGCTTTGAGCGCACCGCGGAGCGTGTGAAAGATTTCCGATCCGGCGCGCAGCGCTTCGGCGAAATTCGCCATGCCGAGCGGCACGATCATGAATTCCTGAAAGTCGATCGGATTGTCGGCATGCACGCCGCCATTGATAATGTTCATCATCGGCACCGGTAAAAGCCGCGCCGCGGCGCCGCCGACATAACGGTAAAGCGGCAGGTGGTTTGCCGCCGCCGCGGCCTTGGCGGTCGCCAGCGAGACGCCGAGGATGGCATTGGCGCCGAGCCGGCCTTTGTTCGGAGTGCCGTCGAGCGCGATCATGGTCTCGTCGATCTTGACCTGCGCCTCGGCCTCCATGCCGGACAGCGCATCGAAGATCTCACCGTTGACGGCCTCGACCGCACTTCTGACGCCCTTGCCGAGATAGCGCTTGCTGTCGCCGTCGCGCAGCTCAACCGCTTCATGCGCGCCGGTCGAGGCGCCCGACGGCACCCCGGCGCGGCCGCGCGAGCCGTCCTCCAGCACGACATCGACCTCAATGGTCGGATTGCCGCGGCTGTCGAGGATTTCCCGGCCAATGATATCGGTAATGGCGGTCATGCCGGGGCTTCTACAGGATCGGGGAGCCCCTTGTCATGTCCCGCCCAAGCAAGGCATGCAGTGTGCGTCATGGTAAAAAAGCCGCAGCTCGGCCGCCCTACCCCGATCCCGGCCTCGCCAGACCGGGCGAAGCTAGACCGCGTGCGCAATCCGCATCCCGGCACCAATTACGTTGCCCGCTTTACCTTTCCCGAATTCACCGTGATGTGCCCGGTCACCGGCCAGCCGGATTTCGCCACGCTGGTCATCGACTATGTGCCGAAGGACTGGCTCGTCGAGTCAAAGTCGCTAAAACTTTATCTGAACAGTTTTCGCAATCACGGCGCATTCCACGAAGACTGCACGGTGACAATCGGCAAAAAACTCGCCGCGTTTTTGCAGCCGAAATGGCTGCGCATCGGCGGCTATTTCCATCCGCGCGGCGGCATGCCGATCGATGTGTTCTGGCAGGCGGGAAAACTGCCGGCCGGCGTGTGGGCGCCCGATCAGGGCGTCAAGACTTACTCGCCGCGCGGATAGCCTTTCAACGTGGCGATCAGCGCACTGATTTCGAGCGCCGGATCGGGCGCGCGCATGACGCCGCCCATCACCGCGACGCCGGCGCAGCCCGCGGCGATGACCTCGCCGACGCGGGCGGTATTGATGCCGCCGATGGCGAGCACCGGAACGCGTGACGCGCGCGCGATTTCGAAAAGGCCCTTGCGGCCGATCTCCGGTCCGTAGCCAGGCTTGCTCGGCGTTTCGAAGGCCGGACCGGCGAGCGCGTAATCGGCGGCTTGCGGATCGATCGCCTCGGCCTCGGTGATGGTATGGATCGAAACGCCGATCAGTTTTTCGCGGCCCAGCAGCGCGCGTGCGGCGATGGCATCGCTGCCGGCCGGCAAATGCACGCCGTCGGCGCCGGCGAGCTTTGCCAACGCGGCTTCGCCGTGCAGCACCAGCCACGCGCCATGACGGTGCGCAACCGGCAGGAGCCCACGCAACAGCGGCACCTGCTCGTCCTCGGGCAAATCCTTCTCGCGCACACTCACCCAGCGGCAGCCGCTGACGAGCGCCGCGGCGACGATTTCAGCGAGCGGGCGCCGCGCCTGCGCGCGGTCGGTCACCAGCAGCAATGACGGATCGGGAAGCTTCATCGCGACGGCAGTCCGGTTGTCGGCCGTTCCCGATTATGGGAAATTTGCCGGCTCGAATGAACCGGGGGGCCGTCTCATGCATCATAAATCGATCGTCACGATTGCGCTGGCCGGCGCGCTCGCTATGGCATCGTTTGCTCCGGCGCTGGCGGCAAAGCAGGCTAAAAAGATGACGGGCGCCTGCGCCCAGCCGGCGGGTCGCTGCGTGTCCGATTGCGATCAGCTCAATTGGTGCACGGTCTATACCTGCGTCGGCGGCCAATCGACGCCGGTGCCGTTCTGGCGCTGTTTTGAGCCGAGCGGGCTGTGTCTCGCGCCGCGCTGCTGAACCCGTCATTGCGAGGAGCGAAGCGACGAAACAATCGAGGCCGCGCAGCTTACGAAGGCTGGATTGCTTCGCTCCGCTCGCAATGACGGCCTACCGCCCGACTGGTGCGTAACTTGTGACCGTACTGGCAACTGGGCTTGGACTGGCCATCGGCGCGAGATAGCGCGGGACAACGATGCGCTGGCCTTCGCTGAGCGCGCCGGCCGCGCCGGAATTGGCCTGTTCGAGCGCCCAGAGCGGCACATGATAAGTCGCGGCCAGCGCTTTGAGCGTATCGCCGGCATGCGCCTGCATCGGCATGCCGGAATCCCATAATTCGATCGCTGCGTCCGCGGGGACCTCAAGACGGAGCGGCACGGTTTCGCCCTGGCCGGTGGCCGGCGTACCGGCAAGCTGCGCGACTTTCGCGACCAATTGCTCCTGGATGCGATCGGTCTTCTCGATATTGATGTGGACGATCTCGCTGTGGTCCTTGAGGTTGTAGCTCGCGTAATGGCCGTGGAAGCGCGCGCCCGCCACCACATTGCCGCCGCCCATGAAGTTCGAGGATTGGTAGATATTGATGTAGCGCTCGACGTTGGGCGGCACGTCGTCGGCGATGCGCGGCGGGTCGTAGGTGACAAGCAGGCTGACCGGGATGTTTTCCGAGTTGAGCAATTCGGCGAAATCGAGCGCGGAATCACCGCCCATCGAATGGCCAATCAGCGCGATCGGTTCGGGGTCGCGGCGATAGTCGCGGATCGCCTGGTCGGCAACGCCGCGCCAGACCAGATAGGTGTCGACGCTGGCATCGATGCCGACATGCTTGATCCGTTCGGCAAGCTTGTCCATGCCGCGCGAATAGATCAGGCCGGCGACGCCGCGAAACAGATAGGCGCGGCCGCGCGGTTCGGTGATTTTTTCGGCGGTTCCCGGCGGCGGCGCTGCCGGTACGGCGGTGTCGCCGGCATCGGCCACCGCGACAGGCTTTGCTGCGGCGGACGCCGGTGCGACGGGTGGCGCAGCCGGATCGCCGTTGACCTTGCTGTTTGCGGCGCGCGCGAACAGGGAAGTGAGCGCCACCGTGTCGGAGGTCGAGCCGGTCGTGCCTGGGTCTGTCGCCAAAGCTGGCTCGACACCCGGTTTCCATTGGGCTTGCTTGCCCGGCGAGGCAAACGAGGCGTCCGGATCGAACATCGAATAGCCGCCACAGCCGGCGAGACATACGGCGAGAAGGCTTGCCGCCAGCAGCAAAACTGCGATTTGTCCTACGCGCTGTCCCACTGCGATCTCACCTGTCCCAATCGCTTCGCGGCGTCGAAATCTAAACCTGAAAACCGCCAACACCCCGAGCGCGCAGCCCGTGCTTCGCCCGCGTGCCGGCAAAAAACCTTCGAAGCAGTGCTCCCCGCGTGACTCGCTACAGTTCGAGGAGAGCCCCAAATCCTTAATTTCCCCCGAATACGGGCATGGAGTGTCCGTCGCAGCGGGTGAAATGAGGGTATCGGGCGGGCTTTTTCGTGGCGGCGCGGCCCCGGAATGACTTAATAAGGCCGATGAACCGCGCCCCCCGCATTTCTTTCGTTTCGCTCGGCTGCCCCAAGGCGCTGGTCGATTCCGAGCGCATTATCACCCGGTTGCGGTCGGAAGGTTATGAACTGGCGCGCGGGCATTCCGGCGCCGATCTCGCCATCGTCAATACCTGCGGTTTCCTCGACAGCGCGCAGGCGGAATCGCTTTCCGCCATCGGCGCCGCCATGGCCGAAAATGGCAAGGTCATCGTCACCGGCTGCATGGGCGCGGAACCGGAAAAGATCACCGCCGCGCATCCGGGCGTGTTCGCCATTACCGGCCCGCAGCAATACGAGAACGTGCTGGAGGCCGTACATCGCGCCGCGCCGCCGCAACACGATCCCTATACCGATCTGATTCCGCCGGAAGGCATCAAGCTGACGCCGCGGCATTACGCTTATCTCAAGATTTCAGAAGGTTGCAACAATCGCTGCACCTTTTGCATCATCCCGAAATTGCGCGGCGATCTGGTTTCGCGGTCGGCCGCCGACGTGTTGCGCGAGGCCGAGCGGCTGGTCGCGGCCGGGGTCAAGGAGCTTTTGGTCATTTCGCAGGACACCTCGGCCTATGGCGTCGATATCAAATATGCGGCGAGCACCTGGAAAGGCCGCGAGGTGCGGGCGAAGTTTCTCGACCTGGCGCAAGAGCTCGGCGAGTTCGGCGTCTGGGTGCGGCTGCATTACGTCTATCCCTATCCGCATGTCGATGACGTCATTCCGCTCATGGCCGAGGGGAAGATCCTTCCCTATCTGGATGTGCCGTTCCAGCATGCGAGCCCGGACGTACTTAAACGCATGCGCCGGCCGGCGGCGCAGGCGAAAACGCTCGAGCGCATCCGTGCCTGGCGGGAGATTTGCCCGAGCCTGACCATCCGCTCAACCTTCATCGTCGGCTTTCCGGGCGAGACCGACGAAGATTTTTCTCTCCTGCTCGACTGGCTGGATGAGGCCGAGCTCGATCGCGTCGGCTGTTTTCGCTACGAGCCGGTGGCCGGCGCCGTGGCGAACGATCTTGCCGCGCCCGTCGCCGCCGAAGCGAAAGAGGAACGCTGGCACCGGCTGATGGCGCGCCAGCAGGCGATCTCGCAAAAGCGGCTCAAGCGTAAAGTCGGCGGCCGTGAACGCGTGATTATCGACGAGGTCGGTGCATCCGTCGCGAAAGGCCGCAGCAAAGGCGATGCGCCGCAGATCGACGGTGCGGTCTATGTCGCCAGCCGTCGTCCGCTGCGTGTCGGCGAGATCGCCACCGTGAAGATCGAGCGTGCCGACGCCTATGACCTGCACGGCACGGTGGTCGGCTATTAGGCAGCGGACTTCACTGACGCTCCGGTCAGCATGCTAGGATTGCCACTTCCGCAAATCACAGGACAACACATGCCGCTCTCGGACACGATCAAGACGCTGATCCGCAACGCCTGGGACGATGGCTGTCCGTGCCTGGTCGCCACTTACGGGCCGGCGGGGCCGAACATCTCGGTCAAGGGCAGCATGATCGTGTTCGACGACGCGCACCTCGCCTATTGGGAGCGCTCCAAGCGCACGGCGCTGGAGAACCTGTCCCACGACAAGCGCGTCTGCGTGATGTATTCCAACTTCAAGGCGCAGCGTGACGGCGTGCTGGAAAGCGGCTTCCTGCGCTTTTTCGGCAGCGTCGAACTGCACGAGAGCGGCGCCATGCGCGAGGCGATTTTTGCCAAGCTGCTGCCGCGCGAACAGACCCATGCCGGCGCCGACACCGGCATCGGCGCGCTGCTCAAGATCGACCGGGCCATCGATATCCGCGGCAAGCTGATTATCTGAGACGATCATAATTGCACGGGCGGAGGAACGGCATGGAAATGCGGGCCTATGGCCGCACCGGCATGCAGCTTTCGGTGCTGGGCTTCGGCTGCGGCGCTGTCGGCGGACTGATGGTGCGCGGCGATCCGCGCGACCAGGAGCGCACTGTCGCACGCGCGCTCGCCGTCGGGGTGAATTACTTCGACACGGCGGTGCAGTACGGCGATGGCGAGTTGGAAAAGAATCTCGGCCGCATCCTGCAAGACCTCAAGCCTGGCAATGCGGTCGTCGGCACCAAGGTCCGGCTGCCGAGCGCCGCGTTCGCCCGCATTGCCGACACCGTGGTGAAATCGCTTGAAGCCAGCCTGGTGCGGCTGCGCCGCGACCGGGTCGATATCTTCCACCTGCATAATGCGATCACCGAAAACGGCGGCGGCGAAGCGCTCAGCGTCCGGCAGGTGCTCGGCGAGGTGGTGCCGGCGTTCGAGCGGCTGCGCCAACAGGGCAAGACCCGTTTTCTTGGGCTGACCGCGGTCGGCGACACGCCGGCGTTGCATCAGGTGATCGACGCGCGCGTTTTCGACAGCGCTCAAGTGGTTTACAATATGCTCAATCCGTCCGCCGCAGTGGTGCTGCCGGCGAACTATCCGGCACAGGACTATGGGCGGCTGTTCGATCGCACCAAAGCGGCCGGCGTCGGCGTCATCGGCATCCGCGTGCTCGCCGGCGGCGCGCTATCCGGCTCGGCCGAGCGTCACCCGATTGCCAGTCCGCCGCCGGCACCGATCGGCTCGGCTATGAGCTACGACGCCGACGTCGCGCGCGCCCGCCGCCTGATGCCGCTGGTCACGGAGGGGTTTGCCGCGAGCCTGACCGAGGCCGCCACGCGGTTTGTGCTGACAGATCCGGCAATCGGCACGCTCCTGGTCGGAATGGCGACACCGCGGCAATTCGAGGACGCGCTCGCAGCAGTCGAAAAAGGCCCGCTGCCGCCCGCCGCGCTTGAGCGGCTGACGACGTTGCGACAGGGATTTGTTGGCGAGCCAAGGTGATCACACCGCGCGGTAAGCACGCGCCGGATCGTATCCATCAACTTGGCAAGCTCGTCCTCGGCGATGGTGAAGGCCGGCGTCAGATAGACAATGTTGCCGAACGGGCGGATGAAAACGCCTTCAGCGATAAAGCGTTGGCGTAAAGCGTTGAGGTTTTCGATGCGGTCGAGTTCGACCACGCCAATGGCGCCTTTGACCCGCACGTCTGTGACGCCGGGAAGCCTTCGGCACGGTTCGAGACCTTGCCGCAGCGCGGCTTTGATTTTTGCCACTTGATCGCGCCGCGGCTCGCGTTTCGAACAGATCGAGCGAAGCATTGGCCGCCGCGCAGGCGAGCGGGTTCGCCATAAAGGTCGGGCCGTGCATCAGCGCCTTGGCCGGATCGTCCGACCAGAACGCCTCGAAGACTTTCTCGCCGCGCGATGGTGGCGGCCAGCGGCAAGCGTGCCGCCGGTCAGCGCCTTGGAAAGCGTGACGATGTCCGGCACGACGCCGGCTTGCTGGAACGCGAACATCGCGCCGGTGCGGAAAAAGCCGGTAAAGATCTCATCGAAGATCAGCAGCAGCTCATAACGGTCGGCCAGCGCGCGCAGCGTGCGCAGCACTTTCGGCATCGTGAAAGTGCATGCCGCCGGCGCCCTGCACCAAAGGCTCGACAATGATCGCGGCGATCTCGCCGGCCCGCTGCGCCAGCATGGCTTCGAGCGCCGCCGTGCTTTCTTCATCGACTGGCAGATCGGCGATGATCTGTTGCGGCAAAAGCCCGGCAAACGCGCGCATGAAAACCGCTCTGCGGATCGGACACCGCCATCGCGCCGGTAGTGTCGCCGTGATAGCCGCCCTTGAAAGCGACGATCCGGGTGCGCGCCCGCGACGCCTTTGTTGAGCCAGTATTGCACCGCCATTTTCAGCGCGACTTCGACCGCGACCGAGCCGGAATCGCTGAAGAAGACGCGATCGAGATTGTCCGTTTGCGGTTCTTGCGAGAGCATCGCGGCAAGCCGCCGCGCCAGCGTCAGCGCCGGCTCGTGCACCATGCCGCCGAACATGACGTGCGGCAGCGTTGCAAGCTGGCGCTCGACCGCCGCGCGGATGTGCGGGTGGTTATAGCCGTGGCAGGCGGTCCACCACGAGGCGATGCCGTCGATCAATTCGCGGCCGTCGGCGAGCACGATGCGGCTGCCATGGGTTGCTTTGACCGCAAGCGGCGGCGTTGCGGTCTTCATCTGCGCATAGGGCAGCCAGATGTGGTCGAGGCCGGCCGCGTACCAATCCGGCGCCGCGCCGCCTAGCCCTTTGTTTTCGCTGGTATTGCCCGACATTCGGCGCTTTCATGCAGATACAACAGCCGCATTGTGCCTAAGGCTGGTTATCTAAGGAAGCCAATGCGTTCGCTCGATGAATTCGCCGGAGAAAAGCTCAAAGCGCTGGACCAGGCGCAGCTCCGCCGCGCGCCGGTGGTCACCGCGCGCGCCGGCATCTGGGCCGAACGCGACGGCCGGCGCCTGCTCTCCTTCTCCTGCAACGATTATCTCAATCTCAGCCAGCATCCCGAGGTGATCGCCGCCGCGCTCGATGCGACGGCGCGCTATGGCGTCGGCGCCGGCGCTTCGCGCCTCGTCACCGGCAATCATCCGCTTTATGCGGCACTCGAAGCGCGGCTGGCGCGGCTCAAGGGCAGCGAGGCGGCTTGCGTGTTCGGCTCGGGCTACCTCGCCAATACCGGCATCATTCCGGCTCTGGTCGGCGCCGACGATCTGATCCTCGTCGATGAATTGTCGCATGCCTGCATTCATGCCGGCGCCAAACTCTGCAGGCGCCACGATAGAGCTCTACCGGCACACCGATACGGCGCATGCCGAGCAATTACTGGCCGCGCACCGCGCCGGCAAACGGCGCGCGCTGATCGCGACCGACGGCGTGTTCTCCATGGACGGCGATCTGGCGCCGCTCGAGGCGCTGGCGCTGCTGGCGCAACGCTTCGACGCCTGGCTTCTTGTCGACGATGCCCACGGCCTCGGCGTGGTCGGCGGCGGGCGCGGTTCGAGTTTCGCCAACGGCCAGGCGAGCGTCGAAGTGCCGTTGCAAATGGGCACGCTGTCGAAGGCGGTCGGCGCCTATGGCGGCTATCTATGCGCCTCGCGCGCCGTGATCGAACTCATGCAAACACGCGCGCGGACCTACATCTATTCGACCGGCCTGCCGCCAGGCGTCATCGCCGCGGCGACAGCCGCACTTGATGTGATCGAACGCGAGCCGGCCTACGCCGCTGAGCCGTTGCGCAAGGCGCGGCTGTTCGCCCGCGCGCTTAATCTGCCCGAGGCGCAAAGCGCGATCGTGCCGGTGATCGTCGGCGACACCGACGCGGCGCTGACAGCTTCGGAATTGCTGCGCGACGAAGGTTTCCTGGTCGTCGCCATCAGGCCGCCGACGGTGCCGGCGGGCACGGCGCGGCTGCGCTTTGCTTTCACCGCGCAGCATCCCGACGCAGGGATCGAGCGGCTCGCGGCCATCGTGCGCATGCGCGTTTTGAGACATTAAGCCGTGACCGCGATCTTCATCACCGCGACCGGAACCGACCTCGGCAAGACTTTCGTCGCCGCCTCGCTGATCCGCCACTTGCGCCAGATGGGTCGGCTGGTCGACGCGCTCAAGCCGGTGGTGAGCGGCTTCGACCCGGAGCAAGCCGCGACCAGCGATCCCGGCGTGCTGCTGCACGCGCTCGGCCTGCCGGCGACAATTCCGGAGATTGAGCGCATCGCGCCATGGCGGTTTCGCGACGCGCTGTCGCCCGACCTCGCGGCGGCGCGCGAGGGCAAGAGCATCGACGTCGATGCAGTGGTGACGTTCTGCCAAACCGCGATCGATCAGCGCCGCGACATCTTGCTGATCGAAGGCGTCGGCGGCGTAATGGTGCCGCTCGATACCGAGCGCACCATCCTCGACGTCATGATGGCGCTGCAACTGCCGCTCATCCTGGTCGCCGGCTCGTATCTCGGCACCATCAGTCACACGCTCACCGCGCTCGACGCGCTCTACCAGCGCGGCTTGAAAGTGTTGGTCACCATCGTCAGCGAAACACCGGGCTCGCCCGTGCCGCTCGACGATACGGTGGCGGCGATCGGCCGTTTCACCGAGCCGGTCATCGGCTTGCCGCGGCAGCAGGGTGCGCCAGGCGCCCGATCGGGTCCGATTGCCGCGTTCGACCGCATCTTCGGCCAATAACGGCGCTTCTATCGGGCAAAATGCACCTGCAGCACCGTCTCGAAAGTGCCTTCGAGATTGAACAGCGCGTGCAACAAGAAGGTCAGCAGCACCGAGCCTGAATGCCAGCGCATCCAGCCTAAAAACAGGCCGATGACGAAAATCTGCAGCATGCCGGTCCAGTCGTACTGGACGTGCAGTGCGGCCCACAGCAGCGAGATGACGACGATCGCCGGCCATACCGAGCGTTCCGAGCGCGCCCAGCCGCGGTACAGAAAACCGCGAAACATGATCTCCTCGCCGGCCGGGGCGATCAGGATTGCCGCGGCGAACATGGGCAGGAGCCAGCCTTCCGCGGCGGCGGTGGTGTAGGACTGCTGTTGAAACTGGGTCACCAGCGTGCGCCCGCTGAGGTAAAGCAGCGCGTCGCACACCGCGATCAGGACGACGAGCCAGCCGATGCCGGCCAGCACGTCGCGCCGCGCCGGCCACTTGAGCGCCAGATAGTCGGCCTGACCGGCGCCGGCGGCCCGCGCCGCGAGCATCAACACGGCGATGGTGACCGGATTGGAAACCAGGATGAACAGCGTGACGAGGGCGCCGTCGAACGGCGTTGCCAGGATCGTGTTCCACGCGCCCGCGCGCAGCCAGAATAGAACGCCAAAGCCGATGAACTGTCCCGCCAGGAAGGCAAGGATGGCCCAGCCCAGCGTCGTCCAGTAACCCCAAATTTTCATCATAGCCTCGTCATTCCGAGGCGCGGGCTTTAGCCCGCGAACCCGGAAGCCATACTCACGATGATTCGAGATAAGCACGCCAGCGCGAAAAAACTTCGCGTTCCGTGATTATGGTTTCCGGGCGCGCCGCTTTGCGCGGCGCCCCGGAATGACACGGCGTTACGGTATCAGGATCGACGAACCGGTGGTGGAGCGGCCTTCGAGATCCTTGTGCGCCTTGCCGGCATCCTTGAGCGCGTATGTCTGGTTGATCGGCACTTTGACCGCGCCCTTGCCGACGACGTCGAACAGGGCGTTGGCGATCGACAACAGATCCTCGCGTTTGGCAGCATAGGTGTTGAGCGTCGGCCGCGTCGCGAACAGCGAGCCCTTCTGCTGCAGGATGTTGATGTTGAAGGCGTCGATCTGGCCCGACGAGCTGCCGAAGCTGACGAAATAGCCGAGCGGCTTAAGGCAATCGAGCGAGGCGGGAAACGTCGTCTTGCCGATGCCGTCATAGACCACTTCGCACAATTTGCCGCCGGTGATGTCCTTGACGCGGGCGACAAAGTCCTCGTCGCGATAGAGGATGGTGTGATGGCAGCCATTGGCCTTGGCCAGCGCCGCCTTGTCCTTCGATCCCACCGTGCCGATGACGTTGGCGCCGAGATAGTTGGCCCACTGGCACAGGATGAGGCCGACTCCGCCGGCCGCGGCATGCATCAGCACGTTCATGCCCTTCTCGACCTTGAAGGTGCGGCGAACCAGATATTCCGCGGTCATGCCCTTGAGCATCATGGCCGCGGCCTGCTCGTAGCTGATATTCGTCGGCAGTTTCACCACGCGGTCGGCCGGAACGTTACGCTCCGACGCATAACCGCCCATCGCGACGACATAGGCGACGCGGTCGCCGACCTTGAAGTCGCTGACGCCGGGGCCGACGGCGATGACCTCGCCGGCGGCTTCATTGCCGGCGACGAACGGCAGGCCGACCGGCGACGGATACATGCCCATGCGGAAATAGGTGTCGATGAAATTGACGCCGCTGGCGTGTTGCTTGACCCGGATCTGGCCCTGTCCGGGCGCCGGCAGTTCGATTTCCTCGTAAGTCAAAACCTCGGGGCCGCCGACTTTATGAACGCGTACCGCAGCAACCATTTTCCTCTCCTTGGAATTTGTCGGAATTGTCTGAAAACTGAAAGTCGGCCGGGATCATAGGCGCGGACGCGTCGAACACAAGACGGTTAGGGCATGGACCGTGAACCTATGTGATGTCCGCTTTCAGGGGCAAAGCAGACCTCAGAGTTCGAGGGCGGCATGTCCGCTTATGATCCAAAGCGGACATTCAGGCTGAGCGGGCGGTAGCGCCGGTGGCTGCTTTCATGGCAACGGGCCCTTGCTCCGGCCGCGTTTGTGTGGCGGATTTTCGCTGCAAGAACTGAGGATTCGACCCAATAATATCGGAAAACGACGGCAGAGCGATGTAAATGACCGACCTCAAACCGCCAACGCCGCGCGGCCGCAGTTGTGGAACGTGTGCACTTTGCTGCAAGCTTGTCGGTATTGCGGAGCTGAACAAGCCAATGAACCAATGGTGTCCGCACTGTCTCAAACATAGTGGATGCAAAATTTATGATTCCAGACCCAATGAATGTCGAACGTTTAATTGCGACTGGTTAATCAACGCAAAGATTGGCGACGAGTGGCAACCAATGCGTTCAAAAATGGTCCTTCACTTGGTAATTGACGGCAATATCAGCAAACTGGTCGTGCATGTAGATCCCGGCTCACCACTTTCATGGAAAAAAGAACCGTACTACAGCCAGCTAAAGAGATGGGCACGAAATATCGAAGAGCAAAACGGACTCATCACTCTCTATATCGGCAAACAAGTGATTGTAGTTTTGCCGAACAAAGACGTTGATTTGGGCAAATTCAATATGGGGGAAAGGTTGAATTACAGAAAAAGGCGCGTCGGATCATTGTGGGAGTACGAATTTGACAAGGTGCCACAAGACGCGTCGCCGACATAACGCGGGCAAAGCGGACATGACAAATCCGTACTCAACGACATTGGTCGCACGAGTACGCGTCCCGATTAGCGCGCGCCCGAAACGTTGAGCACGGCGCCGGAAATGTAGGACGCCGCAGCGGAGAGCAGAAACAGCACCGCTTCGGCGATCTCGTCCGGCTGGCCCGGACGCGCCATCGGCAATAGTGGGGTGATCCGCGCCAGCCGTCCCGGCTCGTGGATTTCGGTATCGGTCGGCCCCGGCCGGACGGCGTTGACGCGGATGCCCTCCTTCGCCACTTCGCGCGCCAGGCCGTTGGTGAGTGCGTCAACCCCGCCTTTGGCGGCGGCATAAAACACATATTCGGTTGCGCCGCCGGTCACCGCGGCGATCGAGGACAACAGCACGATCGCGCCGCCCTTGCCGCCATGCGCGGTCGACATGCGGCGCACCGCTTCGCGCGCGCCGATCAGGGCGCCGAACAAATTGACGTCGATCACCTCGCGGACGGTGGCGGCGCTGGCGGCGTCGAGCCGCGAATTCTTGCCGCCGATGCCGGCTGAATGGACGAAATGCGTGATCGGCCCCAGCGCTTCCGTCGCCTCGTCGAAGACGCGCACGATGTCGTCCTCTTTCGCCATGTCGCCCTGCAGCGTCACCGCCTTGCCGCCGGATTTCTTCACCGCGTCGGCGACCTGGGTCGCCGCCTTGGCGTTGCTGAGGTAATTGATCGCGACGTCGTAACCGCGCTCGCCGGCAAGCCGCGCCGTCGAGGCGCCGATACCGCGGCCGCCGCCGGCGATGAGGAGAACGGGTCGTGGCATGGGTGGCTCCTTCAATGACGCCGCGTGCGGCCGCCGGTCCGGCGTCGCCGCGCTAGGATGTTGATCGCTTCGACCGCGGCCGAGAACGCCATGGCGAAGTAGATATAGCCGCGCGGGATGTGGACGTCGAAGCCGTCGGCGATCAGCGCGACCCCGATCAGGATCAAAAATGAGATCGCCAGCATTTTGGTGGTCGGATGGCGGACGATGAAAGCGGAGACGGCGTCGGAGGCGACGTACATCACCAAAATTGAGAGCAGCACGGCGGCGATCATGATCTCGATGGATTGCACCATGCCGATCGCGGTGATGATCGAGTCGATCGAGAAGATGAGATCGATGATGCCTATCTGCAGGATAACGAGGAGAACGCCGCGCGCGGCCACGGGCTTCCGCTCATGGTCCGCAACGTCGATCTCGCCGTAAATCTCAAACGTCGCCTTGGCGATGAGAAAAAGGCCGCCGCCGATCAGGATGATGTCGTGCCAGGAGATTTCGTTGCCGAATACGGTGACGATGGGATAGCGGAACCGCGCCAGCGCGGTCAGGCCGAACAGCAGCGCGATGCGGAAGGCGAAAGCGAGCGCAAGTCCGGCCTGGCGGGCGCGCCGGCTCGATGCCGGATCGAGCCCCGCGGCCAGGATGGAAATGAAGATGACATTGTCGACGCCGAGCACGATCTCGAGCGCGGTCAGCGTGAGCAGCGCCGCCCAGGCATTCGGATCGGTGAGGAGGACTGACATGGGGTTCAGCCCATCAAGGATGGTGCCGGCGCAGGAAGCCGATGCCGACAAAATAGATGCCGAGAACGCACAGCGCCGCCACGGTCGCGATGCCTGGGTCGAGATTTTTTGCCACCGCATAGATCGCCAGCAATGCCCACACGATCAATGCCGCCGTGGTGAGTACGCGCAGATGCGCGATGCGCACCGGATGAACCACATGGAACGGGACAAAAGTCAGTGCCGCGAGGACGGCGACGGCCAACGCGCTGAGCCACGGCGCCGGTCTTAGCAGGAACAGATAAAACGCCGCCACATTCCACAGCGCCGGGAAGCCGCGGAAATAATAATCGGATGTCTTCATCAGCCGGTCGGCAAAATAGAGCGTGCCGGTGACGACAACGACGATGCCGAGCGGAATTGCCGCCGCGGCGGGCAATAGTCCGCTCGCCGCCAGCGCGTAGGCCGGCACGAAGACATAGTTGAGAATATCCACCACAAGATCGAGCACGTCACCGGACCAGCGCGGCAGAACTTCGGCGACCCGAAGCCGGCGCGCGAAAGTGCCGTCGACACCGTCGATGACGAGCGCCACGCCGAGCCAGACGAACATGAGCGGCCAATCCGCGCGCACCGCGGCAATCAGGGCGAGCAGCGCGCAGCCGGCGCCGCAGGCGGTAAAGACATGGACCGCGAAGGCCGCCGTCGTCCGCGGCGTGCGGCTTTCCCCGAGGTATGGATAGGGTCCATCGGCAAGCTTATACGTGAAATCGAAGGTCGTCCGGCAATCGCACTGTCATTGTTACTGTTTCGATCATAGATCAGGGTATTGTGGAATGCGCTAAGAAACAGGTTGAAGCGTGAGTCCCCCTAAAAATAGCATTCAGTGCCGAGGTAGCGGTCGTCGGCGGCGGCCCGGCTGGGCTGGTCAGCGCGATCGCGCTGGCCGCGGCCGGCGCGGACACGCTCCTGGTCGCGCCTCGGGCCGAGCCGGATCACCGCACCACGGCGTTGCTTGCCGGTTCGGTTACCGCGCTGGAAACGCTCGGCGCATGGCAAACGTGTCTGCCGACGCCGCGCCGCTGAAAAAGCTCCGCATCGTCGATGACACGCAACGGCTATTGCGCGCGCCTGAGGTTTTTTTCGACTGCGGCGGAAATCGGATTGGACGCTTTCGGTTACAATATCGAGAACCAGCATCTGGTCGCCGCGCTGGAGGACCGCGCGTCCGAGCTCGAAGCTGTCGCGGATCGCGGCACCGGCGCTCGCGGTCACCAGCGACGCCGGCGGCGTCACAATCACACATGCCGGCGGCGAGGTGCGCGTAAAGCTCGTAATCGGCGCCGACGGGGCGCGTTCGCTGTGCCGCGCCGCCGCGGGGATCGGCACGCGGCGCCGGGCTTATCCGCAGATGGCGCTCACGCTCAATCTCGCCCACGCCGTCCGCACGACGACACCTCGACCGAATTTCACACCGAAAGCGGGCCGTTCACGCTCGTTCCCCTGCCCGGCCGGCGTTCGAGCCTCGTCTGCGTGCTCGATGCGCGCGCACGCGCCAAAATTGCGGCGATGAACGACGAGGCGCTTTCCGCCGAAATCGAGCGCCGCGCCCATTCGCTGCTCGGCAAGATGCGCGTCGAGCCCGGCCGTGGCGTTTTTCCGCTCGCGGTCGAAACCGCCGACGCATTTGCGCGCGGGCGCATCGCGCTGGTCGGCGAGGCGGCCCACGTCGTGCCACCGATCGGCGCGCAGGGCCTCAATCTCGGACTGCGCGACGGCGCGACCATTGCCGAAATCGTCGCCGAAGCGCGGCGGCACAATCTCGATATCGGCGCGCCGGAAGTGCTGGCGCGCTATGACCGCAGCGCCGCGCCGACGCAACGAGCCGCACCATCGCCGTCGATCTGTTGAATCGGAGCCTGCTGACGGATTTCCTTCCGGCCCATGGCGTCCGCGGGCTGTCGCTTTACCTCGTCGACCGTATCGGCCCGTTACGCCGCGCCTTGATGCGCGAAGGCGTCGACTCCCGCCGCCTCGCAGCCCCGGCTGATGCGCGGCGAGATGGTGTGAGTGACGCCATTTCCTAGGCAGCGCTGGCGTCAAAAGCGGCTTGGCGAGGTCCTGCCGTTCATCCTAGCCTTGCCATCTGGGCTGTGGGGCTCGCGCATGAAGCTGCCGCGTAATTTCTTCAAGCCGCTCGCCATCGGCGCGCCTGCGCCGCTGCGCGAATTGCCGCTGCGGCTGGAGCGGATGATCCACTTCGTGCCGCCGCATATCGAAAAAGTGCGCGCCAAGGTGCCGGAGCTGGTGTCTCAGGTCGACGTCGTGCTCGGCAATCTCGAAGACGCCATTCCGGCCGACGCCAAGGAGGCCGCGCGCGCGGGCTTCATCGCCATGGCGAAAGCTTGCGACTTCGGCGAGACCGGATTGTGGACGCGCATCAACGCGCTCAACTCGCCGTGGGTGCTCGACGACATTACCGAGATCGTCGCCGCCATCGGCCAAAAGCTCGACGTCATCATGCTGCCCAAGGTCGAGGGCGCTTGGGACATCCATTATCTCGATCAGCTGCTGGCGCAGCTCGAAGCCAAGAACGGCGTGAAAAAGCCGATCCTGATCCACGCCATTCTGGAAACCGCCGAGGGCGTCGACAATGTCGCTTCGATCGCGGTCGCCTCGCCGCGCATGCACGGCATCAGTCTCGGCCCGGCCGACCTCGCCGCCTCGCGCGCGATGAAGACGACGCGCGTCGGCGGCGGCCATCCCGATTACAAAGTGCTGGCGGATGCCGGCGCGCCCGACGCGCCGCGCGCCGGCTTCCAGCAGGACCTTTGGCACTACACGATCGCCAAAATGGTCGATGCCTGCGCCGCTGCCGGCATCAAAGCGTTCTACGGGCCGTTCGGCGATTTCGCCGACGGCGCCGCCTGCGAAGCGCAGTTCCGCAACGCCTTCCTCATGGGCTGCGTCGGCGCCTGGACGCTGCATCCGAGCCAGGTGCCGATCGCCAAGCGCGTGTTCTCGCCGGACCCGCCGAAGTCGCTTTCGCCAAGAAGATCATCGCCGCCATGCCGGACGGCAGCGGCGCGGTGATGATCGACGGCAAGATGCAGGACGATGCGACCTGGAAGCAGGCCAAGGTGCTGGTCGATCTCGCCGGCCTCGTCGCCGAGAAGGATCCCGAAATGGGCCAGCGCTATGGGCTATGAACCGCTGGTTAACGCATGGAACTTCCGGACAATTCCGCCACAATCGTGTCATTGCATTTTCGCCCCATACAGGCTGTAAATTGCGGCATATCGATGAACAAGATTCGGAACGCCAAGTATCAGATCGGCCAAGTCGTCCGGCACCGCCTCTATCCGTTTCGCGGCGTCGTGTTCGATATCGATCCGATTTTCGACAATACCGAGGAATGGTACGAGGCGATCCCGGCCGACGTGCGCCCGCACAAGGATCAGCCGTTCTATCATTTGTTCGCCGAGAACGACGACACCGAATACGTCGCCTATGTCTCGGAGCAAAACCTGTTGCCCGATGAGAGCGGCGAGCCGGTGCGTCATCCGCAGGTCGCGGAAGTGTTCGTCAAGGACGGCAAAGGCGGCTATCGCCCCCGCGCGTCGTCGATCCATTAGCAAATCAAGAATACGTTTCCCGGACGCGGTACAGCGCATCAGGACGTGATGCGCTACGCCGGGAAACGTTCGTACTGTGACTTGCTTCGCGGTGCGGCGCGGCGCCGGCGCCGGCGGGGCGTTCGACGATTGCGGCTGGCCCTGCTGCTGTTCGAGCTTCTTGCGCGCTTCGTCGGCGCGGCGTTGCAGCTCTTCCTGCAATTTCTGCTGCTGCTCCTCGAACACTTTGGGATCCGTCGGCGGGCCGTCATAGGCCTTGGCGAAATCGGCCAGCGGCAAAACGAGGCTGATCGGCTGGCCGGTCGAATTGATCGCCTGCACGACGAGCCCCTGCGCCCTTCTTCATCTTGCCGACCATGTCGGGGGTTGGCTTCGTAGTCGGCCATGCAGCCATTGGTGAAGCAGATCACATAAGGCGCGGTCATCGGCTGGTTCTGGTCGATGATCACGCGCGTGCCGTGAATGAGCTGCATGCCGAGCGGCAGCGTGACGCGCAGGATTTTCTTCGGCTCGCCTTCCGGCTCGATCAAGACCGCGGCCACCACCGGCATGCCGGATTCGATGCGCGCGTCCTTGCCCGTGAAGCAAACCTGCTTGGCATTGGGATCGTTATTGTTCTTGAGGCAGAACTTGGTCCAGGGCGAATAGATCAGTTGGACCGGCTGTTGCTGATCGCCGGCCTGCTGGCCCGGCGCGGGCGCTTGCTGCGCGTCCGGCGCTGGAGCCGGGGCGACGGGAGCCGGCTGGGCCGCCGTCGGCGCGGCGGGCTTCTTGGCCGGAGGCTTTGGCTTGGGTGCGGTGGCGGCTGGCGCGGTTGGCGCTGTCTGCTGCGCGATAGCCAGCGAGGCGGTGCCCATCACCAGCGCAGCGGTCAGCATGGTGGTCTGGATGCCCGTTTTTCCGATGGCAGCGAGCGTCCGGCTCACCGGCCGTGCCGGCGCGGACGCGGTTGGATAATTCATGAGATGAAGTTCCTCTTTGGTGCTGCCACCCGCAAATCGTTCTGGACCGATTTGCGTGGTCGGAATGGCGTGTTCAAATGACCCGAGGTCGCGACACCCGTCGCCACGCCGCGCGGACCCCCTGGGCGAGGGTCAATCGACGCAGAATACGGCAACAACGTGACCCCCGGCCCGCGCCCCAATAGCCCAATACCCGCGGGCAGATAAAGGCCGCGCGGGCAGTTTCGTACGGTGCCGCTTTCCGGCGCGGGGGGCGCGAGCCGCCGGCGCCGCGCTCGCCGTGGTACATTCGCCGGCCGGCCGGCCGAATCGTGGGCAACGCATTTCATGGCGATGAGCCGACAAATATCCATGCCGCCTCTGCTGCGCGGGCCGCATTGCGCGGCGCGCTATTGTGCGGTCGAGGTTTTGGCGGCGGGCTTCGCGCATTCGGCGCGGGCGGCTTACGCCATCGCCATGCACGGCGCGCCGGCGTTGCCGGAGGACTTTGCCGCGCTGCCTTATGTCAATCCCGACGCGCCGAAAGGCGGCCGGCATCGTGGAAGGCGTGCTTGGCACTTTCGACAGCCTCAATCCGCTGATCGTCCAGGGCCTCGCCGTGCAGCCGATCCGCGGCTATGTCGTCGAAAGCCTGATGGCGCGCAGCTACGATGAGCCGTTCACGCTCTATGGTCTGCTGGCGCGCACGGTCGAGACCGACGATGCGCGCAGCTACGTCACCTTCACGCTCGATCCGGCGGCGCATTTTTCCGACGGCACGCCGGTCACCGCCGAAGACGTCGTGTTTTCCTGGCAGCTTTTGCGCGATCACGGCCGACCCAACCACCGCAGCTATTATTCCAAGGTCGCCAAGGCCGAAATCCTCGATCCGCGCACCGTGCGGTTCGATTTCAGCCGACGCCGGCGACCGCGAATTGCCGCTGATCCTCGGGCTGATGCCGGTGCTGCCGAAACACGCGATCGATGTCGCAACGTTCGAGAACTCGACATTGGCGAAGCCGATCGGCAGCGGGCCTTACGTCGTCGCCGACGTCGATGCCGGCAAAAGCGTCACCTTCAAGCGCGATCCGAATTATTGGGGCCGCGCGCTTCCGATCAATCGCGGCCTGTGGAATTTCGACGAAGTGCGGTTCGACTTTTATCGCGACGGCAACGCCTATTTCGAAGCGTTCAAGGCCGGCCTCTACGACGTGCGCAGCGAAACCGATCCCGGCCGCTGGCAGACCGGCTATGATTTTCCGGCGGCGCGCGACGGCCGCGTCGTCAAGGACACATTTCCGACCGGGCTGCCGAAATTCGCCTCCGACTTCGTCTTCAATTCGCGCCGGCCGATCTTTGCCGACATCCGCGTGCGCCAGGCGATCGCGCTGTTGTTCGATTTCCAATGGATCAATCGCAATTTTTTCTACAATCTCTATCAGCGTAGCGCGAGCTACTTCGACGATTCCGAATTGTCGGCCTATCATCGCCCGGCCGATGAACGCGAGCGGGCGCTGCTTGCGCCCTACCCCGACGCGGTGCGCGCCGACGTGCTCGACGGCACCTGGTCGCCGCCGGTCACCGACGGCTCGGGCTATGATCGCGCGACGCTGCGCCAGGCGCTCGCTTTGTTCAACGCCGCCGGTTACGAGCTCAAGGGCACGGTGTTGCGCGACACGGCCAGCGGCCGGCCGTTCGCCTTCGAGATCATGGTGACCAACCGCGACGACGAGCGGCTGGCGCTCGCCTTTGCCAATATGCTCGCGCGCGCCGGCATCGCCATGCAGGTGCGGCTGGTCGATGACGCGCAATATCAAGAGCGGCTGTCGTCGTTCGATTTCGACATGATCGAATATCGCTGGGAGCAGTCGCTGTCGCCGGGCAACGAGCAGAATTTCTACTTCGGCGCGGCGGCGGCGGATCAGCCGGGCTCGCGCAATTACATGGGCGTGAAGAGCGCGGCGATCGACGCCATGATCGCGGCGTTGTTGCGCGCGCGCGAGCGTCCCGATTTCGTTGCCGCGGTGCGCGCGCTCGATCGCGTGCTGATATCCGGCTGTTACGTCGTGCCGCTGTTTTATCTGCCGCAGCAATGGGTGGCGCGCCGGAGTTATATCCGGCACCCGGACCGCACGTCGCTTTACGGCTATCTGCCGGAAGCCTGGTGGCATCAACCGTCCAGCCTTTCGCAAGGACCTGCGCTTGCAATGATCCTCGGCGATCAGGCGACGGCGCGCGAGACGCCGCAGGGCGGCAGCCGCATCGAGCATCGACGAATTGTTTCGCCGCGCCGCGCAGCGTCATCCCGGCGCGATCGCGCTTGCCGATCCGCCGAACCGCTCGCGCTTTACCGACGGCGCGCCGCGGCGGCTCACTTATGCCGAAGCCGACCGCATGGTTTCGGCAATTGCCGGGCGACTGCGTCGCCTGGGGCTGCCGACCGATGCCATCGTTGGCATCCAGCTGCCGAATATTTGCGAAAATATTCTGGCCATTCTCGGCGTCATCCGCGCCGGATTGATCGCGGCCCCGTTGCCGCTGTTGTGGCGGCGCGCCGACGCCGTCACGGCTTTGGCCCGCGTCGGCGCCAAAGCTTTGATCACCTGCCGGCGCGCCGGCAATTTCGAACACGGCCAGTTTGCCACCCGCGTCGCCGCCGAAGTGTTTTCGATCCGCTATGTCTGCGGCTTTGGCGGGAAAACACTGCCCGACGGCATGGTGCCGCTCGATGACCTGTTCACCGCGGCAAAGCTTGATCCGGTTCCGCCGCTCGAGCGGCAAGGCAACCCTGCCGCGCATCTTGCCGTCATCACCTTTGAGATCGGCGAGGATGGGCCGGTTCCAGTGGCGCGGCGCCATCTTGAAGTGCTGGCCGGCGGCTTGGGCGTATTGCTGGAAAGCGGCATCGAACAAAGCGCCAGCATTTTGTCGACCATCGCGCCGGCCTCGTTTGCCGGGTTGTGCCTTACGCTGGTGCCGTGGCTGCTCACCGGCGGCACGCTCGTTCTGCATCACGCCTTCGATGCGGACGTTTTTGCGCAACAGCGGCGCGACGATCGCTGCGGCACGCTGATCCTGCCGGCAATCGCCGCCTTTCGCCTCGCCGAGACCGGACTGTTTTCCCGCGAGGGTCCGACCCGCGTGCTCGCCGCGTGGCGCGCACCGGAACAGCTTGCCGCGAGCCCGGATTGGCCCGAGCGCGACGCGGCGCTGGTCGATGTATCGATCTTCGGCGAAGCAGGCCTCATCGCCGCGCATCGCGGCCTGGGCGGACATGCCGCGCCATTGCCGTTGGGCGCGGTCGTCGCGCCGCGCGACGGCGGCGGCGGCGCGGTCACGGTGACGGTTGCCGAACTGAGCGCCACCGTGAACGACACATTCGGATTGCGCGGCCCGATGCTGCCGCATCATGTTTTTCCGTCCGGCATCGAGCGCTCCGACCAGCCGCATTTCGCCATCGGCCGCGACGGCGTGGTCGACAGCGGCTACGCTTGCTTTGTCGATCTCATGAGCCGGACGATCACGGTGACGGAGCCGCCTGCAGGCATTGTCACGACGGGCGGCTATCGCTTTCCGCTGTGCCGTTTGCTGGAGGCCGTCGGCGCCATCGATGCCGGCGCCACGCTCGCGGCGCTGCCCGATCCGGTAATCGGGCAGCGCCTCATCGGCACCGCCGCCGATCCAAACGCCATGCAGACGGCGCTCAAGGAGCTTGGCATCAATCCGCTGGTCGTCGCCGCCTTTGCCGCGCGCGATCAAGCGGTTTGGCGCGAGGCGCTTGCCGCCGGCTGACGATACCGGCCGCTTTGCCCGGCCACGTTGACGGGCCATTAACAGCACTTTGGCATGGTTGCGCCCCGTATCCGTAAAAGGCGCATTGCGCGTTTTTCCCCCATGGCGCTGCAAGGTCCGTTCGCCGTCATTGCCGACAACCAGGCGCCGGATGTCGTCGAGGCGCTGCGCGCCGCGGGTGCTTTTCCGATCATCGAAGCGACCTGGAGCGATGCCGCGAGCGCGCTCGCCGCGGTCGAGCCGGAAGCGGTGGTTTTGGCCGAGCCTTGCCCGGATCGCGCCAGCGCCACAGCACTCGCCAAATTGCTCGCCGAGCGGCGCCAAGCAGGCGACGGCCTTTACACACCGGTCGTCGCGCGCACCCGCGACGACGCCGCTCCGATCGTTCCCGATGCGCTGACGATCGCCGCCAATGCGTCGCCGGAACGGCTGGTGCGCCGGCTCGCCACGGCGCTGCGCGTGCGCCATCTGCACGGCACGGTGCTGCGCCGTACCCGCACGCTCACCTCGCGCGGCGAGGTTTTGCCCGCGCTGCCGGACGGCGATCCGCTCGACGACGCGAGCGTGCTGGTCGCCGGACGCGGCCGTTCCTATCCGGCTTTGTCGGTCGCGATCGGCGAGCGCGTCGGCGTGGTCGGCGCACTGTCGGTCGAGAGCGCGGCGCGCGCGCTCAATGTGCGCGACATCGACGGCATGGTGATCGGCGACGGTTTTTCTCCGAAAATCGTCGAAGCACTTTTGACCGTGCTCGCCGAGGACGTGCGCTTTCGCGATCTGCCGGTCGTCGTGCTCGGCGGTCATCCCGGCTTGATCGAGCCGTTCGCCATCGAGCTTGCCAATCTCGAACGCATTGCCGAAGGGCCCGAGCGTCTCGTCGAACGTTTCCTGCCCTATGTGCGCGTGCACGCGTTCGGCCAGCGGCTCAAGCGCATGCTCAAATCGCTCGACGCCAAAGGCATGATCGATCCCAACACCGGGCTGCTCGTCCACGACGCGTTCTGGCGCGATCTCAACCGCGCCGTCGACGACGCCGAAAAACGCGGCACTGGCCTGTCGATCGCGCGCTTCTCGTTCGAGCGCAACGACCGCCGCTTTTGCCTCGATGCGGCACGTCTCGTCGGCCGGCTGATGCGGCAGATCGATTTCGCCTGCCGCGAGGCCGACAATTCGATCTTCGCGGTGTTCACCGAGACCGATCTGCGGGCCGCTCACGTTGTCGCCCGCCGCATCGCCAGCGTTTTGAAAAACACCATGCTGGCGCCCGACCGCAAGCGCTCCGGCATCGAAGCGGACGTAACGCTCGCCACGCTGAAGCCGACCGACAGCGTCGATTCCCTGATCGCCAGGGTGGTCGGCGAAAAATCCGCCGCCGGATGACGCTACTGGCAACCGGCTTCTGACAGTCCATATATTATACGCTAGGTTAGAGCCCGTTCGAATCGAAGGTTGGCCATGGAAGAGTCCGACGCGGCCGCTGCCACCGTCCACATCGACGTTGTCTCCGACGTGGTGTGCCCGTGGTGCTATATCGGCAAGCGCCGGCTCGAAGGCGCCATCGCGCTCACGTCCGATATCGCCGTCACCGTCAATTGGCGCCCGTATTTCCTCAATCCGTGGATTCCGCGCGAAGGCATCGACCGACAGACTTATCTGGAAACCAAATTCGGCTCGCCCGAGCGCTACGCCGTGATCGCCGAGCGCATCTCCACCGCCGCCGCGATGGAAGGCCTCGTCTATAATCCCGACCTGATCGGCCGGCAGCCCAACACGCTCGACTGTCATCGCCTCATCCTGTGGTCGCGCAGCGCCACCGATCCGGCGCGCATGAAGCAGCGGCTGATGGAACTTTACTTCGCCGAGGGCGCCGACCTGTCCGACTCCAAGGTGCTGATCAAGGCCGCGGTCGATTGCGGCATGGACGGCGATCTGGTGCGCCGGCTGCTTTCCAGCGACGCCGAGGTGGATCGCATCGAAACCGACGCCACCGCCGCCAAGGAAGCCGGCATCGACGGCGTGCCGTGCTTTATTTTCGGCTCGAGCGTCATCGTGACCGGCGCGCAATCGCCGGAATATCTGGCGAGCGCGATCGAGCGCACCTCGGGCCGGCATACGCGGTTGAGGGCGTAGCATCCTCTCCTCCGTTTACTCCCGATCACGAATTAAATTCGTTCTCGCGACGCGTCGATAAACATCTCCCCCTGGAGGGGGAGGTCGTCGCGCGGAGCGCGGCGGCTAGGGGTGAAAGCGCGCTGCGACTCCCGGCGGCGCCGTTCACCCCACCCCGCGCGCCTGCGGTGCGCGACCCTCGCCGTCCAGGGGAGAGTGAAACAATGCAATCCGTTCTCGCGACGCATCCGCGCCCGAGTTTTGCCACGCCACTGCAAGAAAGCCCTTCCACGTGCCTCCCCAACGAAGGGAGGCGGAGCGCCGACAGGCGCATTGTCTTTGGAGCCGCACCATCGGGCGCGGCAGCGGTCTCAGCGGAGACCGCTCGCCTCTCGGCGCTCCACCGCGGTTCTCGCCAGAGGCTTTACCCTGACTGGCTCAGCTCCAGGCCATGCTTACTGGGACCCGGTTTCTCACGGGCGTTACCCGCCGTCCACCTGTCCCAGTCCAGGGACAGCACCTCCCCCACCGGCCGTAGTACCGGCATGAATGATGCCCGAAGCCGCCCCGGAGCGGGGTTACGAAGCCCGCCCGCAGGCACCGCACTCGCTCCGTCAGTCGGCAGTCACCGGTGACGCCCTTCCTGAGCGAGATTCGGTGCGGGTGTAACTGAAACAGTGACCAGTGTCAACAGAAATGTGACGGCGATCCCCGGCGGTCATGCCGGCCTTACGCCGCCTTCGCCCCCTTCTCCGCGATCTCCACCAGCGTGCGCAAAATCTCCGCCGCGCCCCGCAGCCGCGCCTCCGCCTTGTCCCACTCATCGAAGAACACCACCTTCTGGTCAGGCCGCACGCGCGCGCCTTCCGGGTGCCTGCCGATATAGGCGATGAGCCCTTCGGGATCGGCGAAAATGTTGTCGCGCAGCGCCAGCACCGCGCCTTTGGGGCCGACTTCGATGCGCTCGACATTGGCGCGGCGGCACAGCGATTTGATGGCGACGATCTGCAGCAGGTGCTGCACTTCTTCCGGCAATGGGCCGAAACGGTCGACCAGCTCGGCGCCGAACGATTCGATGTCACGCTCGTCCTCGATCTCGGCGAGGCGGCGGTAGAGCGCCAGCCGCACCGGCAGGTCGGTGACGTAAGTCTCCGGAATGAGCACCGGCGTGCCGACGGAGATTTGCGGCGACCATTTGTCGGCTGCGGGCGCGGTAATGCCGGCCTTCATGGAAATGACCGCCTCCTCCAGCATCTGCTGATAAAGCTCGTAGCCGACTTCCTTGATGTGGCCGGACTGCTCGTCGCCGAGCAGATTGCCGGCGCCGCGAATGTCGAGATCGTGCGAGGCGAGCTGGAACCCTGCTCCGAGCGTGTCGAGCGATTGCAGCACCTTTAGGCGGCGCTCGGCCTGCGGCGTGATTTTGCGCGCGGCGGGCAGCGTGAGCAGCGCATAGGCGCGCAGCTTTGAGCGGCCGACGCGGCCGCGCAACTGATAGATTTGCGCCAGCCCGAACATGTCGGCGCGATGCACGATCAGCGTATTTGCGGTCGGAATGTCGAGGCCGGATTCGATGATGGTGGTCGACAACAGCACGTCGTATTTGCCGTCGTAGAACGCCGCCATGATGTCTTCCAGCACGGTCGCCGGCATCTGGCCGTGGGCTGTGGCGACGCGCACTTCGGGCACGCTTTTGTCGAGGAAGGATTTGGCTTCGGCGAGATCCTCGATGCGCGGGCAGACATAAAACGCCTGGCCGCCGCGATAGCGCTCGCGCAGCAGCGCCTCGCGCACCATCAGCGCATCGAACGGCGACACGAAGGTGCGCACGGCGAGGCGATCGACCGGCGGCGTGGCGATGATCGACATTTCGCGCACGCCGGTCAGTGCGAGTTGCAGCGTGCGCGGGATCGGCGTCGCGGTCAGCGTGAGCACATGCACCTCGGCGCGCATCTGCTTGAGCTTTTCCTTATGGGCGACGCCAAAGTGCTGCTCCTCGTCGACGACGATGAGGCCGATGTCCTTGAACTTGATCGCTTTGCCCAAAATCGCATGGGTGCCGATGACGATGTCGATTTTGCCTTCGGCGATGCCGGTCTTGACCGCCGCCAGTTCCTTGGCCGCGACCAGCCGCGATGCCTGCGCAACGTGAATCGGATAGCCCTTCAGGCGGTCGCTAAAAGTCTTGAAATGCTGGCGCGCCAGCAGCGTGGTCGGCACCACGACCGCGACCTGCTTGCCGTTCATGGCGGCGATGAAGGCGGCGCGCAACGCCACTTCGGTCTTGCCGAAGCCGACGTCGCCGCAAATGAGCCGGTCCATCGGCCGGCCGGAATTGAGATCGTTCAGCACGGCGGCGATGGCGGCCTGCTGGTCGTCGGTTTCCTCATAGGGAAATCCGGCGCAGAATTCGTCGTAGAGGCCGGGGGCGACGGTGAGTTTTGGCGCCTCATGAAGCAGCCGCTCGGCGGCGACCTTGATGAGCGCGCCGGCGATCTCGCGGATGCGGTTTTTCATCCGCGCCTTGCGCGATTGCCAGGCGGTGCCGCCGAGGCGGTCGAGCTCGACGCCGGCGCCCTCCGAGCCATAGCGCGACAACAGCTCGATATTCTCGACCGGCAAAAACAGTTTGGCGCCCTCGGCGTAATGGATTTCCAGGCAATCGTGCGGCGCGCCCGCCGCCTCGATGGCGCGCAGGCCATGGAAGCGGCCGATGCCGTGATCGACATGGACGACGAGATCGCCGGCGGCGAGGCTTGTCACCTCGGCGATGAAATTCTCCGGGCGCTTGGATTGCCGCCGCGTGCGCACCAGCCGCTCGCCCAAAATGTCTTCTTCGGTGATGACCGCGACATCGGCGGTCTCGAAACCGGAATCGATGCCGAGCACCGCCAGCGCGACCTGGTGGCGCGGCAGCGCGAGCGCCGCCGGCCATGACGCGACGGACGTGAGATTGACCAGCGCGTGTTCGGTCAGAACATGCGCCATGCGTTCGCGCGACCCTTCGCTCCACAGCGCGATCAGCGCGCGCTTGCCGGACGCCTGCAGCGCATGGACGTGTTTGGTCACCGCTTCGAACACATTGGCGTTGGGCGTGGCGCGCTCGGCCGCGAAATTGTGGCCGGCATGGGCGCCGACTTCGATGGTGTCGTCCGCACCGTCCGGCGGAGTAAACGGCGTCAGCCGCGCCAGCGTGGCATTTTCCAGCCGTTCCCGCCATTCACCTTCGGCGAGATAAAGCCGGTCCGGCGGCAACGGCTTGTACGGCGCGCCGCCGCCGGTCTGATCCATCGCCTCCTTGCGCGCCTGATAATAGTCGGCGATCTGGGCGAGACGCTCGTGCGCGGCTTCTTCGGCAAGCGGCTCGATGGCGATGGGAGTTGCGTCGACATAATCGAACAGCGTTGCCATGCGCGGATGAAACAGCGGCAGCCAATGCTCCATGCCGGCGTGGCGGCGGCCCTCGCTCACCGCCTCGTAAAGCACGTCGTCGGGACCGGCGGCGCCGAACGCCGCCACATAGCCGGTGCGAAACAGGCGAATGGTGTCGCTGGTGAGCTGGAACTCCGCCATCGGCACCAGGTCGAGCGCGCGCAGCTCGGCATTGGTGCGCTGCGTCTCCGGATCGAAACTGCGGATCAATTCCAGCGTGTCGCCGAAAAAATCGAGCCGCACCGGCTCGTCCATGCCCGGCGCGAACAAATCGACGATGCCGCCGCGCACCGCGTAATCGCCGGGCTCGCGCACGGTCGCTGCTCTGTTGAAGCCGTTGAGGTCGAGCCATTGGGTGATGCCGGCCATCGGCAGCATATTGCCGGGCGCAGCCGAGAGCGATTGCTTGGCGATGAGTTCGCGCGCCGGCACGCGTTGCAGCACGGCGTTGACGGTCGTGAGCAGGACCGACGGATGATCGCGGCCCTTTACACGCGCAAGCCGCGCCAGCGCCATCATCCGCTGCGCCACCACGGCAGCATGCGGCGACACCCGGTCGTAAGGCAGGCAATCCCAGGCCGGGAATTCCAGAACTTCGATGTCGGGCGCGAAGAAGCCCAGCGCCCGCGCCAGCATGGCCATGCGCGGGCCGTCGCGGCAGATGACAGCGATCGAAATCGCCGGCGGTTTTTCCTTGGCCGCGATGGAACGGGCGAGATCGGCGATGACCAGGCCTTCGGCGCCGTCGGCAATGCCGGTCAGCGTCAGCGGTTTTGCCGGCGCGAGCCGCTGCGCCGGGGATTTCGCCAGCAAAGCGGGGTGCGCGGTCACGTCCCCTCCCCGGCTTTCTTTTCAAAGGTTTGCGCGTGAAAGCTGATGAGCTGGCGCAGCACGGCGGTGTCGTAGTTTTGCGGCGCGGCCGCGTCGCCGACCACCCAGGCATAAAGCTCGGCGTTGGGCGCTTCGATCAAGTGCTCGAAATCGTCGAGCGCGGCGTCGTCGAACTTGTCGATATACGCATCGGCGAAGCGGCCGACGATCAAATCCATCTCGCGCACGCCGCGCCGCCACGCCCGGAACAACAGTTTCCGCCGCCGTACATCCAGCCCCTCGCTCGATCGCGCCGTCATCGACTTCGCACAGCCTTTTTCACAATCCTGTCGAAACGCCGAAAGCCCGGACGCGGCCGGGCGAGCGGTATATAGAGGGCGTGCTTGCGGTTGTCATGTATCCACCGCGCCCCGATTACTGGATCATCCGCCTTCGCGGATGATGACAGTATAAGATGCCGGTGATGCGCCCGCCGGTCCTCAATCCGCTGTTCGCTTCGCTCAAAACCCTGCCGGGGATCGGGCCGAAGCTGGAAAAATTGTTCGGACGCCTGATCGGCCGCGCCGATGAGGAGCCGCGCATCATCGATCTGCTGTTCCACCTGCCGACCGGCTTTGTCGACCGCCGCAACCAGCCGAAGCTAAGCGAAGTCATCCCCGATTCCGTCGTGACAGTCGCGGTCACCATCGACCGCCACCGCCCGCCGCCGCCGCATCGGCCGCGCGCGCCGTACAATATCGACGCTCACGACGACACCAACACGCTGACCATCACCTATTTCAACGCCCGCAAGGATTATCTGGAAAAGCTCCTTCCCGAGGGCGAACTGCGTTACGTGTCGGGCACAGCGACGCTCTATGACGGCCATTTGCAGATGCTGCATCCCGACCGCGTGGTCGATGCCGACGGGCTGGCAAAACTGCCGCTGATCGATCCGGTCTATCCGCTCACCGAGGGACTGCACCCGCTGCAGGTGCGTAGGGCGCTGGATGCCGCGCTCGATCGCGTGCCGGATTTGCCGGAATGGCAGGACGCGGCTTGGCGCAAGCGCAACGATTATCCGGCCTTTGCCGAAGCGCTGCGCCGCATCCATCGTCCGGCAACGCCCGACGACATCAACCCGGACGGCGCGCCGTGGTCGCGGCTTGCTTATGATGAGCTTTTGGCGAGCCAGCTCGCGCTTGCTCTCCTGCGCGCGCATCAACGCAGCCGCCCGGGCCGCGGCAGCTCAGCCGAGGGACTTTTGCGCGCACGGATCGTCAAGGCGCTGCCCTATTCGCTGACGCCGTCGCAAGCGCGCGCGGTGACCGATATCGTCGCCGACCTGGTCCAGCCGCAACGCATGCTGCGGCTGCTGCACGGCGACGTCGGCTCCGGCAAGACCGTGGTGGCGCTGCTCGCGGCGGCGAACGTGATCGAGGCCGGCCGCCAGGCGGCGTTGATGGCGCCGACCGAAATTTTGGCGCGCCAGCATTTTGCCACCATCGCGCCGCTGGCGCGCGCAGCCGCCATCCGGGTCGCCATCCTCACCGGGCGTGAGCGCGGCCGTGAACGCGAGGAAATCCTTGCCGCGCTTGCCGCCGGCGATATCGATCTCATCGTCGGCACGCATGCTTTGTTTCAGGACAACGTGGCGTTCCGCGACCTCGCTTTGGCGATCGTCGACGAGCAGCATCGCTTCGGCGTGCATCAGCGGCTCGCTTTGGCGCGCAAGGGCGACGCCGTCGATCTTCTCGTCCTCACCGCGACGCCGATCCCGCGCACGCTGGTGCTGACTTTTTTCGGCGACATGGACGTTTCCGAACTGCGCGAAAAACCGGCCGGCCGGCAGAAGATCGACACCCGCGCGGTGCCGCTGTCGCGCCTCGCCGAGGTGATCGAGGCGGTCAAGCGCGCGCTCGACGATGGCCGGCGCGTCTATTGGGTCTGTCCGCTGGTCGAGGAATCCGAAAGTGTTGACCTCGCCGCCGCCGAAGAGCGCTTTGCCAGCTTGAAACAGCGGTTCGGCGACGTGGTCGATCTGGTTCATGGCCGGATGCGCGGCGCGGAAAAAGATCGCGCCATGGAGCGCTTCGCCCAGGGCGAAACGCGGCTCCTGGTGGCGACAACCGTGATCGAAGTCGGCGTCGACGTGCCGGAAGCGAGCGTGATGGTGATCGAGCACGCCGAACGTTTTGGGCTGGCGCAACTGCATCAATTGCGCGGGCGGATCGGCCGCGGCGCCGAGCGCTCGACCTGCATCCTTCTGTATAAAGCGCCGCTCGGTCAGACCGCCAAGGCGCGGCTCGCCATCCTGCGCGAAACCGACGACGGCTTCCGCATCGCCGAGGAGGATCTCAAATTGCGCGGCGAAGGCGACGTGCTCGGCACCCGCCAAAGCGGCGACCCCGGCTTCCACATTGCCCAGATCGGGGTGCACAGCAAGCTGCTCACGGCAGCGCGCGACGACGCGACGCTGATGTTGTCACGCGATCCGAAACTGCAATCGCCGCGCGGGGTGGCGCTCGTCAATTTGCTGTATCTGTTCGCCCGCGATGAAGCGATCGGCCTGCTCCGTGCAGGCTGACTTCGGCCGGCAGCGGATCGGGACCGAAGCGGTTGTAGCCGTGCGAGCCTCTGGTGCAGAACCAGACGATCAGCACGATCGCGCCGATCAGCGGCACAAAGAACAAGAGAAGCCACCAGCCGCTCCTGTCGGTATCGTGCAGCCGGCGCACATAGACGGCGAGGTCGGGGATGATCGTCGCGAGCCAGAACAGCGACGAAAAAGGCGACATCCGAAGTCCAGCGCCATAATCAAACAGTTCCGCGACCAGGCCGCCAACCATCAGAAACAATTGCCAGTACCAAAACTCGGAACGGCGGGCGCGACCACTGAAATTCACATAGTTGGAAAATCCCGACCGGATCGCTTGCTGGAAATTCATGGCTGCCCCCGGCGGTATCGGGCAACGATAACACTTTGTCGGCTACGCGAGAATACGGTTCATTTCACCGCGGTTGGCGCCGGCTTGCGCGCGGCTTGGGCGACGCGGGCGGTTTCGGCGAGCGCCGCCAGGTGGCCTTGCGTCTGCGCGTCGCCGCCGGGCTGCACGATGCCAGCGGACATGATCAGGGTCATGGCTTCCTCGACGGTGATGTCGAGATCGATCACCTCGCGCCGCGGCACGTAGAAAAAGAAACCTGTCGTCGGGTTCGGCGTGCACGGCATGAAGGCCGACACATGCTCGACGGCCGGCAGCCGATCGGAAATCTCCGGCGTCGGCGATTGCGTCAAAAACACCAGCGACCACATGCCCGGCGAGGGGAATTCAACCAGCGCGACGCGGCGGAAGCTCGATTCCGATTTGGAGAACAGCGTCTGGAAAATCTGCTTGGCGGTGCGATAAATCGGCCGCACGATCGGCATGTGGTTGAGCAAACTCTCGCCGAAAGCAACCAGCCTGCGGCCGATCAAATTTGCCGTAAGGAACCCGAGCAGCGTCAGCGCGATGAAGACGATGATCAGGCCGAGCCCCGGAATATTGAACGGCAGGTAGGTTTCCGGCAGATAGGCGACCGGAATGAGCGGCCGTACCAGATTGTCGACCCAGGTGACGAACCACCAGATCAGCCAGAGCGTCACCGCCACCGGGCCGGCGACGATCAATCCGGTCAGGAAATAAGTGCGGATGCGGCTCATCATGCCGGGCGCGCGTGGCGTACCGGTCGATCTGAGGGTTTGATTGTTATCGTTTGTCATCGGTTCCGCCGCCAGGTGCCGGCCGGCGAATTTAATTGCCGGCCGCCGAATATAATGCGCCACGGCCAGGTTTGCACGGCGGCGCGGCGCCGGTGGCTGTGCTATGCCACCGTCACGGAATTATTCGACCGTAACGGATTTGGCGAGATTACGCGGCTGATCGACGTCGGTGCCCATGTGGACGGCGGTGTGATAGGCCAGAAGCTGCACCGGCACGGCATAGACAAGCGGCGCCACGGCGGCGTGCACCGTCGGCAAAGTCAGCGTCACCACCGATTGGCCGTCGTTGGCCTCCGCCGCACCCTTGGCGTCGGTCATCAGGATCAGCTGGCCGCCGCGCGCGGCGACTTCCTGCATGTTGGAAACCGACTTCTTGAACACCTCGTCGTGCGGCGCAATGACGATCACCGGCATATTCTCGTCGATCAGCGCGATCGGGCCATGCTTGAGCTCGCCCGCCGCATAGCCCTCGGCGTGGATGTAGGAAATTTCCTTCAGCTTCAGCGCGCCCTCGAGCGCGATGGGAAAACTGGTGCCGCGGCCGAGATAAAGCACGTCGCGCGATTTCGCCAGATCGCGCGCGATCTGCTCGATCTGCGGCTCGAGCGCCAACGCCTCGTTAAGGTGGCGCGGCATTTCAATCAGCGCATGAACGAGTGCCTTTTCGTCGGCTTCGCCAAGCACGCCGCGGGCGCGGCCGGCGGCAATGGCGAGCGTCACCAGAGCGGCGAGCTGGCAGGTAAATGCCTTGGTGGAGGCGACGCCGATTTCCGGGCCGGCCAGCGTCGGCATGACGATGTCGCTCTCGCGCGCAATGCTCGACGTCGGCACATTGACGATGGACAGAACGTGCTGCTGGTGTTCGCGCGCGTAGCGCAGCGAGGCGAGCGTGTCGGCGGTCTCGCCCGATTGCGAAACGAAGATGGCGAGATTGCGGGGCGCCAGCGGCACGTCGCGATAGCGAAACTCCGAGGCGATATCGACCTCGACCGGCAAATGCGCGAAACGTTCGAACCAGTAGCGCGCCACCATGCCGGCGTAATAGGCGGTGCCGCAGGCGGCGATCGAGATGCGGTCGAGCTTGCGAAAATCGAACGGCAGCTTCATCGGCAGCACCACGCGCTCGGCCGTCATGTCGATGTAGTTCGCCAGCGTATGGCCGACGACTTCGGGCTGCTCGTAAATTTCCTTGGCCATGTAATGGCGATGGTTGCCCTTGTCGATGAGCAGCACCGAGGCTTGTGATTTCAACACGGTGCGGTGCACGACGTTGCCGTGGTCGTCGTGGATCTCGGCGCCGTCGCGCGTCACGATCACCCAGTCGCCGTCTTCCAGATAGCTGACGATGCTGGTGAACGGCGCCAGCGCGATGGCGTCGGAGCCGACATACATGGCGCCCTCGCCGTAACCGATCGCCAGCGGCGAGCCGCGCCGCGCGCCGATTAAAAGATTGTCCTCGCCGGCAAACAGGAAGGCGAGCGCGAACGCGCCGCGCAAGCGCGGCAGCGCCGCCTTGACCGCTTCAATCGGCGAGGCGCCGCGTTTCATCTCCTCGGTGACGAGATGGGCGATGACTTCGGTGTCGGTTTCGGTGGCGAACTTGGCGCCCTGCTTTTCCAGCTCGCGGCGCAGCTCGTTAAAGTTCTCGATGATGCCGTTGTGCACGACCGCCAGTTTTTCGGTCGCGTGCGGATGCGCGTTGTTTTCGGTCGGCCGGCCGTGGGTCGCCCAACGGGTGTGGCCGATGCCGATCGTGCCGGTAAGCGGCTCGCGCAGCAGCCTCGAATTCAAGATTGCGGAGTTTGCCTTCGGCGCGACGGCGCGTCAGCTTGCCGCCTTCGAGCGTGGCGACGCCGGCGGAATCATAGCCGCGATATTCGAGGCGCTTGAGCGCATCGATGAGCTGCGGCGCCGCCGGCTCGTGCCCTATGATTCCGATTATGCCGCACATCCTGCAGGATGCTCCTCACCCGCCGCGGCGGGATCGTCCATCGATATGGTTAAAGCGCAGGGCCAATGATCGCAGAAATCAAATAACGTTTCGTTGTGTGACACGATCAGACGCTGACACGCGCTTTAATCGCGCGAATGCGCCTTCTTTTTGCCGAGCAATTTCAAGCCGCGCAAGCGGCTCGCCCAACCTTCCTTAATGGTTTGGCGGCCGCGCGCCAGCGCCAGCGCATCCGCCGGCACGTCTTCGGTGATCACCGAGCCGGAGCCGACATAGGCGCCCGCCCCGATCTTGACCGGTGCGACCAGCGCTGAGTTCGAGCCGATGAATGCATCCTTGCCGATTTCGGTGCGGTGCTTTTCGCTGCCGTCGTAATTGCAGGTGATGGTGCCGGCGCCGACATTGGCGTTGGCGCCGACGAAAGCGTCGCCGATGTAACTCAAGTGATTGGCCTTGGCGCCAGCCTCGATCACCGCTTCCTTGACCTCGACGAAGTTGCCGATGCGCGCGCCGTCACCGAGCCGCGTGCCGGGACGCAGCCGTGCAAACGGGCCGACCGAGACGCCCTTACCGACATGCGCGCCGGCAAGATGCGAAAACGAATGAATGACCGCGCCGTCCTCCACCGTCACTTTCTCGCCGAACACCACATAGGGTTCGACCACGACGTCTTTGCCGAATTTCGTATCGGCGCTCAGATGCACCGTTTCCGGCGCGATCAGCGTGACGCCGGCGGCGAGCGCGGCCTGACGCAGGCGCTGCTGCGCCACCGCTTCCGCCTCGGCAAGCTGGCCCTTGGTGTTGATGCCGCGCACATCGTCCTCCTCGACTTCGACCGCGACGGCGCGAAGCTGTATGCCGCGCGCGATCCCGACCGCATCGGTCAGATAAAATTCGTGCTTGCGATTGTGGTCGCCGATCCGCTCCAGGATGGCAAGCGCGGTTTTGCCCGCGAGCGCCATCATGCCGCCGTTGCAAAGCCCGATCGCGCGTTCGCTCAAGCTGGCGTCGGCTTCCTCGCGAATGGCGATCAAGTCGGTGCCTTGCATGATCAGCCGGCCGTAACCGGCGGGATCCGCGGGCCGGAAGCCGAGCACCGCGATGTCGGCATCGTTGGCGAGCGGCGCGCGCAACCGTGTCAGCGTCGCCGGCCGGACCAGCGGCGTATCGCCATAGACGACGAGGATGTCGTCCGGCCGCTTTGCGATGGCCGATTTTGCCGCCAACACCGCATGCGCCGTTCCGCGCCGCTCTTGTTGCACAAAAATCGCGGCAGCCGGCAGCGCGCGCTTGGCCGCCGCGGCAACCTCATCCTGTCCGGGGCCGATGACAACGGCGATTTCGGCAATGCTGGCGTCGTTGACCGCGGCCAGAACATGCTCAAGCAGCGACCGGCCGGCAATGGTGTGCAGCACTTTGGGCCGGGCCGAACGCATGCGGGTGCCCTCGCCGGCCGCGAGCACGATCGCAAGGCAGCTCCGAGCGTCCATCCCACTCTCCGCGGCGCTCTCTTAGCCACGATATCGGCCGGGCAATCAACCGTGGCAGCCGCGCCAAACTGGCGTCAGCAGTCCGGCTAAGTTCCAAACGACAAATCTGCTAGGTTTTTAACACTGATTCGTCCCGGCCGATTTCATCGGCCTAATTCTTTGGCCGCCTTGTTTGGCCGCGTTTGCCCATTTGCCGGAGCGCTGCATGCTGGATCTCGCGCAAGCGGTGAGAGAGCAGATCGTCAAGGAGACACCGCCGCGAAAAGGCGAGAAGCTGGCCGCCTTCAAGGGACTGCGCCGCCTGGCGCTTTGGGGCGGGACGGCCGCGCTGGCGCTCTTCATCGCGGTGATTTCCAGCCGCAGCGAAGTGGGCACGCAGCGATTGGCGCTGGCGCTGCAGGGCGGCCCGCCGCCGCCTGCGCGCGGCTTCGACGCCGAGGCCGCGACCCGGCGGCTGGCGGACGCCGTGCACGCGCTGGCCGCGGACAACGAACAAACCAAGACGCGCCTCGCAAGTATCGAGCAGGATGTGAATGACGTCACCGGCTCGGTCAGCAAGCAAATCGAAGCTGCCGATGCGGCGCGGCGCGCCGACGACGGACCCACCGTTGCGGCAACCGCCGCGCTCACCGCCGTCATGGTCAAGCCCGCGACGGTTGCACCGGTCGTGCTTGCCGGTACGTCCCCCGCATCGCCCGACGCCGCGCTGCCGCCATTGCCCCATGGCCAATATGGCGTCGATATCGGCAGCGGGCTCACCATTCCGGCGCTGCGTGCGCGTTGGGAGACTTTGCGTTCGGCCCATCCGGCGCTTTTCGAGGGCTTGCAGCCCATCGTCAGCGTCAAGGAAATTCCGCGCGCCAACCGGGTTGAATTGCGCCTCGTGGTCGGCCCGCTGACTCAACCGGCAGCGGCTACGCAGCTCTGCGCCGCGCTGACGACGTTCGGACTATTCTGCCAACCGACCATCTTCGACGGCCAACGCCTCGCGCTGCGGTAAGCAAGGGTGACAAGCCGGCCCGTTCCGTGGTTATGGATTCCGGGTTCGCGTTTCCAGCGCGCCCCGGAATGACAGAAAACCATGCGCCGACCGCTTTTTTTACCGACTGCACGCCAGGCCAATATCTTGCTGGTGGTCGCCTTTCTGGCGATCGGCGAGGCGATGTACATCCGCTACATGGTGGCTGAGAATTCGAACGCCGAGCTGGCCTGCCAGGCCGGCCTGAAAACCTGGCTGTGCAGCGCGTTTGAGCTCACCACCGTCCTCTACCATTACGAAGTGTTCGGCGGTGTGGCACTGGCCGCGGCCTTGCTCAATTTCCTGCGGCCATCGATCGTGCTGGTGGCGCTTGCGCTCGCGGCGGCGGGGGTTGGCGTTGTGCAGCATAACGCTGATCTCTCCGCGCTCGCGGCCGGCGTGCTGATCCTCAGCCTGGCGCGTCCCGCGCCCGCGCCAGAGTGACGGCAAGCGCCAAAAATCCGGCGCAAAGCCAGATCGCCTGCCAGTTCGCGAACGTCTCGTTGAACGCGATATAGACGGCCGCGACGGCGAGCACGGTTGCCGCAACGGCTTCCGCCATCGCGCGCGGACCGGCGGGCCGCGATGTGGAAAGCATCAAGACGAGGAAAGCAAAGGCGGCGCCGCTCTGCGGCGCAAAGGGGATATCGCGATAGCGCGGGTCGAACACGAGTCCGAGTGCAGTCTCCACCGAGAGTAAAGTCAGCAGGATAAATGCGACGCCAAGCGCGACGCTCACCGCATCGCGCGGCCCGCCGGTGCGAGACAGAAGCGCGGCGAAGGTCGGCCGCATCCGGCCCGTCGCGCAGGCGGCGGCGCAGGCGATCGGCGCGGCCACGGCGGCAAACGCGAAGCCCAACGAACGCAGCCAGCCGCCCGTGCCAAAGCTGTCGATCGGAATTCGCTCGATCGTCCAGCCGAACAAAACCGCGGGCAAGAACGAAAGCCCGACCATCCAGTGCCATAACGAAGGCGGCATGGTCTTGCCGCGGCCGGCCCACCAGCCGGCGCCGAAAACCGCCGCGGCGAGCAAAATCCCGGCAGCGGCTTGCATGAGCCAATCCGGGTGATCGGACACTATCCCGTCGAAACCGAATTTCGGCGCGCCGGTTGCGCGATCGAACGTGCCCCAATAGCCGCCGGTGGCGCCTTCGAGCTGCCGCTTCCACGGCTGATCGAACGCCTCGATCACATTGACGCGAAAATTCTCGCGCTGCGCCAGCGTCGCCGTTTCCTCGATGGCGAGCGCTTCGTTCGACGGCGACGGCCGCGCCGCTTCGCGCATGCGGCCCTGGCTCGGCCAACCAAATTCGCCAATGACGACTTCCTTGTTCGGAATGGCCGCCGCGACCATTTTGCGAATGGCGTCGACATGGGCGGCGGCCACCGACGCCGGCAAGGGAAAATCCTCCCAATACGGCAGGATGTGGATGGTGACGAAGTCGACCGCGTTTTGCAGATTGCTGTAGCGCTGCCAGAATTCCCACACGTCGGCGTAAGTGACCGGCATGGGCGTCACCTGAGCCTTGACCTCCCCGATCAGCGCGCCAAGGTCGGTGACCGACAGGTCGCCGCGCAGCAACACCTCGTTGCCGACGACCATGGCGCTGACGACGTCGGGAAATTTCTTGGCGATGGCGACGGCGGCCGCAATCTGCCGCTGGTTTCTCGCCGCGTTGTTGGATACCCAAATCCCTTGCAACACCTTCATGCCGTGGCGTTGCGCAATAGCCGCCACCTGATCCTGACCGTTCTCGGTCGAATAGGTACGGACGCAATTGGTGTAGCGGGACAATAACGTGAGATCTTCGTCGATCTGTTGCGCAGCCACATAAGTGGATTCGATCATGGGATCCTGATTGTCCCGAAACGGCGCGTAAGACACGCAGTAAAGCTTGCCGCCGGTGCCGAGCGGCGACGGCGGCAGGTGGACCGGCGTGCCGAGCCACCACCACACCACGGCGATCGCGAGCGCGGTGAAGGCGAAATGCGCCAGCGCAGGGGCGATGGAATTTCCGTTGGCAGGACCGCTCACAGGTTCGCATTAGCCTTGGCGCAACCCTTGGCGCAACCCTTGGCAAGCCGATGCCAAGCGTGGCTTAAGCCGCGACAAAACGCGCGTGGGGGTGCCGCCGAGGGGGTGCGCTGGACAAAGCCACGCAGTTAGGGTGTTCTCCCGACACCATTTCCGAACAGCGGCCGCCGTAATGGCGGCTCAATCGGATGGCCAAACGGCAGCCGGCAATCGGCTGCGAAAACGGCCAGCAGAACGCCCGGGAAACGTCCGTCTCATCGGCTCAAATCGGCCTAGCAAACCAAGGGAACCATGTCCCGTACCATGTCTCATCGCGTGCTGAAGCTTGTCGGCGTGTTGTTTGTTGCTCCCTGGCTGGTCGCGGCCCCCGTTAGCTCGAACATCCGCCTCGCGGCGGCCCAAACCACCAATTCAAAGCCGGCCGATCCGCAAACTCCGCCCGGCCAAGATGCGGCCGCCAGCGCCCAGAAAGCCGATGAATTCGCCGAAGCCCAGCGCGTGCTCAATGGGCCGGCCGGCAATCCCGAATGCGTCTGGCTTGGCCGCCGCGTCGTCAGCCTGCTGTGGCGCGACGATCTGGATACCGCCTTCCGCCATCTCGACCTTTATGACCGCTTCGGCTGCCCGAGCGGCCATATCCAGGCGACTTTCCGGTGCCTGGTTCTGCATTCCAACACGCATCGATCCGAAGGCCGCCGACAGCTTGAATGGCCGGGTCTATGACTGCTGGCTCAACCCCTCGCTCCAGCCCGCGCCGGCGCCCGCGGCGGCCGCGTCCAGCCCGACCACGACGCGCTAAACCCTGTGCGTTCGCCAGGTCGGCAATTCGCCAGCCGCGCACGCTTTGCTCGCGACTTGTTGTCTTGAATTTGACGTTGTCCGGCGCTAGCTTAGGTCCTGCCGCTCGCAAGGTTGCCTCTCCTTACGACCATCGTCGAACCTGGGGGCAGGTTCGGGCCTGTGTGGTTCGCCCCGCTGAGTTAGAAGTGCCATGCGCACCGTCGCAGCCGTGCTCGCGCTCGTAGCGTGCGTGCACGCCGGCATGTGGGCTCTCCTGAGGCCTGAAGGCAAAGCGCCGGCCTTTAGCGGCCAACTCGCCAGCGTTTCCTACTCGCCCTTCAAAGATTCCGCCCATCCCGACTACGGGCCGCGGCCGACGCCTGAGCAAATTCGTGCCGATCTCAAGGCTATCGCGCCCTATACCCGCGCCATCCGTACCTATTCGTCCACCGGCGGCGGCGAGCTCGTTGCCCCGATCGCGGCCGAGTTCGGCTTGAAGGTGACCGTCGGCGCCTGGCTCGACAAGAACCAGGACCGCAACGAGCGCGAAATCCGCTCGGCCCTCGACCTCGCCCGCCACAACAGCAATGTCGACGCCATCGTGGTCGGCAACGAAACCCTGCTGCGCACCGACATGACCGCGGACGATCTCATCAAGATCATCCAAAGGGTGAAGAGATCGAGCCCAGTCCCTGTAACAACAGGAGATATTTGGAGTGCATGGCTCGATCATCCGGAGCTCGCCTCATCGGTCGATTTCATTGCTGCGCACATCCTGCCCTACTGGGCGGGGACCGACGCCTCCAAGGCGGTCGATAGCAGCATCGAAGTCTATGACAAGCTGCGCAAAACCTTCCCCGGCAAGCGCATTGTCGTCGCCGAATTCGGCTGGCCCAGCGCCGGATATAACTTCCACGACGCCGATCCGGGCCGCATCGACCAGGCGGTGATCCTGCGCGATTTTGTCACCCGGGCCGAGGCCTACGGCATCGACTACAACATCGTCGAAGCCATCGACCAGCCGTGGAAGACGATGGAGGGCGGCGTCGGCCCCTATTGGGGGCTTTTCGACGCTTCGCTTGAACCCAAATTCTCCTGGACCGGGCCGATCACCGACCCCGATTATCTCAAACGCGCGGGCCTTGCCGTTTTGCTCGGCCTCGTTTTGTCGTTGCCGCTGCTCGCCATGGCCGGCGTTACCGCGACGCAAGCGCTGTTGCTGTCGGTTTCCGCCAATCTGGTCGGCGCCTGGTTTACCGCGATCGTCGCGTTCTGGAAGGGCCATTATTTCGTGCCCGGCGCCGCTTTCGCGCTCGGTTTGGGCATCATGCTTTTGGTGCCGCTGGTTGCCATCGCGATGTCGCGGCTTGAGGAGATTGCCGCCATCGCCTTCGGTCGGCCGCCGCGGCGGCTCGCCAGCGCGCCGCCTCTGGTGCCGGACGCCTTTGCCCCGAAAGTGTCGATCCATATCCCGGCCTGCCGCGAGCCGCCGGACATGCTCAAGGCGACGCTCGATGCCGTCGCCCGCCTCGATTATCCCAATCTCGAATGCGTGCTGGTGATCAACAACACGCCCGACCCGGCACTGTGGCGTCCGCTCGAAGAGCATTGCCTCGCGCTCGGCGAACGCTTCAAATTCCTCAGGGTCGAAAACTTGGCCGGCTACAAAGCAGGCGCGCTGCGCGTGGCGCTGGCGCATACCGCCCCCGACGCGGAAATCATCGCCAGCATCGACGCCGACTACGTCGTCAGCGCCGACTGGCTGAAGGATCTGGTGCCGCTATTCGCCGATCCGCGCGTCGGCTTCGTCCAGTCGCCGCAGGACCATCGCGACGGCGACCGCTCGCCGATGCACTACGCCATGAACGCCGAATATGCCGGCTTCTTCGATATCGGCATGGTGCAGCGCAACGAGTTCAACGCCGTCATCATGCACGGCACGATGTGCCTGATCCGCCGCGCCGCGATGGAATCGGTCGGCGGCTGGTCGAGCGACACCATCGTCGAGGACACCGATCTCGGCCTGAGCATCCTCGAGCACGGCTGGATCGCGCATTACACCAACCGGCGCTACGGCCACGGCCTGCTGCCCGATACGTTCGAATCCTATAAGCGGCAGCGCCACCGCTGGGCCTTCGGCGGCTTCCAGCTGGTGCGCAAGCACTGGCGCCAGATGTTGCCGTGGTCGGAAGGGCTGACCCGCGAGCAGAAGCGCGAATACGGCATCGGCTGGCTCAACTGGCTCGGCTCGGACGCGATCGGCGTCGTCGTCGCGCTGCTCAACATCGTCTGGGTGCCGTTCGTCGCTTTCGCCAACATCGCGGTGCCGGATCGCATCCTCACTTTGCCGATCATCGCGGCTTTCGTCGTCTCGCTGGCGCATTTCGCTTCGCTCTATCGCCTGCGCGTGCGGGCGACGCCCAGCCAGATGCTGGGCGCGGTCTGCGCCGCCATGGCGGTGCAATGGACGGTGGCGCGCGCGGTCGGCATCGGCGTGGTCAAGGAACGCGTGCCGTTCCTGCGCACCGCCAAAGGCGGCAATACCAAAAAGGGCCCGGATTTCCCGGCCTTCTGGGAGGCGGTGATCGCCGGCTTGCTCCTGCTCGGTGCGCTCACCCTCGTCGTCAGCAATTACAAGCAGGTGCACGAGATCAACATTTTCGCTTTCGTGATGCTGGTGCAGAGCCTGCCGTTCCTGGCGGCGGTCGACGCTGGCCGCGATCGAGGACACCCGCTTCAACAGCTTCGCCTATTGGCGCGGCATCGAAGCCAGAATCGAAGCCGTCGTCGGGACCAAGGCCGCCGATCTCTTGCCGCAGCGTGACGCCGTGACCAGCGCCATGACCACCGTCATGAGCAGTGCGGTGACCAATGCCGTCACGAGTGCCATGACCGGCGCCATGACCGGTGCAGTGGCGGAGCCGCCAAAACTGCCGGCGGACACCGCCGAACCGGCGCAGTAAAGCCTCAGCCCGTCAGCGCGCTTTCGGCGAGCCGTACCCAATAGGACGTCCCGACCGGGATCGCCTCATCGTTGAAATCGTAAGCCGGATGATGCAGGCCCGCACTGTCGCCGTTGCCGATGAAGATGAAGGCGCCCGGCCGCTCTTGCGCCATGAAGGCGAAATCTTCCGCGCCCATCCACGGCACGAAATTGGTGTCGACTTTGCCGTCGCCGGCGATATCGCGCGCCGCGCTCGCGGCAACGTCGGTCTGCCGCTCATGGTTGACCAGCACCGGATAGCCGGTTGCATAAGTGATCTTGGCCTTGGCGCCATAAAGCCGCGCGGTGCCCTCGACGATAGTATCGACGCGCGTTTTGCACAATTTGCCGGACCTCCTGGGTCAAGGCCCGCGCCGAGCCGCGCAGTTTGGCGTGCTGCGGAATGACGTTGTCGGTATGCCCGGACTGGAACATGCAGATCGACACCACGGCGGCCTCCAGCGGATCGACATTGCGCGCCACGACCGATTGCAGCTGGTTGACGATCTGGGCGCCGACCAGAAGCGTGTCGATCGTCTCGTGCGGCCGCGAAGCGTGGCCGCCCTTGCCTTCCAGATCGATGGTGAGGTGGTCGACCGACGCCATGATCGGCCCCGGGCAGATGGCGAATTCCCCGACCGGCATGCCGGGATAATTGTGCATGCCGTAGACTTCCTGGATGCCGAAGCGGGACATCAGCCCGTCTTTGATCATGGCCAAGGCGCCGGCGCCGCCCTCCTCCGCCGGCTGGAAAATGACAACTGCGGTGCCGGCGAAATTGCGCGTTTCGGCAAGATATTTGGCGGCGCCGAGCAGCATCGCGGTGTGGCCGTCATGGCCGCAGGCGTGCATCTTGCCCGGCACCGTCGATTTGTAGGGCAGCCCGGTTTCCTCTTCGATCGGCAGCGCGTCCATGTCGGCGCGCAGCCCGATCACCTTGTTGCCGGGCTTGCGGCCGCGGATGACGCCGACCACGCCGGTCCGGCCGATGCCGGGCACGACTTCATCGCAGCCGAAGCTTTTGAGCTTGTCGGCGACCGATGCCGCGGTGCGGTGCACGTCGTAAAGCAGCTCCGGATGGGCGTGCATGTCGCGGCGCCACTCGATGAGTTCCTTGTGCAGGTCGGCGACGCGGTTGACGATCGGCATCGAAAACGTCCTCGTTTTTCGGCCGTTCCCCGCGGCCTTTGGCCAATCTAGCAAATAAAACCGTCCGGGGCGCGGGCAAGGCTGGCAAACGCGGGCGGTTTTAAGTAATTGATCCAGCGGCGAGCCCGTAGCTCAGTTGGTAGAGCACGTGACTTTTAATCACGGGGTCCGGGGTTCAAGCCCCCGCGGGCTCACCATATGTATCAATAGGTTACTGTCGTTTGCTGATCGAAAGTCTCCCATGCCGGGCAACGACAACGACAACCGAAGCCAGCGCGGCGCGATGGTGGCGCTGGGCGTCGTGGTGTTCCTGTTCGTGGTCGGCTGGCTGTTGGCGCGCGAACTGTATTCGAACGGCAAGATGGAAGATTGCCTGATGTCGGGGCGGACCAACTGCGCGCCGCTCGACACCCAGTCGCGCTAATTGGATTCAATTCCTCTTCCAGTTCGTCCACAAACGCCACGACAGTTTCACGCCGCCGTCGCGGTAACGCCACAGAGCGTGCGCAGGCTGGGAATCGCAGGGTGCGGTGAGGGTGCGTCGAGGGAGAACCGACGATGATCGTCCAATCCGCGTTCCAGGAAGCTGCAGCGATCCGGACGCATGCGGCCGCGAAGCTCAGTCGGCCGAAATGCCCGCGCTGCGGCAGCGTCTTGCTGGTCGCCGAACAATCCTGCTTCAACACCAGAGGCCGTATCGACCATAGCTGGTCATGCGACGATTGCGGCAAGCTCTTTGTCACCACAATTCGGCTCTGGCGGCGCTAGGCGTGCCATCGTGTCAGCGCGTAATGTAATTTTCAGTAAATTTGCGTTTTGCTCCGCGAGGAGCGCAACGGCGGACCCCGGGCACCCTGGTACCGAGCGCGATAACACGCAATAATCGTGGCGCTGCGGGGTTATTGTTGCGGAAGAAGCGTCCAAGCAGGAGGAACACATGGGCCACACCTACGATCGTCGAACAGTATTGGGATTAGCCGTCGGTACGGCGGCCAGCGCGGCTTTTGCCGCATCGGCTTCGCCGACTTACGCCGCCGGCATGGCATACAAAACCACCTTGAATGGCGGCAGCGAAGTGCCACCGACCACGAGCACCGGAACCGGCACGGCAACGGTGACTTATGATGCGAGCACCAAAACGGTCACCTGGCAGGGCACTTTCACAGGCCTGTCGGGCCCGGCTACCGCCGCGCACATTCATGGTCCGGCCGAGGCCGGCAAGAACGCCGGCGTCATCGTTCCGCTGTCGCAGAAGGACGTCCCCTTCACCAGCCCGTTCCAGGGCAAGGCGACATTGCCCGATGACAAGGCTGCCGCACTCGCCGCCGCGCTGTCTGGCAGTCAGGCCTACGTGAACATCCATACCGCGGCGAATCCGGGCGGCGAAATCCGCGGCCAGCTCAAGTCGTAACCGCATCAAGGGTTGCGTCAGTGCAAAGTACCCCACACACCATGATCCGAGTGACATCGGATCATGGTTTTGGTTTTTAGCTTTGGTTTCTAGCCTCGCTTCTCGTTCGCAATCTCACTGTTGCGGAATGCGAGCGCCGGCGATCACCTTGGTCCATTTGGCGATGTCGGAGCGCATCCGCGCATCGATCTCCGCGGCCGTCGAGGCTTTGGCGTCGATGCCCAGATCGAGCGCCGCCTTCTTTAAGGCCGGATCGGCAAGAACTTCGCGCAAGGCACCGTTGAGCTTGTCGATGATGTCGGCCGGCGTCCCGGCCGGCGCGTAGAACGCGTTCCATGACGTGACGTCGAAATTGGCAACGCCGGATTCCGCGACCGTCGGAATATCGGGCAATTCCGGCGAACGCTGCGGGCCGCTGGTCGCCAGCGCGCGGGCCTGGCCGCTTTGCAGGCTTGGCTTGAGCGCCGCGTAGAATTCGACCTCGATCTGGATGTCGCCGCGAAGGAGCGCGACCAGTTCGTCCGGCGAGGTGCGGAACGGCACGATGACGATATCGGCCCCCGACATCGATTTGAACAATTCCGCCGTCAGGTTTTGCGTCGAGCCGACGACGATGGAGCCGAGATTGATCGTACCCGGCTTGTCATGCGCCGCCTTGAGCACGTCGCCGAACGTGTGGAAGTCCGAATTCGCAGCGGTGGCGAACACCAGATCGAAATAGCCGATCGCCGAGATCGGCACGAATTGCTTGAGCGGATCAAACGGCAGGTTTTGGAACAGCGGCACGCTGATCGCGGTGCCGTTGGTAAAGAAGGCGAGCGTGTAACCGTCGGTGGGGGCCGAAAGCACGCCACGCGCCGCCGCGATGCCGCCGGCGCCCGGCATGTTCTCAATGACGAAATTCTGGCCGAGCTTTTCGCTGAGCTTTTGCGCCACCAGCCGCGCGGTGATGTCGGCGACGCCACCCGGCCCGAACGGCAGGATGACGCGAACCGGACGATCGGGATAAGCCGCTTGCGCCGTTGCGCAGGCCGCCATGCAGGCGATCGTTCCGAGCGCCAGCGCGAATAAACGGCGCGTGATGAAGGCCGAACCCGGCCTGAAGCTGAACATTCTTTGATCTCCCGGTTTCACTTTGAGCGAGACGACCCGCTCACAACGTCAAATCGCGCTTCGCCGTCCATTGTTCCTTCGCCTGCGCGGCATAATCGGCAAGACGGCCATTGGCGATGGCGGCGCGCGCGCCGGCCATCAGGTCCTGGTAGTAGTAAAGATTGACAATCGACAAAAGCGTACCGCCAAGTGCTTCGCCAGCCTTAAAAAGGTGATGCAGGTATGCGCGGGAAAAATCGCGCGCCGCCGGGCAGCGGCTTTCCGGGTCCAATGGCCGCGTATCGTCGGCATGCTGCGCATTCTTGATATTGATCGGACCGAAACGCGTAAAGGCGAGGCCGTGGCGGCCGTTGCGCGTCGGCAGCACGCAATCGAACATATCGACGCCGCGCCTGACGGCTTCCAGGATATCCGCAGGCGTGCCGACGCCCATCAGATAGCGCGGTTTTGCCGCGGGCAGCGCCGGCGCGGTCTCGCCGACCACCTTGAGCATGACTTCGGCGGTCTCGCCGACGGCAAGGCCGCCGATCGCATAGCCGTCAAAACCGATATGGGTGAGCGCACGCGAACTCGCCTCGCGCAGGCTTTGATCGTCGCCGCCCTGCACGATGCCGAACAAGGCCCGGCCGGGAGCCGCGCGCTCGAAGGCGCGCTTGCAGCGTTCGGCCCAACGCAGCGAGAGTTGCATCGCGCGCTCGACCTCGGCCCGTTCGGCGGGCAAGCCAACGCATTCGTCGAGCTGCATGGCAATGTCCGAACCAAGCAGGATTTGCACCTCGATGGCGCGTTCCGGAGAAAGCTCGACCATCGCGCCGTCGATATGCGAGCGGAAGGTGACGCCTGCCTCCGCCACTTTGCGCAAGGCCGACAGCGACATAACCTGATAGCCGCCGGAATCGGTGAGGATGGGAAGCGGCCAGCGCATGAATTCATGCAAGCCCCCGAGCGCGGCGACGCGTTCGGCGGAAGGCCGCAGCATCAGATGATAGGTGTTGCCGAGGATAATATCGGCGCCCGATGCGCGTACATCGTCATGATGCACGCCCTTGATCGCCGCCTGCGTGCCGACCGGCATGAACGCCGGCGTGCGCACCATGCCGTGCGCCGTCGCGATCTCGCCGGTGCGCGCTGGCCCGTCGGTCGCGATGAGGCGGAAGGAAAAATCACTCATGACGGAGTTCATTGCCGGTTATCAGCGGAACAGCAAGCAGGCATCGCCATAGGAGTAGAAGCGGTAGCCGCTTGCAATCGCATGGGCATAGGCGCGCTTCATAGCGTCGAGGCCGCAGAATGCAGAGACCAGCATGAACAGCGTCGAACGCGGCAGATGAAAATTCGTCAACATGGCGCCGACCGCGCGAAATCGGTAGCCGGGCGTGATGAACAAGGCCGTCTCGCCGGCAAACGGCGCCAGCGTGCCGTCTTCCGCCGCCGCACTCTCGATCAGGCGCAGCGAGGTCGAACCGACCGCGACGAGGCGGCCGCCGGCGCGCCGTGTCGCGTTCAGGGCAGCGGCGGTTTCGGCGGACACGCTGCCCCATTCCGGCTGCATGTGATGACCCGAAGTGTCGTCCGCCTTGACCGGCAGAAACGTACCCGGCCCAACATGCAGCGTAACCCGACGCAGATCGATGCCGCGCTCACGCAGCGCCGCGATCAAGCTTTCCGTGAAATGCAGGCCCGCCGTGGGCGCCGCCACCGACCCGTTTTCGCGCGCGAATATGGTCTGGTAATCGGTGCGGTCTTGCTCATCGACGGCGCGGCGGCTGGCGATATAGGGCGGCAACGGCATGTCGCCGCGTTCGGCCAGCGCCTGGTCGAGGACGGCGCCGTGAAACGCGAAGACGAACGTCACTTCACCCCCTTGGCCGCCCTCTCCTTTTGCTTCGACCGTGGCATCAAGCTGTTCAAGAAAGCAGACGCGGCCTTCGGCGCCGAAGCGCACAACGTCGCCAACGGCAAGCCGCTTGCCCGGCCTGACCAAAGCGCGCCATCGCGAGCCGTCGAGGCGATGGATTAGTGTCGCCTCAATTGCGGGCTCATGGGCGCCGCGGCCGAGCCGGCGGCCGTGGAGATTGGCGGCAAAGACCTTGGTATCGTTGACGACCAGCGTGTCGCCGGGCCGCAGCAGTGACGGCAGATCGCGCATAATACGGTCCTCAAACCCGGCCGCCGCACCCGGCGGCACGACAAGCAGCCGCGCGGCATCGCGTGGCGAAACCGGCCGTAGCGCGATGCGGTCCGCTGGCAGTGCGAAATCGAATAAATCCGTGCGCATTGGTCTTAACCCACATTCATCGGATGACGCGCTGAGTGCCGGTGTGAGCTGCTCGATTTCAGATATAATAATCAGCAGCTTATGGTAATTTGCCCGGGGCGGCGATTCGGAATTTGATTGTTGCCAAATCGATATGTCAGAGATTCTTTTCGTCAAAACTTCCTCGCTTGGTGACGTGATCCATCACATGCCGGCGCTGACCGAGGCGCGGCGGATGCGCGCCGGGTCGAACTTTTCCTGGCTGGTGGAGGAAACCTACGCGCCATTGGTCAGGCTACACCCGGGCTCGATGAGGTGATCCCCGTGGCTTGGCGGCGCTGGCGGAATTCGCTCTATGCGCAGGCGACCGTGGCCGAGATGGCGGCCTGCGTGCGCACAATTCGCGCGCGACGCTACGACGAGATCGTGGATAGCCAAGGCCTCATCCGCTCCGCTGTCATTGCCCGCATCGCGAGCGCCCGCCGGCACGGCTACGACAGCCGCAGCATCCGCGAACCGCTGGCCGCCGTTTTCTACGACATGCGTTATCGCATTAACCGCGACCTGCATGCGGCGGAACGCATTCGAATTCTCACCGGCCGCGCACTTGGGTATACGCCCCAGGGCGCGCCCGACTACGGTCTCGATCGGTCCGGCTTGGCCGTGCCCGGCCGACGCTATGCCGTGCTGCTGCACGCGACAGCGCAGCCTGATAAGGAGTGGCCGGAAGCGAACTGGATCGCGCTCGTCAAAGCCATTGGCGGTAACGGCCACGATCTTATCTTGCCCTGGGGTAGTAGAGCCGAACGTGAGCGAGCTGAGCGCATCGCCGCTCGGCTGCCGGGTGTGTCCGTCGGCGAGAGACAGCCGCTCGACATCGTGGCACGGCAGATCGCGGGCGCCGCATTTGTCGTCGGTGTCGACACCGGACTGACGCATCTGGCCGCCGCGCTCGACGTGCCGCTGGTCGCGATCCTTAACCGCGCCCGCGATCTGCTCGCCGCCCCGGCAGTATCGCGTCACACCGCCGTGCTCAGAGGGCCGGGGAGGCTGCCGACGGTCGCGGACGTGGCGCGTGCGGTCGTGCACATCGCGCCGTGAGGGCCTGAGTACGAAAGTCGGTTTTCACTTTACGAAACCATGCACTAAAAGGGCATATCGCAACCTTAGCACGGCAATCAACGTGCCCTCGACCGCCGTCATCCAAGTGAAGCCCGGCATCGGCGACGTCATCTGGCACCCGCCGTTCATCCGCGCCATCGCGGCGGCTTCGCCGGACGGCCGGGTGACGTTTTTAGCGCCGCCGACCAGCGGCGCGAGAGAGCTGCTTGCCACGGAGCCCTGCGTGGCCGAGACGATGTATTTCGAGCATTCAGGCTCGGAGTTGCGGCGCGGCGTCAATTTGATCCGGCTGGTCGCTTTGCTGCGGCGGAAAAACTTCCGCACCATCTGGATTCTCGACCGGACGCTGCGTCCGGCGGTCGCCGCATGGCTCGCCGGCATTCCCGAACGGATCGGGCTTGGGCTCGCGCGCAGCGCTTCTTCATCACCAATCCCGTCGACGCCAGCCATTTCCACGATCATCCGATCGACTGGCTGCGCGCGCTGATGGCGGCGATGAAAGTGCCGTTGGCGTCCACCGAGCCCGATCTGCACCTAGCCGCCGAAACGCTCGCCGCGATCGGCGGCAAATACGCGTCCTGCCCGCGGCCCTGGATCGTGCTCGGCATCGGCGCCTCACATCCGGACAAGGATTGGCCCGATGCGCATTGGGCGGAGTTTCTCGCGCTCCTGCGGCGCAACACCGCCGGCACCGTGTTCCTGATCGGCGGCAAGGTGAATAGCGCGCGTGCGGAGAATTTCATCGGCGAAGCGCCGGCGCGACGGCCGTGAATGCCTGCGGGCTCGGGCTTGCCGAAGCCGCCGCGCTGTTGCGCCACGCCGATCTGTTCGTCGGACCAAGCTCGGGCCCGATGAATCTCGCCGCCGCCGGTGGCACCGACGGCTTCGGACTGTTCGGCTCGACGCCGGTCCTGACCTATTCGAAATTCATCCATGCCGTGGTGCCGGATGGCGGCCCCTCGCCCGGCGGCATGCGGTGGATTTTGCCGCCTGCGGTGCTGGCCCGCGTCGCGCTCTATCTGTCGCCACGCCAAAAGCCGAACCAGGCGCCGTAGCTACTTCATGTCGGCCGCGACCTGCGCGTGGACGATCTTGTCGGGATTGGCCGGCGGCTCGCCCTTGTGCAGCTTGTCGACGACCTCCATGCCGCTGACGACTTGGCCGACCACGGTGTATTTGCCGTTGAGGAACGAGCCGTCGGCGAACATGATGAAGAACTGGCTGTTCGCCGAGTTCGGATCGCTGGTGCGGGCCATGCCGACGACGCCGCGCGTATACGGCACGGGGGAGAACTCCGCCTTCAGATCAGGATATTTCGACCCGCCGGTGCCGTTGTGGTTTTGGCCGTCGCCGGTTTGCGCCATGAAGCCGTCGATGACGCGGTGGAACGGCACATTGTCGTAAAAGCCGTCGCGGGCGAGCTGCTTCATGCGCTCGGCATGATGCGGCGCGATGTCGTTGCGAAGCTTGATGACGATGCGCCCTTCGCTGGTGTCGAGAATGAGCGCGTTTTGCGGATCGACGCCGGCGGGAAGCGCCGGCGGCGCGGCGGAGACTGGTGCTGCACACATGATGGCAAATAGTACGGCAAGGACGCGGATCATGTCATCTCCCGGATGATGTGAATCTTAGCTTTTGGCGAATTTCTTTTTCAGCCGTGCCGCAACCTGCGCTGGCACAAAGGCCGAAACGTCGCCGCCCATGCCGGCAATTTGCCGAACCAAAGTGGCGGTGATCGGGCGGACCGCGGGCGCGGCGGGCAGGAACACCGTCTGCACATCGGGCGCCATGGCGGCGTTCATGCCGGCCATGTGCATTTCGTAATCGAAATCGGTCGCGTCGCGCACGCCGCGCACCAGAACAGTGGCGCCGGCGCGGCGCGCCGCGGTGACGACGAGATCGGCGAAAGTCACGCAGGAGATCTCGCATCTGGCCGCGCGGCCGAGCGGAGCGCAAATCTCCTCCAGCATCGCCAGCCGTTCGTCGGCGGAGAATAGCGGCGTCTTGCCGGGATGGATGCCGACGGCGAGGACGAGCCGGTCGGCCAGCCGCACGGCTTTGCCGACGACGTCGACATGGCCGTTGGTGATGGGATCGAACGATCCGGCGAATAGGGCAATCCGCGGCATCGCGCGCGGTCTAGCCCGCGTTCCCGGCGACCGCAAGCGACGTTTGGACGTCTCCCGCGCGCGCGATCGCCAACCCGCTCGGCCGCTGGCCGAGCCCGGCGGAAGGGCGAAAATAGCGTCCTCCCCCTCGTGAAATGCGTCATATTCTACTGATATTTCAGTAACTTATGGAAATCGGCCGAATTGTGATGCCCGTCAACGTGGACTTCGCGCGCTGGGGACCAAGCTCCAAACAAGATCAGAAGCAACCACCGAGCCGTCCACGCGTTGACGACAGAAGGTTGCGAACGGGGATAGGTGTCATGATGAAGACGGTATACGCCATCGCCGTCGCTGCGATCGCGGCGGCCTGCTTCGTCGCTTTTCCAAGCCTGTCGTTCCAGGTCGAGGCGAATTCTTCGGCGCTGGTCGCGAAGGCCGACCGCGCCGATGTGCGCCCGCTCGGCAGGGATTGCGGACAGAAAGCGTGGCCGTATTTCGATGCCGCTTGCACGAGCGATGCACACAATCCGCTGCTAACGCCGCGCGACGTGCGCCTCGTCACCGCCGACCACATGCCTGAACTGAATTAGTTTCGCAGTCTTGTTTGCCGTGTCGTCTGGCGGAGGGTGCTTCCCCACCCTCAGCCGAATTTTTACTGCGCCAAAATTTCACTGTGCCAAAGCTTCATTGCGCCAAAGCTTTATTGTGCCATGTGATCCAGCCCCAGCGATTTAATGATCGGCGACCATTTGGCGATGTCGACTTTGATTTGGGCGGTGAAATCGGCCGGCGTGCCGCCCATCGGCGCGGCGCTCAAGGCGGCAAGCGCATTGAGCATTTGCGACGTTTGCAGGCCGGCATTGATCGCTGCATTGAGTTTGGCGACGATGGCTTGCGGCGTGTGCGCGGGGGCGAGCAGCCCCGTCCAGCCCACTGTCACGAAGGTCGGATAGCCGCTTTCGATCATGGTTGGCACGTTCGGCAATTGCGGGATGCGCTTTGGCGTCGTCACGGCGAGTGCGCGTAGCCGCCCGCTCTCAATCAAGGGCAACAGGACGGTCGTTGCCTCGAATGTCATCTGCACGTTGCCGGCGACGAGATCGGCGATCGAGGGCGCGCCGCCCTTATAGGGCACGTGAACGATATCGATGCCGGCCTGCGCCTTGAACATTTCGCCGATCAGGTGCGGCACGACGCCGACGCCGCCCGACGAAAAATTCACCCTGCCCGGATTGGCCTTGGCATAGGCGACGAGCTCGCCCACCGTGTGCGCCGGCACCGATGGATTGACGACAAGGATGTTGGAGCCGGCGGCGACCAGAGCGATCGGGTCGTAGCTGGTGAGCGCATCGTAGCCGGCATCGGGATGCAATAGCGGCGCGATGACGAGCCCGCTGGCGCTCGAATAGAGCAGCGTATAGCCGTCCGGCGTCGCTTCCGCGGCGTCCTTGGAGCCGATCGTGTTGCCGGCGCCAGCACGATTTTCGATGACGAATGGCTGGTTCAGGGCCGATTGCAGGTAACTTGCCGTGATGCGCGCGACGACGTCGACCGGGCCGCCCGGCGGCGTCGGCACGATAATTTTGACCGGCCGGGCGGGATAGTCCTGCGCCCGCGCAGCGTGCTGGCCGCAAGCCGCCACCATTGCCATCGCGGCAAGCCCGACCAAGACCAGGCGTGCAGGGTTCATGACGTTGCCTCCTTTGTATCGTCCTTTGGCGCGGGATCGGCTAATCTAGCGCGGCGCTGCATTCGACCAAAATAGGCTGCCTTGACCCCCCGCCTACCCCCGTCTAAGAGCCGCGCGGACAAGGCGTTTTCGGTATCATGATCGTATTGATCGACAACTATGACAGCTTCACCTTCAACCTAGTTCACTATCTCGGTGAACTGGGGGCGGAGGTCGAGGTGCATCGCAACGACAAGGTGACAAGCGGCGACGTAATCGCCGCCGAGCCCGATGCCATCGTGCTGTCGCCCGGCCCCTGCACGCCCAAAGAGGCCGGCATCTGTCTCGATCTGATCAGGCGCAGCCGCCCCGACCATCCCGATCCTCGGCGTCTGCCTCGGCCACCAGGCGATCGGCGACGCCTTCGGCGGCAAGGTGGTGCGCGCGCCGACACTGGTGCATGGCAAGCTGTCGGAAATCCGTCACGACGGCGGCGGCATTTTTCGCGGCATCAACGCGCCGTTCAAGGCGACGCGCTATCATTCGCTCGTGGTCGAGCGCAAAAGCCTGCCGCGCGAGCTCGACCGTGACCGCGGATACCGATGGCGGCGTCATCATGGGGCTGGCGCATACCACGGTGCCGGTGCACGGCGTGCAATTTCATCCGGAAAGTATCGCCTCGGATCACGGCCACCTGATGCTGAAAAACTTTCTCGACATCGCCGCGGCGTGGAATACATCGACGGGGCGGCGCGCAATGCCACCCCAGCGCTCGCGCGTGAGGGCGGCACGGTGACCGTAGAGTTCAGGGCTTTGATCGGGAAGGTCGCGACCGGCGCCGCGCTCGGCCGCGAGGAAGCCGCCACAGCCTTCGAGCAGATGATGGCGGGTGAGGCGACGCCGTCGCAAATGGGCGCGCTGTTGATGGCGCTGCGCGTGCGCGGCGAGACGGTGGACGAGATCACCGGCGCAGTCTCCGCGATGCGCGCCAAAATGCTGCGGGTGAAGGCGCCGGCGGACGCCATCGACGTGGTCGGCACCGGCGGCGACGCGTCGGGCTCGTTCAATATCTCGACCTGCGCGGCGCTGATCGTCGCCGGGGCGGGCGTGCCGGTCGCCAAACACGGCAACCGCGCGCTGTCGTCGAAGTCCGGCGCCGCCGATGTGCTGGCGGCGCTTGGCGTCAATATCGACCTCACCCCCGAGCAGATCGGGCACTGCATCAGCGAAGCCGGCATCGGCTTTATGTTCGCGCCGTCGCATCATCCGGCGATGAAGAATGTCGGGCCGACCCGCGTCGAGCTCGGCACCCGCACGATCTTCAACCTGCTCGGACCGCTCTCCAATCCGGCCGGCGTCCGCCGGCAGATGGTCGGCGTGTTCTCCAAGCAATGGACCGAGCCGCTGGCGCAGGTGCTCAAAAATCTCGGCGCCGAGCGGGTCTGGGTGGTGCACGGTTCCGACGGGCTCGACGAGATAACGACCTCGGGGCCGACCACGGTCACCGCGCTGGAGGCCGGTGAGGTGCGCAGTTTCGAGATTTCGCCGGAGGACGTCGGCTTGGCCAGGGTCAAGCCGGAAGCGCTGCGCGGCGGCGACGCCCCGGCCAATGCGAGCGCGGTGCAGGACGTGCTCGAAGGCAAGAAAACCCCGTTCCGCGACGTGGCTTTGTTCAACGCGGCGGCCGCTCTGGTCGTCGCCGGCAAGGCGAAGGATCTCAAAGCCGGGCTCGATCTTGCCGCCCATTCGGTGGATTCCGGCGAAGCCGAGGGCCGGCTCGACCGGCTTATCGTGGTCTCCAACGATGGCTGACATTCTGGAAAAAATCGCCGCCTATAAGCGCGAGGAGATCGCCGCGGCGAAGCGCAGACTCCCGCTTGCTGCGCTTGAACGCGAGGCGAAGGCCGCCGGCGCGCCGCGCGGCTTTCTCCGCGCCATCGAACGGCGGCTTGCCGCCGGCGACTACGCGCTCATCGCCGAGATCAAGAAGGCGAGCCCGTCGAAGGGTCTGATCCGCGAGGATTTCGATCCGGCAGCGCTCGCCGCGGCCTATCAGGCCGGCGGCGCGGCCTGTCTTTCGGTGCTGACCGACGCGCCGTCGTTCCAGGGCAGCCTCGATCATCTGCGCGCGGCCCGCGCCGCCTGCGCGCTGCCGGTGCTGCGCAAGGATTTCATGTACGACCCCTACCAGGTGACGGAAGCACGCGCCTACGGCGCCGATTGCATCCTCATCATCATGGCCGCGGTCGACGATGCTTGCGCCGCCGAGCTTGAAGCCGCGGCCGATGCGCTCGGCATGGATGCGCTCATAGAAGTCCATGATGACAAAGAGTTAGAGCGCGCGCTTCGCCTGAAATCAAAGCTCATCGGCATCAACAATCGCGACCTCAAAACCTTCGAGACGACGCTCGCGAACCTGCGAGCGGCTGGCGCGGTCGATCCCGAACGGACCGTATCGCCGTCGGCGAGAGCGGCATTTTTGCGCCGGACGATCTCGCCCGGCTCGCCAAGGCCGGCATCTCGACGTTCCTCGTCGGCGAAAGCCTGATGCGGCAGCACGACGTCGCCGCCGCAACGCGCGCGCTGCTGGCGCGCAAAGCCGCGCTGGCACGCGGCCCGGTGATCCCGCCGTGGCGCGCCGGGCAAAAAAACTCACGCATCTGAGCCGCAGCGGCGAAGCCCACATGGTCGACGTTTCGGCCAAAGCCGCGACCGAGCGCGTGGCGGTCGCCGAGGGCCGCGTCATCATGCGCCCAAGACGCTCGCCATCGTGCGCAAGGGCAACGCGAAAAAGGGCGACGTGCTCGGCGCCGCGCGCATCGCCGGCATACAGGCCGCCAAGCGCACCCACGAATTGATCCCGCTGTGCCATCCCCTGCGAGCTGTCGCAAATCGAGGTCGACATCGCGCCCGACGCCAAGCTGCCGGGCGTCGTCGTCACGGCGCGCGTCAAGGTCGTCCGGCAAAACCGGCGTCGAAATGGAGGCGCTGACCGCTGTTTCGGTCGCCTGCCTCACCATCTATGACATGGTGAAAGCGGTCGAACGCGGCATGCGCATCGAGGGCATCAGGCTGGTCGAAAAGCGCGGCGGCCGCTCCGGCCATTATCGCGCCAAAGGGTAAGGCGGAGTGATGCCGTGGCATTGATCTCGGTCGCCGAAGCGCTCGATCACGTGCTGGCGCATGCCGCGCCGCTGCCCGCCGAAGAGGTGCCGCTCGCCGAGGCCGACGGCCGCGTGCTGGCCTACGATCTCAAGGCGCTGCGCACCCAGCCGCCGGCCGACGTTTCGGCCATGGACGGCTATGCCGTGCGCGCTGCCGACGTGGCGAATGCGCCGGTGCGGTTGAAAGTCGATCGGCGAAGTCGCCGCCGGCCGGCCGTTCACGCGCCAAAGTCGGAGCCGGGCGAAGCGGCGCGCATCTTCACCGGCGGCGTGGTGCCCGACGGCGCCGACACGGTCGTGGTGCAGGAATTGACCACGCGCGACGGCGATTGGGTCGAGGTGCAAAAGCCGACCGCCAAAGGCCGCAATGTGCGCCCGCAGGGACTCGATTTTCGCCAGGGCGACGCGCTCCTCGCCGCCGGCCATCGCCTCACCGCGCGCGATCTCGCGCTCGCCGCCGGCATGAACCATCCGCTGCTGCCGGTCTATCGCCGGCCGAAATCGCGCTGTTCGCCACCGGCGACGAACTCGTGCCGCCCGGCACCGAACCCGGTCCTGGGCAGATCGTCTATTCCAACGGCTTTGCGCTGGCGGCGCTGGCGCGCGAGGAAGGCGCCGCGGTCACCGATCTCGGCGTCGTCGGCGACACGCTCGAGGCGACCATCACCGCCGTGCGCGACGCGCGCGACCTTGCTGCCGATATTCTGGTGACGACCGGCGGCGCGTCGGTCGGCGATTACGATCTGGTGCAAAAGGCCTTTGCCGCCGAAGGCATGGAGCTGTCGTTCTGGAAGATCGCGATGCGGCCCGGCCGGCCGCTGATGCACGGCCGGCTCGGCGCCATGCACGTGCTTGGCCTGCCCGGCAATCCGGTGTCGTCCTATGTCTGCGCGTTTCTGTTCCTGGTGCCGCTCATCCGCCGCATGAGCGGACGCAGCGATCTCGTCGGCGCCAATCGAATCGGCTCGTGCTCGGCAATGACCTGCCGGAGAACGACGAACGCGCCGATTACCTGCGCGCGACGCTCGAAGCGGCGCCGAGGGCCGGTGGCGACGGACCTTCCCGGTCCAGGACAGTTCCATGATGCGTGCCGCTCGCCCAGGCCGATTGTCTCGTCATCCGAGAGCCTTATGCGCCGGCGGCAAAAGCCGGCAGCCGCTGCGCGATCGTTAAATTCGAGCGTTAAGCGGCCGTTGGCCGACTGGCTCGATTTCTTCACTTCAAATTAAATGGTTGCGGAACACATATGGAACGGATAGTGTCCGTTCATGATTTGTTTCGACAGGGAGCCGCCCGGTAACGGGAACTTCCGGGTCAGGGAGGAAGCCGCCGATGTTGACGCGCAAGCAGGCCGAGCTGTTGCGGTTTATCCATGAGCGGCTCAAGGAAGCCGGCGTTCCCCCCTCCTTCGACGAGATGAAGGATGCGCTCGACCTGCGGTCCAAGTCGGGCATTCATCGCCTCATCACCGCGCTGGAAGAGCGCGGCTTCATCCGCCGGCTGCCCAACCGGGCGCGCGCCATCGAAGTGATCAAGCTGCCGGAATCGATCGCCCAAGGCCTCGTCTCGGCCGCTCGCGCGGCTTCACCCCGAGCGTCATCGAAGGCAATCTCGGCCGCGTGCGCACCGCATCCGAGGACGACGGCGGCCGCCCGGTCGCCGTGCCGGTGATGGGCCGCATCGCCGCCGGCACGCCGATCGAGGCCATCCAGACCCGCAGCCACACCATCAGCATGCCGCCGGATCTTCTCAGCGCCACAGGCGAGCATTTCGCGCTCGAAGTGCGCGGCGACTCGATGATCGAGGCCGGCATCCTCGACGGCGACATGGCGCTGCTCAAACGCACCGACGCCGCCGACACCGGCGACATCGTCGTGGCGCTGATCGACGACGAGGAGGCAACGCTTAAACGCTTCCGCCGCCGCGGCGCCTCCATCGCGCTCGAGCCCGCCAATACCGCCTATGAGGTGCGCATCCTGCCGCCGAACCGCGTGCGCATTCAGGGCAAGCTCGTCGGATTGTTCCGAAAGTATTGATGGCCCGTCATTCCGGGACGCGCCGAAGGCGCGAACCCGGAATGACGAGCATTCACTGATCCGCTTCGATGTCGTCCTGCTGGGGCGTGGCATCGCGCGGCGGCGCGTGTGACGGCGTTGCCGCCGCGTCATCGCCGCTTGTCTCATTGTCGGTACGCACGCGGCGCGGCGGCGGCAACGCCGAGCGCGACGACGAAGCCGACGACGTGCCGCCGCAACAGCACCGCGCCAGCCGCGCAGATGACGGCCAGGCCGACCGCCGCCCATAAGCGCGGTTCACGCTCCGCGGTGAAATAGAGCACGATGCCGGCGCCATAGGCGACCGCGAGCCACGGCAACAGCCGCCCGGCGGCGATTTCGGCCGCCGCCCATTCGCGCACGCGCGCCGGGATCGCGAATTCAAAGCCCGGCCAGGTCGCGCCCGATGCCGCACCCGATCCGGCGCGCGCGCCGCCAACGGGCCAAGTCCGCGTGCCAGTCCGCGCGCCCGTCTGTACCCGGCTTTCCGACTTGTCGTCGTCTGTCACTGCGCGCCCCCAGGGCGCTGAAAATCGCTTTTATGCTAGCGGGGCGGAAGCGGCGTGGCGAGAGCGTGTGTGAACAAGCGCGCGTAAGGTCAGGCGCCGCCGGCTGAGACCTTGGCCCAGGTGTCGCGCAGGCCGACGGTGCGATTGAACACGAGCTGCTCGGGCGTCGAATCCAGGTCCGGGCAGAAATAGCCCTGCCGCTCGAACTGAACCGCGGCGGCGGAATTCGTTTGCCGCCAGAGCCGGCTCGACGCGCGCGTCCGTGATGATTTCCAGCGAATTCGGATTGAGCTCGGCGGCGAAAGTTGCCGGCCTCCGGGATCGGGCCGCGTGAACAGCGGATTGTAGAGCCGCACTTCGGCGGGCAAGGACGTCTTCCGCCGACACCCAATGCATCGTCGCCTTGACCTTGCGGCCGTCCGGCGCGTTGCCGCCCTTGGTCGCGGGATCGTAAGTGCAGCGCAGTTCGATGACCTCGCCGGCCGCGTTCTTCACCACTTCGCGGCAGGTGATGAAATAGGCGTAGCGCAGCCGCACTTCGGTGCCGGGCGACAGCCGGAAGAATTTCTTCGGCGGGTTTTCCATGAAATCGTCGCGCTCGATGAAGAGCTCGCGGCCGAAGCGGATGCGGCGCGTGCCCGCCGCCGGATTGTCCGGATGGTTGACGCGCCTCGAGCTCCTCGCTCTGGCCTTCCGGATAATTCTCGATCACGACTTTGAGCGGCCGCAGCACCGCCATGCGCCGCTCGCGCGGTCTTGTTGAGATGCTCGCGGATCGAGAATTCGAGCATGCCGACGTCGACGATGCTGTTGGCCTTGGCGACGCCGATGCGCTTGACGAAATCGCGGATCGCTTCCGGCGGCACGCCGCGCCGGCGCAAGTCCGGCAAGCGTCGGCATGCGCGGATCGTCCCAGCCGCACGACATGGCCGCCGCGCACGAGCTCGGTGAGCACGCGCTTCGACAGCACCGTATAGGTGAGATTGAGCCGGGCGAATTCGTACTGATGCGGGTGCGACGGCACCGGCAGATTGGCCAGGAACCAGTCGTAGAGCGGCCGGTGATCCTCGAATTCGAGCGTGCAGATCGAATGGGTGATGCCCTCGATCGCGTCCGACTGGCCGTGGGCGAAATCGTAGCTCGGATAGATGCACCAGGCCGTGCCGGTGCGCGGATGCTCGGCATGCAGGATGCGATAGAGCACCGGATCGCGCAGATTGATATTGCCGGAAGCCATGTCGATCTTGGCGCGCAGCACGCGCGCGCCGTTGGGAAATTCGCCGGCGCGCATGCGGCGGAACAGATCGAGGTTTTCCTCGACGCCGCGGTCGCGGAACGGGCTGTTCTTGCCCGGCTCGGTCAGGGTGCCGCGCGTCGCGCGCATCTCGTCCTGGGTCTGATCGTCGACATAGGCCTTGCCGGCGCGGATCAGGATGCTCGGCCCATTCGTAGAGCCGCTCGAAATAGTCCGACGCGTGATAGAGATTCTTGCCCCAATCGAAGCCGAGCCAGCGCACGTCGCGCTCGATGGCGTCGATATATTCCTGCTCTTCCTTGGTCGGATTGGTGTCGTCGAAGCGCAGATTGCAGTGGCCGGCGAATTCCTCGGCGATGCCGAAATTCAGGCAGATCGACTTGGCGTGGCCGATATGCAGATAGCCGTTCGGCTCCGGCGGAAAGCGGGTGACGACGGTCTTGTGCCGGCCCGACGGCAAGATCGGCGCGCACGATGTCGCGGATGAAATCCTGGCCCGGCTTCCCGCGTGACTCGTTTCCGCAACCGTCATCATGTCGACCAATGTCCCGTTTAGCAGCGCCGCCGATTAATCCGGCCGGCGCGTCGATTCCAAGGCAAGGCGCCATGACGGCCCGGATTGAACAACTTGGCCCGCGGGGTCAAGTCCGCCTTCGGCGAAATCTGCCTTCGGCACGACCTGCGCCGGTTTGCTCCTTTTGCAGCTATCTGTGCTAAACGGGCGCGCCCGCGATCGCTTGGACCGATATGACCGTCGTCACCCGTTTTGCCCCCTCGCCCACCGGCTTTCTGCATATCGGCGGCGCCCGCACCGCGCTGTTCAACTGGCTCTATGCCCGCGGCCGCGGCGGCAAGATGCTGCTGCGGATCGAGGACACCGACCGCGAGCGCTCGACGCAAGCCGCGATCGACGCCATCCTCGACGGCCTCGAATGGCTCGGCATCGCCTGGGACGGCGACGTCATCTACCAGTTCTCCCGCGCGGCGCGGCACCGCGAGGTCGCCGAGGCACTGCTGGCCGCCGGCCACGCCTATCGCTGCTACGCGAGCCAGGACGAACTGACGCAGATGCGCGAGGCGGCGCGCCGCGAAGGCCGCTCCAAGCTCTATGACGGGCGCTGGCGCGACCGCGATCCGGGCGAGGCGCCGCCCGGCGTCAAGCCGGCGATCCGGCTCAAGGCGCCGCTCACCGGCGAGACCGTGATCGAGGACCAGGTCCAGGGCCGCGTCGTCTGGCAGAACGAGAACCTCGACGACCTCGTGCTGCTGCGCTCCGACGGCACGCCGACCTACATGCTCGCCGTCGTCGTCGACGATCACGACATGGGCGTCACCCACGTCATCCGCGGCGACGATCATCTGACCAATGCCGCGCGGCAGAAGCAGATCTACGACGCGCTCGGCTGGCCGGTGCCGGTGATGGCGCATATCCCGCTGATCCACGGCCCGGACGGCTCGAAGCTGTCCAAGCGCCACGGCGCGCTCGGCGTCGATGCCTATCGCGCCATGGGTTACCTGCCGGTGGCGCTGCGCAATTACCTGGTGCGGCTCGGCTGGAGCCACGGCGACCAGGAGATTTTCTCCACCGAGGAAATGATCGCGGCGTTCGATCTGCCGCAGATCGGCCGCTCGCCGGCGCGGTTCGATTTCGCCAAGCTGGAAAGCCTCAACGGCCACTACATCCGGCAAAGCGACGACGCCGATCTGCTCGCCGCGATCGAGCAGCTGCTGCCGCATATCGCCGGCGGCGCCGACGCTCGCCGCCAAGCTGACGCCGACGCTGCGCCAGCAATGGCTGGCGGCCATGCCAAGCCTGAAGGAGCGCGCCAAGACGTTGCTCGATCTCATTGATGGCGCACAGCTTTCTTCTGGCCGACCGGCCGATTCCGCTGGACGACAAAGCGGCGGCCCTGCTGACGCCGGAGGCGCAGGACGCTGCTGGCCGATGTCGCCGCCGAACTCGCCAAGCGTCGAACCGTGGACCGCCGAGGCGACCGAACAGGCGGTGCGCACCTTCGCCGAGCGCAAGGGCGCCAAGCTCGGCGCGGTGGCGCAGCCGCTGCGCGCCGCGCTGACCGGCCGCACCACCTCGCCCGGCATCTTCGAAGTGCTGGCCGTGCTCGGCAAGGCCGAGAGCCTGGCGCGGCTCGCCGATCAGGCGAAGCGTCGAGCGGCGGCGTAATCGCGCGCCGGCTGAGCGGGAAATGCATGCCTAGTCGTGGCCGGAACGGATCGCGCATAGCGCCTGTTCACGGGCTATTATCTTGCAGTGCACACGGCGTTGCGCTACGCCAATAGGGCCGGGTCGAACATGCCGCCCAGCCGCATTCGACCATCTGGCCGAGCGGCGCGTATCCCGTTGTCAGACATCGAGGTACGATCATGGACGCGAAGACCGGCGCCAATATCAAGACCGGCACGCTCAAACTCGGCGACAAGAGCTATTCGTTTCCGATCTACGACGGCACCATCGGCCCCGAGGTGCTCGACGTCAGCAAGCTCTACGCCGAGACCGGCATCTTCACCTACGACCCCGGCTTCACCTCGACCGGCGAGCTGCGAATCCAAGATCACCTATATCGACGGCGACGAAGGCGTGCTGCTCTATCGCGGCTATCCGATCGCCGATCTCGCCGAACACGGCGACTTCCTCGAGACCTGCTATCTCCTGCTCTACGGCGAACTGCCGACCGCCACGCAGAAGGCCGATTTCGTCGACCGCGTGGTCCATCACACCATGGTGCACGAGCAGATGAGCCGGTTCTTCCAGGGCTTCCGCCGCGACGCGCATCCGATGGCGGTGATGGTCGGCTCGGTCGGCGCGCTGTCGGCGTTCTATCACGACTCCACCGACATCACCGATCCGACCCAGCGCATGATCGCCTCGATCCGCATGATCGCCAAAATGCCGACGCTGGCCGCGATGGCCTACAAATATTCGATCGGCCAGCCGTTCGTTTATCCGAAGAACGATCTCGACTACGCGTCGAACTTCCTGCGCATGTGCTTTGCGGTGCCGTGCGAGGAATACAAGCCCAATCCGGTGCTGGCGCGCGCCATGGACCGCATTTTCACCCTGCACGCCGACCACGAGCAGAACGCCTCGACCTCGACGGTGCGGCTGGCCGGCTCGACCGGCGCCAATCCGTTCGCCTGCATCGCCGCCGGCATTGCCTGCCTGTGGGGTCCGGCGCATGGCGGCGCCAACGAGGCGGCGCTGAAAATGCTCGCCGAGATCGGCACCGTCGACCGCATCCCGGAATACATCAAACGGTCGAAGGACCCGAAGGATTCGTTCCGCCTGATGGGCTTCGGCCATCGCGTCTACAAGAACTACGATCCGCGCGCCAAGATCATGCAGAAGACCTGCTACGAGGTCCTCAACGAGCTCGGCATCAAGGACCCGCTGCTCGACGTCGCCATGGAGCTCGAGAAGATCGCGCTGCATGACGATTATTTCATCTCGAAAAAGCTCTACCCGAATGTCGACTTCTATTCGGGCATCACGCTGCGCGCGATGGGCTTCCCCACCACGATGTTCACCGTGCTGTTCGCGCTCGCCCGCACCGTCGGCTGGATCGCGCAGTGGAAGGAAATGATCGAGGATCCGCACCAGAAGCTCGGCCGGCCGCGCCAGCTCTATACCGGCTCGCCGCTGCGCGACTATCAGCCGATGTCGAAGCGGAAATAGTTCGCAAGCGGTCTATTCGCGCTGCGAATTATAAGCCCAGGTCAGATACGCGCCGGCCCAGGTGAAGCCGCCGCCGAAAGCGGCGAGGATCAGCCGGTCGCCGGCCTTGAGCTTGCCCTCGTAGTCCCACAGGCAGAGCGGGATCGTCGCCGCGGTGGTGTTGCCGTATTTGTGGATGGTGATCATCACCTGTTTCGGATCGAGCTTCATGCGCTCGGCGGTCGCCTCGATGATGCGCCGGTTGGCCTGGTGCGGCACCAGCCAATCGATCTCTGTCGCTCGATAGCCGGTTGCGCTTCATCAGCTCGGTGGCGACTTCCGCCATGCGGGCGACGGCGAATTTGTAAACCGCGGCGCCTTCCTGGTGGACGTAATGCAGGCGCTTGGCCACGGTCTCCGCCGTCGGCGGCATGCGGCTGCCGCCGGCCTTCTGATGCAGGTGCGGCATGCCCGAGCCGTCGGAGCGGAGCAGCGTGTCGATGATGCCGAACTTGCGGCTCGGCTCGAGCAGCACCGCGCCGGCGCCGTCGCCGAACAGCACGCAGGTGGCGCGATCGGTGTAGTCGATGATCGCCGACATCTTGTCGGCGCCGACCACGACGATTTTGCGGTATTTTCCGGTCTCGATGAATTGCGTGGCGATGGTGAGCGCATAGACGAAGCCGGAACACGCCGCCTGCACGTCGAAGCTGCCGATCGAGTGGATGCCGCACATGTCGCAGATCAGATTGGCGGTCGAGGGAAACACAAAATCCGGCGTGGTGGTCGCGCAGATCAGAAGCTCGACGTCGTCCGGCGCGGTTCCGGTTTTCTTCAACAGCCCGCGCACGGCTTCCGCGCCCATATGCGAAGTGCCGAGACCTTTGCCCTTGAGGATGTGCCGTTCCTTGATGCCGGTGCGTTCGGTGATCCACTCGTCGCTGGTGTCGACCATGGCGGCGAGTTCGGCATTGGTGAGCACGTCCGGCGGCACGTAGCCGAACACCCCGGTGATCGCGGCGCGGATCGGGGACTTCCGGACCGTTTTTTTGGTCTTGCTCACGCGGGATGCTTCGATGTTACGCGGTTCGACAAATCTTGGTTCGGCAGATCTTGGTACGACGGGTGCTGCGCCTGCGGCTTAGCAGGATGCTTGCGCCAATGGTAGGGCCGAGGCGAAACCGCGGTTAACACTACCGCGCCCCGCTTATCGCGGTCACATCCTGGCGGCCGCGCCGGGCTGCATCAATGACGATGGCCGCGGCTTTGGCGCTCGGCGCTTCCGACCCGATCGCCATGATGTCGTCGAGCCGCCGGAACGCCTCGATCTGCCGCCGCCGTTGCGGCGTGTCGGACAACAGCGGCACCAGCGCATCGGCGAGCTTTTCCGGCGTGCAGTCCTCCTGCAGGAGTTCCGGAACGACGTTCTCGCCGAGCACCAGATTGGCGAGGATGACGCTCGGCAGCCGCGACTGGATCCGCATAAGCCGCGCCACCATCGCTTCGACGGCTTGCAGCCGATAGGCGGCGACCGTCGGCACGCCGGAAAGCGCGAGTTCGAGCGTCACGGTTCCGGAGGCCGCCAAGGCGGCGCGCGCGCCGCGAAAAGCTGCCCACTTGTCGGCCGGATCGACCACGATGCGCGGCGCCACGGCCCAGCCGGCCACAGCCTCGCGGACCCGCGAAGAGAGATGGGGGACGGTGGGCACCACGAGTTCGATCGGCCCAGCGCGGGCGACGACAGCCGCGATCGCGGCGCCGAAAATGCCGGTGAGCCGCCGGATTTCGGTCATGCGGCTGCCGGGCAGCGCCAAAACGATCGGCGGGCCGGCAAGCCGCCGCCGCGCTTCATCGGCGCCGGGGCGCAGGTCGGCGATGCGCTCGATCAGCGGATGGCCGACATAGACGCAGGGCGGTCCGCCGAGCTGGCGATGCACCTCGGGCTCGAACGGCAGGATGGCCAGCACCTGATCGACGTAAGCGCGCATGGCGCGCGCGCGGCCGGAGCGCCAGGCCCAAACCGAAGGCGATACGTAATCGAGGATCGGGATCGTTGGCGCGAGGCGGCGTACCCGCCGCGCGACACGATGGGTAAAATCCGGGCTGTCGACGATGACGAGCGCGTCGGGGCGGCCGGCGACCACGGTCCGCGCGGCGTCACGGATGCGACGAAAAATGGTCGGCAGCTTTTGCGGAATGGCGGCAAGACCGATGATCGCAAGTTCATCGATCGGAAACGGGCTCGTGATGCCGGCAGCGGCCATGGCGCGTCCGCCAATTCCGGAGAGTTTGATTGCGCCGCCCTCGTGCCTGGTCAATGCGCGCGCCAGCGCCGCGCCCAGCGCGTCGCCGGATTCCTCCGCGGCGATGATGCAGATCGAAAGCGGTCGCGACGGTGAAAGCTGCGGCGAGGGTTGCGGATCTTGCTTCATCCGGCGGCGTCCTCGCGCACGCCGACAAAGAAAATCCCTTCGCGGTCGGCCGCAGCGGTCACCTTGTCGGGTTCCGCGATCATCGTCGAACCGGCGGTCACGGCGAGACCGGCCAGTCCGGCGCGGGCGACATTTTCGATGGTGCGCGGACCGATCGAGGGCAGATCGAAACGGCGGTCCTGACCCGGTTTTGGCGCCTTCACCAAGACGCCGACGCCGGGCGGCAACGTCACGCGGCCGAGACGACGCAGTTCGGCGATACGCGCGAGCAGGTTATCGGTGCCCTCCGCGCCTTCGACCGCGAGCACATTATTGTCGGCGACGATCGCCGCCTGACCGACGTCGAACGGTCCCAGCGCCGCGATCACCTTAAGCGCACGCGCAATATCGGCGTTGTCGCGCTCGGTCGGTTGGCAACGGCCAAGGACGCCCTCGGGAACGAAAACTTCCGGCGCCACGTCTTTGACGCCGACAACCTTAAGGCCGCCGCTCTCGGCGATCTTCGCAACGCCGGAAATGAGCTTGTCGTCGCCGCCGCGATAGGCGCGAACCAGGCCCGGCATCGCTTTGATGGTCTGCCAATCGAGGCGCAGTTGCGTGATCGGCGGCCGCAGCACGGTGCCGATGAAAAGAACCTCGCGGCAATTCTCCGCTTTGGCGAGGCGAAAGAACCGTCCGGCTTGTCCAATCGGGATCCAGTAATGCGCATAGCGCTCGATCACGGCGGCGTCGGCCCAGCCCTTCAGCCCGAACATCACCGGCCGGCGGCCGCGGCGCGCCACGGCGTCGGCGACCGCGCCGGGAAAACTGCCGCCGCCGCAGATGATGGCGAGCGCATCGTGTTCAGGCTTAGGACAAGCCATCGGTCGGCTCATCCGGCTTCGTCGGCGGACGCAGCGGCATCGAACTTTTCGCGCGGCCGCATCAACGGGCGTTTGCCGCCGGCGCGAATGAACGCAATGATCTTGCCGACCATCGGATCGTCGGGAAATTCGCGCGCGACTGCATCGACCCGCTCGGCGATACGTCCTTCGACAAAAAATAGCGAGCGATAGGCGCGGCGGATGCGGTGCATTTCGGCTTTGGTCGCGCCGCGCCGCCGCAGACCGACAATGTTCAATCCGACCAGCGCGCCGGTCTGGCCGAGCGCAAAACCGAACGGGATGATGTCGTCGCGCGCCGCCGACATTCCGGCCATCATCACGCCCTCCCCGACGCGCACGAACTGGTGGATCGCGACGTGACCGCCAAGGAAGGTGAAATCGCCGACCTCGACATGGCCGCCCAGCACGGCGTTGTTGGCAAGCGTCACATCGTCGCCGACCTGACAATCGTGTCCGACATGGGATCCTACCATGAACGAACAGCGGTCGCCGACGCAGGTTATGCCGCCACCTTCCTCGGTTCCGGTGTTCATGGTGACGCTCTCGCGCAGCTCGCAGCGCGAGCCGATCACAAGCCGCGTCGCGCCGCCGTGATAACGCACCGATTGCGGCGGCGTGCCGAGGGAAGAGAACGGATAAACGACAGTGCCTTCGCCGATCGCCGTGACGCCGGTGACGTTGACGTGACCCAACAGCCGCACCCCGCTAGCAAGCTCCACTTGCGGGCCAATGAGGCAGTAAGGTCCGATCTCAACGGATTCGCCAATACGCGCGCCGGCGGCGACGCGCGCGGTCGGGTCGATAGCCATCTAGACCTCGGAGATGACCGCGCCGACTTCGGCCTCGGCGATGAGAGTATCGCCCACCTTGGCCTCGGCACGATACCACCACATGTTGCGGCGGTGCGCGATCTTGTTGACGTGATATTCGATGGTGTCGCCTGGCACGGCGGGCTTGCGGAATTTCGCTTTGTCGATGGTGAGGAAATACATGGTGCGCTGCTTTTCGGTCGAACTCATCTGACGCAAGCACATCACGCCTGCGGTTTGCGCCATGCCCTCGATCACCAGCACGCCCGGCATGACCGGATTTTCCGGAAAATGGCCGAGGAATTGCGGCTCATTGATCGTGACGTTCTTGATGCCGATGCCATGTTCGTCGCCGCGGATATCGACGATGCGATCGATCATGACAAAGGGGTAGCGGTGCGGCAACAGCCGCAGGATTTCGCGGATGTCGGCGATTTCCGCGGTTGCGCCCTTCATTCGTCCACTCCCTCGGACTTGATTTCAGACTTAGTTTCAGACCTGGTTTCGACTTTGCGGCCGCGCCGCACCAGGCGGCGGACGGTGGCTTGACCGCGCTTCCAATCGATCGCCGGCTCAGCCGGAAAGCCGGCCCAGCGAGCGCCCGCTGGAACATTCGACATCACGCCCGCGCGCGCGCCAAGCATGGCGCCGGCGCCAATTGTAATATGATCGGCGATCCCGACTTGCCCGCCCAACATCACGAAATCTCCGACCGTCACGCTGCCCGATATGCCGACTTGGGAGACGATCAGGCAATGCCGGCCGATCGAGCAGTTGTGTCCGATTTGAACGAGGTTGTCGATCTTGGTGCCTTCGCCGATCACGGTGTCGCGGGTGGCGCCCCGGTCGATCGTCGAATTGGCGCCGATCTCGACGTCGTCCTGAATGATGACGCGCCGGGTTTGCGGGATCTTCTGATGACCTTTCGAACTCGGCAAATATCCGAAACCGTCCTGGCCGATGCGAACACCGGGATGGACGATCACGCGATCGCCGATCAGTGCGTGGACGATAGAGACGCCGGCGCCGATCGCGCATTCGCGCCCGATGCGGACATTGGGTCCGATCACCGCGCCGGCCGCGATCACCGTGTCAGCGCCGATCTGGGCGTCCGGGCCGATCACCGCGCAAGGATCGATCGTGACGTTGGCCTCGATCCGCGCGGTGTGATGCACGTGCGCCGCGGTTGCGCGGCCGCTCACACCGTACAGCGATGACGGACGCAGCGCGTCGGGAAAAAGCTTGCGCGTCACCGCAACGAAGCCCGGATAGGGATGCGCCGTCTCGAGCACGACCAGCCCCGGCGGAGCGAGCGCGGCGAAACGCGGCGCAATCAGGCAAGCGCCGGCGCGCGTGCCGGAAAGCTCGCCGGCATATTTCGGATTATCGAGGAAACTTAGGTCGTACGGTCCGGCTGCGTCCAGCGGTGCGATGTTGCCGATGCGCCGGTCAGCCGGGTCGCCCGCGCGCAACGTGGCGCGCGTCAGCGCGGCAATCTCGCCGGTCGTCAACTCGCAGCTAGGTTCGATAAAATCGGGCATAGACCCGTCCGTGACGGCGCGCTTGCCGCGATCAGAACGCTGTTCCGCCGCCGAAGGCGAAGAACTGGGTTCGGTCGTAGGATTGTTTCAAGAACGGATAGGCGAAGTCGAAGCGCAGCGGACCGAACGGTGAATCCCAGATAACGCTGGCGCCCACCGACGCGCGCACGGCGGCGGTGTCGGCATATTGCATTCCGCATTGGCAGACGAACGGCGGGGGTGGAATAGCAGGTACCAATCCATTGATTTCTCCGGTCGCCACCGATGTTGTCTCGCCCTTGTAGCCCCACACCGATCCGGAATCGACGAACAGCGCGCCACGGAAGCCGGCATCCTTGGGCAGGAAATAGAACGGATACTGGAATTCCAGGCTGGCGCCCCAATACATGGTGCCGCCGATATTGTCGTTGCTCGTCCCGTTGGTAATGTCGCGCGGGCCTATGCCGGCCGGCTGAAAGCCGCGCACGAGATTGGGGCCCATCTTGAAGTCATCAAGCATGCGCACGTAACCGCCGCTCGACGCGCATTGATTTTGCGGACAATTGTCAAAGCCGATCATGTCGCCGCCTTGAAGATGCAAGACGGACACGAGGTCGGTCACCACTTCGTAATAGCTGCGCATATCCACGGTCGAGCGCAAATAGGACACGCTGCCGCCGAGACCGGCGAAGTCCTGGCCGAAACTGAACAAGACGCCGGCGGTCGGGACTTTGTTGTTGTCCAGTGTGCTGTAAGTCAATCCGTATCCCACCATCGAAGTCAGATACGGACCACTGGCAAGCTCGACCCGCACCGGCAGCGAGGCCTGGCCATAAAGAAAGCAGCTCTGGTCCGCGGCATAGGCCGCACTTGCGGCAGTGGCGGCCGGTGTTGGCCAGGTGGTAGCTAAATCCGGATTGATGTTATTGCAGTCGTCCAAATAGGACGGCAGCGTGATCCGTGTGTCAAAGGCCGAATAGCGCAACTGGAAGCCCAAGTCCTCGCGCAGCGGAACATTCCATTTCAGCGTACCGCCGTAGGAATCCGTCCCATACGAAAGATAGGAGTTGGCGAGGGTTTCCTTGGCGAACAGATCAACGCCAAGGCTGGTTCGCGTATCGAGAATGTAAGGCTCGGCGTAATTCACTTCGACGCTGCGAATATATTCGCCGTAAGTGACCGCGGCTTTGGCGAACCTGCCGGTGCCGAGCAGATTGCGTTCGGAAACGGCAACCTCCGCCAGCCAGCCCTGCGCCGTCGAATAGCCTCCCATGACCGAAAAGTCGCCGGTCGATTGCTCTTCGACCTCGACATTGATCACCACCCGATCCGGCGCCGAACCGGGCTCGTTGGTGATCTTCACATTCTTGAAGAAGTTGAGGTTCTTGATTCTTCGTTCCGCCCGATCGATCAGCGCGCGATTGTACGGATCGCCCTCATTGATATCGAGCTCGCGGCGAATGACATAATCGCGGGTGCGAAAATTGCCGCGGATATTGATGCGCTCGATATAGGCGCGCGTGCCCTCGTCGACGACAAATAGCACGCCGATGGTTCGGGTCGTGGGATTGCGATCGCCGCGCGGGCGAACTTGACCGAAAGGATAGCCCCGCCTCGCCAACTCGATGGTCAGATCCTCGACGGTCTTTTCGACGGATTCGCCGTTGTAAACTTGGCCCGACGCCATCCGTAGCAGTGAGCGCAACGACTGCGAATCCACGGCGCGAACGTTGGACTGAATGTCGATCGCGCCAAAATGGTAGCGCGCACCCTCCTCGATGGTGAAAGTGACGACAAAGCCTTTCTGCGCCGGATCGTACACACCGGTCGCCGACACAACCTGAACATCGGCAAAGCCGTGCTTGAGGTAGAAGCGCCGGATCAAATCGCGGTCGGCTTCGATGCGATCGGGGTCGTAGACGTCGGTGCTCTGCAGGAAGCTCAGCCAATTCGACTCGGCCGTCTTGATCACCTCTTTCAGGCGCCAGTCCGGATAGGACGTGTTGCCGACGAAAAGGACGTGCTTGATGCCCGTCTTCTCGCCTTCGTTGATGGCGAAAACTAAATCGACCCGGTTGTTCGGCCGCTCGATGATCTGCGGCACGACCGTGACGTCGAAGCGGCCGTTGCGCTGGTAGACCTCGATAATACGCTGGGTATCGGCCTGCACCGTGGGGCGGGACAATGCGCCGCGTTCCTTGGAATCGATCTCCTGGAGGAGTTGCTCATCCTTGAGCCGACGATTGCCTTCGAAGGCAATGCGGTTGATGACCGACGCTTCGACCACGGTCACGATCAGCTTGCCCCCGGACTGGGACATGCGGACGTCTTGAAACAGACCGGTCGCATAGAGGGCTTTGAGCGCGGCGTCGATCTTGGCGGCGTCGAGATGCTCGCCGGGCGCCACTTTGAAATACGAGCGCACCGTGTCGGTATCGACACGACGGTTGCCCTGGACGACGATGGAACTCGCGGTGAGACCGGTATCGGCCGGCGCCGCGACAGCCGCGCCGGACACAAAACCAAAGATAGTCAAACCGAGGAGCAAGCCGGCCACGACTAGCCCCCGTTTCACCCGCACACACATGTCCATACGCAAAGCGCCCTTTACCCTCGTGGCCGCCCCCTGGCGGGCTCCTTGATGTCTCCCTCAGTTCGCCTTGCTCACTAATCAATTTCCCTTGAGATTTCCATGAGTTCTACCACCCCTGCGGCAACTTTGCCACGCCCCCTCTAGGACGTCGTTAGATGAACGATGTCATTGAAAGTTGCAAATATCATCAACATTACGACGATCGCCAGACCGATGCGGAAACCGACTTCCTGGGCGCGTTCCGAAAGCGGCCGGCCGCGCATCGCTTCGATGGAATAGAACAAAAGGTGACCGCCATCGAGCAGGGGAATCGGAAACAGGTTGAGGAGCCCGATTGAGACGGAGATTACGGCGGCTATGTGAATGACGAACGCGAAGCTTATAGTCGCGGCCTGCCCGACAATACGTGCAATGCCAATTGGGCCGCTAAGTTGATCCGCCGATTTTTGGCCGGCTATGACCCCCCCGATATAACTAAGGGTCTGATCAACTACATCCCATGTTTCCTGAACAGCCATCCAAACGGCGCGCGGCGGTGAAACGGGCTGCGCTTTCAGCTCTTCCGGCGCCGGCGAGCGCTTAATGCCGAGAAGGCCGATACGGCGAACATTCCCGAGAATGTCCTTATTTTCCTGGAGTGTTGGAGTCGCGGTGAGCTCCAGCTTTTCACCATTGCGTTCGACAGTGAATTTAAGCGCGTCCCCCGCGCTCTCGGCCACAATGCGCTGCATGTCGGCAAAGTTGTCAATCACTCGCCCGTCAATCGAAAGTACGAGGTCGCCCGGTTGAAATCCGGCCAAAGCGGCGGCGCTGTTCGGCTGCACGGAATCGACCTGCGCACTCATCGTCTGGTTGCCGTAGATCATGAAGGTCACGGCAAAAATCGCGATCGCCAAAACAAAATTCGCCAGCGGCCCGGCCACCACGATAGCCGCCCGCTTGTACACCGGCTGGAAAAAGAAACTCTGGGCGCGCTCGTCGGAATTCATGGCCTCGAGCCGCGCTCCATCGGGAACGCTGCTGGCGTTTTCGTCGCCGAAGAATTTGACGTAGCCGCCAAGCGGAATCGCCGCGATTTTCCAGCGGGTGCCGTGGCGATCGTTAAAACCGATGATTTCCGGACCAAAACCGATGGAAAACACCAGAATCCGCACCCCACAGAGGCGTGCGATCAGGAAATGCCCCAGCTCGTGAAAGAATACGACCAAGCTTAGCACGAACAAAAAAGGGATGAGGTAGCCGAGCACACCTCCCCCAAGCGCATGTAAATGCGTTAAAAAATACGATCCCATTGACGCTGTCCCCACGCCCCCCGGTGTGTTCCCGCCCTGTTGTCTTAACGCTAGGAGGCCATTGCGGCAATTTCGGGCAGCAGGTCGGCCGCTAACCTTCTCGCATTATGGTCAATTCCGAGCGCCTCCCCGATCGATTGCGGCTCCGCGGTCTCGCCGCGGCGCTCGGCGGCCTCCAAAGTCGCCTCGACCAAAGCCGCAATTCCGCCAAAACCGAGCCGTCCGGCGACAAATTCGCCCACCGCAACCTCGTTGGCGGCATTGAGCACCGTGGGGGCCCCCCCGCCGGCGGCAAGCGCCCGGCGAGCGATCGCCAACGCCGGGAACCGCACCAGATCGGGTTCCTCGAAGGTCAGCGAGGAAACTTTTGCCAGATCAAGCCGTGCCGCGGGCGTGCCCATACGGACCGGCCAGGCCAGGCAGTGCGAGATCGGGATGCGCATGTCCGGGGAGCCAAGCTGCGCGATCACCGAGCCGTCGCGATATTCCACCAAGCCGTGAATGATGGATTGGGGATGAACGACAACATCGAGCTCATCAGGGTTGAGCGCGAACAGGTGATGCGCCTCAATCAGTTCGAGGCCTTTGTTCATCAGCGTCGCGGAGTCGATCGTGACCTTCGGTCCCATCGACCAGGTCGGATGTTTGAGCGCCTGCTCCAGCGTGACCTTGCGGATGGCTTCGAGCGGCCAGGTGCGGAACGGTCCGCCTGAGGCGGTCAGCACGATGCGGCGCACATCTTCGCGCCGGCCGGCGCTGAGCGCCTGGAAGATCGCATTGTGCTCGGAATCGACCGGAAGCACGGTGGCGCCGTTGGCCGCGGCGCGGCGCATGAACAGCGCGCCGGCGCAAACCAGACATTCTTTGTTGGCGAGCGCGACGGTGGCGCCGCGCTCGGCCGCAGCGAGCGTCGGCGCCAGGCTCGCGGCGCCGGTAATCGCCGCCATGACCCAATCGGCGGGGCGCTGCGCGGCCTCCACCATGGCGGCCGGACCGGCCGCCGCTTCGATGCCCGAGCCGGACAGCGCGGCCTTGAGTTCGCCATAGGCCGTTTCGTCGGCCACCGCGGCGAAGCGCGCGTTCAGTTCGCGCGCCAGCCGGGCGAGCGCAGCCGCGTCGCGATGCGCGGTGACCGCTTCGATCTGGTAGCGCGCCAGATCGCGCCGCAACAGGTCGGCGGTGCTAGAGCCGATCGAGCCGGTGGCGCCTAATAGCGTGATTGTGCGCGGCAAGATCTTCGGTTCGATTTGCGCCAGTTCCACTTTCGCTACAGCGCGCTTCTGCTTCATTCCGTCACCCACAAACGTCCTACCATACCAAGAGACCCCGGGCTGGCGCAGCCATGCCGTCGCGCGCCATGCCGATGAGAACGGCGGCCAGTGCGGCGAAGATGAAGCCGTCGAGACGATCCATCACACCACCATGACCCGGAATGAGACCGCCCGCGTCCTTGGCGCCAAAGCGTCGCTTGACCGCGGATTCGAACAGGTCACCGCCTTGCGCAACAATCGACAGGACCAATGCCAAAGCCCCGGCCACCGCCGGATTGGTTCCAGCGCTCGCATAGGCGACCAGGCCGCCTGCGGCAACCCCCCCGGCAAGACCGCCCGCAGCGCCGGACCAGGTCTTGTTCGGGCTCACTTGCGGCCACAGTAGCGGACCACCGAAAGTCCGTCCGGCCAGATAGGCAAAAATGTCGGTCGCCCAAACGGTTGCGAAGAGGAATAGAAGTGCCGCCAAACCCAGTTCGGGGTCATTGCGCAGCATGATGGAACTGACCAGAGCGACCCCGGCATAGATCACCCCGCCCGCCTCCCAAATCGCGCCGCCGGCGGGTGGGGAACCGGGCGGCGAGGCGGCCATGACACCGGCTGCGAGCGCCGTTCCGATGGCGATCGTGCCGATGGCCGCGCCGGCCTCACCCGCACCGCCGAGAAGCGTCGCGGCGAGCAATGCCACGGTGCCGGGCACGAGGATGCGCGGATCCGCGCTGCGGACCGCAAGCGTCGTCCATTCCCACAGGATGATGCCGGCAGCGACGCCGCATACCGCGAAGAAAGGCCAGCCGCCGATATAAGTCGTTATGAGACCGAACGGGACCAGCACGAGCGCCGACGCAACGCGCCGCGAAAGATCGCGCGGACCGGCTGCGTCGGTTGTGCTCTTCGGGCCTGCGCCGGGGTCGTGCTGGGTCAGCGGGATCACGATCCTGTCTGGGCGATCAAACCGCCAAAGCGGCGCTCGCGCCGCCGGTATTCGGCGATGGCGCCCTCAAGCGCTGCCCGGTCGAAATCGGGCCAATTGATCGGCACGAAAACGAGCTCGCTATAGGCGGCCTGCCAAAGCAGGAAATTCGACAAGCGCTGCTCGCCGCTGGTGCGGATGATCACGTCGGGATCGGGCAGATCCGGCGCATCGAGATGGCGGGCGAGAAGCTCGGGCGTGATGTCACCGGCCGCCAGCCGGCCCTCCGCCACTTCGGCGGCCAACCGCCGCGCTGCGCGCGCGATCTCCTGGCGCGCGCCGTAATTGAAGGCGACGACAAGCGTCAGACCGTCATTGTGGCGGGTCAAATCCTCCGCCTCCTCGAGCAGCCCGCGGATATCGCGCGACAGGTCGTCCCGCTCGCCGATGATGCGAACGTGGACGTTGCTCTTGTGCAGGTCGGCGAGATCGTTGCGGATAAAGCGGCGCAACAGCGACAACAGATCGCGAATTTCCGATTGCGGCCGCGACCAGTTTTCCGAGCTGAAGGAGAAAATGGTCAGAACGGAAATGCCAAGCTCGCGCGCCGCGCGCACCGTCTTGCGCAGCGCCTCGACGCCGCGGCGATGTCCCTCCACCCGCGGCAAACCGCGCGCCGCGGCCCAGCGCCCGTTGCCGTCCATGATGATGGCGACGTGCCGGGGCGTGTCGAAGCCATCGCTCGTTGCGCTCAATGGCTGCGGCGTTTTTTCTGGCTGCGTCACCTTGGCTCTCGAACTGGCGGCGTCACTCACACCGTCATGATTTCCTTTTCCTTGCCGGCGAGCATTTTTTCGACTTCGGCGATAGTCGCGTCGGTCGCCTTTTGCACTTCGCCGGCCTGGCGGTTGTGATCGTCTTCGCTGATCTGGTGGTCCTTTTCGAGCCTTTTGAGCAGATCGAGGCCGTCGCGGCGGACATGCCGCACCGCGACGCGGGCGTTTTCCGCGTATTTATGAGCGACTTTCGCGATCTCGCGCCGGCGTTCTTCGTTCAGCTCCGGAATGCGCAGCCGCAAGACCTGACCTTCGGTGGACGGGGTGAGCCCGAGATTGGCGGCCGAGATTGCCTTCTCGACCGCATGGACCATCGAACGGTCCCAAACCTGCACGTTAAGCAGCCGCGCCTCCGGCACGCTGATCGTCGCCAGTTGATTGAGCGGCATATGGCTGCCGTAAGCCTCGACCTGGACATGGTCGAGCAAAGCGGTCGAGGCGCGACCGGTCCGCAATCCGCTCAGCTCCTGCTTGAGCGCGGCAATCGCTCCCGCCATGCGGCGCTTGAGGTCGTTCATGTCGAACGTCGTCGTTGCCATAATACGCTCCGTGGCAGGCTTCGTGGCACATTCACTGGCATCCCGCAGCCGCGCCGGCCGGTCGGTAAAGCGCTAGCCGACGGTGGTGAAGTGCCCTTTTCCGCACAAGACGTTCTCGATCGCGCTCCGCTCCCGGATCGAGAAGACGATGATAGGCATACGGTTTTCCTGGGCAAGCGCGAACGCCGTCGCATCCATGATCTTCAGGCGCCGGTCCAGCGCCTCCTGATGGTCGAGGCGGTCGTACCGGGTCGCTTTCGGGTCCTGCTTCGGATCGGCGGTATAGACCCCATCCACGTCGGTGGCCTTGAGCACCGCGTCGGCGCCCATTTCGGCGGCGCGCAGCACCGCGGTCGTGTCGGTGGTGAAGTATGGATTTCCGGTGCCGCCGGCGAACACGATGATGAGATCGTCGTCGAGATGGCGCAGCGCGCGCTGGCGCTCATAGGTCTCGCAGACTTGCGGCATGGCGAGCGCCGACATGGTGCGCGCGCCGACCCCGGCGCGTTCGATGGCCGCTTCCAACACCAAACCATTCATGACGGTCGCCAGCATGCCCATGGCATCGGCGGTCGGCCGCGACACCCCGTGTTCCGAGATTTGCGCGCCGCGCAGCACGTTGCCGCCGCCGACCACGACGCCGATCGCGATACCAAGCCGCTGCGCGGCGACCAGATCGGCGGCAAAACGGTCGATGGTCGGCTGATGAATACCGAAGTTTTCTGGGCCGCTGAGCGCTTCACCCGAGAGCTTGACGATGACCCGTCGGTATTTCGGTTTCGCCATCGGGGTGTCCCCGCCCTTCGCCGATTCCGGCACGTCCCCGTAGCGCTATCGCATTTGCGCGCCAAACCCAACAGGCGGGAGCCTAATGTGCACCGGCAAGTGCGGCGACTTCGCCGCCAAAATCTCCCCCGGGCCGTTCGATCCCCTCGCCGAGCGCAAAACGCTTAAAGCCGCCGATCTTGATCGGCGCCCCGGCTTTGGGTTCGGCCTCCTTGAGCGCCTGCGCGACGCTTTTCTTGTCGTCGAAGATGAAGGCCTGATCGAGCAGACAGACTTCCCTGTAGAAGGTCTTCAGGCCCGACTCGACGATCTTGTCGATGACATTGGCGGGCTTGCCTTGCGCCCTGAACTTGTCGGCAAGGACGTTCTTCTCGCGCTCGATGCTTGCCGGATCGAGACCGGACGGTTCGATCGCCTGCGGATTGGCGGAAGCGACATGCATCGCCACCATGCGGCCGAAGGCTTTGAGCTCGTCGGCATTGCCGACCGATTCCAGCGTGACGATCACGCCGATCCGGCCGAGCCCGTCGATGACCGAATTGTGCACGTAGCTCGCCACCACGCCTTTGCCGACGGCAAGCTCGGCGGCGCGGCGCAGCGTCATGTTCTCGCCGACCTTGGCAATCGTGTCGGCAATGGCATCGGCGATAGTGACGCTGCCGGCCTTGGCGGCGAGGATCTTGTTCACGTCGGCGCCGGCGCCAAGCGCCGCGCTGGCGATCATCTTCACCAAGCCCTGAAACAGGTCGTTGCGGGCGACGAAATCGGTCTCGGAATTCACTTCGACGAGAATTCCCTTGTCCGCCGCCACCGCGACGCCGATCAGGCCGTCGGCGGCGACGCGGCCGGCCTTTTTCGCGGCCTTGGACAGACCCTTCTTGCGCAGCCAATCGACCGCTGCTTCGAGGTTGCCGGCGCTTTCGCTAAGCGCCGCCTTGCAATCCATCATACCCGCCCCGGTCTGGTCGCGGAGTTCTTTCACCATGGATGCGCTGACATTCGTGGTCATTGCGAAGCGCCCTTACACTTCCTCGGCGGTCAATTCCTTGGCCTTGGCGATCCAACCCTCGACGCGCCCGGGCAGGCCTACCTCCTCACCGACATTATGCGCGGCGGTCGGCGACAGTTCGGCGATTTGCTGGAGATGGAAAATACCGAGGTCGTTGAGTTTCTTCTCGATGGTCGGCGACACGGCGGGAAGTTTCTTGAGATCGTCGGCGACGCCGCGCGGTCCCGACAGCGGCTCGAAACCGAGCTTGTTGATCTCGGGCGGCAGTTCTTCGACGATCGGGTGCGCCTGCGCGCCGGCATCGGCGCCATGAGCGCCCTGCGCGCGCGAAATGCCGTCGATCACCGCCTTGGCGACGAGATCGCAGTACAGCGTGACGGCGCGGCTGGCGTCATCGTTGCCGGGCACGACATAGGTGATGCCGTCCGGGTCGCAGTTGGTATCGACGATGGCGGCGACCGGAACGTTGAGCCGGCGCGCTTCCTTGATCGCGATGTCTTCCTTGTTGGTGTCGATGACGAAGACGAGGTCGGGAAGGCCGCCCATATCCTTGATGCCGCCAAGCGCGCGGTCGAGTTTGTCGCGCTCGCGCTGCAGCGTCAGCCGCTCCTTCTTGGTGTAGCCCTGCCCCTCGTTGGATGCGAGCATCTCTTCCAGCGCGCGCAGCCGCTTGATCGAGTTGGACACCGTCTTCCAGTTGGTCATCGTCCCGCCGAGCCAGCGCGAATTGACGTAATACTGCGCCGACCTTTTGGCCGCCTCGGCGATGGCGTCCTGCGCCTGGCGCTTGGTGCCGACGAACAGGATGCGGCCGCCTTGCGCCACCGTATCGCTGATCGCCTGCAGCGCCCGATGCAGCATCGGCACGGTGAGCGTCAGATCGACGATGTGAATATTGTTGCGGGTGCCGAAGATGTATTCCGCCATCTTCGGATTCCAGCGGTGGGATTGATGACCGAAATGAACGCCAGCTTCCAAAAGCTGGCGCATGCTGAATTCTGGCAGCGCCATTATGAGTTCTCCGGTTGATCCGCCGCGGACCGAGAGCCCGGCCATTGGGCCGGACACCGGACGGCTTTGAAGCCAAGGTCCGCGTGAGAGTTGCCGGGCTTATATAGGGTTGTGCCCCGGTGACGCAATTGCTTTATCGGGCCTAAAGATCGGACCTAAAGCGCCTCGACCGTGACCACCCCGGTGACCGCCTTGATGGCGCCGGCGATCTGCGGCGAGACCTTAAAGCGGCCGGGCAGCTTGACCTCGACCTCGCTGCCATTGCCCAGCATCAGCACCATCGAGACTTCGCCATCGCCCTCAGCCGCGCCATTGCGGCCGTTCGCCATCGGCTCGAGCCGTTTCGCCACTCCGGCAATGGGCTCTTCGTTGCGCAGGAACACGCGCAAGCCCCGCTGCATCCGCGCCGCCGCCTCGTCGAGCGGCTCGACCGACTGGATGCGGGCGCGCACCTCGTCGGCCTGGACCTCGGCGGTGAGGAACAACAGCACCGCCCTTCCCGGCTCAAGCAGATCGCGATACTGCGCCAGGCCTTCGGCGAACAGCACCGCCTCGTAATGCCCGCTCGGGTCGGACAGGCCGATGATGCCCATTTTGCTGCCGGTCTTGGTACGCCGCTCGGTCCGCGCCACTACGGTTCCGGCGACGCGACCGGCGCCGGCGCCGTTTTTGACCGCGCGGGCGAATTCAGCCCACGACTGCACGCGCAGCCGCTTGAGCGCCGCGACATAATCATCGAGCGGATGACCGGACAGGAAAAACCCGACCGCCTCGTATTCGCGCTGCAGCCGCTCGGCCGGCAGCCACGGCTCGAGCTCCGGCACGATGATCGGCGCGGCCGAGGCCGAGCCGGTGAACAGTTCCGATTGGCCGCGCGCCGCATCATCCTGGGTGCGCTGCGCGGTGGCCAAAAGCGCGTCGACGGCGGCAAAGGCGCGCGCCCGGTTCGGCTCGATCGGATCGAACGCGCCGGCGGCGGCAAGGCTCTCCAGCACGCGCCTATTGACGCTCTTCGGCTGAACCCGGCCGCCGAAATCGGAAAGGTCGGTGAAAGGCTTTTCGCCGCGCGCGGCGATGATGCTATCGACCGCCTGGCGGCCGACGCCGCGCAACGCCGCAAGCGCGTAGTGGATGGTGTTGCCGTCGACGTCGAATTCGACGCCGGAGCGGTTGATCGAGGGCGACTCGACCTTGATGCCGAGCCGTTCGGCCTCGGCGCGGAATTCGGCGAGCTTGTCGGTGTTGCCCATGTCGAGCGTCATCGATGCCGCCAAAAACTCGACCGGATAGTTCGCCTTCATATAGGCGGTCTGGTAGGTGAGCAGCGCATAAGGCGCCGAGTGCGATTTATTGAATCCGTATTCGGCGAATTTGGCACAGGTATCGAAGATGACTTCGGCGTCGGCGCGTCCGATGCCGCGCTCGACCGCGCCTGAGATAAAATCGTCGCGTTGCGACGCCATCTCTTTGCGGTCTTTCTTGCCCATCGCGCGGCGCAGAATATCGGCCTTGCCGAGACTGTAGCCGGCGAGATCGCGCGCAATCTGCTGAACCTGTTCCTGATAGGTAATGATGCCGTAGGTCGCCTGCAGGATCGGCTCGAGTTTCGGATGCAGGTAATCGGTGCGCTCGTGGCCGAGTTTGCGCGCGCAATAGGTCGGGATGTTCGCCATCGGTCCCGGGCGATAAAGCGCCACCAGCACGATGAGATCTTCAAACCGGTCGGGACGCATGTCGACCAGCGCCCGCCGCATGCCCTGGCTTTCCACCTGGAACACGCCGACCGTTTCGCCGCGCGCCAGCATCTCGTAGGTCTTGGCGTCATCGAGCGGTAGACTTGGGAGATCGATGTCGACGCCGCGCCGGCGCACCAGCTTGGCGGCGAGATCGAGCACGGTGAGCGTCTTCAAGCCGAGGAAGTCGAACTTCACCAGTCCCGCGGGCTCGACCCATTTCATGTTGAACTGCGTCACCGGCATCAGCGATTTCGGATCGCGATAGAGCGGCACCAGCTCGGTCAGCGACCGCTCGCCGATGACGATGCCGGCGGCGTGGGTCGAAGCATGGCGATGCAGTCCTTCGAGCTTCTGGGCGATGTCGAAAGCTCGCCGGGTGACGGGGTCGCGATCGCGCTCGGCTTGCAGCCGCGGCTCATCCTCGATCGCGCGTTTGAGCGTGACCGGGTTCGCCGGATTTTGCGGCACGAGCTTGCACAGTTTGTCGACCTGGCCGTACGGCATCTGCAAGACGCGGCCGACGTCGCGCAGCACGCCGCGCGCCTGCAAGGTGCCAAAGGTGATGATCTGCGCGACGCGGTCGCGGCCATAGCGTTCCTGCACGTAGCGGATGACCTCGTCGCGCCGGTCCTGGCAGAAATCGATATCGAAGTCCGGCATCGAGATGCGTTCCGGGTTGAGGAAGCGCTCGAACAGAAGCCCGAAGCGGATCGGATCGAGATCGGTGATGGTGAGCGCATAGGCGACCAGCGAGCCGGCGCCGGAGCCGCGGCCGGGCCCGACCGGAATGCCTTGCGCCTTCGCCCACTGGATGAAATCGGCGACGATCAGGAAGTAGCCGGCATATTTCATGCGCGCGATGACGCCGAGCTCGAAATCGAGGCGCTCGCGATATTCTTCCTCGGTATGGCCCTGCGCGACGCCGAAGCGCGCAAGGCGCACCTTCAGGCCGTCCTGCGCGGCGTGGCGTAGCGCCTGCGCCTCGTCGGACCCGCCGTCGGTGCGATCGGTCGAAAACCGCGGCAGGATCGGCGCCAGCGTGCGCGGGCGGAACAGGCAGCGCTCGGCGATCTCCACCGTCGCCGCCAGCGCTTCGGGCAGGTCGGCGAACAGTTCCGCCATCTCGGCGCGGCCCTTGAAGCGGTGCTCCGGCGTCAATTGGCGGCGTTCGGCATCGGCGATGAGCTTGCCTTCGGCGATGCAGAGCAGCGCATCGTGCGCTTCGTAATCCTCGCGCGCGGCGAAAAACGGCTCGTTGGTGGCAACGAGCGAAATGCCGCGCGCGTAGGCAAGATCAATCAGGCCGGCTTCCGCTACCCGTTCGGCCGGCATGCCGTGACGCTGCAATTCGATGTAGAGCCGATTGCCGAACAGCTGCTGCAGCGCTTCGCAGCGCGAGGCCGCGAGCGCGTTCTGGCCGCCGACGATCGCGGTATCGAGCGGGCCGCCCGGCCCGCCGGAGAGCGCGATCAAGCCGGCGCTCTCGCCATCGAGCCAATCGAGCTTGATGTGCGGGCGCTCGTGCGCCGGGGTGTCGAGAAAGGCGCGCGAGGAGAGCCGCATCAGGCTGCGGTAACCGGCCTCGCTCGCGGCAAGCAGAACGACGCGCGGCCAGACCGCGCCCGCCGCCGTCGCGCGGACCTCCTGGTCGGCGAAATCGACGCCGAGCGCGCAGCCGACAATCGGCTGGATGCCGTAATCGGCGAGCTTTTCCGAGAATTCGAGCGCACCGAACATATTGTCGGTGTCGGTCAGCGCCATCGCCGGCTGGCGGTCCTTCTTGGCGAGTTCCGCCAGCCGCGCGATCGTCAGCGCGCCTTCCAGCAGCGAATAGGACGAATGGACATGCAGATGGACGAAGCCGGGATCGGCGGCCATGGCCGTAAAACTCCGCTCACTGCGGTCAGACCATGATCTGGCACGATTCTCAGGTCCGCGAGGATGGTCCGGGGCTCAGTGGAGCGACGTTGTCCCCGCAGTTTAATCTTGGCGGCCAGTTTTCCCTCACAGAACCCCAAATACCTCGGCCCAAACCGCCAATGTGGCCAGGAACAGGCCTATCGAAGCGAGTGCAAGAGCCTCCTGTGCAACAGCGCGAACCATGTTTATCTCCCTTCCCCATAAAAAGAACGAAAGAAGAACATAGTTCACTTATTGTTCCTGAGTCAAGTACAGGTACTGGGTCAGTTTGAATTGTGGCGGCGCGGCGGGTGCAGTCGCTTCAGAACATCACGGGTAATATCTTCACCGGATGTGGCGTCGCAAACGATGAACCTTTGGCCGCTTATGACCATGTCGGCCAAGTCTGCCAGCCGCACACAGCTTAGCGTCGCGGTATCGTAGAGGCGCGTACCTCCATACCGTTTGATCAACACTTCGGGGCGGTTTTGGTCCATGAGGCCGAATATGCCCCCTTCGGCGGGGGAAATAAGCGATTTGGCCCGTTTTTGGCTGCTTTAATTGAAATGACCTACTACCCAAGCGTAACATCGCCAAGTAGGGTGACGTTACACTTGGCCAGCAAGGGGTAGAACTGGGGTGATTGTGAGCGTTGGCTCAAGAGGTCAAGAGCTCGCTTAGGAAATTCGTGGGTTGATTTATCGAGAAGGCGGGAGACTTGAAGCGGGTTGTGGCTGGCGTGTTGTGATGGCGATTTTGAATCGGAAATCGACAAACGAATTTTGGCTTTAATTGACAATTCATCCTGAGCGGACAGACTTGGCTTCGTGTTTCATGCGACAGATGTTTTTCACGGATGGCTTTTGACGCCGTAAGCCACAATGGGACAAAATCGAAAAGCGCATGCCGATTATCGATGGGCTGGCGTCCGTCATTGATGATCTGCATTTACCGATCGTGTCTGGCAATTATCAAAAGGAAAAATACGGTCCGAGCATCCGTTTCGGCAGAACTCCGACAGACGACAAACTAAAAGGCAAATTCTTACACAGTTCGGCAGTTATGGTTTGTTAATGCGAGCTGACAGGTGGCTCGCTAAGTACTCGCCGACGAACTTGCACCGTGAGCTCATGAGGACGGTACGCCGAGCCAAAAGAATGATAAAAAATATTCTCCGAACGATGCGAAGTCGTGAACTGATGATAGCGTCTGGATTGGATGACCAGGAACTTACTGACAAACGCGGACTCCCGCTCAAGCACTCAGTCGATACCGTACACTTCGACGAAAAGGCCGATGCTAGGCCGCGCGAGCTTGCCGATCTCTGTGCATTCATTCTTGCGCGTGGCTTAAAGGGCCTGCCAGTTCCAACTTACGCTCGACCAACGTAGTTTGGAGAGATATGCGCTGGTTCTCAAGGACCTTTTGCCGCCCGAGAAGTACGGCCTGAACCTTTCGGAGATGCGGGATCAGGAGCAATCTTTTTGAATGCGCGTTCCAACGCATCCGTATCGGTCCGGCGCCGACTTCCTCGGCGGTTTCGATGAACCGCTTCGATTGCTCGGCGTCGTCAGGCTTTGTTGGCTTGCGCGGCATAGGGAGATAGTATCATCAATGGTCACAGAACGCCAACGAGTGGAAGCAGTTCGGCAAATTCTGAAGCAGCTTTATGCGCTAGAAGATCGCGGGGTACTCCCGAAAAATATGACTAGGATCGAACGAGAGGCCATTTTCTTTCTGTACGAGCGCCACAATAAAAGTAAGCAGGATAAGTCCAGACCGCATTCAGCGGCAGCCCGAAGGCGTCGCAGGGCGATCAAGAATCGCATCAAGTTTAAAAGCGACGGCATTACCTACGATCACGCGATACCACCTCTACGCTTCGCCCTCACCTGAGGAGGGCAATCACTTCCACGCAGGCCATGCGCCGCACTCTCGAACGTTTTGTTTGTGGGGTCCTCATCACAGTCGAAGAAGATAAGCGACTGTCTGACGCAGGTCTGCGGTTCAAAATGCCGAGCAAAGCTAGGCCAGATGACAAGTTAGCCCGATACAATGCGGTCGGCATCAAATTCGATGCGGATGACAAATCTCTGCTAAAATAGAAACGGCCAGCGGGACTATGACTTTCACAGCCAAAGTATTGCTCGCCTATCTAATCGTCGTGCTTATCGTGTTTGCGTGGCTCTTTCGGATTGATGCAAAGCCACTGGCAAGCGCAGGGACAGCAGCTATCGTGACGAACCATTGGACTGGCACCGTCTATGGATGCAATGCCCGCCCGGAATGTGTCCAGATTTATCGATGATTTCGGCTTGAGAATCATTTGTGTGGTCCTGGTGGTACTGAATCCGAAAGTAGGAGGCAGTTATGGCTATGGATACAGATGAAATTCGCCGCGCGATTGAGGACCGCACAAAGGAATTTGGTGAGATATTTTACGGTTCGGAGAAAGCAGCGCCGGAATTTCTGAACTCGCTCGCGATACAACTCGGCAAGTTATGGAAAAATTTGGCCGAACGGTTGCGCCATCACTAGCCGAAACGGCTCGCTTTACGCTAAAATAGAAACGGCCCGCGGTGCCAGCCGGGGCCGTGTAGCCATGTCCTGATGCGCCGCGCCGCGCGGAAACCTTATACCGCGCGAGGAGGCGCTTGTCTAATGTCCACACAAAAACACCGCAAGAAAAGCCCATCCTTGGCTTTAGCGACAACACGTCGGAAGTACCGGAACAATTAAAAACGGTAATGCGCGAAAACTCAGAGGCCTTGGAGGAGATCACTGACCTGCTCCCCAACTTGCCCCCACTCATAAGGAGAGTTTGTTCCAGTTTTGCCCCTGATTGGGGCGTGCTGCGAACTCGGTTGGTGTGAGCCCGTTGAGGCTCGAGTGTGGTCGGTTGGTGTTGTAGTCGGTCCTCCATTCTTCGATGATCTCGCGCGCCTCTTTGAGGTTGGCGAACAGATGCTCGTTGAGGCACTCGTCGCGCAGGCGGCCGTTGAAGCTTTCGATGAAGCCATTTTGCATCGGTTTGCCCGGCGCGATGTAGTGCCATTCGACATCACGCGCCTGTTGCCAGCCGAGGATGGCGTTTGAGGTCAGCTCGGTCCCATTGTCGCTGACGATCATACAGGGATAGCCGCGCAGTTCAGCGATCCGGTCAAGCTCGCGGGCGACCCGCAGGCCGGTGAGCGAGGTGTCCACCACCAGGCCGAGGCATTCCCTGGTGAAGTCATCGACCAGCGTCAGGATACGGAAGCGCCGGCCGCTGGCCAACGTGTCCATCACGAAGTCGAGCGACCAGCGTAGATTGAGGCCCTGCGGTACGGCCATCGGCGCCCGGGTGCCGAGAGCTCGCTTGCGGCCACCGCGCTTGCGCACGGTCAGCCGTTCCTCCTTGTAGAGCCGATAGAGCTTCTTGCGATTGAGCTTGATGCCCTGTCGCTCCAGCATCAGACCGAGACGCCGATAGCCGAACCGCCGTCGTTGCGACGCCAGCTCCCGCAGCCGCTTGCGCAGCTCTTCATCGCCAGACCTCTTTGGCGCATAGCGATAGGTCTTCGGATGCAGCCCGACCAGCCGACAGGCGTGCCGCCGCGAATAACCCTTCTCTCGGACGGCCCAGGTCACAGCATGTCTCCGCAAGCTGGGCGTCAGAAGTTTTTTCCGAGCATCTCCTTCAGCGTCGATGCGTCGAGCATCGTCTCGGCCAAAAGCTTCTTCAGCTTGCGGTTCTCGTCCTCCAGCGCCTTTAGCTTGCGAGCGTCGGAGATCTCCATCCCACCATAGCGCGATCGCCACTTGTAGAAGGTCGCATCGCTGATGCCGTATTTGCGACACAGCTCGCCCGCCGACAATCCGGCTGCGTGCTCCTTCAGCACCTTGATGATCTGCTCTTCCGTAAATCTGCTCTTACGCATGTCCGTCTCCCGTAGGGAACGGACTTTACCCAAAAACGGGGGCATTTGGGGAGCAGGTCATCACCAATAAATCTCACGGTTCACGTTTGACCAAACGAAAGCTAGGTTGATGCTGCTAAAGTATGGATGCCAATTTTGGGGCGCGATAAAGCCCATTCGGCCGCCGCCGGCATCCCACACCGGAACAACAGTGCCAGCCAATCCCGCGCCGCGAGAATGTAATTGTAGATCGGCAATTATGTCTTGCTGATCCAATTCCGATTTATGGCCGAAGCTGCTTTCGAGCGGGATAACGACAAGATCGATACCCTGTTCTTTGATGTGAGCGACTTTGAATCTGGGCATGGCATGTCACTCCAATTCGACGACGAAACGGAAGCTGCGCTCGGGCAGATGATGCTCCGTTATCTTGAGCACGCTGCTTCCGCGCACAGCGTCGGCCATCTTTTTCTGGAGGAGTTTTGCGGCGGCATGGGCGGCGAAACTCGCCAGCTTCCCGCATAGCTTTTCGAGTGTGTCAGATTGCCCACACTGAGGACAGAACGCTTCCTCATTGCCGTTAGGATCAATCCGGCCTTGGATCGGTACGTGGCACTTGCCGCAGAAAATTGGCTTTGTCTCAGACATGACGCTCGTTCCTCTGTTGAGGTACAGCGAGCGCCGTCTTGACCGCGAAATCCGAATCTGCGAGGAAAATCGCGCGACTAATCTCTATCCCGCGCGGCGCTCATTCCATCGCGGGTTTCGATTCGGCCGGGCACCACCCCGGCCGAATCACTTTCTAGCACAGAATTTTTTGATCGTTACGGCGGATCGCCGAACGGCAATTCAAGTTGCCGTCGGTCGCGCCAGTGCCAATGTCGTTTGCGGTACTTGATGTACCGCTCGGCTTTAGCGCCCGTTGAAGTTAGTTGTTTCGTAGGTCAGGCGGCGGCCCTTTGCGCCAACAAGAGCACGCGACGCGCGGGCAACGTCGTTCACGCCAAGCCTCTCGCGATTGCTGTACCGGAAATCGAACTCGGCGAGGTAGCGATGCAGGTGCGCTTCGCTGACGTGCTGATACACGCCGTAAATTCCGCGTTTGAGGATCGAGAAGAAACCTTCGACACCATTGGTGGTGATGACGCGCTGGCCTTCGCGCCGAACATATTCGTCTTTGCTGTGATTGACCGATTGGTGCGAGCGGAAATTCCAGCCGAGTTGGGTGAACGCCGCTGCCTCATCGGTCATGAGATCGCTCTTGCCCGAAGCGTGGTTGTCCAGCGCCGCGCCAAGGTTCTTACCCGCACGTTCGGTATGTGGACCGAACGTACGCCGCCCTCACGTTCGACCAGTGAGAACACCGGGTTCATGTTGCTGCCGCCGCCGCGACGGGCCTTGGTGCAAGGGCTTGCGGCCAACGTAGGTCACGTCCGCCTCAATGGTGCGGCCTTCGCCACCGAGCGGGCGCTGCCTGGCAGGCTCATGATCTCGCGGATGCGGTGGGTCAGGAACCAAGCGGTTTTCATGCTGCAATTGAAGGCGCGCTGAATCTGGCGGGTCGAAATGCCTTCTTGCTGGCGGTGATGAGTTGGATGCCTGAAGCCACAGATGCAGCGGGAAGTGGCTGTCCTCGAAGATGCTCCCGACCGCACGGTGAAGGTTTGCGGCAGGCGTAGCACTTGCGAGGCCGGGACGGCTGCTTTGCCGGTCAGGCGGCCGATCCGCTCGGCGTCGCAATTGCCGCAATGGGAACCGGGCTCGCACAGGTGAGCTCGACATGGCAAAGCGCTCTTCGTTGTGAAATGGGGGCGACAAAACGGTGCATCAAATCTATTATATATATGCTCCAAACATCACAAGGCAGGTCACTTCGCATAGCCCTGCGATCGCAGCCAATCGATGCGCCGGGTGCCCTGCATCCATTCGTCAACCTCGGCCTTGCTCGTCAGTCCCTTGATGTAGCGAATTTCGACACCGGGACAGTGGGCCTCGATTTGCCAGTCGCCCTCGGCGATGCGCTTTGGCTTGAAGACGACCCTGATTCGCGGAGCTTTGCTCATGAGCCGGAATATGGGCCGTTCGGACGGTCAGGCAATAACTAAAGTGCGCTTTCTCCAAACCGACCCATTACCCAAGCGCCACATCACTTGCGGAAAAACGGCAGCATTCCCACGGCAATCGTTGCCGTGGGAGTCCCAGCTTTGCACGATCCAGCCGCGCGGAATGGCCGTCGCGGCACCGCCATCGTTTGGCGGGGCGAATACTATGTTACCGGCCGCAGCGGTGAACCCTTTCCACGCAACCAAAGACCAAACCATGCGGCTCCGCGGGGCGGATAAAATTGTCTGTACTATCCAAGCACCGGACCGCCAGCCATGGAATCAAACCATGGAACTCGATCGGGCGCGCTCCGTTGTCGCTGTGCTGGAGTAATCGTGCTCTATACGGCATCACGAACAAACGAGGAGGAGGGTTTTGCCATGATAAAACTCACGATGACGCTGACGGCTGCGGCGTTCATGCTGGGAACGATGGCCATCGCGGCTAACGCACAATCCGTAGCATCGGGCGCGGCCGGGCTTCATGCCCAGATTCAAAACGCGACGCCGATCGAAAAGGCGGCATGCGGCGGCTTTGGCCCCTATTGCCCGCCGGGAACGACGCGTGTTTGCGGCGCCTACCGCTGCTGGTGCCGCCGCTGCTACTGAGTGCGACGCCATCAGCTACGATGATGACGACGAGGCCACCATTCGCTGGCCTCGTTTTTATGGCGCCAATTATCGTGGTGGCGATGCAACACCGCGGTGAGGTCCGGTGTTTATAGGTTGGGGCCGACACCATGCCAGGAGGCGGTCATGCGGCTGTCGCTTTTCGCGTTGGGAACCTTGTCGCTGCGGCTTTAACCGGTACCACAGCCCGAGCGCAGACTTATCCGTGGTGCGCCCGCCTAATCCAGCTCCACGACCATGCCGTCGCGGATGGTGACGCGGCGATCCATTTGCGCGGCAATGTCCATATTGTGCGTGGCGATGATGGCGGCGAGGCCGGAAGCGCGCACCAATTGATTGAGCGTGGCGAAGACGTGTCCGGCGGTGCGCACGTCGAGATTGCCGGTCGGCTCGTCGGCGAGCAGGATGCGCGGCGCGTTGGCGACCGCGCGCGCGATGGCGACGCGCTGCTGCTCGCCGCCCGACAGTTCCGCCGGCCGATGCGTCAGGCGATCCTTCAGCCCGAGATAGCTCAGCAGCTCGGCGCCGCGCGCAGTCGCTTCCCGGCGCGACAGGCCGCGGATCATCTGCGGCATGACGACATTTTCGAGCGCCGAGAATTCCGGCAGCAGATGATGGGACTGATAGACGAAACCGATCTCGGTGCGGCGGATCCGGGTGCGCTGCGATATCGGTGAGGTTCGACGTGGCGACCCCGTCGATATAGACCTCGCCGGAGTCGGCATGTTCGAGCAGGCCCGCGATGTGCAGCAGCGTCGATTTGCCGGCGCCGGACGGCGCCACCAGCGCCACCGACTGGCCCGCCCAGACTGCGAGCTCGGCGCCTTTGAGAATATCGAGCGTCGCAGTCGCCCTGGCGGAATTGCCGGCAGACGCCGTGCAGGAAGACCAGCGGCTGCTCTCGGTGTCGGCTGTCGACGTGGCTGCCTCGTTTATCGTGGTGGTGTCGTCCATCGCGCCTGATCACTCGTAGCGCAGCGCTTCGACCGGATCGAGCCGCGCCGCGCGCCATGACGGATAGAGCGTGGCCAGCAACGATAGCCCGAGCGCCATGACCACGACAGCCGAGGTTTCCTTGACGTTCATGTCGGCGGGAAGCTTGCGACAGGAAATAAAGCTCCGGCGAGAACAGCTCGGTATTGGTGAGCCACGACAGAAAGCGCCGGATCTCCTCGATATTGAGGCAGACGACGGTGCCGAGCAGAAAGCCGACCACGGTGCCGACGACGCCGATCGAGGCGCCGGTGATGAGGAAGACGCGCATGATCGCGCCTTGCGTCGCCCCCATGGTGCGCAGGATGGCGATGTCGCTGCGACTTGTCCTTCACCAGCATGATCAGGCCGGACACGATATTGAGCGCCGCCACCAGCACGATCAAGCGTCAGGATCAGGAACATCACGTTGCGCTCGACCTGCAGCGCGTTGAAGAACGTGGCGTTGCGCTGGCGCCAGTCGACCATGTAGATCGGCCGCGCCGGCGGCGTCGGTCACGGCTTTGCGGAAATTGTCGATGTGATCGGGATCGTTGGTATAGACCTCGATCGCGGTGACGTCGCCGGCGCGGTTGAAATAGGCCTGCGCCTCCGTCAGCGGCATGAAGACGAAGGCGGAATCGTATTCCGACATGCCGATCTCGAACACGGCCGCGATCTTGTAGGCCTTGATCCGCGGCGTCGTGCCCATCGGCGTCACCGCGCCGCGCGGCGCCACCAGCGTGAGATTGTCGCCGGCGCGCACCGAAAGCTGCTCGGCGAGCCGGCTGCCGATGGCGATCCCCTGCCCGTCGTCGAAACCGTCGAGCGTGCCCTGTTTGATGTTCTTGGAAACCTGGGTGAGCTTCATCAGGTCGGCGCCGCGCATGCCGCGCACAACGACGCCGGAGGCATTGAACGGCGACGACGCCAGCGCCTGGCCCTCGACCAGGGGCGCGGCGAGATAGACGCCGTCGACCTTGGAGACCCGGTCGGCGACGGCGGCAAAGTCGGTGAGCGGGGATTCCAGCGGCTGGATCAGCAAATGGCCGTTGAGCCCCAGAATCTTCGACAGCAGTTCCTGGCGGAACCCGTTCATCACCGCCATGACGATGATCAGCGTGGCGACGCCGAGCATGATGCCGAGGAACGAGAAGCCGGCGATGACGGAGATGAATCCCTCTTTGCGCCGCGCCCGCAGATAGCGCAGCGACAACATCCATTCGAACGCCGTGAAAGGGATGGGTGCCGGTCGAAGATCGGCCATTTATGTCTGGTCCCCGGTCGAACACCCCGGAGTTTCACACGATTCTGGCGGTTTCAAGCCGCGCAACGTCGCGTCAAACCGCCGCCGCACACAGGTTCATGCGAAGCGAGCTGCGATTCATGCCGTCAGCCGCGCCACGGCATCGGCGGGCGACATGAGTTCCCGCTCGCCCGTCGGCGCGCCGCTTCACCTCGACCTTGCCCTCGGCAAGGCCGCGCGGCCCGACCAGGATCTGCCAGGGGATGCCGATCAGATCGGCGGTGGCGAATTTCGCGCCGGGCCGCTCGTCGCGGTCGTCGTAGAGCGTGTCGATGCCTTTGGCGGTGAGTTCGGCATAGAGCCGTTCGCAGGCCGGATCGGTATCGGCGCCGCCCTGCTTGAGGTTGAGGATCATGGCTTTGAACGGCGCGACGGGCTCCGGCCATTTGATGCCGGCCTCGTCATGGGAGGCCTCGATGATGGCGGCGACCAGCCGGCTCGGGCCGATGCCGTAGGAGCCCATATGCACCGGCTGGTCGGTCGCCGTCGGGGCCGGTCACGACGGCCTTCATCGGCTCGGAATATTTGGTGCCGAAATAGAAGATATGCCCGACCTCGATGCCGCGCGCCGAGACGCGCTTGTCGGCCGGAAGCGCGTCGAACGCCGCCGGGTCGTGCTTTTCCGACGTCGCCGCATAGAGCGACGTCCACTTGTCCACGATGGCCTGCAGGCGCCCGATATGGTCGAAGTCGACGTCCGGACCCGGAACCTCGAAATTGAGATATTCGCTGTCGCAAAACACCTCGCTCTCGCCGGTATCGGCGAGGATGATGAATTCGTGGCGACAGGTTGCCGCCGATCGGCCCGCTTTCCGCGACCATCGGGATCGAGCGCAGGCCCATGCGCGCGAAGGTGCGCAGGTAAGCGACGAACATGCGGTTATAGGCGTGCTTGGCGCCGGCGAAATCGAGGTCGAAGGAATAGGCGTCCTTCATCAGGAACTCGCGCCCGCGCATCACCCCGAAGCGCGGCCGCACCTCGTCGCGGAATTTCCACTGGATGTGATAGAGATTGAGCGGCAGATCCTTGTAGGAGCGCACGTAGCTGCGGAAGATCTCCGTGATCATTTCCTCGTTGGTCGGCCCGTAGAGCATGTCGCGCTCGTGGCGATCCTTGATGCGCAGCATTTCCTTGCCATAGGCCTCGTAGCGGCCGCTCTCGCGCCACAGATCGGCGGACTGGATGGTCGGCATCAGAAGCTCGATCGCGCCGGAGCGGTCCTGCTCCTCGCGCACGATGGCGCAGACCTTCTGCAGCACCCGAAAGCCCGAGCGGCAGGAAGGCATAAATGCCGGCCGCTTCCTGGCGGATCATGCCGGCGCGCAGCATCAGCCGGTGCGAGGCGATCTCCGCCTCTTTCGGCGTTTCACGCAAATTGGGCAGGAAGTATCGGGAAAGGCGCATGGAATCTCATCGGCCGGATTAGCCGGGCGGCAGTGAAGCCGCAACAGCGGCGGAAATACAAGGGCCGTGAGAAAGCTTCAGGCGAGCCACGTCCTTTCCGTCGCCATGCGGGTGGAATTTTTTGCGCCGGAGAGGCGGTAACATGATGACATTGGCCTAAAGATCGACTACCGATATTGCGCTAACCCGGAGCCGCGAACGTGTTCTCGGCAATTCGGGGCAGCGGTCCAAGTCTCGGGAGGATGACCCGCGAGCGCAAAGCATCGCCAGCCACGCCGCGTAGCGTATCACAAGTAAGCGTGGGTTATGGGTTAGATGAGGATTTTACCGCAGGGCTTTGGCCCTGCGTTTTCTTTTTGGGCTGATGCGTCGTGAGAGTCTGCAGAGTTGCACAGAGAGTCAAATCTAACTACTTATAATATCTCATAAAATATTGATATATATGAGCTATTTAGTCTTACGAACGGCGACATCAGGCCGTCGAGCGTGACCAGGTGCCTGCTGTAGACATAGTAGAACGCCGCGAAGAGCACCGACGCGACGACGGTCGTCCACAGCAATTTCCAGCCCAGCCGGGAATTCGTCGGCGCGCCGGGATCGGTGCCCGGCGCCATCTCGCCGCCTTCGTGCTGGCTGCGGACACCCCACGGCAGCACCGCGAACAGCGTCACCCACCAGATCAGGAAGAACGTCGCCAGTGCGGAGGCGAGCGGCATCGTCAGGCTTGTTCCAGTTCGACGAGAGTGCCGGAAAAATCCTTCGGATGCAGGAACAGGACCGGCTTGCCATGCGCGCCGGTCTTCGGCTCGCCGTCGCCAAGGACGCGCGCCCCCGCCGCCTTGAGCGCATCGCGGGCGGCGCGGATATCGTCGACCTCGTAGCAGATGTGGTGCATGCCGCCGTCCGGGTTGCGCTCGAGGAATTTCGCGATCGGCGAGTTTTCGCCAAGCGGTTCAAGCAGCTCGATCTTGGTATTGGGCAGGGTGATGAAGACCGTGGTCACGCCGTGGTCCGGCTGTGCCACCGCGGCGGAAACATGGGCCCCCAAAATGTCGCGATAAACCGCCGCGGCCTTGCCGATGTCGCGCACCGCGATGGCGACGTGATTGAGCTTGCCGATCATGAACGAAATCTCCTGCACCCGGCAGATCTATCTTACACCGTCAGCACATGGACGTGGCAGATCGGCTTTTTGTTCCAGCGTTCGGCAATCGCGCCGCGCACGGCGCGCCGGATTGCTTCGGCGACCGCATCGGGGTCGCGGCGGCGCGCTTTTGGTAGAGCCTCGAACGCATTCTCGACCGCATCGCGCGCGATCTCCAGCATCGAGGCGCCGCTCGCGTCATTGTCCGGCACGCCGATCAGTTCGACTTCGGGATCGGCCATGAGCTGCCCCTTGTCGTTGACGGCCATGGCGACCGAGACGACGCCGGAAAAGCTTAAGCGGCGGCGGGCCGCCACCATGCGCGACTCGGCGTTCACCAGGAGCGAGCCGTCCTTGTAGAGCCGGCCCGACGGCACCTTGTCGATGATTTTGGCGCCGTCGGCCGCGAGCCGAACCAGGTCGCCGTTGCGGCAGACCAGCACGTGCGGCACGCCGGCGCGGCGGGCAAGCTCCGCATGTTCGGCCAGATGCAGCGCCTCGCCATGCGCCGGGATGAGGATTTTCGGCCGCACCCAGCCGATCATATCGCGCAATTCGTCGCGGCGCGGATGCCCGGAGACATGGACGAGATGGGTGCGGTCGGTGATAACCTCGATCCCCTGCGTGACCAGGCCGTTGATGACCTCACCGACGGCTTTCTCGTTGCCGGGGATCGCGCGCGAGGAAAAGATCACGCGGTCTCCCTTGGCAAGCGTGACCTCCGGATGCTCGTCCCGGGCGATGCGCGAGAGCGCGGCGCGCGGTTCGCCCTGACTGCCCGTGCACAGCGCCAAAACCTTGTCTGGCGGCAGGTAGCCGTAGCTCTGCCACACTGCGAAAATCCTGTACGCCATCGAGATAACCGGTCTCGCGCGCCACCTGCGCCACCCGTTCCATCGCCCGGCCGACCAGGACGACCTCGCGCTCGGCGGCGCGGGCGGCGTCGGCCACCGCGCGCAAACGGCCGACATGGGAGGCAAACGTCGTCACCGCGACGCGGCGCGGCGCGGTGCGGATGAGTTCGGCAAGGGTTTTTGCGACATCGGACTCCGACGGCGATCGCCCTTCGCGGACCGCATTCGTCGAATCGCCGACCAGCGCGAGCACACCCTCGTCGCCGAGCGCGATGAGCTTTGCCGAGTCGGTCGGCGCGCCAAGGAGCGGAGTGGGATCGATCTTCCAGTCGCCGGTATGCAGCACGATGCCGGCTGGCGTGCGGATCGCCAGCGCGTTCGATTCCGGAATCGAGTGGGCGACATTGATGAAGTCGATGGTAAAAGGACCCAGCGTCAGCCGGCCGCCCAACGGCACGGCTTTTATCGGTATTTCCGGCGCACCGGGTTCGGAAAGGCGCTTTGCCTCGAACAGGGCCGCCGTGAACGGCGTGGCGTAAAGCGGCACTTTGAGGCGCGGCCACAGATCGATCAGCGCGCCCATGTGGTCCTCGTGACCGTGGGTCAAAACGAGGCCAACGATGTTTTTGCGCTGTTCGATCAGATAGCTGATATCCGGCAGGATGAGATCGACACCGGGCAAGTGCTCCTCGGAGGCGAACGATACGCCGCAATCGACGATCAGCCATTGGCGCCGGCGCTCGTCGCCGAAGCCGTAGATCGAGAGATTCATCCCGATCTCGCCGATGCCGCCGAGCGGCGCGAAGACGAGTTCGTTGTGCGCCATTACTCAGACACGAAGTTCGAATGGAAAAACGTCGCCTGCCGATATTTTTTCAACGCCACCGCCTGGAAGCTCGAGCACGAGGCGCCCGGATCGATCGACACCGATGAAGCGGCCGTGTCTTTCGCCGCCGCCATTGCGCACGGTCACCTGGTCGCCGATGCCGCGCGCGGCATTAAGCCAGTCGGCAAGAATAGCAGGAAAGTCTCGGCCGCGATCCCATTGCACAAGCCGCAGACACATCGTGACAGACAGTTTTCGAAAAAGCTGCGCTGGCGCGATTTCAGCCCCGCGGGCGCGCAGATCGGTCGCGGGATAGGCCGCCGCGGGCGGATGTTTTGTGCAATTGGCGCCAATGCCTATGACCGCGCTCACGCTCTTGACCGGATCCACGTCGCCTTCGATCAGAATCCCCGCGCACTTTTCGCCTCCGAGCATAAGATCGTTCGGCCATTTGAAGCCAAGCTCGCGTGCGAGCGCCGGCGCCTCGACGACGATGGCATCGCGGAGCGCCAGGGCGGCGACGAAAGCAAGTTCGGGCGCGTGCTCAATGGGCGATGCATCGCAGAGCAAGAGGCTCGCATAAAGGTTTCCTTCCGGCGATGCCCATGAGCGATCCATCCGGCCACGGCCCTCGGTCTGCGCTACGGCGGTGATCCAGAGCGGACCTCTCTCGCCCTGCCGCGCGCGAATGCGGGCTTCCTCATTGGTCGAGCCGACCGTGCCGAGCGCTTCGAGCCGCACGCCCGCATCGCGCGCTATCGGGTCAAGCTGCATCAGAACAGGGAATGCGCGGCCGCGCTCGCCATGCCGACCAGCGGTCCCGGATAGACGAAGAACAGCACATTGAACAACCCGCAAACCGCGAGCACGAAGCGAAGCTCGTATGGCATGTCGTAAAAATTCTCGGCCGGCTCATCGAAATACATCAACTTGATGATCGCCAGGTAGTAATAGGCGCCAACCACGCTGGCGAGTACGCCGATGACGGCGAGCACGTACAGCCCGGCCTTGATGGCGGCAAGAAAGACGTAGAATTTGGCAAAGAAGCCGGCGAGCGGCGGGATGCCCGCCATCGAGAACAACAGCATCGCCATAAAGAACGCGGTAGCCGGATGGGTGCGCGCCAGCCCGGCAAGCTGATCGATGGTTTCCACCATGCCGGTCGAGCGTCGCATCGACAGGATGACGGCGAAGACGCCAAGCGTCATGGTGATGTAGATCGCCATATAGACCAGTACGCCCTGCACGCCTTCGGCGGTGCCGGCGGCAAGACCGATCAGCGCAAAACCCATGTGCCCGATCGACGAATAGGCCATCAGCCGCTTGATGTTGCGCTGACCGATGGCCGCGAAACTGCCCAGCACCATGGAAGCGATCGACACGAAGACCACGATCTGCTGCCACTCCGAAGTGATGCCGGGAAAGGCCATCACCGCGGCGCGCACGAACATGGCGATGCCGGCGACTTTGGGCGCGGATGCAAAGAACGCCGTGATCGGCGTCGGTGCGCCTTGATAGACGTCCGGCGTCCACATGTGGAACGGGACCGCCGAAACCTTGAAACAGAAGCCGGCGAACAGAAAAACGATGCCAAAGATCAATCCGACGCCGCCTTGGGACGCCGCTTGTGCGATACCGGCAAAACTCACCGTGCCGGTGAAGCCATAAATCAGCGACGCGCCATAGAGCAGCATGCCGGACGACAGCGCGCCGAGCACAAAATATTTGATGCCGGCTTCGGTCGAGCGCAGCGAGTCGCGGTGGCTTGCCGCTACGACGTAAAGCGGCAGGCTCATCAATTCGAGGCCGAGATAGAGCGCGATCAGGTCTGCAGCCGAGATCAGCATCAGCATGCCGAGCGTCGAGAGCAGGATCAGGACGGAATATTCGAACCGTTCCTGGCGCTCGCGTTTGGCGTAATCGAGCGAGAGCAGGATCGCGGCCGCCGAACCGATCAGCGCCAGGACTTTCAGGAAGCGGGCGAAATCGTCGACGATAAAGCTGCCGTCGAAGGTGGTGAGCTTGCCCACCGGCAGGGTGACGAGAATGACGCCGGCGATCACAAGCAGCACGATGGAGGCGATATCGACGGCGCGGCTTCCCGCCTCGCCGCGAAAAACGCCCAGCATCAACAGCGCCATGGCGCCCAGCCCGAGCACGAATTCCGGCAACAGCGGCACGAGGGTGGGAAGCTGCGCGGCGTACATCGCTACCTCGCCAAAGCCGCGGTCTGCACGGCGGACAGCGCATGTTGGTAATTGCCGATCAGTTGCGTAACCGAGGCCGAGGAAATGTCCAGCACCGGCTTCGGATAGACGCCAAACACGATGGTCAGGATGACGAGCGGCGCGAAAATCACCGCTTCGCGCCAGCCCATGTCGCGGATGTGAAACAGAGCCGGCTTCTCAAGCTTGCCGAAGAGCACCTTGCGGTAGAGCCACAGCGCATAAGCCGCCGACAGGATAGTGCCGATGGTCGCCAACGTCGCCACCCAATTGTTGACCCGGAAGGTGCCGATCAGCGTCAAGAATTCGCCGACGAACCCTGAGGTGCCGGGCAACCCGACATTGGCAAGCGTGAACACCATGAAGACGAAGGCATAGAGCGGCATGCGATTGACCAGCCCGCCATAGGCCGCGATCTCGCGCGTATGCATGCGGTCGTAGATGACGCCGACGCAAAGGAACAAGGCGGCGGAGACAATGCCGTGGGAGATCATCTGGAAAATGCCGCCGGCGACGCCCTGCGCCGTCATCGCGAAAATGCCCATGGTGACGAAGCCCATGTGCGCCACCGACGAGTAGGCGATGAGCTTTTTCACGTCCTCCTGCACCAGCGCAACGAGCGACGTGTAAATGATAGCGACCACCGACAGCACATAGATCAAGGGCGCGAGATGCTGCGAGGCTTCCGGAAACATCGGCAGCGAAAAGCGCAAGAAACCATAACCGCCCAATTTCAGCAGGATCGCGGCAAGGATCACCGAGCCGGCGGTCGGGGCTTCGACATGCGCGTCCGGCAGCCAGGTATGCACCGGCCACATCGGCATCTTCACCGCAAAGGACGCAAGGAACGCAAACCACGCCGCGGTCTGCAGAACGAGCGGAAACGGATGATGCAGCAGCGTCGGAATGTCGGTCGTCGCGGCGTCCCAGTACATCGCCATGATGGCGAGCAGCATCAGCACTGAGCCGAGCAGCGTGTAGAGGAAGAACTTGAAGCTCGCATAGACGCGGCGCGGGCCGCCCCAGACGCCGATGATCAGGAACATCGGAATGAGGGTGCCTTCGAAGAACAGGTAGAACAATACGAGGTCGAGCGCGCAGAACGTGCCGACCATCAGCGTTTCGAGGACGAGGAACGCGATCATATATTCGCGCACCCGGTGCTGGATCGCAGTCCAGCTCGCCAGGATGCAGATCGGCATCAACCCGGTGGTCAGGATCACAAATGGCAGCGAAATGCCGTCGACGCCCATTGAATAGTTGATCGCGCCGCCGAGCCACGGCCGTTTCTCGACGAACTGGAAATCGGCCGTCGACGGATCGAACCGCCAGATCAGGATCAGCGAAATCGCGAAAGTGATGAGCGTCGTCCACAGCGCCGCCCAACGCGTATTGCGCACGCCGGCCGCGTCCTCATTGAGGGTAGCGATGAACAGCGCACCCACCAGCGGCAGGAAGGTGACGACGGAAAGGATGGGCCAGCTTGTCATCAGTGCGGCCCCGAAAACATGAACCAGGTGAAGAAGCCCGCGACGCCGATCAGCATGGCGAAGGCGTAATGATAGAGGTAGCCGGTCTGCAGCCGCACGACGTTCTTGGTCACGTCAAGCACGCGCGCGGAAACCCCGTCGGGACCGAAACCGTCGATCACGAAGCCGTCGCCGCCCTTCCACAATACGCGGCCGAGCCACAACAGCGGCCGTACGATCAGGAAGTCGTAGATCTCGTCGAAGTACCACTTGTTGAGCAGAAACTCGTAGAGCACGTGCTGGTCGCGCGCCAATCGCACCGGAATATCGGGCCGCCGGATATAGAATTGGAAGGCGACCAGGAAGCCAATGATCATCATCACCGTCGGCGCCAGTGCGATTTCGAGCGGCAGGTGCTCCATGGTCTCGAGCACGGTGTTGCCCGGCGCGTATTTCAGCGACTCGCGGAAGAACCCGAGCGCGCCCTCGCCGGTGAACAGGCCGAGCAGCGGCCAGCCGGCGGCGATCGATCCGATCGCCAGGATGGCCAGCGGAACGAGCATGAACTTCGAGGTCTCATGCGCCGCCTCATAATGGTGACGGTCATGCGGTTCGCCGTGGAAGGTTTTGAAAATAAGCCGCCACGAATAAAACGAGGTGAGGGCTGCGGCGCCCACCGTCATGATAAAGCCGTAGCTCGACATGGCGCCCTTGGCGACGTCGTCGGCCTCGATGATCGCGTCCTTGGAGAAATAGCCGGCGGTGAAGGGAAATCCGGTCAGCGCCAAAGTGCCGACGATCATCATGGCGTAGGTGAAGGGAATTTTCCGCCACAGGCCGCCCATGTGGCGGATATCCTGCTCGTGATGCATCGCCAGGATCACCGAGCCAGAACCGAGGAACAAAAGCGCCTTGAAAAAGGCGTGGGTGAACAGATGAAACATCCCGATCGAATAAGCACCCGAGCCCATGGCGACGAACATGTAGCCGAGCTGTGAGCAGGTCGAATAAGCGATGATGCGCTTGATGTCGTTCTGAACGAGACCGATGGTGGCGGCAAACATCGCGGTCGTCGCGCCGATAAAGACGACAAACGATTTCGCATCGGGCGCCAGCTCGAACAGCGGCGACAGCCGCGCCACCATGAAGACGCCGGCGGTTACCATGGTCGCGGCGTGGATCAACGCCGAGACCGGCGTCGGTCCTTCCATGGCGTCGGGTAGCCAGGTGTGCAGCAGGAACTGCGCGGACTTTCCCATCGCGCCCATGAAGAGCAGGAGACATACCGCGGTGAGCGCGTCGACGTCCCAGCTCAGGAAATGGAACGTTTTGCCCACCAGGCTTGGCGCCTGCGCGAACACCGTGTCGAAATCGATCGCGCCGGTAAGATAGAAGACGGCGAAAATTCCGAGCGAGAAGCCGAAGTCGCCGACGCGGTTGACGAGGAAAGCCTTGATCGCGGCCGCGTTGGCTTCCGGCTTGTGATACCAGAAGCCGATCAGAAGATAGCTCGCCAGTCCTACGCCTTCCCAGCCGAAGAACAGTTGCACCAGATTGTCGGCCGTCACCAGCATCAGCATGGCGAAGGTGAAGAACGACAAATAGGCGAAGAAGCGCGGCTTGTAGGGATCTTCCTCCATGTAGCCGATCGAATAGATGTGAACGAGCGAGGAAATGGTCGTCACCACGACCAGCATCACCGCGGTCAACGGATCGATGCGCAGCGCCCATTCCGAATGCAGGTCGCCCGAGGTGATGAACGAGAAAATCGTGATGCGCGCGTCTTCGCCCTCGAACCCGACCTCGTAAAACGCAACCCAGGACAGCACGCAGGCGATGACAAGGAAAGTCGAGGTGATGAGCTCGGCCGGCAGCGAACCGGCCGCCGACGGCTCGGCCGGCGCGTGTTCATCGTGTGAACTCGTGAGCGACCGCGTGCGCCGCATGCGGCGACGGCGCCGCGTGGCCATGCTCGGAAACCGGCGGCGCGGCGTGATCGTCGTGCGGCGGCGGCGGATTCTCGCCCGGATAGCGGTTGCGCGCGCCGAGGAGCGCGATCACACCCGCAACGATGGCGCCAAGCAGCGGCAGAACGACGATGGCTTCGTACATTTGCCGCTTAGCCCTTCATCAGATTGATGTCTTCGACCGCGATCGAGCCGCGGTTGCGGAAATAGGCGACCAGGATCGCGAGCCCGATCGCGGCTTCCGCCGCCGCGACCGTGAGCACGATCAGCGCATAGACCTGGCCGACGATGTCGCCCAAAAAGCTCGAGAACGACACCAGGTTGATGTTGACGGCGAGCAGGATCAGCTCGATCGACATCAGGATGACGATCACGTTTTTGCGGTTGAGAAAGATTCCCAACACCCCGACCGTGAACAGGATCGCCGCAACGGACAGATAATGGCCGAGCCCGATCGTCACGATTGCCCCCGCGTCATGACAGCCCCTGCCCGGATTTGACCTTGACGACTTCGATTGCGCTTGCCCTGCCGCGCGCCACCTGCACGGCGATGTTCTGCCGCCGCACGTTGGGCTTATGCTGCAGAGTGAGCACGATGGCGCCGATCATGGCGACCAGAAGAATGACGCCCGCGGCCTGGAAGAAATAGACGTAGCGCGTATAGAGCACGAGGCCGAGCGCTTGCGTGTTGTTGATCTCACCCGGCGGCGGGATTGGCGAGACGATCGCCTTGGCGACGTCGGGCCCGATCGCCCAGGCGCCGACCAAAATCAAAAGCTCGGCCAGCAGCACGGCGCCGACCAGCGCACCGACCGGCAGATAATTGAGAAAGCCCTGACGCAGTTCGGCGAAATCGACGTCGAGCATCATCACTACGAAGAGAAACAGCACGGCCACCGCGCCGACATAGACGACGATCAGGATCATCGCCAGAAATTCGGCGCCAAGGAGCACGAACAGTCCCGCGGCATTGACGAAAGCCAGAATGAGGAACAACACGGAATGCACCGGGTTTTTCGCGGTGACGACCATCACCGCCGAAGCCACGGTGATGCCGGCGAAGAGATAGAAGAAGATGGCGTTGATGATCATTGCCGCCCCGGTTCAGCGATACGGCGCGTCGAGTTCGATGTTCTTGGCAAGCTCGCGCTCCCAGCGGTCGCCGTTGGCGAGAAGGCGCTCCTTGTCGTAGTAGAGTTCCTCGCGCGTCTCGGTGGCAAATTCGAAATTCGGTCCTTCGACGATGGCATCGACCGGACAGGCTTCCTGGCACAGCCCGCAATAGATGCATTTGACCATGTCGATGTCGTAGCGCGTGGTGCGCCGCGTGCCGTCGTTGCGCCGCGGCCCGGCTTCGATGGTGATCGCCTGCGCCGGGCAGATCGCCTCGCATAATTTGCAGGCGATGCAGCGCTCTTCGCCGTTCGGGTAGCGGCGTAGTGCATGTTCGCCACGAAAGCGCGGCGACAGCATGCCCTTCTCGAACGGATAATTGAGCGTCGCCTTCGGCTTGAAGAAATAGCGCATCGACAGGACGAAAGCCTGCGCAAATTCTTTCAGGAAAATCGATCGGGCGGCCTGATCTAGTCTCATGTCAACCTCTCATAGCGCGAACTTGCCACCCAAGGCGTTGCCAATCCAATAGCCGATGACGGCGAGGACCGCGATATCGGCGCCGAGGATCAGCCGCCGCACCACCGAAAGCTTCTCTTCGAACGCGGCGCGCTGCTCGATCGTTTGCGGACCCCGCCCCGCGCGCAGGCGGCGCTCGGCGACGCGGATGCACGGAACATAGATGGCGACCGCAACGACCGTTCCGGCAAGACCGCCAAGCCAGGCCGGCAGCGATAATTCCATGCCGTCCTCCATTCATTTCGGCGCCCACCCCGCGAATTGAAGGACGCCGGCGACGATCGCCACCATGGCGAGCGAGATCGGCAAAAACACCTTCCAGCCGAGCCGCATCAACTGATCGTAGCGATAGCGCGGCACGAAGGCCTTCACCATGGCGAACATGAAGAACACAAAGGACGCTTTGAGCACGAACCAGATCACGCCCGGCACCCAGGTGAACGGCGCCACCGGGAACGGCGGCAGCCAGCCGCCGAGGAACAGGATCGTGGCCATGGCGCACATGGTGGTAACCGCCACGTATTCGCCAAGCATGAACATCATGTAGGGCGTCGAGCCGTATTCGACCATGAAACCGGCGACCAGCTCCGATTCCGCCTCGACCAGATCGAATGGCGGCCGGTTGGTCTCCGCCAGCGCGGAAATGAAAAAGATCACCAGCATCGGGAATAGCGGCAGCCAATACCAGCTGAACATGCCCCATCGGCCGTTCTGCGCCTCGACTATCGCGGTGAGATTGAGCGAACCGACGCAAAGCAGCACCGTGATGATGACGAAGCCGATCGAGACTTCGTAGGACACCATCTGCGCGGCCGAACGCAGCGCGGCGAGGAACGGATATTTTGAATTCGACGCCCAGCCGGCCATGATCACGCCATAGACGCCGAGCGACGAGATCGCGAAGATGTAAAGGATGCCGACATTGATGTTGGAAATCACCCAGCCGGCATTGACCGGGATCACCGCCCATGCCGCTAGCGCCAATACGCAAGTGACAAGTGGAGCGAGTAAAAACACGCCTTTATTGGCGCCCGCAGGGATGACCGGCTCCTTGAGCACGAATTTCAGCAAATCGGCGAAGGACTGAAACAGTCCCCACGGCCCGACCACGTTCGGGCCGCGCCGGATCTGCACCGCCGCCCAGATTTTGCGGTCGGCCAACAGCACATAGGCGACCGCGATGAGCAGGATGATCAGCAGCATGAGGCTCTCCGCCACCATGATCACCAGGGGCCAGATGTAGTCGGACCAGGACGCGGTCATCGTGTCGCCTACTCCGCTGCCGTCATGGTGGCGCGGCCTTGCGCCAGCGCCGAACATTCCGCCATCACCGCCGAGCTGCGCGCGATCGGGTTGGTGAAGTAATAATCCTCGATGGTCGCGCCAAACGCCGCCTTGTCCGCGGTGCCGCCAAGGCCGGCCAGTTTTTGCAAGTCGGCCGGATCGGCCGGCGTGATTTGTCCGATACGCATCATGTGCGGATGCGCCTTGAACAGCGTCTGACGCAAGGCCAAAAGCGAATCGTATGGCAACCGGTTCTTGAGCACGTCGGATAAAGCTCGCAGGATCGCCCAATCCTCGCGCGCGTCGCCCGGCGGGAACGAGGCGCGCGCCGCCATCTGCACGCGGCCCTCGGTATTGACATAGATCGCCGATTTTTCCGGATAAGCGGCGCCGGGCAACACCACGTCGGCGCGCGTCGCGCCGCGGTCGCCGTGGGTGCCGATATAGATGACGAAGGCGCCCGGCGCGATATCGATCTCATCGACGCCGAGCAGGAACAAAACGTCGAGCGTGCCGTACGCCGCCATCTGTCGCGCGGTCGGACCGCCCTGCCCCGGCACGAAGCCGAGATCGAGCGCGCCGACGCGCGCCGCGGCGTTGTGCAGAACGCAATAGCCGTTCCAGCCGTCTTTCACCGCGCCGAGATCGACCGCGGCCTTGGCGGCGAGCGAAGCGACCGCCGCACCGTCGCCACGCGCGAGCGCGCCGGCGCCGACCAGCACCATCGGCCGCTCGGCTCCACGCAAGGAGTCGGCGAAGGAATGCCGGGTGATGGCGGCGAGCGTTTCCGGCCCGGCGCCGAGATAATCGTAAGTATAGGTCAGGTCCGGCTTCTGCCCGATCACGCCGACCGGAAATTTTTCGGCGCGCCAGCGTTTGCGGATGCGCGCATTGAGGATCGCCGCCTCGCGGCGCGGATTGGAGCCGACGATAAGCAGCGCGTCGGCGGCATCGATGCCGGCGATGGTCGCATTGAACAGATAGCTCGCTCGGCCCCAGGCGGGATCGAACGCCGCGCCGTCCTGCCGGCAATCGAGATTGGTGACGCCAAGCCGCGTCATCAAATCCTTTAGCGCAAAAATCTCCTCGACGCCGGCGAGATCGCCGACCAGCGCGCCCATGCGTTTGGGATTGGCCTTCGCCACTTTCGCGGCGATCGCACTGAAGGCTTGGTTCCACGTCGCCGGACGAAGCTTGCCGTTCTCGCGCACATAGGGCTGATCGAGGCGCTGCGTGCGCAAGCCGTCGACGACGTGGCGCGTCTTGTCTGAAATCCACTCTTCGTTGATGTCGTCGCTCTCGCGCGGCAGGATGCGCATGACTTCGCTGCCGCGCGTGTCGATGCGGATGGCGGAGCCGACCGCGTCCATGACATCGATCAACTCGGTCTTGTCGAGTTCCCACGGCCGCGCCGCAAACGCGTAAGGTTTTGAGGTCAGCGCGCCGACCGGGCAAATATCGACCACATTGCCCTGCAATTCGGAGTGCATCGCCTCTTCGAGATAAGTGGTGATCTCCATATCCTCGCCGCGGCCGATGGCGCCGAGCTCTGGAACGCCGGCGACCTCGGTGGCGAAGCGGACGCAGCGCGTGCACTGGATGCAGCGGTTCATCGAGGTCTTGACCAGTGCGCCGAGATATTTGTCTTCCACCGCGCGCTTGTTCTCGCGGTAACGGCTGCCGTCCATGCCATAGGCCATGGACTGGTCCTGCAGATCGCACTCGCCGCCCTGGTCGCAAATCGGGCAATCGAGCGGATGATTGATCAGCAAAAATTCCATTACACCCTCGCGCGCCTTGCGCACCATCGGCGAGCGGGTTGAGAGCACCTTGGGCGAACCATCCTTGTTCGGCGCCAAATCCTTGACGGCCATGGCGCAGGAGGCTTGCGGCTTCGGGATGTCGACGACCTCGATGAGGCACATCCGGCAATTGCCGGCGATCGACAACCGCTCGTGGAAGCAGAAGCGCGGAATTTCCGCACCCGCCACCTCGCACGCCTGCAACAGCGTGTATTCCGGCGGAACGTCGATCTCCTTGCCGTCGACGATGAGCTTGGTCATTTCACATCACTCCGCCGCGACCGAAACCGGCTCGGGATGCGGATTGGCGGTATATTCGTCGATGCGCTTTTCGATTTCCGGACGGAAATGGCGCAGCAGTCCCTGCACCGGCCACGCCGCGCCGTCGCCGAAGGCGCAGATGGTGTGGCCTTCGATCTGGGTGGTGACTTCCCATAGCATGTCGATCTCGCGCTTCTGCGCGCGGCCTTCGGCCATGCGGGTGAGCACGCGCCACATCCAGCCCATGCCCTCGCGGCACGGCGTGCACTGACCGCAACTCTCGTGCTTGTAGAAATAGGAAATTCGCGCCATCGCTTTGACGATGTCGGTCGACTTGTCCATGACGATCACCGCGGCCGTGCCGAGCGACGTCTTCTTGTCGCGGCAGCCGTCGAAATCCATTAGCAGCGTGTCGGCCTGATCGGGCCCCGCCGGCACGAGTGGCATCGACGAGCCGCCGGGGATCACCGCAAGCAGATTATCCCACCCGCCCCGCACGCCGCCGGCCTGCTTTTCGATGAGTTCGCGGAGCGGAATCCCCATCTCTTCCTCGACCGTGCACGGCCGCTCGACGTGACCGGAAATGCAATAGAGTTTTGTGCCGGTGTTGTTCGGCCGGCCGATGCCGGCGAACCAGGCCGCGCCGCGCCGCATGATGTCGGGCACCTGCGCAATGGTCTCGACATTGTTGACCGTGGTCGGACAGCCATAGAGGCCCATATTGGCGGGGAACGGTGGCTTGAGCCGCGGCTGACCTTTTTTGCCCTCGAGACTCTCGAGCAGTGCGGTCTCTTCGCCACAGATATAGGCGCCAGCGCCGTGGTGCACGATGATGTCGAAGTCGAAGCCGTGAATGTTGTTCTTACCGATGAGTTTTGCCTCATAGGCCTGCTGAACGGCGGCTTCCAGGTTCTCGCGCTCGCGGATGAACTCGCCGCGAATGTAGATGTAGCAGGTGTCCGCGCCGATGGCGCAGCCGGCGATCAGGCTGCCTTCGATCAGCAGATGCGGGTCGTACCGCATGATCTCGCGGTCCTTGCAGGTGCCGGGCTCCGACTCGTCGGCGTTTACGACGAGATAGGTTGGCTTGCCGTCCGACTGTTTGGGCATGAACGACCATTTCAATCCGGTCGCGAATCCCGCGCCGCCACGGCCGCGCTGCCCGGACGCTTTCACCTCGTTGATGATGGCCTCGCGCCCCTTTTCCAAAATCGCCTTGCTGCCGTCCCAGGCGCCACGGGCGCGCGCGCCGTCGAGGCCCCAATCATGCTGGCCGTAGAGATTTGTAAAAATGCGGTCCTTGTCGGCAAGCATCAGCTGCGCCTCTCGTCGGATGATTTGGTTGGACGATTTGGCGCCGCCGGTGCCGATCGCCCCTTGCCTTCGAAGAGCGAAGGATCGGTCAGCGTGGTCGGGCCGCCGACCGGCGCCGAATTGATCCGGTCAATCTGCGGGCCGGGCCTTGGCGTGCGGCCGTTGGAAAAATCGTTGATGATGCGGGTGAACGTTTCGGGCGTGAGATCCTCGTAATAATCGGCATTGATCTGGACCATCGGCGCATTGACGCAGGCGCCCAGGCACTCGACCTCGATCCAGGAGAACGTCCCGTCGGCTGTCACTTCGGTTTCCTCGCCGATCATCCGATGGCAGACTTTCTTCAACTCCTCCGAGCCGCGCAGCATGCACGGCGTCGTGCCGCAGAGTTGCACGTGAAAGCGGCCGACCGGCGCCAGATTGAACATGGTGTAAAAGGTCGCCACTTCGAGCACGCGAATTTTAGCCATCCCGAGGAGTTCGGCGGTCGCCTCGATCGCTTTTTGCGGCAGCCAGCCGCCGGCCTGTTGCTGGGCCCGCCACAGAACCGGGATCACCGCGGATTGCTGCCGGCCCGGCGGGTATTTGGCGATCTGCGTCTTCGCCCAGGACAGATTGTCGGGCGTGAAGGTAAAGCTCGGCGGCTGCTTCTCGGCAAGGCGGCGCACACTCATCGGTCCACCTCGCCAAAGACGATATCGATCGAGCCGAGGATCGCGGAAATGTCGGCCAGCATGTGACCGCGGCACATGAAATCCATGGCCTGCAAATGCGCGAAACCCGGCGCGCGGATTTTGCACTTATACGGCTTGTTGCTGCCGTCGGCGACGAGATAGACGCCGAACTCGCCCTTGGGCGCCTCGACCGCGGCATAGACCTCGCCGGCCGGCACCTTGAACCCCTCAGTGTAGAGCTTGAAGTGATGGATCAGCGATTCCATCGACCGCTTCATCTCCTCGCGCCGCGGCGGCACGATTTTGTGGTCGTCGACCGTAACGCGGCCCTGGCCGTCGGCTGCGTGCAATTTTTCGATGCACTGCTTCATGATGCGAACCGATTGGCGCATCTCTTCCATGCGGATGCAGTAGCGGTCGTAATTGTCGCCGTTCTTGCCGATCGGAATGTCGAAATCGAGCTCGGCATAGCATTCATAGGGCTGCGCCTTGCGCAGATCCCACACCGCGCCGGAGCCGCGCACCATCACCCCGGAAAAGCCGCGCACCCAGGCGTCTTCCAGCTTGACCACGCCGATATCGACATTGCGCTGCTTGAAAATGCGGTTCTCGGTGAGCAGTTCTTCGAGGTCGTCGCAGACTTTGAGGAACGGATCGCAGAAGCCGGCAATGTCGTCGATCAGCTTCGGCGGCAAATCCTGATGCACGCCGCCGACCCGGAAGTAGGCCGCGTGCATGCGCGATCCCGACGCCCGCTCGTAAAAGCCCATCAGCTTCTCGCGTTCCTCAAAGCCCCACAGCGGCGGGGTGAGCGCACCGATATCCAGCGCCTGCGTCGTGACATTGAGGAGGTGCGACAACAGTCGGCCGATCTCGCAATAGAGCACGCGGATGAGTTGGGCGCGGCGCGGTATTTCGAGGCCGAGCAGTTTCTCCGCGGCGAGGCAGAACGCATGTTCCTGATTGATCGGCGCGACATAATCGAGCCGGTCGAAATACGGGATCGCCTGCAAATAGGTTTTGTGCTCGATCAGTTTCTCGGTGCCGCGATGCAACAGACCGATATGCGGGTCGACGCGCTCGACGATCTCGCCGTCGAGCTCAAGCACGAGACGCAGCACGCCGTGGGCGGCCGGATGCTGCGGCCCGAAGTTAATCGTGAAGTTGCGCGGCGCGGCAGCTTCGGCCATTACGCCACCTTCGCCAGTTTGGCGGCTTTCGCCGCAAGTCGAGCGTTGAATTTGTCCCACATCATGACAAAGCGTTCGTGCCGGCCCTCGCCGATCAGTTCGACGCCGTCGTGGGCCTTAACGTGGAAAGTCACCCGCTGCCCGGTCACGGCGGTGCATTCGACGTCGACCGTCACCGTCTGCCCCGGCAATGTCGCCGCGAGATGGCTGACATCGACATGCACGCCGACGCTGCCTTCGCCGGGATCGAGGTACGGCGCCAGAAGCTGCGTGCAGGTCCATTCCATCAGCACGATCATGAAGCCGGTAGCGAACACTTTTGGCATCGCCGCGATCTCCGGCGATTCCGGGTAGGTGTAGGGAACCGTCTTGTTCTCCGGCACCTGGTAGCTGAATCGATGCGTGAGGCCGGGCTTGAGCGTGGCTTTCATGTCGCGACCACCTTACGACCCTTTGCCGCTCGATTTCTCGTCGCCCGGCAGCACGTAATCGGTGCCTTCCCAGGGCGAGAGGAAATCGAAATTGCGAAATTCCTGCGCGAGCCGCACCGGCTCGTACACCACGCGCTTGAGCTCGTCGTCGTAGCGCACCTCGACGAAGCCGGTGAGCGGAAAATCCTTGCGCAGCGGATGACCCTCAAAACCGTAATCGGTCAGGATGCGCCGCATATCCGGATGGCCGGTGAAGACGATGCCGTAGAGATCGTAGATCTCGCGCTCGAACCAGTCGGCGCCGGCGAACACTTCGATGATGGACGGCACCGGCGTCGCTTCGTCGGTTTCGGCTTTGACGCGCACGCGCAGATTGTGCTTCGGCGACAGCAGATGATAGACGACGTCGAAGCGCCGCTCGCGGCTCGGCCAGTCGACGGCGGTGACATCGATCAGATTCCAGAACTGGCAGCGCGGATCGTCGCGCAGAAAACCGCATCACCGCGACGATCTCGCTCGCCTGCGCAGTGACGTTGAGCTCGTGATAGGCGATCGCGTAGCCCGTCACTGACGAGGGAAGCGCACCAGCGATCGTTTTGCCGAGCGTGTCGAGCGTGTCATCCATTTTCAGCGTTCGATAGTCTAGCGTTCAATGGTGGCGGTGCGACGGATCTTCTTCTGCAGCAGCAATATGCCGTACAGCAGAGCTTCGGCGGTAGGCGGGCAGCCCGGCACATAGATGTCGACCGGCACGATGCGGTCGCAGCCGCGCACCACCGAATAGGAATAATGGTAGTAGCCGCCGCCATTGGCGCAGGAGCCCATGGAGATGACGTAACGCGGCTCCGGCATCTGGTCGTAGACCTTGCGCAACGCCGGAGCCATCTTGTTGGTCAGCGTGCCGGCGACGATCATCACGTCGGACTGCCGCGGCGAAGCGCGCGGCGCGAAGCCGAACCGCTCGACGTCGTAGCGCGGCATCGACATCTGCATCATTTCGACCGCGCAACAGGCGAGCCCGAATGTCATCCACATCAACGAGCCGGTGCGCGCCCAGGCGATCAAATCCTGGCTCGCCGCGACCAGAAATCCCTTGTCGGCCAGCTCGCTGTTGAGGTCGGAGAAAAACGCGATCGTTCGCGCCGGCCGGTTTGCCGGTGCGCGGGTCGAGAATTTGCCGGCGCGGCGCGGCGACCGCGGGTTCGCTCAATCCCATTCGAGCGCTCCCTTCTTCCACTCGTAGATAAACCCGACCGTCAGCACCGCAAGGAACAGCATCATCGACCAGAAGCCGAACACGCCGAGTTGACCGAACGCGGCCGCCCACGGGAACAGAAAGCTCACTTCGAGGTCGAAAATGATGAACAGGATGGCGACCAGATAGAACCGCACGTCGAATTTCATCCGCGCGTCGTCGAACGCATTGAAGCCGCATTCGTAGGCGGACAGCTTTTCCGGATCCGGCTGCTTGTAGGCGACGATGAAGGCCACGACCAGAAGCGCGAGCCCGATCACGCCCGCGACACCGACAAAGACAATGAGCGGCAGATAACCGAGCAGCAATTGAGTCACTGATTGACTCATCGGAAGCCTTTCTGACCGGCCATCGCCGAACCCAGGTTCCGCATCGGAAAACGGGTCGACCGCGGCGCAGTTGCGCGCCGACAGACCAGCGCCGATTTGCCCAGAAATCCAGCGAATTGGCGCTGAAAGTAGAACGTTTCGACCCTTAGCGCAGTGCACAAAAAGGTGCAAGGCACGTACCTGACAGGCCTGTGCGTGGCCTATCGGCCGGGCCTGCGCGTTGACGTCATCGGCACCGCCAGTGTTACGTTCCGACGACAGTTCACCGAACCCAGTGGCCGTTCATCGATTTGGGGTGCCGACAATGGATGACATAACCAAGACTTCGCCCGGAACGATCAAGGGCGAGGAGCACTGGACCGGCAAGGACGGCGGCGTAAAGCTGTTCCTGTTCGAGAAATGCGCCGGCGATCCGAAGGCCAGCGCCGGCACGATCCTGTTCGTCCACGGCTCGTCGATGGCGGCGCAGCCGACGTTCGATCTTCAGGTCGAAGGCCGGCCGGACTCCTCGGTGATGGACTGGTTCGCGCGCCGGGGCTTTGATTGCTGGTGCGTCGATATGGAAGGCTACGGCCGCTCCACCAAAACTCGCGACAATAACGCTCCGATCGCGCAAGGCGCCGACGATTGCTTCGCCGCCGCGACTTACATCCACAAGCTGCGCGGCAAGCGGCCTTTGCTCGTCTATGGCATCTCGTCGGGCGCGCTGCGCGCGGCCTTATTCGCCGAGCGCCATCCCGACATGGTGGCGCGGCTCGCGCTCGACGCCATGGTCTGGACCGGCGAGGGTTCGCCGACGCTCGCCGAACGCAAGAAAAAACTACCCGAGTTTTTGGCCAAGAATCGCCGGCCGATCGACAAGGCCTTCATCCATTCGATCTTCGAGCGCGACCATCCGGGCACCGCCGAAGCGAAGGTCATCGACGCCTTTGCCGATGCGGTCACCGCGCTCGACGAATTCGGTGCCGACCGGCACCTATGTCGATATGTGCTCAAGGCTTCCGGTGGTCGATCCGGAGAAGATCACGGTTCCGACTTTGATCATGCGCGGCCAATGGGACGGCATCGCCAGCTTCGAGGACCTGGTGGCGTTCTTCGCGCGGCTGCCCAACCCCGACAAGCACTTTGCCGTGATGCCCGGCATCTCCCACGCCAGCTTCCAGCAGAAGAATTTCGCGTTGGTCTACCACATTTTGTGGAGCTTTTTCGTCCAGCCGGCACCGCTCTATCGCGGCTAAAAGGGACGCTAAGTCATTGAAATGGCGGGAGCGACGGGACTCGAACCCGCGACCTTCGGCGTGACAGGCCGACGCTCTAACCAACTGAGCTACGCCCCCGCGGGCGCGGTCGGCAGTTAAGGCCCGCCCGATGCCAAGTCAAGGATTTGGCCCAAAATCGGGCTTTTCGGGGCGCCTTACGCTTGCCACAGAGCCCACCCAGACAGGGCTGCAATGCCGAAAACATCGGTGGAATTGGCAAAACAAGCGTGGTCAGCCGTAGCCGAATCGTTTAACTGCTTCGCCGTGAGCGGCGCATTTCCCACGCTACCGCTTCATTGAGGAGGGACTAATGTCGACAGGTAAAACAACCGCGACTACCGTGACGTTGAAGCATCTCGCCGCGAGCCTCGCGGAGGATAACGAGCTTTCGAAAAAGCAGGCGGAAGCTATCCTCGGTGGGTTTGTCGGCAATATCGTCAAGCACCTGAAAAAGGGCGAGCGCATCCGCATCGGCGGGCTCGGCATCCTGCAGGTGAGAAAACGCGCCGCACGCATGGGACGTAATCCCGCCACCGGCGAGCCCATCCAGATCAAGGCCAGCAAGAAAGTCGCCTTCCGCGCCTCGAAGGAACTCAAGGAAGCCGTCTGATCCGCGTGCCGACCCGCAACGCGGGTCTTTGCGCCACTCACCGCCCGCTCGCCATCGCAATTGCAGAATTGCGTGGCGGCGGGCGAATTTATTTGTTGATCGGATCCGCGATTGGCTCGCCAGCCCTGCCCGCCGTTGTCGCCTGACGCACCAGGCTACTGGCCGTGACTGGCGAGGACTTCCTGACAGGCGCGGCTGATCTTGGCGCGGTTGGTTTGCAGGCAGCCAAGAATTCCGAGGACATCGTTCGGATTGATTTGCAGCTGCTGCTGGCAAAACTTCGACACATCCGGATGGCAGGCGGCGCGCTCCTGCGGATTGCCTTGCCCCAAGGGCGAAGCCACCGGCGGCGGTTGCGGCGGCATTTGCTGGGCATGGGCGATCGCGGCGGCGGCAAGCGTAAAGGCCAGGGTCAAGACCGATATCCGGAACATAGTCCTCCTCTCCGGGCATTCGGCCCGCCCTGTGATTTTGAATCGTTATCCCACATTTTCCTGCCCCAACCCACACATTAAATTTTTGCCGATCGATTGATGGCACAATGCGTGGGGTTCCGCCGTCGCCCTTGCGCGCCGGCGGCCGGCGGCGATAGACCACGCCGCGCGGGCGGTTAGCTCAGTTGGTAGAGCGTCTGCTTTACACGCAGAATGTCGGCGGTTCGAGTCCGTCACCGCCCACCAGTCTTCGCCGCTGCGCAGCTGCGGCCGGCGGCCGCGACGCCGGGAGAACCGGGGCCGCATCAATCGCCAACCTGGGCGAGGCGGATGGATGAGGACGCCTGCTCGCCGCCCGGCTGGGCGGAATTCAGGCGCACGCCATGGGCGGCGTTGGGAACCCCGGCGAGAAAGCGGCCTTAGGCCCTAACGCCCTGACGATGCAGCGGCCGGATGGCCACTACTGCGTCAAAAACATAGCGATTGCTAATTGTTCTAATATTCTGGAATAACTCTGCTCTGAACAGCAAAATTCTCACTAAATTCTTACTTTCACCATGCAACTTTCACCTAGCTGCACTGCAGCAGGAAGGTTTTGCGGCGCACCATCGATCCCTATATCTGGCGCGTGATTCCGGCTTTTGGCCGGAGAGGAGAAAGGATAACGACCATGCTGTCATCAATCAGCCGTTTCTTCCACGCCTGGAAGCGATATGGCGTCGCCGTGGACGAGCTTGCACATTTGAGCGACCGCGAACTGGCCGACATCGGCGTTACGCGTTCCGATATCCCGCGCATCGCGTGGGAACAGGCACGCCACTAATCGTTAGGCCGGCCAATTCCTTATGGCCGCCAACCCCATCGCTTTTTTTGGCAGATTGGCGCCCGGCTTCGGCCGGGCGCCGTCGTTTTCGGCAAGGGGCGACAGAGGGGCGTGATGAGCGCTTAGGGTGAAAGCGTCTCCATACCTTTGGCCTTGATGACCGGTCGCGCGTCCGGGCCCGACAGGAATTTCACCAACGCGCTTGCCGCCCCGGCATCCCTGGCCGCGGTTCCCACGCCCGCCGCGTAAATCGTAAAATTCTGGATGTCGGCCGGCAGCGGACCGACCAGCATCGTTCCGGCGACCGGCAGGATTTCACTGATCTGATGAATACCGATCTCGGCCTCGCCATCGGCGATGTGATCGGCGACGGCGCCGCCGTGGACCAGAACCGCCTTGGCGTTGATCTCATCGGCGATACCGAGCTGCCGCAGCAAGCGCTCGACATAGATGCCGCTCGAACCACCCGCTTTGGGATCGATGAAGGCGACCGATTTCGCCGCCAGCAGCGCTTTCCGAAATGCGCCGTCGGTCGAAATATCCGGCAGCGGTGAGCCTGATTTGACGACCACGCCGACGCCGGTCTTGGCGAGATCGGCACGGCTGCCCGGCACGATCTTGCCCTCCTTGGCCAGAGCGTCGATCGCCTCGGGCGTCAAAATCGCGACATCGAATGCTTCCTGGCCGTCACGGATCAACGCCAGATGCTGGCCGACGGTCCGATAGGTGATGGCGACTTTGTCGCCGCTTTCCTTCTCATACTGCGTGGCAAGCGGCGTGAGCACCTGCTTGAAGGCACCGCCGCTGACGACTCTGATCTCGTTGGCCTTAGCCAGCTGCGACATGGCGGGTGTTATGGCAGGTGTCATGGCAGAGGTGATGGCCAGCGTCAGTACGGTCGCGAAGAGTGCCGATATGAGCCGCATGGCAACGTCCGGGTTGTGCGAATAGCCTCACCTTTTGAATAGCCCCATGATCTCGGCTTTCGCCAGCGTATTGAAATGCAGATTGAAGCCGACCACCGCCGCCGACGTGTCGGCCTTCACATCGAGCGTCTCGGCTTTGACGGCAAATACGGTGAACAGATAGCGGTGCGGATGGTCGCCCGGGGGCGGACACGGACCGCCATAGCCGGGCATGCCGAGATCGGTGCGGGTCGCCAGCGCGCCCGCCGGCAGTTTGCCGCCCACACTGCCCGCGCCCTCGGCAAGCTCGCTCACATTCGCGGGGATGTTCACGACCAGCCAGTGCCAAAAGCCAGAGCCGGTCGGCGCGTCGGGGTCATAGCAGGTAATTACGAAACTCTTGGTGTCTGGCGGCGCGCCGGACCACTTCAGATGCGGCGATTTGTTGCCGCCGGCGCAGCCGAAGCCGAAATCGGCCGACAGGATGAAATCGTTCGGCAGGTAATCGCCGTCCTTAAAACTGTTGCTGATGACCGTGAATGTCATGGAGCATCTCCTTTCGTCCGGCAAATCCGCGCCACGGATTGGGAAAGCGTCCACCATAATTGGACACATGATTATAGGAAAGGTGGCGCCGGCGCGGTCGTCTTTGCTCCGCGCGCGTGCTAACGGATCGCCATGCCCGTTCTCGCGCTTCTCGAAGCCGCCGCGCTGTTGCCGGAGCGCGGCGCGCTCATCGGTCTCGATCTCGGCACCAAGACGATCGGCGTCGCGGTCAGTGATCCCGACCGGCGCGTAGCAGCGCCGGTGGAAACCATTGCACGCACGCGTTTTGAACGTGATGCCCGGCGCATCCTCGCTCTTGCTGCCGAACGCCGTGCCTCAGGCCTGGTACTCGGGCTGCCGATCAATATGGACGGCTCGGAAGGGCCGCGCGCGCAGTCGACGCGCGCCTTTGCGCGCAATCTCGCCGCGCTGACCAACCTGCCGATCGCGTTATGGGACGAACGGCTTTCGACCGCAGCGGTCGAGCGCGCGCTAATCGCCGCCGACGCCAGCCGCGCCAAACGCAAGGCGGTGATCGATCAGCACGCCGCGAGCTATATCCTGCAGGGCGCGCTCGACCGGCTGGCAAATCGCATTCCGTCACCCTGAAGGCTACTGTTCCGGCAGGACGCGCTGCAGCAGCATCTCAGCCGTCGCGCCGTCGATGTCGGCCACGCCATAGAGCGCGCCGTGCGGATGTTCAAGCCGCGTGCGCATATAGACGGCAACCACCGCGGCGGGCGCGCTCTCCTTCAGTGCCGCGGCGCTCGCCACCAAAGCAAGTTTGCCGACCGTGACGCGTGCGGCTGCTTCACTCGCCGCTTCCAGCCTTGCGGCGTCGAGCGTCAGCGGCACGGCGCTTTCGCGCGCCAGCGCGGCCGCGAGCCCGGATTCCTCTTCGCGCTTGAGCGCGCGCAACACGTCGAGGCACATGACATTGCCGGAGCCTTCCCAAATGGCGTTGACCGGCCCCTCGCGATAAAGCCGCGGCAACAGACTGTCTTCGACATAGCCGTTGCCGCCGAGGCTCTCCATGGCCTCGAAGATAAAACCCGGCGCCAGTTTGCAGACCCAATATTTCGCCGCCGGCGTAATCAGCCGCGCATAGGCGGCCTCGCGCGCCTCGTCGGCGGCGCGGTCGAGCGCGCGCGACAAACGAAAAACGAGCGCCACCGCGGCTTCGACGTCGAGCGCCATGTCGGCGAGCACCGCGCGCATCATGGGCTGGTCGTAAAGCCGCTTGCCGAAAACGCTGCGGTGCCGGCAGTGATGCACGGCCTGAGCGAGCGCCATGCGCATCAGGCCGGCCGAGGCGACGGCGCAGTCGAGCCGCGTCAATTGCACCATCTGCAAAATAGTGCGGATGCCGCCGCCCTCCTCGCCGACGCGCCAGGCAAAGGCTTCGGTGAATTCGACTTCGCCCGAGGCGTTGGCACGGTTGCCGAGCTTGTCCTTCAGCCGCTGCAGGCGCAGCGCGTTGACGGAGCCGTCGGGGCGAAAACGCGGCAACAGGAAACAGCTAAGCCCGCCCGGGGCCTGCGCCAAAATCAAAAAGGCATCGCTCATCGGCGCCGAGAAGAACCATTTGTGGCCGACGATGGAATAGCCGTCGCCGGCCGGCGTCGCCGTCGTGGTGTTGGCGCGCACGTCGGTGCCGCCCTGCTTTTCCGTCATGCCCATGCCGAGTGTCATGCCGGATTTTTCCCACCACGGCCGGAATGCCGCGTCGTAATCGCGGCTGACGATTTTCGGCGCGATTTTCGCGATAAGCGCCGGCTCGGCCGCGAGCGGAGCGAGCGCCGCACGCGTCATGGTGATGGGGCACAGATGCCCGGTCTCAATTTGAGCCGCCATGTAGAAGCGTGCGGCGCGGCTAACTTCGGCCGGCGGCGGCGCGCGTTTGCCGGCGGCGGTCCATGTCGAGGCGTGCAGGCCCGCGGCGATACTCGCCCGCATCAGATCGTGATAGGCCGGATGGAATTCGATTGTGTCGCGGCGAAACCCCTTGGCATCGAAGGCGTGCAGCTTCGGCGGGTTTTCGTTGGCCTTACGCCCCTGCGCCAGCATGTCCGCGGTCCCCCATTGCCGGCCGAACGCGGCGAGCGATGAACGCTCCGGCGCCGCGCCATTGGCCACGACGGCATCGCGCAATGGCAGGTCGGTCGAGAACAGATCGACGTTCTCGTAAGGCGGCGACTGGTTGAGAACTTCGTGCGTGTCGAAACGCGAGCGGGTGGCCATGGTGAATACCCCGGCGACTCCCCATTTGGAGAGACGGATCGTAGCACGGCCGGCGCTTTTGCAGATTTCCGGTGCATCACCTCCGGTCCGGGACGACAGCGGGCTTGCCGGACTGCTCGGAAAGGGCCTATAGCACCGCTTTAATGACCAAAGCCCAGCCGCCGACGCGCCATATCATTTCGATCAATGACCTCACCAATAAGGAGATCGAGACGATCTTCGAGGTCGCGCAGGGGTTTTTGAAGGAACTCGCCGACGACAACATCTCCTACCGGATCGGGCGCAGCACCAATCTGGCCTCGAAATTCATTCTGGCGAGCCTGTTCTACGAGCCCTCGACGCGCACGCGGCTATCGTTCGAAAGCGCGATGCTGCGGCTCGGCGGCGCCAATATCACCAGCGCCGATCCGGCGGTGAGTTCGGCTGCCAAAGGCGAAAGCCTCGCCGACACGATCCGGGTCATCTCCAATTACGCCGACATCGTCGTCATCCGCCATCCGCGCGACGGCGCGGCGCGGCTGGCGGCGGAATATTCGCAAATCCCCGTCATCAATGGCGGCGACGGCAGCCACGAGCATCCGACGCAAACGCTGTGCGATCTGTTCACGCTGAAGGCGAAAAAGAAGAGCCTCAAGAACATGAAGGTCGCGATCGCCGGCGATCTCAAGGGCAGCCGCACCATCCATTCATTCGTTTATGCGCTGGCGCGGTTCGGCGCGACCATCGATCCGTTGCCCGCGCCCGGAATGGAATTGCCGGCGCATGTCGATCGCCGGCTGCGCGAGGAATTTCATTGCCGCATGGTGTCGAAGGATTCCGGGCAGGCGCAGGGCGGCTCGATCGACGCGCTCTACGTCACCGCCGATCAGCCGCACCAATTGTCGCTGATCCCCGATCCCGAAATCGATTACGGGCTTTTGGTCCAGAAGAAGATCGACGCCGTCTATGTCACCCGCTTCCAGAAGGAACGCTGGACCGAAAAAGAGCGACCCTATCCGAAGATCGACGCAAAATTTCTTGGACGAGGCGAAATTTTCCGACGCCAGCGTCATGCATCCGCTGCCGCGCGTGAACGAGCTCGACGCCTCGTTCGATACCGATCGCCGCGCCGTCTATTTTCAACAGGCCGCCTACGGCGTTCCGATCCGCATGGCGCTGATCTCGCTGCTGCTGCATCTGCAAAAGAACAAATCGCTGAATCGGTTCGCCGGCGGTTTTGCCAAGTCCGAGCATCCGATTTATGCCCAGCCGATCGGCACCGGTTTGCAATGCGACAATCCCAATTGCATCACCGGCGATCCCGCCGAACGCCAATACGCCGCCAACAAGTTCTACGTCGTCGACGAGGAGCGCGCAGCTTGCAGGCTGCGCTGCGTCTATTGCGAGAAAGACGTCGACGAGGACGGCGCGAGCGATTTCGTCGTCGCCGATACCGCGCGAAAGACCTTTTCTCCCGGCTTGGCCGCGCTGGCGCGCGCGCCGGCCGACAAGCTCAAGCATCTCGTCATCTATCGCAGCGAAGCCGAAGCAGCAGCGGCAGGCTTTGCGCCGCGCGAGGGTGCAAAAAAGCTTCGCGCGAGTTAGCGTAACCCCATCATGTCGCCCGCGCCCGAATATGCCGCGGCCTTGGTGTTCGGCTATCTGTGCGGCTCGATTCCGTTCGGCCTGTTATTGACGCGGCTCGCCGGGACGCCGGACATCCGCAGCATCGGCTCGGGCAATATCGGCGCCACCAACGTGCTGCGCACCGGCAACAAGGCGCTCGCCGCCGCGACGCTCGCCGGCGACATCCTCAAGGGCACCGTCGCGGTCGTTATCACGTTCGTTCTGTTCGGCCATCATGCCGCGCTCTATGCCGCGCTCGGCGCCTTTCTCGGCCATCTGTTTCCGGTCTGGCTGCAGTTTCGAGGCGGCAAGGGCGTGGCGACTTATATCGGTCTGTTGCTCGGCTTCGGCGTATGGATCGCGCTTGCGGCGTTTTGCCTGATCTGGCTCGCGATCGCGGCCGTGACTCGCTATTCGTCGCTCGCCGCCCTGATCGCCAGCGCCGCGACGCCTGCCGTGTTGTGGTGGAGCGGCGACCGTGCCGGAAGCAAAATTATTTTTGCTGCTGACGGTTCTGCTGTGGATCATGCACCGCGCCAATATTGCGCGCTTGATCGGCGGCACTGAAAGCAGGATCGGCAAGAAATCGGAAAGCTGAGCGTTGCTCACTCCGCCGCGGCAGCGGCAGGAACGCGCACCGGCATCACCGGCGCGCCGTGGGTATGCGGAATCTTGTCGGCAAAAACTTCGACAAAATGATCCGTCTCGCCGGAGCCGGTGTGCGGCCGCAACGCCTCGTCGAAATGCGTGCGCGAAGCCGGATCCTTCATCACCTTGGCCATGATGCGGCGATAGCGCAGGATCACGCGCGCCCATTGCGAGCACACTTTGAGAAAATCGAAAAACCGCCACGGATAGAACACCAGCGGATTGACGATCGGCATGCCGTACCGCCGCTGTCGACGCAGCTTGCGGCGGAAGAAGCCGAATTGCAGCGGATGCACGCCCTCGATGCGGGAGGCGGAGGAAAACATCGTCAGCGAATCCAGAACCTTGGTGCGGTTGATGCCGGAGACGACGGCGCGGCGCATGATCGTCTCGACATGCGCGTCGGTGTAATAGCGCGTCCATGCATCGGCATAGACCTTTTTCCAGGCTTCTTCGACATCAGCGGATGGGCGGTGCAGGCGTGCTCGAGATCGTATTTGTTCATGTCGGGGTCCATCGGGACGCCCGCCATGTGCAGCTTCTTATGGTCTTCCGATCCCGGCAGCGGCGTCAGGTAAAAGAATTCGAGAATATCGATCGGCAGTTCCTTCTTGATGATCTCGATATCGCGCGCGATCGTTTCCGGCGTGTCGGTCGGGAAGCCGAGGATGTAGCCGGCATAGGTCATCACCTTCTGCGCGCGCCAGGCCAACAGCATCTCGCGATATTCCCAAATCTTGTTCTGGCGTTTCTTCGCGCCCATCAGGGATTCGGGGTTGATGTTCTCGAGCCCGAGGAAAATCGCGGTGCAGCCGGCGCGCGCCGATTTTTCGATGAAATCCGGGAATGCGGTGGCAGAGCGTGTCGACCTGAAGCAGCAGCCGGATGTTGAATTTCTCGCGCTCGCGCAGCTCGATCAGCCGGTCGAGGATCGGCTCCCAGTTGCGGTTGCGGGCGAAATTGTCGTCGGTGACGAAAAACCGCGTAATGCCCTGCGCCGCGTTGGCCCGCACGATCGCCTCGACGTCGTCCGGCGTGCGATAGCGCGATTTGCGGCCCTGCACATTGATGATGGTGCAGAAGCTGCACTGGAACGGGCAGCCGCGGCCGGCATCGAAACTCGAATAATGCCCGGCGACCCGCGTCACCACCGAACGCGGCAGGATCGGATAGACCGCGGCCGCCATTTCCGGCATGTCGCTGAGAAATTTGTAGATCGGCTTGGCTTTGCCCGCCGCGACGTCGCGCAAAACATCGGCCATGCGGCCTTCGGCTTCGCCGGCGAACAGATGAATGCCGAGATCGAGCGCTTCCTGCAGATCGGGCGGCAGGCTCGGCAGCATGGAAATGCAGCCGGAGACGTGAAAGCCGCCCATGACGACGTTGAGCCCGTGGGCGCGAAATTGCCGGCCGAGATCGAGCGCGCGCGGAAATTGGTTCGACTGCACGCCGATCAGGCCGACCATGCCGGCGCCGGCGGCGCGAATGCGTTTCGCCACGCCGGCGACATCGACGATCGTGTTGCACTCGTCGCAGGCTTCGACCTCGATATCGACGTCGGGGCCGAGCACGCGGTTATCCGCGCACTCCATCGATCAGCCCATGAACGCTGGCCAGGCTGTTCGACGGCAGCGTCGAGCGCAACCACTGGATGACATAACCGTCCCGGTCGTAATGCGACGGCTTGATCAGGACGACCCGAAACGCGCGCTTGGCCAAAGTACCGTGCAATGCACGACCCCCAAAACGGAACCACGCCCGGTGGCGGCCTTGCGATAAATCGCGGGGCCAAATGGCAGGCTAAGACGGGGCGAATGTGCGGGTTTGGCTGCCGCTTTGCAACAAATACCTTCCCGGTTTCGGCCGCCTCGGCCGGCAATGGTGGGCTAGGTTCCGGCTCAAGGCGCTAGTAGGCTTGGCTTTTTTGGCTCAGTGCTTTTGGGGCCGATGTGGACGACGGTACGCCAAGCCATCCGCCTGACGGACGAGCAGCGGCTCGACTGGTTGCGGCTCATCCGCAGCCAGAATATCGGGCCGCGCACGTTTCGCGCCCTGATCAACCATTTCGGCGGCGCGCACGCGGCCCTCGAAGCGTTGCCGGCGCTGGCGCGCCGCGGCGGCAGCGCCGCGCCGCAGATTTGTTCGCGCCAAGATGCCGAGCGCGAAATCGAAGCGTCGCACAAACTTGGCGCGAAGCTTGTCGCCATCGGCGAGGCCGATTATCCGCGCCGGCTGCAAATGATCGACGATCCGCCGCCGCTCATCGCCATACGCGGCCGCGCTACTGTGTTTGCAATGCCGCAGGTTGCGATTGTCGGCTCGCGCAATGCGTCGGCGGGCGGCGTCAAGATGACACAACGGATCGCACACGGGCTCTGCGAGGCGGGATTTGCCATTGTGTCCGGCTTGGCGCGCGGCATCGATGCCGCCGCGCATCGCGCGAGTCTTTCAACCGGCACGGTCGCTGTCCTCGCCGGCGGCCACGATCGCATCTATCCGCCGGAGCATGCCGAATTGCTCGACGCCATTCTGCCGTGCGGCGTTGCGCTAACCGAAATGCCGCTCGGCTGGGAGCCGCGCGGCGCGCGATTTTCCGCGCCGCAATCGTCTGATTTCAGGACTGTCGCTGGGCGTCGTCATTGTCGAGGCCGCCAAGCGATCGGGCTCGCTGATTACGGCACGGCTTGCGCTCGAACAGGGCCGCGAAGTTTTTGCGCTGCCGGGCTCGCCGCTCGACCCGCGCGCCGAAGGCACCAACGGTCTCATCAAGCAGGGCGCGCGCCGGTAACCGAGGCGGCCGATATCGTTTCGGTGCTGCAGCCGATCATGGGAACCGAGCTGCCAGCGCGAGAGCCGCCGGCACCCGACGGCGAGGCTTCCCAAAGCGTGGAGCCAGCGCCGGACGAACGGACGCGGATCGTGGCGCTCTTAAGCCCCGCACCGGTATTGATCGACGATTTGATCAGGCTGTCGCAGAGCTCGCCGCGCCTCGTGCGGATGGTGCTTCTGGAGCTCGAAATCGCCGGACGGCTGGAACGACACGGCGGCGGGCTAGTGTCGCTGCTCTAGTCTTCCTCGTCGGTGTCCTGATCCGCCGCAAGCCGGGCCATTTCCAAAAGGTAACTGACCGTATCGAGACCATTTCGCTTGGCGAGCTTCGCGAGCTCATCCGCAAGCGATGCGATATATTGGGCCGCGCTATCCGGCGTTTTGTCGTCCTCTGGCCCGTTATGGTCGTCTTTGTCGTCCATCTTATGGCCACCTTATTGGCCGCGTATGGAATGGATATCGAAGCCGCGAACGCGAGCGGTCCGCCTCCCTGCAGGATTCCGTCTAGAACGCCGATATATACTTTAGGGCTAACATTTAAAACTTTACAACCTTTGAGCGTAGCCACGATCACCGATATTTTGCCGCGTTTGGCAGGCATTCGCCCCGTCTCGCAGTGGCGCTTTCCGCCGGTAACGATTTGACAGGTGGGATTGCATTACCCATGTTCGCGGCGGCCCTGCTGCCGCAAAACATGTGTTGGATAGGCAAAAAGGCCGTATAATCATTGGGTTATCCATGAATCTGGTACTGGTGGAATCGCCCGCCAAGGCGAAGACAATCAATAAATATCTGGGCAAAGGCTATGAGGTCATGGCCTCGTTCGGCCATGTGCGTGACCTGCCGGCCAAGAGTGGCTCGGTCGATCCCGACCATAATTTCCGTATGCTGTGGGAGGTCGATCCCAAGGCGCAGAAGCGGCTCAACGACATCGCCCGCGCCGTCAAAGGCGCCGACAAGCTGATTCTGGCGACCGACCCCGATCGCGAAGGCGAAGCCATCTCCTGGCATGTGCTCCAGGTACTCAAGGAAAGAAAGGCGCTGACCGGACAGCCGGTCGAGCGCGTCGTGTTCAACGCCATCACCAAGCAGGCGGTGACCGAGGCGATGCAACACCCGCGCATCATCGACCAGGCTTTGGTTGACGCTTATCTCGCGCGCCGTGCGCTCGATTACCTCGTCGGTTTCACGCTGTCGCCGGTGTTGTGGCGCAAGCTGCCCGGCGCGCGTTCGGCCGGCCGCGTGCAATCCGTCGCGCTGCGGCTGGTTGCCGACCGCGAACTCGAAATCGAAAAATTCGTCCGTCAGGAATATTGGTCGCTCGTCGCCACGCTGGCGACGCCGCGCGACGAAACATTCGAAGCCCGCCTGGTCGGCGCCGACGGCAAAAAACTTCAGCGCCTCGATATCGGCTCCGGCGCGGAAGCCGAAGCGTTCAAGCAAGCGCTCGAAACCGCGGCCTTCACGGTCGCCTCGGTCGAGGCGAAACCGGTCAAGCGCCATCCCTATGCGCCGTTCACGACCTCGACCTTGCAGCAGGAAGCGAGCCGCAAGCTCGGCTTCGCGCCCGCGCATACGATGCGGGTGGCGCAGCGGCTCTATGAAGGCGTCGACATCGGCGGCGAAACCGTCGGCCTGATCACCTATATGCGTACCGACGGCGTGGATATCGCGCCCGAAGCGATCCAGGCCACGCGCAGCGTGATCGAAACCGACTACGGCCGCCAATACGTTCCCGCCGCGCCGCGCCGCTATGAGACCAAGGCGAAGAACGCGCAGGAAGCGCACGAGGCCATCCGCCCGACCGACCTCGCCTGCCGGCCGAGCGAAACCAAAAGCTTTCTCGATGCGGATCAGGCCAAACTCTACGAGCTTATCTGGCTGCGCATGGTGGCGAGCCAGATGGAATCGGCGGAGCTTGAGCGCACCACGGTCGATATCAATGCCAATGTTGCCGGCCGTCTGCTCGACCTGCGCGCCACCGGCACGGTGGTGAAGTTCGACGGCTTCCTCGCGCTTTATCAGGAAGGCCGCGACGAGGATCCGGAAGACGAGGAAGCGCGCCGGCTGCCGCAAATGGCAAATGGCGAGCGGCTCGCCAAACGCTCGATCGCCGCCGATCAGCATTTCACCGAACCGCCGCCGCGTTACTCGGAAGCTTCGCTGGTCAAGCGCCTCGAAGAACTCGGCATCGGCCGTCCGTCGACCTATGCGTCGATCCTGCAGGTGCTCAGGGACCGCAAATATGTCCGGCTCGACAAGCGCCGGCTGGTGCCCGAGGACCGCGGCCGCATCGTGGTCGCCTTCTTGGAAAGTTTCTTCGCCAAATACGTCGAATACGATTTCACCGCGGGCCTCGAGGACAAGCTCGATCTCATCGCCAATAACGAAGTGGCGTGGCGCGACGTGCTGCGCGATTTTTGGGGTGATTTTATCGGCGCCATCGATGGGACCAAGGATTTGCGAATTTCCGCGGTGATCGATGCGCTCGACGCGCTGCTTGCGCCACATCTGTTCCCGCCGCGCGCCGATGGCGGCGATGCAAAGCAATGCCCGACCTGCGCCAATGGCCGGCTGTCGCTCAAGCTGTCGAAGTTCGGCGCCTTCATCGGCTGCACGAATTATCCGGAATGCCGGTACACCCGGCCGTTGTCGGCGGATAGCGCGGGTGAATTCGGCGGCACCAAGAAACTCGGCGCGGATCCGCAAACCGGCCTCGACGTCACGGTGCGCAGCGGCCGTTTCGGCCCCTATCTGCAGCTTGGCGAAACCGTCAAAGACGGTGACAAACCCAAGCGCGCCGGCCTGCCCAAGGGCGTCGCGCCCGACGAGATCGATCTCGATCGAGCGCTGGCTTTGCTCTCGCTGCCGCGCGAAGTCGGCCGCTCGCCCGAAGACGGCGAACCGATCCGCGCCGGCATCGGCCGGTTCGGACCTTACGTCCAGCACGGCAAAATCTACGCCAATCTGGATTCCCCCGAAGAGGTCTTCACGGTCGAACTCAACCGGGCGGTGACGCTCATTGCCGAAAAGAAAGCCAAAGGCCCGCGAAAGGGCCGCTTTGGGGCCGATCCCGGCCTCGCGCTTGGCGATCATCCGAGCAAGGGCGGCGCGATCGTCGCCAAAAAGGGCCGTTACGGTCCCTATGTCAGCCACAACGGCGTCAACGCGACCCTGCCGGCCGACAAGACGCCCGAAACCGTTACGCTCGGAGAAGCCGTGGCTCTGCTCGACGCCAGGGCTGAACGTAACGCGCCGGCGCCGCACGCGCGTCCGCGCAAGGCGAAGCGGCCTTCGCCGGGAACGGCGCGACACATTAAGGCGTCCGGCAAAAGGCCGGGCGCCGCCGCCAAACGGCCGGCCAACCCGAAACCGCCACGCAAGACCCCGCAAGCTGCCGAATAATCTCCTTCACGCAACGCGCCACTGGCCGAAAGCACGGCCAATGAGCGGCTCATGACACGCCTGCCAACCCGCGACGAGCTTGTCGCCTTCATCCGCGAGCGCAGCGGCAAGGTCAGCACGCGGGAAATCGCGCGCGCCTTCGGCGCCAAGAATGCCGACCGCGCGGCGATCAATCGCATGCTGCGCGAGCTTGCCAACGAGGGCTTGATCGACCGGCAGCGCAAGCGGCTGCATCACGCCGGCACGCTGCCGCCCGTCGTGGTCGCCGATATCACCGGCCGCGACAGCGACGGCGAACTGTTGGCGCGTCCGACCGAATGGGACGAGCAGGCGCACGGCGCGCCCCCGGTTATCCATATCGCGACGCCACGGCGCGCCCGGCCGGGCGAAACAGCCGGCGTCGGCGACCGCGCGCTCGTCCGCATCGAACACAGCGGTGAGGAGGAGACGACCGGCCGCGTCATAAAACTCATCGATCACGCCAAGCATCGCCAACTCGGGATTTTTCGCGGGCTACCCGGCGGCGGCGGGCGGCTTGTGCCGATCGACAAGAAAGAGCGCGGCCGCGAGCTTGCGATCGGGCCGGACGCTACGGCGGGCGCGGTCGACGGCGATCTCGTCGCGGTCGAAGTCGCGCGGCACGGCCGCCTCGGCCTTCCGGCCGCCACCGTCGTCGAGCGGCTCGGTTCGATCAAAACCGAGCGCGCCGTCAGCATCATCGCCATTCATGCCCACGACATCCCGCATGTCTTCACCCGCGCGCTGCTGGATGAAGCCAATGCCGCGCGCGCCGCGTCGCCCGACGGCCGCGAGGACTGGCGCGGAGTGCCGTTCGTCACCATCGATCCACCCGACGCCAAGGATCATGACGACGCCGTCCATGCGGTGCCGGATCCCGATCCGAAAAATTCCGGCGGTCATCTCGTCAGTGTCGCCATTGCCGACGTCGCACATTATGTGCGGCCGGGCTCGGCGCTCGACCGCGAGGCGGTGCGCCGCGGTAATTCCGTCTATTTTCCGGATCGCGTCGTGCCGATGCTGCCGGAGCGCATTTCCAACGACCTATGCTCGCTGCGGCCCAACGAAGACCGGCCGGCGCTGGCGGTGCGCATGGTGATCGGCGCCGACGGCCGGAAACGTTCGCATACGTTTCACCGTGTGCTGATCCGCTCCGCCGCAAAACTGCATTACGAGCAGGCCCAGTTCGCGGTGTCGGGCCGCACCGACGAAGTGACCGGGCCGATCGCAAGCGGGATCCTCGCGCCGCTTTATGCGGCATATCGAACCGTGCTGCGCGCCCGCGACGAGCGCGCGCCGCTCGATCTCGACATTCCGGAACGCAAGATCGTGCTGAAGTCCGACGGCACCGTCGACCGCGTGGTCATGCCGCTGCGGCTGGAATCGCATCGGCTGATTGAGGAATTCATGATCCTCGCCAATGTCGCCGCCGCTGAAACCTGCGAGCGGGCGAATGTACCGCTCATCTATCGGGTGCACGACGAGCCCTCGCCGGAAAAGCTCAACGCGCTGCGTGAATTCCTGGCGACGCTCGACATTTCGCTGCCGAAGGGCGGCACGCTGCGGCCGGACGGCTTCAATCGCATCCTCGATCGGGTCAAGGGCCGCGACGTCGACCGGCTGGTCAATGAAGTCGTGCTGCGCACCCAGGCGCAGGCCGAATATTCCGCGGAGAATTTCGGCCATTTCGGCCTCAATCTGCGCCGCTACGCGCATTTCACTTCGCCGATCCGCCGCTATGCCGACCTCGTCGTACATCGCGCCTTGATCCGCGCGCAAAAACTCGGTGCCGATGGGCTGCCCGACGACACCGACAGCCGCGCACTCGGCGAAATCGCCGCCAATATTTCCGCCACCGAGCGCCGCGCCATGAAGGCCGAACGCGAGACCGCGGACCGGCTGATCGCGCACTTTTTGGCCGACCGCGTCGGCGCCGCGTTCGACGGCCGCATTTCCGGCGTCACCCGCGCCGGCTTGTTCGTCGAGCTCGACGAGACCGGCGCCGATGGTTTTATTCCGGCGCGCCATATCGGCGATGAGTATTTCCGCTTCAACGAAGCCGGCCGCGCCTTTGTCGGCCGCTCCGTCACGCATCGGCTCGGCGATCCGGTCACTGTCGAGCTTGTCGAGGCGGCGCCGGTCGCCGGCGCTCTGCGCTTCAAGCTCGTGAGCCATGATCGCGCCGCGGAGAAAAAAGCTGGACAGCACCCGCATCAGCGGCCGAAATTCGCGCACCGGCAAAAATCACGCGGACGGCGGCGTTAACGAGAATGAGTGAAGACGATATTTCGAGCGTAACCGCGGGCGGCACGGCGGCCGACCGCGCTGAGCGTCTCACCCGCACGCTGCGCGATCAATCGTTCCCGAACGTCAAGCCGCGCGACTCCGCGACGCTGATCCTGATCGACCGTGCGGAGCCGGTGCCAAAGGTGCTGCTCGGCCGCCGTCATGAGCGGCAACAGATTCCTGCCCGGCAAGTTCGTTTTTCCCGGCGGCCGGATCGAACCGGCGGATCGGCTGATGGCGGTGTCGGCCGCGCTGCATGAGCATCACGTCGCGAAGCTGATGCGGCGGCTCAAACGGCCGAGCCCCGCCAGGGCCGCGGCTTACGCGCTCGCCGCAGTCCGCGAAACCTACGAAGAGACCGGCATCATGCTCGGCACGCCTAGCACGGACGCCGTGAGTGCCCCGCCCGGTCCCTGGGAAGCATTCGCCAAAGCCGGCATCGTGCCCGATTTGAGCCAAATCCACTTCATTGCCCGCGCCATCACCCCGCCGAAACGGCCGTTGCGCTTCGACAGCCGCTTTTTTGCCGCCGATATATCCGCCATCGCGCGGCGTGAGGACGGCTTTGTCGGACCGGACAAGGAACTCGTCGAACTGGTCTGGCTGCCCATGACGGAGGCCCGACAGCTCGATATGCCCGGCATCACCGCCGTCGTGCTCGAGGAATTGGCCGACCGCATTGCCGCCGGCATGAGTCTAGATCACCCGGTGCCGCTCTACCGCATGCTGCACCGGCGCTTCGTGCGCGAAATCCTGTAACGATTGACATTCAAGGCGCGGCGACTAGGTTGCGCCCAGCAAACATCGAGGTTCGACAATGGCCAAGAGCACCACGATCAAGGTCAAGCTGGTTTCCAGCGCCGACACCGGCTTCTATTACGTGACGCGCAAGAATTCGCGCACCATGACGGATAAGCTGAAAATGAAGAAATACGATCCGGTGGTGAAAAAGCACGTCGAATTCACTGAATCCAAGATCAAGTAGGCCACGCAAAAGTCGCGGCGCAATGTTCGTCATGCCCGGCCTTGTGCCGGGCATCTCGATTCAGGGGGCTAGTGCACCTTGTCGAGATGGCCGGGACAAGCCCGGCCATGACGCTGAAAGTGGCCGGCCGGAAGCGGTATCATGAGGAGGCCACTCGCACACCGCCCCGTGCCGGCCGAACCCCACGGACTCAGGAGATGCGGCGGACCTGAGCATTCCGCAGGGTTATCAACGCTTTCGCGCGAGGAATGTCGTTTCCAAAAACTAACGAAGACACGGTCGGAATCAATCGGCAAAGCGCCGCCCGGATTGGGCAAGTGTTATCAACCACAAAAATTGTGATTACCGAGCGCCGAGCGGCAATGGCGGCGGTGTCAGGCCGCGTCCGGCACGACGCGGTTTCGGCCGTCGCGCTTGGCGCGGTAGAGCGCCTGGTCGGCGCGCTTGAGAAGATTGGCGGCCGTATCATCGCCGCCGCGCAGCCCGGCGATGCCGATCGAGATCGTCACCGGAATGGCGCGCGCCCCCTGCGCGATCGTGAACGGTTCGGCGGCAATGCGCCGGCGCAACCGCTCCGCCACCATGGCGGCCACCGCCATGTCGGTCTCCGGCATGACGATGACGAACTCTTCGCCGCCGTAGCGGCACGCCAGATCGATGCCGCGGATCGAGCGTTTGATGCGCAACGCGAAATCGCGCAGCACGTCGTCACCGGCATCGTGACCGTGGCCGTCATTGATCGCCTTGAAATAATCGATGTCGATCACGAGCGTCGCCAGCGGTTTGCCGCGCGCGGCGGCCTGCTCGATCAGCGTGCCGAGATGGCTTTCCATATAGCGGCGATTGAACAGGCCGGTCAGCGCGTCGGTGATCGCCATTTCAATCGACATCTGGACGTTGTCGCGTAGCCGCTCGGTATAGCGGCGCTTGCGGACCTGGCTGCGCGAGCGCGCCAATAGCTCGTTCTTGTCGACCGGCCGCATCAGAAAATCGTTCACGCCGATTTCGAGGCCGCGCAGCATGCGCGCATTATTGTCCGGCTCGGTAATGGCGAGAATGGGCAGGTTGCGGGTGCGATCGAGCGAGCGAACCTGGCTGCACAGCCGCAGCGCGTCGAAATTCTCCAAACCCAGCGACACGATCAGCAAATCGTAATTGCCGTCGGCGGCATGGAACACCGCCTGGTTGGGGTCGGTTTCGACTTCGACGTCGTGCTCCTTGGCGAGCATGGCGGCGATACGCTCGTAGGAGGCCGGCCGATTGTCGACGATCAGCACGCGGCCCTGACGGCCGGTATCGGCAACCGCCTCGCGTTCCGGCGATTTAATGCCGATCTCGCGCGAGGTCAAAACCCGCATGCGCAGCTCGTCGGTGACCATTTTGAGCCGCGCCAATGAGCGCACCCGCGCGATCAGCGCCAGTTCGGAGATCGGCTTGGTGAGAAAATCGTCGGCGCCGGCTTCGAGCCCGCGCACCTTGTCGGATGGCTGGTCGAGCGCGGTCACCATGACCACCGGAATATGATGCGTGGCGGGATTGGATTTGAGCCGCCGGCACACTTCGAAGCCGTCGAGGTCGGGCATCATCACGTCGAGCAGGACGAGGTCGCATTCGGCGCGTTCGCAGATCGCCAGCGCTTCCTTGCCGCTCATGGCGGTGACGACGTCGAAATATTCCGCCGACAGCCGCGCTTCCAGCAGCCTGACGTTGGCGGGGACGTCGTCAACGACCAGAACGCGCGCGGTCATCGTTCAACCTTACGGATTGCCGAGGAAATGGCGGATGGTCTCGATGAACTTGCCCACCGAGATCGGCTTGGACAGGTAGGCCTCGCAGCCGCCCTCGCGGATACGCTCTTCATCGCCTTTCATGGCAAAGGCGGTGACGGCGACCACCGGAATCTTTTTGAGCTCGGCATCGTCCTTGAGCCACTTGGTCACTTCGAGGCCGGAGACTTCGGGAAGCTGGATGTCCATCAGAATCAGATCGGGCTTATGCTTGCGCGCGAGATCGAGCGCTTCGATGCCGTTGCGCGTGCCGACCGTCGAATAGCCGTGGGCTTCCAACAGATCGTGGAAGAGCTTCATATTGAGCTCGTTGTCCTCCACGATCAGGACGGTTTTAGCCATCCCCCATTCCCTTCGCCGGTCCCCTGCCCGATGCTGGCGGCAAGCTCAAGAATCGCTTGCTTTCACCCACTATGGGCGGCGGGTCGAAGCTAGCCCCGATATGTTACGGAAAGGCAAATAGAAACCCATGAAGCGGCACGCATCGCCAACGCGGGAAGCGGCGGAAATGCTGGCAATTCAGGCGCTTGCCTTTATTGCCGAAGAGCCGGAACGCATGGCTGGCTTTCTTTCCGTCACCGGCATTGCGCCAGACGCGATCCGCGGCGCCGCGGGTGAGCCTGACTTTCTCGCCGGCGTGCTCGAGCATATGCTTGGCGACGAGAAGCTCTTGCTCGCGTTCGCCGACAGCGCCGGTATCGATCCGGCCGGGATCGCGCTTGCGCATCGCGCGTTCGGCGGCCGGTGGGAACGCGATTTGCCGTAAAGGTTTGCCGTGACCGCAAGCTTTTGCCGTGACTGCCTTGCCGACGCTTCGCCGCAAGGCGCACGTTGCGCCGCCTGCGGCTCGCCACGATTATTGCGCCATGCCGAACTCGATATGCTCGCCATCGCCCATGTCGATTGCGACGCCTTCTACGCCACCATCGAGAAACGCGACGATCCGACGCTGGCGGCGGAGCCGGTCATTGTCGGCGGCGGCAAGCGCGGCGTGGTCGCCACCTGTTGCTACATCGCCCGCACTTACGGGGTGCGGTCGGCGATGCCGATGTTCGAGGCGCTGCGGCTGTGCCCGCAGGCCAAGGTGATCCGACCCAATTTCGAGAAATACTCCAAGGCCGGCCGCGAAGTCCGCCGCATGATGCTCGACCTGACGCCTTTGGTCGAACCTTTGTCGATCGACGAGGCATTTCTCGATCTTTCAGGCACCGCACGGCTGCACGGCATGTCGCCCGCCAAGTCGCTGGCGCGCTTTGCCGCCGCGGTGGAGAAGACGCTCCAGATCACCGTCTCCATCGGATTGGCCAGCAATAAATTCCTCGCCAAAATCGCCTCCGATCTCGACAAGCCGCGCGGCTTTGCGGTGTTGGGTGCCAGCGAGGCTTTGGCGTTCCTGGCGCCCAAGCCGGTGAGCTTCATCTACGGCGTCGGCAAAATCAGCGCGGCGCGCTATGCGCGGGACGGCTTTCATCGCATCGCCGACCTGCAGAAAACCAGCGAAATCGAATTGATACGCCGCTATGGCGAGGAAGGCCGCCGCCTCGCCCGGCTGTCCCGCGGCATCGACGAGCGCGACGTCAGTGCCGAGCGCGAAACCAAGAGCGTGTCGTCGGAAACGACGTTTGAGCGCGACCTTGCCGATTTTCGCGCGCTGGAAAAGATCCTCTGGAGCCTGGCGGAGGATGTTTCGGCACGGTTGAAGGCCAAGGAACTGGCCGGCGCGACGGTGACGGTCAAGCTCAAGACCGCCGATTTCAAAATCCGCACCCGCGCCCGATCGCTAGAATCTCCGACCCAGCTGGCGCGGCGCATTTTTACCGCGGCGCGCGGCCTTCTCGAACACGAGACCGGTGGCACCCGCTATCGCCTGCTTGGCGTCGGCGTCAGCGCGATCGTGCCGGCGGATGAAGCCGATCCGGCCGACCTTGTCGACGGCCGCTCGGCGCTGGCCGAGCACGCGGTCGACAGCGTGCGTGCCCGCTTTGGCGACGATGCGGTGGTCAGGGGCCTGGCGTTCGAAGGACCGGACGAGACGAAAGCCTGACCCGTCACGGGCACGGCTTCTGCTCCTTGAATTCCAGTGAGCTGAGCTTGCCGCTGACGACAAAGTCGTTGTAGTCGAGCGTCAGAGCGCGCGAAACGCCGTTCTCGTAGAGCTCGAAGCCGATCGCATAAGCCGGTGTTTGTTCACTCGAATTGTCCGGCTTGTCCTTCTCGAAATAACTGATCGTCACCGGCCAGCGCGCTACCGCGGCAAGCTTCGGTTCGGCGGCCGCGGCATCGTCGTGGCCGCGCTCGGCGGGCATCAGCTTGCGGCCGATCACGGTGAGCGTGTCAAAAACCTTGTCGCCGGTTTCGGAGCCGTCATAGACCGGAAAATTGAGAATGGTCTTGCCGGCGAGCGCGGCATTGATCACCCGCACCATGTGCTGGGTGGGAAACACAACGCCGGCATCGAGCGCGAGGCTGCGCTGCTGCGGCTTGTCGAGGTCCACGGCGGTCTTGGTCGCGTCGTGCTCGGCATGGCCGTCGACTGAATCGACGAGACTTCTCATCGACAAAGTTTTCCGAGGTGAATTTGAAGTTTTTGGCGTCGGCGCCCTCCCACGTGGTGGAGCGCAGATCGCTGGTGGAGACTTTGCCTTCGCCGGTATCCAGTTCCGAGACCTGGCGAAAGTCGAGCGAATAGCCCTGGCAGGCATTGCCGTCGAAGTCATAGACGATGCGTCCGCTGACGCTGGCAATCTGCGAGTTGCCGCGCGATTCACCGAGCGTCAGGTCGTAGGTCGCCCGATGCGGAATAAGCGCGACTGGCGCGGCATTTGACGCGTCTTGCGCCCGCGCGGCGGAGATCAGTGCGAGGCAAAGAAAGCTGAGAGCAATAACGGCGGCGCGCGATGCTAACGTGCCATCCACGACCATGAACCTATCTCGCCTGCTCGCTTCGGAGATGGCCCCCGCCTGCCGTTTCTCCCCTCTTGGCCGAGCATAAACTCATGCTCTGGAATTGCGGCGAAGATAGGCACCTTGTCCGCCGCCCGCAACAGTTTCCCCGACCCTTCCCTCCCCCCGCATGCGGGATAGGGTTAGGCGGGCGTCAGCGTGATATCCTGCGCGGCATGTCTTGCACGGCTTGGAGTCTTGCACGACCTGGAGCGATCGGCGAAGAAAGCGCCATTGCGCGTCAACCCCAAAATTGCAGTGAGGAGCCAATGGCCGGAACGGTGGAGAAGACATTGCGGGAGCTCGGCATCGCGCTTGCGGAACCGAAGCCACCGATCGCCAATTATGTGCCGTTCGTGCGCACCGGCAATATGTTGACCGTGTCCGGCCAGCTTTGCTTCGACAATGACGGTAAGCTCGTTGCCAAGGGCCAGCTCGGCGCTGGCGTTTCCATCGAGGATGGCCAAAAGGCGGCGCGAGCTTGCGCGATCAATCTGCTCGCCCAGGTCAAGGCCGCGGTCGGCGACCTCGACAGGGTTTTGCGCGTGGTGCGGCTCGGCGGAATTCATCAATTCAGCGGCGGGTTTTCCCGATGGCCCGAAGGTGATGAACGGCGCCTCCGACGTGATGGTCGCGGTGTTCGGCGACAAGGGCAAGCACGCGCGCTCGACGGTGGGCGTCGCCGCGTTGCCGGCGGAGGCCGCAGTCGAAGTCGAGGGCCTGTTCGAAGTGTCCTGAGCGCGTTCCGACCTGTGCCAACTTCACTCGACTGGCTCACCGCACGCCCCATCGCGCATCGCGGGCTCCATGACGCCGCCAACGGCATCATCGAGAATACCGCCGGCGCTGCGCGCGCGGCGATCGCGGCCGGCTATGGCATCGAAGTCGACGTCCAGGTCAGCGCCGACGGCGAGGCCATGGTGCACCACGACGATGTGCTCGGCCGCCTCACCGAAGGCGAAGGCCGGCTCGATCGTCTGAGCGCCGCGGAACTGCAGCGCGTCCCGTTCCGCGCCGGCGGCGAACGGATGATGACGCTTTCCGACCTCTGCGATCTGGTCGACGGCCGCGTCACGGTGCTGATCGAACTGAAGAGCCGCTTCGACGGCGACGGCCGGCTCGCCACGCGTGTCGCCGAAGTGCTGGCCGGCTACCGCGGACCCGCGGCACCGATGTCATTCGACTCGTCACAAATCGCGTTGGTGCGGCATAAGGCCCCGCACCTTGTCTGCGGCATCGTTGCCGCAAAATACCAGCCGCATCCATATTGGGATCAGATGCCAGCCTGGATGCGATACGGCATGGGATATCTGGTCACCGGCATCGCCGCCCGAGCCGCAATTCGTGGCCTACGCGGTGGCCGACCTGCCGGCGCTTGCGCCATTGTTGGCGCGGCGCGTGCTCGGAGTGCCGTTGCTGACCTGGGCGGTGCGCACTCAAGCCGAGCGGCAACGCGCGGCACGGTGGGCCGACCAGATGATTTTCGAGGGCTTTCGCCCATGAAAGAGCTGCGCATTACCGTGGTCGATGCAATCGACGGGGTCAGCGCCGCCGAGTGGGACGCCTGCGCCAACCCGGTGGCTGATTCGACAAGCGATTGCAGCACTCTCGCCAATTCCGTTCTGACGATCTCGGAGCCGGATGGACAGGCATCGGCCAAAGCTCAAGAGACGGACGAAAAAATATCATATAACCCATTCACATCGCATGATTTTCTGTGGTCTCTGGAGCAGTCGCATTCGGTCGGCGCCCGCGCCGGCTGGCAGCCGCAGCATGTGCTGGCACGAACGCCGGACGGCGCGCTGGTCGCGGCGGCGCCCTGCTATCTCAAGAGCCACTCGCGCGGCGAATACGTGTTCGATCGCGGCTGGGCGGAGGCCTATGAGCGCGCCGGCGGCAGCTATTATCCGAAACTGCAGGTCGCGGTGCCGTTCACGCCGGCAACGGGCCGGCGTCTTCTGGTGCGCGCGGGCCCGCAATCGCCAAGCCATCGGCGCGGGCGCTGGCGAGCGGCCTTGTCGAATTATGCGGCCTGTCCGGCGCGTCGGGCGTGCACGTGACCTTTGCGACCGAGCCCGAATTCGGCTCCTCGGCGAGCTTGGCTATCTGCAGCGCACCGACCAGCAGTTTCACTGGGAGAACCGGACTTTGCGAGCTTCGACGATTTCCTCGCCGCGCTCGACCGCGCGCAAGCGCAAGACCATCCGCCGCGAGCGCCACGACGCGCTGGCCAACGGCATCAGCGTGCACTGGCTCACCGGCAGCGACCTCACCGAAGACGGTGTGGGATGCATTCTTCGAATTCTACATGGAGACCGGTTCGCGCAAATGGGGACGGCCCTATCTGACGCGCGAGTTCTACTCGCTGGTCGGCGAGAAAATGCGCGACCGGATCGTGCTGGTGATGGCCAAACGCGCCAGCCGCTGGATCGCCGGCGCCATCAATTTCATCGGCTCGCATACGCTGTTCGGCCGCCACTGGGGCGCCATCGAGCATCACCCGTTCCTGCACTTCGAGCTGTGTTACTACCAGGCGATCGATTACGCGATCGCGCACAAGCTGCCCCGCGTCGAGGCCGGCGCCCAGGGCGAGCACAAGATTTCGCGCGGCTACATGCCGACGACCACCTTTTCGGCGCATTACATCGCCGATCCGGCGCTGCGGCGCGCCATCGCCGATTATCTGGTGCGCGAACGCGCCTATGTCGCGGCCGCCGGCGCCGAGCTTGCCACGTTGGCCCCGTTCCGAAAGGATTTCACCGTCGAGCCGGAATGAGTAAGCTCCAGCAGGAACGCGGAGAGCGCGATGCCGAGCTACGATCCGAACAATGTCTTTGCCAAAATCCTGCGCGGCGAATTGCCGGCGCATAAGGTCTTCGAGGACGACAGGGTCTTTGCCTTTCTCGACATCATGCCGCGCGCGACCGGCCACACGCTGGTCATCCCAAAATCTCCGGTGCCCGCACCATTCTCGATATCGCGCCGGACGATCTGGCCTATCTCATCAAGGCGACGCAGACGATCGCGCGCGCGGCGGTGAAGGTTTTCGCTGCCGACGGGCTCACCATTCAACAATTCAACGAGCCGGCTGGCGGCCAGGTGGTGTTCCACCTGCACTGTCCACGTCATTCCGCGCAAGGCTGGCGTGGCGTTGAAGCCGCCGGCAAGCGTCAAGGAGGACCCGGCCGTGCTGTCGGACCAGGCGCTTAAGCTCGCCGCCGCATTGAAGGGTTAGTTCAGCCCGTTCGCCCGCGCGAGACGCGTTCGATCTCGGCGCGCACCAAGCGCTCGACCATGCCCGGCAGGTTGTCGTCGAGCCAAGACTTCAGCATCGGGCGGAGCATTTCGCGCACCAAATCCTCCAGCGTGCGGGCATTCTGCACCAGCACGGTTTGCGCCAGCGCGCTGAACGCGGAATCGACCGCTGCGCTGGTTTCGCTCGATACCAGGTGGCCGCGCTCCACGGGTGGCGCGGCCGGCCTGTCGCCGGCCTCGTCGAAGCCTATGTCGGATGTGCCGTCGATGGTACGGAATTGCGGATTTGGTTGAGGCATGGATGCCGCCATTGTCTCGGTAAGGTCGAGAATGTCGGAGGGTTCCGCCGCCGGTTCCATGACGGCGGGACTCGGGTTCGGCTTCGAACTGCGGCTGCGGCGCTGGCGAATAGGATGGCTGCGGCGGCAGTGGCTGCGGCGGTGGTTCGGCCTTCGGCGCTTCCGGCGCGCGCGGCACGGATTTGGTGGCATCGTCGTCGGCGATAATGCGGCGAATGGAGGCAAGGATCTCCTCCATCGACGGTTCCTGCAATTTCGCCGGCTGCGTCATGCGCGCGTCCCTCGCTTGTTTCGGGTGCGTTCCCCGCGCACCCTCACGCCGCTGCAAGCGTATGCGCAGCCCCTCGACAAGGCCGAATCACACACCCGCCACTATGCAACGCCACCGCCAAGTATGTCATGGCGAAAGTCGAAGGCAAGGAGCGACTGTGGACACGCAGCGGCGCAAAACCGGCCCCTAACGCGTCTATTTGCCGTCGGGCGTGCGCACGCCGACCCACGCGTCGCGAACCTGCTGATAATGCACCTGCGGATCGTAGATTACGATGTTGAGGCCGAGGTGCTGCATCGACAGCCCGCCGACCGCCGCCAACAGCGTGTAGGAGGCTACCACGCGATCGTGCTGGGCGGTGACAAGCGCGACGCGGGCGTTAACGAGTTCTTGTTGCGCGTTGAGGACGTCGAGCGTCGTGCGCTGGCCGACGCGCGCTTCCTCGCGCACGCCGTTGAGCGCGATTTCGGCGGCGTTCACCTGCGCGGTCGTCGCCTCGATCTGCGCCTTGGCGGCGTCGAGTTGGCCCCAGCTCGCCACCACGGTCTCCCGCACCTGATCGCGGTTGACGTCGAGATTGAGCCGCTGCTGGCCCAGCGTTTCCTTGGATTGGCGGATCGCCGAATACTCGGCGCCGCCCTGGTAAATCGGAACCGTGAGCGTGCCGAGAATGGAAGCCGTCGTCTGCTTGTTGACGTTGTAGAGCGGGTCCTAATTCTTCGACAGCGCTCGCCGTGAGCCCGAGGTTTGGATACAGCGCGCCTTCGCTGATCTTGACCGTGAGTTCGGCGATGTCGACGCCGTAGGTGGCAGCGAGCACCGAAGGACTTTGGATCTGGCCTTGGGTTATCGCGGTCGGGCAGCGTGGCGGGCGAAAGACGGTCGACCGGCGTGCCGGGATCGAGCCGGCCTGGATCGACGCCGATCACCCGCCGATAATTGGCTTGCGAGGTAACGTAGTTCGATTGCGCGCCGAGCAACGCGGATCGTCCCGCCGCCAGTCGCGATTCGGCCTGGGCGACGTCGGTGCGCGTGACTTCGCCGACATTGAAACGGTCGCGCGTCTGCTTGAGCTGCTCGGTGAGAACTTCGACGTTGCGGCGATTGAGATCGAGGATCGCCTGGTCGCGCAGCAAATTCATGTAGGAGGTCGACGCGTCGAGCAGCACCTGCTGCTCGGTAACGCGCAAGGTCTCGCGCGCGCCCATCACCTGGCTTTCGGCTTGGCGGGTGTGGTTGGCGGTCTGGAAGCCGTTGAACAGCGTCTGCGTCGCCGTCGCGCCGATGCCGCGCGACTCGAAGTCGTCGCCGAGGTTGGAATACGAGACGCTGTTCGGAAACACCGCCTGATTGACGGTATGTGAAAGCGTGCTGGTGTAGTTATAGCCACCGGTGGCGGTCACGCTGAGCTTCGGCCGATAACCGGATAATGCTTGCGGCACGCCCTCGTCGGTGGCGCGTAAGGCGGCGCGCTGGGCGTTGAGCGACGGATTATTCTGGTAGGCCTGGACGAGTGCCCATTCCAGCGTGTCGGCGGCGCACGCCGTACATGCCGCGACAACGGCGGCGGCGCCCAAAATGAGGCTTGCGACGGCCCGACGATGCGCCCGCAGTCCTCGTCCACTCATGACGTTGACACGGCTCCCCAACCTCTTCCCCGCACGCCGCTGCGGTGGATCGTTGCCACAGACGACGCGACCCCTGCCCCGGCCAACGACGCTGACCGAAGACGCGGAACAGCCGACCTTAAGCGTCTGGCAGGGAAGGCGAAACCCTGCGGCTGGGGATGAATTGCAAAAATCTGGGAATTGGCACTTCTGCGCCACAGGTCATGGACGGACCCGAAACGCTGTCATAAACGCCGAATAAACGGCTTGGCACCGCAAGCAGCGGCAATTTCAGAAAACAAAGGCCGGCGGCGCCACAAAACCGGGCAATACCAGCGCCGCCGCGTCGAAAATCGCCCGCCCGGCAAGCTGGCCTTCGACCATCCGATACAGCATGCGCTTTGCTGGCGGGGGCATGGCCGAAAATGCAAGCAAGTCGGCCAGTTGGCTTTAACTGCCGACCTAACGTCTCAGGCACGATCTCGGTCGCGCCATTGAGCAAAATGAAGTCGTAGGGTGCGGTCTGCCGGCCAGCCCGCGTTCAAGGGGCCGGTGACGACCACAACCGCGGCCGGCGGCGTCAAGCGCCTCCCGCGCGCGGCGCGCCAAGGCAGCATCGTCCTCAAGCGCAACGACCGATCCGGCAATCCGCGACAGGACGGCCGATGAGTACCCGGTGCCGCAGCCGACATCGAGCACATGATCGCCGCGATCGAGTTGCGCTGCCTGAATGAGTTTGGCGAGCACCATCGGCTTGAGCAGCGCGCGGCCCTCACCGACCGCAATATCGCTGTCGCTATAGGCCTGGCCAGCGAGAGCGGGCGGCACGAACAGTTCGCGCGGCACCGCCAGCATGGCCGCGATCAAGTCCGGATTGGTGACATCGGCCGTACGAACTTGCCCGTCCACCATCATGCGGCGCGCGGCGGCGGTGTCGAACATGCCGTCGAGTTCCCAATGACGGACGATGACGCGTTTTGCGACACGACCGGGCAAAACGCAAGTATCGCAATGTCCGGGCTTCGCTGGATGGCGGCGCGCGCTCGCGGTGTTGTGTCATAATGCAGGGCCGGTCCGTAACATGGCGTAGGCATTGCTTAATGGATTGGGTGCAGTTACCCATCCGATGGACGGCCACGTGGCGGAGTGGTTACGCAGCGGTCTGCAAAACCGTTTACCCCGGTTCAATTCCGGGCGTGGCCTCCAGCCTTCGCAAGCGCAGCGAAGGCGGACCCCTGCGCTTACTACAGCTCGGCAGGCCTCCGGGATTACGTGCCTCTACGCTTTCAAAGCTGGACCGGCTTTGTTATATGCGCTGCCACGCACGCGAGCAGGCTTTTCCCCGGTAGCTCAGCGGTAGAGCAACCGGCTGTTAACCGGTTGGTCGCTGGTTCGAATCCGGCCCGGGGAGCCAAACCACCACGCGCCACACCAGCCTGTCGGTGCCGCGAAACCCGGCCCGCGCCGGCGCTCGCCAGCCGCAACTCATCAATTGTTAACCACGCAGCGCCACCATCGCGCCTCACATCGACGAGGCACGAATCATGGCCTACGCGCTGCCAAGAGCCGTCATTGTTCTGCTCGGATGGGGCGCGACGTATTGGCTCCTCACCGCGCTTTCCCCCCACCTCACCCCGGCGATCATCTATATGAGCGGCATAGCGTGGGTGTTGGCCGGAGTTGTTCTGTTCGGCTATCTCTACATGCTGCGCCGCGAGCTTGGCCTTTTGCCAAACAGTCCCGCGGCGCGCCAGCGAGCGCCATCCGAGCTAAACGGCCTCTTTGGCGTCTCGGATTAGCCGCCGGCGCGGTTCCAGCCGCGGATGCGATCGCCATAGACTTCGAAGCCGCTTCGGCGTCACCACGACGGTGTCTTCGAGCTTGATGAAGCCGCGCTGCGGATGCTGCAGCGTCGTTTCCACCGAAATCACCATGCCGGTTTCAAGCGGCCGATCCGCGTCATAGGCGTCGTAGGGCACCGGCCCCGAATTGGTCAGGCGCGGCGCCTCGTGGCTGACCAGCCCCATGCCATGGGCGAGAAATTCGGTGTGGTTGTGCATCTTCGATTTCTGCAGCGCCGCGTTCGCCGCGGCATAAATCTCCTTGCCCAGCGCGCCCGGCCGGATCGGCTTCATCGAGGCCTGTTCGACGGCTTCGACTTCGGCGAGCAGATCGACGAGCTCGGCATCCGGCTCGCCGATAATGCCCATGCGGCAGACGTCGCCGATATAGCCGTGATAATTGCCGCCGGAATCGAGCGACAGGATATCGCCCTTCTCCCAGCGCTGATCGGACGGCGCGCGGTTGAGGCTCGATCCCGCGGTGATCAGGCAATAATCGAACGTCAGTCCGCGCGAAGTCTCCTCGCGCCGCAGCGCCTCGGTCAGTTCGTTCTTGGTGGCGCCGGCGCCGTGCTTCTTGATCACCGCCTCCATTGAATTGATCACCGCGTCCGAGGCGATGCGCAGCATGTCGAGTTCTTGCGGCGTTTTGATCGCGCGCAGGCGCTCGAGCACGAACAGCGCGTCCTTGATCTCGCTGTGCGGAAATGCCTTTCGCAACACCTCGGCGGCATCGGCCGGAATGAAAGCAAGCTCGGCGCCGATGCGTTTCGCATCGGGTGCGATCTTGCGCGCATAGTCGACCGCCTTTTCCATCGCGTCGACCGAGCCGGAATTTCGAACGTGCAGCTCGGTGACCCAGAACGGCTTGTTCTCGTGCTGGAAGCGCTCCATGCGATGGCCGAAGAAGCCGGCCTTTTGCGGCTCGCCCTTGGCATAAACGAAAACCGGCAGATACCGGCTCAATCCCATCGCGTCCATGGATTCAAAAAAGAACGCGCGATGGCCGCCCATCAGGTACTGGACATTGTGCTTCGACGTCACGATCAGCACGTCCATGCCGGCCTCGTCCATCAGCCGGTCGAGGCGAGCGGTGTCGAACGGGGCAACGTTTTGTTTTTTGGTGACGTCGAGCATGGGCGGTCTCCTTGTGGCGCGCTAGAGCTCCATCCTAGCAAATTCGAAAGCTCCAATGAACCCGCTTGGCCGGCGCGTCCGCATTGAACTCCGCCCGGATCGTGCAGCCCGAAATTGCCTTCATTGCCACAATTCGGCGCTGGCGAGCCGGGCGCCTTTGACCAGCGCGTCGAGCTTTGCCCACATGATGCTGGGATGCACGCGGCGATGGAACGGTCCCTGAGCGAAGCCGCAATCGGTGCCCGCCAATAGGTTTTCGCGTCCGACCAGGCGGGCGAGCCGTACGATGCGTTCGGCGACCAGTTCCGGATGCTCGACCACATTGGTCGCGTGGCTGATCACGCCGGGAATGAGAACCCTGCCCTGCGGAAGCTTGGCGTTTTCCCACACGCGCCATTCATGCTCGTGGCGCGGATTGGCCCCTTCGATGACATAGGCGCCGACTTTCATGCCGAGGATAAGGTCGACGACGTCCTTGAGCGGCACGTCGGTCGTGTGCGGTCCCGGCCAGCTGCCCCAGCAGACGTGATAGCGGATGCGGTCGGCCGGCAGGCCGGCGATGGCGTCGTTGAGCACCTCGACCTGCAAGGCGAGCCATTTGCGGTAATCGGCGAAACTCGCCGGCGGCACCATGCGGTCGTAAGTGACGGCGAAGCGCGCGTCGTCGAGCTGCAGGATGAAACCGGCATCGATGATCATGCGATATTCGGTCTTCATCGCCGCGCCGATCGCCCGGATCAGGTCCTCGTCGCTTTTGTAGTATTCGTTCTTGCGGTCCGGAATGACGCTGGCTGGCGCGGCGACGGGAAGAAAAGCTTCCGCGACGTCGACAGCTTTGAGCGCCGCCTTGAAATTATCGATATCGCGTTGCAGCTCGGCCTGTCCGGTATAGGCGATCGGCCCGACGCAGACGGCTTCGACCGTTGTCGCCACGCCTTCGCGCGCATCGAGCTCGGCGTAGAATTCGGCGAATTTTTCGCGGTCGACGCCGCGCGTGAAGGGATTATGGGCGCCGGGCTTGATCTGCCGCCGCTCAAAACCGCTCAAACGTTCCAGCACATATTGCGACCAGCTGATCGATTTGCCGAACTCGCCGTCGCTGACGACGTCGACGCCCGTTTCGGCCTGGTGGCGCACGACTTCGGCGACGGAGCTTTTCAGGCACGCATCATAGGCGGCGCGATCGTACGGCTTGCCCGCCTGCTTTAAGCGCAAAAATTCCTGCAGCTCGGGCGGCCGGATGAGGCTGCCGACATGCGTGGTGAGAATACGCTCGGCGCTACGCTTCATGTCATTCCTCGACAACCGTCTTGCGGGCCGGGTGAACTGATACAGCACCAAGCGAAGTTCGCAATGGCATCGAGGACAAGGCGAGCTGCGACGGGCGCTAGCCCATCACGCCTCACGCGGCGATCAAACGGATTGCAGCCGGAAGGGCTTTACGCCGCGGATCTGGCGGCCGACTTGCCGGGCGGAATGGCGACCACGTCGGCGCCGGCCCGCTTGGCGCGATCGAGGATGAGCTCGATCGAAGCGATTTCGACACGGTTGCGGCCGTTGTCCTTGGCGCGATAGAGCGCGTGGTCGGCCTGCGCCAGCAGCGCCGAAATATCGAGCACGGCATCGTAGCTGATGACAATGCCGATGCTCACGGTGGCGACCACCGGGCGGCCATCGACTTCCGCCGTGGCGCTGGCGAAGGCGGTGCGGATCTGCTCGGCGACCGCCATAGCCCGCTCGCGGGTCGTGTCGGTCAAAAGCGCCGCGAATTCCTCGCCGCCGAGCCGGCCGAACAGATCCATGCGGCGCATGCAGTTGCCGGCGATCTGCGCGAACATCTGCAGCACCTTGTCGCCGACCGCGTGGCCGAAGCGGTCGTTGATCGATTTGAAATTGTCGAGATCGAGCAGCATGACCGCGGTCGGCCGCGGATCGGTCGCCTGCCGTTTGAGCTGTGCTTCGCCGTCCTGCAGGAAGGCGCGGCGATTGGAGATGCCGGTGAGCGGGTCGATCAGCGCCGCGGTCTTATGGCGATGCTCGGTGCGCTCTTTCGCCATCGCCAGCAGGATAAAGGCGATCGAGATCGTGAACAGCAGCGCTTCGAAGCTGAGCACGGTCATCCACACGCTTTCGAACACCGCGTTATTCGTCGTCCACGGCAGCATCGCGCCAAACGGCGTGCGCAACAGATAGAGCGCGCCATGGGCGAACAGCATGAAGATCGCCGGCCAGCGCGACACCAGAGGCTCGCTCCGCCCGCGCCAGAACTCCTAGGCCGTCGCCCAAGTATAGGTCGTGATGATTCCGGAACTGAGCAGCACGCGCACGTCCCACGAGCCGGCGACGCTCGGGATGCGGCACAATACGAGCCACAGAGCCGCGCCGCCGAACAGCAGGATCGGCAGCGGCCGGCGGTGGTCGAACACGCGCGCGCCGGTCCAGGTCAGCGCAAAGGCGGTGAACAACAGCGCATTGGCAAGGTCGATCGAGACCAGATCGGAAACCGACCCATACATGCCGAACAGCATGACCGAGAACGCACGCAGCAGATCGGCGAAGCCCCACCACGCCACCGCATAGATCGAGGTGTTTTGCACCCACGCGAACAGCAGCAGCAATCCGAGGATTGCCTCCACGTAGATGGTCACCAGGAACAAGGTATTGACGTCGAGATTCATCGCGCCCAACCACACTGATACCCAGACACAGGACAACGTGCTGGGAAACTCCGTCCTTCGCCGGCATAACTCCGGCGCTGGAAACAATCGGTGAATCGAGAGCGCTGTCGAGGCGTCTTGCGCCGTTATGGTTGCGGCGGCGTTTCGAGAAATTGCGGCATTTTGGTCAGCCTTGTTTCCAAAATCTTAGTCATCTACTGTCCCGGCCCCGCTCGGGAACTCTTGTTATGCAGCTTGCCAACGGCATCATCGAGGCAATCGGCAACACGCCGTTGATCAAACTCGAGCGCGTTTCGCAAGCGACCGGCTGCACCATCCTCGGCAAGGCCGAATTCATGAATCCGGGCCAGTCGGTCAAAGACCGCGCCGCGTTGTTCATCATCGAAGATGCGGTGAAGAAGGGCGAGCTGCGGCCCGGCGGCGTCATCGTCGAAGGCACCGCCGGCAATACCGGCATCGGATTGGCGCTGGTCGGCAATGCGATGGGATTCCGCTCGGTGATCGTGATCCCCGAGACGCAGAGCCAGGAAAAGAAGGATACGCTGCGGCTGTGCGGCGCGGAACTGATCGAGGTGCCCGCGGTCGGCTACGCCAACCCGAACAATTACGTGAAAGTCTCCGGCCGGCTCGCGGCGCAACTGGCGAAGACCGAAAAGAACGGCGCGATCTGGGCCAACCAATTCGACAATGTCGCCAATCGCCAGGGCCACATCGACACGACGGGTCCGGAAATCTGGCGACAGACCGACGGCAAGGTCGACGGTTTTGTCTGCGCGGTCGGCACCGGCGGCACGCTCGCCGGTGTCGCCATGGCGCTAAAATCGTTCAACAAGAACGTGCGCATCGGCCTTGCCGATCCGATGGGCGCCGCGCTCTACAGTTACTACACGACGGGAGTGCTCAAATCCGAGGGGTCGTCTATCACCGAAGGCATCGGCCAGGGCCGCATCACCAAGAACCTGGAAGGTGCGCCGATCGACGTCGCGTTTCAAATTCCGGACAGCGAGGCGGTGCCGATCATTTTCGACCTGCTCGAACACGAAGGGCTTTGCCTCGGCGGCTCATCCGGCATCAATATTGCCGGCGCCGTCCGCCTCGCCAAGGAGCTCGGCCCGGGCCACACCATCGTCACTATCCTTGCCGATTACGGCACGCGCTATCAATCGAAGCTGTTCAATCCGGCATTTTTGCGCGAGAAGAATCTCCCGGTGCCGCAATGGCTCGAGCGCAAGTCGAACATCAAGGTTCCTTATGAGTGAGGACTTCGCCAGTGCGGCTGCGTTAGCTGATTGAGAGCAATCATGTTGAGACCCGAAAACACCCCTGCCCCGTTGCCCGCGAGCCGCTGGCTCAAATCGACCGAGTGGCTTGCCGAACATTTGCGCGATCCGGGAGTCGTCGCCGTAGGCTCCTACTATCTGGCGACGCCGCAAAACCACGACGCGCACGCCGAATATCGGGCCGGCCACATTCCCGGCGCCGTGTTCTTCGACATCGAGGCGATCAGCGATCACTCCACCGACTTGCCGCATATGCTGCCCGGCCCCACGCAATTCGGCGAAGCGGTGGGTCAGCTCGGCATCGGCGACGGCGATACGGTCGTCGTCTATGACTCGGCCGGACTGTTTTCCGCGGCGCGCGTGTGGTGGACGTTTCGCCTGATGGGCGCGAAATCGGTTTACATCCTCGACGGCGGCTTGCCGAAATGGAAAGCGGAAGGCCGGCCGATCGAGACTGGCGAGGTGAAGCGCCAGCCGAAGAAATTCACCGCCGAGATGAATGTCGGCGCCGTCGCCATGCTCGACGACGTGCGCATGGCGCTGACCGGCGATGGCGTCCAGATCGTCGACGCGCGTTCGGCAGAGCGATTTGCCGGCAAGGCGCCGGAGCCGCGCCCTGGTCTGCGGTCCGGCCACATGCCGGGCGCGCTCAATGTGCCTTACAGCCGGCTGATCGAGAACGGCCGGCTGGTGCCGCGCGAAAAAGCCGCGGCGGCATTCACTGCCGCCGGCGTCGATCTCGACAAGCCGATCATCACCACCTGCGGCTCCGGCGTCACCGCGGCGATTCTGACCTTTGCGCTCGAAGCCCTCGGCAAGGAGCCGAAGGGGCTGTACGACGGCTCCTGGGCGGAATGGGGCTCGCGGCCGGATTTGCCGATCGAAACCGAAAAATAAAATGGCTCGGGCCAAACCCGTCGCTCTCGTCACCGGAGGAGCGAACGGCATCGGCCGCGCCATTGCGCGTCATCTGCTCGATACAGGCTGGCGTCTCGGCATCATCGATCTGCCCGACAGCGGGCTGCGCCGCACCTATCCGGCGCGCAGCCGCGACGTGTTGGCAATCGAGGGCGACGTGGGCGACGAGAAACCGTGTCGGATGCGGTTGACGCGCTGCTGCACCGCTTCGGCCGGCTCGACGCGGTTGTGTCCAATGCCGGCATCATGATCCGCAAGCCGATCCGGCGCCTGACGCTGGCGGAATGGCATCGCGTCATCGACACCAATCTGACCGCTGCATTCCTGTTGGCGCGGGCGGCGGAAAAGCCGCTGCGCCAAGCCAAAGGCGCGATCGTCACGATCGCCTCGACACGCGCGCTGATGTCGGAGCCCAACACCAAGTCCTACTCGGCGACCAAAGGCGGCCTTGTCGCGCTCACCCACGCCTTGGCGATCAGCCTCGGGCCGGATGTGCGGGTCAATTGCGTCAGCCCCGGCTGGATCGCGACCAAAAAACACGGCGTGTTGCGCCGCAAGGATCACACGCAGCATCCCGTCGGCCGCGTCGGCAAGCCGGAAGACATTGCCGAGATCGTCGCCTGGCTGCTCGACCGCAAGCGGTCGGCTTCGTCACCGGCGCCAATTTCGTCGTTGACGGCGGCATGACGCGTAAGATGATCTACGAGGAATAATTCGGCCGCATTTCGGGATATGATGCCGCCATGATCTTCCGCCAGCTGTTCGATTCGACCTCCGGCACCTACACTTATCTCCTCGCCAGCCGGCAGGGCGGCGAGGCGCTGATCATCGATCCGGTGCTGGAGAAGGTCGACCGTTACCTGCAGCTCGTGCGCGAGCTCGACCTCAAGCTGGTCAAGGCGGTCGATACCCATCTGCATGCCGACCACATCACCGGGCTCGGCGCGCTGCGCGACCGCACCCATTGCATCACGGTGATGGGCGAGCAGACCCATGCCGATGTCGTGTCGATGCGCGTTGCCGAAGGCGACCGCGTCGAGATCGAGGGTTTGCGTCTCGACGTGCTCTACACGCCCGGCCACACCGACGATTCCTATTCGTTTCGCATGGCCGACCGCGTCTTCACCGGCGACACGCTGCTGATCCGCGGCACCGGCCGCACCGACTTCCAGAACGGCGATCCGCGCGCGCAATACGATTCGATTTTCAACAAGCTGCTCAAGCTGCCCGACGCGACGCTGGTTTATCCGGCGCACGACTACAAGGGCGAGACGGTGTCGACCATCGGCGAGGAGAAACTGTTCAATCCGCGGCTGCGCGTGAAGTCGATGGACGAATATGCCGAGCTGATGAACAACCTGAAACTGCCCAATCCGAAAATGATGGACGTCGCGGTGCCGGCCAATATGCGGGTCGGCCTGCACCAGGAGGAAGTCGCGCGCAAGGGCTGGGCATTGTCCGCCGCCGATGCGATGGCGTTGCGCGGCCGACCCGAAATCGCGATCGTCGATCTGCGCGAGAAAAGCGAGCGGGAAAAGCACGGCGTCATTCCCGGCTCGCTGCACGCGCCTTACCCCGCATTGCCGGAAGATCTCGGCGCCGGCGGCATGCTGCATGAATTGGCGGTCTCGTCCGGCAAACGCATCGTGTTTCTCTGCGCTTTCGGCGAGCGCTCGGCGATGGCGGTGCAGGCGGCGCAGGACGCCGGCCTCAAGACCGCCTGCCATATCGCCGGCGGCATCGACGCCTGGAAGAAGGCGAACGGACCGCTGGCGCGGTAACGACGCGGCGGATCGGCAAAAATGCGAAAGCCGCAGGAAACAGAATCCTGCGGCTTCCGTCTTTGCGCCCGCTGCAGGGAGGGGAAATTCAGCGGGCGCCGGTAATTTCAGACATCACGATTAGAGCTTCGAACCCTGATCGCCGTCGTCACCCGACAGGTTTTGCATGCCGCCGTTTTGACCGAAGTGCCGGTGACCGCCGTGGCTCCAACCATTGCCGCCGCCGTTGCCATCGCCGCCGCGGCCGTAGCCTTCCGCGTGACGCCTGCCCTGCTCGTTGCCGGCGTGCATGTGATGGTGCGGCCGCAGAATGCGCGCCAGCATCATGAAGCGGCCCTTCTGCGCAGTCGTCGAGGCTCTGATAAAGCGGCGCGCCGGCATCGGCGACCTTCTTCAGCGCGGCGCTGGTCTTCGCCATATTGTCGGCGCGGCGCGCCAGCCGGTCGAACGGCGACGTCGGCGGCGTCTGGTCGGCGGCCTGACGTGCCTGGATGCGCTCGATGCGCAATTGCGCCAGTCGCGCACCGCCTGCTCGAACGGCGGCCAGTTCTTCGCCTGATCGGGCGTGAGTTCGAGACCGGCCTTCAGCGCGGCGATGCGCGCGTCGGTGAATGCGGCGATGTCGGCGGCGCTCGGCCGATGGCGGTGTTCGAAGCGCGGACCGCCGTCACCGTCGAACCACCGTGACCGCCGAAACCCTGTTGCGCATACACAAACGAAGAGCCGGCGATGGCAAAAAGCGCCGTCGCGGCGATGACTGGCTTGAGCATGTGATCCTCCTCAGATCGATCTCAGACGTGCGCGAAATAATGAGACCGCGCAAGCAATAAAACAAGTTAAACTTTCGCCAGGTGGAATTTACGCAAGATTACAGCTCTGTAATCTTCCAAATGCAAAGTATTGCGACGTATTTAGACAGTATAGATTCGATCGTATTTTGTGCATCGCAACGATTGTTCGTAGAGCCAGCGTCGTAGTGCGGCGGCTCAACGCAAAACTTGCTGCAGGAACAGCCGGGCGCGTTCGTGCTGCGGATGATCGAAGAAATCTTCGGCTCGTTGATCTCGACGATCTGTCCGTCATCCATGAAGATGATGCGGTCGGCGACTTGGCGCGCAAAGCCCATTTCGTGGGAAACCACCAGCATGGTGATGCCGTCGTTGGCGAGCTCCACCATGGTGTCGAGCACTTCCTTGACCATTTCCGGATCGAGCGCCGAAGTCGGCTCGTCGAACAGCATGATGTTCGGGTTCATGCACAGCGCGCGCGCGATGGCGACGCGCTGCTGCTGGCCGCCGGACAGCCGCGCCGGATATTTTTGCGCCTGCTCCGGAATTTTGACGCGCGTCAGATAGCGCATGGCGAGCTCCTCGGCGTCCTTTTTCGGCATGTGGCGCACCCAGATCGGCGCCAGCGTGCAGTTTTCCAGCACGGTGAGATGCGGAAACAGATTGAAATGCTGAAACACCATGCCGACGTCGCGGCGCACCGCGACGATCTGCTTCGGATCGTCGGTCAGTTCGATGCCGTCGACGACGATGCGGCCGCGCTGCCAGTCCTCCAGCCGGTTGATGCAGCGCAGCAGCGTCGACTTGCCGCCGCCCGACGGGCCGCAGATGACGATGCGCTCGCCGCGCGCCACCGTCAGATTGATGTCGCGCAACGCGTGAAACTCGCCGTACCATTTGTGCAGGCCGATGATTTCGACCGCGCTCCGGCTCTCGGCGGATCGGCGCGCGGCGTGTCGGGGCGATTTGTCCATACGCGAGCACCCTCACCGCCGGTGCGCGCGCGCCAGCCGCGCTTCGACGCTGCGGGCATAGCGCGACATGCCGTAGCAGCAGACGAAGTAGAACAGCGCGGCGAAAGCATAGCCGGTGACGCTGGTGATCGGCGTCGCCCAATGCGGATCGATGCGGGCGGCTTCGATGGTGCGCAGGAAATCGAAAATGCCGACGATGAAGACCAGCGTCGTGTCCTTGAACAGCGCGATGAAGGTATTGACGATATTCGGCAGCGTCACCCGCAGCGCCTGCGGCAGGATGACGAGCGCCATCATGCGCCAATAGGCCAGCCCCAGCGCCTGCGCCGCCTCGTATTGGCCGCGCGGGATCGCGGCAAGCCCGCCGCGCACCACTTCCGCCATATAGGCCGACGCGAACAGCGCGACGCCGATCAGCGCGCGCAGCAGCTTGTCCGGCGCAAAACGCTCGGGCACGAACAGCGGCAGCATGACGCTCGCCATGAACAGCACGGTGATCAGCGGCACGCCGCGGACGAATTCGATGAAGGTCACCGAAAGCAGTTTCACCACCGGAATGTCGGAGCGGCGGCCGAGCGCCAGCAGAATGCCGAGCGGCAAGCGAGACGACGATGCCGACCGTCGCCACCACGATGGTGACGAGGATGCCGCCCCACAGCGAGGTCGGCACGGTGGCGAGACCGAGCAGCGGCGCGCCGCTCAACAGCAGATAGGACAGGATCGGCAGCACGACGAAGAAATAGATGGCGCCGATGTCGCGGCGCGGCGCCGACAGCCAGGCCGAGCCAGACGATGCCGAACGCGAGCGCCGCGAAGAACAGATCGACGCGCCAGCGCTGGCCGATCGGATAGAAGCCATAGACGAAATAGGAGAACCAGACGCGCACGAAGGCCCAGCAGGCGCCGGGCTCCGGATTTTGCGGCGAAGCGAGGCAGGCGTCGCGGTCGCTTCCCGACCACACCGCGTCGAACACGAAGAACCGCAGCAACGGCGGCACCACCCAGGCGATCAACAGCATGCAGATCAGCGTGAGCGCGATATTGCCGGGCGAGGAAAACAGATTTGCCCGCAGCCAGCCGACGACGCCGCCGTGCGCCGGCGGCGGCGGCAGGCGCTCCGCCGGCGCGCGTCGCGCAGGTAAGCGCTATTCGGCTATCGCGGCCATCGCGCTCAGCGCTCCACGACGGCGACCGCGTACCCATAGAGATTCATGAGCAGCGAGGTGACGAGGCTGATGGCGAGATAGACCGCCATGGTGATGGCGACGACTTCGACGGCCTGGCCGGTGATGTTGAGCACGCTGCCGGTAAAGACCTGAACGAGATCGGGATAGCCGATGGCGACGGCAAGCGAGGAGTTCTTGATCAGGTTGAGATATTGGCTGGTCAGCGGCGGCACGATGACGCGCATCGCCTGCGGCACGACGACAAGCCGCAGCGTCGTGCGCGGCCGCAAGCCGAGCGCCTGCGCCGCTTCGGTCTGGCCGTGCGGCACCGCCAGCACGCCGGCGCGCACCACTTCGGCGATGAAGGCCGCGGTATAGATCGTCAGCGCGAAAAGCAGCGCCGCGAATTCCGGCAGGATTTCGACGCCGCCCATGACGTTGAAGCGGCCGACTTCCGGGATAGCTGAAGCGGATCGGAACGTCCGTCAGCAAGGTCGAAACGACAAGCGGCAGGCCGAGGATCAGGCCGAGCGCGAGCCACAGAATCGGCGTCTGCTCGCCGGTGCGGTCCTGGCGGCGGCGCGCCCACACGCGCAGAGACGACGGCCGCCGCAATCCCGACAAGGAGCGCGATCACGACATAGCCGAAAGCTCGCGGCGAATTCCGGCCGCGGCAGGAACAGCCCGCGATTGTTGAGCATGCCGCCGCCGGGCAGCGCGACGCTGCCGTGCAGTTCCGGCAGCGATTTGAGCACGGCGTTGTACCAGAACAAAAGCTGCAGCAGGAGCGGCACGTTGCGGATCAATTCGACATAGCAGCCGGCGAGCCGCGCGACCAGCCAATTGCGCGACAGCCGCGCGATGCCGATGATAAAGCCGAGCATGGTCGCGAGCACGATGCCGAGGCCGGCGACCAGAAGCGTGTTGAGAAGGCCGACCCAGAAGGCGCGGCCGAAGGTCGACGTGCTCGACGAATAATCGATCAGCGTCTGGCTGATGTCGAAGCCGGCGGTATTGTTCCAGAAGCCGAAGCCCGAGGCGATATGCGCTGCGTGCAGATTTTGCGCGGCATTGATCGGCGGCGCGCATAAGCGAGGCCGCCGACGACAGCGACCGAGCGCGATTTGCAGCGCGATGTTGCCGAACCGGCGCGCGCGCGTGACGTAGCGGACGACGCTTGCGACCGATCTCGAGTCATCGAGCGGGCCCGCTGCGCGCCGGCCGGCAATGACGGCGCCACGCGGCTCAGCGGACGGGAATGCCGTACTGCAAGCCGCCCTTGGTCCACAGCGCGTTGAGCCCGCGCGCGATCTTCAGCGGCGAGCCCTGGCCGACATTGCGCTCAAAGCTTTCGCCGTAATTGCCGACGGCTTTGATGATGCGATAGGCCCAATCGTTGGTCAGGCCGAGCGCCTGGCCGAACTGGCCTTCGACGCCGAGCAAGCGGCGGATATCCGGCGAGTCGGACTTCAGCATGTCGTCGACGTTGCTTCTGGTTCACGCCGAGCTCTTCGGCATTGACCATGGCGTAATGCGTCCAGCGCACGATGTCTTCCCAGGCATCGTCGCCCTGGCGCACCGCCGGGACAGCGGCTCCTTGGAGATGATTTCCGGCAGCACGATATTCGCGCTCGGATCGGTCAGCCGCAGCCGCTCGCCGTAAAGGCCCGAGGAATCGGTGGTGTAGCTGTCGCAGCGGCTGGTGTCGTAGGCCTTCACCGCTTCATCCGCGGTGGCGAACGTCACGCGTTTTCAGCGTCATGTTGTTGGCGCGGAAATAATCCGCGAGATTGAGCTCGGTCGTGGTGCCTTGCTGCACGCAGACCGAAGCGTCGTTGAGCTCGAGCGCCGAATTCACTTTCAGCGATTTGCGCACCATAAAGCCCTGGCCGTCGTAATAATTGACGGCGGCGAAATCGACGCCGAGCGAGGTGTCGCGCGACATCGTCCAGGTGGTGTTGCGCGACAGCACGTCGATCTCGCCGGATTGCAGCGCGGTGAAGCGGTCGGCCGCCGTCAGCGGCACGAATTTGACCTTGGTCGGATCGTTGAAGATCGCCGCCGCGATGGCGCGGCAGAAGTCGACGTCGAAGCCGGTCCAGTTGCCTTGCGGATCGGGCATGCCGAAGCCGGCCAGCGTGCCGTTGGCGCCGCAGACCAGCTGGCCGCGGTCCTGCACCGCTTTGAGCGTCTGCGCGAAGGCCGCTTGCGTGCCGAATGCCAGCGCCATTGCAATGGCGAATGCCGTAGCAACACGTTTCATGACCGAGGCCTTTCAGCATGAGGCGTGCGCCAAAGCCCCGGCATCGGGCGCGCACGAGGCGAGTGACCGTGATCCGCATGGCCGTCATCTGAGAACGATCGCGCTTGAAGGTCAAGGGGTTGACGAAAGCAGCCGATGCCGAGGTAATGGCGCGCGGCGCACCGCATACCGGAGCCGTGTCGAAACACGCGAGACACGGCATGAACGACAAAGACGAACGACGGCCGCCCAAATCCCGGCGCGCCGCCACCAAGGTGGTGACCGCCGGGCGCGATCCGGCGTCCTATCACGGCTTCGTCAATCCGCCGGTCTATCACGCCTCGACCGTGCTCTATCCGAACGCCGAGGATTTCCTCGCCCACCGCGCCCGCTACCAATACGGCCGCCGCGGCACGCCGACCACCGAGGCGCTCGAACTCGCCTTGCAGGAGCTGGAAGGGCCGCAATGCGCCGGCGTGTCGCTGTTGCCGTCGGGGCTGGCGGCGATTTCGACGGCGCTCTTGTCGGTCGTGCATTCCGGCGACCATGTGCTCGTCACCGACAGCGCCTATGGACCGACGCGGAATTTCTGCGAGCAGGTTCTGACCCGGCTCGGCGTCACCACGACCTATTACGACCCGATCATCGGCGCCGCGATCGCCGAATTGATCCAGCCGAATACGCGGCTCGTCTATCTGGAATCGCCGGGCTCGCTGAGCTTCGAAATGCAGGACATCGCCGCCATCGCCAAAGCCGCGCATGACAAGGGCGCGCTGGTGCTGATGGACAATACCTGGGCGACGCCGCTCTATTTCCGGCCGCTCGACCACGGCGTCGATCTCGCGATCCAGGCCGGCACCAAATATATCGGCGGCCATTCCGACCTGATGCTCGGCACCGTCTCGGCCAATGCGGCGACCGTCGCGGCGCTGAAAAATACCGTGCGCTTCACCGGCCTGCACGAAGCGCCCGACGACATCTATCTCGGGCTGCGCGGCTTGCGCACGCTCAGCGTCCGGCTCGACCGGCACTATCAATCGGGCCTGGCCGTCGCGCGCTGGCTCGAAGCGCGGCCGGAAGTGTTGCGCCTGCTGCATCCGGCGCTGCCGAGCCATCCCGGCCACGCGATCTGGAAGCGGGATTTCACCGGCGCGTCCGGACTGTTCAGCATGGTGCTCAAGCCGGTGCCGCAGAAAGCGGTATTCGCCTTCCTCGACACGCTCGAACTGTTCGGCATCGGCGCGTCATGGGGCGGCTACGAAAGCCTCGCCATTCCGTTCGATTGCACGCCGCTGCGCACCGCGACGCGCTGGGCGCCCGGCGGACCGACGGTGCGCTTCCACATCGGCCTCGAGGCGGTCGAGGATCTGATCGCCGATCTCGAGCGCGGCTTTGCCGCGCTGGCCGCCGCGGCGCGCGCATGACGTGCCTCACGCCGCGGCGGTAGCGCCTTGCGGTCGCGCATCGACGAAATAAAGATTGCGCGCATAGACGAACACGCCGAACGCCTGGCCGGCGATGAACACCGCGTCCTTGCGGTAGAGCGCGTAGACCAGCAGCAGCACGCCGCCGAAGATCGAGAAAATCCAGAACGCCAGCGGAATGACGCTGTGGCCGGCGCGCTCGGAGGCGATCCATTGCACCAGAAAGCGCATCGTGAACAAGCGCTGCGCGACGAACGCCGAGGACGCACCCACCAATCGAGCCTGGTGACGAACACGTCCACCAGATAGGCGCCGACCGCGTGCGACATATCAATGAGCAAGGGTAACCTCCTCGGATTGGGGAACGCGCTTTCTGCGCCGGATGAGCCACCACACGCCGGCGAGATCGAGAATGCCGATCCACAGCCGGTCCCAGAAACCCGTAATTCGACACGCCGTGATGGCGCGGCCGGTCGACGACATCGACATAGCCGATGTCAAAACCTTCGCGGCGGACCAGCGCCGGCAAGAAAGCGATGCAGCCCGTCGAAATACGGCAGCGACAGGAACAGATCGCGGCGGAACGCCTTTAGCCCGCAGCCGGTATCGCGGGTGCCGTCCTTGAGCACGGCGGCGCGCACGCCGTTGGCGATGCGCGATTGCAATTTCTTAAATCCGCTCGCCTTGCGGCCGACGCGCTGGCCGGCGACGAGCCCGATGCGCGGCGCGCCGGCTTCCAGCGCGGCGATCAGCTTCGGAATGAACGCCGGATCGTTCTGGCCGTCGCCGTCGAGCGTCACGATCGATCGGCGCATGCGCCATGGCGACGCCGGTGCGGATGGCCGCCGACTGGCCGCAGGATTTCTCATGGCGGATTTGCCGCAGCCACGGCCGATCCGTCATCAAGCCCCGCAATTCCTGCTTCGGTCGCGTCGCTCGAGCCATCATTGACATAGACGATCTCGAACGCGCGGCCAGCCTAAAGCGGCGGCGATCTCCGCGACGAGCGGCGCGATATTGCCGGCTTCGTTCCGCACCGGCACCACGACGGAAATTGCGGGACGCGCGCCCGTTGCCTTGCGCCATCCGGCAAGCTTCTAAAGGGCATCCGCCCCAGGTTCAATCCGGCGAAAAGATCTATGATCTCAAAGGCATAGAGGAGAGACCGATTATTGCCTGATGCAAAGCCGCTTTGATCCGCCCGAGCGAGGGTCCCGGATCGGCCCGCAGTTCGGCGCCAGAAAAGACCAGACGCCGCGCCGCGAACCAGCGCCGCACCAGAAACGCCCCCGCGGCGCCCGTCAACGCGCCGGCGATGACATCGCTCGGATGGTGCGCAAGGACGGCGACGCGGCTGAACATGATGACAAGCGCGTAGAGCCACATGACCCATCGCGCGCGCGGCCAGATCGCCCCGATGGCAATCGCAGCGGCGACCGATGTCGTAGCGTGGCCGGACGGCATGCTGGCGTATTCCGGACGCCAGATGAACGGCATATAGGCGAACGGATCGTCATGGCCGCCGACAAAGGGCCGGGCGCGGCCGATCAGGCGCTTGACGATGGTGACGAACAGGCCCGGCACGCCGATCGCCAGAAACAAGAACCCGAACCGTACGGCGAGCGCGGTCAGCACGCCGCGCGCGAGACGCGGCAGCGCCGGCGAGATCAGCGCCGCGAGACACAACAGAGCAAACCCGAACGGAAACAGGAACCAGCCCGACAGACCAAAATCGGTGATCCTCTCGAATACATTCCTGAACCATTGCGGCTGCGCGCGCGCCCACGCGGTCGCCGCGGTATCGAGAACAACCATCGATGCAATGACCGCGATGAGCGTAACGACGGCCCCGGCGACGGCCGGCGCACGTGCGGCCGAAACTGGGTGCCGCGGCGCGGCGCGATAACGAGTATCCAGCGCTCAAAGTTTCGCTGCGCGTTTTGCGCCAGCGCGGCTCGACCGCCGCCGCGCCGCCACCCGGCCGCGTCTCATTCACCGCTTTCATTCGATCCGGCGGCGCATCGGGCGCCATTCACGGCGCGCCTGCCGATTGGAAGACCGCAATGGTGATCGGCTTGCCGTTTGAGATGATATAGCCGTCGACGCGCGGCCCGCGGCCGTAACGCAAACCGATCGCCTCGGCGCGCAACGCAAAATCGCGCTCCTGCCTGGCGTCGACAAAGGCAAAGCGGCAACTGCCTTCGCGCAGAAAATCGGCGGCGCCGGCCGCATCGGTGAAGCGGATCGTGGTGCCGGCCAGAAACACCAGGCTCGGCTCTTCATAGCCGACGCTGGCGGCAACCGGATGCGCGCAACCGGAATCGTGCAGCACTTGCGCCAGCGCCACGCTCGGAAACGCCGGCGTCAGCGACGGTACGATCACGGCATAAAGGCCGATCGCCATCAACACCTGCGCGGCGGCGGCGCGCATGAAGGCGCGTTCGGCGCCGTCGTCTTCGTACAATTGCCAGGCGAACAGGCCGCAGACGATCGCGGCGGCGAAGAACGGCCACGCCAACAGCGCAAGATCGCGATCGATCACGATCGCTCCGATCACCGCGACAATGCTGAGGATGACCGGACCGAGGAACCACCACATGACGCCGCGCACCAGCCACGGCCGCCGCGACAGAACTTTCGTCTCGACCGCGCCGGCGATGAGAATGGCGATCGCCGGGTAAAGCGGCATCACGTAATGCGGCAGCTTGGTCACGACCAGTTCGAACACGATCCACGACGGCACGAGCCAGGCCAACAGGAAGCGCGCAGCCGGTTCGCGCCGCACCGCCCACACCGCCGGCGCCGCCAATCCGGCCAGCATCGAGGCGGGAAAGAAGGTCGCGAAGAACAGAACGAGGTAGAGCCCGGGCGGCGCGCCATGCGTTTCTTGCGAATTGGCGACCTTGGCAAGCATATCCCCGCCGACCGAACCGACCAGGAATTGGCTGCCGACGCGCAGATAGATCGCGATGAACCACGGCAGCACCAGAAGCAGGAGCCACGCAATTCCCGGCAACGGGCGCAACGCCAGACAGCCAGCGCGCCGAGCGGTCGAGGACGCACAAGCGTCGCCGCGGCAAGCCCGACCACCATCAGGATGAGCGGGCCCTTGACCAGAATACTGACGGCGAGCGCCGTCCAGAACACCGCCAGCAAGCCCAAGCCCGGCAGCGGATCGGCGCGGCGCGGCGCCAGATAGACGCGCGCCAGCACGCTCATGGCGAGCACCACGGTGAAGAGCAGCACCGCATCGGTTTTGGCGAGCCGCGCCTCGACGCCGAGAATTGTCGAGGCCATCATCATCAGCGCGGCCAGCACCGCGCCGCGCCGGCTGACAAAGGCGAGCGCGCACCAATAGGTCGCCAGCACCGCGCCGACCGCCCCGATCAGCGACGGCACGCGATAGAGCCAGATGGTGGTGCGCGCGTCGGGCAAGCCGAGCGCGCTCGCGGTGTTCACCACGGCCGCCTGCATCCAATAGATGCCGACCGGTTTGCGGTAGCGCACGTCGTCCTGATAGCGGATGTCGACGTAATCGCCGGTCTCGATCATTTGCTTGGTCGCCTGCGCGAAATAGGCCTCGTCGCGATCGACCGGCGGAATTTGAAAGAAGCCGGGCAGGAAGGCGATGAGCGAAACCAAGACCAGCATCACGGCCGCGCGGCGGCTCGAACCCGCGGCGTAGTCGAACAGCGCGGAAAAGCCCTTGGCGGGCCAATAGGTCCGCGGTACCCGGCTGCTGGTCGTGCTCATGTCGTTGCGGTCGACACGCCTGGTTCATCCGGCTTTGCGCGACTAGCGCTCGATGAGCTTCCAGTTCTGGTAATAGATGAATTTGAAACTCTGAGTCAGCAAACGGATGCCGGAGATGACGGCGCGCATGACGCCCGGAAAAGGCGTCGGGCGGATCATGTCCACGAACAGACAATAGCGCGTCTGGTCGGTTTCGTTGAACGACTGATGCAGCAGCGTGTCATCGAATATGAAAAGCTTGTTTTCACGCCAATAGCTGGTCTTGTCGCCGACGACGATGTAGGCGGAGTCATCGGTCATATCGTTGAGGTTGTACAAAATGCGCAACGATGCCCGCATGAATCCGAAATGCAGCGAGGTCGAGACCTTCTTGTTGAAGACCGAAACCCCGATCGTCTCGATATATTTCCACGGCCGGCGGAACCCCGGCACATCCAGGAATGTCTGCTTGTCGACGCCGTACCAGCGGAAGAAAACCATCGTGCGCGGAAATTTCTTCGCCGCCTCTTCCAGCTGCGCGACGATATCCGCCTCTTTCGTGGCCTGGATCAGCTGCTTCACCTCGTCCTGATAGGCGGGCGGCAGATCGTCCAGCCGATAGACGCCTTTGTTGACATAAGGCAGCGACAAAAGATCCAGGAGCGTATTGAACGGAGACAACAGCCAGGTCGGAAATCCATTGCCGATGAAATAGCGGCGCAGCGTCGAAAGATTTAGTCCCGAATTGCGGCTGACATCATAGGCGCCGCAGATCAGCGTAAAACAGCGCGATCTTGGGAAAAAAATAGGCGAACGGCGCAAGCACGCACAGCGGAAACAGCACCCGCCGCATGGAGAATTTCCATATCCTGACAGCGAGCGCTTTGCCCGTTGGCTGTTGCGGCGAGCGTCGTCGTACTCACGGATCGTTTCCCGGATTGTGGCAATGCCCGGCGCTTCGCGAGCCGCCGCTGTCCAACGTCGGCCGCTTTCCGAATTGAACGGGAAGCGGCCCGACTTACTGACTGATGCGGTAGAATTCCAGGACCTGCCAAGACCCTGTCCGATAAGCAATTTCGGCTAGCGCCGAGCCGCCGGTTGTGCACTACCTTGGTGCCGCACGGGCCGGAGCATGGCGCAACGGTGGCGCTGTCGTCGACCCGCACCACAACGCTGTCGGCTCGCGCCCGAGGCGTCCATCACCGTTACGCGCGAAAATCCGGGGCCGTCGGGATTGAAGAACAGGCTGCCCCGCCCCTCATTCGCGAACCGGCACGCCATTGACGAGAACGGTCAGCGGCGCAACCGCGCCGGAGACCTTCAGCGCGACCGGATCGGGCTTGCCGCCGGTGCTGGCGAGATCGAGCCGCGCGCCGTCGGGCGGAAAGATGATGTGCAACGGCGGCTGCGCGGTCTCGCCGGCGAGCCGTCCCGGCTGGAAGCTGCCGCAACGGCGGCGGCAGTCTTGGCATTCGATGCCACGAGCACGCCGCGCGGGCGGATGCGGCAATGGCGCAACCGGTCCGCCGATGCGCGCGAAAGCGTCGAACAGGATCGGCGCCGCCGCTTCGCGGCCGATCAGGCCCGGCACCGGCGCGCCGTCGGGCCGGCCGACCCAAACGCCGATCGTGTGCTTGCCGTCGAAGCCGACAGACCAGGCATCGCGATAGCCGTAGCTGGTGCCGGTCTTGAACGCGATGCGTCCGGCAACGCCGTTTTCGGGCGGCGGCGAGCCCAACAGCACGTTGCTCACATACCAGGCCGCGACCGGTTCCATCAGCCGGCGCGCTTGCGGCGGCAGATTCGCCCAAGCGCTCTTCAAGCGGCAGGACCGAACCAAGCCGCGCAATCCCGGAATAGAGCATGACCAGGTCGGAGAGTTTGATGCCCGGCGCCGCCGAGCCCGATGGCAAGGCCCGGCGCGTCGCCGTCAGGCAGCGTGAGCGCCGCGCCGGCCTGCGCCAGCCGCGCGGCGAGCCGGCTCGGACCGATCCGATCGAGCACGGCCACGGCCGGCACGTTGAGCGAGAATTGCAGCGCCTCGCGCACCGTAACGGTGCCCTTGAAAGCAAAATCGAAATCCTTCGGCGCATAGGCGCCATAGCTCACCGGCCGATCCTCGATCAGCGTTTCGGGATGGATCAAGCCGTCCTCGAAGCCGAGACCATAGATGAAGGGTTTGAGCGTCGAGCCGGGCGAACGCAGCGCCTGCGTCATATCGACTTGTCCGGCGCGCCGCTCGTCGAAATAGGCGGGCGAGCCGACATGCGCCAACACCTCGCCCGTCGCATTGTCGACGACGATGAGAGCGAGCGAAATGTCCGGCCCGAGCGCCGCCGCCAGCGTGCGCGCGCGCTCGCGCGCGAGGTTTTCGAGGTTCTTCTGCAGTTCGGCATCGATGGTGAGCCGAAGCTCGTGCTCTGTCCGGCGTCGCGATGACGGCCTCATCGGCCGCGTGCGGCGCCAGTAACGGCATGGGATAGCGCGCCGACGCAACCGGCACCGCTTTGGCCAGCGCGATCTCATCGGCCGGCACTGCGCCGGTCGCCGCGTAGCGGTCGAGGACGCGGTCACGCGCCGCGCGCGCAGCGTCGGGAAATCGATCGGGACGCCGCAATTCGGGCGATTGCGGCAGAGCTACAAGAAGCGCCGCTTCGGCGAGCGAGAGATGCCGCGGTTCCTTGCCGAAATAGGCGAGCGAGGCGGCGCGGATGCCTTCGATATTGCCGCCATAGGGCGCAAGTTCGAGATAGAGCGACAGCACGTCATCCTTGGTCAGCACGCGCTCGATCTCGAACGCACGCACGATCTGGCGCAATTTTGCCGAAACCGTGCGTTCGCGGCGTGGCTCCAGCAGGCGCGCGACCTGCATGGTCAGCGTCGAGCCGCCGGAGCGGATATGGCCGCTAGTGGCAAGCTGGAACGCCGCGCGCGTCAGCGCCAGTCGGATCGACGCCGTGATGGGCGCGGAAGCGCTTGTCCTCGTAGGCGAACAGCACATCGAAGAAACGCGGATCGACATCGCCGACCGCGGCCGGCAGGCGCCAGCGGCCGTCGCTCGTCGCATAGGCGCGCAGCAGATCGTCCGTCGCGATCGAGCACGCGCGTGGAGAATTCGAGGTCCTTGCCGAGCGGCGCCGGACCGAGCGAGACAATCCACCACAGCGCGAGCCGCCAGCGTGGCAACGCAGCCCAGCGACGCGGCCCACGCCGCTATGCGCATTTTGTTGCGCGTCATTTCCCCGCCATGACTTCGACGTTTTCGCTGCCGGTGCGGCCGAAGCGATCCGGACGATACATGTCCTCGACGCTCGCCTGCGGGCGCACATAGGTGCCGGGCGACACCGCGCGCACCACATAAGCGACACTGAACACTGCCGGATCGTCGCTCTTGCGCTCGAAGGCAGCGCTGAAACAATCGTCGCGGAACTCGGTCGACACCGGGTCGACCGCGTCGGCGAACCACGGCAGCGTGTCGGTATCGCCGGACGAGACCAGGTGCGGATTGTCGATTTCGAACCCGGCCGGCAGATAATCGGCAAGGATCACCCGGCCGAATTGCGGCTGCGCCTCGGTGATTTTGAGCACCACGACAAAGCGTGTGTTCTGCTTGATGTGGGTGACGTCGATGGGATCGCCGTCAAGCGTGAAGTCCTGGCGCTCGATCTTAAAGCCGCTTTCCGCGGCCGGCTCCGGCGTGACCGGCGCGCCGGTGACGGACACCACCGCTTTCACTTCACTGTCGCCGGAATTGGTGACGCGAATGGGATCTTTCAGCGCGCCGGCGGTAACGGTGCGGTAGAGCGGCTGGTCGACTGTCTGGCCGTTGACGTCGAGCGAGACTTTGCCGGCGTCTTTGGCGATCGCGCTCGCCGCCAGCAGAAGCCAGGCATCCTCCTGCGTCGAGGTCGGCCGCAACGTCGCACGCGCGGCTTCGACCCGCTGCACGGCGGCCTGCACGGTCGCGCCGTCGGCGCCGCCTTCGGCCGCGAGCGTGACCACCGCCGCGGCGTCGCGCAATGTCGAGCCGTAATCCTCGCGGCTCGCAAGGTCGAACGACGCCGTCCCAACGACCGCAAGCGCCGAGGCAAAGACGCGCTGGGCGCGCGCGCGATCGCCCACCATGGCGAGCGCGGCGGCGATTTGGGCGCGGGCAATCGGGGTCGTGATCGAGTCGAGCTTGGCGTCGGCGAGGTAACGCAAGTCGCCGACCGGAGCCAGCCCGTTGCGCGCCAGCACGTAGAGCGCGTAAGCCAGATCGGTACCGTTGTTCTTGCCGGGATCGGTGAGATCGGCGGCGGAATTGCGCAACCGGTCGAGCGCGAGCTTGAACGCGGCGTCGGGCACGGCGAATTTGTGCTCACGCGCGCGGGTGAGGAAATCGCTGACGTAGGAATCCAGCCATACGTCATCGCCGCCGGCGCTCCACAGACCGAACGAGCCGTCGCTGCCCTGCCGCGTCAACAAGGCATCGATGGTGTCGCGGATGCGCTGCTCGGTGTCGGCATCGAGCGTCACATGCGCTGCGCTGGCGAGGTCGCTGACATAAAGCAGCGGCAGAGCACGACTCGTGATCTGTTCCGAGCAGCGATACGGATAGCGATCGAGCGCGGCAAGCAGGCTTGCGGCATCGAGCGCGGTCGAGGCGCCGACCGAGATTGAAACGCCGCCGGTGCCGGGGACGAGATCGGCGAACATGTCGCTCGACAAGGTCAAGCTGTCGCCCTTGGCGAGCGACTGCACGGTGCGGCGCGCCAGGATTTGCGCCGGCGGCCGCACCGCGAGCACATAATTTCTCTCTAACGCAAAACCCGCAGGCCCGGTGACTCCCACTTTGACGGCGCCGTTGCCGGCCGCACTGGCGGTGATCGGCACCTCGATCGCGCCGCGCGCCTTGGCGCGCAACGTTAGCGTCTGTGTCGCGCCGGCGCCGGCGATGACCGCATCCGCGCTGGATACCGTGACGACATAATCGCCGGGCTGGCCTTCGACATTGTCGAGATCGACATGCACGCTCGAACGGTCGCCAGGCAAGAGGAAGCGCGGCAGCGTCGCGGTAAGCACGACAGGATCGCGCACGGTCAGATCGGCGGTGGCCTGGCCAACTTTATTCTTGCTCCATGCCACCGCCATTACGCGCAATGTTCCGGCGAAGGCGGGCACGTCGAAGGCAATATCGGCGGTGCCGTCATTGCCGACGCTGACAACGCCTGAATAGAGCGCGACCGGGGGCCCGGCGGGCGGGCTGCCCTGCAATTGCGCGCCGGCATCGCCGCCGGAGCGGATTTGGCCGCGCGTGCCCTGCATGCCATCGATCAGTTCGCCGTAGAGATCGCGGATATCGGCGGAGAGCGCGCGCTGGCCAAGATAATAATCGTCCGGGGACGGCGGCTTGTAATTGGTCAGATTGAGAATGCCGACATCGACTGCGGCGACGACGATCCTCGCGTCGTCGCCAGCCGCCAGGCCCCCGACCTTGACCGGAATGTGGAGGCTCGAATTCGGCCGCAACAGAGCCGGCGCGCCGAGGTCGATGGTCAGCGTTTTCGCCGCGCGATCGACGGCGAACCATTGCACGCCGATGGCGCGGCCCGGCATGCGCTGTGCCGGCGCATCGAGTGGCCGGCGCAAGGTGGCGACGAGATAGGCGCCCGAGCCCCAGTCGCGGCCGACCGGCAGTTTGATCTGCGCGACGCCTTCCTTGACGTCGGCGGTCTGGCTGGCGAGGAGCTTGTCGCCGATCACGTTGAGCGTGACGCGGCCGGCGCTGCGTGCCGTGATGGCGACGGTCATGGTGTCGCCGGCGCGGTATTCGGGCTTGTCGAGCGCGACTTCAAGCATGTCGGGCGTATCGGCGTTGGCATCGACATACCAGCCGGCGTCGAAATCGACCGACGTTTCCGGACCGTTCGGATCGGCGCTGGCGACGTCGAGCCGGTAGCGGCCGAAATTCACCGGCAGTGAAATGCGCGCCGGTTTGTCGGGCGTCACGTCAAGCGTGCCGTCGGAGACGCGCGTTGTCGTCTTGACCGGCTCAAAATTCCAATTCCCGTCGCGCTGGTAGTACTGGTAATGCGTGTCGATCCGCAAAAGCTGATAGTGCAGCCCGCTCTGCGCCACCGGCTTGTCGCCGGGCGCGGCGACAATGACGTCGAAATTCGCGCTCGCCCCGTCGGCGAGCGAGCGGCCCTCGAACAGCGGCTTGACGCCAATCATGTTGCCGCTGGGCGTCACCGGCAGCGTGATCGTGCGCTCCACGGCGCGCCCGCCGGGTTCGGACATCCGGATAGCGATCTTTGCTTCAAGCGGATGCGTGCTCGACGGCAGATTGTCGAGGCTGACATTGAGCTTGGCGTTGCCGCCGTCATCGGTCGAGGGCAGATCGTCGAGCGACCGCCGGGTCGGATCGATTTCATCGTCGGCGAGGCCAAACTGGTAGCCGGCAAAGCCGGTACGCTCTTTGGCGGCGGCGATGGTCACGTCGCCGTCGAGATCGAGGTCTCCGGCCGGCGCGCCGTACAGGAAACGCCCCGCAACGTCGAGTTCGGCGGGCGCGTTTTGCGCAATATGGGCCGACGGCGAAGTCAGATCGAATTCGATCCGGTCCGGCACATAATCTTCGACAAGAAATGTCGTCTCGCCGACCGGCGGCCGTTTCGGATCGGTGAAGGCGCGCACGTGCCAGGTGCCGGTGGGCGCCGTGGCGTTGATCGGCAACGCGAGCGTGTAACCGCCCAAGCCCTGGTCTTGGATGAGCGCACGCTTGAACTCGACGCCATCCGGCCGCTCGACCACGAGCGTAAGCGGCACATTGACCGCCGCCGTGCCCTGAGGATCGCGCAACAGCGCGGTGAAATAGGCCGTCTCGCCGGAGCGATAGACGCCGCGCTCGGCGTAAACAAACGCATCAAGCCCGGTCGGCGCCGGACGCCCGGCGACGCCGCGATCGGTCAGATCGAAAGCCGGCGAGCGCAGATTGAGGAAGGCGTAATCGCCTTGCGGATCGGCCGCCGCCACCAGCGCGGGCGCCGAACCGCCTGCCCCGTTCGCCAGACCGGATTCGAACAGCGCATGACCGCTAGCATCGGTTTTCCGTGTCGCCAGAACTTCGTTGCCGCGCGAGATCAGCCGCAGCTCGATGCCGCTTTTCGCATCCGTCGTCGCCAGCGAACTGACGAAGACATGGATGCCGTCGTTGCCGGAAAACGCGGTCAGCCCAAGATCGGAGACGACAAACCACTGGGTGGCCAGCGAGTCATAGTCGTTGTCGCTGTTCTTCTGTTCCCGCGGCTCCGCCACCATGACATAGACGCCGGACTGCAGGGCGCCGACCGCCTGATCGACGGGGAATGCGGTCGTGACCTCCGCGTTGAGCGTGCCGGCATCGACGGCGAGATCGCCCTTCCAGACGGCAAAGCCGCGCGACTTTTCCAAGCGGTTGAGATCGTAGCGGTCGAGGCTGGTTTGAAAATCGCCGTTCGCATAGCCGGCGCCGTTGATCGTATCGATCAGGTTACGGTCGCCGATGCGGTACACTTCGATGGCGACGTCGCGGGTGTTGACGCTGATGACGGGAATGCCCTGCTGGCCGGTGCGCGGCAGCACATAGGCCGACGTCGAGAACCGCACGAAGGGTTTGCGGTCGCGCACATAGATCGCGAAATCCGACGACTTCGACAGCGTCTCGTGCACCATCGACGGCAGCCCGGCGCGCAGCGTCACGGTATAGTTCTGGCCGTGGGTGAGACCTTCGACGCAAAGCTGTTTCTCGGCCGTCGACAGTGCAGGCTTGTCGATGCCGGCAACCGCAACGAAGGGCGAAAAGTCGGTGCGCGGGGGAATATCCTCCGAGAATTGAAAGCAGGCGCGCGGCGACGCTGTATCGGCGTCGATGGTGTAATCGAGTACACGGAAACCATATTGGTCGCGCAGACGCTCATAGAGCCCGCGGATGTCGGCGGTTTCGCGGATTTCGAGCGACAACCGCAGCGCATCGAGCGCCGGACGCCACAATTGGCGCTGGCTCAATAGCGTGCCGAGGAAGGCAAGACTATCCGCCTCTTCGTTGCGATTGGCGGTGCGCTCATAGGCGACATAAGCGGCCGACGAAGCGCGCTCGAGCAGCATCGCGCGCTCGCGGTCGTCGGCGGGACCGATTTGCTGAATGGTGTGCGCCAGCCGCAGCCAGGTAGTCGCGTCATTGGGCGTCGCCGCGACAATCTGGCCGAGCACCGCCATGCCGGTGCGGAAGTCGTTTTTTGCAAACGCGGCATCTGCGTCGCGCTTGAGCTGATCGGGCGATTTGGTCGCCGTTCCGGCGTCCGACTTGATCTGGGCTTCGAGCTCGATCGCGCTATTGGCGAGATCTTCGTCCTTAAATGGCTTGTCCGCGGCGCTCGCGGAAAAAGCCGCAACGGCGAAGCACGCGGCGGCTGCCGCCGCCAAAACGCCGGCGCGGAAAGACAAGAACATCGGCGAAATCCTCCCAGGAGGCCCAATTCTGTCCCACTCTGAAAGCTGAAGCAAAGATCGTGTCGAGGTCGTGGCCGAGCGGGCGCGAGGAAGCTTAAATCATCGTCATGATCGGGCAACGCCCGCAGGCGCCGACGGGCGCGGATTTACCCGGCGTTTGGGCGACAAGTTTATTGTATGATCGGCTTAAACGGCCCCGTAGCTCAGGGGATAGAGCAACAGCCTTCTAAGCTGAAGGTCGCAGGTTCGAATCCTGCCGGGGTCGCCAATAAATATGGGAATTTCTTGCATTTTTTTGCCGCGCCAATCTTCCCCGAATTTACGATGGGGAAGCCTGTGGGAAGATCACAACGCGGGAGAGCGGCGGCGTACGACAGCCATGAAGCAACCGATGTTCTCAATAAGGCCGACGTCAAGCGAACAGATTGCGGGAGGTCCACCCCACCAGCCAAATGGCTCCGGCAAGCATCAAAGCGGCGATCGAGATAAAAGGTACGCCTTCTCCGACGTTGGACACGTAACCTGTTACAACCGCCACCACGATCAGGCCGGCGATAATGGTAGCAGTCCAATAGAGAACCCTTCCCAAGCTCGCCTCCCTCTCATTCACTCAGTCGCGAGCAATTCGCCGTGAGATTATCGCCGCTTGATGTCGCTGGCCGTGCAAATGCAGCCGCAGACCAAGAGTGAGAGCGTGAAGGCACCGATAATCCATAGTCCAAAATCGACCACCACGGCTTGATACTCCCTGGCCAGCCCACCTAGCTAATCGTGGGGCCGGTTAAATAGTTTCGGCGGCGGAAGGTCGCATCGGTTGCCAAAATGGGCGCCGGACAGCGCGGCAGGTCAATTTAGCTCTAAGGACGAAATCGGCACTATGCCTTGTGCCTGCCCTGGCAACGCGAGGTCGCAGGTTCGAATCCCGCCGGGGTCGCCAATTTCCGTTGCGGCGACCGGATACGTAAAAATATCCGGCATAAATATTTTGCGAATAGGGATTGTTGAGGTCGGTCCCCCACTTGGACCGGCATTTTGTGCGTTTGCCGATTTCCCACGCGGCGACCAGTTGGCGCGGCGTTCGCACCACGACTTTGACTTTGTAACAGGCGCTGCAACCGTGGGGCACCGCCGATTTGGCATAGGCATGATCAAACATGAAATACATCAGGAACCCGCAGCCCAGCGGCGGCCCATTATTGACGGTCATCCAATTGACGCCTGGCGCGGGATCGCCGGCAAGCTCTAGTCCACCATCGTCAACCTCAATCAAATGCTCGGACTCAATCGCGCGATGCAAATTCTCGCTCACGCTTGTGGCGCCGAACCGCAAGTCCAGGATTTTTTCCGGCATCTGCGTCATCGACAGAACCTTATCATCCCGCGGGATCGAGCGTGACGGCGCCGTGTTGCACAAGCTCATCCAGAAACGCCTTGACTTCGGCACGGCACACGTCCGGCGGAATGGCATATTCCTTCCGTAATTGCGCACACACGGCATCGATCTCTTGCGGCGCGTCGATTAGTTCCCAAATGCGGGCGCCGACCTCGGTAATGCCAATATGATGGGTTTTTTCCCGGCTCATCATGACGACGTCGTCGCCGATTTTTGCGACCAGCCAGTCGCCCTGCTTGCGCGCCATCATGACGCCGCTCCGATTCCCACCGTGTGATGCATTCATCCTAGCATATTTCGACGGCGGTTCCGGCGTCACAAGCCCTTGGACAACCACTAAATTCACAGATCTACGGCTCGCCAACGGGTCTTAGGCGCCACGTCCCGGCCGTTCCGGCTTGATCTGCCCGCTTCCGTGCCGCCGCTTCCAAACGCCGCTCTAGCCGGGCTAGCGCGATAAGAGTATGTTTTTCGCCAAGCCAGCCAAAACCAAGAATAAACATGGCGCCGTCTTTGAGGACATGTCTGGAGGAGACAAACACAATGACCCATTCAAAGCTTTCCCGTCGTCAAATCATCAAATCCGCGGCGCTCGGTTCCGCCGCCGCTTTCGCCGCCCCCTATGTGAAAACCAGCTATGCCGCCGGCACGCTGGCGCTCGGCGTATGGGACCATTGGGTGCCCGGCGCCAACAACACACTGACCAAGCTCTGCAACGAGTGGGGCGCCAAGAATAATTGCCAGGTGACGATCGACTACATCACCTCGCAGGGCGAGAAGGACAAATTGACCGCGGCGGCCGAAGCCCAAGCCGGCACCGGTCACGACATCATGTCGCATCGCGACTGGAACGTCCGCATCCACCAGGAACAGCTCGAGCCTCTCGACGACGTGGTCAATGGACTGATCAAGCAATACGGCCCGATCAGCCCGGTCGCCGAATACCTCGCCAAGATCAAAGGCACCTGGCGCGGCGTGCCGACCGCGGTCGGCAGTCAGGTCAAGCCGTGCTGCTCGCGCTTCGATCTCTACCAGCAGCATGCCGGTATCGACCTGCGCGACATCTTCCCCGCCGACGAGTCGAAATGGGACAAGGCGAAAGTCGCCAATTGGAATTGGGATACCTACCTCGCGTCCGCGCAGAAGCTCCACGCGGCCGGCTTCCCCGTCGGCCTGGCGATGGGCCAGACCAGCGACGCCGTCGACTGGGTCGGCGCGCTGTTCAATTCCTACGGTGTGGTCATGGTCGACGCCAAGGACAACATCAAGATCAACTCCGACGAAACGCGTCAGGCGCTGGAATACCTGAAAAAGCTGATGGCGGTGAACCCGCCGGAGGTTTACGCTTGGGACGACGCCGGCAACAACCGCTGGCTCATTTCCGGCAAGGGCTCGGGCATCATGAATCCGCCGAGCGCCTGGGCGGTCGCCAATCGCGACCATCCGGAGGTCGGCCAGAATTGCTGGACCCATCCGATGCCGATCGGCCCCAAGGGCCGCTTCGTCGGCCAGCTGCCGCAATTCTACGGCGTCTGGCAGTTCTCCAAGAACAAGCAGGCGGCGAAGGATCTTCTGACCTACATCTCGCAGAAGGATTCGATCGCGCAACTGGTGCAGGCGTCGTCCGGCTACGATCTGCCGTCGTTCAAGACCATGTACGATCTGCCCACCTGGCAGACCGTCGGGCCGCCGGTCGGCACCGTTTACGGCTATCCGCCGCGCGGCGACGAGCAGACTTCGATGGCCGGCGCGCCGGCGCGGTCCGAAGTCGGCGCCCAGATTTACAACCAGGCGATCAACACCGTGATGGTCGCCAAGGTCACGCAGGGCAACGAGAAGATCGACGACGTGATCAAGTGGGCCGAGAACGAACTCGAAGGCACGCTGCGCGCGTAACGATACGTCATTCCGGGGCGCCCGGAATCCATACCCCCAGCGCCGGGACTATGGATTCCGGGTTCCGCTGCGCGGCCCTGGAATGACGATAGAGGATGGCAATGGCCGATACCGTCCAGACGTGGTCGCCGGGACTGCCGGGCAGATTCCCGGGCGTCGGCTTGCGTTCGCCGGCGAGCCGGGGCCGGAGCTTGCAGCTTTTTATGCGGCGGCGCTCGACCATCGCCTTCCTGATGTGCCTGCCCTTGATCGTCATCATCGCCGGGCTCGTGGTTTATCCGGCGTTCTATTCGATTTATCTGTCGATGCTGAACAAGGCGCAGACGCGCTTCATCGGGCTGTCGAATTTCAGCTTCCTGTTGTCGCGCGACGTGTTCCGCATGGTGATGGAACAGACGGCGATCTTCGCGCTCAGCGCCGTGTTCTTCAAAGCACTAATCGGGCTTATCACCGCGCACCTGATCAACAATCTGCCGGCCAAAGGCCAGCGCAAGTGGCGCGGCATGCTGTTGGTGCCGTGGGTCATCCCGCTCGCTCTGTCGTCGCTGGGCTGGTGGTGGCTGTTCGATCCCACCCACTCCGCCTTCAACTACATTCTCGAAAGTCTCGGCTTCCAGGACGTCGAATGGCTGGGCAGTCCCTATTGGGCGCGCTTTTCCGTCATTCTGGTCAACGTCTGGTACGGCGCGCCGTTCTTTTTGATCATGTATCTGGCGGCGCTCAAATCGGTACCGGAGCAGCTTTACGAGGCGGCCGCGATCGACGGCGCCAATGCTTGGCAGAAGTTCGTGCACATCACGCTGCCGATGATGCGCAATATCATTGCCATCACGGTGTTGTTCTCGCTGATCGTGACGTTTGCCAATTTCGACATCGTGCAGATCATGACCGCCGGCGGCCCGCGCAATATGACGCACGTTTTCGCGACCTACGCCTTCATGCTCGGCATCCGCTCCGGCGACCTGCCGCTCGGCGCCGCGACCTCGCTGTTCATGTTTCCAATCCTCGCCGTGGCGGCGGTCCTCATCCTGCGCGGCGTACGCAAGCGCGGCCGGGAGATCGGATGAGCACGGCCGCGCTTACCGCCCGCGCCAGCCAGGGATTCAGTCTTCGCGCCAGCCTGAGCCGCAATCGGCGCTGGGCGCTGATCATGTCCTATGTCTTCCTGGTCATGTTCGCGATCTTCTTCCTGATCCCGCCCTATTACATGATCGTCACCGCGTTCAAGAGCGACTCCGAGATGGCGCGGATGGCGACCAATCCGTGGTTCATCGCCGACGGCGTCACGCTCGATCAATTTCGGATCCTGCTCACCCAGACCGATTTCCTGATCTTTTTCAGGAATACCATCATCGTCACGGTGTGCACCGTCGCGATCACCATGGTGGTCAGCGTATTCGCCGCCTTCTCGCTCGGCCGGATGAAGTTCTGGGGCTCCAGCATCCTGGCGACCGGAATTTTCCTCACTTACCTCGTTCCGGATACGCTGTTGTTCATCCCGCTGTTCCAGATCGTCAAGGTGCTCGGGCTGCTCAACTCCTATTGGGGCATGGTGCTCGTCTATCCGACCCTCACCGTGCCGTTCTGCACCTGGATCATGATCGGCTACTTCCAGTCGATCCCCAAGGAGCTCGACGAAGCGGCGCTGATCGACGGCGCCGGGCATCTGCAGATGCTCACCAAGATTTTCATCCCGGTGGCGCTGCCTGGCATCATCGCGGCGATGATCTTCGCCTTCACCGTGTCGTGGGCGGCCTTCGTCTATCCGATGACATTCCTCTACTCGGCCGACCAGCAGGTCCTGACCGTTGGCACGGTGACGAGCCTCATTCGCGGCGACGTCTACAAGTGGGGCATGCTGATGGCGGGCGCGCTCCTTGCCGCCGCGCCGCCGCTCGTGATTTACGCCTTCCTGATGGACTATTACATCGCGGGCCTGACCGCCGGCGCCACCAAAGGCTGACAAAGGGTTTTGCCAAATGGCCGAAGTCGCGTTGCGTAATGTGGTCAAGCGCTACGACAATGTCGAAGCGGTACGCAGCATCAATCTCGATATCCCGGACAACGAATTCGTGGTGCTGGTCGGCCCGTCCGGCTGCGGCAAATCGACGACGCTGCGCATGATCGCAGGCCTCGAGGAAGTGACGGCGGGCGACATCTATATCGGCGGCGATATCGTCAACGACCTGCCGCCCAAAGACCGCGATATCGCCATGGTGTTCCAGAATTACGCGCTCTACCCGCACATGTCGGTGTTCGAGAACATGTCGTTCGGGCTAAAACTGCGCAAATTCCCCAAGGAGGAGATCAAGAGGCGCGTCGACCACGCCGCGCGCATTCTCGACATCACCGAATTGCTCGACCGCAAGCCGAAGGCCCTGTCCGGCGGCCAGCGCCAGCGCGTGGCGATGGGCCGCGCCATCGTGCGCAACCCGAAAGTGTTTCTGTTCGACGAGCCCTTATCCAACCTCGACGCCAAGCTGCGCGTGCAGATGCGCACCGAGATTAAGCGCGTGCACCAGCTGGTGAAGACCACGACCGTTTACGTCACTCACGACCAGGTCGAGGCGATGACGCTCGCCGACCGCGTCGTCGTCATGAACGGCGGCTTGATCGAGCAGATCGCCACGCCGCAGGACCTTTATCATCATCCACGGACGCATTTCGTCGCCGGCTTCATCGGCTCGCCGGCGATGAATTTCATCCGTTGCCGGCTGGAGCAGAACGGCAGCGGGCAGCGCGTGCGCGTATCCGACAAGATCAGCCTGCCGGTGCCGGCGTCGCGCGCGGCGCGCTTCCAGTCGCTCGACGGCAAGGAGCTGATGTTCGGGCTGCGGCCCGAGCACATCACCGAGCCGCGGCGCAACGACCGCGACGCGAGTTGCGAATTCGCCGCCACTCTCGACGTCGTCGAGCCGATGGGCATGGAGACGATGGTGTATTTCACCGTCGACGGCCAGGAGATTTGCGGCCGCGTCGACCCCGGCAGCGCGGTCGGCCCCGGCGAGCCGATGCGGCTCTACGCCGACATGGACCGCATGCACCTGATCGATCCGCAGACCGGATTGGTGCTGTAGCCTCCGATCAAAGAAAAAGCCCGCTTCCGGGATCGCCGGAAGCGGGCTCTCTTTCTGACATTGCGGGTTGCGAGCTCCGCCCGCAGCCACAACAGGATCGGCTAGTCGTCGCTGTAAGCGTCGTCCGAAATATCCTTGCCGGTGTAGTCCGGCATCATCGCCGCCGCAATAAAGCTGATGACGGCAAGGACGAGGATATAGCCGGAGATCGCATAGCCGGTCTGGTACGCGGCGAACAACGCGGTGGCGATCATCGGCGCCGGACCGCCGGCGATGATCGACGCCAACTGATAGCCGAGCGAAGCGCCGCTATAGCGCAGCCGCGGCGTGAACAATTCCGCGATCAGCGCCGCCTGCGGGCCGTACTGCAGATCATGCGGAATAAGCGACAGCACGATGGCGATGAAGACCAGCGTCGGGCTCGCCGTGTCCACCATGCCGAAATACAGGAAGCCGAACAGGCCCATGACGACGACGCCGATCAGGTACATGTTCTTGCGCCCGATCTTATCCGAGAAGTGGCCGGCAATCGGGATGGTGAAGAACGAAACGCAGGCCGCCGCCGTCACCGCTGCAGAGAATAAAGCTCCGCGCCATGTGCAGCGTGCCGACGGTGTAGGCGAAGACGAAGGCGGTGAACACGTAGAACGGCGCCTGCTCGGACAGCCGCAGCAAGGCCGAAAGGATGATCTGTTTCGGCTGCTTCTTGATCACTTCGAGGATCGGGGCCTTCTCGATTTTATTGGTATCCAGAAGTTGCTGGAACACCGGCGTCTCGAGGATGCCAAGCCGGATCCACAGGCCGATGCCGACGAGGATGATCGAAAGCGCAAACGGTACGCGCCAACCCCAGACCAAAAAGTCGTCGCCCGACCATGCGCTGAAAACGGCGACCGCCAGAGTCGACAACAGCAGCCCGCAGGGGACGCCGAATTGCGGCCACGAAGCGACCAGGCCGCGCTGGTTATGGGTGCGCGACCATTCCATCGCCAGGAGCACCGAGCCGCCCCATTCGCCGCCGACGCCGATGCCTTGGATCGCCCGCAGCACGGTCAACAGCACCGCGCCCCAGATGCCGATTGACGCATAGGTCGGCACAAAGGCAATGGCGAAGGTCGCCAGCCCCATGCACAGCAGCGTGGCGATCAGCGTCGCCTTGCGGCCGATGCGGTCGCCGTAATGGCCGAAAATCGCGGCGCCGACCGGACGCGCGGCAAAGCCGATGAAATAGGTCCCGAAGGCGGCAAGCGTCCCCGCAAGCGGGTCCTCGTGCGGAAAGTAGAGCTTGCCGAAGACAAGGCCGGCCGCCGTGCCGTAGAGGAAAAAATCGTACCATTCGATCGCCGTGCCGACCGTCGATGCGATCACCGCTTTGCGCAGTTGCGCGCTGTGTTCGGCATCGGGCAGTGCCCCCGCCGTCGTTGCCATAGCCATGGCATTCCTCCCCGTTTCCTCGTTTTCGCGGAGCGGGCTTGTTATCGCCACGCTTCCTGCGAGCGACGATACTTCGGAGAGGGACGCGATGGCTATAGGGCCGAAGATCGCGCGACTCGACAGCGCGACAAAGCCTTCGTGATGCGGAGCTTTGCAGCCGGCGCCTACTGGCTCGGCCGGCTCGACGCCATCACCGTGACCGGCATTGTCGCGATAATTATCGGGGAATAGCTGCTTGAGGTTGTCCACCTTCGGCAGGTCATTGAACACGATATACGGATAGGTCGGGTGCAGGACGAGAAAATCCTGATGATAGTCCTCGGCCGGATAGAACCCCGATAAGCGGCTCGAGCTTGGTCACGATCGGCGCGTTGAAGACATGCGCCTGTTGGAGTTGCGCGATATAGGCGTCCGCGATCCGCTTCTGCTCGTCATTGGCATAGAAGATCGCCGAGCGGTATGAAGGACCGCTGTCAGGTCCCTGATAGTTCAGCTCGGTCGGATTATGCGCGACCGAAAAATAGATCTGCAAAATCTTGCCGAGCGAAATCTGCTGCGGATCGTAAGTCACGGAGACGGATTCGGCGTGTCCGGTCCGTTCCGTGCCGACCATTTCGTAGTGCGCCGTTTCCTTCGCCCCGCCGGAATAGCCGGAAACCGCCTGGGTCACGCCTTTGGTGTGCTCGTAAACCGCCTGCATGCCCCAGAAGCAGCCGCCGGCCAGGACGACGTTCTGCAAGCCGCCGGCCGGCGCGGTCTCGTCGAGTGTCGGCGCCGGAATGGCGACGGCGGGCTCGGCCGCCTGGCTTGTCGCGAAGCCGAGGAACGGGATCAGCAGCAGCGCGCCAATCACGGGCCCCAGCAAAGATCCGCGGCCCACGCCGAGCCCTGCCGATTTTCCGACTGCCATGAGTTCCTCCCGCCTCCGCAAAGCACCCTTCCTCCCGGCATGTAAGGCACACGGCACCGGCACGCCAATCACAATCGCCGACACGGCTCCGCACGCTGCGCTCACGCCGCCGTGTATTTGGCTCGTTCGCCACCGCCTGCTCCCGGTAAGACCGCATGGCGCATGCCGTGGAGTGTCGCGGGGCAATCTTGGGCGGCGGCCCCTGCGGCCGCGCAGGACGGCGAAACCCCAGATTAAACATTTTCACTAATGATGGGTTACTCCGTTGCGTGTAGAGCCGATTATGAGCGCAAAACCGGCGCCATTGTCCTCCCCCGGGCCTTCAGCCGCTGCCGCGCGCGGCGGCGCGACGCATACCCCGCTTTGCTTCGTCATCGATACCGACGCGAGCATCCGGCATTTCCTGTCGCTCATTCTGCACGGCGCCGGAATCGACACCGAGGAATTCGCCGACGGCAACGGTCTTGGCGCGGCGCTGCAGCGGCGCGTCCCCGATCTCGTTTTTCTCGACATCCCGCTGGAATCCGCCGAAGCGATAGCCTGCGTCGTCGCGCTCGGCAATGCGGCTATCGCGGCCAGGTGCAGCTCATGTCGAGCCGCGGCTCGGCGGTGCTGGCGCATGTCAAAAGCATCGGCGAGCAGCAGCATCTGAAAATGCTGCCGGTCTTGCGAAAGCCGTTCGAGACGAATGTCATCATGAAAGTGCTGCACGACCTCAAGCTCGGCCATCCGCCAGCGGTCGCCGGCCGCATCGATCTCGGCGAGGCCTTGTCGAAGGACTGGATCGAATTCTGGTACCAGCCGAAGATCGACTTGCGCAAAAAGCAGCTAGTCGGCGCCGAAACCTTTGCGCGCGCGCGCCATCCGACACATGGCGTGCTGCTGCCGGGCGCGTTCATGCCCGGCGCCACGGAGTCAAGCCTGATCACGCTCTCCGAACTGGCTCTGGCGAACGCGCTCAAGGCCGGTCTCAACTTCGCCAAGCTCGGCGTCAATCTGCGCATGGCGGTCAACATCCCGGTCAAGGCGCTGGTCAAACTCGACGTCGCCGACATCGTGCAGACCTACCGGCCGCAATTCGAGAAATGGCCCGGTCTCATCATCGACGTGCCCGAAGAGCAGATCGTCCGCGATCTCGCGCTCGCCACCGACATCACCAAGAAACTGGAGCACCTCAACGTCAGGCTTGCGATCGACGATTTCGGCCGCGGCTATTCCTCGCTGGTGCGGCTCAAGAATTTGCCGTTTGCCGAGCTCAAGCTCGACCGCACCTTCGTCACCGATTGCGGCACCGACAAGGTCAATGCGCCGCTTGTGCAAGACCGTGATCGACCTCGCGCATAATTTCGGCAGCGTCGCCGTGGCGGTCGGCATCGAGAAGGCGTCGGATGCGCTGGCTCTGGTCAGCATGGGCTGCGATTACGGCCAGGGCTTTTTGCTCGGCCAGCCGATGCCGGAGGAGCGTTTCAGTTCGCTGTTGCGCCAGCGCGCCATCGCCGGCGCGGCAGGACGCCCAGCCCCGCGCGCGCATTGGAAAAACGCCCGGCCTGAAGCCGTGCCGACGCCGCGCTTTAGTGCGTCCAGGCGCCGCGCCGCGTGTAGGCGAAATTGTCGGAATAGGAGATGCGCAGCCGCTTCGGCGGCTTGCTCTCGAACACCTCGTAGGCGATGCCGTTGCGCTCGCAATAGGCGACGGCCTCTTCCTTGGTATCGAAGTTGAGCCGCAGCTGCTGCTTCATGTCGCCCGAACTGGTCCAGCCCATGAGCGGCTCGACCGCGCGCGGCTGCTCGGGCTCGTAATCCAGCACCCATTCCTTGGTCTTGGCGGTGCCGGACTGCATGGCCGTGCGGGCTGGTTTGTAGATCCGGGCGGTCATATCGAACTATTCCTCGGTCGCGTGCCGTAGCGAAGCGGAGGCGGGTGGTCGGGGCAGCAGGATTCGAACCTGCGACCTGCAGCACCCAAAACTGCCGCGCTACCAGGCTGCGCTATACCCCGCCGGTCGCGGCTTTGGATAGCTTTTTCGCCCGCGCCCAGCAAGCCGAGCAGCATGCCACCAATCGGTGAAGGAGGGGTATCGCCGTTAGTGCGAAGCGGGGCCGAGCGGACCGCTCTCGGGGCGAACTTCGGCCGCCATCATGCCCTTCGGGCCGGGTCCGAAGCGCACCAGCACGAACTGGCCGGGGCGCAGTTCGGTCAGGCCGAAGCGGCGCAGCGTTTCCATGTGGACGAAAATGTCCGGCGTCCCCTCGCCGCGCGTCAGGAAGCCGAAGCCGCGCAGCCGGTTGAACCATTTGACCTGCGCCCGTTCGAGACCGCTGGTCGGCGCCACAGTAACATGGGTTCGCGGCGGCGGCATCTGCGCCGGATGGATCGCCGTCGATTCGTCCATGGACAGAACGCGGAAGGCCTGCAGGCCCTTCGGCCCGGCAAAACCTCGCAGACGACCCGCGCGCCTTCATAGGCGGTCTGATAGCCGTCGCGGCGCAGGCAGGTCACGTGCAGGAGCACGTCGGCCATGCCGTTGTCGGGAACGATGAAGCCGTAGCCCTTGGCGACGTCGAACCACTTGATGACGCCGGCCACTTCGATGACGCGCGCTGACGCTTCGTCGGGAAGAGCGACATCGGGTCCGAGCCCCGGCTTGGTGATTTTGGTTCGATCCCGTCCGACGCCATGACGCCGTGGCCGCCGCCGCTTCTGTGCTGGCGCCCGTCGGGCGCATCACGAATCTCTTGAATCGAAGATAACACCGGCAATCCGACGCGAAAGGGCAAAAATGCAACACTGCGATAAAAGCGTCATAGCCTGTGCACAAAGTGGATTTCAGTCGTTGGACACTCGCGGCTTCGTTCAATGAACGATGAACGGTTCGAGCACGGTGCCGATGTCCTGACGCACAACGAGATCGGCGATGTCGTCGAACTCGGTCGGCTCGCGATTGATGATGACGAGACGCGCGCCATTCCGTTTCGCCATCAAGGGAAATCCGGCGGCCGGCCAGACCACAAGCGACGAGCCGATCGCCAGAAACAGATCGCAGGACTGCGCCAGGTCCTGGGCTCGCCGCATTGCAGCATCGGGCATCGCCTGGCCGAACGAGACGGTCGCGGTCTTGATGAAGCCGCCGCAGCGGGCAATCGGGCGCGCAGCCGTTGGCCGCCTCCATGCGCTCGCGCACCCACGCCAGCTCGTAGCGCTCGCTGCAATCGAGGCACAACGCAAACGTGGTATTGCCGTGCAGCTCGACGACGTGTTCCGGCGCGATTCCCGAGGCTTGATGCAAATTGTCGATGTTTTGCGTGACCACCGCCGGCACCTTGCCGGCGCGGTAGAGGCTGGCCAGCGCGCGGTGGCCGCGGCCCGGCTGGGCGTCGCCGAACTGGTCCTGCATGGCAAAGCGCCGCCGCCAGGATTCGTTGCGCGCCTCCTGGCTGGCGAGGAATTCGTCGAACGGGATCGGCCGGTTCTTGGTCCAGATGCCCGCCCGGCGAGCGGAAGTCCGGGATGCCGCATTCGGTCGAGATGCCGGCCCCGGTGAACGGCACGATGACCGCCGCCTCGTGGACCAGGTCGCTCCAGCCGCGCTATGGCGCTATCGAGATCGGGCGCGATCATCCTTGCTACCCAACTTCATAACCGCTCGGCTCTGTCCTACATAGGAACTGTTGCGAACCGTTGCGCCCGGTCCGATCAGCGGAGGTTCACCTATGCGGTATCTGCACACAATGCTGCGCGTGCGCAATCTCGACGCCGCGCTCGATTTCTATTGCAACAAGCTCGGCCTGAAGGAGGTCCGCCGCCGGGTCGACGAGAAGGACAAGTTCACGCTGGTGTTCCTCGAAGCGCCGGCCGACGACGACCTGGTCGCCAACGGACCGGCCACCCGGCAGGCGCCGCTGGTCGAGCTGACCTACAATTGGGACAGCGAGGACTACGGCGAGGCGCGCTATTTCGGCCACCTCGCCTATGAGGTCGACGACATCTATGCGCTCTGCGAGAAGCTGATGAAGGCGGGCGTCACCATCAACCGGCCGCCGCGCGACGGCAACATGGCCTTCGTCCGCTCGCCCGACAAGCATTCGATCGAGCTGTTGCAGAAAGGGTCGCCGCTGCCGCCCAAGGAACCCTGGACGTCGATGCCCAATACCGGGAAATGGTGAAAGCGCCCTGTTTCCCTGCTGCTTCTTTGCCGCTTCCTTGCCGCCTCCGGCAAACTCTCTATACGCTCGCGCGCCTTTGCGCGCCCTTCGTCTAGCGGTCTAGGACACCGCCCTTTCACGGCGGTAACACGGGTTCGAGTCCCGTAGGGCGCGCCAATCCTCACGTCGCGAACAGCGAGAAGGGCGCCGGCCTTGCGCGGCGCCCTTCCATGTCGATCGCATACCGACGAATTACATTCCGGCATTGATCTCGGTCTGCACCATCGCGGCATTGGCCGCGTCGTTTTGTTGTTCGGCCGCGGCAATGCTGGCGTCCAAGTCTTGGAGGGACTGGTCCTCCTGCTGCATGGCTTGGTCCGACGCGTCGATGGCCGCCTGTGACTGACTGTTATCGACGTCGACCGCGGGCGACGGTGAATCAAAGGTCGGGTCGTAGCCGCCGGTATCGCTGGCGCGGAGCCGACTGTGACCGGCAGATCGGCAGGCCGAACAGGCCCTGGAACAGTTGCCCAATACCGGCGGGCTGAACAAAGGCGGGCCTCTGATTGCGCGCGACAACACTGTGGGTCACATGCGCGGCCGCTGCAGGATGCGGAATGGGAATACCGGCGGCGAACGCGTTTGTGGCGAGCGCGAGCGAAGCGGCGATCACGCCGCAACGGAAGAGCGATTTGGTAGTGTGGGATCTGATGAGCGAGATCATGGCGAACTCCTATGTTTGTCGGCTTTCGCCGAAGAGAGTCCCCAAACGCTACGCAGCTAAGCTAGGCTACGCCGCGATGAAGGACGCGTGGCCGGCCAATGAATTCGCGTCCATATTTCGGGTAATGGAATAAGGCGCTGCGGCGATGTGCGGTTTTCGGTGCGATGCAGCGAAAACAATTCATCAAACTGTTGCATCGCAACCGGAATTTTTCCCTGCCTCGTTCACACCGGCGGCCAAGCTCGGTCACGCCGCTGCCACAGACGGCGGCTAGCGTCGTCTGGCATCGGAGGGGTGGTTTCTCAGGGAGGAAGCATCATGGCTCTGCAAACCAAGACAGCAACGCCGGCGCGGCTCGTCACCTACAGCAAGAACAATTGCCCGCAGTGCAGCGAGTCACTGCTCGCTCCGGACTGGTCCGAATATGTCAGCGAGCGCTGCGTGCGGCATACCTGGTCGTGCCAGGCCTGCACCTATCAATTCGAAACCACGGTGGTTTTTCCGGTAGCGGCCTAGCTCACTGCGGCGGGTAGGTGTGCCGCCGTCCGTTAAAATCCTCGATCGTGCGACCGTCCGGACTCAGATAATTCGGGCCGATCGGCGATTTGCCGTGGCCGCCGGGAATATCGAGCATATAGGCCGGCTGGCACAGCCCGGAATAATGTCCGCGCAGCGCTCGCACGAGCGACTGGCCGTGCGCAATCGTCGTGCGCCAATGCGCCGTGCCGGGCGCGAGATCGGCATGATGCAGGTAATACGGCTTGATGCGGCACTCGACCAAAGCCCGCATCAGCGCGCCCAGCGTCTCGGCATCGTCGTTGACCCCGTGCAGCAGCACGGACTGCGACAGCATCGGAATGCCGGCATCGACAAAGCGCGCACAAGCGGCGCGAACTGCGTTGCTCAGTTCCCGCGGGTGATTGGCGTGGAGGACGACGAAGACTGCCTTGTCCGTGCGTAGCGCCCGCACCAGCGCGGCGGAGATTTTCTCCGGCGCCGCGACCGGCATGCGGGTGTGGACGCGGATCACCTTGACGTGGCCGATGGCGGCAAGCTGCGCCATCACCGACTTGATGCGGCGCGGCGAGGCCACCAGTGGATCGCCGCCGGTCAGGATCACCTCCCAGATTTGCGGCGTGGCGCGAATGTAGTCGAGTGCCGCCGCCAGTGCCGCGCGCGACAGCCCGCCCTGCCCCGGTCCGACAGTTTCACGGCGAAAACAGAATCGGCAGTACACGGCACAAGCATTGACGAGCTTGAGCAGCACGCGGTCCGGATAGCGGTGCACGATGCCTTCGACGGGGCTGTGCGCATCGTCGCCGATCGGATCGCTGTTCTCTTGAGGATGCGGATCGAGCTCCCGCGCGTCGGGCAGGAACTGCCGCGCAACCGGATCGGCCGGATCGGCGCGATCGATCAGGCCGGCAATGGCCGGCGTCATGGCTATGGCATAGCGCGCCGCAACCTGTTCCAGCGCCGCGAGCCGATCGGGTTTGAGGAGTTGCGCATCCGCCAATTCGGCTATCGCGCGCAGGGGTTTGGTGACTGCCGTCATGACCGGCCTCGCTTGCTGGGATCATGTCTCTTATGCTTGATGCCGCGTTGTTCAGGCAAGCGGCCTGGCATAAGCCACCTGACATAAATCATGCGAGTAAGAGCGACCGAATGAAAAACTACATGGACGGCGGGGAAGCAATCCTCGAAGCGTTTCGCAAGCTGAAAATCGACTACATCATGTCCTCGCCGGGCTCGGAATGGTCGCCGGTGTGGGAAGCCCTGGTGCGGCAAAAACTCGGCAACCGGCCGGGGCCCGCCTATATCGACGTCTGGCATGAGACGCTCGCCGTCAATATGGCGACCGGCTACACGCTGATGACCGGCCGGCCGCAAGCCGTCCTGCTGCATGCCGGCGTCGGGCTGTTGCAGGGCAGCATGGGTGTCCACGGCGCGCTGCAGGCCGAAATACCGATGATCGTGATGTCGGGTGAATCGCAGACGCTCGGCGAAAATCCGGACCTCGACATCGAGCCGCAGTGGTACGGCGGGCTTACCGTCGGCGGCATCGAGCGCTTCGTCGAGAATTTCACCAAGTGGTCGCGGCAGGTCACCAGTCCCTACACGCTCTATGAGAGCGTGATCCGCGCCGGCGAAATGGCGCAGCGCACGCCGACGGGTCCGATCTATCTCAATGTCGCGCTCGAGCACATGCTGCACGACTGGACGCCGCCGGCTAACGACCGCGACGTGCCGGTTGCGCCGCGCGTCGCGCCGCATCCGGGCGAAGTTGAAAAGGTTGCGGCGCTGCTCCTTGCCGCAAAGAATCCGATCGTCGTCGCCGAGCAGTCGGGCCGCGATCCGGACGCTTTCAAGGCGCTGGTCGAGCTTGCCGAGCTATTGGCGCTGCCGGTGACCTGGGGTCGCGCCGCGACTTACACGAATTTTCCGACCGATCATCCGCTTTATATCGGCAACGCCAGCTACGATCATGTCAAAGACGCCGATCTCATCCTGCTCGTCGGTGGCCGCACGCCCTGGTATCCGCCACATACCCGTCCCGGCAAAGGCAAGATCGTCGCCATCAACGACAATCAGTTCAAAGCCAACATGATCTATCAGAACCTGCATGCCGACCTTTATCTCGAAGGCGGTATCGCGGCATCGCTGCAAGCACTGACGGCGGCGGCACGCGCTGCCAAGCTCGGCGGCGAGGCGGTCAAGACGCGGCGTGAAAAATGGACGCGCGAGCACGAGCGCTTCGTCGCCGGCCTCAAGGCCGAAAAGGTCAAGGCGCGCAGCGCTAACGGCAACGCGATCGCACCGCTGACTTTGGTCGAAGCGCTTGGCGATGTCATGCCGGCCGACACCATCTATGTGGATGAAACCATCACGCATCAGCCGGTCGTTCGCCAGCACCTGCCGTTCACGACACCGCAGAGCTTCTTCCGCGGCTTTGGCGGGCTCGGCCAGGGCATCGGCACAGCGCTCGGCGTGAAGCTCGCGGCGCGCGACCGCACCGTCGCTTTGGTCGTCGGTGACGGCGGTTTCCTCTACAATCCGATCATTCAGGCGCTCGGCGCCTCCAAGCAGCACGGTCTGCCGATCCTCATCGTCATCTTCAACAACAAGAAATATCTGGCGATGGAAAAGGGCCATGTGCACCATTATCCGGACGGCGTCGCCGAAGGCGCGCACATGCATCTTGGCTCGCGGCTCGACGGGCCGGACTACGAAACCTTAGGCGTGCAATTCGGCTTCCACGGCGAGCGCGTGGACGAGCCGCAAAAGCTCAAAGCCGCGGTGCAAACGGCGCTGCAGAAAGTCCAAGGCGGCACCACCGCCATCCTCAATGTCGTGCTGAACACGTGACGTTTTTCAGTCGCCCGGCATCGGCGCCCAGATGACCTGATCGATGCGCGAAGCCCCGGTCGTCAGCATGACCAGGCGATCGAGCCCGAGCGCGATCGCCGGACGCCGGCGGCATCTGGCCGAGCGCGGCGATAAAATCCTCGTCGATCGGGTAGCGCTCGCCGTAGATGCGTTGCTTTTCCGCCATTTCGCGCTCCAGCCGGCGGCGCTGCTCGACTCCGTCATTGAGCTCGCCAAAGCCGTTCGCGAGTTCCACGCCGCAGGCATAAAGCTCGAACCGTTCGGCAACACGGGGATCTTTCGGCGAAGGCCGGGCCAGCGCCGACAACGCGGCCGGATATTCGTCGAGAATGGTGGCGCGGCCGATGCCGAGATTGGCTTCGACCCGTTCCACCAATATCCGGCTGAAAATATCGCCCCAGCGATCGTTCGCCGCGATCCGTATACCGGCTTCCTGCGCGGCGATCGCGAAACGTGCGCGGTCCGGCTCGCCGCCCGGCAATGTCGCCAGCAGATCGATGCCGGCGAAACGCGAAAACGCCTCCGCCACCGTCAGCCGTTCCGGCGCGGCGAGCGGATCGGCCGTGCGGCCGCGAAAGGTCAAATGCTTCGTGCCGGCGGTCTGCGCCGCCGCTTGCACAATCGCGGCGCAGTCATCCATCAGCGTGCGATAGGGTTCGCCTGACGCGATACCATTCGACCAGCGTGAATTCGGGGTGGTGCAGCGCCCCGCGTTCGCGGTTACGAAACACCTTGGCAAACTCAACGATGCGGCGCTCGCCGGCCGCAAGCAGCTTCTTGCAAGCGAATTCCGGCGATGTCCGCAGGTAAAGCGGCGACGAGGCGCCGTCCGGCCCTGTCAGCGTCGTGGCGAAGGCATGCAGGTGAATTTCATTGCCGGGCGAAACTTGCAACGCGCCGGTTTCGACCTCGACAAAGTCGTTGCTGGCAAACCAGCCCCGCAGCGCAGCGACGATACGGCCGCGCGCCAGAAGGGCCGGCCGGCGGTCGGCGTGAACGTGCCGGGCCCAGAAGGGCGACGAATGGGGTGGAACGTCCGGCATGTCGTTGCTCGCAGGCCCAAATCTTGTTTGCGGTCCAGTGACGAAATAGCTAGCGGTCAGGCTCAGGATCGGTATGTTGCGCCCAGAACTCTGAGCCAGCACCATTGAGGAAGTCGTGAAAGTCATCGCCAGCTCGCTGCGAAAAGGCAATATCGTCGATTTGGACGGCAAGCTCGGGGTCATCGTATCCACCGAGAATATTCATCCCGGCAAGGGCACGCCCGTCACCCAGATGGACGTGCGCCGGATCGCCGACGGCGTGAAGCTCTCGCTGCGGTTTAAGACCACCGATCAGGTCGAGCGAGCTTTCGTCGAGGACCACAAGCACCAGTTCATGTACCAGGACAGCGAAGGCTTCCATTTCATGAACATGGAAAGCTACGACCAGGTGGCGCTGCCGGCCGACATCATCGGCGATCAGACAGCCTATCTGCAGCCGGAGATGGAGGTGACCATCAGCCTGCACGAAGGCACCCCGGTCGCCATCGAACTGCCGCCCAAGGCGACGCTCGAAGTGGTGGAAACCGAGCCGACCATCAAGAGCCAGACGGCGGCCTCGTCCTACAAGCCTGCGGTTCTCTCCAATGGCGTGCGGACCATGGTCCCGCCCTTCGTCACCACCGGCACCAAGATCGTGGTGATGACGGCCGACGGCAGCTATGTGGAGCGGGCGAAAGACTGATTTACGCGGCGACTACAGCCGCAAATCCTGAACATTTGTTCATTGCCAGCGGATCGATTCCGTCGGCCTGCCCGGCACCGCTTGGCAGGTCGCGCGTTGATAGCGATAGTATAGAATCTTTGAGTTCGGGATTTACGCGTGCGCGCTCTAAAACCCTGCAACGGCCTCGTCGCGGCGGTCAGCTTCACGATACTGATCGGCTGCGTCAACGCGGCGCTGGCCGTGGAGTGTAAGCCCGATCACTTCCGGCCGCTCTATTTCATCAAGGACATGGGCGCCTGCAATTTCGATCCCGAGACATTGAGCTATGCCGGCTCGCCGGTCGAACAGGCGATGTGTCTGATGCGCGGCATGGACGCGACGAGGAACCTCGGGCCGCCGCTCGAAGGTCTTCCGCCGGCGCTAGCGAGCCGCATCGGCGAAAGCACTGGCCTCCCCTCACGCGAAGTCCTGAGCGACTACCTGTCCAAGCAAGATCTCGAATGGGATTTCGCGGCCAATCTGTGGCAGCCGGTGGCGCGCGCGCGCGACAACAATCCGGATGCGCCGCTGGCGCGCTATTTCGTGATCCACGATACCAGCGGGCCGAATTACGGCCGCCGCGGCTTTCCCGGCAACATCGATACCGATCCGGAATACGAAAATCTCGCCGACTATGCCTGTTCCGACGGCTGGGGACGCGCCCACGTCTTCATCAATCGCATCGGCGAAATGCTGGTGGCGCACGATTATTCGATCCCCTGGCGCGAGACCAAGTTCGAGCAGGCGGCGGAATTCGGCGGCGCGCTGCAAGGACTTTTCCTGCACAACGAACTCGTCCAGCCGCGCAAGAGCGCGCGCGGACACGGCGGCCGCAACGACGCGCAATCGCCCGATCCCGCCTTCACCGCCGCGCAATATGAGCGGATCGCGCTGCTTTATACCATCGCCAGCGTCCGCGCCGGACAATGGCTTATTCCCGCCTTTCACTCCGCTATCGATGGCGACATTCCCGACGGCCACGACGATCCGCTGAATTTCGATATTGAAAGTTTTGCCACAAGCCTCGACCGGCTGACCGAAAAATTGCGGCCGGACACGGTCCAGGCTGCCCATCAGTGATGATCGTGCGTGTTGCGTTGCAAGCCTGCGCCCTTGTCGTTCTCCTGTCGGCTTCGTCCGCTTTCGCGCAGGACGCAGCCCCGATGGGCGCGACAGAACTGGCGCCCGAAGTCGAAATGAAGAACCCGCGGCTTTCATTCGCGGCGGTGGACTGGAGCGCGGCGCGCGCAAAAGTGGCTGGTATCGCGGAACCCGCGGGACCCGGCGAACCGACCGCAGCGCCGGACGCATTGACGCGGCTGAACACAGCGGCGGAAAAAATCCTGCCAAACATCGCCGCGAGCCCGGTACCGGTCCTGCTGCCGTTCGATCCGGCAGCGTTGCTGCGCGATCAAGCGCAAGGTGCGACCGGCGATGTAAGCCGATACTTTTCGGGATTTCAAAATCCGATCGTCTTTTTCCCCGGCGCATCCGGCTACGACGCCGAATTCTCACTGCCGCCGGAGAATTTCGGCGGGCTCGATCTGAGCTTCGCCAAAAACGTCGACGTGCTGATCACCGGTTCGACGTTCGTCTACGAGCTCGATCCTCCGGCCTTGTCAGAACAAGCGCCGGTGCCCGAGCTGGCGGTGGACTTTCCCGATTTGCGGCGGGTTCTGCTCGAAGAACGCCTGCGTTACACCTTCACGCGCTTTGGCGTTCCTTATGTCGTAGCGATCGGATGCAATGACGGCGCGACAAGCGCCCGCCGCCTGTCCTGCCGCGAAGCCGACAAGGTCGCGGTGCGATTCTTGAAAGCCCTCAATATCGCCGGCGGCTCGCCGCAATCGGGCAAGGCGCCTGCGGCGGCGCAGACGGTCGACCGGCCGCAGGGCGTTTCGCCCGAGTTCACCTATTACGCGCCGGGCGATCTACTTCCCGGCACCGGAATGAAGGGCCAAGGCGGCCGCGCCGACCCGACCGTTTATGCGGCGATCAGATATCCGATGCAAACGGCGCCGTCCTACGTCAATTCGCAATCGTTCATGAATTGGGGCGATTGCAATTTGACCGGACGCGTCAGTCTGCACGGCGGCGGCAAGACTCCGGCCTATCGCTGCCGGGTCAATTCCATTCCGCTGGTCGAGGACGAGTCGAAGAACTACGCCTATCCGTGGCGCGATAATTTTTGCGAGCACCGTGATTATTATGTCGGCCAATGTCCCGCCGGCCTCGGCCATCAGGGCGAAGACATCAGGCCGAGTTCCTGCCTGATGCGCGATCCGGATTCCGGCCGCTGCATACCCTATGAGCACAATCTCGTCGCCGTGCGCGACGGTGTGTTGATGCGCAATCCAGGCGACGAGGCGCTTTATCTCATCGCCGACAGTCCCGGCGAGCACATCCGCTTCCGTTACCTGCACATGAACCCGCAGATGCTGAACGCTGCCGGCATGGTCAATGGACGACGGGTGAGCCAGGGCGAAGTTCTCGGCACCGTCGATAATTACCAGAACAGGCAGGCCGGCACGAGTTATCATCTACATTTCAACGTTCAGGTGTTCACCCGCGACGGCTGGGTCTTTGTCAGCCCCTACATGACGCTCGTCGCAGCCTATGAGTGGCTCATCGGCGGCCGCGGCCGAGTGGTCGGGGACGCCGTCGCCACTACGGCCTCGATCGACGCTGCCAATAGTGACGGGCAACCTCCTCCATCCGCGCCACATACCGACGCGACGCTCTTGCCGGCGCCGCCAAATGCTATTGTGGCCCCGGACAAGAGCGAGTCCCAGGAGGATAAAACTGTCAGCGCCGAGCACTGCAAGACGCGCTACGTTAAAGGTCATCGCCGGCGCTTTTGCGAGCCTGATCGTGCCGAGGGGCGCGAGCGCGCAAGGCCCGTCGTTCGATCAGTGGATCACGACGTTTCGCGCTAAGGCTCTCGCGCGCGGCATCACGGACGAAACCTATACGCGCGTGACGGCCGGCCTGCAGCCCGACACGACCGGGCTTGAGGCGATCCACAACCAGCCCGAATTCAGCCTTCAACTCTGGCAATATCTCAACCGCGTCACCTCCGACTGGAAAATCGCGGCCGGCAGGGCAATGGCTAAAGACTACGCGCCGCTGTTCGATCGCATCGAACAGGATTTTGGCATTGAGCCCGCCTTCATGCTTGGCGTCTGGGGCATCGAGTCCGCCTTCGGCGATCCCGTCGTGGCGAGGAACTATATGCGGCCGGTCATTCCCTCGCTGGCAACGCTGGCGTGGGGCGAACCGCGCCGCCGCGCCTATTGGGCGCAGGAACTCATCAACGCGCTGACCATTGTTCAGAACGGCTGGAGCACGCCGGACGAAATGGTCGGCTCCTGGGCCGGCGCCATGGGTCACACGCAATGGATGCCCGAAGTCTGGCTGCATATGGGCATCGACTACAATCATGACGGAAAAATTTCGCCCTATGGGCCGCCCGACGACGCGCTCGGAACCACAGCGCGCTATTTCGTCGAGCGCGGCAATTACCGGCGCGGCGAACATTGGGGCTATGAAGTGCACATACCGCCGCATATGCACGGCGGCGCCTCGCGGACCTATGCCGCCTGGCAAAAGCTCGGCGTCACGCGCGCCGACGGCGCGGCGTTCCCGCAGCCCGGCGCCACGGCACGACCGTGGATTCCGGTGCCGGGCGGCCCGGCATTCCTGATCGGGCCAAACTTTTTCGCCGCGAAGAGTTACAACCCTTCGATGGCCTACGCACTCGGTCTCGTCTATCTCGGCGACCGCTGCGCCGGCGGCGAACCCTTCGTGCAGAAGTTCCCCGGCGGCGAACCGGCCCCCACGCTTGCCGAAATCCAGGAAATTCAGCGGCGCCTCACCACACTCGGCTTCGATACCGGCCTTGCCGACGGCCGTATCGGCAGTTCAACGACGCTTGCCGTGCAGAACTATCAGCGCAAGATCGGCATGACGCCGGTCGACGGCTATGCCGGCGTCGGACTGCTCGCCCGGTTGCGCCAGGGTTCGTAAGCTGGTTTGTGAGCTGGTTCTTGAACCGGCTTGTGAATTGCCTCCCGATCCGGTTGGATGAGGCCACCAGCCCTTAAGCCTGAAACCCGAGGAACGCCCGCTATGACGCCGTCCCCTTCCGCGAGTGCACGCGCCCAAACGAGTGCCGCCGATCCCGCCGTCGCAGGGCTTGAGCGGCCGACGCCGGCCGGCGCCAATGCGCCCGGTTTCGGCAGCGATGTGATCGCCGAGGCACTGAGCTCGCTCGATATCCCCTATATCGCACTCACCCCCGGGGCGAGCTATCGCGGGCTGCATGACAGCATCGTCAATTATCTCGGCAATTCGAAGCCGCAAATGCTGCTCTGCCTGCACGAGGAGGCCGCCGTCGCCATCGCTCACGGCTATGCCAAAGTGACCGGCAAGGCGATGGCCACCGCCGTGCATTCCAATGTCGGGCTGATGCACGCCACCATGGCGATGTTCAACGCCTGGTGCGACCGCATGCCGGTCATTGTGCTTGGCGCCACCGGGCCGGTCGACGCCGTCAAGCGCCGGCCATGGATCGACTGGATTCATACCGCACGCGATCAGGGTGCGTTGGTGCGCGAATACACCAAATGGGACGACCAGCCGGCGTCGCCGGACGCCGCGCGCGAGGCGATTTTGCGTGGCTCCTGGATCGCCAATACCGTGCCGCACGGTCCGGTTTACATCAATTTCGACGCCGAATTGCAGGAGATGAAAGTCGCCGATCAGCTGCCGCCGATCGACGTGGCGCGCTACATGCCGCAAATCTCCACTGCGGCCCCCGCCGATCTCGTCCGCCGGGCGGCGGCGATGCTCAAAGACGCCAAGCAGGTCCTGCTGCTCGCCGGCCGCGCCTCGCGCGATCCCGACGTGTGGAACGCACGCGTCGCGCTGGCTGAGGCGCTCAATGCCCGTGTCGTGACGGACCTGAAGATCGGCGCAACTTTCCCGACCGATCACCCGCTCTATGTCGGCTCGCCGCGCGCGCTCACGCCCGATAGCGTCGAGGGATTAAAGAACGTCGATGTCGTGCTCAGCCTCGACTGGGTCGATCTCGCCGGCGCCCTGCGCTTCTGGGGTCCGCAGCCTTCGGTGAAAGTGATTCAGGTTTCGCTCGACCATCGCATCCATAACGGCTGGAGCATGGACCACCAGAGTCTGCCGCCGGTCGATCTGTTTCTTTCGGCCGATCCCGATCTTGTCGTGCCCGAACTCGTCAAGGAGATCGGCAAAAGCTCAAAGCCGCATGCCATGCCGAGCCCGCGAACAACTTCCGACAAGGAACCGGCCGGCTTCACCAACGAACATATCGCGCGCTATCTGCGCAAAGTTTTGGGCGACCGGCCGGTGACCTATACGCATCTGCCGTTGTCCTGGGACGACAGCTGGCTCACGTTTCGCCATCCGCTCGATTATGTCGGCGCCGACGGCGGCGGCGGCGTTGGCGGAGGCCCGGGCATTTCGGTCGGCGCCGCGCTGGCGCTCAAAGGCTCAGGCCGCCTGCCGGTCGCGATTTGCGGCGACGGCGATTTCCTCATGGGCGTCACCGCGGTGTGGACGGCGGTGCATTACAAGATCCCCCTCCTCTTCGTGCTCGCCAACAATCGCTCGTTCTATAACGACGAACTGCATCAGGAGCGCATGGCGCGCGCGCGCAATCGCCCGGTCGAGAACAAATGGATCGGTCAGCGCATGTCCGATCCCGACGTCGATCTCGCCGCAATGGGCCGCGCACAAGGCGCCGTCGGCTTCGGCCCGGTCACCAAGCCGGGCGATCTTGCCGCAGTGCTGGAAAAAGCCATTGCCGCGGTCGACGCCGGTGGGGTCGCCGTCGTCGATGTGCGGGTCGAGCCCGGCTATACGGCTGTGATGACCGCGGCGATGACGCGCGCCGGAAGCTGAGCTTCCGGTGGCTGTCGTCTCGACGAGCAATCGCGCGATGCCGGTCCACGCGGCGGCGGCGCCGATCCTCACCGTCGAAGCCATCACGATGCGCTTTGGCACCGCCGAGGGCAGCCTCACCGCAATCGACAACGTGTCGTTCGACGTCGCGCCCGGCGAATTTTTGGCTGTGATCGGGCCGTCGGGCTGCGGCAAGTCGACTTTGTTCAACGTCGTCGGCGGACTTCTGAGCGGCTATCAAGGCAATGTCGCGGTCGCCGGCGAGACGATTTCCGGTCCCCATGCCGCGATCGGCATGGTGTTTCAGGAAGAATCGACCTTCCCGTGGCGCAATGTCGTCGACAATGTCGCCTTCCCGCTGGAAATCGCCGGTGTGCCGCGGCGCGAACGCATCGACCGCGCGCGCCGTTTCGTCTCCATGGTCGGCCTTGATGGCTTCGAAAAGCGCTACCCTTCGGAGCTTTCCGGCGGCATGCGCCAGCGCGTCTCGATGGCGCGCACGCTGGCCTCCGAACCGAAAATCCTGCTCATGGATGAGCCGTTCGCCGCACTCGACGAGCAGACCCGGCTTTTGCTCGGTGACAAGGTTTTGCAAATCCAGCAGCAGCTCAAACAGACCATGCTGCTGATCACCCACAACATCACCGAAGCGGTGCAGCTCGCCGACCGCATTCTGGTGCTGACCTATCGTCCCGGCCGCGTGAAACGCATCGTCGACATCAAGCTGCCGCGGCCGCGCACCTCGGAAATCGTCTCCAGCGAGGCGTTCGGCCGGTATGTCGCGCAGATCTGGAGCGATTTGCGCGAAGAGGCGAGCCGCGGGCTGACTGACGACGAGGCGCGCGTGCTGCACGCCGGGGAGCAGCGGGCATGAGCATGGCAAAGAACCTCGGCGAGCGCCGATGGCTGCCGCCGCTGACCGGTTTCGGCACTTTCGCGCTCATTTTGCTGGCCGTCGAATTTCTCATCCGCGTGGGTGCGATCAACCGCTACATCGTGCCGCTGCCATCGGAAGTGGCGGCGAGCTTGTGGCGCGTGATTACCGAGGAAGATATTTTGCACCGCTTCCTTTTCACTGCCTGGGAATGCTTTGCCGCGGGCGTATTGCTGACCGTGTTCGGCATCGCGATCGGTGTATTGATGCATCGCGTGCCGCTGCTGCGGCTTGCCTGCGAGAATTGGGTCGGCGCGATGGCAGCCGCGCCGCTGGTGCTCGCCTACCCGCTGTTTCTGGTCCTGTTCGGGCGCAGCGCGCTCACCATCATCATGATGTCTTTCATCGTCGGTCTGGCACCGGTCATTCTCAAGACCATCGAAGGCTTGTCGGCGACGCGGCGCGTGCTCATCGATGTCGGCCGCAGCTTCAAGCTGGCGCCGGCGCAGCAATTTCGGAAAATTCTGTTTCCTTCCGCGCTGCCGACAATCTTTGTCGGCATCCGGCTTGGGCTGATGTTCGCGCTGATCAACGTTGTCGGCCTTGAATTCCTTATCAATTTCGGCGGCCTCGGCCAGCTCATCAACGATCTGGCCGAGCGCTACGATCTGCCCGGCGTATACGCGGCAATCTGCTTTGTCGTTCTCGTCAGCGTGGTGTTCTTTGTGACGACGGAAAGGGCCGAACGATGGCTGAGATCGGCCGGGTAATTCGCGCCCGCGAGGTGCGGCCGTGGCTGACGCCGGTGGTGTTGGTGCGCTTGAGCATTGTGCTGGCGACGCTGCTGATCTGGCAATCGCTCGCGGTCTCCGGCCTGTTCTACCGCGACGTCGTGCCGTCGCTGCAAAAAATCGGCGCCGCGCTGATCAAGCTGCTCTCCGCCGGCGACTTTTACTGGAACCTTGGGGTCACCGCCGACGAGATCGGTATCGCGCTCGTCATCGGCGGCCTGGCCGGCCTTCTCGCCGGCCTCGTCATCGGCGCCAACGCATTCATCGCGAGCGCGTTCGAGCCTTACCTTTATTATCTCGGCCCGACGCCGAAAATCATCTTCTTCCCGGTGATGATCATGTGGTTCGGCGTCGATGCCGGATCGAAGATTGCCATGGGCGCGGTATCCTGCTTTTTTCCCATCGTGCTCAATGTCGCTGCCGGCATGCGCCAGATCGATCGGGTTTTGATCAAGGTCGGCCAGAGCTTTCGCGCCAATCCGTGGCAGATGGCGCTAAAAATCTACCTGCCGGCCATGCGCCATCCAGTTATCAACGGGCTCCGCCTCGGTCTCGGCGTCGCCCTGATCGGCACGCTGCTGGCGGAAACGAAAATCTCTAACCGCGGCATCGGCTTTCTCGTCATTTCGGCCTATAACGCCTTCGACATGCCGCAACTCTACGCCATACTCATTGTGCTGTTCGTGCTCGCGATCGGCGCCAATGCGCTGGTGACGCGTTGCGGCGGCCTCGACAAGATCAAACAGAAGTAAGCAAGGCCGCAAGTAAGCTTGCGTTACAGCTTGAACGTCTCATACGTCGACGGATGGAACAATTCGTCGACGGAAAGGCGGCGTGAGGAAAGTCCCTCGTGGTGGTGCTGCGCCAGGAAATAATCCAGCACTTTGCGATTTGGCCCAACGCCGTATGACCAGAAATCGTTGCCCATGAGGTCGCGCGCTTCGTTGAGCCGCTCCTCGACGAACGGCAGCATGACCTTGGTCGCCGACGTATCGGCGAGCTTCTTCATCGCGGCTTCCTTGGCCTGTTCGAACGCCTTGAACACCGCGCCCGGCAGCCAGGGATGCTGTTCGGCCAACGTGCGGCGGATGCCGACGACATGCATGATCGGAAAAAAGCCGGTGCGTTTGAAATAATCCTTCGCCACCGCGACTGGATCGTCAAACAGCCAGCCGATATGCGGATGGCCCTTCTCGATCAGCGTCGGCGGCCGCGGCGCCATAAAGCCGTCGATCTCGCCTGATTCGAGAAGGCTGGAAATGGTCGCGCCTTCGGGCGCGTTGTCGAGCCGCACGCCCGGCGGCAGTTTGACCGTGATCTTTTCCGGCCGGCCGGCGTTTTCGATGCCGCCGCGGATCCAGTGAATGTCGGAGCGCTTGACGCCGTAATCGTCTTCCAGAAAAGCCCGCGCCCAGACATTGGCGGTGAGCTGATATTCCGGCACGCCGACTTTACGGCCCTTGAGGTCGGCCGGCTTTTTCACCCGGTCGGTGCGGACATAGACCGAGGTGTGGCGGAACGCGCGCGACACGAAGGCCGGCACCGCGACATAGGGACAATCGTTCTGCGCGGTCTTGACCGTGTAGCTCGACATCGACAGTTCGCAGATGTCGAATTCGGCGGCGCGGAAGGCGCGGAAGAAGATTTCCTCGGGACTAAGCGTCATATAGACCGGATCGACGCCGTCGATCTGGACGCTGCCGTCGATCAGCGGCCGGGTGCGGTCGTAATCGCCGACCGCGACGGAGAGATTGAGCTTGGCCATTTCCGATCCCTGTTTTTCTTCGCAGCGACAGATAGCCGCCTCCGATGGGTCGTGCCAAGATGCTATCCCACAGCCGGTCGCGCCGTCCCCTGCCAAGTTGAAAGCCAAAATGGGTCTCGGATGAAGTGGCACCGCCTTTTATGCGCGGTCTTGGTCCTCCTGCTGCCCGGCGCCGGCCGCGCGCAGGAAGCGGGTCCGCACGTCTATAGCGATGCCGGCAATATTTTTATCGAGCGCGGCGGCGCCAAGACCAAGCTCACCACATCGGAAATGGACGTCGACCCGGTGCTGGCGCCGGGCGGCGCGGTCGTCATCTATACGCGGCAGGGGCGCGGGCGCGAGCATCCGCGGCTACGAGCTCAGCCAGGTCTGCACCACCGATCCGCGGCCCGACGAGCTGCGGCAGATCAATGCCGACGGCACCGGCGACAAAGCTCCTGCTCGACGGCCGCAAGGGCGGCCCGGACGAGCAGCTCTGCGATTTTCGCAACAAGCAATTCAGCTCCGACGGCCAGCGGCTTTATTTCCTCACCCCGGGCTGGCCCATGTCCGGCGCGCTGCATGTCTTCGATATGCGCAGCGGCGACGAGCATTTTTTGTTGCCCGCCAACGATCTTCTCGTGCTGAATTTCTGCCCCAACAAATACAAGGACGATCTCGCCGTGCTGTCGCACCGCAATTTCCTGCTCGGCGGCAGCTACGACTGGTATTGGCTCTACGATTCAACGGGCAAGAAAGAGCTTGGCCCGCTCGGCGAGTTCGACAATCCGGACGACATGGCGCGCCAGGCACATGGCGTCTGGTGCGACGGTAAATCCTGAGTGATGGCGGCGAAAGACGCTATGGCATCCCGCTCAGAGTCGTCCTATAAATCGCGCATGCTAATAATCGAAAGCGAACAAGAAGAAGACGGCCGCTGGATTGCGGAGGTCACCGCACTGCCCGGCGTCATGGCCTATGGCGCGACAAAAGCCGAGGCAGACGCAAAAGTTAAAGCGCTGGCATTGCGCGTGATCGCTGATCGTTTCGAAAATGGCGAGCAGTTACCACGCGAAATCGCGGCCTTTTTTGAAGCTGCATGACTCGCTGGCCATCGGCGAAGGCACAGCGTGTCCTTGCTGCTTTGCTGCGCCGCGGCTGGACTATCAAAAGACAAACGGGATCACACAGGATTTTGCAGCGGCCGGGGTCGCCTGATTTCGTCTTTGCATTCCATGATCGCGACGAGATTGGCCCGCGCATGATGACCCGGATCGGCAAGCACACAGGTCTAACTCCCGACGATCTCTGATTTCTCTAGGCTCACCGCCCCGTAAAAGGCTCCGCCGGCGCGATGTCGGTGAGCTTGAACTGCACGCGTTCCTCGCCCTGCCAGCGGTCGATCGAGAATGTGCCGGCGGCGTGGACTCGCCGGCCGCGGCTGTCGCGCAGCGCCATGCCGAGCTTTTGTCCCGGCGGCGCGGAAGGCGATGGCGTTGACGCTCGAGCCGTCGGCGGATTTCAGCCGCGCGCGCATATGGGCCTGGCCGACCTCTTCCGCATAGGTCACCGTGTGCGCCGGCAGCGCGATCACCGGCTCCGGATTGCCGGAACCGAACGGCCCGGCGCGGCCGATCATGGCGACGAGGCCGGTGTCGGCCGCCGCCGCGGTGACGGCGCCATCGATCAAAAGTCCGCTCGAGCGCCGCGCGGTCTCCACGTCGGCGCCGAGCGTCGCTTCGAGAAAGGCGCGCAGCTCCGCAAGCGCGCCTTTGCGCAGCGTCACGCCGGCCGCCATGGCGTGGCCGCCGCCCTTGAGCAAAAGTCCCTCGGCTACCGCACGCCGCACCGCGCGGCCGATATCGACGCCGGCGATGGAGCGGCCCGAGCCGGTGCCGATGCCGCCGGGCTCGAGCGCAATGGCAAAGGCCGGACGGCCGAATTTTTCCTTCAGCCGCGCCGCGACCAGGCCGACGACGCCGGGATGCCAGCCTTCCGCGGCGGTGACCACCACCGCGCCCTTTTCCTCGAGGCCGAGCGCCGCCACCGCTTCGGCTTCGGCCTGCGCCAACGTCGCCTGCTCGATCGCCTGGCGCTCGCGATTGAGCCGGTCGAGCTCGGCGGCGATTTTGCGCGGCTTCGATCGGATCGTCCTCGATCAGAAGTCGCACGCCGAGATCGGCACGGCCGATGCGGCCGCCGGCATTGATGCGCGGGCCGAGCAGAAAGCCGAGATGCCAGGCCTCGGGCGGCGCCGAAAGCCGCGCCACGTCCATCAGGCTGACATGGCCCGACCCGCTCGCGCCGGCGCAGCGCAATCAGGCCCTTGGCGACGAAGGCGCGGTTGAGTCCGATGAGCGGCACCACGTCGGCGACGGTGCCGAGCGCGACGTCGTCAAGGAGCGCGAGCAGATCCGGCTCCGGCCGCGCCTGTCGTCCAAAAGCCGCGCTCGCGCAACACCCGGTTCACCGCAACGACCGTCATGAAAGTCAGCCCGACGGCGGCGAGATGGCCAAGCCCGGACAGATCGTCGCGCCGGTTCGGATTGACGATGGCCACCGCCGGCGGCAATACCTCGTCGGCCTGGTGATGATCGATGACCACGACATCGACGCCGAGCTTTTTGGCTTCCGCCAGCGGCTCGATGCTGGTGGTGCCGCAATCGACGCAGACCAGAAGCGTCGCGCCGCGATCGGCGAGCGCGCGCACCGCCTCGACGTTCGGGCCATAGCCTTCGAACAGCCGGTCGGGAATGTGGATGATGGGATCGATGCCGCACTGGCGCAGATAGCGCGCCAACAGCGCCGCCGAGGTCGCGCCGTCGACGTCGTAATCGCCGAAGATGGCGATGGTTTCGCTGCGCGCGATGGCGTCGGCGATGCGCGCCGCCGCCTCCTTCATGGCGGTCAGCACATGCGGATCGGGCATCGATCGCTTGATGGTCGGATCGAGAAACGCCTCGACCCCGTCGGCCTCGACATTGCGGCCGGCGAGGATGCGCGCCAGCAATTCTGGCAGCTCATGACGTTGCGCGATGGCCAATGCGCGCGCTGTGCCGCGCTCGTCGAGCCGGTCGCGCCAGGCGCGCCCGGTCGCCGAAGTTTTCGACGCCAAGGAATAGACAACTCTCGGACATCGATTACGATTGTAACACTGTCATGCTCCGCGAAGGCGGAGCATCCAGTAAGCGCAAAGATTGTAGAAAGAACGCGATCCGTCGCCGATTACTGGATCACCCGCCTTCGCGGGTGATGACGAGCTCAATTTCAAGCGAACTTGGCAAGCCTGCGGTGCTCGGCCCTGATCCAGCGGATGGTGCCGCTGGTCGAGCGCATCACCACCGTCTCGGTTTCGATCATGGCCTGGCCGAACTGTACGCCGCGCAGCATGCGGCCGTCAGTGACGCCGGTCGCGGCAAACAGGCAATCGCCCTTCACCATGTCCTCGATCAAATATTTCTTCTTCGGCTCCTTGATGCCCATCTTGAGCGGCGCGCTCACGTTTTTCGTCGGTATCGATCACCAGCCGCGTCTGCATCTGGCCGCCGATGCAGCGCAAGCGCCGCCGCGGCCAGCACGCCCTCCGGGGCGCCGCCGATGCCGAGATAAATGTCGATGCCGGTTTTGTCCGGATCGGCGGTGTGGATGACGCCGGCCACGTCGCCGTCGGTGATCAGGCTCACCGCCGCGCCAGCTTGCGCACCGCGGCGATCAGGTCGGCGTGACGCGGGCGGTCGAGGATCATCGCGGTAGATTTTCCGGCTTGACGCCCTTGGCCTTGGCCAGCGCGAGGATGTTTTCGTCGGCCGGCGCATCGAGATCGACCACGCCCTTCGGATAGCCGGGGCCGACCGCGATCTTGTCCATATAGATATCGGGCGCATGCAGCAGCGTGCCCGCCTCGGCCATGGCGAGTGTGGCGATGGCGCCCGGCATGTTCTTGGCGCACAGCGTCGTGCCTTCCAGCGGATCGACCGCGATATCGACTTTCGGTCCCGATTTGGTGCCGACCTTCTCGCCGATAAACAGCATCGGCGCCTCGTCCATCTCGCCCTCGCCGATCACAACGGTGCCGTCGATCGGCAATGCCGTTCAGTTCGCGCCGCATGGCGTCGACGGCGGCCTGATCGGATTTCTTCTCCGCCCCGCGGCCCGCGCAGCCGGGCGGCGGCGACAGCCGCGCGTTCGGTCACGCGGACGATTTCGAGCGACAGCACGCGCTCAGCAGGATTTGCGGCCGGCCGAGCTATGGGTGCCATTGCGGCAAATCTTCCAAACCGGTCGCACTGGACTAGGCTCTTTCGATCCGAATGACCTGCGGCCGGCCGTAAACGACCCGGTCGCGGCGCACTGCCGCCAGCGCTTTGCGCACGGCATCCTCGCTGGTCGCGTATGTAATCATGATGACGGGCACGGCTTCGCCGGAGCGGCCGGGTAGCGCGGCAGGCGTGCCCGCAGCATGGCGCTGCACGATCGATTCGAGCGAAATCTTCTGCTGCGCCAGGCGCCGCGCGATGGTCGCCGCGGTGCCGGGCCGGTCGCGGGCCAGCAGCCGGATGTAGTAGCCGCCTTCGTGGTGCTGCATCGGCGCCTTGCGGATCGCGGTCATGCGCGCCACCGGCCGCCCGAATGGCGGGGTCACGACGCCGCGCGCGATATCGGCGAGGTCGGCGACAATGGCGGAGGCGGTCGCCGCGCCGCCGGCGCCGGGCCCGACCAGCGTGATCGGGGCAAGCCCTCGCGCATCCAACGTGACGGCGTTGGTGACGCCCATGACCTGGGCGATGGCCGATTCCTTCGGCACCATGGTCGGATGCACGCGCTGCTCGATGCCTTCGTCGGTTTTCACCGCCACGCCGAGAAGTTTGATGCGATAGCCGAGCTCGCTCGCGGCGGCGAGATCGGCCGGCGTGATCGAGGAAATGCCTTCGACATAGACCGCCTCGGGATCGATCTTGGTGCCGAAGGCGAGGCTCGCCAGGATGGCGAGTTTCTGCGCGGTGTCGTGGCCTTCGATATCGAAAGTCGGATCGGCCTCGGCATAGCCGAGCCGCTGCGCCTCGCGCAGGCAGTCCTCGAAAGCCAGCCGGTCCTGCTCCATGCGTGTGAGGATGTAATTGCAGGTGCCGTTGAGGATGCCGTAGATGCGCGCGAACGAAGCGCCGTTAAGCCCCTCGCGCAAAGTCTTCACGATCGGGATGCCGCCGGCGACCGCCGCCTCGAAATTGAGCGCGACGCCGATGCCGTTCCGCGAGCGACGGCGAGTTTCTGGCCGTGCCTGGCGAGCAGCGCCTTGTTGGCGGTCACCACCGGCTTGCCGGCGTCGAGCGCGGTTTCGACCGCGCGCTTGGCCGGATCGCCCGCGCCGCCGATGACCTCGACCAGCACCTCGATCCGGGATCGCGCGCCAGCGCCACGGGATCGGCGACCCAGCGAAATTTTTTCAGATCGAAATTGCGCTTTTTGCCGCGCGACCGCGCGCTGATGGCGACGACCTCGATGGGCGCCCGCAACGCGCGATCAGCTTGTCGCGTCCCTCGTCGAGGAGATGAAACGACGGCGCTGCCGACAGTGCCCAGCCCGGCGAGACCGACTTTGAGCGGCTCAGCCATAAAACGTCGCCAGACTGGGGGTAAAGCGACGCCGACTAACGGCGCGTCGCCATGGGAACGACGTTGTGGAGCATTTCCGGGGCTGTTTCAAGAAAGCGCCGGACGTTGCGCGCGGCCTGGCGGATGCGCTGCTCGTTCTCGACCAGCGCGATGCGCACATGGCCCTCGCCATGCTCGCCGAAGCCGGCGCCGGGCGACACGGCGACGCCCGCCTTCTCGACCAGAAGGGTCGAGAATTCGACGCTGCCGAGCGGCTGGAACGGCTCCGGGATCGGCGCCCAGGCGAACATCGAGGCGCGCCGGCGGCGGCACCGTCCAGCCGGCCCGGCCGAATGCATTCGACCAGCACGTCGCGCCGGCGTTTATAGGTCGCGCGCATCTCGTGGATGCAATCGTCGGGCCCGTTGAGCGCCGCCGTCGCCGCCACCTGGATCGGCGTGAAGGCGCCGTAATCGAGATAGGATTTGACGCGGCCGAGCGCTGCGATGATGCGCTCGTTGCCGACCGCAAAGCCGATGCGCCAGCCCGGCATCGAATAGGTCTTCGACATCGAGGTGAACTCGACCGCGATATCCATCGCGCCGGGCACCTGCAACAGCGAGGGCGGCGGATTGTCGTCGAAATAGACCTCCGCATAGGCGAGATCGGACAGCACCAGCAGCGAGTGCTTCTTCGCGAAGGCGATCGAGGTCGCTGTAGAAGTCGAGGCTGGCGACGCAGGCGGTCGGGTTCGACGGATAGCAGACCACGACCGCGATCGGCTTCGGAATCGAATGCAGCACCGCGCGCTCGAGCGCGCCGAAGAAGTCGTCGTCGGCTTCGACCGGCACCGAGCGGATGGCGCCGCCGGCCATCAGGAAGCCGAAGACGTGGATCGGATAGGTCGGATTGGGAACGATGATGATATCGCCGGGCGCGGTGATCGCCTGGGCGACGTTGGCGAAGCCTTCCTTGGAGCCGAGCGTAGTGATGACCTGCGTCTCGGGATTGAGCTTCACGCCGAAGCGGCGCGCATAATAGGCGGCCTGCGCGCGGCGCAGTCCCGGAATGCCCCGCGACGCCGAATAGCGGTCGGTGCGCGGCTTGCCGACGAGTTCCTTGAGCTTGTCGACGACATGCGCGGGCGTCGGCAAGTCGGGATTGCCCATGCCGAGATCGATGATGTCGGCGCCGCCGTTGCGAGCCACCGCCTTGGCGCGGTTGACCTCCTCGAACACGTAGGGCGGCAGCCGGCGAATGCGGTAAAAGTCTTCCATGGGTCGGCCCGGCGCGTCGTCTTCATCAAACACTATACTAGGACGGGAGTTTTATCACTTGGTTTCAGCGCCGGCGGTCTGTGCGCCGGCTGTGCCGCTGGCCCGGGCGCTGCCGGACGCGGCGGCCGTAGCGCCGGCGGCTGGCTCTTTGCCGGCGGCGGGCTCTTGGCCAAGTCCTTGGTCAAGTCCTTGGCATTGCCCGGCGGATCGGTCGGGGTCTTGTTGTCGAAGTCTTGGCCGGACCGTTATTCTGCATCTCGGCGTTCAAATGGTTCCGATCGGTAATGAGATCTTCAGTCGCCTGCTGAAGCTGATCTTGGTCATGGGCGCATCGGCGCGCGACGGCGGCATGTCATGGATGGCGGGAAAAATCGACGGATAGTCGACGCCCGGCGAGCAGCCGGACACCAAAAGGCACGCGGCCGCGGCCAGCGCCAAAACCGCCGGTGCCGCCGCAAAACCCGCCACGACGCGCGGCGTGAAGAAACCTCGCCGACAATGCAAACTGGTCTCCGACATGCCCTGGCGAAGTTTCAGCGTTCCGGCCGATGTTGCCCGAACGCCGTCTCGCCTACCCCTCGACGTCTCAGAAATACCCACAGTCCCAATAATTTAGGACAATCAACTCAGAGATCACACAAGCTGTCAAGGTAACGTGCTAATATGTCGAAACAAGGACGCACGCCGCATTCGCGTCCGATAACAGACCGCAACAGGACCATCTGGGGCCGCCGATGCTTGCGTCTTGTGCGAGGCGCGTGAGCAGGCCATTTCTGCTGGCAAGGACCGGGATCTACGGCCCATTAAGGAACGCTCGTGCGGGCTCCGTCGCAAGATCCACCGGTCGAAGCAAGAACCGGGGTTGCAGATCCCGGTGAAAATCGGGTTGCTCGACGTCGAGGCCTTGTCGCGCAACCTGGCCCGCGTCGTCGAGGAAGGCGGCCGCGCGCTTGCCGCCTACCTCAAGCCCCGCGAGGCAGGCCACGACGAGGGCGAATTCGCCGACGAAGTCACCGAGGTGGTCAAGACGCTCGGCCATGTCGCGGAATATTGGCTGGCCGATCCGCAGCGCGCGGTCGAATTGCAGAACCGGCTCGGCCAAGCCTACCTCGAATCTATGGGCAGTCGACGGCCAAGCGGCTCGCCGGCGAGGAGGCGCCTGCCGGTCGCCAGACCGGCGGCCGGCGACAAGCGCTTTACCGACCCGGAATGGACGCAGAACCAGTTCTTCGATTTCCTCAAACAGGCCTATCTCCTCACTTCCCAATGGGCCGACACATTCGTCAACGATGCCGCCGGGCTTGACGCGCATACCCGGCAAAAAGCCGAGTTTTATATACGGCAGATCACCAATGCGCTGTCACCGACGAATTTCGTGCTGACCAATCCGGAATTGTTGCGCGAGACGTTTATCTCCAATGCCGACAACCTCGTTCGCGGCATGCACATGCTCGCCGAGGACATCGAGGCCGGCGGCGGCGAGCTCACATTCGGCAGTCCGACGCCTCGATGTTCGAGATCGGGCGCAATCTCGCGAGCACGCCCGGCAAGGTGGTTTTCCAGAACGAGCTGATGCAGCTCATCCAATATGCGCCCTCGACCGAAACCGTGCTCAAACGTCCGATTTTGATTATTCCGCCGTGGATAAACAAGTTCTACGTGCTCGATCTGACTCCGGAAAAATCCTTCATCAAATGGTGCGTCGATCAAGGATTGACCGTGTTCTGCATTTCGTGGGTCAATCCCGATGCGCATTTCGCCAAGAAGTCGTTTGAGGACTATGTACGGCAAGGCCCAATCGCCGCGCTCGATGCCATCAAGGAAGCGACCGGCGAAGACAAGGTGCACGCCATCGGCTATTGCGTCGGCGGCACGCTGCTCGCGGTCACGCTGGCGGCGATGGCAGCTTGGGGAGACGAGCGTATCGTATCGGCCACCTTGTTCGCCGCCCAGGTCGATTTCACCCATGCCGGCGATTTGAAAGTTTTCGTCGATGAGGAACAGGTCGCGGCGCTGGAACAGAAGATGGCCGAGCGCGGCTATCTCGACAGCGCGGCGATGGTGAGCGTTTTCAACATGCTGCGCTCCAACGACCTGATCTGGCCCTATGTGATCAACAATTACCTCAAGGGCAAGGCGCCGTTCCCGTTCGATCTGCTGTACTGGAATTCCGACGCCACCCGCCTGCCGGCCGCCAATCACTCGTTCTACCTGCGCAATTGCTATCTCGAGAACAAGCTGTCAAAAGGCAAGATGGTGCTCGGCAATACGCCGATCGACCTCAAAGCGATCAAGGCGCCGATCTACAATCTGGCAACGCGCGAAGACCACATCGCGCCGGTGAAATCGGTGATGTTCGGCTGCAAATATTTCGGCGGCGATGTGAAGTTCGTGGTCGCCGGGTCAGGCCACATTGCCGGCGTCATCAACCCGCCGGACAAGCATAAATATCAATATTGGACCGGGCCGAATCCGCGCAACGCCGAGTTCGAGACCTGGCGCGCCAAGGCCAGGGAGAATCCCGGCTCTTGGTGGCCGGACTGGCTACTCTGGATCACGCGGCAAGGCCCGACCGAGGTGCCGGCGCGCGTCCCCGGCGACGGCGCGCTCAAAGCCATCGAGGACGCGCCGGGAAGTTACGTCAAGGTGCGCGGCTAGATGGACACAATGACAAAATCCGGCTTGAGAACCGCCCTCATCGGCATCGCGCTGTGCGCCGCCGTCTCGATCGCGGCGGCCGACGACCGCTTGATCTGCGGCTCGGTGCCGCCGAAGCCCGACGCGATCGGCGCCTGCTCCCGCGTCATGGCCTCGAGCCATACCAGCGACCACGATCGCGCGCTGGCTTATTCATTTCGCGGCGATGCGGAGCGCGCCAAAGGCGATATGACAAGCGCCATCGCCGATTACAGTCAGGCGCTGACGCTGTTACCGAATTTGATTCCAGCATTGAACGGCCGCGGTATCGCCTACCTCAATGGCGGCGACAATGCGCGTGCCATCGCCGACTTCGATCTGGCGGTCCAACTCGTTCCACAGGACGCCAAGGCGCTTTACGAGCGCGGCCTCGCCAAAACCAAGAGCGGCGATACGAGCGGCGGCCAGGCCGATATCGCCGCCGCCGAGAAGCTCGACCCCAACGTCGCTAAACAACCGTGATCGGCGGCGGCTCCGCCGCATTCGTCACGGAAACAGCGCGACCTGTTCGAGCCCCATGACTTCCGGGAAGCCGAGCATGATGTTCATGTTCTGCACCGCCTGGCCGGAGGCGCCTTTGGTCAGGTTGTCGAGCGCCGAGCCGATAATGGCGCGGCCGGTAATGCGGTCGGCTGCCACGCCGATGAATGTCATGTTCGAGCCGCGCACGTGCCGGGTCGCCGGCAGCTTCCCGAACGGCAAGACATGGACGAAGGGCTCCTTCGCGTAAGACTTTAACAGCAGCGCATGAAGAGCCTGCGGCGATGCTTTCGGGCCGCGCACGTAGATCGTTGAAAGAATGCCCCTGTTCATCGGGACAAGATGCGGCGTGAAGGTCACGATCACCTCGCGTCCGGCGGCCAAAGAGAATTCCTGATCGAGCTCGGCCATGTGGCGATGATGCCCAACGCCGTAGGCATGGAACCCCTCGGACACTTCCGCAAACTGCATGTCCTCGCGCGCGCCCCTCCCCGCCCCGGTGACGCCCGACTTGGCGTCGATCACAATCTCGTCCGGATCGATGGCTTTGGCTTTGAGAAGCGGGATAAGCGCCAGTTCGGCGCAGGTCGTATAGCAGCCGGGATTGGCGACCAGCCGCGCCGCCTTGATCTTCGACCGGTAGATTTCGGTGAGCCCATAGACGGCGGCCTTCTGCAGCGCCGGCGCGGCGTGCGCATGACCGTACCATCGCGCGTAGGCGACGGTATCGGCCACGCGGAAATCGGCAGAGAGATCGACTACCTTGGTTTTTGGCGCGCGCGTCATCAGGTCCTTGATGACCCTTTGCGTCGTGCCATGCGGCAGCGCGCAGAACGCGAGATCGAGCGCGAGCGCTTTCCAGTCCGCGTTCTCGACCGCAGTGAGCTTCGGCAGCTTGTAGGGCGAAAATTGCGGGAAAACGTCGGCCATGGATTTGCCGGCGCGCCGGTCGGCCGTGAGCAACGCGATTTCGACGCGCGGATGGCGGATGAGCAGCCGCAACAATTCCGCCCCGGTGTAACCGGAAGCGCCGAGCACACCAATTCTGGCCTTTTTTTCTTTCGCGGGCATGATTCAACCTTTGGGGCTTGAGCAAGTCTCAGGCCGAATCCGCAGGCAAGATATCAGGGAAAAGTGCCGCGGAACCGGCGGCACGGATTTTGTCTACGCGCGAGCGCGCAGCCGTGCCGTGGTGGGACGACGGCGACGGCGGTCAAATGCGGCGGCGGTCGGTAATGAGCCGTTCATGGCGGCGATATAAGGCCGGGGTGTTTGGCCGTCAATCGCCCGCGGCTTTGGCCTCATGGTTTTGCCGCCTGATGGCATAGTCGAGCCGTGGGCCAGGGTTGATTCGTCATCCATTGCGCGTCACAGCGCCACCCTCCACATGAGAGAAGCCGTGGGAAAGACTGCGAAATCGTCGAAAACGCCCGACCTGTTTGCCGATACGCCGGCCGCCCGTCGCGGCGGCGAGCGGCGCGCCGCGAGCGCGCGACCCGCGGGCGATGCCGGCTACACCGCCAAGCATATCGAGGTTCTGGAAGGCCTCGAACCGGTGCGCCGCCGCCCCGGCATGTATATCGGCGGCACCGACGAGAAGGCGCTGCATCACCTGTTCGCCGAGGTGATCGACAATGCGATGGACGAGGCGCTCGCCGGCCATGCCGACTGGATCGAGGTGGAGATGACGGCCGACGGCTTCGTCACCGTTACCGACAATGGCCGCGGCATCCCGGTCGATCCGCATCCCAAATTTCCCAAAAAATCCGCGCTCGAAGTCATCATGTGCACGCTGCACGCCGGCGGCAAATTCAACTCCAAGGTCTACGAGACGTCGGGCGGCTTGCATGGCGTCGGCGTTTCGGTGGCGAACGCGCTGTCGGAGCGCATGGAGGTTGAGGTCGCGCGCGGCCAAAAGCTCTATCGGATGATTTTCGAGCGCGGCAAGCCGAAATCCAAATTGCAGGACGCCGGCAAGGCGCCGAACCGCCGCGGCACCAAAGTGCGCTTCCGGCCCGACCCGCAGATTTTTGGCGCAAAAGTCCAATTCAAGCCCGAGCGCGTTTTCAAGATGACGCGCTCGAAGGCGTATCTGTTCGGCGGCGTTGAAATCCGCTGGTCTTGCGCCAAAGAGCTTTTACGCGGCGAAGCCGACGTACCCGAACAGGCGACGTTTCATTTTGCCGACGGGCTGCGCGATTATCTGTCCGAGACTTTGTCGGAGGCGACGCTCGTTCATCCCGACATTTTCACGGGCACTGCGGGCAAGACAGGTGCACACGGAGCGGTGCAATGGGCCGCGGCCTGGACCGCCGACGCCGACGGCTTCCTCAATTCCTATTGCAACACCATTCCGACACCGGACGGCGGCACCCATGAATCCGGCCTGCGCGCGGCGCTGACGCGCGGCTTGAAGGATCACGCCGAGCGCATCGGCCAGGGCAAACGCGCCGCCGCGATCACCTCGGACGACGTGATGGTGGGCTCGGGCGCCATGCTCTCGGTGTTCATCCGCGAGCCGGAATTCCAGGGCCAGACCAAGGACCGGCTTGCCACCGCGGAAGCGCAACGGATTGTCGAACAGGCGATCAAGGACCCGTTCGACCATTGGCTGGCCGGCAATCCGCTCGCCGCCAACAAACTTTTGGACTTCGTGGCCGAGCGCGCCGAGGAGCGCATCCGCCGCCGCCAGGAAAAGGACATCGCGCGCAAGACCGCGGTGCGCAAGCTGCGGCTGCCCGGAAAACTCGCCGACTGCACCAACAGCGCGGCGGAGGGTTCGGAGATTTTCGTGGTCGAGGGCGACTCAGCCGGCGGCTCGGCGAAACAAGCCCGTGATCGCGCGACGCAGGCCATCCTGCCGCTGCGCGGAAAAATCCTCAACGTAGCGTCCGCCGGCAAGGATAAGCTCGCCCAGAACCAGCAGCTCGCCGACCTCGTCCAGGCGCTCGGTTGCGGCACCGGCGTGCATTATCGCGACGAGGATTTGCGCTACGGCCGCGTCATCATCATGACCGACGCCGACGTCGACGGCGCCCACATCGCCTCGTTGCTGATCACGTTCTTCTACCGGCAGATGCCGCAGCTCATTGACAAGGGCCACCTTTATCTCGCCGTGCCGCCGCTCTACCGGCTCTCCCACGGCGGCAAGAACTTTTATGCCCGTGACGACAAGCACCGCGACGAGATTTTGAAAAAAGAATTCAACGCCAATGCCAAAGTCGAAGTCAGCCGCTTCAAGGGCCTCGGCGAGATGATGGCGGCACAGCTCAAGGAAACCACGATGGATCCGCGAAAGCGCATGCTGCTTCGCGTCATGCTCGTTGCCGACGATCGTAAAGATACTGAAAAAGCCGTCGAACGGCTGATGGGCGCCAAAGCCGAAGCCCGCTTCGAATTCATCCAGGAGCGCGCCGAATTCGCCGATGAGGCGGCGCTGGACGTTTAAGAGGGCGAATAGCGAGTGGGAGTGGCGAGTGGCGAGTGGCGAATAGAGATAATCATTCGCTATTCGCCGCTCTATTCCTTCTGGAAAAGCTTGTCCGTCGCGGTGATGAGCCCGATATCGGGATGGGCCGAGCAATAATCGCTGAGCTTCTTGGCGTTGGCGACGAATTGCGTGGTGTTGATGACCGGCGGATCGTCCTCGTCTTTATAATAGCCGTCGAGCCAGGCGAGGATGATGCCGATATCGTCCTTGCTGGCCGACTGGAACTGCTTGCAGGTCCAGGTCGAAAGATCGATGTCGTCGGCCAGCGCCTGCGTTGTGGCGGACACGCTCCCGCCAGCATTGCCGCGGCGGCAACGCCTGCAAAATTCTTCATGGCATTGCCTCCGCAATCGGCGGCTGAATTATAGCCGCTCTCCGCCGCAGAGCGAGAGCGGCGCTATTCCTCGAAGTTCAGGTTCGCGGCTTTGACCACATCGCCGAATTTGGCGATGTCGCTTTTGATGATATTCTTGAATTCCGCCGGAGTGGCGCCGCCGGGATCGACAGCGAGCGCCTTGAGCTTGTCCGACACACCGGGGTCGCGGATGGATTCGTCGAGCGCCTTTTGCAGCTTGGCGACCACGGCCGGCGGCGTTGCCGCCGGCGCAAATACGCCGCTCCACAAATGCACATCCACACCAGGGAAGCCGGCCTCGGCCATGCTCGGCACGTCGGGAAGGAGCGCCGAGCGCTCCGCTCCAGTTACCGCCAGCGCTTTGACCTTGCCGCCCCTAATCTGCGGCACCGCCGGCGGCGGATCGATAATCGACATCATCGACTGCCCGTTGATCACGCTTAGGATCATTTCGTTGCTGCCCTTGAACGGGATCATCACCCCGGGCATGCCCGATTTCAATTTGAGCTGCTCCATCGCGATGGTGAAGGCCGGCGACGTGCTCGGATAATTCGCCTTGTCGGGATGCAGTTTGGCTTCCGCAACCAGGTCTTTGACGCTGTTGGCCGGGTCGTCCGCCGATACGACGAGGATCAGCGGAAAGTGTCGCGATCATGACGAGTGGCACAAAATCCTTCGTCGGCGAATACTTGAGATCGGGATAGACCGCAGCTGCGATCGCCATCGCGCCGCTCGGGCCGACAAACAGCGTGTAACCGTCCGCCGACTGCTGCGTGACATATTCGGCGGCAATCCGGCTGCCGGCGCCGGGCTTGTTCTCGACCACGACAGATTGGTTGAGGATTTGCGACAGCTTTTCACTGACGATCCGCGCGAAGACATCGTTGCCGCCGCCGGCGGCAAAACCGACGATCAGCCGGATCGGCCGGTTCGGATAGTCGCTCTGGGCGCGCGCAGGCGTCAGCGCTGCAGCCAATGCGATCGACAGAGCCAGCCCCGCCACGATTGGCCGGCGCGCGAAATGGCGAACACTCATAGGCGCTTCCTCCCGAAATCGAGCATCATTGTTAGCACAGCTGGACCGTTTCCGCCCCTGCCGCCGCGCCGGGCGGATGCCGATGTCGCGGAGGGATGCGGAGAAAAAGTGAAGGAATCCGTTTAACTTACTGCGTTGCGGCAGGCCCATTCGGGTTGACTTTCCGCCAATCGATCCTATGTTCCGCGCAACGCAAAGTAAGGCAGATTCGACCGCCTGGCGCGTTTCCCGCTTCAACCGAAAGGGTGCTGCCGGCGGTCCTTCACTGAGGGTTTATGTCGTTTTCACATCTCGGCTTGTCCGAAAAGGTTCTCGCCGCCGTCGCGGCGACCGGTTACAAAACTCCCACCCCCATCCAAGATCAGGCCATCCCCCACGTGCTCGCCCGGCGCGACGTGCTCGGCATCGCGCAGACCGGGACCGGCAAGACGGCGGCCTTCGTGCTGCCGATGCTCACCATGCTGGAGCATGGCCGCGCCCGCGCCCGCATGCCGCGCACGCTCATCCTTGAGCCGACCCGCGAACTCGCAGCCCAAGTGGAAGAGAGCTTTGCCAAATATGGCGTCAACCACAAGCTCAACGTGGCGCTGATCATCGGCGGCGTGTCGTTCGACGATCAGGATAACAAGCTGATGCGCGGCGTCGACGTGTTGATCGCGACGCCCGGCCGATTGCTCGACCATTTCGAGCGCGGACGGCTTCTGCTCAACGGCGTCGAGCTTCTTGTCATCGACGAGGCCGACCGCATGCTCGATATGGGCTTTATTCCCGACATTGAGCGCATCTGCAAACTGGTTCCGTTCACCCGCCAAACGCTGTTTTTCACCGCCACCATGCCGCCGGAGATCCGGCGCATTACCGAGCAGTTTCTCAGCAATCCGGTGCGTGTCGAAGTGTCCCGTCCCGCGACCACCGTCGCCACCACAACCCAGCTTTTGGCAAAATCCGGTCGCGATCCGATCGAAAAGCGCGACACGCTGCGCCGGCTGATCCGCTCGGCCGAGGGATTGAAGAACGCCATCATCTTCTGCAACCGAAAGCGCGACGTAGCGACACTGCATCGCTCGCTGTTGCGTCATGGTTTTTCGGTCCAGGCGCTGCACGGCGACATGGACCAGTCCGCGCGCACCGCAGCGCTGGACCAGTTCCGCAAGGGTGAAGTGACGCTTCTTGTCGCGTCCGACGTCGCCGCCCGCGGTCTCGATATTTCCGACGTCAGCCACATCTATAATTTCGACGTGCCGATACATCCCGACGACTATGTGCACCGGATCGGCCGCACCGGCCGTGCCGGACGAAGCGGCACCGCGATCACCATCGTCGCCGGATCAAACGACGCCAAAGCCGTCGCCGCGATCGAAAAACTGATCGGACAGTCGATCCCCTTCATGGAAAGGCCGGCCGGCACCGCCAGTGCCGATACCGCCGCGCAAGAGGCGCCGCGCGCCGCCGCATCGCGAGCGGCGCGAAAGCCGCCGCCAGCCGCAGCACCCCGCTCCGGTTGCGCGGATCGACGGCGCAAGATCGCGCCGCGCCCCGCCGCCACCGCCGCGCCCGCGCGCGGACAATTCCGACGCTTCGCATCTCCCCGCCTTCCTGCTGCGTCCGTTCACGGTGAAAGCTTAAGCGCCCGCAACTTGTCGCTGCGGGCTTTCGCCCACACCTGTTTACCGCTCCTTCACCGCTCGCCCCTATATTTACCGCCGAACCGTGTGAAATCGTGGTGGCGCCAGGCCGCCGCGTGTAAAGCGAAATTTCCCAGGGCGACTGGAGTGACTGATGGCCGTGCCCCAAGAAGAGCACGAGAGGACCTTCGCATTCGCTGAAATTGCGCTTGGTCAAATTCGCGCCCTCGGTCAGCCGTGCAGCCCGCGAAATTTTGAAATCTGGTATCACTACGCAACCGGCTACAACCAGCCGCTGAACCAGGCGATCAACGAGACGCTGACGAAAAAGGGCGCACTGGGCGACGCCGACCTCGACCAGATTTACGGCAGCTACATCGCCGAGAGCCGCACCGGCGAGCGCATCGATTCAGTCGGCTCGCGCGTGCTCGACGAAATCAAACATGTGATGGCCACGATCGACGCCGCGGCCGGCTCGGCGACGAACTACTCCAAAGCGGCTGAACCTGCCACCGAAAAGCTCGAACAGGCCAACGACGGCGAGGCATTGCGCGCCGTGATCGAGCATTTGGTTCAGGGCGCCAAGGAAGTGGAAGACAACAACAAGAAGCTCGAGGCGCGGCTCGCGTCGTCGCGGCAGGAAATCGAACAGCTTCAGCAAAATCTCGAGACGGTGCGGACCGAAAGTCTTACCGACCCCCTCACCACGCTGTCGAACCGCAAATTTTTCGACCAGGCGCTCGCCAAGAGCATCGCCGAAGCGAAAGAAAAAAACGAGCCGCTGTCACTGCTGATGGCCGACATCGATCATTTCAAGAGTTTTAACGACAAATACGGCCATCTCACCGGCGACCAGGTGTTGCGGCTGGTCGCGCTGTCGGTGAAGCAGAACGTCAAAGGCCGCGATGTCGCCGCGCGCTACGGCGGCGAGGAATTCGTCATCGCACTGCCCTCCACCGCGCTGCAATCGGCTATCACGGTGGCCGATCATATTCGCCGCGCGGTGATGACCAAGGAGCTGATGAAACGGTCGAGTGGCGAGCGTCTCGGCCGCGTGACGATCTCGATCGGCGCCGCCCTCCTCCACCCGACCGACACGCCGCAGCTTTTAATCGATCGCGCCGACAAGTGCCTCTACGCGGCCAAGCGTCACGGCCGCAATCGCGTCATCTGCGAAGTCGATCTGGAGGCCGACGCAGCCCCCGGCGATGTCGCGGCTGCGCAAGTGGCTTAGGCTATTGCGTATCGATTACTGATGAGCTTCGGCGCTTACGCCCGTGGCCGGCTCGATCTGCACCGATTCGCCGCAGCCGCAGGCCGCGGTCTGGTTCGGGTTGTTGAAGACGAACTGCGCGGAGAGCCTGTCGACCTTGTAATCCATCTCGGTGCCGAGCAGGAACAGTACCGCTTTCGGATCGATCAGGATGCGCACGCCCTTGTCCTCGATCACTTCGTCGAGCGGATTGACCTGTTCGGCATATTCCATGGTGTAGGCCATGCCGGCGCAGCCGCCGTTCCTGACGCCGACCCGCACCGCGGCAATCGGCCGTTCGGCTTTCGCCATGACCGTCTTGATGCGTTCAGCGGCGGCGTCGGTAAGCCGCATCACTTGAGGTCTGGGCCGGGGTGCAGCCATCGTCATTATCTCCGCGCGTTTGGACCTGGAATAACTCAAAAATCCTAACGGCCTCGTTCACTTCATGTAATGCGGCGATGCTCCGCGCGCAACTCACCACATATTGAGAACTGTCCGTGCTTCGTCCGACATCCGGCTCGGATCCCATGGCGGATCCCAGACGATGGTGACCTTGGCTTCGCGCACGCCAGGCACGCCGGCGACGGCGTTCTCGACCTGCGCCGGCAATTCCGCCGCCGACGGGCAATTCGGCGTCGTCAGCGTCATATCGATCTTGACCATGCGGTCGTCATCGATATCGACCTTGTAGATCAGGCCGAGCTCATAAATGTCGGCGGGAATTTCCGGGTCGTAAACGGTTTTCAGCGCGCCGACGATCTCGTCGGTCAGCCGCGACATTTCCTCGGCCGGGATCGCGGATGGCTTTTCCGCGATGGCGGCGGCGCTCTCAGCCGTATCGGACTTCGCTTCATCGTTCATAGGACAGTCATCCCAACAACAGGCTCTGCGCTTTCAACAGCGCCTGCGCAAGGCCATCGATTTCCTCGCGCGTATTGTACATCGCGAAGGAGGCGCGGCAGGTCGCGGTCAGGCCGTAGCGCGCCAGCAGCGGCATGACGCAATGGGTGCCGGCGCGCACCGCGACGCCGGAGCGGTCGATGATGGTCGCCACGTCATGCGGATGCGTACCCTTCATCTCGAAGGCGACAATCGGCCCCTTATCCTTGGTGGTGCCGAGAATGCGCAGCGAATTGATCTCGCGCAGCCGGTCGTGGGCGTAACGCACCAGGCTGGCCTCGTGCGCGCGAATGCGCGGCTTACCGACAGAAGCGACATAGTCGATCGCGGCGCCAAGGCCGATCGCCTGCACGATCGGCGGCGTACCCGCCTCGAATCTGTGCGGCGGCTCGCCGTAGCTGATGCGGTCCTCGAACACTTCGCGGATCATTTCGCCGCCGCCATTGAACGGCGGCATCGCCGCGAGGTGCTCATATTTGCCGTACAGCACGCCGATGCCGGTCGGGCCGTAAATCTTGTGCCCGGTAAAGGCGTAAAAGTCGCAGTCGATGTCGCGCACGTCGACGTCGAGATGCACCGCGGCCTGGGCGCCATCGAACAGCACGGGAATGCCGCGCGCATGCGCCATCCGTGTGATCTCTTTGACCGGCGTGATCGTGCCGAGCACGTTCGACATGTGGGTGATGGCGACCATCTTGGTGCGCGGCGTCAAAAGCTTCTCAAACTCGTCGATGAGAAAATGCCCCTCATCGTCGACCGGCGCCCATTTGATCACCGCGCCCTGACGTTCGCGCAGGAAATGCCACGGCACGATGTTGGAATGATGCTCCATGATCGAAAGCACGATCTCATCGCCCGCCTTGATGCGCTCGCGCCCGAACGTGTAAGCGACGAGGTTGATCGCCTCCGTCGCATTGCGAGTGAAGATGATCTCTTCCTTGCGCCCGGCATTGAGGTACGCAGCGACTTTTTCCCGCGCGCCCTCGTAAGCTTCGGTCGCTTCGTTGGCCAGGTAATGCAGGCCGCGATGCACGTTGGCGTATTGCGTCGTGTAGGCTTCGTTGAGCCGGTCGAGCACCGCGCGCGGCTTCTGCGCCGAGGCGGCGTTGTCGAGATAGACAAGCGGTTTGCCATAGACCTGCATCGCCAGGATCGGAAAATCCGCCCGGATGCGGTCCACATCGTAAGTCGCCGCCGGTCACATGGCATCCTGTTTTGCGCATGTCTTATGTGCGCACTTTTCGGATCATGGCCGCGCGCCTTCAGCCAGGCCACGACGGCCTCCATCAAGACCTCGCGCAGGCCGGCGTGCTCGATGCCTTCGATCGCCTCGCCGAGAAAAGCCTGGATCAACAGCGCTTCGGCTTCCGCCGCCGGAATGCCGCGCGCCATCAGATAGAATTTGAGCTCGTCGTCGAGCGCGCCGGCGGTGGCGCCGTGGCCGCACTGGACATCGTCGGCGAAAATCTCCAGCTCGGGCTTGTTGTCCGCCTCGGCGCGGTCGGACAGCAGTAGCGCCTGCGTCATCATCTTGGCGTCGGTCTTCTGCGCGTGCGGGCGCACGATGATACGGCCCTGGAACACGCCGTGGGCCTCGCCGTCGAGCACCGATTTGAACACTTCACGGCTCTGGCAGTCGCGCGCGACATGATTGGCGACAAGCGTGGTGTCGGCGTGCTGACGGCCCTTGAGCAAGGTCGCGCCGCGGATGCCGGCGAGCGTCCCCTCGCCGTCGAAATTTAAGAACAGCTGATTGCGCACGACGGCGCCGCCGGCGGTGAAGGTGAATGAGTTGAACCGGGCATGCGCGCCGATCGCCACGGCAAGGGTTGAGACATGCAGCGCGTCTTCGCCCTCGCCGATGATTTTCACATGATCGACATGGGCGCGGTCGCCGACGAATAGTTCGAGCGCGGCGTTGACCTGATAGTCGCTCCCAGCGGGCCCCTCGTGGCTCTCGATCAGCATGGCGCGGGCGCCTGCCTCAACGACAACGAGCGAGCGTATGAAACTGGCCGCCGGTTTCGCCGAAGCCACGAAGAGCAGATGCAGCGGGCGCTCGGTCGTCGAGCCCGCGGCGATACGGATCACCGCACCGTCGCCCATCAAGGCGGTATTGAGTGCAACCGCGACGTCACCCGCCGGCGCAAGCTTGCCCAAATGCGCCTCGACCGTGGCGTCATCTGCGGCGAGCGCGGCAGCCAGCGAACCGATCGTCAGCCCGCTTTCCAGGTTTGCCACATCGGACAATTCCGCGACAAAAGCGCCGTCGATAAAAACGAGGCGGCGCGTCTCGACATCGCCGAGCGCCGCGCCCGCGCCCTTGGCGCGCGCCTTGGCGGCAGCGTCGGGCGGCACGGCAAGCGGCTTGGCGTCGCGCATCAGCGCGCGCAGATCGGTATATTTCCAATCCTCGATACGCCGGTTCGGCAGACCTTCTTTGGCGAACAGGTCGAAGGCCGCCGTGCGCTGGGCGGCGATCGCATCGTCGCCGGGCAGGCGGCTGCGCACCTTCGCGAATTCATGCGCCAGTGCGGTTTCGGCCGCGGTCTTGATGATGGCGACTTCGGCGTTCACGCCAAAACCTCTTCCTGATATTCGGCGTAGCCGCGCGCTTCGAGTTCGAGCGCCAGTTCCTTGCCGCCGGTCTTGACGATGCGGCCATGCGAGAGGACATGCACGATGTCCGGCACGATGTAAGCGAGCAGCCGCTGGTAGTGCGTGATGACGACAAAGGACCGGCCCGGCGACCGCAGCCGGTTGACGCCGTCGGCGACGATTTTCAACGCATCGATGTCGAGGCCGGAATCGGTCTCGTCGAGCACCGCCAGCCGCGGTTCCAAGAGCGCCATCTGTAAAATCTCGTTGCGCTTCTTCTCGCCGCCGGAAAACCCGACATTGACCGCGCGCCGCAACATCTCTTGCTCGATACTCAGCTTGCCGGCGGTATCGCGCACCTTCTTGATGAATTCCGGTGTGGATAGTTCGGCCTCACCGCGCTTCTTGCGCTGCGCGTTAAGCGCGGTGCGCAGGAAGGTCATGGTGGCGACGCCCGGAATCTCCAGCGGATATTGGAACGCGAGAAAGAGCCCGGCGGCGGCGCGCTCGTCGGGCGCCATGTCGAACAGGTTCTTGCCGTTAAACAGCACTTCCCCCGACGTGACCGCATAGTCGGCCTTGCCGGCGAGCACATAAGCCAGCGTCGATTTGCCGGACCCGTTGGGGCCCATAATGGCATGCACCTCGCCCGCATTGACCGTGAGGTTAAGGCCTTTGAGGATTTCCTTGCCGTCGATCTCGACGTGCAAATTCTTGACTTCAAGCAGTGTCATTATCTTCCTGCGATCCAAAAATGCGAATGTATCCGGCCTGTCTTCTTCCGCCCTTTCCCGCGCAAGCGGAAAACCGGCTCCCGGGCCCCGCTTACGCAGGGACAAGCGTAGGGAATTATCCGACCGAGCCCTCCAGGCTGACCGAGATCAGCTTCTGCGCCTCGACCGCGAATTCCATCGGCAACTGCTGCAGCACGTCCTTGACGAAGCCGTTGACGACCAGCGCGGTCGCCTCCTCCGCCGACAGCCCGCGCTGGCGGCAATAGAACAGCATGTCGTCGGAAATCTTCGACGTGGTCGCTTCGTGCTCGAATACGGTCGAGGAATTCTTGGCCTCGATATAGGGCACGGTATGCGCACCGCATTTGTCGCCGATCAGAAGCGAATCGCAATTGGTGAAATTGCGCGCCCCGGCAGCGCGGCGGTGCGCGGTGACGAGCCCGCGATAGGTGTTGTTGGAGCGGCCGGCGGCAATGCCCTTGGAGATGATGCGGCTCGTCGTGTTTCTGCCGAGATGCAGCATCTTGGTGCCGGAATCGACCTGCTGGTAGCCGTTGGAAATTGCGATCGAGTAGAATTCGCCGCGCGAATTGTCGCCGCGCAGGATGCAGCTCGGATATTTCCAGGTAATGGCCGATCCAGTCTCCACCTGGGTCCAGGAGATCTTGGCGTTCTTGCCGCGGCAATCGCCGCGCTTGGTGACGAAATTATAAATGCCGCCACGGCCATTGGCGTCGCCCGGATACCAGTTCTGGATGGTCGAATATTTGATCTCGGCATCGTCGAGCGCGACCAGTTCGACCACCGCGGCGTGAAGCTGGTTCTCGTCGCGCATCGGCGCGGTGCAACCTTCGAGATAGCTGACATAGGAGCCCTTGTCGGCGATGATCAAGGTACGCTCGAACTGGCCGGTATTCTTCTCGTTGATGCGGAAATAGGTCGACAGTTCCATCGGACAGCGCACGCCCGGCGGCACATAGACAAACGAGCCGTCGGAGAACACCGCCGAATTGAGCGTGGCAAAGAAATTGTCGCTGACCGGCACCACAGTGCCAAGATATTTCTTCACCAGCTCGGGATGCTTATGGACCGCTTCCGAGATCGGCATGAACAGCACGCCGGCTTTGGCGAGCTCGGCCTGGAACGTCGTGGCGACCGAAACCGAATCGAACACCGCATCGACCGCGACGCGACGGTTGCCGCCGCCTTCGCCATCCTCGGTGCGTTCGCTATTCGGCTTCTTGATGCCGAGCAGCGCCTCACGCTCGCGTAACGGGATGCCAAGCTTTTCGTAGGTGCGCAGGATTTCCGGATCGATCTCGTCCAGCGACTCTGGCGCTCGCTTCGGCGCCGAATAGTAATAAAGGTCTTGGTAGTCGATCGGCCCATAATGGACCTTGGCCCATTTCGGCTCGCGCATGGTCAGCCAGCGCTTGTAGGCCTCAAGCCGCCAGGCGAGCATCCAGTCCGGTTCGTTCTTCTTGGCGGAGATGAATCGGATGGTATCTTCGGAAAGGCCCTTGGGGGCCTTATCCGATTCGATCAACGTCTCGAATCCATACTTATATTGATCAACGTCGATGCGCCGGACCTGATCGACGGTCTCTTGTACTGCCGGCATTCGTCCCTCCGCTCACGGTTTCAAGGACCGCGGGTTGGATTAAGTCGGTTATGGCGATGTTCTGCCTTCGGGCTTACCCCATTCGGGCCCCTTTAAACGTTCCAAGGGCCGTTAAAATCGGTCGGCCATGCAACCATTTAGGCCGCGATGCCGTGCTCCTTAGATAATGCACTTGCGAGCTTTCTCCAAGCGCCGAGAAACATCTCGACATCGGCCTGACTGGTGCTCCAGCCGAGGCTGACCCGCACCGCGCCCCGCGTCAGCGGCGGCGAAACGCCCATTGCCGCAAGGACATGGGAGGGCTGCACCTTGCCGGAGGAGCAAGCGGCGCCCGACGACACGGCAATCCCGGCAAGATCGAAGGCGATGACGGCGGTCTCGGCCCGAAGCCCCGAAGCGGCGAACAGGGTCGTATTCGGTAGCCGTTCGGCGCTGGCACCGAAAATCACTACGCCCGGAACGATGTCGTGCAAGCCGGTCTCGATCATGGTCCGCAGCGCCACCATCTGGGCGGCTTCGGCCTTGCGATTGTGGCGGGCCGCCGCCGCGGCGGCGCCGAACGCAGCGATCCCGGCGACATTCTCGGTGCCGGCGCGAAGCCCGCGTTCCTGGCCACCGCCGCGAATGAGCGGATCGGCGATATGGATGTCGTCGCCTCGCCGCACCAGCGCGCCGACGCCCTTCAAAGCTCCGATCTTGTGGCCGGACAGCGTCAACAGGTCGGCGCCGAGCGCGCCGATGTCGCAATCGATGCGGCCGGCCGCCTGCACGGCATCGACGTGCAGCAAGCCGCCGGCTGAGTGAACGATCGCGGCAACGGCCGCGACCGGCTGGATGACACCGGTCTCGTTGTTGGCGAGCATCAGCGACACGAGCGGCCGCGGCGTCTTGGCCACCGCCGCCGTCAGCGCCGCGAGATTGAGTCTGCCGTCCGCGTCGACCGGCAGTTCCTCGATCGCTTCGCGGGGAAAACGGCCGCCGGCGCGCACCGAGACGTGCTCGACCGCCGAGAGTAGCAGTCTTGAGCGCGGCCGCCGCTCGGCGGCGGTCTCAATCGCAAGCGTGAGCGCCAGCATATTCGCTTCGGTGCCGCTCGAGGTGAAGAACACATCGCTCGACCGCGCGCCGACAAGGCCGGCAACCTGTTCGCGCGCCTGCTCGACCGTGCTGCGGGCGGCGCGCCCCTCGGCATGCACCGAAGAAGGATTGCCGGTGAGCGCCAGCGCCTCCTCAAACGCTTCCCGCGCCTCGTCCCGCAGCGGCGCGGTGGCGTTCCAATCGAAATAGCTGCGTTCCACCATGCTGGTTGTGCTTGCTTTTTGGCCCCTGGCCTGTGCTAGAAGTCGCGACCCAATGCTTTCGTCGCTGCAAGCACGCCGCCGGTTCTTGAAATATCAAGTGGTCATAGACACTTACGTGCAGCCCGCGACGACGTCAAGCGCAGCGCCATTGAGTCCGCCGCGTCCCCCATTTCGCACCGATCGAGGTTCCTGAAAAATGCCCGAAGTTATTTTCACGGGGCCCGCCGGCCGCATCGAAGGCCGTTACCATCCGGCACGGCAAAAGAACGCGCCGATCGGCATCGTGCTGCATCCGCATCCGCAGTTCGGCGGCACGATGAACCACCAGATCGTCTACCAGATTTATTATTCCTTCGTGCATCGCGGCTTTTCGGCGCTGCGCTTCAACTTCCGCGGCGTGGGGCGAAGCCAGGGCGGCTTCGACCACGGCATCGGCGAATTGTCGGACGCGGCCTCGGCGCTCGATTGGGCGCAGACGGTCAATACCGAGGCGCGCAGCTGCTGGATCGCCGGCTTCTCGTTCGGCGCCTGGATCGGCATGCAGCTGCTGATGCGGCGGCCGGAGATCGAGGGTTTCATCTCGATCGCGCCGCCGGCGAACCTTTACGATTTTTCCTTCCTGGCGCCCTGCCCGTCCTCCGGCCTCATCATTCACGGCGACAAGGACGCGGTGGTGCCGCATCGCGACGTCACCAATCTGGTCGAGAAGCTGAAGACGCAAAAAGGAATTGTCATCGAGCAGAAGATCGTGCCCGGCGCCAACCACTTCTTCGACGGCAAGGTCGAACCCTTGATGACCTCGATCAGCCAATATCTGGACAAGCGACTCAAGGGCGACCGGCGCACCACGGCGGCGTGACAAGAACCCGCGCTTGCAATCGGCGCGCCCGCGCCGTTCAATAGGCGTAAACCAAAGACTTAAAACGCGATCAGGGGGATGAAACATGCGTAACACGCACATTGTTGCCGGCTGTCTGACCATCGGATTGGTGGGAATCGGCGCGGCCGTCGCGCAAAACGCCGCCACGCCGGACACCATCAAGATCGGCATTGTCGTCCCGATGACCGGAACTTCGGCAGCGGTCGGGCGCGAGATATCGGATGCCACTCACCTCTACATGGCGCAGCACGGCGACACCGTCGCCGGCAAGAAGATCGAGCTGATCGTGCGCGACGACGCCAGCGTGCCGGACAATGCCAAGCGGCTCGCTCAGGAACTGATCGTCAACGACAAAGTGAGCTTCCTCGGCGCCGAGCCTGACGCCGAGCGCCATGGCCATGGCGCCGATCGCCACCGAAGCTAAGGTCGCCGACGGTGGTGATGGTGTCGGGCACCTCGGTCGGTAACCGACAGATCGCCCTATTATGTGCGCACGAGTTTCACGCTCGGCCAGCAATCCGGCATCATTGCCGACTGGGCGATCAAGAACGGCAGCAAGAAAGCGGTCGCGATCCTGTCCGACTGGGCGCCGGGCGCCGAGGCCGGCAAAGTCTTCGCGATGAATTTCACCAAAGGCGGCGGCAGAAATCCTCGATACGCTCAAAGTGCCGCTCGCCAATCCGGACTTTTCGCCGTTCCTGCAGCGCGCACACGACCTGGCTCCCGACACGCTGTTCGTGTTCGTTCCGGCCGGACAGGCCGGCACCTTCGCGCGGCAATTCTCCGAGCGCGGCCTCGACAAATCCGGCATCAAGCTGATCGGACCGGGCGACATCGTCGACGACGACGATCTGCCGACCACCGGCGATACGCTGCTCGGCGTCGTCACCGCGGGCATATATTCCGCGGCCCATCCGTCGCAGCTCAACAAGGACTATGTCGCCGCCTACAAAAAGGCGACCGGCCATCGCGCCAATTTCATCTCGGTCGGCGGCTATGACGGCATGAACCTGATCTACCAGGCGCTCAAAGCAACCAACGGCAATACCGACGCCGACACGGTGGTCGGCGCGATGAAAGGCATGAAATGGGAAAGCCCGCGCGGGCCGATCTCGATCGATCCGCGCACCCGCGACATCGTGCAGAACATCTATATCCGCAAAGTGCAGAAGGTGAACGGCGAACCATGGGCGATCGAGTTCGACACTTTCCCGGCGGTCAAGGATCCGCTCAAGGAAGCGCGCGGCGCAAGTAGACACGGCAAAGCCATGCGCGGCGTAACATTCCTCGGCGACCGCAAGCTGCAGCTCGCGGAATTTCCCGATCCCGGAGCCGGGCCCGCGCGATGTCGTGGTCGCGATCAAGGCCTCCGGCATGTGCGGCAGCGATCTCACGCCTTATCGCGCCACCGGCGACGCTTCGTCGCTTGGGCTCGGCAAAGCAGCGGGCCCGTCATCGCCGGCCACGAGCCGTGCGGCGTCGTCGCCGCGGTCGGCAGCGCCGTCGACGAGCGCACCGCCCGCATCGGCAGCCGCGTCATGGTGCATCATTATTCCGGCTGCGGCAGCTGCCGGCATTGCCAGACCGGCTGGTCGCAGATGTGCTCGAGCGGCAGCACCGTCTATGGCCGGACCGGCCATGGCGCGCCATGCGCCGTATATGAAAGTCGCCGGCGTATACGTTGGTGGCTTTGCCGGACGAACTGATCCTTCTCGACCGGCGCGGCGATCTCCTGCGGCACCGGCACCGCCTATCAGGCGCTGCGGCGGATGAACCTCGCCGGCGGCGACACCATCGCCATCGTCGGTCGGGGCCGGTCGGACTGTCGGCGACGCAACTCGCCGCCGCGATGGGCGCCCGCGTCATCGCGCTCGATGTCAGCGCCGAGCGGCTTAAGCGCGCCAAGGAATTCGGCGCCGACGCGGTGATCGATCCGCAGGCCGGCGACGCGCCGGCCGCGATCAAGGAACTGACGCACGGCACCGGCGCCGACCTGACGCTCGATGCGTCAGGCAGCGCGGCGGGTCGGTTGATCGCGGTGCGCGGCGCACGCAAATGGGGCACCGCCTGTTTTGTCGGCGAAGGCGGCGATGTCACGATCAATGTCAGTCCCGACATGCTGCGCAACCAGCTCACCATCGTCGGCTCGTGGACTTTCTCCACCACGATCCAGGCGGATTGCGCGCGCTTCGTCGCCGACCGCAAGATCGGCGTCGATCATCTGTTCACCAATCGCTGGCAGCTTGAACAAGCCGATGAGGCTTACCGGCTGTTCGACCAGCAGACGAGCGGCAAGGGTGTGTTTTTGATGTGAGCCTACGGGCTTGCCAATACGCCCCCGGTCAGCGGCTGCGGCACGCCGGTCGTTCCGGGAAAGCTTATCGGCAGGCCGCGCAGGCTGCGCACGGCGAGATAGGCAAAAGCCTGCGCTTCGAGTGAATCGACCGACCAGCCCGCCTCGTGCGCGGATTCGATAGGAGCTGGCGCCAGGCGCCCGGCAAGCATGCGCATCAGCGTCGGATTGCGCGCACCGCCGCCGGCTACGATCCAGCTTGCCGGCGCGCGCGGCAGATGCGGCACGATGGCCGCCACCGCGGCGGCAGTCAGCGCCGTGAGCGTCGCCGCACCGTTATCGACGCCGACGCCATCAAGCGTGTCACCGACGAAGCCGCGGAAATCGTTGCGGTCGAGCGATTTCGGCGGCGGCAGCGCAAAGAACGGATGCTGCAGCAGGCGCGCGATCATGCGCTCATCAACTTCGCCGGCCGCGGCCTTGCGGCCGTCGGTGTCGAGCGGGTGGCCGGTGCGGAGACGCAGAAAATCGTCGAGCAGGGCGTTGCCGGGCCCGGTATCGCAGGCGATCAAGGTCGTCGCCGTCGACATAGGTGACATTGGCGACGCCGCCGAGATTGAGCACCGCGACCGGCTGCTCGCGCCCCAATTGCCGAACCAAAGCGCGATGGAAGATCGGCGACAGCGGCGCGCCCTGGCCGCCGGCGGCGACGTCGGCGAAGCGAAAATCATAGACAACGGGAATGCCGAGCCGCGCCGCCAAGGCGCGGCCATCGCCGATCTGCATGGTGAGCCCACGTTCCGGCCGATGCAGCAAAGTCTGGCCGTGGAATCCGACCGCCGCCAGATTGGCCGGCTGCAGATCGTTGGCGCCAGGAATGTCTCCACCGCCTCGGCATGCGCGTCATTGACCAATTGCTCCGCTGTGGCGACGACGTCCGGCCGCGCCGTGCGATCGGTCAGATTCGCCGCGGCGGCGGTGGCGCGGCGCAGCAGCGTGCGCTCGGCCCTGGTGTAGGGCCGGCAGGCGGTGGCGCCGAATTGCGCGATCCGCTCGCCGTCGGTGTCGATCAAGGCGACATCGACGCCGTCCTGCGAGGTGCCGCTCATCAGACCGATCGCCAACACCGAAGTGAGCCGAGTCGAGGCGATCGGCAGTCGAATGTCATTTGCTCGGACATCGTTCTGAACTTCAAGCGTTCTTGGATTGCCTGGACCTGTTACACCAGCCGCGCCAGCGCGGCGAGCCGCCGCGCTAGAATAGGTCAAGCCAGACAGCGATGAACACCTATAAGTCCGATTTCCTCAACGTCCTTGCCGCACGAGGCTTCATCCATCAGATCTCGGAGCCCGAGACGCTCGACGCGCTGGCGCGTTCGTCAACGATTACCGCCTATATTGGTTTCGACTGCACGGCGCCGTCGCTGCATGTCGGCTCGCTGTTGCCGATCATGATGCTGCACTGGCTGCAGCAGACCGGCCATCGGCCGATCGCGCTGATGGGCGGCGGCACCACCCGCGTCGGCGATCCGTCGGGCAAGGACGAAAGCCGCAGGCTGCTCACCGACGACGCCATCAACGACAATCTCAAGGGCATCCGCGCGGTCTTTTCGCGGTTCCTGAAATTCGGCGAGCGGCAAGACCGACGCGGTGATGGCCAATAATGCCGATTGGCTCAACACGCTCAATTATATCGATTTCCTGCGCGATATCGGCCGCCACTTTTCCATCAACCGGATGCTCGCATTCAATTCGGTCAAGCTTCGGCTCGAGCGCCAGCAGGAACTGTCGTTCCTCGAATTCAATTACATGATCCTGCAGGCTTACGATTTCGTCGAGTTGTACCGGCGCGACGCTGCGTGCTGCAAATGGGCGGCTCCGACCAATGGGGCAATATCGTCAACGGCATCGATCTCGGCCGCCGTTTGCACAATGCGCAATTGTTCGCGCTGACTTCGCCGCTGATCACGACCTCTTCGGGCGCCAAGATGGGCAAGACCGCGGCCGGCGCGGTGTGGCTCAACGCCGATCAGGTGAGCCCGTACGAATATTGGCAGTACTGGCGCAACACCGAGGATGCCGACGTCGCGCGCTTTCTCAAATTGTTCACCGTGCTGCCGCTTGCGGAGATCGACCGGCTCGCCGTGCTCAAAGGCGCGGAGATCAACGAGGCGAAAAAGATCCTGGCCGACCGAGGCCACCGCGCTGTTGCACGGCAAAACGGCCGCGGCGGAGGCGGCGGACAGCGCGCGCACCACCTTCGAACAAGGCGGCCTTGGCGCGAGCCTGCCGACCGTCGAAGTACCGCGCGCCGAGCTCAAGGCCGGAATCGGCGTTCTCGCCGCCTTCGTCAAAGCCGGCCTCGCCGCTTCCAACGGCGAAGTACGCCGCGCCATCGCCAACAATGCGATCATGGTCAACGACACGCGCATCACCGACGACAAGGCCGCAATCGGCGAAGCCGATGTTACCGGCGAGGGCGCGATAAAGCTTTCGCTCGGCCGCAAGCGTCACGTTCTGCTCAAGCCGATTTGAAGAAAATCCCCGCTCAGTGGGGGTTCGCCGTGGCGCTGGTATTATCGTCCACGCCACCGCTGCCGCCGGTGCTGTCGTCCGCGGGCGGGACGGTCGCCGGAGAATTCGCCGGGTATTCGAATACCTTGCGCAGCAATCCCGGCGCCAAGGCCGAGAGCGGATTGACGTGAAGGATCGGCGTTCCCGGCTTGCCGACGACTTCATAAGTGACGCCGACGAGGCCCTCTTTTTCGCCGCCGAGGAAAAGACCGACCAGCGGAAGCTGGCCGAGCAGATTGTTGGCGCCGTAGAGCGGGATCAGCGTGCCGCGCAGGTGCATTTCGTCGTTCGCATAATCGATCATGCCGTCGATGGTGCCGCCCAGCACCGGTCCGCGCACCACGCCGTCATGCAGCGCCATGCGGCCCGGCATCCGGGTGAAGTCAACCTTCAGCCCGGAAAAATCCATCTGGTTACGCGGCAGCGGGCTGCCGTTCGCCACCGCACGCTCGAGTTGCGATTCGTCGTGCACGGCGAAGTTCCGCACGTTGACGCTGCCGAGCTGCACCGGATTGGCCGCCGAGGGCGGATCCATGATCGTCGTCAACTCGCCGCCGTTCATGCGTGAATAGACGTCGGTGAACCGGAACAGCGCGCCGGCGTCGCTGCTCTCTAGGTAGACCACCTGACGCGCGCCCGGCCGGCCGCGCAGATCGCCGGTCAGCGTTCCGCTTCGCCCGATCTTGGCGACAAGGCCAAGACTGCGTACCTCGCCGGCGCGGCGCGACATCTTGAGTTCCAGGCTGCGTAATGCCTCGCCGTTAAAGCCGAGCACGGCGCCGATTTTCATATCGAGGTCGATATCGGGTGGCTGGCGCGCGATGGGCGGAGTGGCGGATGCGGTGCCGGTCAGCGTCTGCACCAAGCCGCGCCCGTCATAGGCGTCGCCGCGCATGACGACGCGCAGCGCGCCTTCCGCGGTGCGTTCGATCTTCAAGCTGGTACGATCGCCGTCCGAAAACCCATAGTAGGGGAAATTGGCCGATTGCAGCGTGCCCGACCCGTCAAGCTCGATAGCGCCCTTCACGCCGCCGCCGGCGCCCTCGATGAGAAGATCGTCGATGCGGACCGATTGCGGCTTGGTGGTGAGCGTAAACGTCGCGCGCGCGGGCTTGCCGGCTTGCTTGACCCAGCCCGGCAGGAAGCCGTCGATCTGCGCCGGCGTCAGATCGGCCACGACCGAGAAGCGGCCGTCACGATCGGAGGTGGTGCCGACGCGGCCGGTGACGTCGACAGGGATGGAGCCGCTGAGGGAGTCCGCCGGATCGAGCCCGAGATTGTTTCGCATCGTCTCATCGAGCATGCCCTGGATATGCACGTCGGCGGCATCCTCGCCGCGCAGCTTGCGATATTCCAGACTGGCCGGCGCGCCGCCGATCTTGACGTCGCCTTTGAGCGCAAATCCTTGATTATTGGCGCTGACTTTGAGCACCGCGGCCTCCACCTTCCGCCCCATGATCATGTGCTCGGCGGAGAAATTCGTCGCATCGACCGTGATCGCATAGGCGGTCGAGCCGGGCGGCAAATCGGATTTCAGCGGCATCGCCAGAGCGACCAGCGCGCTCAACGAGCCGTGCGTCGTCGCCGGATCGAACGGCACGCCGGAGGCGTCGCGCAAACGGTCCATTGCCAACAGCTCGGCGGCGGCCGGAACCGGCCCATCGAGCTTGAAATGCACGCGCGCCGGCGGCTCGTGCGGCGCCGTGTCGGGCACTTCGAACAGGCCGGATGACAGCACGAGTTTGCGGCCGGACGGCAGATCGGCGGTCGCCTTGCCGACCGCAACCTGCGCATTGCGCCCGACGATGTGCACGTTGAGATCGACGTCGTGCAGCGCCGGCAGGCCCGCCACCGGCTGAACGACGCAGTTGGTCGCCAGCGCGTCGATCGACAATCCGTCGTCGGGAATTGGCGGACCGCTCGCTTTAAGCGTATTGAGCGGAGCGTTTACGGCAATGGTGACGTGATCGACATTGCCGCTCGTCAAGTGATCGTTGAACCAGTCGCGGACTTTTGGCGAGACGAACACGGGCCACAGGCGCTTTAGGGCATCGGCCGGCATGCGCGTCACCGCAACGCCGGTAGCGAGATGAAGGTCGCCGCTCGAATAATCGGCCGTGCCGGACATGGCGACGCCGACATCGGTGTTGCCGAGGTCGCCCTGCGCGATGACAAACTGTTTTTTGACCGGATCGAACTGGCCGTTCATCACAACGCGGTTGAGGATCAGCGGATCGCCCGCCCCGCTTGGCGCGGCCAGGACCACCGTGCCGCCGCCGATCTTGAACAGCCAGGGGCCCGGCGCCGCCGCCGGCGCCTCGACCTGGCCCAATAGCGTGATCCGGTTGCCGCCCGAGAGAATCTGGAACGGCACCGAAAGTATGCGGCTCGCCGCATCCCAATCGACCTTGAACTCGGCGCGGTCGATGTCGAGCCGGCCGTCCGAATCGTCGGCGTCGTTGATGGAGCCGGCATCGGCGACGATCCGCCCGGTCAGCGTTTGCGGCACGCCGTTCGGACCCATTTCGCCGTGCAAACTCGCCGACAGCGGCAGATTGATCTGCAGCGAGCCGTCGCCGAGCCGCGACGCCAGCAAAAGATCGTTGGCCGAGACTTGCCGGGCTTCGAGCGCAATGCTGCGATAGCCGTCGTGCGTCGGGTTGATCGAAGCAGTCAGACCCCACCGATGATCCGGGTTATCCGAACCTACGGTGACGACGACACCGCCGCCGTGCGGCCGTTCGAGACTGACGCTGATATTCTCGAAGCTCCAGCGCTTGCCGGTGCGGGCGTCGTCGACGGTCAGGCTGCCGTCCTTCAAGCCAAGCTCACGCAAATCGTGGCCATCGAGCCCGAATTCGCCGATGCGGTCGATCCACGACAAGAGCGCCGCGATGCTGTCGGTCGGCGGCCGCGGCAGCGCGGGATTTGCTTGTGGAGAGACTGCGGCCGCCGGGGCGGCCGGCGCGTATTTGTCGGCTGATAATTTGTCCTGCTTGATGTCCTGGTGTCCGCCGAAAGTTGCGGCGGCCGCAACGTTGGCGGTCGCGATCGGGTGCTGGTCGGCGCCGGAAGCGAAAACGGTAACGGCGCCATCCTGCTCGATGCGCACGGCGAGCGCGGCGCCGACCAGATTGAGGCTTTCGGCGCGCATATGGCCGCTGAGCAGGCTCATGCCCGAGACGCGGATTTCCGCTTTCGGCGCGCTCGCCACGATAGTGCCGTCGGGATCGCGCACCACGATGTCGCGCACGCGCACCGCGGCGCCGTTGTCGGTGCGCTCGATCTGCGTGCCGCCGACTTCGACGCGCTCGCGGCTGCCGAAATTCTCCTCGATGGCGGAAACGAGCCAAGGCGTGAAGGCGTCGAGCTGGATCGGGCCGCTGTCGAGCCGCCACAACAGACCGAGACAGCCAAGGATCAGGATTCCGAGGAACGCGCCGGAGGCCACTCCCACCCGCTTAAGCAGCCGTCGATGCCGGGCGAGGAGCCGCCGATAAGCGGCCAGATAGCGGCCATCGCCTCTTTCACCGCGATGCGCGGCGGTAAGGCTGCCGCGGCGGCGCGGGTGGGCGGCCGATTCCCAGCGCGGGAATGGCGCGGCGTTTTGCCTGTCTTGATTCGTCATGCCCGCTCGGGCGTCCCCCGTCCGTGGCGCCGTCATAACGATGTTGCAGCCAAGAAAACAGCGGCGGGCCTTCGACACCCCTGCCCACACGCCTATTCTGGAGCGTAAGAATGGCCCTTGGAAAGCGTCGAAAGGAAGGCGATATGGCGCAAAAGCCCGCTAAACCCGAGGCCCGAAAGGGTGCCTCCGGCCCTGCGCCTGGAGCAGCCGCCCCGCCCTTTTCCCTACCGCGCGACGGTGGCGGGACCGTTTCGCTTGCCGATTTCGCCGGCCAAAAACTGGTTCTTTATTTCTATCCCCGCGCCGACACGCCCGGTTGCACCACCGAGGCGATCGAGTTCTCCCGGCTGAAAGCGGCCTTCAACCGCGCCGGCGCCGAAATCCTTGGCGTTTCCGCCGATCCAGTGGCGGCGCAGGACAAGTTCAAGGCCAAGCACAAGCTCACGATCCCGCTCGCTTCGGACGAGAAGCGCAAAATGCTGCAGGCCTACGGCGTCTGGCAGGAGAAATCGCTGTATGGCCGGAAGTTCCTGGGGATCGTTCGCTCAACCTTCCTGATCGGGCCGGACCAGAGCGTCGCGAAGGTCTGGCCGAAGGTCTCTGTCGGGGGCCATGCCGAGGAGGTGTTGGCCGCCGTGAAGGCGTTTTGACGGTCGATCACCAAGATCGCCAAGTTGCCGAAGTGTTTACCGAAGTTAGCAAAATGGCTGCAAAACGGGTCTGCTAATTTCCTCATTATTAACCATAAAAGGCTGAAATCCGCTCCTTCGTCTGGGTGGGAGCGGCAATGTCGCAGTGGACAGGATCTCGGTCGCAGCAGGCCGCCAGATCGCAACATCCTTCGCAACACCCGTCCCATCCGGGGCAAGCCGCGCATCAGGCGTCGCCCGAGGCCGCTCGCCGGGTCGAGCCGCACCAGCGCGGCGTGCGGCAGCCCGCGACGCGCGCCGGTTACACCATCGCGCATGCCGGGCGGCAGGTCAGATTCGGGCCGGTCGCATTCTGGATCGCCGTCGGCACCGTCGTGATCATGGCCGGCTGGTCGGTCGCAGCGGCGACCTACCTCGCCTTCCGCGACGACGTGCTGCGCACGCTCATCGCCCACCAGGCCGAGCAGCAATTCGCCTATGAGGACCGCATTGCCGAATTGCGCGCGCAAATCGACCGCACCACCAGCCGCCAGTTGCTCGACCAGGAACAGTTCGAGCAAAAGCTCGACGACTTGATGCGCCGCCAGGCGACGCTGGAATCGCGCACCACCACGCTGAGCAGCATTACCGACCCGACGACGACCGGCTCGATCAGGCCGGCCGCCCCGCCCGCGCGCAGCGGCAGGCAATCGAGCCTTGGCGCGACGCTCGACCGCTTGGGGGCTTCGCTCGATCGCGTCGAGCAGCGGCAATCGACGACGCTGAGCGCGCTGGAAGATCGCTACGAGAACAAGGCGCGGCAAATCCGCGGCGTTTTCAACCAACTCGGGCTTAAGCTCGATACCACGCCGGAAGCGACCGGCGGCCCGTTCGTCCCCTTAAAGCTGCCGACCCAGACTGAAGGATTCGACCGCGCACTGATGCGGGTCAACTTCGCTCGCGCCGACGCCGATCAGCTCGCCAATACGCTGCTCACGGTGCCGGTGCGCAAGCCGGTGGCCGGCGAAATCGACGAGACATCGCCGTTTGGCGTTCGCATGGATCCGTTCGTGCATGAAGCGGCGATGCATACCGGCATCGATTTCCGCGGCGACATCGGCGAACCGATTCATGCCACCGCCGCCGGCACCGTCAGCATCGCCGGCTGGGAGGGCGGCTACGGCAAGATGGTCGAGATCGACCACGGCAACGGTCTGGCCACCCGCTACGGCCATCTTTCCGAGATCGACGTCGAAGTCGGCGACAAAATCCGCATCGGCCAGGTCATCGGCAAGCTCGGCTCGACCGGCCGCTCGACCGGTCCGCATGTCCACTACGAGACACGCATCAACGGCGAGGCGGTCAATCCGCAGAAATTTCTCGACGCCGGCGACAAACTGTTCGGCGGCGGTTAGCGCGTCACCACGTATATCGCAACGTTCCCGTCCCGGCGTAGGTTTGCGCGGTCGGGGCGAACTCGCCTTAGGTTAAATCTCTTGATCGTCAGGTAGCGGAGAATCGGCAAATAACAGCGTCCGGCCGGCAACAGCCGCCCTACTCGACGTCCTCGACCTTATCCGGCCCGGTGCCGAACGCCTTTTGCGCCAGCGCGGCCTCTGTGAACTGATCGATATCGCCGTCGAGCACGGCCGCGGTGTTCGAGGTCGAGACGCCGGTGCGCAGGTCTTTGACCATCTGATAGGGCTGCAGGACGTAGGAGCGGATCTGATGGCCCCAGCCGATATCGGTCTTGGCGGCCTGATCGGCGGCCGCCTTCTCTTCGCGCTTCTTCAATTCGGCTTCGTAGAGTTTGGCGCGCAGCATCTGCCAGGCCTGCGCGCGATTGCGATGTTGCGAACGGTCGTTCTGGCAGAACACTACGATATTGGTCGGGATGTGGGTGAGCCGGATCGCGGATTCGGTCTTGTTGACGTGCTGGCCGCCGGCACCGCCGGAACGCAGCGTATCGACGCGCACATCGGCCTCATTGATGTCGATCTTGATGGCGTCGTCGACGACCGGATAGACATTGACGCTGGCAAAGGAGGTATGCCGCCGCGCATTGGCGTCGAACGGCGAAATGCGCACCAGGCGGTGCACTCCGTTCTCGGTTTTCAGCCAGCCATACGCGTCGCGGCCCTTGATTTCGACCGTAGCCGATTTGATGCCGGCTTCCTCGCCCTGCGTCTCCTCGATGAAATCGACTTTGAAACCATGCTGCTCGGCCCAGCGGGTGTACATGCGCAGCAGCATGCCTGCCCAATCCTGACTCTCGGTGCCGCCAGCGCCGGCATGCACTTCTAGATAGGAATTGTTGTGGTCGGCTTCGCCGGAGAGCAGCGCCTCGAGCTCGCGGCGCGCCACTTCGGTTTTCAGCTTGCGCAAAGCGGCTTCCGCTTCGGCAATGACGCCTTGATCTTTCTCCGCCTCGCCAAGCTCGATCAGCGTCACCTGATCGTCCAGCTCCTGTTCGATGCGAGACAGCGCGGTGAGCTGTTCGTCGAGCGCGGTGCGCTCCTGCATCACGCGGCTCGCCCGCTGCGGATCGTTCCAGAGATTGGGGTCTTCGGCCTGCCGGTTTAGCTCGGCAAGCCGCGCGCGCGCTTTGTCGACGTCAAAGATGCCTCCTCAGCAGCAACAGCGACTGCTTGATCTCCTCGACGATGGTTTCGATTTCCGCGCGCATGATGGGCGATTTAATCGTTCAACGCGTCAAACGCAACGCCGCCGTCATTGCAAGCGTCAGTATAGTCCGCCCGTCCCGCTGCGGACGACGGTACCGGAATCGGGAGCGACCTGCGACGTCGGAACGCCGTTTTCGCTATCGGTGCCGATCACCGAGTAAGTGTCGGGCGGTGCCGTGCCGGGCTTAAACGCTTCGAGAATGACTTTCGGATCGCCCGGGCCGGCGCGCATGCCGGTATGCGCATCGACGCGGATGAGCTTTATGCCGGGCGGCACGGCGAATGGAATCGGCGGCTTGTCTTCCAGCGCCACTTTGAGGAAATCGCGCACAATCGGCGCGGCGAGATGGCCACCGGTCGCCAGCCGCCCGATATGGCGCGGCTTGTCGTAACCCATATAGACGCCGCAGACGATGTCCGGCGAATAGCCGATGAACCACACGTCCTTTTCGTCGTTGGTGGTGCCGGTCTTGCCGGCAATCGGTTTGCCGACGTCGCGCACCACCGTCGCGGTGCCGCGCTGCACGACACCTTCCATCAGCGAGGTGATCTGATAGGCGGTCATCGGGTCGATCACCTGCTCGCGCTTGTCGACCAGCGTCGGCTCCGGATTATTGTCCCACCTGTCGGCGTCGCAACCCTGGCAGTCGCGCTGATCGTGCTTGTAGATGGTGTGGCCGTAGCGGTCCTGAATGCGGTCGATCAGCGTCGGGATCACGCGGCGCCCGCCATTGTCGAACATCGAGTACGCCGTCACCATGCGCAGCACCGTCGTCTCGCCGGCACCCAAGGCATAAGACAAATAAGGCGGCAGCTCGTCATAGACGCCAAAGCGCTTGGCATATTCGGCGATGAGCGGCATGCCGATGTCCTGGGCAAGGCGTACCGTCATCACGTTTCGCGATTGTTCAAGGCCAAACCGCAGCGTCGACGGGCCGAAGAACTTGCCGCCGTAATTTTCCGGCTTCCAGATGCCGCCGCCCGCGCCCATGTCGATTTCAATCGGCGCGTCCATGACAATGGTCGAGGGCGTATAGCCGTTATCCAGCGCCGCGGCATAGACGATGGGCTTGAAGGACGAGCCCGGCTGGCGCAGCGCCTGGGTGGCGCGGTTGAACTGGCTTTGATCGAACGAAAAACCGCCGACCATCGCCAGCACGCGGCCGGTATGCGGATCCATCACCACCATGGCGCCGGAGATTTCCGGCACCTGGCGCAGCCGGTACTGGCCCTGCTGATCGAGCGGCTCGACATAGATCACGTCACCGACCGACAGCACCTGGTTGATGTGCTGGATCGGCTTCGCCGCGCCGGTTGCCGGTTTCGCCCACTTGACGCCGTCGAGCGGCACGACGCCATAGACGCGTTCCTTGACGACATTACCGCCGGGATCGCGGTCGGGCTGCAGCCCGATGCGGGCGGATTGATCGTCGACCTGGAGCACCACCGCCATCCGCCATGGCGTGATGTCGTCCAGCGATTTCACGTCGGCGAGCTTGAGGCCCCAATCGCCGCCGACGTCGATCGTGCTGACGGCGCCGCGGTAGCCCTGGCTTTCGTCGAAATTGACCAGCCCGTTGATCATGGTCTGGCGCGCCGTCATTTGCAGCTTGGGATCGAGCGTGGTGCGCACCGACAAGCCGCCTTCGTACAGCTTGTCCTCCCCGTATTTATCGTAGAGGTAGCGCCGCACTTCTTCGGCGAAATATTCGGCGGCGAAAATATGCGCGCCGGTCGGCCGCACGGTGACGTTGAGCGGCTCCTTTTTGGCTTTCTCGCCGGCGTCGGCGGTGATGTAGCCGTCTTCGACCATGCGGTCGATCACGTAATTGCGCCGCGTCACCGCCTCGTCGCGATGGCGGAACGGATTGTAATTGTTCGGCCCTTTCGGCAGCGCGGCGAGATAGGCGGCCTCGGAGATCGTCAGTTCGTGGACCGACTTGTCGAAATACAGAAGCGACGCCGCGGCCACGCCATAGGCGCCGAAGCCGAGATAGATTTCGTTGAGATAGAGTTCGAGGATTTTCTGCTTCGAATAAGTGCGTTCGATGCGCAGCGCCAACAGCGCTTCCTTGATCTTGCGCTCGAACGACACCTCATTCGACAGCAGAAAGTTCTTGGCGACCTGCTGGGTGATGGTTGAGGCGCCCTGCGGATGGCCGCCGTGGCCGTAATTTTCGACGTAGAGAATCCCGGCGCGCATGATGCCCTGAATGTCGATGCCGGGATGCTGGTAGAAGTTCTTGTCCTCCGCCGCGACGAAAGCGTTGGTGACGAGCCGCGGGATTGCTTGGATCGGCAGATAAAGCCGGCGCTCCTTGGCGTATTCGGCGAGCAGCGAGCCGTCGGCGGCGTGCACGCGCGTCATGACCGGCGGTTCGTAGTCCTGCAGCTGTGAATAGTCGGGCAGGTCTTTGGAGAAATGCCACAGCAAGCCCGCCGTCGCGGCAACCCCGACGATGAACAGGATCGTCCCAGCCGCGAACAGAAAGCCCAAAAATCGCAGGAGCAATTTCACCGCAACACCAATTTCATCGAGAATGTCCGGCCGAAACGGCTCATGGCGCGCCGAATGGCGTGACTCATCTTAGCAGCCCAGTGTGGCAGTATTGTCCGCAACTCGCCAGACTTCACCCGATCCATCCGTGTGGTCGCTTGGTTTTTTGTTCAAACTGAGGCCGTTTTGGGCACATGCGCGCGGTGCGTCCCGGCGTCAGTTCGCCCTGGCGCGCGCGCCGGGGCCATGGGAGGAGAAAAAACCGTCGACGGCCTGCGCGATCGAGGTCGCGGTGCGGTCGCGCCAGGAATCCGAAAGCAGCAATTCCAGGTCCTGCTTGTTGGATACATAGCCGAGCTCGACCAGCACCGAAGGCACGTCCGGCGCACGCAAAACGCGAAAGCCCGCCGACTTGACCGGATCCTTGTGCAGCCGGGTCGCCTCTTTCATGTCGCTCGCAAGATTGTGTGCAAACTGCACCGAAAAAGTCTTGGTCTCGCGTTGCGCCAGATCGATCAGGATGCCGGCGACGTCGTCGGGCTCGGTCTTCAGATCGACGCCGGCGATGACGTCGGAGCGGTTCTCCTGGTCGGCAAGTTGCGCCGCCTGCGGATCGGAGGCGGTTTCCGAAAGCGTGTAGATCGTCGCGCCCTGCGCATCGCCTTCCTTGTGCGGCAGGGAATCGGCGTGAATGGACACGAACAGACTGGCGCCGGCATTGCGGGCGATGCGCACGCGCTCGGCGAGCGGAACGTAAGTGTCGTCGGTGCGGGTCATCAGCACGCGGTATTTGCCGGACTTCTCAATTCGATCGCGCAGGCGCTGGGCGAAGTCGAGCACGATATCCTTCTCCAATTCGCCGCTCGGCGCCCGGGTGCCGGTATCGATGCCGCCATGGCCGGGGTCGAGCACGACGAGCGGACGCGGATCGCCGCTATCGGCCCGCGGCTCGGGCTTGGCCGGGACCGCCGCGCGGACCGCGGCGGTGTCGAGCGCTGCCTTGCGCATGAAGCTGTCGCGATCGGTGGCGACGAGATCGAGCACCAGCCGCGCCGGAGCGCCGTCGGCCGCATCGACCACAAAGGCCTTGTCGACCCGCGCGGGCTTGGCGAGATCGAATACGATCCGCGAACCGCCCTCCATCATCAGACCGAAGCGGAAGGCCCTGATCAGACCCCGGCCGTTCGCCCCGGCGTTGGCGGGGAGCTGGAAAGCCACCTGGGGAATGTCAACGACGACCCGATAGGGGTCGGCGAGGGTGAAAGCGGCGAGATCGATCTTGCGGCTTAAATCCATGACAAAGCGTGTCTGCGCCTCGTCGCCGCCGAGCCGCGCGTCGGTCACGACTGGATATGAGTCGGACCCTGGAGCCGCCGCGGGCTGTTCGCCCGCCAATGCCGCGCCGGCAAAGAGCACGCCGAGGACGGCCCACCGCGCGGCACGGACAGGCATCGGTTTTGACCCCATTTTGCCCCTCTTATTCCATTAGGGACGCATGGTTAACTGAAACTTAAGCCTTGGGAGAGGGCGGCTTGGCGCACGGCGAAATCCGCTCCGCTTCCGCCAAATCCCACAGGCGACTTGCCAATTCACCTTAGCCGGCCTTAAGAAGAAGGTGCTCACGGTGAAAGGTTCCGGTTGTGTCGCGTTAGGGCATCCGGCAGATCTTGCTGAAGGACTGTCCGCCTGATTGGCTCCCCGAGAAAGATGACGGGAGCGAGGCGGGTGTGGCTTTCGAACCGCTCCGGGGCCATATGTTGTTGGAAGTCATGCTCTGACAAACATGGCGCGGATGCCGGCGCAAAGCCGCCGATGCCCTCGAGGATGAGGACAGCCGGGACCTCGCGCGCGACGCGCGCCAGCGGTGCATAAAGCCGCTGGAATAATGTCGCGCCATGCCATGAGCGAAATTGCGGCCGCGCTCCGCGCTGCCGCCTCATCGCGGTTTGGAGTTCATGGGAGAGGCGCAAGTTGAGGTTCGATTCGGAAGGCACGGCGACGTTCATGCGGCGCTCGCCGGCACCCGAACCTATGACGCTTGGCGCGCTCGCGGTTCCCGATCCGTCCCATTCACCGACAATAGGGCTGGCCCTCGCCTTTCCCGCCGATGCGGCGCGAAGGCGAACGACGCCGGCCCTCATGAGATTAGCCAATGGCCAACAAAATGCTCATCGACGCGACCCATCCGGAGGAGACCCGGGTGGTCGTCCTGCGCGGCAATCGCGTCGAAGAATTCGATTTTAAATCCGCGCAGCGCAAGCAGTTAAGAGGCAATATCTATCTGGCGAAGGTGACGCGCGTCGAGCCGTCACTGCAGGCCGCTTTCGTCGACTACGGCGGCAATCGCCACGGCTTCCTGGCGTTTAGCGAAATCCATCCCGACTACTATCAAATCCCGGTCGCTGACCGGCAGGCCTTGATCGACGAGGAAGAGCGCGCACAGCGCGCCGCCGATGACGAGGTCGACCGGCGGTCGCGCCGGCATCGCCATCATGGCCGGTCCGCCAACCGGCGCGACGAGGCGATGCGCAGCGAGCACCCCGGAGCGCCGACAGGGGATGCTGTCGCCGAGCATCAAGCACCGTCATCCGCTGAGAGCGATGAAGCGACCAGCGCGCTGACTGAAGCGCAGCCGCACGCCGAAGATCACACCGACGATCAGTCCGAGGTCGAAGCGACCGACGCCGAGACCGAAACGCACGAAGCGGCGGTGCCCGCCGTGATGATGCCGGGCGACGCCGCGCTCGGCGACGATGCCGAGCCGGCCAACGAGGCCGCCGAGACGACGACAGCGGAGGCCGCCGCCGAGGCTCGCGAGACGGAGCACAGCGAGGCCGCCGAAAGCACCACCGCGCCGGCCGCCGCGAACGGCGAGGAAGAGGAAGAGATTGTCGAATCGGTCGGCGGCTCCGACGCGTTGGAGGAAGTCCCCGATCGCTCGCCGCGTTATCGCCGCCAGTACAAAATCCAGGAAGTGATCAAGCGCCGACAGGTCATGCTGGTGCAGGTCGTCAAGGAAGAGCGCGGCACCAAGGGCGCGGCGCTGACCACCTATCTGTCGCTGGCCGGCCGCTATTCGGTGCTGATGCCCAATACAGCGCGCGGCGGCGGCATCAGCCGCAAGATCACCAATTCGGAAGATCGCGCGCGGCTCAAGGAAGCCGCCGCCGAACTCGAAGTGCCGGAGGGCATGGGCATCATCCTGCGCACCGCCGGCGCCAGCCGCACCAAGATCGAGATCAAGCGCGACTTCGAATATCTGCTGCGGATGTGGGAGACGGTCCGCGATCTCACGCTCAAATCCACCGCGCCGAAGCTCGTTTACGAGGAAGGTTCGCTGGTCAAGCGCTCGATCCGCGATCTCTATACCAAGGACATCGACGAGGTAATCGTCGCCGGGACCGACGCCTATCACGAGGCCAAGGACTTCATGCGCATGCTCATGCCGAGCCATGCGAAGAACGTCAAACTTTACAACGACACGCATCCGCTATTGTCGCGCTACGGCGTCGAAAATCAGCTCGACGCCATGTTCTCGCCGACCGTGCAACTGCGCTCGGGCGGTTACATCGTGCTCAACCAGGCCGAGGCTCTGGTCGCGATCGACGTCAATTCCGGCCGCGCCACGCGCGAGCATCACATCGAGGACACTGCGCTCAAAACCAATCTGGAAGCGTCCGACGAGATCGCCCGCCAGCTTCGGCTGCGCGACCTCGCCGGATTGATCGTCATCGATTACATCGACATGGAGGAGAACCGCAACAACCGCTCGGTCGAACGGCGGCTGAAGGAATGCCTCAAACACGATCGCGCGCGCATCCAGGTCGGCCGCATCTCGCATTTCGGCCTCCTGGAAATGTCGCGCCAGCGCATCCGCACCAGCGTGCTGGAAAGCTCGACGGAGAAATGCCCATATTGCGGCGGCAGCGGCCATGTACGGTCGGTGTCGTCTTTGGCGTTGCAGGTGTTGCGCGCGCTGGAGGAGCAGCTCATCAAGGGCGCGACGCACAATCTCATCGTGCGAACGCGGCCCGACGTGGCGCTCTACGTGCTCAACCAGAAGCGCGCGCATCTGCACAGCCTGGAGGAGCGGTTCGCCATCACCATCACCATCAGCGCCGACGAATCGCTACGCGCGCCGCAGACTTTCATGATCGATCGCGGCGAGCAGGTTCACACCATCGAGGCGGCCAAGGTGCTGGCCGAGCGCGCGCAAACCATCGCCGCGCCGCTGGAAGAAGAAGATGATGTCGAAGACTTCGCGGCCGCCGAGGGCGAGGAAGTCGAGGTTGAAACGGAGGCCGCGCAGCCGGAGCTCGCCGCGCCGCATGAGCAAAGCGAAGAAGGCGGCGGTCCACGACGGCGTCGCCGACGTCGCCGCCGCGGTGGCCGCAATGGCGGCGATCACCCGCCGGGCCAGCCCCATGACCGGTCACCTGGACAATTCCATGCGTCCGGCGAAGCCGGGTCTGGCGAATCTCCCGAACATCTTGCGCTTCCGGACGAGGCCGACGAATTCGCCGCTGAAGCCGAGCACGAAATGCCGGCCGAGGGCGAGCTCGTGGAGCAACCGGCGGGCCTTGCGCCGCAGCAGCCTCGCGAGCACGGCGAGCCGCGCCATAACGGCGAGCCGCGCCATGACGGCGAGCGCCGGCGGCGGCGTGGACGCCGCGGCGGCCGCCGCAACCGGGAACGCAACGGCGACCGCGGCCCCCGCGAGCAACAGCCATTCGCGCCAGCCAACGAGTTGGGCGCACCGCCCTCGGCCGAGCCGGAACTCAAAGTGGCTGTCGCCGATCTCGACGCCGCGCCGGCTGCCGGCGCCACAACGCGCGTGCCGATAAGCGCGCCGCCCGCCCCGGTCGCGGAGCCTGAGTCGATGCGCCGGCGCTCGACGGTGCGCGAGCGCGCACCCGTCACCGGCGGCGAAAATGCGCAATTGCCTTCACCGGCGCCGTCGGCACCGCCGGCGCCGGAGCCCGTCGTTACCGAGGCCAACGAGGCTGCGGACGGCGATCGGCCACGCCGAACCGGATGGTGGTCGCGCCGTTTCGCCGGCGGCTGAACCTCGCCATGAAGCGCGCATGAAAAGCGGCTGGGTCGATCGCGACGCCGAAGCCCTTGTCGCGCACGAAGCGAAATCGGGCATCGATCGCGAGCTGGCGCTGCGCGTCTATACGACGCGTCTGCTCGGTCGCGATCCAAAACTCGTCCTGCATGGCGGCGGCAATACCTCGCTCAAAACGCGGATGCGCGACCTATTCGGCGAGGAGGTCGAGGTGCTGCGGGTAAAATCGTCGGGCGCCGACATGGCGGCGATCGGACCCGAGGGTTTTTCGGCGGTGCGGCTTGTGCCGATGCGCAAATTGCGCGAGCTTGAAGCGATCGACGACGAAGAACTCGTCAGCATCGAGCGCGCCAATCTCATCGACCCGGCGGCCCCCAATCCATCGGTCGAGATGATGCTGCATGCGTTTCTGCCGAATAAATTCATCGACCATACGCACGCCACCGCGGTGCTCGGCCTGATCGACCAGCCCGACGGCGAACAGAAATGCGCCGAGGTTTTTGGCAAGCGCCTGGCTTTCGTGCCCTACCTAATGCCGGGCTTTGGCCTCGCCAAAAAAGCGATCGAAGTGTTTGAGCGTGCCAAGCCGGGCGATGGTTTGATTCTCAGCAAGCATGGCATCGTCACCTTTGGCGAAACCGCGCGCGAAGCTTATGAGCGCATGATCGAAATGGTGTCGCTTGCCGAAGATTTTATCGGACGCCACCGCAAATCTGTCGCGGCCGCCGTGCCCATCAATGTTGAAGGACTGGCCCAGGTGGCGCCGATCCTGCGCGGCATCTGCAGCGAGCGGGACGACAAGCTCGAAGGCGCATGGCGGCGGCTTGTTGTGGAATTCCGCGACGGCGAAGCCGTCCGGCAATTCGTCAACGCCAAGGATCTGGACCGTCTCAGCCAAGCCGGCGTGATAACGCCGGACCACACCATCCGCACCAAGAACTGGCCGCTCGTTTTGCCGGCGGCCGAGAGCGGCAAGTTGGCTGACTTTGCGCCCGCAGCGCGCAAACAAGCGAGCCAATTCATCGCGCGCTACCATCACTATTTTGGCCGCAACAATAAACGCGTTGGCGGCATCAAGCATGAGCTCGATCCCCTGCCCCGCGTGGTGCTGGTGCCGGGGCTTGGCCTGTTTGGGCTCGGCCGCTCCAAACGCGATGCAATCATCGCCGCCGACATCGCCGAAGCCTGGGTCGAAGGCGTCAGCGATGCCGAAGCCGTCGGCCGGTTCGAGTCAATCTCCGAAGCCGACATGTTCGATTGCGAATATTGGCCGCTCGAACAGGCCAAGCTCGGCGCGCGCAGGGAGTTGCCGCTCGCCGGGCAGATCGCCGCCGTCACCGGCGCCGGCGGCGCGATCGGCGCCGCCACGGCAAGAGCCTTCGCGGCGGCCGGCGCGGAGATCGCCCTCCTCGACATGGATTTTGCCGCGGCAAGCCGGCAAGCCGAAGCGGTTGGCGCAACCGCGTTGCCGGTCGTCTGCGACGTAACGGATGCCGAGTCGGTGCTCACGGCGTTCGACAAGATCGTCAAAAACTTCGGCGGCGTCGACATCGTGGTGTCGAATGCCGGCGCCGCCTGGCAGGGCCGCATCGGCGAGGTCGGCGAAGACATTATGCGAAAAAGCTTCGAGCTTAATTTTTATGGCCACCAGCGCGTGGCGCAGGCCGCGGTGAAAATCATGCTGGCGCAGGGCACCGGCGGCTGTCTCTTGTTCAACGTCTCCAAGCAGGCGGTCAATCCGGGTCCGAATTTCGGTCCCTACGGCATACCGAAAGCGGCGGCGCTGGCGCTGATGCGCCAATACGCTCTCGATTACGGCGCCGACGGCATTCGCGCCAACGCGGTCAATGCCGATCGCATCCGTTCGGGGCTGCTCACGCCGGACATGATCGCGTCGCGCTCCAAGGCGCGCGGCTTGAGCGAGAAGGATTACATGAGCGGCAACCTGCTCGGGCGTGAAGTGACGGCCGACGACGTCGCCCAGGCCTTCTTGCATCACGCGCTGGCGCTGAAAACCACCGCCGACGTCACCACCGTCGACGGCGGCAATATCGCCGCCGCGATGCGGTGAGCCCCGCGCTCAATCGCTCGACAAAATCACATTCTTCAAGATCGGATAGATCTGGGTTTCCCAGCGCTTGCCGGAGAATACGCCGTAATGGCCGACGCCGGCCTGCATGTGATGGCGTTTGAGATACGGCCGCAGCTTGCTGCACAGATCGTGCGCGGCGACCGTCTGGCCGACGGCGCAGATGTCGTCGCGCTCGCCCTCGACCGTCAACAACATGGTCTTGCGGATCGCGGTCGGATCGACCTTCTGGCCATGCCATTCAAGCTTGCCGAGCGGCAGCGCGTAATCCTGAAAGATCTGCCGCACCGTTTCGAGATAAAATTCGGCGGTGAGATCGAGCACGGCGAAATACTCGTCGTAGAACGCTTTGGTCACCGCAGCCTTTTCCAGTTCGCCATTGGCGAGATTCTCGTAAAGCTCTTTATGCGCCTTCACGTGGCGCTCGATGTTCATGCTCATGAAGGCAACGAGCTGCACGAAGCCCGGATAGACGCGGCGGAACGCGCCGGGATAGCGCAGCGGCACCGATGCCGTGAGCGTGCGCTCGAACCAGTCCATGGTGCGTTTCTTGGCGAGCTCGTTGACCTTGGTCGGATTGACGCGGGTATCGATCGGCCCGGCCATCAGCGTCATCGAGCGCGGCTGCGCCGGATTGCCGGCCTGCGCCATGACCGAGGCCGCGGCGAGCACGGCAACACAGGGCTGGCATACCGCCAGGATGTGGGAGCCCGGACCCATCGTTTCGAGGAACTTGATGAGATGGTCGGTATATTCGTCCATGCCGAAGCGGCCGGCGGTGAGCGGAACGTCGCGGGCATTGTGCCAATCGGTGATGAAGACGTCGTGATCGGGCAGCATGGTGCGCACGGTCGCCCGCAGCAGCGTCGCGAAATGTCCCGACAGCGGCGCCACCAGCAGCACCCGCGGCTGCGCGGTAGCGATATCCTTCTTGAAATGCAGAAGGCTCCCGAATGGCGTCTTTGCCGCGACCTCTTCGTGGACTTCGACCTCGCGATTACCAACCATGACGGTGTCGATGCCGAACGGCGGGCGCGTATGGGTCAGTCCCGCCCGCGCGATCAGCTCATAGACGGCGGTGAGATTGCGCATCGCCGGGTGGTCGGACAGCAATGGCGGACTGCCATTGCCGGCGGCCATGCTGGCCCAGGCCCGGACCGGCGTCATAATGTCGGATTGTAACTGATAGGCGAGGTACAGCATCCGTTGTCCAACGGGCGCCGGGTGCCGCCTGGCGTCGGCACTTTCGAGCCCCAACCATGGGGAACGACCCCCAACCATCGGAAGGCTAGTGCATTTTTTGTTGCGCTGCGACAAGAATATGAACATCTTGCACAATCGGGCGCGGCGTGAGCATTGAACTGGCCACACCAGCACAGCGAGCCGCCGCGGGGCAAACTTCGCTGTAGTCGTAAGTCTTTGGATTTGGGGCAGATTTCAAAAGAGAATGGGGATGTCCAAAGCCACGCTCACAATCGCCAGCAAGAATTATGGCTCCTGGTCACTACGCGGCTGGTTGCTATGCAAAATGGCAAGCCTCGATTTCGCGGAGCAGCACGTTTCAACCGACGATCCGTCAACGCGGGCGGAATTGCTGCTGTTGTCGCCGTCGTTCCTGGTGCCATGCCTGCTGCACGACGGCATGAAGGTGTGGGACACGCTGGCGATCGCCGAATACCTCCATGAGATCACGCCGCAAGCCGGCATCCTGCCGGCCGATCAAGGGCAACGCGTGCATTGCCGCTCGATTTGCGGGGAAATGCATTCCGGCTTTTCCAACTTGCGCTCCGCTTTGCCGATGAACATCAAGGCGCACTTTCCAGGCTTTAAGTCATGGGCAGGGGCGCGCGCCGATATCGACCGCATCACCGCCATCTGGCGCGAATGCCTCGGCCAATATGGCGGGCCTTACCTGTTCGGCAAAAAGCCCTGTGCGGCGGATGCGATGTACGCCCCGGTATGCTCGCGCTTTGTCACCTACGACGTCGCGCTCGACCCAACCGCGACAAATTACCGCCGCACCATCATGGCGATGCCGTTAATGCGGGAATGGATCGACGCCGCCAAAGCCGAGCCCGACGAATTGGAAGAGCTCGACGTCGAGTTCTGACGCCCTTACCTCACCCTCCGCATCGCGGATTGCCGCTGCTATAATGCTTTGACAGCAGCGGGAGGGTGCGATGCCGGTCAGTAAAATCAACGGCGTGAACATCAATTGGCGCCTTGTCGGCGACCACGGGCCGTGGGTCGTGATGACGACGGGCGGCCGGCGCGGACACGACGAGTTCGTCCCGCTCGCCGAAAAAATCGCGCGCTACGGTTATCGGGTGATGCTGCACGACCGCCGCAACACCGGGGCCTCGGACGTCCGCATCGAAGGCGACGAAGGCGAGGAAATGATCTGGACCCGCGACATGCACGCATTGCTGTCCGAGCAGAATGCGCTGCCCGCATTCTTCAGCGGCTCGTCCGCCGGCGCACGCACCTCGATATTGTTCTACTTGAGATATCCGCAGGCCGTGCGCGGGTTGCTGTTGCTGCGCGTGACCGGCGGTCCGTTCGCCGCCGGACGGCTGCCGGAGCAATATTATGGCCAGTTCATCCGCGCCGCCGAACAGGGAGGCATGGCGGCGGTCTGCGCCATGGATGCGTGGAAGGAGCGGTTCACCGCCAATCCCGCGAATGCCGAATATATGGCGCGACTGCCGCTGGCGCAGTTCATCGCCGTCATGAAGCGCTGGAACGAGATTTTCGTGGCCGGCGCGCATCATCCAGTCATGGGCGTGACCGCGGAGCAACTGCGCTCCATAAAGACGCCGACCATCATAATTCCCGGCAACGACAACACGCATTCAAGCGTGAGCGGCCTGACTGCACATAGCCACATCCCCGGTAGTGCGCTTCATCGGCTGCCGATCGAGGACCAGGACGTTCCGCTGATCCCCTACCCGCTATGGGGCGACGGCCGCCACGAGGATGAGATCGCCCGCGTCTTTACCGAATTCATGAAGCGCGTCATGGCGACGGAAAGCCAAGCGGCCTAATCAGTCCCAATCCATCGTGCCGGAATAGGCCCAGTCGACGACGCGGCCGCCGCGGTGCGCCAGCTTGGCAATTTCCACCATTTCATCATCGTTGAGCGCAAAATCGAAGATTGTGGCGTTTTCCGAAAGGCGGTCGAGTTTGCTGGTGCGCGGAATGACGACGATGTCCCGCTGCACCAGATAGCGCAGACAGACCTGCGCCGCGGTCTTTTTATGCGTGGCGCCGATGCGCGCCAGCACCTTGTCGTTACGCGCGTTGCCACGCGCGATCGGACTGTAGGCGACAACCGCCATGCCATGGTCGCGGCAGGCTGCGATCACCTTCGACTGGTCGAGGTATGGGTGGCACTCGATTTGGTCGCAGACCAAAGGCTCGCTCGCGACCTGCAAGGCTTCTTCGAGCAGCGCCACGGTGAAATTGGAGACGCCGATATGGCGCGCCAGTCCGTCGCGTTTGACTTTGCACAGGGCGCCGAGCGTCTCGGCCAGCGGAATTTGCAGGTTCGGCCAATGCAGCAGGAGCAGGTCGACTTCGCTCAACCGCAGCCGCACCAGGCAATCGCGGGCGGCGCGCTCCAGCGCGCGCGGCGCAAAATGCGACGGCCAGATCTTGGTGGTGACGAATATATCGCGGCGCTTGACGCCCGAGGCGTGCACGCCCTCCCCCACCTCGCGCTCGTTGTCGTACATTTCCGCGGTGTCGACGTGACGGTAGCCGAGCCGCAGCGCCTGCTCGACGATCCGCGCACAGCCGCGGCCGCGCAATTCCCAGGTGCCCAAACCGACCAGGGGAATCCTGGCGCCGTTAGCTTCGATGCTCGGAATTGGCCCGACCGTATCCACGGATCCCGCTTTCCATGACGGCGACGACGTAAGCATCCGCCATTGCGCGCGCGAATTCCAGCCCAATGCCGATGGTGGTCATGCCGTTCCGTCGGAGTCTCGATGAGTTCAGCGCGCTTTGCCGAGCACGGCAAAAGCGGCATCGGGCGCTTGCTCGAGCACTTTGAGGAGCGCGCGGGCCGGTCCGCGCGGAGAACGCTTGCCCTGCTCCCAGTTGCGCACCGTCTCGACCGGCACGCCGATGCGCTCAGCGAACGCGGCCTGAGTCAGGCCAGTCTGCCCGCGCACATTGCGCGCATAGGTGGCGTCGGTGCTGGTATTGGCTGCACGCGCAGCATTGTGGGCGGCGGTTGCGATCGAGCGCGGGTCAGTGGCGATGGCGCGCTCGCTGCCATCGGGGAGAATTTCAACCAGCCGTCCGTCCGCTTTTAGTCGCACCCGCAGCATGGGCTTCGCTCCGGCGTGTTGCCCGGCATTTTGGGCGACTGCCATCATAGCTGATTCGTCGTGGATTCAATGAGTTAGTCAGCCAAAAGGTCAGGCTGGTCGGCCATTGGACGACCAGCCGGGACCTGCAGCGCCTCACAATCCGCTAAAGAACCGCAGCAGCATCGCGCGCCGCGCGGTCTCCCGCGCGACGCAGGCAGCATGCATCATGACCGCCATCGAGCCACGGATTTTGTCGTCATAAAACTGGCAGGTCGTGTCGCGATAGGCGATCCAGGCGCGCTGCATGGCGCGCGCGGCGGTGGTCTGATCGTCATCCAGCGTGCTGAGGAGCGTCTTATAATTCTCGTTGAGCAACTGGTCCCAGATCACGCCTTCAATGTCGTAGCAATCGGCCATGGCGGCGTCGGCGCCGCCGGCGGCCTTAAGGCACGGCGTCGCCACGAGATTGAACAGGCATTGCTGCTCGCCTGCATCGATATTGTCCGCATTTTTTGTCGCGCAATCGCGGACCGCCGCGATTTCCTGCGCCGTCGGCTGCCGGCTCTGCGCGGCCGCGGGTGCCGCCAGAGACAGCAGGGTCAACAGACCCAAAAAGACAATTCTCGCGGCCATGTCTCCTAGCCATTGTCTCGTAGCCATGCCTCGCCTCGCCGCCGCGCAGATTACACGCTAAGAAGCCATCGAGGCCAACCGGGAGTTTCTCGCGTGCAGAACCTGCAGATCGACGCGCAGCGGCTGTGGGATTGCCTGATGCAGACCGCGCAGATCGGCGCCACGCCGAAGGGCGGCCTATGCCGGCTGACCTTGACCGATCTCGACCGCCAGGTGCGCGACTGGTTCAAGGCGCAATGCGAAACACTCGGCTGCAGCGTTACGATCGACGAGGTCGGCACCATGTTCGCGCGCCGGCCGGGCAAAAATCCAAATCTTGCGCCGATCGCCATGGGCTCACATCTCGACACCCAGCCGACCGGCGGCAAGTTTGACGGGGTGCTCGGCGTGCTCGCCGCGCTCGAAGCTTTGCGCACACTGCATCACGCGGACTACGAGACCAACGCGCCGATCGAGATCGTCAACTGGACCAATGAAGAAGGCGCGCGCTTTGCGCCAGCCATGCTCGCGTCCGGCGTCTTTGCCGGCGTTTTTACGCCGGACTTCGCGTATTCGCGCGCCGACCGCGATGGCAAGACGTTCGGCGAGGAATTGCAGCGCATCGGCTACAAGGGCAGCGAAAAAGCCGGCGCTCGAAAATTTTCCGCGATGTTCGAGCTGCATATCGAGCAAGGCCCGATCCTCGAGGACGAAGGCCGCATGATCGGCGTCGTGCAGGGCGTCCAGGGCATCCGCTGGTACGAAGTCACCGTCGCCGGGGAAGCAGCCCATACCGGGACGACGCCGATGAAGCTTCGCAAAAATGCACTGCTCGGCGCCGCGCGCCTGATCGAACGCATCGACGCGATTGCGCGCGAACACGCGCCCGACGCGGTCGGCGCCGTTGGCCTCATCGAGAACAAACCGAACAGCCGCAATGTCATTCCGGGCGAGGTTTTCTTCAGCGTCGATTTTCGTCATCCCGACGAAAAAGTCCTCGACGCCATGGAGGCAGAACTGCGCGCCGCGCTTCCCGCAATCCTGACGCCCTTGCAGCTCACCTTTCGTGAAGCGCGCATCTGGCAGTCGCCGGCGGTTAAATTCGCGCCCGAATTGATCGACTGCGTGCGCGTCAGCGCCGCCAAAGCCGGCTTCACGTCACGCGACATGATCTCCGGCGCCGGCCACGACGCCGCCTATATCGCGCGCGTTGCGCCGACCACCATGATCTTCGTGCCGTGCCGTGGCGGCATTTCGCACAACGAAGCCGAATCGACGAGTTTCGACGAATGCGCCGCCGGCGCGCAGGTGTTGCTCAACGCGGTGTTGGAATACGACCGGCGACTGGCGTGACTATCGCGTCTTCTCGAAAATCTCCCGGCCGATCAACATCCTGCGGATTTCGCTCGTCCCGGCGCCGATTTCATACAGCTTGGCGTCGCGCAACAGCCGGCCGGCGGGGAAATCGTTGATGTAACCGTTGCCGCCGAGGCACTGGATGGTTTCGAGCGCCATCCAGGTGGCGCGCTCGGCGGCGTAAAGAATGGCGCCGGCCGCGTCTTCTCGCGTCGTCTCGCCGCGATCGCAGGCTTTGGCGACGGCATAGACGTAGGCCTTCGACGCATTGAGCGTCACATACATGTCGGCGAGCTTGGCCTGGATGAGCTGGAAACGGCCGATCGGCTGGCCGAATTGAGTGCGCTGGTGGACATAGGGAATGACGAGGTCGAGGCAGGATTGCATTACCCCGAGCGGGCCGGCCGCCAGCACCGTGCGTTCGTAGTCGAGACCCGACATCAGCACATTGACGCCGTTGCCGATGACGCCGAGCACGTTTTCGCGCGGCACTTCGCAATCCTCAAAGACGATTTCGCTGGTGTCCGATCCGCGCATGCCGAGCTTGTCGAGCTTCTTGCCGGCGGAAAAGCCCTTGAAAGCTTTGTCGACGATGAAAGCGGTGATGCCGCGGGCGCCGGCGGTGCGATCGGTCTTGGCATAGACCACCAACGTGTCGGCAACGGGACCGTTGGTGATCCACATTTTCGCGCCGTTGAGGACGAAACGATCCCCTTTGCGATCGGCGCGCGTGCGCATCGAGACCACGTCCGATCCCGCTCCCGGTTCCGACATCGCCAGCGCCCCGACATGCTCGCCGGAGATCAGCTTCGGCAGGTAGCGGCGCTTCTGGTCGGCGTCGCCGTTGCGCCTGATCTGATTGACGCAAAGATTCGAATGCGCGCCATAGGACAGGCCGACCGCGGCGGAAGCACGCGAAATCTCCTCCATGGCGACGCAATGGGCGAGATAACCGAGGCCCGAGCCTCCCAGCTCCTCCTCGACGGTGATGCCAAGCAGGCCGAGCGCGCCGAGCTGCGGCCACAGTTCGCGCGGAAACGCATTGGAACGGTCGATGTCTTCGGCGCGCGGCGCGATCTTGTCCTGCGCGAAACCCCGCACCGTGTCCCGCAGCATCTCGACATCGCTGCCGAGGCCGAAATCGAGGCCGGGTAGGCTGTTCGCAAGCATTGCGCGCTCCTCCCGGGCGAGCGTGCCGAAGGGTCTGCTTATAGATAACGGCTTGGGACGGCCCTGTCAGGATGCCGGATTGCCGGTCCGCCGCGCGCCGGCCCGTGCCGACGGCCGCGCCAAAACCTTGTCGATCCCCTCGGCCGGGCACGCTTTGGCGAACAGATAGCCCTGCATCTCGTCGCAGCCGGCAAGCCGCAACAGCACGCGCTGTTCGTTGGTCTCGATGCCTTCGGCCAAAACCTTCATGCCAAGCGCGTGGCCGAGCGTGACGATCGACTGGATGATGGCGCCGGTATTGCCGGTGGTGCCGAGCGAGGCGACAAAGGCGCGGTCGATCTTGAGCCGGTCGAACGGGAATTTCTGCAGGTAGTTCAAGCTCGAATAGCCGCTGCCGAAATCGTCCAGCGCGGTGGCGACGCCGAGCGCGCGCAAGGCGTCGAGCTTGCTCAGGGCCTCGTCCGGATTGTCGATGAGGACGCCTTCGGTGACTTCGAACACAAGGCGCGATGCGGTCATGCCGGTCTCGCGCAGCACGGCCCCGACGAGATCGACGAGACCGCCGCTGCGTATCTGCACCGGCGAGAGATTGACGGAGACGAACAGATCCGCCCACCGCGCGCCGTCCGCCGCGGCCTGGCGCAACACCAGCTCGCCGAGCTTGTTCATCAGGCCGCTTTCCTCGGCGAGCGGAATGAACATGGACGGCGCGATAGCGCCGCGCGTCGGATGGGTCCAGCGCAACAACGCCTCGACGCCGACCATGCCGCCACCGTCGGCGGCGACCACCGGCTGATAGTGCACGTCGAACGTCTTTTGTTCGATCGCGATTTCGAGTTCGCGCAGGAAGAACCGCCGCTCGGCGTGCTCCTCGTGGATCTTGGGCACATAGCGTCGGACCGAACCGCGGCCGTCCTGTTTGGCGGCGCGCAGCGCCAAAGCGGCGCGGCGGTTTAATTCGTCGCCGGTGGTGCCGTCCTCAGGTGCTTGCGCGATGCCGATCCCGGCCGTGATCTGCCACATCTGATCCATGTAAATCGGCGTGGCGAGCGCGGCGGCGAGCTTGTCGGCAAGCCCCGTCGCGATCCGCGCGTTCTCGCTCTGCGCAATGACGGCGAATACGTCATCTTCGAACCGTCCGAACAGCGCGGCCGCCGGCAGCGCCGACTTCAGCCGTTCGGCGATATTGATCAGCATGATATCGCCGCCGGCCCGGCCCAGCGTGTCGTTGACGTCGCCGAAGCTGTCGATGTCGATCAAGACGAAGGTGACGACATTGGAGCGGCGCGTCGCCATCGCCTCCTCAAGGCGACCCAATATGACGGCCCGATTGGGAAGTCCGGTGAGGATATCCTGCGTGGTCAGCTTGCGGATCGATTCCATACTGCGCGCCAGTGACGCGCCGAGCCGGCGGGTCGAGCGCACCGCCAGGAATGCGCAGAATGCGAGCCCGGCGCCGACCGCTCCGGCAAAACCCCACAGCCAATCCATCGCATGGGCCAGCGCGCGGTCGGGCAGCCAACTGAACCAGCCGATGATCCGTCCTTGCGGGCCAAGCAGCGACTGCACTTCGCGGTTGCCGTCGGCGACAAGATCCGTGTCGAAATGCAGATCGGCCAGGCCGGCGTGCCGCTCGATCAGGCGAAGCTGGCCGGGGTTGAAGTGATCGACATTGCCGAACACGGCATGAAGCTCGTCGATCGCGTCCTGCAAGGCTGCATGCCGCTCGATTTCCCGCCGGCTATCCTCGCGCTGGGTGACAGTGAGACCGATCGCCGCGAAGCCAATCACCGCGACGGCGAGAACCAACAGCAGGATCGTGGTGACGCGCGCGGTGGTCCAACCGGGCATAGACGAGCCACCCGGCTCGCCCGGTCGCCGTCGCGCCCACCGTTTTCGGGCTGCCACAGCGGCCTGCATGCCCCACGCCCCTCGACCCACTCCGCACGGCGCAAAGCTAAACGGGCGTGATTAACGGCGAGGAAAGGCGCGTCATTACGCCAAGGGACAGTATCGGCACCCTGACTTATCAACAGCTTGTATCCATGCAAAAGCTTGTTCAGGTAACGTTAACCATGGCGATTCCTATTATTTAGCCGAGGGTTGGCGGTCCCGGACGCATGCCGGGATTCGAGGGTGTGGGGAATGCGAAAGTTCAGGGGAGCCCTATTGGCTGCGGCTTTCGCCACGGCGGTCGGTGTACCGTTCGCCGCCGTTTCGGCGCGCGCCCAAGATACCTTCCAGGATCAAGATAACGTCGCAGCCAGCGTTCAAGCCCCTGCCCCCGGCAGCACCGCCTCAACCTGTCCCGGAAATCCCGATGCGCTCGGAACGAGCCGCGTGCTCGCCGTCGATCCGGCGCAATTTCCGCGCGTCGGCCAGATGCAATATCCCGAACTCGCTGCCGCTTAACGACAAGGAAGTCGTGCTGACTTTCGACGACGGCCCGCTGCCGCCCTATTCCAATCAAATCCTCGATATCCTTGCCGCCCAATGCGTGAAGGCGACGTATTTTCTGGTGGGCGAGATGGCCCGCGCCTATCCCGCCGTGGTGCGCCGGGAATACGAGGAAGGCCACACGCTCGGCACGCACAGCGAGGACCATCCCATGCGCTTCGGCGCATTGCTGATCGAGCGCATGCGGTTCGAGATCGATGCCGGCATCTCCGACGTCGGCGCAGCCCTCGGTGATCCAAAATTTCTGGCGCCGTTCTTCCGCATCCCGGGCCTTGAGCGCTCGGATACTGTCGAGAGCGAACTGGCGGCACGTGGCCTGACGGTCTTTTCGTCCGACACGGTGGCCGACGATTGGCATCACGCCATCAAGCCGGACCAGATCATGGCACTGGCGCTAAGCCGTCTGGAAGCGCGCGGCAAAGGCATTTTGCTGCTGCATGACATCCATCCGAAGACGGTGGCGGCGCTCCCCGGCCTCCTCAAGAAGTTGAAGAACAAAGGCTTCCATATCGTGCAACTGGTGCCGGCGCCGTCCTATGTGATTGCGATGGCCAATAAACCCGGCAGCCGCATGCTGGCCTCGGCAATGCCGCAAGAGCTGACGCTCGGTCACGGCATCGACGATCACGCCGCTGCGCCGAGTTGGCCGGAAACGACCGCCAGCCTGACATCCGATGACGCCGTGCTGCCGGTGCCCGATCCGGCGGCCTTCGAGCCGGATTCCGGCGTGGCGGATAACGCCGGCGACGTGCAATGGCCGGAGCAGCCGAGAATGGCCGCGCCAGCGCCGAGCCCGAGATATATCGCGTCAGGCAGGAAAAGATTCGTCGGGCGCGAAAGGCAGCAGGCTACCCGTTCCATCGATACAGCCCCACGCCGAGCCGAACGGCCCCGCGTGCACACGCAAGCCGGCAGCGAGGCTCATCGCGCCGATGCCGCCAGTGAAGCAGCAAAGTCCTTCGCCGCGCTGTATTCGCCAGCGCAGCAGACCCCGCGTTGATCTGGGTTGCCGAGCCGAAGCTCGTAGAGCGTAGGATGGTGCGGCCGAGAAGGACTCGAACCTCCACGGGTTGCCCCGCTAGCACCTCAAGCTAGTGCGTCTACCAATTCCGCCACGGCCGCATGTGGGGTGGAACGCGCGCCAGGCCAGCGCACGAGGGGGCCGATGTAACAGCTAGGTCAACTAGGGACAAGCTGGGGACGAAGGCGAGGCCACAACGGGCCAAACAGCGGGGATCAGGACCCCGCCGGGGAGCGCGGCAGAAGCTGTTTGACCTCGACCGCAATGCGGTTGCCGCTCACGATCACGGTGCCCCGCGCCACAGGCAGATTGTTGGCGAGAATGCGCACCTCGTCGTCCTCCGAAGCGTCGAGCTCGATGATGGCGCCGCGGCCGAGCCGCAGCACCTGATGGATCGGCATGGAGCTCGTGCCCAACACGACCGCGATGTCGATCGAGACGTTTTCGATGGTCGGCATGGAGGCCTCCTTACGGTTTGGATTCGGAGGTTCTAAGTGCGGTATGGTTGGACCATGCCTATGGTTATCAGGTGGTTAATACGCGCGGCGAGCTGACCATCGGGCTGTTGCCTCCTCCTGGCGCGGCGCCGGTCGAATGGCAGGTGAGCGATAGGCCAGTGGCCTATGATGCCGCGCTTGCGGCCATGAGCGCGCGCGCCGAGGCGATTGCGCGCGGCGAGGCGCCGGAGCTGGTCTGGCTGGTCGAGCACGCTGCCCTCTACACCGCCGGCACGTCGTCACGGCCGCACGAGCTGATCGAAGCGCGCTTTCCGGTCCACATCGCCGGCCGTGGCGGGCAATTCACCTATCACGGGCCCGGTCAGCGCGTCGGTTACGTCATGCTCGATCTCAAGCGCCGCGCGCCGGACGTACGCCGCTTCGTCGCCACCATCGAGGAATGGCTCATCCGCACGCTTGCCGCCTTCGCCATACGCGGCGAGCGCCGCGACGACCGCATCGGCGTTTGGGTGCCGCGGCCGGACAAGGGCGGCGGCGCCGAGGACAAAATCGCCGCGATCGGCATTCGCGTGCAGCGCTGGGTGACGCTGCACGGCTTTGCGCTCAATATCGAGCCGGATCTGTCGCACTTTTCCGGCATCGTGCCATGCGGCGTATCCGATGCGCCGCTATGGCGTCACGAGTTTCGCCGATCTCGGCCTCACCGCGGCGATGGCGGACGTCGATATGGGTGCTGCGGGCGCAATTCGAGCCGTTGTTCGGCGCCACAGCCGAGGTTCAAGCGTTGCCGAGCAGCGAAAATAATTCGTCGCGGCGGCGCAGCGCCACCTCCTCCGCCCCGGCCTCGCGGTGATCGACAAAATCGACCCGGGCGCCGGGCGGACCTTGGCGGCAGGCCGCGATCATGGCGGCGACGTTTTCCTCAAGGCCGCTGAACAGCGCCTCGACCGAGCCATCGCGGCGATTGCGCACCCAGCCCTGCAGGCCGCGCTCCAGCGCCGCCACTTCGGTCCAGGCGCGGTAGCCGACGCCCTGCACGCGGCCGCGAATGACGACGATGCGATGCACCGTCACGCAAAATCTCCGAGCTTGCGGTGACCGGCGCCAAGCGGGCGCTTCGGCAGCCACGCTTCCAAGGAAGCGACGTAATCGGCCGGCAGTTCCAATTCGCGCGCCGCCTTGACCACGATTTCCATGTAACCGGGTTTCGGCGCACCGCGCGGCCGCGGCCGCGCGACATAGACGAGCGCTGGGCGGCGCCGGCCGTTGCAGTCAACCGCGAGCGTTGCGGCGCGATAAAGCCCGCCGGCGATATTTTCCCAGGCATCGAGCGTAACGCGGTCGCGCGGCGTCAGCCGCCACAGCATGCCAAGCACCGTCCGCCCGCGCGCCGGCTCGACCGAGGCATAGCCGTCGGCGGTGATAACGAAACGATAATTCGGTAGCGCGGCGACGCCGATCGGGGCCGCCGCCGGCGCGTGCTTGCGCATCAGCGCACGGTGCATGTTCGAGCCGTAAGCGAAGTGCAGCATCACACTTTTTCAGCAGCGCTCGGCCGCGTCGCGGCCCAGACCGTGAGACCAAGCGCGGCAATGATGGGCAGGAATGCCATCAGCGTGAGGATGGCGATAACGATCCAGCCGAGATCGTATTGGCTCGAGCCGGCCAATGCCGAAATAATGTAGAGCAGCAAGATGAGCCCGAGCGCGCCGGTCGCGCTCGGGTTTGCCATCAGGCCATCCGACGTATTGAAGAAACCAAGGGCCACGATCAACAGCAGCGCGATCGACAATATGTAAAGCAGCGCGACCCCGGCCGCCAAACCGCTGCCACGGCCGGCATCGTGGAGACGCTGCGCGTGCAGAACGAACCAGATCCAGATCAGGACGCCCTGGACGATGACGAACGGCCATAGCCCGGCGCGCCCAAAACATCCGGCACGGTGAGCAAGTGCGAGGCGGCGCCGACAATGTAAACCGCGATCGCGCCACAGATGAAGGGCTGCGGCCGTATCCGTCCGTTCGGCGACACGAGAAAGCGCATCAGTGGCGCTGCATTCCGGAGCACGTGCGCCCGGCGTAGCCCAGGATTCAGAACTATCGCGTACTGCCCAGATTGATTCGGTCGGATCGCGCCTGGCGCGCTCAATACGGCAAATTCCATGATGACGGCGTCGACGGCGACGCTGTCGCCCTTCTTGACGCGGATTTTCTTGATCGTGCCGTCGCGCTCGGCGCGCAGGATGTTCTCCATCTTCATGGCCTCGACCACGGCGAGCGTCTCGCCGGCCTTGACCTCCTGGCCTTCGGCCACCGCGAGCGACACGACGAGGCCCGGCATCGGGCAGCGCACCGCCTTGCCGGTGTCGGAGAGTTTTTTCACCGGCATCAGCCGCGCATAGCGCGCCTCGCGCTCGGTATAGACGAAGGCTTTGACCTCGATGCCGTGATAGGCAAGCTCGAAACCGTTGGGCAGCGCGCGGACATGCATCGCGACCGGCGCGCCGTCGATCGTGCCCGCCCAAACCGGCATGCCGGGCACCCAGTTCGAGGACAGAACGTGCCTGGCGCCGTCCTCGAAAGTGACGACGGTGGTTTTGCCGTCGTGCTCGACATCGGCCTGGACTTCATTCGTCGCCGAGCCAGATCGCGCGGCGCCGCTCCCGCGTCAGCGTGGTGTTCAATTGGCCGGAGATTTTGCGTTTGCGCTCGCCGAGCACGTGGTCGATGGCGGCGGCGACGGCGGCAATGCTGTGCGCCATCGCGCCGGTCGGCGGCACGCGCTCAAAGCCTTTGGGAAATTCCTCGGCGATGAACGCGGTGGAGAGCTTGCCGGCGCGCCAGCGCGGATGCTGCATGATCGCCGCGAGGAACGGGATGTTGTGGCGGATGCCTTCGATGGTGAAAGCATCGAGCGCTTCGGATTGCGCCTCGATCGCCGCGAGCCGCGTCTTGGCGTGGGTGACGAGCTTGGCGATCATCGGATCGTAATAGAGCGAAATCTCGCCGCCTTCGGTGACGCCGGTGTCGTTGCGCACCGTCACGCCGTCGTGCACGCCTTCGGCCGGCGGGCGATAGCGAACCAGCCGTCCGATCGAGGGCGCGAAATTGCGGTACGGGTCCTCGGCATAGACGCGGCTCTCCACCGCCCAGCCGGACAATTTGATATCGCTTTGTTTGAGCGTGAGCGGCTCGCCGTCGGCGACCCGGATCATCTGCTCGACCAGATCGATCCCGGTGACCAGCTCGGTGACCGGGTGCTCGACCTGCAGCCGCGTGTTCATTTCCAGGAAGAAGAAGCTGCGGTCCTGTGCGGCGACAAACTCTACTGTGCCGGCGCTGTCGTAACCGACCGCTTTCGCCAGCGCGACCGCCTGTTCGCCCATTTTTTTGCGCGTGGCCTCATCAAGCAGCGGGCTCGGCGATTCTTCGAGCACCTTCTGGTTACGGCGCTGGATCGAGCATTCGCGCTCGCCGAGATAGATGACGTGGCCGTGCTTGTCGCCCAAAACCTGAATTTCGATGTGGCGCGGATCGGTGATGAATTTCTCGATGAAGACGCGGTCGTCGCCAAAACTCGATTTCGCCTCGGAGCGGGCGCGGGCGAAACCGTCGGCAACCTCGTCGCGGCTGTGGGCGATGCGCATGCCCTTGCCGCCGCCGCCGGCGGACGCCTTGATCATCACCGGATAGCCGATCTGCGTCGGCGATCTTCGCCGCCTGCTTCTCGTCCTCGATGACGCCGAGATGGCCGGGCACGGTCGAGACATTCGCGGCCGCCGCAGCTTTCTTGCTTTCGATCTTGTCGCCCATCGCCGCGATGGCTTTGGGATTGGGCCCGATGAAGACAATGCCGGCATTCGCCAGCGCGGTTGCGAAGGCTTCGCGTTCGGAGAGGAACCCGTAACCCGGATGCACCGCCTCGGCGCCGGTTGCCTTGCAGGCGGCGACAATCTTGTCGATCACCAGATAGCTTTGCGCGGCCGGCGGCGGACCGATCAGGACGGCCTCGTCAGCCATCTCGACATGCAGCGCATCGCGGTCGGCTTCGGAATAGACCGCGACGGTTTCAATGCCCATCCGGCGGGCGGTCTTGATGATCCGGCAGGCGATTTCGCCGCGATTGGCAATCAGGATTCGCTTGAACATGTGAGATATGAATCCCGCAAACCGGCCCTTTGGCTTTGCGGCGCTGCCGTGAAAAAGTCAATCACGGCTGCGGCCGTTCCCATCAGTCCACGTGCACGTTAGCCTTCTCGATAATGACGCGATTGATCGTCAGCTCGCGTTCGATCTTGGCCTTCAGTTCGGCCGGGCCCGATGGAATGGTCGAAACGCCACCGACGGCAAAGCGCTCTTTCACGTCGGGCATATTGAGGATTTCGACAACCTTGGCGGAAAGCTTGTCGATGATCGGCTGCGGCACCGCCTTGGGCGCGAGCAATGCGGTCCAGTTCGACGCGCCGATGTCGCCGGCGCCCTGTTCCTGCAATGTCGGCCATTGCGGATTGAGCGGCGAACGTTTCGCCGTCGTCACGGCCAGAACCCGGATCTGACCGCCCGGCGTGAACGGAGAAACCGACGAGCTCGCCAGAATGGCAAGTGGAATGTCGCCCGCGACCAGCGCCTGCGCCGCCGGCGCCCCGCCTTTATACGGCACGTGCACGAATTTGGTGCCGGTATTGAGCGCCATCAATTCCAGCACCAGCTGGTTGATGCTGCCATAGGCCGGCGTACCGACGTCAAGTGTGCCGGGCGCCGCTTTGGCGGCGGCAATGACGTCGGCGACCGAGTGATAGGGCGATGCGCCGTTTGTGGCGAGCACCATCGGCGCATCGCTCACCGCGGCAACCGGCGCAAGATCGCGATCGATGTCGTATGGCATATCTTTGAACAGCGCCGGATTAATGGCGATGTCGCCGGTCGTAACCATGACCAGCGTATAACCGTCGGGCGCCGATTTCACGGTTTCACTGATGGCGATAAATCCGTTGGCGCCGGTCCTGTTCTCGACGATGACCTGCTGGCCCCAGGCGTCGGTCAGTTTGGCGCCGACGATGCGCGCGGCAATGTCGGCAATGCCGCCGGGCGCGTAGGGCACCAGAATGCGGATCGGCCGCGTCGGATAATCTTCGGCTCGCACGGGCGCGACGGCGAAACCGCCGAGCACAATCGCGATGCCGGCAATCCGGACCAAAAAATTTCTCACGAGAAGACGCATGGCAGTTCGATCCCTCAGTGCCGTAGCAATAACGCCCAGGCCAAGACGAGAGCAAGCAGGGCGGCGATGCCCTGCCAGACCAATACCGGCGAGCGCTCATAGAGCGTCTGCGCCCTGCCGAGACCGACCGGCCGGCGCGTCGGTCCCGCCTCCATCTCCACGGCAAATTCCATCACGTCGCGATAACGCTGCGCCGGATCGATGGCGATCGCTCGCGCCAGCGCGGCCTGGAGCCAGGCCGGCAGATCGGGGCGAATTTCGGAAAGCGGCTTCGGCCGTTTTAACCGCGACGGGCTCGTCGCGTCGAGATTGCCATACGGATACTCGCCGCCGGAATAGGCGCGGTACATCGTGACGCCCAGCGCATAAATGTCGGTCGCCTCGTTGCCGGGTTCGCCTGCGAACATTTCGGGCGCCATATAGGCAAGCGTACCGGGAATGTCCTCCGGCGGAAAATCCTCCATGCCGGGAACGCGCACCACGCCGAGATCGATCAGCTTGAGCGATCCTTCGCCCTCAAGGATAATGTTGTCGGGCTTGATGTCGCGATGAATGATGCCGGCGCGGTGCAGCGCGGCGACGCCGCGGGCGAGCTTGATCGTGATATTGCGTCCTTCCTCGAGCCCTACCATTGGGCGGCGCACGAGCCGAGACGACAACAGCTCACCCGGATAAAGCGGCATGACGGTATAGAGCGCGGTCTGCCGCCCCGGCGGCAGTTCAATGGTGCGGCCGACATAGGGGCTGTGGATGCGCGCGCCCACCCAGGCCTCGCGGACGAAAGCCGCGCGGTAGGTGGCCACCGTCGCGACCTGAGGCTTGGGAAATTTCAGCACCACTTCGCCGCCCTCGACCTCGTCGATCGCACCGTAGAGCGTCGTGTAGCGGCCATCCGAGACCAACACTTTGAGCACGAAGCCGTCGATCGTCTCGCCGGTGACCGGCACCGGGATCAGCGGCAGTTGCGCAATGGCGGCGCCGACATCGGCCAATTCCGCGGTCGGCAGTTCGACGACGTCGACCACCAGCGCGGTGCAATTGTCGGTGCTGCCATAGCTGAGCGCGGCCGCGACCAGTGCGCGGGCGGAATCCTGCGACGCCGAATGCTCGCGCAGGATCTCGGCGATGGCCTCTTGCGGCATGAAACCGTGTATGCCGTCGCTGCAAAGAAGAAAGCGGTCGTGCAACGCCAACGGCTGGCTCGCATAATCGAGCCGTACCTCGGTCTCGACGCCGAGCGCGCGATTTAGAATGTTTGACCGCCCGGTCGTGCCGCCTTCGCGCACGTGGTCGGTGGTGAGTACGGTGAGACGGTCGCCGCGCAGGCGGTAGGCGCGGCTGTCGCCGACATGCAGCACATGCGCGATGCGCCCGCGCAGCACCAGCGCCGTGAAGGTGCAGCCCATACCCGCCAGATTGTTGTCGCGTTGCGCCTGCGAATAAATCCAGGCGTTGAGCGAGTTGATCACGCGGGCCGCGGCGCGGCGGACTTCCATGGTCTCCGGCAAGTCGCAGAATCCGTCGAGAAAGCCGCGCACCGCCATCTCGGCCGCCACGCGGCCGCCTTTGGCGCTGCCAATGCCATCGGCGAGCGCCCCCACCACGTCGCGGCGCGGCTGCGGCAGTTCCAGGCCGAACACGGCGCCGGCAAAATCATCGTTGGTTTTGCGCAGGCCGGTTTCGGAAGCGAACCCCACGCTGGTTTTAACGCCGGAAAGCCGTTCGGCCATCACCGCTGCTCCGCGGCGCGCAGCCCGGCTCGAAACGGTGGCAGCGTAGACTTCAGGGGTTCAGTTCTGCAGCCCACAATGATCATAGAGGAAATAGCCGCCGGTAGAGGACGCGACGATTACCGTAAGTTTTCCCGACTTGCGATCAAGCTTATAATTTCCGCCGTCGTTGGCGTCGTGCCAGGAAATCTCGGCGTCGTTGATCGCGGCGGGATTGGAATCCACGGTGCTGTGGTCGTAGTCAACTTTGATCTGCCAGCTCATGCCGCTGGAGGGATTGGTGCAGGTGATTGCGGTGTCGGCGCGCAGGGTGGCACCGGTGATAGCCGCAGAGGCAATTCCCAGCACAAGCACCCCGAATAGCACCGCCAGTGGCCTAGTCCGATGCATTGACCCCCCTACTCGACTGCCTAGTTTGTGACCAATGTGCGGGTTTTATAGTCAGATTGGACCGGGCACATACTGAACAGTCAGTAAAATGTGTCCGGCCAGTGGCCGATTAACTGGCATAATTTTTGCGACCGTTCAATCGCTCGCCCGTGTGCCGTCGGCGCACTGAGGGCACATTATTGGGGGAAGGCACATGGCACTCGTACCGTCACCATCATGGCTAGATACCGGCGATAATGCCTGGCAGCTGGCAGCCGCGACATTCGTCGGGCTTCAAAGCATACCTGGGCTGACCGTCCTCTACGGCGGCATCGTCAAGAAGAAATGGGCGATCAACTCCGCCTTTATGTCGATGTACGCTTTCGCGTCGGTTCTGGTCGTCTGGGTTTTGTTTGACTACAACATGGCCTTCGGGCCGCAATGGTTCCCGTTTGTCGGTCAGCCGCTGTTAGGCGTTTCGGCTGCCTTTACGACCGGCCAAGCAACAATTCCCGCCGCAGCTGCGGGCATGCCGCCTCTCGCCTTTCCCATGGCGACGCTCATGTTCTTCCAGTTCGTGTTCGCTGCGATCACCGTCATCATTCTCGGTGGCTCAGTGCTAGGTCGCATGAGCTTCACCGCATGGATGATTTTCTGCCCGATCTGGATGACCCTGGTTTACACCGTGGGCGCGTTCAGCCTCTGGGGTGGCGGCTGGATGGCTAGCATGGGCATCGCGGACTTCTCGGGCGGATACGTGATCCATCTCGCCGCGGGAACGTCGGGCTTTGTCGCTGCGTGGGTTATCGGGCCAAGGCTTCAGGCGGATCGCGACAATTTCCCGCCGAATAGCTTGCTCGTTACCCTGGTCGGCGCTGGAATCCTGTGGATCGGCTGGGACGGCTTCAACGGTGGCGACCCGTACTTTGCCAACGCCGACGCCGGCGCGGCCGTGCTCAACACCAACACTGCTACTGCAGTGGCCCTCCTGGTCTGGACCCTCATGGACAAGATGGCCTACGGCAAGCCGTCGGTCCTTGGTGCCGTCAACGGCATGATCGCAGGTCTGGTCGCCATCACCCCCGCCGCCGGTTACGTCAACGGCTGGGGCGCGATCATCATCGGCGTCTGCGCGGGCATCATTCCGTGGGCCAGCATGAACAAGTTCCAGAAGCTTGGGTTTATGCAGAAAGTGGACGATACGCTGTGCGTGTTCTCCACCCACGGCGTGGCGGGCCTTATGGGCGGCATCCTGACCGGCGTTCTCGCCGATCCCGGCATGCTCGAATATATCGGCACCGACAAGGATGCGCCCGGCGTGAACATCACCGGCTGGCTCTACGGCAACCCCTCGCAGGTCCTCCTGCAGGTCGAGGGCGCCGCGTTCATCATCGTGTACAACGTGATTGCTACCTTCATCATCCTCAAGGTCATCTCGATCTTCGTGAGCCTGCGTATGGATGAGGCTACGTTGAAGGTGGGCGACGACGCGGTGCACGGCGAAACGGCCTACGCAATCGGCACGGAGGGCGAATAATCCTCCCGCTCGGGTGAAGCGCAGCAATTGCTGCGCTTCACTTTCCTTCTTTTCTTGCGAGCAAGATGGCCGCTCGCAAGTCCGGGTCCGCGCCTCTACTCCTGTCGCGCGGACTCTTGGCGGCCCCCACCGGGGCCGCCCTTTTTTATGCCGAGTTTCTATGCGGCACTGCCGATGAAATCGGCGATCAGTTGCCGCCGCCGTCGCCGATCACCGAATACGGCGCCCAGAACAGCGGATGCCCATAAGTGAAAATGGTATGCCCCGCGGCATCGACCGCGCCCGGTCCGTCGAGCAGCGCCATCATCGCTTGCCGCAAGGCTTCGCCGCGCGACAGCGTGGGATCGGCGCTTTGGCGGCGGAATATGTCGGTGATCAGCTCTCGTGCCGACGTCGACTGGACCGACCAATTGGTGACGAGCAAGGCGCGCGTGCCGGCATAGAAGAACGCGCTGCCGAGCCCGGAGGCCGCTTCCGCGCCGGCGCCGGCTCCCGCCGCGGTGTTGCAGGCCGACAGCACCACCCAGTCGGCGTCAAGCTTGAGCGCGAGTATCTTCTCCATGCTCAACAAGCCGTCACCTTTGACGCCGGCAATGTCCGGCGCGGTCAATGCCAGAGCCGGCTGGGTGAGCCCATCAACGTCGCCAGGAACCAGGCCATGCGTGGCAAAATAGACGATGCGGTAGTGCGACAAGTCCATGGTCTCGACGTTCTGCTCGTTGGCGTCTTTGCCCAGGAATAGCGCTTTGCTGGGATCGGCATCTAAGCGTCTTGGCCACCGCCATCAATTCCAGCCGCGTGTCGGGCAACCGCGGCAACATTGCAAGCTCCGCCACGTCGACATTTTCCGTGTGGGGAGCGGCGCGCAGCTTGAGCGGAATGCCGCGGGTCACGTTGGCGCCGCTGGTATCGGCTTCGCTCGCCGAAGCAACCTGCGTCGGCACCGCCTGTTCGGCTTCGGCGTCCGCCGCCTCCTGCGCGTTGAAGTAAGGATCGCCAAAGCCGATCAGCGGGTCGCGAGCCGGCGCGCCGGGCGGCAACTGCCTCAGTGTCACCAGTGCCGAGGCTGACGGCACCACCGTGACCGCGTGCGTGCGGGCAAGCCAGGGCACGTTGCGGTAACCGGCGAAGGCCGGCTTGGCGGCAGGGTCGACCTGCGATGGTGCGGTCGGCAATAGGCTCAGCGGCAGCTCGCCGAGCGCGCCGTTGGTCACAACGATCAGGCTTTTAGCTGGCTGCCAGGCGGGTTCGACCGGCTTTAACAGCAGCGTATAGAGCTGGTAGGCCAACGTCAGATCGAATGGCGGGATATCCGAAACCATCGTGACCTGCGGCTCGAGCGCCTCGCGCAGCTTTTGCACTTTGGCTTCAAGATCGAGCGCGGTGGCCGGCACGGACGCGAAAGCGACATTGCCATCCTTGGGAACGGCCCAGACAAAGCTCGCATCCTGACCGAAGTAAAACGAGAGCAACGCCTCGCCCGGCCGCAACGCCGCTTTGATCTGATCGACCGTCGGCGGCTTCGGATCGATCATATCCGCATAAGCAGGGAATTGCTTGTTGATCTGCTGCCGCGCCGTGGTCCGCGCAGTGCGCAATTTTGCAATTTCGGCATTGATCCCGGCCACGGTCTGGTCGTCGCGCTGATCCGAGGGCAATGACAGCAAATTGTTGAGCGCGCCGAGCTCGGCGTTGAGTTGCTTGGAGGGATCCTGTTCGGTGCGCACGAGTTGCTCGAGCGCCGGATCCTTGGCGACCAGCCGCGCGCTCGAATCCGCCAAGGCCTGTTGCACCGCATGGCCGCGAATGGCGTCGGCAAGACTGAAAGTCTCGACCGCAACATCGTTGGACGCAGCCGCACCGCGCGCCAGCACGCCGATATAAGCTTCCACGATTCGCTGCAGCCTTGCGCTCCGCGCCGCCACAAGCGTCGGGTCATCGTCATCGGTTTCGCGCGACGCCGCCATCAAAATCGGAAGAGCGGCCTTAAACTCGTTGAATTGCGTCGGCGTCACGACCGGCGCGGGCATAGCCGATGGCAAGCGTACCGTGCGCGGAAGCCGAATCGTAGCTGTTCTCCCCGGCGCGAGCGATTTGCCGCTTGACCAATTGTTCGGCGGCGGCGATCCCGGCGTCGGTCTGACCGGTTGCGTAGAGTGCCGCGATGCGCGAGCCGTTAAGCTCGAACGTCTCACGCTGTTGCGGTGTCCATTGTGCGATGGCCTTGTCGAGTTGCGCATAAACGACCGCCGCGTCCTTGGCCTTGCGTTCGGCGATCAGGATATTGCCGAGCTGGGAAAGGATATTGACGGTTTGTGGCGCGTCGTCGCCGACGCCGAGTCGTGCGCTGCACGTCAAGCGCGGAACGTGCCAGCTTCTCGGCGTCGTCATAGCGGCCCTGCTCGACCAGGATTCCGGCGAGGCCAATGATAAATTCAGGCGTCGCCGGACTATATTTGCCCTGCGCCTTGAGTATTTCGAGCAAGGCGCGGCGCGCATCGGCCTCCGCTTCGGCGAGCTTGCCTTGCCTGGATTCATTGCGCGCGATTGACAACAACTCTCCGTCCGCGGACTGCATGATTTGCTCGGCAGTCGGCGGAAACTCCATTTTGGGCAGGTCCTTCAGCGTCGCGCGCTCGAAAGCCTCGGAGCGCCGAAATGCGGCCTCGGCCTCCGGGTACTGGCCGCGCGCCTCGAACACCATGCCGCGTACCGCGTCGGCTTGGCTTTCCCAGGAATTGCCGTTGATGGCATAAGCGGCGCGCCATTTCGGAACCACGCTGCCGCGCGCCTCCTCGATGCGCTGCTGCAAACGGCCTTGGTAGGTGCCGGCTTGGCTGACGTCGCCCATGGAAACCAACGTCCGCACGATATTGCCCAGCGCATTGATCAGGGCGCCCCGGCCTCCAGGCTGGTCGGATCCACGTACGATCAAGTCAAGTGTCGCAATCGCGTCCTTCGGATCGCCGAGCGCCCGGTATTGCAGAGCGATGAGTTGCTGAATGCGGTGAATCAGGAGAGGGTCGACCCCGCCTTTGGCGGCATCGAGCGCTTGCTGCCCGTCGGCGAGTGCGTCCTTGTTACGGGCAAGCAGTGCGCGCGCGGCGCTGCGTTGATGGTAAAACTCCGCAAGCTTGGTGGCAGACGCACCGTTCGGTGGCGTCGCGTCGGCCGCGGCCTTGCGTGCGGCAATCTTGGCGCCGTCCGGCTTCTCGCTGTCGAGGATTGCGGTGATGTCGGCGATGGTGCGCGGCGGCGCGACGAAAGTCGGCTGGACCGGGGTCGCCCCTCCCGGCACGACCGCGGTGTCTTCCTTCGGCGCCGCGGGCGCCGGAGTGCCGGCCGCTTGCCTTGCCTGTTCGCGCACCACGCATTGCGACACGAGCGGATAGCCGCATTTATCGTGAACCGCTTGGGGATCGCCTTTCAATCCCTTCGCTATCGCGCAGGCCATGATTTGGTCGTGCAATTGCTGTTTGCACGTGTCCACGATCTGGTCGTAGCTGGCGGCAAAGGCGGGCTGCAGGCCAATAATGGCGGCAAGAACCGCCGCGCACAGCGGCACCTTCAGGCCGCGTACTGCGTCGATGCGGTCAGCCATGACGTTTCCCAGATCCGGCAGGCGTCGCCGCGACGGATTGTAAAAGCGTCTCGCTTTGTCAGCAAGATGGCGGGCGACGCCCCGGCCGTTGCCGGGAGCCGGTTTTTAGGATCGGGCTTTAGAGCGCCAACGCCTTGGTGAGATCGCCCATGGGAGGATGGCCGTTGGCTTTGAGCGCCTCGTCGCGCGCGACCAGGCCCGGCAGCACCGGCAGATCGAAGCGCCTGGTGATGAAGCGCAGGATCGAGGTCGTGTCGTAGAGCGTGTGATCGACGATGCCCTGCTTGGCGAAGGGCGAGACGATGAAGGCCGGGATGCGCGAGCCCGGGCCCCAGCGGTCGGCCTTGGGCGGCGCGACATGATCCCAGAAGCCGCCATTCTCGTCGTAGGTGACGACCACCAGCATGTGCGCCCATTGCGGGCTCTTCTCCAGATGCGCGACGACGTCGGCGATGTGCTCGTCGCCGGACAGCGACGTCGGCATAGCCGGCGTGCTCGTTGAGATTGCCCTGCGGCTTGTAGAAGGTCACCTGCGGCAGCGTGCCGGCATCGATCGCCTTGATGAATTCGCACGCCGTCCATGCCGCCGTCGCGCAGATGCTCGGCGCGCGCCGCGGTGCCCGGCGCGAAATCGGCGAAGTAATTGAACGGCTGATGATGAAACTGGAAGTTCGGCGGCGGCGTGCGCGGTCTGCCGTCGAGCGCGTCCTGCCAGGCGCCGGCATACCAGGCCCAAGCTGAGCCCTTTGCGGCTCAAGCAGATCGCCGATGGTCTCTCGTGCTGCGGCGGCAGCGTGTTCGGCGCGCTCGGATCGGCGAAGCGCGGATCGCCGCCCGGCGCCGGCTTGATTGCCGCTCGGCTGATAGGGCGGCTGCATCGTATTGACGGCGTAGAAGTCCGGCGTAGATCTGCCGTCTGTTGACGAATTTCGGCATGCCGTCGAGCGCCGATTTCGGCGAATTGGGCGCAAGCGTCAGCGACACGCCGTCCGGCTCGACCGCCGCGATCAAGCCTTTGGCCGGGCTCTTGTCGGCGTTCGGGATAGATCGGCACGCAGGCGCAGATCGAGCTCGAAATGATTGAGGAACGAGCCGCCGAACGCGCCCTGGAAGAAATTGTCGGCGAGCACGTATTTTTGCGCGATCGCCCACAGCGGCAGTTTGGTGCCGTCGTAATGGCCCATGACCAGCGCGCCGGAATCGGCATAAGCCGACGAACCGGTCGTTCTTGCCGCCGTCGATCTGCATCTGGTTCTGATAGAAGCGATGCCACAGATCGCGGGTGGTGACGCTGAGCGGCGTATTGAAGCCTTTCGGATCGTCGATCGCGAACGGCTGGTTGGGCAGATGCTCGGTCTGCGCCTGCGTCACCGGCGGCGTCACGCCCTTGGCGGTCAGACCGTCCCAGATCGGCGGCAATTCCTTTAGAACGGATGCCGTCGCGGTCGCGCTGCGTGGAATTTGCGGGCGTGACGTTCTGCAAGCCGTTGGCGCCCGGGAAACGAGCCATAGAGATTGTCGAAGCTGCGGTTCTCCGCATAGATCACGACGACGGTGTCGATGTTGTCGATGCCGCGCGGGCGGCGTTTGCGCGCGCAGCCGCCGCCGGCGACAGGCCCGGCAGAGCCGGCAGCCAGCACCGCCAGGACGAAACGGAATGTTTCATCGAGCGTCCATGGGGAATGCGTATCGGCGTGGATCATGGCGGCTGTCGACCAGCTTTGCGGACACTGGCCAAGCTTCTATGGCAGTTCCATGAAGCGCTTGCGGCATTGTCGAAAACTGTCACGAACCCCCGTTTGACCGGCGCATATGCGGCGTTCATTGACTGGTTTGGCGAATTATTCTGGCGATGCGCTACTGTGGCCTCGTGCCGGCGCTAGCGCGCGTCAGCGCCAGGCCGGCGACGGCCGGCCTCGACTCGTCCGCAAGCCTATGCGCGCGCGGCGCGGCTCGAGGCACTTGGGCGGGCGTTGTTCTTCGATCCTTCGCTGTCCGGCCTCGGGCCGGATGGCCTGCGCGACCTGCCACGACCCGGCGCATGCTTTCGGCCCGCCCAATGCGCTCGCCGTGCAATTCGGCGGCAAGGACATGCGGCAGCCCGGCATTCGCGCCGTGCCGTCGCTCAAATATCTGCAGGTCGGTGCCGCAATTCACCGAGCATTATTTCGAATCCGACGACGAAGGCGACGAAAGCATCGACAACGGCCCGACCGGCGGCCTGACCTGGGACGGCCGCGTCGATCGCGGCCGCGACCAGGCGCGCATTCCGCTGCTTGTCGCCGTTCGAGATGGCCAATGCCGACGCCGGCGACGGTCGTCGCCAAGGTGCGCGCAGGCAAGCTATGCCGAGCGAGTGCGCAAGCATTTTCGGCGCGACGTTTTCGCCGATCCGGATAAGGCCTTCGCGGCCGTCATCGAGGCGCTCGAAGTCTATCAGCAGAACTTTCGCGAGTTCTATCCCTACAGCAGCAAATACGACGCGTATCTTGCCGGCAGGCGCGCGCTGACCGCGCAGGAAGCGCGCGGGCTCGCGCTGTTCAACGATCCGGCCAAGGGCAATTGCGCCAACTGCCATCGCAGCGCGCGCGGCAAGGACGGCACGCCGCCGCAATTCACCGATTACGGGCTGATCGCGCTCGGCGTGCCGCGCAACCGCGACATCCCGGCCAACGCCGATCCCGAATTTTTTCGATCTCGGCGCTGTGCGGCCCGCTGCGCACCGATCTCGCCGGGCACAGCGACTATTGCGGGCGGTTCCTGCACGCCGACGCTTGCGCAACGTCGCGCTGCGGCAGACCTTCTTCCACAACGGCATAGTCCACAACCTGCGCGAGGCGATCGCGTTCTATGTCGAGCGCGATACCGATCCGGGCAAATGGTACCCGCGCGACGCCGCAGGGCCACGTGCAAAAATTCGACGATCTGCCGGCGCCTATTGGGCCAATGTCAACACCGAGCCGCCGTTCGGCGGCAAGCCCGGCGATCCGCCCACGACTGTCGTCGAGCGAGATCGACGACGTCGTCGCCTTTCTCAAGACATTGACCGACGGATATCGGGCTGGCGAGTAAGGTGGCGTCAGATGCGGACGAGACTGCGGCTGGCGCGCCTGCCCTCGGCGGCGATCCAGTCGAGGACGGCAATATCGGCCGCGTCGAAGCCGGCCGGAAGCTGGCGAGTCCAGGACCGAACCAAAGCGGGGCGAGCAAAAGCCTGTGCGACCACGATCTGCGAGCGCGCAATCACGGCTATCAGCGTTTCGAGGTCGGGACGTTGCCCGGTGCCGGCCATCGCTATTGTCGCCCTTCGGTTCACTTAACAAACCCGCCCGGTGCCCGCCGGTTCCTTTTGGTCGCGTCGGGCGAGGCTGAAGTTCAATCTGCGATGCGAGGGTGGCCTGCGCAGGGCGTCAGTGCGGCAAAGTCGCGGCACTCCACCGGAAATGCCCGCCGAGCGGGCGCAAAATAATCTTTCCTGGTGGGACCGGCGTCCGGCCGTTTTTTGCCGATGCCGACCCTGGCGCGAACGAATAATGCTGCCGGATCAAGGCAATATTACCCAGCCGATGGGCTAGTATTGCGCCAACCGAACCGTACATAATATCGGCGATTGCATTTCCGGATATTCGGCTCAGTCCCGATATCCAATCATCCCGATGGAGGTTTGTATGGCTCTTGCGATTGGCGACATTGCCCCGGATTTCGAAGCAGAGACGACCGAAGGCAAAATCCGCTTCCACGACTGGATCGGCAACAACTGGGTCGTGCTGTTCTCGCACCCCAAGGATTTTACTCCTGTCTGCACCACCGAGCTCGGCACCATGGCGCGGCTCAAACCCGAATTCGACAAGCGCGGCGTGAAAATCATCGGACTGTCGGTCGATCCGGTCGACAATCACAAAAAGTGGGCGGCCGACATCAAGGATGTCGTCGGCTTCGCGCCCAATTATCCGATGATCGGCGACACCGACCTGAATGTCTCAAAGCTCTATGGCATGCTGCCGGCGTCGACCGGTGGCAGTTCCGAGGGCCGCACGCCGGCCGATAATCAGACGGTGCGCAATGTCTTCATCATCGGCCCGGACAAAAAGATCAAGCTCATCCTGGTCTACCCGATGACCACGGGGCGCAATTTCGACGAGGTGCTCCGCGTCGTCGATTTATTGCAGCTAAACGCCAAGCACCGCGTCGCCACGCCGGCCAACTGGAAACAGGGCGAGGACGTCATCCTGACCGGCGCCGTGACCGACGAAGAGGCAAAGAAGCTCTATCCGGGCGGCTGGAAGACCCCAAAGCCTTATATCCGCGTCGTGCCGCAACCGCGGTAGCAAGTCCTCCCGGTCTCTGCTTTGATGCAAGGGCGCGGCTTCGGTCGCGCTCTTTGCGTATCGGGAGACTGCAATGCTGGTGCTGTATCACACCTCTCATTCGACCTGCAGCCAGAAGGTTCGGCTGGTGCTGCATGAGAAAGGCGTCAAATTCGACGAAGTCCGGATCGATCTGGCGAAGAAGGAACAGACTCAAGCCGGATTATCTCGCGCTCAATCCCAACGGCGTGGTCCCGACGCTGGTCGACGACGGCATTTCGATTATCGAATCGAGCGTGATCTGCGAATATCTCGACGAGAAATATCCGCACAACCCGCTGGTTCCCGCCGGCCTCGTCGAGCGGGCGCGCATGCGGGCCTGGACGCATTACATCGAGGAAATCGCCGTCGGCGCCATCCGCGTCCCCTCCTTCAATCGCGCGTTCCTCTACCGCTTCGAAGGGCAGGACCAAAAACAGTTCGAGGAGCGCGAGATCAAGCCGCGCCCGGTACGCAAGGAGCTGTTTTGGCGCATGGGCTCGCCCAAGGGTTTCTCCAAAGAGGAAATCGACAAAGCGCTCGGCGAGCTGTCGGAGACTTGCCGGCGCATGGATGAAGCGATTGCGAAAAAAGGGCCGTGGCTGATGGGCGAACAATTCACGCTCGCCGACGTACTGGTGATGCCGAGCATCGACCGGATGGCCGATCTCGGCCTGTCTTCGGTCTGGGAAGGCAAGTATCCGCGCGTCACGCAATGGTATGAGCGTTTGCAGGCGCGGCCCTCGTTCAAGGCTACCTATTATCCGGGATCGCGCGTTTCCGACTTTTTGCCGCTCCGCCCGCTCTATGCGACCGACAGGGAAAAGGGATGAGTCCGCCAATGAATCCCGATGCCGAATTGCAGCCGCCGTTCGCCGACTTCATGGGCATGACGATCACGCACGTCTCGCAGGACAAAGTGACCGCCGAAATGCCGGTGCGCGACGAACTCAATAACCGCAACGGCACGCTGCATGGCGGCGCGGTGATGGCGCTCGCCGACAATCTCGGCGGCACCGCGACAATGGCGAACCTGCCGCCGGGCGGCCGCACCGCGACGATCGAGAGCAAGACCAACTTTTTTGCCGGCATCCCGGTCGGCGACACCGCGCGCGCCGAATGCACACCGCTGCATCGCGGCCGCACCACGATGGTCTGGCAGACCCGCATCACGCGCAACGACGGCAGGCTGTGCGCGCTGGTGATCCAGACGCAGATCGTCATTTTGCCGAAGAAGGCGTAAAGCCGCCGGCCTCGCTCAATCCCGCGGCGTGACCTGCCGCTCGACAATCGCGGCGATCTCCAGATCGTCGCCGGCCGCCCGCAGCCCGAGACCCTTCACGACCCCGGCGCGATCCGGCATTTCCCGGTTCTGGCTCATCTTCCACTTGCCTTCGAGCCGCGTGATGGCAAAGCGGAAACCGACGATGCCGCGCAGCATGACCTCGAGATATCTGTCGGGCGCGTCCGACACCGCCCACGGCTTGGCCTCGCTCTTTTCCTGCTGCGCGGTCAATTCGCCGACGTGGCGGCGCAGCCAATCGGGGTCGTTCATCACCTCCGGACGGCCATAAGCGTGCACGACCGCATAGTTCCAGGTCGGCACGACCTTGCCGCTTTGCGCTTTGGTCGCGTACCAGTTGGGGGTGATGTACCCTTCCGGTCCCTGGAAGATCATCAGCGCTTCGGCGGCCTCTGCCAAATCCTGGCAATGCGGATTGGCGCGCGCGAGATGGCATTCGATGAGGCCGTGCGGCCCTTCGTCCTTGAGCACGGTCGGCAAATGGCTGGCATACAGCCCGCCGGGACCCGCCGAAACCAGCGCCGCAAAAGGCCGCCCGCGCATCAGCGCATGCATCTGCGGCACATCCTCGACGCGAAAATGATCAGGTTGGTACATGACGATCACCGTGGGCAGGATTCGGAACACTGGCAAAGCAAAAGCGCGCGCATGACGCAAGGCCGTCCGTTGCGGCATCGGCAGGTTTGCCATCCCATCCCGCCAATGTCATCGTTCGCAAAACACAGTGAGGAATACCATGGATGTCCGCGCCGCCGTGGCCTATGCGCCGGGCAAGCCCCTTGAAGTGACCACGGTGAAGCTCGACGGCCCGCGCGCCGGCGAGGTTTTGGTCGAGATCAAGGCAACCGGAATTTGCCACACCGACGAATTCACGCTGTCGGGCGCCGACCCGGAGGGACTTTTTCCGGCGATCCTCGGCCACGAAGGCGCCGGCGTGGTCGCCGATGTCGGGCCGGACGTGACGTCGGTCAAAAAGGGCGACCACGTCATCCCGCTTTACACGCCGGAATGCCGCACCTGCCCGTCCTGCCTGTCGCGCAAGACGAATTTGTGCACCGCCATTCGCGCCACCCAGGGCAAAGGCGTCATGCCTGACGGCACGTCGCGCTTCTCGATCGAAGGCAAGACGATCCACCACTATATGGGCTGCTCGACCTTCGCCAATTTCACCGTGCTGCCGGAAATCGCGGTGGCAAAGATCCGCGACGACGCGCCGTTCGACAAGGTCTGTTACATCGGCTGCGGCGTCACCACCGGCGTTGGCGCGGTGATCAACACCGCCAAGGTCGAGCCGGGCGCGAAAGCAATCGTGTTCGGGCTTGGCGGCATCGGGCTTAACGTCATCCAGGGCTTGCGGCTGGTCGGCGCCGACATGATCGTCGGCGTCGATCTCAATCCCGACAAAAAGGCCTGGGGCGAGCGTTTCGGCATGACGCATTTCGTCAATCCGGCCGAGATCGGCGGCGATCTGGTCGCCCATCTGGTCAACATGACCAAGAGCGGCGCGGATCAGATCGGCGGCGCCGATTACACGTTCGAATGCGTCGGCAATGTCGGCTTGATGCGCGCCGCGCTGGAGAGCTGCCATCGCGGCTGGGGCCAAAGCATCGTCATCGGCGTCGCCGGTTCGGGCCAGGAGATCGCAACCCGGCCGTTCCAGCTCGTCACCGGCCGGGTCTGGCGCGGCACCGCGTTCGGCGGCGCGCGCGGCCGCTCCGACGTGCCAAAAATCGTCGACTGGTACATGGACGGCAAGATCGAGATCGATCCGATGATCACCCATACGATGCCGCTTGCCGATATCAACAAGGCCTTTGCGCTGATGCGCGAGGGCAAGAGTATCCGCAGCGTCGTCGTTTATTGATCGCCCTCCTCGCGCGAGGCGCGGAACCTCGCCTTACGGCTTCCAGCAAAAAGTCTCCGCCGCACAAGGCCGTCGCGCAGCAGTTCAACGCCAATTCTTGCGGACCGAGAACAAGTACATCCCCCAAAAGGTGTCCGGATTGGACAACTCGAAAGCATGCCAATTTTCCAGATTCTGTGAGCGCGGCCGCATCCGTGAAATGCTGTTGAAATCGTCCGATAACGTCAGGATCGTCTGTAAACTCGAAGCCGAGAAATGAAAGATTATTCTCGGTCAAAAACGCGGCAATCTCCGGAATGCTAAACCGATGCTCCATGACGTTAAAAAGCAGATCGCGACATCCGCTCATGCTGTAGAAGTCCTTGGAACTGATGAGCGCCCGCCAACGCGGGCTGTTCGCTTCCCTTACAATTTCCTGACGACACTTTCGAATATCGTCCAGCATGGCGCGGTAGCCGCGCTGCGCCGAGAACGTACGTGCTTGCGTGATAACGTGCCGCGCGGCCTCGCTGTAGAGGCCGACGCGCATCGCGCCTTCGGGCCTCAACAGCGAAAGCAGCACGCGCCATCCGGCCTTCGGATCGGCGAGGTGGTGCAGTACTCCGACGGCCTCGATCCGATCGAAGGTGCGGCCAAGCGTTGCCAAATTCAGAATGTCGGCCTGTGCATATTCGATGCTGCGCAAACCGAGCTCGCGGGTCTTCCTTCGCGCGTAAGCGAGGCTTGGCAAACTGAGGTCAATCGCAAGCACGCGCGCATTGGGAAAAATCTGCGCCACAAGCACCGCGTGCTGTCCGGTACCGCAGCCGGCGACTAAAATATCAAGCTTGGCGCGATGTTCCTCGCTGTCGGCAGTCTTGTCGTGCGCCCGATCGGCCGCGAACAAAGCGAGCGGATTAATTGTCCAGCGTGGATACGGACTTTCCTCGTATTGCCGCATGACCCGCAGCGACACATCGTCCTCGATAGCGGTTAGTACCGGAATTGAGCCGCGATCTCCTGCTTCTTCAAGTGGTTCGCGGACCTGGTGCTGCAACAGCGCTGTCGTGGGCCCGGAAAAATTCATGTTCAAGAGGCGTTCCGCCCGCGGCAATGTGAAGAGCGGGAAATAGGCTGCAACCGCAGTCAACAACAGGAACAATACGTCGTCTCCATCTTCCAGCTTTTGTCGCAATAAGTCCCACAACTGTGCGGCGCCCTCGGTTTCCTTGTCGCTCTGATCGAAGACGTATTCATTGATGAAGCACTGCTGCGCGAGCGCGCAAAAAAGACCGGCCATCGCATCGTCGACATCGCCGATGCCGGATTCGCCGGCTAAGGCAAGTCGAAGCAGTTCCGAACGAACGCGCGTCAAAAGGATTTCGAGCGCCAGGTTCTTGATGATCGCGGTTTCCAATACGCAAAGCAGGAAGGTATCGGACGCAATTGGCAATGTCCCTGAAACGTCGAAAAGCTCTTCGCGTGCGATGGGGACGGGCCATTTTCGCGAAATGCGGTCGACCACGCCGGCGATCAGCGGGCTCTGCAAAATAAGCCCTTCGATAGACTTATCATTCATGCCGAGCTCAATGGCTACTTTGAAATGGGCAACAGCTTCCGCGCGGCGATCCAGGGCTTGATACGAGTTTGCAATATTGTAATGGCAAGCAGCGTTCAGCTGGTCGGAGGCGATCGCTTTTGCGAACATTTTGACGGCTAGCTTGTGGTCGCCGGAGAATTGCGCAATGACGCCCAAGAGATTTAGGGCGTTAAAATGCGCGGGCTCCGACGCGAGTGTTCGCCGACAGAGGCCTTGCGCTTCGACAAGACGGCCAAGCTGGTAACAGCGGTTTGCCTCGGCCATCAAATCGGTGGTGTCGCTTTCTCCGATCCCGGTCGCCGCATGATTTATGCTCACGCCGCGGCCGTGACGTTTTTCGGTAGCCCGTCGCTCTTTCCGGTTCATACGAGGCCTAGCGGGATTATCCCGATCGAACGACCGGCGCTCACATCGCGGTCACGATTTACTCGCCCTTGATACCGGCTTCCTTGATGATCGGGCCCCAGCGCGCGACGTCGGCGGCGTTTCTGGCAGCGAGCTCGTCGGGCGTCGAGCCGGCGGCCAGGATTCCGAGCGGTATGTATTTCTGCTTGATGGCGTCATCGGCCAGCATCGTAACGCTGTCGGCGTTCATTTTCTTCACGATGTCCGCCGGCGTGTTTTTGGGTGCGTAAAGCCCGTACCACGACACATCCTCGTAACCGGGCACTCCCGACTCGGCGACGGTCGGAAGGTCCGGCGCGATCGGAAACCGTTGCGCCGAGGTCACCGCCAGGCAGCGCACCTGCTTTCCGGCAACGGCCGGCAGCAGCGAGCCGGTGGTATTGAACATGGCGTCGAGCCGGCCGGCGATCAGATCGGTCATGGCGCCGGCGGCGACGCCACGATACGGCACGTGGGTAATGTCGACGCCGGCCATGCGTTTGAACAATTCGCCGGCCAGATACGGTATCGAGCCGACGCCCGGCGACGCCCAGGTGATCTTGCCGGGATTGGCTTTGGCAAAGGCGATGAAATCCTCAAGTTTGGCGAACGGCGAGGAGTTCGGCACTACGATGAGATTGGGGTAAGTGCCGACTAGCGACACCGGCGCCAGATCGGCCGGGTCGAACGTCAGCGAATTGAACAGCAGACTGAGCACCCCCGGCGCACCTGGCGCCAGAATCATTGTGTAACCGTCAGGTGCGGCATGGGCGGTGGCGTCCATCGCGATGCGGCCGCCGGCGCCGGGCCGGTTTTCGATGACCACCGTCTGGCCCCACATGTCGGATAATCGGCTGCCGGCAATGCGGGCGGCGGAATCCAATCCGCCGCCGGGCGGGAAGCCGACTTCCAGCTTGATGATGCGGGATGGCCAAGTATCGGCGCGCGTGGCACGAGACCAGGGCAACAACGCCGCAGCTCCAGCGAGCTGCAGCAATCGACGACGTTGAACCTTCACAATTTCAGTCCTTGCCCCCGGCTCAGTATAGGGCTCACTCGGCCTTGATATCCGCTGCCTTGATGATTGGCCACCACTTTTCGGCCTCGGACTTTTGAAACGCGCCAAACGCGTCCGGCGCCTGCAGATCGCGCGAGGCGATTTGCTGTCCAAGTTTATTGAGCCGGTCTTTGACGTTCGCGTCCGCCAGCGCGGCAACGGTTGCGGCATTGAGCTTGGCGACGATATCTTTCGGCGTGCCTTTCGGCGCCCACAACCCGAACCAGATCGAGGCATAGAATCCCGGCAGGCCCGCTTCGTCGGTCGTCGGCACGTCAGGCAGACTGGCGAGACGGGTCTTGGCCGGGACGGCTATCGCGCGGATGGTGCCGGCCAATACCTGGGCCGTGAAATTGGACGACGGCTCGATCATCAGGTCGATCTGCCCGGCCATCAGGTCCTGCACCGCCGGGCCGTCGCCGCGATAGGGCACGAACTGGAATGTCGTTCCGGTCGCCTTCTGGAACGAGATGCCGGCGAGGTTTCCGGTCGAACCGACGCCGGGAATCCCCGCGCTGGCCTTGCCGGGATTGGCCTTGAGCCAGGCAATCAGTTCCTGCAGGTTTTTCACCGGTAGGCCGTTCTTGACGCAAATCAACAGCGGCTCGTAGGCCAGTTCGGCGATTGGCGTGAGATCGCTCAGCAGGTCGAAGTCCAGTTTGTAGAGGCCGCCGATCAGGACATGCGTGGTGAGCGTACCGATGCTCAGCGTGTAGCCGTCGGCCGTCGAGCGTACGACCTTGGCGACGCCAATGCCGCCGGCTGCGCCGGCAAGATTTTCGACGATGACGGTCTGACCGAGCGCCCTGCCCATCGGATCGGCGAGAACCCGCGCCAGCACGTCGGTCGCGCCGCCCGCGGCGAACGGGCAGACGATCGTGATCGGCCGCGACGGGTAAGTGTCCGCCGCCGCAAAGCGCGACAGCGCGGGCGTCGCGGCGGCGCCTCCCGCCAGTTGCAAAAATTTACGTCGTTGCAGTTTCATGATCTCCCCTCATTCCGGTTTGAGGTTGGCGAATTTGACCACCTTGGTCCACTTATCGGTATCCGCGGCGATGAACTTGGCGAACTCCGCGGGCGTATTCGGCGGCATCACCAGCGCGCCGAGATCGAGCAGGCGCCCCTTGACCGCCGGATCCGCCACCGCGGCGTTGATCGTTTTGTTGAGCGCGTCGATAATGGCGGCGGGCGTATCCTTCGGCGCGCCAAAACCGATCCAGCCGAACGCCTCATAGCCAGGTAGAAATTCCGCCACCGTCGGCACGTCCGGCAAGAAGTCGAGACGTTGCGGCGTGGTGACGGCGAGCGCCCGCAGCTCGCCGGCTTTGATGTGCGCCAGCGACGTCGGGGTGACGTCGAACATCACCTGGACATTGCCGGCCAGAAGATCGACCAGCGCCGGTGTGGTGCCGTGATAGGGCACATGCACCAGATCGACGCCGGCCATGTACTTGAACAATTCGCCGGCGACGTGCTGCGGGCCGCCGACGCCGGCCGACGCCATATTGATCTTGCCCGGATTGGCTTTGGCGTAAGCAATGAATTCCGGAACGGTCTTGGCGGGAAATGACGGCAGCACTTCCATGACCAGCGCGACACGGTCGATGATCGCGATCGGCGCGATGTCGTGTACGAAATCGAACGGCAGATTGGGCACCAGTGCCGCATTGATCGTGTTCTGCGAATTCACCAGCAGCAGCGTGTAACCGTCCGGTGTCGCGTGCACGACCGCCTCGGTGGCGATATTGCCGGTGGCGCCGGGGCGGATTTCGACGACGAACTGCTGGCCGAAATGTTCGGACAGGTATTGCGCGATCAGCCGCCCGCTGATGTCGGAAGAACTGCCGGCCGCCTGTCCGACCAGCATTTGCACCGGCCGCGTCGGATAATCGAGTGCCGATGCGCGCCGATGCAGAAACGGCAGTGCGGCCGCGGCGGCCGAAAGCTTCAGAAAATTGCGGCGTTCCACGAGCTTTCCCCCATTCGCGCCCGCCTTTGGTGGCGAAAGCTTGCGAATTATATGACCTTGCCTATGCGGCCGGCACCTTGTCGAGGCGTCATCGTGCCCCACCTGGGCCGGCCGGCTGCGCGCGCAACGAGCGCTGCAGCCGCGCCTCGCGCAGAAACAGGAACAGGCCGGTCGCAACGACTATAGCCGATCCGACCAGCAGGGTGGCCGAAGGCACTTCACCCCAGACGATAAAGCCGAACCCGAGCGCCCAAACCAGCATCAGATAGTAGAACGGCGTCACCGCCGGCGCCGGCGCGAGATGCAGCGACTTGGTCCAGAACCATTGCCCCAGCGCATTGGTAAAGCCGGTACCGAACAGCATCGCGGCGTCGAGCGGGGTCGGCCAGCGCCAGCCGAAGAACAAAAGGAAGGTGTGAAAGAAGGCCAGAACGCTTAATTGCCAGATGACCAGCGTATTGGCCGATTCCGTTCTGGTCATGCCGCGCACGGCGACGGTGACGGTGCCGTACATGACCGCGTTGGTGAGCGCAAACAGCGCGCCGAGCGTCAGCGAATTGGCGCCCGGATTGGTCACGATCAGCACGCCGGCAAAACCAATGAGCAGCGCGCCGCCGCGCACAAAGCCGGCGGGCTCTTTGAGCCAGATGATGGATACCAGCGCCGCAAACAGTGGCGCGGAGAAATTGATGGCGACGGCTCCGGCCAGCGGCATCAGGCTGAAGGCGACCAGCAGGCAAAACTGCGAGATCGATTGCGACATGCCGCGTAAGACGTGGTCGCGCGGCCGGTGCGTGGCGTAAACCGACAGCCCGCTGACCGGAAGGATCACCGCGGCGCCGGCAATCAACGAAGACAGCGAGCGCACGAACAGCACCTCGCCGACCGGATAGATGCCGACCAGCCATTTGCTGGCGGCCGAGGCGCCGGCGAACAGAAAGGTCGCGACAATCATCATCACGATGCCGCGCGGCACATCTTCCGTGCGGCCTACGATCTGCTTTAACCCGGCAGACCCGGCCACCGATCCGCCCGGAACGGCTGCCTCTTTTTCTCTGGCGAGATCGTCCATCCCCGGCCAAGCCCCTTAAGGCGCGGTCTAGGCCGACACCCGTTGATTTGCAATCGAGCGCTCTTCCACACGAAAGCTTGAGCAAAAAATACGTGCTGGCGCGCTCGGAGGGATTCGAACCCCCGACCCTCAAGATTCGAAGTCTGATGCTCTATCCAGCTGAGCTACGAGCGCCGCGGGGACAGAATAGCCGCCTGCCCGAAAATGTCACTCGCGCGGCGGAACTTGGCGGGACCTTGGCAGGAATTTGGCAAGCTCCGCCGTCATGCAAGTCCCGCCGAGGTGATATTCCCGTTCCGCCGGGGAACAGCATTAGGGCGCTTCGGGTTATCAACCAGAACTAACGATGGACGGAGACCTGTCATGTCTGACTATCGGAACCAGGATTTCAACGATCCGAACTCTCGACGATCCATTGCGGCGTGACGTGAGTCCGGATGCGCGCGCCAGCAACGCCACGTGGGGCTGGATCGCCGCCGCCATATTTGTCGTGGCCGTGTTGGCGGTTGCCTTCGGCTACGGACACCAGGGCAGTAACGGCACCAATACGGCGTCCAACGACGTGTCGCCGCCGCCGGCAACCCATATGGCGCCGCCGGCGTCGAGCATGTTGCCGCCGCCGATCGCAAACCCGGCTCCGGCCATTCCGGCGCCGCCGATAGTTCCGGCACCCAATGCGCCGGCAAGTGGCCAGTAGAGTCGTACCAGTAGCGTCATAAACGAGTCTGTAAGCGCGTACGGCCCCGGTTTGCGCCGGGGCCGTTTGCATTTGCTCGCAGGATTTGCTCGCAAGTCAGAGCACAAATCAGGGCGATCAGCCGTGCGCCGCAACTCCGCCGCGGCGTACCACTCCGACGAATCTGGCGCCGATTTCATGGCCGAGCCGCCAGACGCACCTGGTAGTTGCACTCCTTGGCCACGCCCTCGCCGGACAACAGCAGCACGAAGTCATCGGGCACTTCAAAGCCCTCGACATGCAGCCGCACGCCGCCGGTCGACAGATCGGTGACCAGGCAGTCGCGCGGCAGTGTGCCGGTGCCGAGCTGAAATCTTGGCCATGCGGTTGATGAGGCGGCGTTGCGAGCTCCGCCGCTCGTGCGATTTCGCCAAAGCCATAAAGGCGCGCCCTCATCCAATTTGAAGCAAAACAGTAGCAGAGCCGCCATTGCGGGCGGCCTAAGGCACAGCTGCGCATTTAATTCGCATTTGAAGCAGCGCATCCGGTTCCGAGCCCATGACGGGAGCCGGAACGCGATTCATTCGAAGGCGGGATCGACCGGCACGCGATAGCCGTTGGCGAGCCGGTTGGTTTCGTTCGCCATGCCGACCACCGCCATCAGTTCGCCGAACATCGCCTCGCTCATGCCGGCCTTGCGCGCCGCCGCGCTATGGCTGGCGATGCAATAGGCGCAGCCATTGGTGACGCTGACCGCGAGATAGACCATTTCCTTGGTCAGCGGATCGAGCGCGCCCGGCGCCATGATCTCCTTGATGCTTTCCCAGGTGCGCTGCAGCGTCGGCGGATCGTGCGCCAGATATTTCCAGAAATTGTTGACGTCCTCGACGCCCCGCGTGCGCTTGATGTCATCGTACACGGCGCGGACTTTTGGCGAAGCATCGCGATAGTCGACCGGCTTTATGGTGCTCATAAGCGCCTCCCCGCTGCCGTCCGGCAGCCGTAACCCCGATTGTGGCTGGCGCATCGAGCGGGCACAATGACCCGCACAAAAAGGGCAAAAAGGGGGGCGCAGCGCCATGCCGAAGACACCGGATTATTTCGCCGGCAAAACCATCATCATCACCGGCGCCGGCAGCGGCATCGGCCGCGCCACCGCGCTGATTTTTGCGCGCGAAGGCGCCAACGTGGTGTGCGCCGACCTCGACGAGAAAAGCGCGCGCGACACCGCCGACGCGGTCAACGGCAAGGGCAGCCAGGCGCTGGCGCTCAAGACCGATGTTACGTCCCGCGCGCAGGTCGACGACATGGTCAAGCGCTCGATCGACGCCTTCGGCAGCGTGCAGTTTCTGTTCAACTCGGCCGGCGCCGCCATCCGCCGCGCCAAATTTCTGGAGATCGACGACGCGCTGCTGGAGAAAACCTTCGCGCTCAACGTCAATGGCACGCTATACGGCATGCAGGCGGTGCTGCCGCATATGCTCAAGAGCCAGTTCGGCGTCATCGTCAATGTCGCGAGCATGGCGCACCGCCGCGGCGGCCCCGGCTCGTCGATCCATTACGCCGCGGCCAAGGGCGCGGTGGTGTCGATGACGCTCGGCGTGGCGCGCGAATTCGCCACGCAAGGCATCCGCGCTTTGTCGATCTCGCCCGGTCCGATCCAGACGCCGTTCCAGGATGCGGCGGGTTCGTCGCCGGAACTGGTGAAGCGCTTCCTTGAGGACATTCCGATGAAGCGCTTCGGCAAACCGGAGGAAATCGGCGAGTTGGTGCTGTTCATGTGTTCGGACGCCTGTCCGTTCATGACCGCCGACACCGTCTATGTGAACGGCGGCGGCGGATGGCGGTGAATCTTCAGCTGTCCCGTTCCTCGGCGAGGCTAAGCTTGTCGCGGCTGCGGGTGACGCCGGTCGGCCAGTTTTTGTCGAAGTCCGCGATCAGCGGCTTTAAAATTTCGTCCTTCATCGCCGCGTCGAGTTTTGCCTGATCGGCGAACTGATAGACGGCGTAATGCACGCCAGCCTCCAGCGTGCTCCAGAATCGCCACGCCTTCTCGGCCTTAAAATCCTTGAGCGCCCACGGCAGGTGATCGGCCGAATACCAGTGGTCGAACTTTTGCCGCAGCGGTTCGGCGACCACCGCGCGCACCATGAAAAAAGCTTTGGGCATGTGTGCTTCTCCGTCTGGTATTATTCCCCCCTGATCCCCGCCGCCTTGATGATCGGCCACCACTTTTCGATCTCCGCCTTCTGGAACGCGGCGAGGCCTTCCGGGGTCTGTTGCTCGCGCGGCGCGACGTCGAGGCCGAGATCGTTGAGCCGGCCCTGCACCGCCGGATCGGCCAGCGCCTGCACCATCGCGATGTCGAGCGTTTTGATGACGTCGGCCGGCGTGTTTTTGGGCGCGAACAGGCCGAACCAGCCCGACATATAGAAGCCGGGCACGCCGGCTTCGTCGGACGTCGGAATGTCCGGTATCGCCAGCGAGCGCCGCGGCGACAGGTTCGCCAGCGCCTTGAGCGTGCCGGCCTTCACCTGCGGCATCGACACCGCGGCCTGGAACACCGCCAGATCGACCTGGCCCGAAATCAGATCGGTCATCGCCGGCCCGGCGCCGCGATAGGGCACCAGCAGCACCTGCGTATCGGTGAGTTTTTGCAACAGGATGGCGCCGACCTGCCCCGAGGCGTTCTGGTTGACGAATTTGGCGTCACCGGGATGCGCCTTCATCCAGTCGACCAGCGCTTTGAGATCGTCAGCCGGAAATGTTTTGCGCGCGATCAAAAGCTGCGGATTGACCATCGCCAGCCCGATCGGCGCGAAATCGGTCTGCAGGTCGTAATCGATGTGGTAGATGATGGCGCCGACATGGGTGTCCCACTGGCCGATGTCGACGGTGTAGCCATCGGGCGTGGCGCGCGCCACGCGGCCGACGCCAAGGCTGCCGCCGGCGCCGCCACAT
>CAVTCD010000008.1:0-37375 GCA_963733165.1 uncultured Alphaproteobacteria bacterium
CCTTGGCGCGCTCCTGGACCGCCGAGAGCACCACGATCGCTATCGCGGGATAACGCTCCCGCAATTGCATAAGCACCTGTAAGCCGTCGCTATCCGGCAAGCTCAAATCGAGCAAGACGAGGCTGATATCGGGATGGCTTGCAATGGTCTCCATCGCCTGCCGGCTGTCCGCAGCCTCCAGCACGGTCGCCCCGCGCTTGAGCTTCTTGAGCAGGCCCCGCATGGCGTCGCGGATCAAGGCATGATCGTCGACGATAAGTATCTTCATCCCCAACCGCCCTAACATCGTGGGGCAAATAGCCCTCATTCGCTGTTAAGGCGCGAGGATAACATCGTTATCGCGGTTGTTGAAATCGCCGCAGCGTCACGCCCGTCGCGGCTATGGCGCGGCGCAAGCGCGCAGGCGGCGGCGAGCGGCGAACCGCGGCGTCGCAGGATCAGCCTTTTCGCGAAGTCTCGTACAAGAACCAGGTCGCGGCGTTCGGCCTCATCGATCCAGTTTTCAAGCAGGCTCGCGGTGGCGACGTCGCCATGTTCGTCGCACAGATCGTGGGTTTCGCGCATGCTCGTGGTCAGCCGCATGTTGTCGTCGCGCAGCTCGGCAAGCATGTCGCCCGGCGTCACGTAGTCCGCGTCGTTGTCGGGGATGCGCTGCAGCCGTCCGATATGGCCGATGGAGCGTATGGTGGTGCCGCCCATCTTGCGGACCCGCTCGGCGATATCGTCGGTCGTGGCGAAAATCTGGTCGCCTTGCTCGTCGAGCAGCAGGTGATAGTCGCGGAAATGCGGACCCGAGACGTGCCAGTGAAAATTCTTGGTCTTCAGGTACAGGCTGAACATGTCGGCGAGCAGAATGTTGAGCGCGCCGGAGAGGTCCTGGACAGCATTGGATTTAAGGTCCGTCGGTGTTTGCAGCGGGGCGGTGCGCAATGATTTGGCATCGTTCATGGGCAATCTCCTTCAGCTTTGACCGTTAGGCGTTGAAACCGCGAAGCATAAGATCGGCGCCTGTCGCGATCCCAAGGGGTAAAATGGATGGCGTGCCGCATCAGGCGGCGGCTTTTTGCAGGATAGCGCCAAGCGCGGCCGCGAGTCCCTTAACAACATTGTCAACTTTGCCGTCCAAGCCATGGCGTTTCGCCAGCCAGTCCAGATCATTATATGACAGCCAGGTTTTGCCCGACGCGTCCTCCCAGGCTAACGCTTTGAGCGGCAAATCGATGCCAATCTGCTGTTTGTCCTGCATCAGCGGCGTGCCGCCTTTGGCATTGCCGAAAATCAGCAGTAACGTCGGCGCCAGCGTCAAGCCTGCGTCCTTGGCGCCCGCGGCATGGTCGATGCGGGCAAAAATCGTCATGCCTTTGGACTTTATGTCGGATTCAATACGGTCGATTGTTTCCTTGGCGCTATGCACGCTCGGAATCGTGATCAAGCCGTTGCCGTTCATCGCCGTCACTCCGCAATTGTTCACATGCCGGCTCACCGATTGCGTCTTAGCGTAGCAATATAGAAGGAGAATGAACCTCGTTGTAGCTCTGCGCGGCATGCCTTCAAGACGGGCCGTAGCAGGGATGCGCAAACCCGAAAGGACATTTGCTCATTAGCAGACCATGGCGGCGTTGCGCAAGGACAAGCCGATCATCGTCGCGCCACGGCGATGAAGCGCGCGCGCGCCGGCGTGGATCGCCACTTACGCCGCCGAATTGCGCTTTTGCGTGCGCATGACGGCGGCCGGCTTGGCGGCTTTCGCGCTTGCCCAAGTGCTGGACATTCCGCTGCACGGTCTCTGGGTGATCATCACCGCCGTGGTCGTCATGCAGATGAGCGCCGGCGGCTCGTTCCGCGCGACCGTCGAATATATGGTCGGCACGCTTGGCGGCGCCGCCTTCGCCGGTATCGTCGGCGTTCTCGTCCCGCACGAAACGGTGATCGCGCAGGGCGCGTTGCTGGCGCTGACGATCGCGCCTTTGGCGCTTGCCGCGGCGTTCAATCCCAATTTTCGCGTCGCGCCGTTTTCGGCGGTGCTCGTGCTTCTGATTTCCGGCCAGCTCGGCGAAGGCCCGATCGAGTTGGCGGTCACGCGGTTTGCCGAAGTCACGCTGGGCGGCGTGGTTGCGGTCGACGGTTTCGCTGTTGGTGTTTCCCGAACGCGCGCATGGCCTGAGCATCAAGGCGGCGGTCCGCATCCTCGACCAATTGGCGCAAACCCTGCCGAAAATATTGTCGGGTTTTACCCATAAAATGGACCCGATCGAGACGAGCCGGCTGCAGAACGAGATCGGCGGCGCCGTCGGCGGCTTCCAGGCTATCGTCGCCGAGGTCAAGCACGAGCCGTTCGTCAGCCTGACCGGGGAGCCGGATCTCGGGCCGTTGTCGCGAACCTTGCTGCGGCTGCGCCACGACCTCGTCATTATCGGCCGCGCGGCGGCGATGCCGCTTCCGGATATTTTCGTGGAGCGGCTCGGCCCGCTGCTGACCCGCCTTGGCGGGCAAATCAGCGATTTTCTGCTCGCCAGCGCAGCGGCGCTCGAAAAGCGCGGCGCTGCCTCCGCGCGCTTGACGCGGTGACGGCGGCGCTCCGCGCCTATTCGTCGGAAGTCACCGCGACCCGCGACGAGGGTTTGACGCTTAAGCTGTCTACCGACGAAGCCGAGAACCTGTTCGCGCTGGGTTTTGGGCTCGAGCAAATGCATGGGAATCTTGGCGATCTGCGACGTTGCGTGCGGGAGTGGGCCCGCGGTTTCGTGCGAACAAGCCGGGAGAATTGAGAAGAGTAGGGGGTAACGCTTGCCATCCTACGTCTTGGCGATCGATCAGGGCACGACGTCGACGCGGGCGATGCTGTTTCGCGCCGATACGTCGATTGCCGCCGTCGCGCAGCGCGAATTCCCGCAGCATTTCCCCGCCGACGGCGAGGTCGAGCACGATCCAGAGGATTTGTGGCGACGACCGTCGCAACTTGCCGCGACGCGCTGCGTGCAAGCCGGCGCCGCCGCGCGCGACATTGTCGCCATCGGCATCACCAATCAGCGCGAGACGACGCTGCTGTGGGACCGCGCGACCGGGCGCCGCTTCATCGCGCCATCGTCTGGCAGGACCGCCGCACCGCGGATTTATGCGCGCGGCTGAAAGGCGCCGGGCACGAACCGTTATTCGCGGCCAAGACCGGGCTTTTGCTCGATCCGTATTTTTCCGGCACCAAGCTCGCCTGGCTGTTGCAAAACGTGCCCGACGCCGCCGCAAGGCCGCGCGCGGCGAACTCGCCTTTGGCACGGTGGATTCTTTTCTGCTGTGGCGGCTTACCGGTGGCAAAGTCCATGCTACCGATGCGACCAATGCCTCGCGCACACTCTTGTTCGATATTCATAACGGACGCTGGGACGATGAGCTTCTAAAATTGCTCGGCGTGCCGAAGTCCGTGCTGCCCGAAGTGCTCGATTGCTCCGCCGCCTTCGGCATGACCGATCCGGAATTGTTTGGCGCGGCAATTCCGGTTTACGGGATTGCCGGCGACCAACAGGCGGCGTTGATTGGGCAGGCCTGTTTCACGCCGGGAATGGTCAAGTCCACTTACGGCACCGGCTGCTTTGCGCTGCTCAATACCGGCCGCACGCCGGTCGCGTCGAACAACAGGCTTCTCACTACTATCGCCTATCAGCTTGGCGGCGTTCGCAGCTACGCGCTTGAGGGCTCGATCTTCGTCGCCGGTGCCGCGGTGCAATGGCTGCGCGACAATCTGCATGTGGTGCAAACCGCGGCGGAAACCGGCGAGCTTGCGCAAGCCGCCGACCCGACGCAGGAGGTCATTCTGGTTCCGGCCTTCGTCGGGCTCGGCGCGCCGTATTGGCGGCCCGATGTGCGCGGCGCTTTGTTCGGCCTGACGCGAGGCACCGGGCCGCGCGAACTGGCGGCCAGGCCGCGCTCGAGAGCGTGTGCTTTCAGACCGCCGATCTTCTTGCCGCCATGAAAGCCGACTGGCGCACCGCCGATAGTGCGCTGAAGACCTTGCGTGTCGACGGCGGCATGGCGAATTCCGACTGGTGCATGCAGCGGCTCGCCGACATTATCGGCAGCACCGTCGATCGCCCGCAAATCAAGGAAACGACCGCGCTCGGCGCCGCCTATCTTGCCGGTTTGCAGGCCGGCTTTTTTCCGGAGCCGGATCGCTTCCTCGATCATTGGCGGCTGGAGCGGCGTTTCTCGCCGCAAATGGACGCTGCAACCCGCGAGCAGAGATTGGCGGCATGGGCGTCGGCGGTGCGCCGCCTGCTCGCATAATTTCACGCCACGCCGTCTGGAACCTGCGGCGCTCCACGGCGTTGTTACCAACGGCTGCGCAATCTCCCACACAATCCCGAACTCTAATCTGAAGAGGCATCGGCAAGCGATGGAATTCAGATTCGATCCGCGACAGCAACGGTTCACCCTGCGCCCGCTTCTGCCCGCGGGCGAAGGCGCGCGCTTGTTCGTTGCCGACGATCGAGCTCAATTCGGTATCGAGGAGGAATATTTCCTCGCCGATGCGGAAACATTCGAGGCGCCGACGGAAACGCCGGACGCGCTCTTTCATGCAGCCGATTTCGGGGCCACCGGCCATGTCGGGCGGGAATTTCTGCAGGCCCAGATCGAGGTCGCGACCGAGCCGCATTGCGATATCGAGCAAAGCGCGGCTTGAGCTGTTGCGGCTCCGCCAAAACGCCGCCGCTGCCGCCGCCGAGCATGGGCTTTCGATTTTGGCCTGCGGCACGCATCCGCTGGCGCTCGTGGCGGCAATCGGTGCAGAGTCCGAAGGACCGCTATGCGAAGGTAATGGACGATCTGCAAATGATCGGCCAGCGCAACATGCTGTGCGGCATGCATGTCACGTCGAATTTCCGGACCCGGCGCGGCGCGTCGACGTGATGACGCGGATGCTGCCCTATCTGCCGCTGTTCATCGCACTGTCGACCTCGTCGCCGTTCTGGCAGCGCCGCGCGACCGGCCTGAAAGGGTATCGGCTCGCGGCTTATGACGAGTTGCCCCGCACCGGCTTGCCCGAACTATTCCGCAGCGAGGCGGACTACGACACCTACGTCGACGCCATGGTGCGGTCCGGTGCGATGGCGGATGCGACTCATTTGTGGTGGGCGATCCGCCCGTCGCTCAAATATCCGACGCTCGAACTGCGCGCGCCGGATTGTTGTACCCGGCTCGACGATACCATCGCCATCGCCGCGCTCTATCGCGTGCTGGCGCGCTTCCTCTATGCGCATCCGGAGCACAATGCCGGGCCTGACGCCGTCGACCGCGCGATTGCGGTTGAGAACAAATGGCGCGCTCAACGCTACGGCGCGCAGGGCACATTCGCGACGCGATCCGGCGCCGTTGCCGTCGGCGAGATGCTCGAGGGCATCCTCGGCCTTGTCGCCGCGGATGCCGAGGAGCTGTTCTGCACGGATGAGGTCGGCCACTGCCGGGCGATTATCCTGGAAGGAACCTCGGCCGACGCGCAATTGCGTATTTTTACGGAAAATCAAGATGATGGGGCGGAAATTGCGCTGCGAGGGGTGACCCGCTGGATTCGCGACGCCACACTGGTGGCGTGACGTGCTGAACGCATAGGCGAAGGCAACCTTATGTGCCGCTGGATCGCGTACCGCGGTGAGACCACGGCGCTCGAACACTACGTGACCGAGCCGTCGCATTCATTGGTTTCGCAGAGCATTCGGGCACTCGAATCCGCTGCCGGCATCAATGGCGACGGCTTCGGGCTTGGCTGGTACAGCCATCACCCGGAGCCGGGGCTTTACCGCGAGATCAGGCCGGCCTGGTCGGACGAAAACCTGCGCTACCTGTGCCGGCATTTGCAATCGCATTTATTCTTCGCCCATGTCCGCGCCGCGACCGGCACCGCCATCAGCCGCGTCAATTGCCATCCGTTCGCATCCGGGAAGTGGATGTTCATGCATAACGGTATGCTCGGAAACTGGAACCGGTGGCGCCGTCCCGATCGAAGCGCTTATCCCAGACAGCCTTTATTCGTCCCGCATCGGCACGACGGATTCGGAAGCGATCTTTCTCGCCATAATCGGCGCCGGGATGGAGGAACCGCTCGCCGCCGCGGAAAAAGTCCTCGCCACGCTCACCGACTTTGTCAATCAAAGCGAACCAGGCGACCGCTTCCGCTTCACAGCGGCGCTCGCTAACGGGCAGGATCTTTACGGCTTCCGCTACGCGGTAAACGACAACGCCAATACGCTTTATTACCGGGAATCGGACCGCGGCATCGTAATCGTTTCGGAGCCGATCGACCGCGACAAGAACTGGATCACCGTGCCCGAAGGCAGTGTCGTCGTTGCCAAGGCCGGCGAGCGGGCGCGTATCGTGCCGCTATTGCATCGCCGCCAGGATAGCGGCGGAGTAAATCCCGGATTTTCCGAAAGATAGGACACGCCGAGCGCGGCCATCGCGGCGGCGATATCGGGCTGGATCGCCTTGGCCGCGGCAATATCGGCCTTGCCGGCGGAATTACCGCTTCTGATCTCCGCGACGCCGCGGCCATAGAGTGCAGGCGCCAGACGCGGATTGAGTTTCAGTGCGGCATTGTAATCGGCAATGGCGCGATCGAATTGGCCGAGCTTGAAATAGGTGTAGCCGCGGCTGTCGAGCGTGTTGGCGTCGTTGGGCCGCAATTGCAGCGCCTGGTCGCAATCGGCCAAAGCGGCCTGCGCCTGGCCGAGAATGGCCTTGGTGTAGCAGCGGCCGTTGTAACTGTCGGCGTCTTTGGAATAGAGATTGATCGCCGTCGTATAGTCAGCCAACGCGTGGGTGTAGTCGCCCTCGTATTTGTAGGCATTGGCGCGGCTGAAATAAGCGACATTGTCTTTGGGATTGAGCGCGATCGCCTGATTGTAATCGGCGATCGCCTGATCGTAGGCGTGCTGGCCGTCATGAGCGATGCCGCGATTGACGTAGGCGCTTCCAAGTTTCGGATCGAGCGTGATTGCCTGCGTGCAATCGGTAATCGCGGCGATATAGGTCCCCATATTGTTGAATACCGAGCAACGCGAGACGAAAGTGACGGCATTATTGCCGTTGAGCGCGATCGCCTGATTGCAATCGGCAAGTGCGCCGCCATAGTTGCCCAGATTGCCCTGGATGTCGCAGCGCATGGCGTAGGCGTTTTCGTCCCTGGGATTGAGCGCAACCGCACGCGTGCAATCGGGCAGGGCCGCGGTGTAGTTTCCCAGCGCGTTATAGGCGGTGCAGCGCTCGACATAGGCCCATTCGTCGTCCGAATTGAAGTTGATCGCTCGCGTGCACGCGGTAACGGCTGAAGAGTATTCGCCGTTGCTGAAATCGCGGAAGCATTTCTGATTTTCGTTGTCGGACGTATCGACGCCGTTGTGTTCCGAACCCGTCTGCCCCAAAGCTGGAATCCGGTCCGTGGATGCTAGTGCAACAACGGCGAGCGCGATAATAATGCAGATTCGACGCATTTAATCCGTTTCGCTTTCTCAATCTCCAATATTGAATTGTAGCGGCGGCACAACTGTGCCGCAATCGACACGGCCCCGTCGAGCTATTTGGTCCAGCCTTGGCTCCAGGCTGGCGGCGTTTTACCGTCGATCAGGATAAAGGCAATGCGGCATGGCTTGGTGCCATTATTGACCCAAGCATGATTGGTGCCTTGCTGCACCAGTGCGTCGCCGGCCTTGACGTGGATTTCGCTGTCGTCGAGCAGCATGTCAATCTCGCCGTCGATCACGACGGCATAGTCGATGGTCCGCGTGCGATGGGTGTGGACATGCCGGGAGTAGCCTTGCGTCGCCGGATCGATGCCCATGGAAATGAGGACTTGATTGTGATCGAGCGGCGGTGCGCCCGGCGCCGCCGGCGCGAAATCGACGATACGGAAGATGGTGCCGTTCGCGGGCGGTGGAACGCCGACCGGCGTCTTTGCCATGTCGCCGGAAATCGCGACATTGACCGGAAACTCGGTCGTGACCCAGAGCATGGTTATGCCGTTGTGACCGCGCTGATTGGCCTGCTCGGGGCCATCGAACAGTACGACTGCTTTGCCGTTCGCGTCATGGCCGGTCACGATCCGGCGCGTCGTTCTCAGTTCCATCACAATCCTCCCGTTCTATCGCGGCGCCGATTATCCTGTATCCGGCGCCGTTCTGCTAGATTTGCGGAAATGAAAGTCGAGCGACAGCCATGCTGAGCGATATTCCCGTCACCGACATCCGCGACGGGGGTCCGCCGCGCCACGCCGGCCAAAGCGCACGGCAGGCACGCGCGCTGCGCGATGCGTGTCTCGGGTTTTTGCCGCGCGCAATGCTGCCGCTGGTGCCGACATTCGATCGGGCGTCGCGGCATTGGCTTGAGCGCTCGCGTTCCCCGTATGTGGACGAAATCGAGCGGATCGCCGAGACGCTCGATTTCTCCGGCGTCTGGCTTCTCAACGCGTCGTATCAATGGTGTTGCACGTCGCGCGCCACCGAGGAGAATGGCGTGCCGTGGATTATGCGTACGCTCGATTGGCCGTTTCTCGGGCTTGGCCGCTATGTCGAAGTGGCGCAGATGCGCGGCAAGTGCGGGGATTTTTACAGTGTCACCTGGCCTGGCTATGTCGGCGCGCTCACCGCGATGGCGCCGGCGCGCTTTGCCGCCTGCGTCAACCAGGCGCCGTTGCGACGATTCACCGAGCACCGATGGCTGCGCGGCTATGATTTTGCCCGTAACGCGCGCACGATCTGGCGTTCGGCCGATCTGATGCCGCCGGACCAGTTGCTGCGTCAGGTTTTTGAAACGTGCGCCGATTTCACTGCCGCACGGCACATGCTCGAATGGACGCCAGTGGCGCGGCCGGTGATCTACATTTTGGTCGGCTGCGCGGCGAATGAGCGGTGCGTGATCGAACGCACCGAAGCCGATTTCATCACGCGCGAGGACGATACCAGCGCCGCCAACGATTGGGTGCCGTGTCGGCCGGGTTGGGAAGGCCGCATCGGCACGCGGCGTTTCCTCACCAGTTCGTTTGAAGACGCGGCGAGCTATAGCGGCGCACGGCGTGAATCGCTCAAAGCATGGGATGGCGAAGCGTCGGCGCCGGGCTTCGAGTGGGTGCGCGAACCGGTACTCAATCCCTATACGCGACTGGCGGTGGCGATGTGCCCGGCGAGCGGCGTGCTGCGCGCCGTGGGCTATGACCGAACCGGCGCCTTGTTGCCTGAGCCGGTGACTCGGATTTGCGAAATTGGCCCCTCGCGCCAACCGAAAGCTGCGTAACGCCGGACCGCGCGGTACATAAAGCAGTGCAATAAGCGTCATATTCACGCTAGAAATGTAACATTATCAGTATGTTGCGGGAAAAGCGCCAGACTGTGCTGGCGATCACACGCCGCAACGCAAACCCGCGCTACAAATAACGGTGAATTAGTAGCCGGGTATGGAGCGAGCCATGAAAAGCAACACAAACACCTTCCGTACGCACCGCCTGTTCAGTTGGGATCAAGTCAAGCGCGGCATTTCCGAATGGCAGCGCCGTTCGCATTCGCGCTCCGAATTGGAAAGCCTCAGCGACGCGACTTTGCGCGACATCGGCATTACCCGCTGCGACGCGCACCGCGAAATGCATAAGCCGTTCTGGATGGCCTGATTAAGACCTGTTTTCTCAGGCACTGTATCTGGCACGCGGAGGGGCCGCCCGATCAGGGCGGCCCTTTGCGTTTGCCGGCGCGAAGCCTGTAGCATGGGTGAAAATCGGCTGCCGCGACGGCGAGCGAAAATATGCCCAAGATCAAAACCGCGGACGGCATCAGTCTCTACTACGAAGAATCCGGCGCTGGCGTTCCGGTGGTCTTCATCCATGAATTTGCCGGCGACTACCGCACCTGGGAGCCGCAGATGCGGTGTTTCGGCCGCTCGCATCGCTGCGTCACCTATAGCCAGTGCGGCTATCCGCCCTCCGACGTCCCCGACGATCCAGCGCGTTACGGGCAGGATATTGCCCGCAGCGATGTCTTAGCCTTGATAGACGCGCTCGGCATCGACAAGGCGCATATCGTCGGCCACTCCATGGGCGCCTATACGGCGCTTCATGTCGGGATCCGGCATCCGCAGCGCTGCATTTCGGTGACCGCGGCCGGCTGCGGCTGGGGCTCGCTGCCCGATCCGGCGGCGCGGCAGGCGATGCGCGAACAGGCCGCCGCGAACGCCAAACTGTTCAGCGAGAACACCATGGCGAAGGCAGCGGCCATCTATGCCGACAGCGCGACCCGCCATCCACAGAAATACAAGGACCCGCGCGGCTATGCGGAGTTCGTGCGCATGCTCAGCGAGCATTCGCCACAAGGCCACGCGCTGACCATGACGATGCTTCAAGCCCGGCGCCCGACGCTCTGGGATCTTGAAGCGGAGTTGGAGAAATTTTCTGTGCCGCTTCTCGTTATTGTTGGCGACGAGGACGAGACCTGCCTCGACGGCAGCCTGTTTCTCAAGCGCACTGCGCCGACCGCGGCACTTCTCGTTATTCCGCGCTCCGGCCATACTATCACCAGCGAGGAGCCCGATGCCGTCAATGCCGCGCTCGCCGAGTTGTTCGCTGCGACCGAGAGCGGGCGGTGGCTCGCGCACAAGCCGCCGCAATGAGCGCGCCTGCCGGCACGGCAGCGCAAGGTCCGCTCGCTTTCGCGGCGCCGTTCCGTCATTCGGCTTTCGCGGTGATCTGGACGGCGACACTCGTTTCCAATGTCGGCTATTGGATGTATAGCGCCGCCTCGGGATGGCTGATGACGAGTCTTAATCCCGATGCGTTGCTCGTTGCGCTGGTCCAGGCGGCGGCATCTTTGCCGATCTTTCTGTTCGCTGTTCCGGCTGGCGCGCTCGCCGATATTTTCGACAAGCGGAAATTCCTGATTGTCGTCGAAATCGCTGACCACCACAGTGTCCGCGGTTTATGCCGCGATAGTCGGCCTCGGTCTGGCAACGCCCGAAAATCTGTTGCTGTTCACGTTCCTCATGGGCGTCGCCGGCGCCTTGACGGTCCCGGCCTGGCAGGCCGTGGTGCCGCAGCTTGTTCCGAAGGCGGATCTGTCACCGGCGATTGCCGCCAACAGCGTCGGGATGAACATTTCACGCGCGATCGGGCCGGCGCTCGGCGGTGTGGCGATCTCTACCTATGGGATTGTCGTGCCGTTCTGGGCCAATGCGGTAACCAATCTCGCCATCGTCGGCTCCTTGCTGTGGTGGCGGCCACGCAAGCGGGTGGGCACGTTATTGCCGGCCGAGCGGTTCGGCCACGCGATCCTCGCCGGCCTTCGCTATGCCAGACATAATCAGCATTTGCGCGCCACGCTGGTGCGGGCCGCCGGATTTTTCCTGTTCGCCAGCGCCTATTGGGCGCTGTTGCCGCTCGTCGCGCGCCAGCAGGTTGCAGGTGGGCCTAAGCTTTACGGCGTGCTGCTCGCCGTCATCGGTGTCGGCGCCGTAGGCGGCGCGTTTTTTCTGCCGTGGCTGAAAGCAAAGCTTGGACCGGATTGGCTGATGGCGCTCGGCGCGCTCGGCCAGGCCGCGGCGATGGTGCTCTATGGTCTTGCGCACGAGCCTGTCATTGCGCTCGCCGCGAGCCTGATTGCCGGAGCATCGTGGATCGCCTCGCTGGCAACGCTCGGCGTTTCCGCGCAGGTCGCCTTGCCGGACTGGGTGCGGGCGCGCGGACTGGCGCTTTACACCGCGGTGTTCTTTGGCTGCCTCACACTCGGCAGCGCCGCCTGGGGCGAGGCTGCCGATCTGATCGGGCTGCCGGACGCGCATTTTCTCGCTGCGGCAGGCGCCGTCATTGCCATCCCGCTGACGTGGCGGTGGAAACTGCAAACCGGCGCCGGCGTCGATCTCACGCCGTCGATGCATTGGCCGACACCGCTCACCACCCAGACCATCGCGCATGACCGCGGGCCGGTCCTGGTGACGGTTGAATATCGCATCAGGCCTGCCGACCGCGAAGCCTTCCTCGAAGCGCTGGCCAAGCTCGAACAAGGACGGCGGCGCGACGGCGCCTATGCTTGGGGCGTGTTCGAGGACGCCGCCGAAGAAGGCCGCATGGTCGAGACCTTTCTTGTGGAATTGTGGATGGAGCATTTGCGTCAGCACGAGCGCGTCACCAATGCCGATCGCATCGTGCAGGAGGCCGTGCAACGCTTCAGCCTCGGCGGCGCGCCGAAAGTAACGCATTTCATTGCCGCCGAATCGTGAGGCGCTATGGCTTCGGCGCCGCCACCACTTCCGGCAAGATGGTTTTTTCGACTGTATCCCAGGCCAGATTCTTCAGCGCCACCAAAGGCGGATTTTCCAGCACGGCGACAGCCTTGCTGCGTTGGTTACAGCCCGGCACAAGAACCGAAATCTTGGCATCGCCGTCCGTGTAATAGAGGTCGCCTTCGCCGTTGCGCCTATCGAGCGTTGGGCCGATGCCGGTGATCTCATAGACGGTTTGCACCACGTGAGCGCCTTCGAGATCGGCGGTGAGCAGATTGCGGTCGGCGTCGATGTTCGGCGCGATGTGGTGAGTCACTTGCGCGTTGTCATGACTGAAACCGACGCCGCGGTCGAACGTCGCCGCACCGAGCCACACGGCGCGGCCTTCCTGGCCGTGTTCGAGCGCGCGCCAGAAGCGGACGTGGTGACGCCGGTCCGCGCTCTTGCCGACCGGCTTCTCGAAAGCCAGATCCTGACGCCGGCCGTTGTAATAGAGGTGACTGACCGGCGCTTCCAGATAAGGACGGTTGAGCAGCACGCTGCCGACGATCTCGATGCTCGACCGCAGAGTGATCGGATCGGCCGGGTACCAGCCGGCGGCATTCATCGCGCACAGCACATTTTCGCGCGAGCCGACGAGGCCGACATTGATTGGATCGCCCGGAATGCCGCTTGCGGTGCGCGTGAGCATCGTGGCGTTGGCGAGCGCGCGCTGATGTTCGTAATGCCGCCAGGTTAGCGGCAGCACGATATAGGCCAACAGAAAATAAAGCCCGGCGATAATGCTGGCGGCCGTTGCCAGCAGCGCTCCCCATTTGATGTGATGCGCGCGAATCTCCATTGGCCGTGATTATACAGGGCGCCAATCTTTCGGAGGTAAGGCCGTCACCGCGCGGTGGCGGCTGCGATCGAGGTTTTTAGATGCCGTTTCGGCCGGGTGGTGCGAAGAGCGACTTCGAGATCGTGCAATTGGCGCTTGGCCGCGCTTTTGGCCCGGGTTTCAACGGAGCGGTATTTCCCAATCAGTTCGCGGCCAAATGGCGTGAGCGCCGCGCCGCCGCCGCGCGCGCCTCCCGGCTTCTTGGCAACGACCTGCTCGCGGAAGCAGGAGTTGAGGTCGTCAACGAGAAGCCAGGCGCGCCGGTAGGACATGCCGAATGATCGGCCCGCCTGCGAGATCGAGCCGGTCTTGCCGATCGCTTCGAGGAGCCGAATCTTGCCGGGGCCGAGGGCTCGATCCGAGCCGAAATCGATCCGCAGCGTCAACCGTATGCGGCCCATGCCCACCTCGCGACCCGGCGATTTTAGAGCAGCATCATCGGGCGCGGCAAATCGGCTTCTATGCGCGCTCGGATTGCTATGGCACGCTGATCGGGCCTTGCAATGCGGCTTCTTAGTCGCGTTGTCGAAGCCAGGGAGGGAACCATGAGGGGAATTAATACCAGCGCTGCCGGCGCGACGCTTGCCGTTGCGCTGACGGCTGTAGTGATCGGATTGGCGCCGCCTGCCGCCGCGCAGACCGCCAGTCCGATCGTCATGAAACTCAGCACCGCCACGATCAACGACACCCAGCACGAGTGGCTGAAGCGCTTCTCGGCGGCGGTCGAGAAAGATTCCGGCGGCCGCATCAAGGCGGAAATCTACCCGGCGAGCCAGCTCGGCGCCATTCCGCGGCAGATCGAGGGCGTGCAATTCGGCTCGATCCAGGGCTGGATCGGGCCGCCCGAATTTCTGGTCGGCGTTGACGAGCGTTATCAGGCGTTGAGCGCGCCGGGCCTGTTCACCAGCGAGGATCAGGATGTTCGCGTCATCAACGATCCGCCGGTGCGCGACATGATGCTCGGACTGGGCGCGGACAAGGGACTGGCCGGAGTTGGCCTCGCACCGATCGGGCCGTCTTCGATCGCCTCGCGCAAGCCAATTCACGATCTTGCGGACCTCAGAGGTTTGAAGATCCGCGTGCTGGCGTCGCCGTTCCAGCTTGAAATGATCAAACGGATGGACGCTTCGCCAGTCGCGATGACCTTAGCCGACGTTCTGCCGGCATTGCAGCAGGGCGCGGTTGACGGCGCGCTTGCCACCATCACCGTGTTCACCACCTTCCATTATGTGGACGCGGCAAAATACGTTCTCGAAAGCGATCAGCCCTATTTGAACTCGATCATCGTCATGAGCAAAAAATGGCTCGAAGGACTGCCGCCGGACCTGCAGAAGATCATCCGCGATGACGCGGCCTCGGTCTCCACCCGCGTTGTGCCCTTCGTGAAGGACTTCTTTGCCGCGTCGCGTAAGACCTGGACCGATAGCGGCGGCGAACTGGCGCGGCTTCCGGATGCCGAACAGGCTGCGATGATCGACAAGATCTCCAGCATCGGTACCGATCTCTCCGCGTCCGATCCGAACTCTCAACGCTGCGGTCAAAACCGCATTCGCCTCGGCGGCACGGAACAAATAAGAAAACGCTAGCGTGCGCGCGAGGGCAGAATTGCGCGCAGCCGTTGCGGTGTGACCGGAAGCTCGGTAACCGAGCCCGGCCGGCCGAGCGCGTCGTCGATTGCCGCGGCGATGGCGGCGCCGGCCGCATTGGCACCGCCTTCGCCGGCGCCTTTGAGGCCGAGCGCGTTGAGCGGGCTCGGCGCATCCTCGGTGATCAGCACGCCGATCGGTGGAATTTCACGCGCCGTCGGCATCAGATAGTCGGCAAAGTTGACGCAAAGCGGCTCGCCGTGCGCGTCGTAGAGGAACTCCTCGAACAGCGCGCCGCCGATGCCTTGCGCGACGCCGCCGGCAATCTGACCGTCGATCAGCATTGGATTGACCGCCTTGCCGATGTCATAGGCGACGAAATAGCGCTCGACCACAATGCGGCCAGTGTCACGGTCGATGTGTACCACGGCGAAATGGATGCCGTAGGGATAGATTCATGTGCCGCGATTCGAAAAGCCTTCGGCGGAAAGTCCCGGCACCGCTTCGCCGACGAGTTTTGAGCCGGGATCGAGCGCGCGCGCGACATCGCCGAGCGAGATCGACGGCCCCTGCGCGGCGTTCTTGCGCACTACTTTGCCGTCGATCACGTCGAGAGCCTCAGGCGCGGTCTGCAACAGGCCGGCGGCGGCGGCGATTGCCTTGGCGCGTAGCTGCGTGCGGCGACGCCGCGTCGCCTCGCCGGTCATTACCGTGACCCGCGATGCAAATGTGCCCATGCCGTAAGCGATGCGGTCGGTCTGGCCGTGCACCAGCCGCACGGCGCGGTAATCGACGCCGAGCGCATCCGCGCAGATTTGCGCCAGCACGGTTTCCATGCCCTGTCCGACGGACGTCGCGCCGGTAACGATTTCGACCGCGCCGCTGGTATCGATGGTGGCGTGCACGCCATCATAGGGGCCAAGCCCGCTCTTCTCGACAAACATGGCAAAGCCCGCGCCGACCGTCTCACCGGCAGCGCGGCGGCGCTCCAAATCTGCGCGCAAGTCTTGCCAGCTGAGCGCGGCCAGCGCCTTGTCGAGCAGTCCGCGTAGTCGCCGAAATCGTAGGTCATTTCGGTGCCGAGCGTGTCGAGCGCGCGCACATAGGGCATCTCGGTCGCGGCGATCAGATTGCGGCGGCGCACTTCGACAGGATCGATCTGCAGGCGCGCTGCTATGGCATCGAGCAGCCGCTCGCGCACGAATGTGCTCTCGAAACGTCCCGGCGCGCGGTAGGTGCCGCACGGCGTTTTGTTGGTGAGCCGGATGTACGCCCGCCATGCGATAGGCGGCGACGCGATAAGGTCCGAGCAGCATGGTGGCGGCGAGGTCGGGCACCGTCGCTGCATGGGTGCGCGCATAGGCGCCTTGGTCGTGAAAAAAGTCGCCGTCGATGGCGAGGAGCCGGCCGTCCTCATCCACCGCGGCACGTACACGATAGTGCTGTTGGCGCGAGTGATTGGTGGCGAGCAGATGTTCGCGGCGGTCTTCGATCCATTTCACCACGCCTCCGAGCCGCAGCGCGCCGAGGCAAGCGAGCACGTCTTCGGGATAAAGTTCGCCGCGCACGCCGAAGCCGCCGCCGGTATGGCCTTCGTGCAGATGCACGGCGGAATGGGCGCGGCCGAGCATGCGGGCCAGCGCATCGCGGTTCCAGTGCGGCACTTTGGCGGCGCCGTAGAGCGCGAGCATGTCGCGCGCGGCGTCGTAATGCGCAATCGCGCCGCGCGTCTCCAGCGGCACGCCGCTGTGCCGGCCGAGCTTCAGATCGAGTTCGACGACCGCATGCGCAGCGGCGAAGGCCGCCGCCACATCGCCGATAGCCTCTTGCGCACGAACGCGGCTTCGGTCGAATGGCCGGTGTCGAATTCGCCGGGCGGCGCATCGGCGGCGAGCAGTTCGGGCAGAGCCTCGACTTCGACCGTCACCAGATCGGCGGCATCCTCGGCGAGCGTAGGCGTCGGTGGCGAAGACGACAGCGATCGGCTCGCCGACATAGCGCACGCGTTCGTGCGCCAGGATCGGCTGGCGGTAAGGATCGAGCCCTTCGATGCGGGTGAGCCGGAAATCGATCGGCGGGATGTCGGCGACATCGGCTGCGGTCCACACCGCGGTGACGCCCGGCGCCTCGCGCGCCGCGGCGGTGTCGATGGCATGACGCGGCCATGCGCGTGCGCGGAACGAACCACGCGCATGTGCAGTTGATGCGCAAAGGAAATGTCGCCGGCGAAGCGGCCTTGGCCGGTGACCAGCGGCGAGATCTTCAAGCCGCGGGACCGAACGGCCGACGAAGCTCATCGCGCTCTCGCCGGTTCGCGCCGCGGCGTCATCGTGCGTCCTGCTCCGCGGCGACCGCATCGAATGCTGGGTTTCGTTCATCCGCCGCACGCAAACCGCGCCATCTGTACGTCGATTTCGTTCAGGCAGCATGGCTCCTGGCTGATGCGCCAATAGCCCGACAGCGGCAGATCGAAGAATTGCAGCAAGAGCGCGCGGTTCACGCTGTCATGGCCGACCAGCACGAGGGTGTCGTCGGGATGACGCGCCAGCACCATACGCACCGCGTTGGCGGCGCGCGCGGCGAGATCCTGCAACGATTCGCCGTTCGGGAAAGCGGACGAGTTGCGGCGTCGCAAACCAGGCGGCGAACAGCGCCGGATTTTCGCTTTTGGCATCGTCGAAAGTTTTGAACTGCCAGGCGCCGTAGTCGATATCGTTGAGATCGTCGCAGGTCATGGCGGTGATGCCGCAGGCCTTGGCGATGGCGGTCGCCGGTCTCGATGCAGCGTCCCATCGGGCTGGTATAGATCAGGTTCGGCCGCCAATGCGCCTGCAATGCGTCGCGCCACGGCTGCGCCTGCGCCCGGCCGAGCGCGGTGAGATCGAGCGGCTCGCGGCCACGAAACCGCTCGGGCTTGATGCCGTCGACGTGGCCGTGCCGCGTCAGGAGGATCTTGGTCAGTCATCTCCAGCCCAGCCGTTTTTCCTTCGGTATTTTGCGAGATGCGGTGGCGTGCCGCAATGCCGGCGCCGCCGAGCCGTTACAAGCGCCGCAGCGGCAGCGACCAGGCGAGCAGCGAGCCCACGCCGGTGAAGCCGCGATGGTGAGAAAGGCGGCGCGGAAGGCGTCGCCGATCTGGGCATGCACGATCGCCTGCCGCGCCGGATCGAGCGCCGCGATCGCTTCCGGCCCTTGCTCGATGATCGTGCCGAACAACGTGGCCGTCTCGCGGTCGGTGGCGGCGAGGATCGAGAACAGGATCGCGGCCACGGTTGCGGTGCCAAAGGCGGCGCCGACCGAGCGTGAGAACTGCACCGTTGCGGCGCCAGTGCCCAGCAATAGCGGTCCGGACACGGCCTGCACCGTGACCTGAACGACGCCCATCACCGTGCCCATAAACAGCGCGATGGTGCAAAACACCCAGGCGAGGTTTGCACCGCTCAAATGCGGGATCCAGAAGGCGAGAAACAACAGGCCGACGGTTGCAGCGATCAGCCCACATGTCGGAAAGATCGCGGTATATCCGGTCCGCGTCACCAGCTGTCCGGTGATCATCGAGCCGATGCCGATGCCCGCAGTGAGCGGTAAAAGGACAAGGCCGGTTTCGCCTGGCGACGCGCCGCGCACCGCACGCAGATAGATCGGCAGAAACGTGATCAACGACACCAGCGCCGCGCCATGGCAGGCCGCCATGGCGTCGCTGCGCCAGATCGAAGCCTGCCGGAATAGCCGCGGCGGAATGAGCGGCGCCGTGGTGAGTCGCTCCTGCCAGACGAGCAGGCCGAGCGAGACCAGCCCGAATGAAAGGAGCCCGAGTGCCAGCGGTAACGAGCTCAATTCCATTCGCTGCACCTGTTCGAGCGCCAGGATGACCGGTCCGACGAACAGGATAAACAGGATCAGTCCCGGCGAATCGAATGTGGTGCGGCGGCGGTCACCTTGGCGCGGCGGAATACGGAACACGAAAAGCGTGGCAATCAGCCCGAGCGGAATATTGATAAGAAAGATCGATCGCCAGCCGAACGCCTGCGTCAGGTAACCGCCTGCGACCGGGCCGAAGGTGTTGGAGCTGACCGCAACGGCGGCAAGATAGCCCTGATAGCGGCCGCGCTCGCGCGGCGGGATCGCTTCGCCGATCAGCGCTTGCGACAAAGTCATCAGTCCGCCGCCACCAAAACCTTGCAGCACGCGGAACGCGGTCAGCGCTTCGATATTAGGCGCTATCGCGCAAAGGACAGAGCCAACCATGAAGATGCCGAGCGCCACGAACATCATCAGGCGGCGGCCGAAGGTGTCACCGAGCCGGCCATAGACCGGAGCCGCGATGGTGTTGGCGATCAGGTAGGACACCACCACCCACGACGCGCGCTCGATCTGGCCGAGATTCGATGCAATAGCCGGCAGCGCCGTAGCCACGATGGTCTGGTCGGCGACCGCCAGAAACATCGGCAGCATGATGGGCGGGAAGACGGCGAGAAACTGCGCCGCCCGGGACGGCACATGAATCTCCGGCGCGGCCGCGTCTGATGACGCGGGCGCGCCCGATGGCGCGGCTGAAGGCTTAGCGGCGGAGCGATCCGCCGCGGCCGACTGGTCCAGCGCGTCATTCATTGCAGAGTGCGTCGCGAACGATGAGCGGGCAAATAGTTCATGGTCACGGCAATGGCGTCCCGGCCAATGGGTATTGGACGGCAATTTTCGGCTTCTTACGGCCCTAAGTCACGGAAAAAGCTGGGGCGGACGATCGCGGGATCGGATCGGCGGTTTTTGTGGCTAAACGTGGGCTCGAGCGCATGCGCGGCCCGAGCGGGCACGCAGACGTGATATGCGCTGGCTAAAACGGACGCCAGTGCCCTGTCATAAAAGCACCGGCCGCCCGAAGGCGGCCGGCATTCTTGCAAGCGAAAGCAGGTTTCGAAACCGGCTTGGTCAGCCGACGTAACTGACGCGCTCTTGCTCGCGCGCTTCGTCCTCGCTCTTCGGCGCGGCCGGCAATTGCAGAACCGTCGCCGTCTGGCCTTCGCATAACAGCGTCAACAGCACAGTGCGCCCGTCCGGAAATTCGAGCGCGTCATGATGCGCAGCCATCTTGTCCTTGTTCACTTGGCGAAAGATGGCTGTTTCGTGGTTGATCGTCTTGGTTTTCCAGCCGAGCAAGCCGGCCGGCAAGCAAGCTACTTCGCCGGCAAACGCAAGCTCGGTGCCGGGCCGAATGCAGACTGCCATGCCGGGGTCGTCCGCGTCGGAGAAACCGCGGGTCCCAGTGCCGAAGTCACGTGTTACAAGCTTGTCGCCGACCTTGGCCGGCCTCGACCGCACGCTTTGAAGGCTAAAGTCACACATTGGCGACTCCTTTCTTCCCAGGTCATTGCGATAATCAGCCCACCAAAACCCCTTAGATAAGGATTTAAGCAAGATTGGTGCCGTACTTTGTCCGCGGCGCGGCATTGCTGTGCCCGACGGATGTGCCGTGGCGCTTCGCCGCCATCAATGGCCGGTTCCTTGCCTGCCAGCGCTCCGATCAGCTCCTTGTGATTGGTGGCGAGGACGGGTCAAGCGCTCGCGACCGGAGTTGCGTACGGATCAATCCGGTAAAATTTTCAGCAGCTTGCCTGAGATGAAGGCGTTCGGCGGCGTTGCCCCGACCGGGCAGCGCCGCCCGTCATTGAACGGTGATGCCGCCGACCATGCCGTTCCAATCGTGGTCCGAGCAGCGCAGGTCGTAGGTGCCAGGTTTCCCCGGGGTCAGGAACAGGTCTTTGCTTTCGCCGGGCTGGACCACGATCTCGGTACGGTCGCGGTTGAGCACATCCGGATTGTCGATCTTGGCCGAAGCGAAAAAGACTGGCGCCGTGAACTCGTGGGTGTCCTTGCCGTGATTTTCCAGATGCAGCCGGTAACGCACGCCTTGCTGAAAGGTCAGATGATCGGGCTCGAATTTATAATCGATCATCATCACATTCACCGTGACCGGATCCGGCGCAGCCGCGCCCAGACCCAATCCAAGCAATGTCAGAAGACACAGTCTTAAGAATGTTCGAAGCATTGCTGCCATTCCCGGTTGGCGCGCCCATCGGTGTTTTCCCTTATGGAAGGCGATTGTGCCCGACGCTTGCTAGGCCGCACAAACACCGACCGGGCCTAAAAATTCCGCGGTCTCCTAGAATACTTTATCTCACAGCGGCGGATCAGTGCCCCACCGCCGCGACTGCCGAAATTCGAACCCGCCGCACCACGATGAGAACGAGCGGAATCATAACGGCCGCGACAATGGCGCAGACATGGAACACGTCAATATAGGCCAGAATCGTCGCCTGGCTCTGGATCAGTTGACCGATGAATCCGATCGCCTGTTTGTGCGCTTCGCCGGTGGACGAGCCTTGGGCAATGAAATGATTGGTCACTTGTTGCAGCGTCGACTGATAGGCGAGTGACGACGGCACCGTGTTCTCGGCAAGGCGAGACTGGTGAAACTGGGAGCGCTGGACCAGCACGACATTGGCCAGCGAGATTCCGATGCTGCCGCCGAGATTGCGGGCGACGTTCATCAGCGCGGAGGCTTGATTGGTCTTGTCCGGCGGCAAGCCGGTATAGGCGACGGTATTGATCGGGATGAACAGGAACGGCAGCCCGATCGTCTGATAGACGCGCACCCAGGCGAAGTAATCGAAACTTGCGTCGGGCGTCAGCGACGTCGAATACCACATCGACAGCGCGATGCCGGTCAGTCCCAGCGCCATCAGATATTTCGGCTGAAAACGGCCGGTGACCACCCCGGCGATCGGCATGATCAGGAGCATGGCCAAGCCGCCCGGCATCATCGCCAGCCCCGACAGCGTGGCTGTGTACGGAAATGACGTTTGCAAAAGCTGCGGCATGATCTGGTTGGAGCCGAACAGAATGGCGCCGATCATCAGCATCACAAAGAACGCCATGCCGAACTGGCGATGGAACAGGAGCCGCAGCTCGACGATCGGGTCTTTGTGGCCGAGCTCCCACGGCACGAAAAGGATGAAGGAAATGGCCGCAAGGACTGTAAACGTTACGATTGTGCTTGACCTGAACCAATCGTCGATCTGGCCGCGGTCGAGCACGACTTCGAGGCAGCCGAGCGTCGAGGCGATCAGCGCGAAACCGATCCAATCCACTTTCAATCCGCCGGCAAGGCGTTCGGCGCGCTCGCGTTCGAGCACTTCGGGCTCGTCGACAAAAATGTGCACGAGCGCCAGCGACGCGAGCCCGATCGGCACATTGATGAAGAAGATCCAGTGCCAGGAGAAATTGTCGGTGATCCAGCCGCCGATCGTCGGGCCGACGGTCGGCGCGACGATCACGGCGACGCCGTAGAGCGCGAAAGCCTGGCCGCGCCGCTGCGGCGGAAAGGTATCGGCGAGGATGGCCTGTTCGCTGGTCGGCATGCCGCCGCCGCCGAGCCCCTGCAGGATGCGGAAGAAAATGAGCGCACCGAGACTCGGCGCCACGCCGCAGAAAAACGAGCTGATGGTGAAAACCGCGACGCAGATCATGTAGAAGCGCTTGCGGCCGACGACGTTCGACAGCCAGCCGCTCGCCGGCAGCACCACGGCATTGGCGATCAGATAAGTGGTGACCACCCAAGTGCTCTCGTCGACGCTTGCGGCGAGGCTGCCGGCGATGTAGCGCAGCGACACATTGGCGATCGCGGTGTCGAGAACCACCATGAAAGTGGCGATCGAGACGACGACGGCGACGAGCCACGGATTGCGGTCGCCGGCGGCGGAACGGCTGGAGTCCCAGACTGCGGCCCGCGGCTGATCGCTCATCGCACCTTGACGGTCGGCACGACCGACATGCCCGGACCGAGCAAGATGTCCGGCGGCTTGTCGAACACGATCTTCACCGGCACGCGCTGCACGATCTTGACGTAATTGCCGGTCGCGTTTTGCGCCGGCAACAGGCTGAACGCGGTGCCGCTGCCGGCCTGAATGCTATCGATGTGACCTGCGAAGGTTCGGCCCGGATAGGCGTCGATCTCGATCGTCACCGGCTGTCCGGGCCGCATGTAGTCGAGCTGCGTTTCCTTGAAGTTGGCGGTGATCCAAAGGTCGCGCGGCACAAACATCATCAATGCTTGTCCGACCGCAGCCCAGCCGCCCTTCGCGGCGGTGAGCTGAGTCACGCGGCCGGCGACCGGCGCGGTGATAATAGTGCGCGACAGGTTGGTCTGCGCCTGTTCGAGCTGCGCATTGGAGGTCTGCAATTGCGCGTTCAGCACCGGGTCTTGTTTCGCGACAGAAATGGCATTGGCCTGCGCGGCGGCATAGTTGGCCTGGGCTTGCAGTAAATTCGAAGCGTATTGCTGCGCCTGCTCGACGGTCGTGCTGCCCTGCTTGGTGAGCAATTGGTAGCGCTCGTTTTCCTGTTGCGCGAATGTCAGCGCGGCCTGCGCCTGCGCCGCCTGTTTCTCCGCTTGGTCGATCTTGGCTTTTTGCGCGGCAATCTGGGCGTTGAGATTGGCGACGCTTGCTTTCCCTTGGTCGTAGGCTGCGATGTAGTCACGATCGTCGAGACGCACGAGTTCGGCGCCGGCACCGACCTCCTGGTTGTCCGTCACCGGCACGTCGACGATGGCCGCGGCGACCTGGGCGCTGATCTGCACCACGCGCGTGTCGATAAAAGCGTCATCCGTGGACTCGTAATTCGAGGCGTACAGCCACCAGAAGAACAGCAGTAGCAGCAGGACGACTAGGCCGATGGCGGCCAGCGCGAAGACGCCACGGCGCTCGGCACAGATTTCGCGCCACGAACGCTTCTTGGCGTCTGCGCGGCCGCCGGCTTTCGATCCGCCCTCGGCCGGCTTCAATTCACGGCCGGATGGGGAATCGGGACGACGCTCATTGTCGACGCGTTGATCCATGATCGACGCTTAACCGCTTGATCCGCCAATAAGTTGCCGCCCCCGCGCGGGATAAAGTCCCGCTGCGTCGGTTTGTCTTTACCTGTTAATGGCGGGGTAGGCCAGTCAAGACGGGTTGGGACGCAAAGCCGCCGAAATTTTCTGCACGAATTCGTCGAGTTCGTCGCCGGCGAGGTCGCTGACCGCCCAGAAATCGAGGCCCTGCTCGGACCAATGACGGACGTTGTAACCCTGAATCGCGCTGTCGCTTACGGTGGCGTGCTCGGCGCCCAGGCGCTGGGCGACGAATAAATTGATCATATGCTTGCGGCGTTGATACACCACCGAAGCCACGGGCTCGCCGTCGATATAATCAAGACGGCCGCCAAGCAGCGTAAAGCCTTCGGCAGTGAGGTCGACGACCGGCGGCGCTACGTCAAGCTTGCCGTTGAACCACGGCTTGACGGTATGCTGGTCGCTGGTTTCCACGTCCATCAAATGTCCGGCCTGGAGCGAGCGGATATGCGCCGACACCACTTCGTCGGCGACGGTCGCTTCCTGATCGCCGCGGAGGACGGTGAGAACAAGACTTGCAGCAACCGCCGCCGACAGCCCGGTGCCGACGGCGAAGCCGCCGAAAAACGAGCGTCGCGACGGTTGAAAGAATTTTCGCGGCGCGATGATCTGCGCCGAGGGCGCTGGCAGCGCCGCTTCGATGCGCATGCGCAGGCTCGCCGGCGCTTTTTCTTTCAGGCTTGCTCCGGCCATCGCCTGATGCATGGCGCGAAACGCCTGAAGCTTCTCGCCGCAGGCGGCGCACGTCGCTGCGTGCGCTTCGACCTCGCGGGCATGGCCGGCGTCGAGCTCGCCGTCGATGAGCGCATGCAGGAGGATTTCGCATTCGGCGCAGTTCATGGCGTCGTCCTCGCTGTCGAACCTTCCGTGGCATTCCATGCCGAGCGCAGCATCGCGCGCGCGCGCGCCAGCCGCGACATCACCGTGCCGACCGGAACGCCGGACACTTCGGCGATCTCCTGATATGACAGATCGTTGATCTCGCGCAGCACGATCGCCTCGCGGAACTGTTGCGGCAATTCACCGATCAGGCGGCGAATGGTGGCGCCATCTTGCTCGCCCAACAGCGTGGTCTCAGGCGAAGCCTGCGGCTCTTGCCACATCGGCAGGGGTTCCGCGGCCGGCCCATCTCCGTTGAAATCGGATGACATCTCCTGTTTGCCGCGGCGCGCAAATTCGCCGTAACAAACGTTGCGCAATATGGCCAGGAGCCACGGTTTCATCGCCGGACCGCGATAGCTGTCGAAGTGGCGGAGCGCCCGCAGATAACATTCCTGCACGGCGTCGTCGGCGTCGGCCGCGTTGCGCATCAGATAACGCGCCAGCGCGAATACGTCGTCGAGATGCGGCAACGCGGCGTCTCGAAAACGCCGCGCTCTATCCTGTTCGTCGGCACTGACATCGCCTGTCATCGTCGCGCGCTCGGCCGTCCAAAATAGCGTCGGCGCTTCGCTATGCAGCTGATCGAGCACTACTGCGCAGCACCGTTCGCCGCTTCTACCACGATCGTGCCCACCATATGGGGGTGAATGTAGCAGAAGTATTGGTAGGTGCCGGGCTTGGCAAAGGTGAACGAAAAGCTGTCGTCGGTGTCCAACGCCCGCGATTTGGCGAATGCGTTGTCCGCCGAAGCGATGCCGTGGGGAATGTCGTCTTTGTTGGTCCAGGTAATCGTGGTGCCGGCTTTCACCGTCAACGTCGGCGGCGTGAAGGTGAAATTGTCGATCGACACTGCGCTTGCCGCATTATCGGCGCGGGCGAACAGGACGCCGGCGGCGAGCGCCGCGCCTACGGCAGCGCCGAGCAGCGTCGAAGCAATGACGGGACGTAACATGCCACTTCTCCTTATGCCTTGAGTGGACTGTCGACGATGGCGAGGCGCTGTTCGTTTTGCTTGAACGTGACGCTGGCGATACCGAGCATGGTGCGAAGCTGATCATCGGGAACTTTCATCGGACCGGGCGAGGGCGCCGCGCCCGGCGCGGGCTGCGGAAACGCGGTCGAGCGCGCGGTGTGGAACGTGACGTTGCCTTCAACTTTCTGCATCACCTGGTGGATGTGGCCGTTGAGCACGGTGACCGAACCGAAGCGCTTGAGGTAGGACAGCGCCTGCGCGCTATCGTCGGTGCCCCAGCCCCACTCCGGATAAATGGTCCACAGCGGAATGTGGGCGAAGACAACGATCGGGGTCGAAGACGAACGGCCTTTGAGGTCGGCTTCAAGCCATTCGAGCTGATCGGAGCCGAGAAAACCCAGGCCGCCGGCTTTGAGGTTGAACACGTTCACCAGGCCGATGAAGTGCACGCCGTTGGCGTCGAAGCTGAATACCAGCCGGAGCCCTTGGCCGCTTTGGCCGTAGCGCTCGCGGTAAAACTTCTGATCCGGATCGAGAAAATCGTGCTCGCCGGGCACGTAATGCACGTCGAGGCGCGACTGCGAGATGATGCAGTCGGCATCGTCGAACTGCTTCTCCAGCGAAAGGTGACTGATATCGCCGGTGTGAATCATGAAGGCCGGCTTGTTCGGCAGTGCATTGACCTTGTCGATGGCCTCTTCGAGCGTGCCGAGCGCATTTGGATTGGCAGGCTTGTCGAAGCCAACATGGCTGTCGCTGATTTGCAGGAAGTTGAACCCGCGCGGTTCTTGCGCCATCGCCTCGCCCATGAGGCCGAGCGAATGCGGTACACCGCCGGAAACGGTCCACAGCACCCCAGTGCCAACCCAGGTCATGCATTCCAGCACTTTGCGGCGGCTGACGCCGTCGTCACGATCAGAATCGCTCATTGCCAGTCTCTCCTCTAGGCCCGATGCCGCAAGCCCGGTCGGCTTAAGGCGGCATTCAAGGGGTCCCGGGGACTGGATTGGGTGAGGGCGCGGTTTATTCCCGGCCCTGGGGGAAAATCATGGGTAGCAACATGGGGCCGCTGCAATACGGTTAACGAGCTACCAAGCCCGCCGGGCGCGTCAGCAACGCGACAGCGCGCCTGCCTTTTCTGCGGGACTCAGCATTAATTATTTTCAACTTTGTCGTCATCGCCGCGCTGTCGCAGCGCAGGTATCGGACCGCTCCGGCGTAAAGCTCACTTCTTTGCCGTCGCCGGATGCGCGCGGCTTGCGCAGAATTGATCGACCGCGGCGACGATCGCCGCGCTGGTGACCGCGCGCCTTTCCGGGGTCGCGAGCTGCAATTCCTCCTGGCGATTGACGATGGAGCCCGCTTCAAGCAGCACGGCCGGCATATGGGTTTCGCGCAACACCAGCAACTGATCGAACCGGTAAACGCCGGCCTTGGCGTCGATCAGTTCGCGGCGGTGGCGGCCCATCAGGGCCAAGGTGTAATGCGGTGTGTACTGCAAACCGCGTGCTTCTAATTCCTTCCCCAGCAAATTCGCGAACTTGAGGCTGCCGGAGCGGTCGCCGTTGTCGTAGGACACGAACAGCGCATAACCGGGATAGTCGTCGTTATAGCCTTGGTCCTGACCGTTATATTGCCAGGCGTGCATCAGGTTGTCGGGGACGGAATCGTGATGCAGCGCGATGAACAGGTCGGCGTGCATGGCATTGGCGCGTTGTGCCCGTTCGATGAGACCGAGCCACGGCGCCGTCTTGGTGATTAACAGCACGGTTTGCGTGAACCCGGCGTCGAGCAGCGCCTTGTCCACCTCCTGACCGAGCTGAAGATTGAACGCATATTCGGTAACGCCGCGGGCGCTCATCGCGCCGGGCACGTCGAGCGTATGGCCGACATCGACGACGACCTTAAACTTGTCGTGCGGGCAAGCGTCCGGATTTGCCGTTGCTGAAGCCGCTGCCGGCGCGGGGGCTGTCGCTTGACCTTGCGATGCGGCCGGCGCCGGAGCTTGTGCCGCTGGCGTCGCCGCTTGTGTTTGGCCCAGCGCCGGGGGCCACTCGCCAACAATGAACACGACCGAAATTAAGGCGCAGATCGCCAGCCCGGCATGCCGCAGTTCGATCACGTCGCACCGCCCTTCTGCCGCGCTCGCCGGCTTTTTAGGTCCGCCGACATATCGCGGAAGTCGCATTCCGTGCAACCTCAGGCTTCGGCGGGACGATCGGCTCGGTTGCAAGCAGCTTTTGCTGGCAGTGCCGAGCCGGTATCTTGTAGGCTTTGTATCTGTTTTGTGGAGGCGAACATGGTTCGCGAACCGGTACTCGTCACGGTCAAAATCAAGGATCTACACCCGACCCAGATTACCGTCGGCATGCGCGAAGTTATGGTCAAACGCAAGCACTGGCGCGGGACCGGCGGCAAGAAGGCCGGGAAATTTCTCGGCAAGCACATGATCCCTGTGATCCTCGGGCCGAAGAGGCGTCACTACGTCATCGACCATCATCACCTGGCACTGGCGCTGCACGAGGAGGGCGTCAAGGACCTAGCGGTCACGGTGACCGCGAATTTGAGCGGGCTCGAAATTGACGAATTCTGGACCGTGATGGACAACCGTCGCTGGATGTATCCGTTCAATGCCAAGGGCGAGCGCCGGCACTACACGGACATTCCCAAGCGTGTCACGGAACTTGTCGACGATCCGTTCCGCTCGCTGTCGGGCGAATTGCGCCGCTCCGGCGGCTTCGCCAAGGACACCACGCCGTTCTCGGAGTTTCTGTGGGCGGATTTCCTGCGCCGGCGCATCAAGCACAAGACCGTCGAGCGCGACTTTGACCGCGCTCTCGAGCAGGCGCTGGAGCTGGCCGAGAGCAAGGAGGCCGATTATCTGCCCGGCTGGTGCGGGCCGTCGCCGGAGGGTTGATCGCCGCTGCGGTAATCCGCCATAAAGCTGCGCTTAAGTGCGATGATTGACCGCGTCCAGTCTGATATATCTGGTGCGGCGACGATGGACGGGTCCTGTTGGCGTGCGACCGATCGAAATGAACCTTCGTATTTTGGCGGTGCTTGCGACTTTTGCGCTGGCCGGGTGCAGCGGATTCGGCGGACCCAAGGCCGCCGATGCGCCGCTGCCTGATCCCAATACGTATCCGGCCGCCTACCGCACCGACATCGTCGCTTTCCTGCGGATGTCGTTGGCCGATCGCGCGATGTTCCGCGGCGCCATGATCGCGCAACCGGTGCTCAAGCCCATTGGCGATTCCCAGCGCTACATGGTCTGCGTGCAGCTCAACAGCCGCGGACAGATCGTGAATAAGGTCGCTATCTATGTCGGCGGCCGGGTGCAGCAATTCGTCAACTCCACACCCGACGAGTGCGGCGACGCAGCCTATCAGCCCTTCAAGGAGCTTGCCGCCGCAGCGCCGGCGATGTGAGACGCTCGACGGAATAATAATGCCAATGCGCAGTGACGTTCTAATTGTCGGCGCCGGGCCAACCGGTTTGACGCTTGCCATCGACCTCGGCCGCCGCGGGGTTCGCTGCACGCTGATCGAACAAAAAGAACAACCGGCTTTCCTGCCGAAGATGGAGCGCATCAACGCGCGCACCATGGAGATTTATCGGCGCCTGGGACTCGCGCAGAAAATCCGGGCCGCCGGCCTGCGGTCCGATTGTCCAATGGACGTCTATATCATGCTCAGGCTGACCGAGCCGCCGCTATTGCATCTGTCCTATCCTTCGGTCGAACAAGCGCAGGCGCAGACGCGCGCCACCAATGACGGCACGCTGCCGCTCGAGCCCTATCAGCTCATTTCGCAATATACGCTCGAACCGCTGTTGAAATCGGTCGTGGAAACGCTGCCGTCTGTCACCGTACGCTACGGCTGCGAATTTCTCTCGTTGCAGCAGGACAGTGACGGCGTCACCGCGCGTGTGCGCTCTGGCGGCGGTGTAGAAGATTTGCGGTGTACCTATCTCGTCGGTTGCGACGGCGGCAACAGCGCGGTGCGCCGCGAGCTCGATATCGGTCTTTCCGGCGAGGGCAATCTGCTAGCGCTGCGGCAGGCGCTTTACCGCTGCGACGAATTATTCGATCGCCTGCCCATCCACAATGGCTGTCCGGGGCACGGCCGCCACTATCACGCGGCCGATGCCAAATCGACGTTCCTGATCATGCAGGATTCGACCAGACACTGGACGTTGCATTCGGTTGTCGACACTGACGAGGAAATGAAAGCGGCGTTCGAACGGGCCGTCGGGATTCCGGTAAAATACGAAATGCTGTCCTGCGCGCCATGGCGGCAGAATCTCTTGCTCGCCGACCGCTACGGCAAGGATCGGGTGCTGCTCGCCGGCGATGCGGTGCATCTTGTCATTCCGACCGGCGGGCTCGGCATGAATTCCGGCGTCGGCGACGCCTATGATCTCGGCTGGAAGCTTGCCGCGACGCTTGCCGGCTGGGGCGGGCCGGATTTGCTCAAGTCATACGAGGTCGAACGCCGCCAGATCGGCGAGCGCAATGTCGGCGCGTCGCGCTATGCCACGATCGGCCGGCGCAAATGGCGCTCGATGTGGCGGCCCAACATCACCGAAAATTCGGCGGCCGGAGCGGCGACACGCCAGAATCTCGCCGCAGTGGCCGACGTCGAACAGCGCAAGAGCAATGAGATGATTGGCGCCGAGCTAGGCTACCGCTATGTCGACTCGCCAATCGTCTGCAACATCCCCGGCGGGCCCGAACATCTGTTCCGCGTCTATGAGCCGACCACCTGGCCCGGCGCGCGGTTGCCGCATGTCTGGCTCGATGACGATACGCCGGTGCAGGATCGCTCGGTGACGGCTATTCGATCCTCAAACTCGGCGGCAGCAAAGCCAATGCCGGTGCGCTTGAACACGCCATTGCCGCGCACGGCGCGCCGGTTACAGTACTCGAAATTCCGGACGCGCCCGCGCGCGACATTTACGGCCACGACGTCATTCTGGTGCGCCCCGATATGCACGTGGTCTGGCGCGGCAATGCGGTGCCCGAGGATGTTGCGGGCGTCGCGGCGGTCGCAACCGGGCATGCCAATCCGTCAGTATGACGGCAGGGCTGGATCACTGCCCCGCCGAGCGCGCAAAAGGCCACAGCCAGCCACGGCGGCGTCTTCCACATGAACAGAAGCAGGAATGCGATGACGCCGAGCGCAAAATCGCCGGCATTGGTGATGCCCGACGTCCAAACTGGATTATAAAGCGCGGCGAGCAGAAGTCCGACGACGGCGGCATTGACGCCGCGCAGCGCGGCTTGCGCCCACGATCGCTGCCGCAGCGCCTCCCAGAACGGCAGCGGGCCGATGACCAGAAGAAAGGCCGGGAGGAACATCGCGAACAGGCACAGCGCCGCGCCGGCCCACCGTTGGGCGGCGGCCCCATCACGTTCCGAGATAGGCGGAGAAGGTGAACAGCGGGCCCGGCACCGCCTGCGCCGCGCCGTAGCCGGCAAGGAATGCGTCGTTGCTGACCCAGCCGGGCGGCACGACGGCGGCTTGCAAGAGCGGCAGCACGACATGGCCGCCGCCGAACACCAGCGAGCCAGCGCGATAGAACGCATCGAATAAATGAGCGCGTGGCTGTGCACCGCCGCGCCGATGAGCGGCAGGCCGATCAGGATGCCGAAAAACAACGCGATGGCGACGAAGTGCGGCATTGCGGCTGACCGGATGGGGGAGGGCGGTGTGTGCGTCCGACGAGCCCGTCGCGAAACAGCGCAAGTCCGGCGATGCCGCCGAGCGCGATGGCGATGATTTGGCCGAACGAAGACGGTATCGCCAGCACCAAAGCCGCGGCGACGGCGGCAAGCGTCGCGCGCTCGCGGTCGGGCGTGAGCGAGCGCATCATGGTCAGCACCGCATTGGCGACGACGGCGACGGCGGCGACCTTCAAGCCATGCAGCCAGCCGGTGCCGAGCCCGTTGCCGAGCGCATTAACGCCATAGCCGAATAGAACGAGCGCGATCGCCGACGGCATGGTGAAGCCGGTCCACGCCGCGAGCGCGCCGGGATAACCAGCGCGCGACAGCCCGATGGCAATGCCGACTTTGCTCGATGCCGGCCCGGGCAGGAATTGGAGCAGCGCGACGAGATCGACATAGGTTTTCTCGTCGAGCCATTTGCGGCGCACGACGAGGTCCTCGTGGAAATAGCCGAGATGGGCGACCGGGCCGCCGAAGCTTGTGACACCGAGCCGAAGGAAGGCGGCGAAGACTTCGCCGGCCGTTCCCGGTGTGCTCTCGCGGGCACGGTCGCCGGCCGCGGTGGTCGTGGTGCATGTCTTCTCGCGCACGTTTGGCGGCATTCTATCGCAGTAGAGACGTTCATCGTCGGTAGCCGCCCGCTCGGCATTTTTGCTACCTAATCTGAGGAGTTTGATAGAATATTCTCCTGTTTGTAGGATGTAAAGCCCTCATATATAGAATAACATTCTCAGCGGGGAAGGCCGCTTTCCGTCCGCATGAGGCCATGACGTCTCCGCTCGAACAGAAGAAAATCAAGGTGACCGGCCCGGTGGTGGTCACCGCCAATCGCGTCGGCGACGGCGCCGTGGTGTATCGCGGCTGCCGACGGCGTGGACCACCGAACTCGACGCCGCCGCGGTCGCAACCGACGCCGCCGGCGCGCAGGCGCTGATGGCGCGGCGCGCTTGCCGACGATCTCGGCGCGGTTGGCCCCTACGTGGCGCCGGTGAAGCTCTTGCCCGGCGGCGCGTGCGGCCCGGAAATCTGCGCGAGCTGATCCGCCTCGGCGGCCCGACGATCGAGCTTGCCGGTCGCGTTACAGCCGCCCCGCCGGTATCGGAAAAGTCAGCCGCGCATGTACGTCTATGACGCATTCGACCGCACGCTGGTCAGCCGAGCGGGTCGCGGAATTCCGCGATCAGGTGGCGCGGCGGCTGTCCGGCGAATTGACCGAGGAAGAATTCAAGCCGCTGCGGCTGATGAACGGCGTCTATCTGCAGCTGCACGCCTATATGCTGCGCACCGCCATCCCCTACGGCACGCTGTCGTCCGAGCAGATGCGCATGCTGGCCCATGTCGCGCGCAAATACGACCGCGGCTACGGCCATTTCACCACGCGGCAGAACATCCAGTACCACTGGATCAAGCTCGCCGAGCTGCCGGACGCCATGGCCGATCTCGCCAGCGTCGGCATGCACGGCATGCAGACCAGCGGCAATGTGCGTGCGCAATATCACGACCGATCAATGGGCCGGCGTCGCGCCCGACGAGATCGAGGATCCGCGCATCTTGGCCGAGATCATCCGCCAGCACGTGACGCTGCATCCCGAATTCTCCTTCATGCCGCGCAAGTTCAAGATCGCGGTCGGCGCCTCGAGCGCACGACCGCGCCGCGCTGCGCATCCACGATCTCGGCGCTGCGGCTGCATCGCAACGGCGCGGGCGAAACCGGCTTCGAGGTCATGGTCGGCGGCGGGCTCGGCCGCACGCCGTTCCTCGCCCAGACCATCAAGCCGTTCCTGGCGAAGCGCGACGTGCTGAGCTACGTCGAGGCGGTCCTGCGCACCTACAATCAGTTCGGCCGCCGCGACAATATCTACAAGGCGCGCATCAAGATCCTGGTGCACGAGCTCGGCGCCGGAAGCTTTCGCCAAGGAAGTCGACGCGGAATGGCAGAGCATCAAGGACGGCGCGCTGGCGCTCGACGATGCCGTCGTCGCCGAAATCGCCGGCCGCTTCCGCTATCCGGCCTACGAGAAGCTCGACGACAGCCCGCCGGAACTTGCGGCGGCGCGCCGCGCCGACCGCGCGCTTCGACGCCTGGGTCGGCAATTCGCGTCGCCAATCACAAGGTGCCCGGCTACGCCATCGTGACGCTGTCGCTCAAGCCCGAAGGCGGCACGCCGGGCGACGCCACCGCCGAGCAGATGGACGCCATCGCCGATCTCGCCGACCGCTATTCGTTCGGCGAAATCCGCGTCGGCCACGAGCAGAACCTGGTGCTGCCGCATGTCGCGCAGCGCGATCTGCCGGCGCTGTGGCGCGCGCTCGACGGCATCGGCGTCGCCATGCCGAACGTCAATCTGGTCTCCGACATCATCTCCTGCCCCGGCCTCGATTATTGCAGCCTCGCCAATGCGCGCTCGATCCCGATCGCGCAGGAGATCACGCGGCGCTTCCACAATCTCGATCTGCAGCGCGATCTCGGCCGGCTGCACGTCAATATTTCCGGCTGCATCAATGCCTGCGGCCATCATCATGTCGGCCATATCGGCATTCTCGGCGTCGAGAAGAACGGCGAGGAGTTTTATCAGATCACGCTCGGCGGCAAGGCCGACGAGAATGCGACGCTCGGCACGCTGATCGGCCCGGCGGTGCCCTATGCGCAGGTCGCCGACGTCGTCGAGGACATCGCCGCCGCCTATCTCGAATTGCGGCAGCGGCCGGACGAATTGTTCATCGACACGGTCAAGCGCACCGGCGTCGAGCCGTTTCGGGAGCGCGTCTATGCCACTCGTTGAAAACGGCAAGATCGTCGAGGACCGCTATGTCCGCGTCGACGACGATGCGCCGATCCCGGAGCGCGTGCCGGTCATCGTGCTCGGCGAAGCGCTTTCTGGCGGAGGCCGACGACGCTGATCCGCCGCGACGGCTCGCTCGGCGTGGTGTGGCCGAACGACCGGCGCGTCGCCGAACTGAAGCCCTGGCTCGGCCATCTCGCGCTGATCGCGCTCGAATTTTCCGAAATTCCGCGACGGCCGCGCCTATAGCCAGGCGCGGCTGTTGCGCGAGAATTACGGCTTTCGCGGCACGCTGCGCGCCACCGGCGATGTATTGCGCGATCAGTTCAATTTTCTGGTCCGCGCCGGCTTCGATTCCTTCGACGTGAAGAAGCCGGCCGATGCGCGCGGCTTTCGCCGAGAGCGTGGCGCGCTACAGCGTGTTCTATCAGCCGGGCGCCGACGGCAGCGTGCCGGCGCTGCGGCGGCGGGTGCAAAGCGCGGCGCAGGCAAGCCCCGCGAAACGGTCTAAGATCTGCCGTAGCGGACTGAGCGTCTGGAGTATCCCGCCGCTGCAAGCTGCTATGGTCTCGCATGCGCATTCCGCAAGTCGAGGCTCATGACTCCTGTCGTCGCAGTGATCGCGCCCGGCGCCATGGGCGCGGCGGTCGGAAAAAGGCTCGTCGATAACGGGCTCAAGGTGCTCACCTCGCTCAACGGCCGCAGCGCAGAGACGGCGGCGCGGGCGAAGGCGGCCGGCATGGTCGCGGCGAGCGACGAGGAGATCGCGGCCGCCGATTTCATTCTCTCGATCCTGCCGCCGGGCGACGCGCTGGCGCTTGCGGAACGTTTCGTGCCGGCGCTGACGGCCAGCAACGCCAAGCCGGTCTATGTCGATTGCAACGCCATCAATCCGAAGACGGTCGAGCGCGTCGCCGCCGCGATCGCGCCGACCGGATTGCCCGTTCGTCGATGCCGGCATCATCGGCCCGCCGCCGAAGCCGGGCGACGCCGGGTCCGCGCTTCTATGCCTCGGGCGCCGCCGCGTCGCGCTTCGCCGCGCTTGCGCGATTACGGCCTCGACATTCGCGTGCTCGACGGCGCGATGAGCGCGGCCTCGGCGCTGAAAATGTCCTATGCCGGCATCACCAAGGGCACGCAGGCGATCGGCGCGGCGATGATGCTGGCGGCGACGCGCGCCGGCTCCGCCGACGAGCTGTTCGCCGAACTGCAATCGAGCCAGAAGGAAATGTTCCCCTGGTTCAAGCGCAGCTGTCGCAAATGCCGCCCAAGGCCTATCGCTGGGTCGCGGAAATGCAGGAGATCGCCGGCTTCGTCGGCGACGATCCGACGCGCGCAGCGAACTCTACGAAGGCGCCGCGCATTTCTACGAGCACATTCGCCGAGGATTTCGAGAACGGAGAAAAAAAGAAGCCGCCGCGCTCGCGGCGTTTCTCGGCAAAAGCTCGTCCTGAGCGTTGTTGCCTAAGGAGCGGCGACCCTGTCGTCCGCCATAGTAAAACGAATACGGGTGCCCCAGGGGTCCAGCACGGCAAAGCCATCCGGAATTGCGTCGATTGTGACGCCGGCCGCGGCGAGCCGTTGTTTCAGGCCTTCCATGGCCGGCTGATCGCTGATTTCCATCGCGAACCAATCGAGGCCCGCCCGCTTGGCGTTGCGGGCGCCCGCGCCATCGCTGTGCCAGACGTTGACAGCGACGTGGTGGTGATAGCCGCCCGAGGACAGGAAGGTGGCTCCGGTGCGCCGGCGGGTGAGATCGAGGCCGAGCGCGGCGCGATCAAACTCTTCCGCCTTGGTAATACTGCCGACGCGCAAATGGATGTGGCCGATGCGCGATCCTCCCGGCGCGCCAGGATAGGTCGCGGTCGCCGGATCGATCTCGCCGACGATCGCGTCGATGTCGAGCGGGTCGGTCTTCTGGAAAATCAATTCGCCGTCGCGGCGCCACTTCTCCGCGGGCGGTCGGAATAGACTTCGACGCCGTTGCCTTCCGGATCGTCGAGGTAAATTGCCTCGCTCACATCGTGATCGGAGGCGCCGGTAATGGGCACGCGGGTTTTCGCGGCATCCAGAATCCAGCGTGCGAGGTCCGCGCGCGTCGGCATCAGGAACGCGGTGTGATAAAGGCCGGCTTCGCGCGGATCATCGGGCAGCGCATCGGCACGTTGGATCAGTTCGAGCAGCGGCACATCGCCAACGCCGAGTGTCGCAGATCGGCCGGTATGTTCCTGCACGGTCAAACCGAGCATGTCACGGTAGTAGGTGGTGAGGCGATCGAGTTCGCGGACCGTCATGCCGACGGCGCCGATACGGACCGGTGCGCGGCTTGCGGCGGTAGGGATTGCGGAAGGGTTGGGTGCGTCCATGGCGCTAATATACGGGCCGCTTACCGGTTCAGCCACCGTCGCGAAGCCGAGAATTCCCTGCGGCAGGAAAATAATAATCGCAATGAAGACGATGCCGAGCGGGATCAGATAGGGGAACTGGTCGCCGAACCACTGCGCCAGCAATTGCCGCGCCACTGAAAGAAGCCGGCGCCGACGATCGGCCCGACCAGCGTGCCGATGCCGCCGATCACGTTATAGATCACGGTGTCGCCGGAAGTCAGGAAGAACACGAAATTGGGCGCGGCAAATTCGTTCTGGATCGCGTAAAGCACGCCAGCCAGCCCCGCGAACAGGCCAGAGAGCATCACGGAAACCATCTTGTAGCGCGCAACGGAGTAGCCGATGGCGCGGGTGCGCGGTTCGTTCTCACGGATCGATTGCAGCACCATGCCGAACGGCGATTAAGTCACGCGCCGCAGAAACAAATACGAGCCCGCCACCATCGCCAGCACGAACCAGTGCATGGTCGTCGAGGTGAACCGCGCATTGTAGATGAACGGGATCCACAGATGCGGCCGGTCGAAGATCAGGCCGTTCTCGCCGCCGGTGACCGCCGTCCAGGTGAAGATGATGACGTAGAAGATCTGGCTGAAGATCAGCGTGGTGATGGCGAAATAGATGTCGCGCAGCCGGGTCGAGAAGATACGCGACGAACAGGGCGGCAGCCGGCGGCGCCGGCGAGTCCGCACAGCATGGCGAGCCACAGGTTCGGCGGTGCACCGACGATCAGCGCGCGCCGCGGCGCCATACATGCCCAGCCCGAAAAACGCCGAATGGCCGAACGAGACCATGCCGGTATAGCCGATCAAAAGATCGGACGACATCGCCAGCAGGCCCCAGATCAGGCATCTCGGTGAGGAAGCGCCGCCAGAATTCCGGCAGCACCAGCGGCGCCACGATCAACAGCGCCATCACCGCGCAAAAGCCGATCCAGAAAACGGCGCTGTGGCTCAGCCTCACGCCGCT
>CAVTCD010000009.1:0-135000 GCA_963733165.1 uncultured Alphaproteobacteria bacterium
GCGCTGACTTTGAGCAATGGCGCGACGGCGGCCTATACGAGCGGCAGCGGTTCGGAAACGCTGACGTTTACTTATACGGTTGGTTCTGGCGATGCGAGCACGGCGGACCTCAAGGTCACCGGCTATAGCGGCACGATTGCGGATACCGCGGGCAATGCGCTGGTTGCGGCTGGCGTGACCGAGGATACCGGCGTTGCGATCACGACGAGCGCGCCGGTGGTGACGGCTCTGACCGATGTGACCTCGACGGGGACGTCGAACCTTGACGCTGGCAAGAGCATCACCTTCACGCTGGACAGCAGCGAGGCGGTCAATGCGGTTGGCTCGGCGCTGACTTTGAGCAATGGCGCGACGGCGGCCTATACGAGCGGCAGCGGTTCGGAAACGCTGACGTTTACTTATACGGTTGGTTCTGGCGATGCGAGCACGGCGGACCTCAAGGTCACCGGCTATAGCGGCACGATTGCGGATACCGCGGGCAATGCGCTGGTTGCGGCTGGCGTGACCGAGGATACCGGCGTTGCGATCACGACGAGCGCGCCGGTGGTGACGGCTCTGACCGATGTGACCTCGACGGGGACGTCGAACCTTGACGCTGGCAAGAGCATCACCTTCACGCTGGACAGCAGCGAGGCGGTCAATGCGGTTGGCTCGGCGCTGACTTTGAGCAATGGCGCGACGGCGGCCTATACGAGCGGCAGCGGTTCGGAAACGCTGACGTTTACTTATACGGTTGGTTCTGGCGATGCGAGCACGGCGGACCTCAAGGTCACCGGCTATAGCGGCACGATTGCGGATACCGCGGGCAATGCGCTGGTTGCGGCTGGCGTGACCGAGGATACCGGCGTTGCGATCACGACGAGCGCGCCGGTGGTGACGGCTCTGACCGATGTGACCTCGACGGGGACGTCGAACCTTGACGCTGGCAAGAGCATCACCTTCACGCTGGACAGCAGCGAGGCGGTCAATGCGGTTGGCTCGGCGCTGACTTTGAGCAATGGCGCGACGGCGGCCTATACGAGCGGCAGCGGTTCGGAAACGCTGACGTTTACTTATACGGTTGGTTCTGGCGATGCGAGCACGGCGGACCTCAAGGTCACCGGCTATAGCGGCACGATTGCGGATACCGCGGGCAATGCGCTGGTTGCGGCTGGCGTGACCGAGGATACCGGCGTTGCGATCACGACGAGCGCGCCGGTGGTGACGGCTCTGACCGATGTGACCTCGACGGGGACGTCGAACCTTGACGCTGGCAAGAGCATCACCTTCACGCTGGACAGCAGCGAGGCGGTCAATGCGGTTGGCTCGGCGCTGACTTTGAGCAATGGCGCGACGGCGGCCTATACGAGCGGCAGCGGTTCGGAAACGCTGACGTTTACTTATACGGTTGGTTCTGGCGATGCGAGCACGGCGGACCTCAAGGTCACCGGCTATAGCGGCACGATTGCGGATACCGCGGGCAATGCGCTGGTTGCGGCTGGCGTGACCGAGGATACCGGCGTTGCGATCACGACGAGCGCGCCGGTGGTGACGGCTCTGACCGATGTGACCTCGACGGGGACGTCGAACCTTGACGCTGGCAAGAGCATCACCTTCACGCTGGACAGCAGCGAGGCGGTCAATGCGGTTGGCTCGGCGCTGACTTTGAGCAATGGCGCGACGGCGGCCTATACGAGCGGCAGCGGTTCGGAAACGCTGACGTTTACTTATACGGTTGGTTCTGGCGATGCGAGCACGGCGGACCTCAAGGTCACCGGCTATAGCGGCACGATTGCGGATACCGCGGGCAATGCGCTGGTTGCGGCTGGCGTGACCGAGGATACCGGCGTTGCGATCACGACGAGCGCGCCGGTGGTGACGGCTCTGACCGATGTGACCTCGACGGGGACGTCGAACCTTGACGCTGGCAAGAGCATCACCTTCACGCTGGACAGCAGCGAGGCGGTCAATGCGGTTGGCTCGGCGCTGACTTTGAGCAATGGCGCGACGGCGGCCTATACGAGCGGCAGCGGTTCGGAAACGCTGACGTTTACTTATACGGTTGGTTCTGGCGATGCGAGCACGGCGGACCTCAAGGTCACCGGCTATAGCGGCACGATTGCGGATACCGCGGGCAATGCGCTGGTTGCGGCTGGCGTGACCGAGGATACCGGCGTTGCGATCACGACGAGCGCGCCGGTGGTGACGGCTCTGACCGATGTGACCTCGACGGGGACGTCGAACCTTGACGCTGGCAAGAGCATCACCTTCACGCTGGACAGCAGCGAGGCGGTCAATGCGGTTGGCTCGGCGCTGACTTTGAGCAATGGCGCGACGGCGGCCTATACGAGCGGCAGCGGTTCGGAAACGCTGACGTTTACTTATACGGTTGGTTCTGGCGATGCGAGCACGGCGGACCTCAAGGTCACCGGCTATAGCGGCACGATTGCGGATACCGCGGGCAATGCGCTGGTTGCGGCTGGCGTGACCGAGGATACCGGCGTTGCGATCACGACGAGCGCGCCGGTGGTGACGGCTCTGACCGATGTGACCTCGACGGGGACGTCGAACCTTGACGCTGGCAAGAGCATCACCTTCACGCTGGACAGCAGCGAGGCGGTCAATGCGGTTGGCTCGGCGCTGACTTTGAGCAATGGCGCGACGGCGGCCTATACGAGCGGCAGCGGTTCGGAAACGCTGACGTTTACTTATACGGTTGGTTCTGGCGATGCGAGCACGGCGGACCTCAAGGTCACCGGCTATAGCGGCACGATTGCGGATACCGCGGGCAATGCGCTGGTTGCGGCTGGCGTGACCGAGGATACCGGCGTTGCGATCACGACGAGCGCGCCGGTGGTGACGGCTCTGACCGATGTGACCTCGACGGGGACGTCGAACCTTGACGCTGGCAAGAGCATCACCTTCACGCTGGACAGCAGCGAGGCGGTCAATGCGGTTGGCTCGGCGCTGACTTTGAGCAATGGCGCGACGGCGGCCTATACGAGCGGCAGCGGTTCGGAAACGCTGACGTTTACTTATACGGTTGGTTCTGGCGATGCGAGCACGGCGGACCTCAAGGTCACCGGCTATAGCGGCACGATTGCGGATACCGCGGGCAATGCGCTGGTTGCGGCTGGCGTGACCGAGGATACCGGCGTTGCGATCACGACGAGCGCGCCGGTGGTGACGGCTCTGACCGATGTGACCTCGACGGGGACGTCGAACCTTGACGCTGGCAAGAGCATCACCTTCACGCTGGACAGCAGCGAGGCGGTCAATGCGGTTGGCTCGGCGCTGACTTTGAGCAATGGCGCGACGGCGGCCTATACGAGCGGCAGCGGTTCGGAAACGCTGACGTTTACTTATACGGTTGGTTCTGGCGATGCGAGCACGGCGGACCTCAAGGTCACCGGCTATAGCGGCACGATTGCGGATACCGCGGGCAATGCGCTGGTTGCGGCTGGCGTGACCGAGGATACCGGCGTTGCGATCACGACGAGCGCGCCGGTGGTGACGGCTCTGACCGATGTGACCTCGACGGGGACGTCGAACCTTGACGCTGGCAAGAGCATCACCTTCACGCTGGACAGCAGCGAGGCGGTCAATGCGGTTGGCTCGGCGCTGACTTTGAGCAATGGCGCGACGGCGGCCTATACGAGCGGCAGCGGTTCGGAAACGCTGACGTTTACTTATACGGTTGGTTCTGGCGATGCGAGCACGGCGGACCTCAAGGTCACCGGCTATAGCGGCACGATTGCGGATACCGCGGGCAATGCGCTGGTTGCGGCTGGCGTGACCGAGGATACCGGCGTTGCGATCACGACGAGCGCGCCGGTGGTGACGGCTCTGACCGATGTGACCTCGACGGGGACGTCGAACCTTGACGCTGGCAAGAGCATCACCTTCACGCTGGACAGCAGCGAGGCGGTCAATGCGGTTGGCTCGGCGCTGACTTTGAGCAATGGCGCGACGGCGGCCTATACGAGCGGCAGCGGTTCGGAAACGCTGACGTTTACTTATACGGTTGGTTCTGGCGATGCGAGCACGGCGGACCTCAAGGTCACCGGCTATAGCGGCACGATTGCGGATACCGCGGGCAATGCGCTGGTTGCGGCTGGCGTGACCGAGGATACCGGCGTTGCGATCACGACGAGCGCGCCGGTGGTGACGGCTCTGACCGATGTGACCTCGACGGGGACGTCGAACCTTGACGCTGGCAAGAGCATCACCTTCACGCTGGACAGCAGCGAGGCGGTCAATGCGGTTGGCTCGGCGCTGACTTTGAGCAATGGCGCGACGGCGGCCTATACGAGCGGCAGCGGTTCGGAAACGCTGACGTTTACTTATACGGTTGGTTCTGGCGATGCGAGCACGGCGGACCTCAAGGTCACCGGCTATAGCGGCACGATTGCGGATACCGCGGGCAATGCGCTGGTTGCGGCTGGCGTGACCGAGGATACCGGCGTTGCGATCACGACGAGCGCGCCGGTGGTGACGGCTCTGACCGATGTGACCTCGACGGGGACGTCGAACCTTGACGCTGGCAAGAGCATCACCTTCACGCTGGACAGCAGCGAGGCGGTCAATGCGGTTGGCTCGGCGCTGACTTTGAGCAATGGCGCGACGGCGGCCTATACGAGCGGCAGCGGTTCGGAAACGCTGACGTTTACTTATACGGTTGGTTCTGGCGATGCGAGCACGGCGGACCTCAAGGTCACCGGCTATAGCGGCACGATTGCGGATACCGCGGGCAATGCGCTGGTTGCGGCTGGCGTGACCGAGGATACCGGCGTTGCGATCACGACGAGCGCGCCGGTGGTGACGGCTCTGACCGATGTGACCTCGACGGGGACGTCGAACCTTGACGCTGGCAAGAGCATCACCTTCACGCTGGACAGCAGCGAGGCGGTCAATGCGGTTGGCTCGGCGCTGACTTTGAGCAATGGCGCGACGGCGGCCTATACGAGCGGCAGCGGTTCGGAAACGCTGACGTTTACTTATACGGTTGGTTCTGGCGATGCGAGCACGGCGGACCTCAAGGTCACCGGCTATAGCGGCACGATTGCGGATACCGCGGGCAATGCGCTGGTTGCGGCTGGCGTGACCGAGGATACCGGCGTTGCGATCACGACGAGCGCGCCGGTGGTGACGGCTCTGACCGATGTGACCTCGACGGGGACGTCGAACCTTGACGCTGGCAAGAGCATCACCTTCACGCTGGACAGCAGCGAGGCGGTCAATGCGGTTGGCTCGGCGCTGACTTTGAGCAATGGCGCGACGGCGGCCTATACGAGCGGCAGCGGTTCGGAAACGCTGACGTTTACTTATACGGTTGGTTCTGGCGATGCGAGCACGGCGGACCTCAAGGTCACCGGCTATAGCGGCACGATTGCGGATACCGCGGGCAATGCGCTGGTTGCGGCTGGCGTGACCGAGGATACCGGCGTTGCGATCACGACGAGCGCGCAAACGGACGAATGGATCAACACCAACGGCGGAACCTGGACCGATACGGCTAATGCGGCCACGAATTGGAGTGATGGCGCGGTGCCGCGCAGCATAGATAATGCGCTGATCGACCAGTCTGGTTCCGGCGCTTACACGGTCACCATCCCGAACGGCGCGACGGCGGACGCGGATTCACTGACGCTCGACAACGCCAACGCGACGCTGGACTTGCGGGGACGTCTCACGATCGCCGATGCGTTGACGATCGATGCCGGCAGACTGGTTCTCGAAGCCGGAAGCGATATCAACGGCGCCATCACGGTGACCAATGCCGGCACACTCGAGCTCGCCACATCGGCCGAGCTGCCTTCGATTGCCAATACCGGCGGCACGATCCAGATCGATTCCGGCGACACGCTTACGCTAGACGGCGGCTCGATCAGCGGCGGCTCGATCGATCTGGCAGAGGAGGCCGGCGGCCCGATACAGTCGATTTCGGAAATTACGGTGCCGGGGCTGAGCGGCATCGCGCCGGCCCTGAGCGGCGACGGCCAATACGTCGCCTTTATCGCTGTAACCGATTTGCCCAGAGAGAATGGCGGTGAATTCAATGCCCCATCCGTCGAACTGTACGACAGTACGAACGGTCAACTGACCGACATTTCAGCGCTGGTTCCCAGTGCCGATTTGCACCCGGGGGAAAACTTCAACGACATCCCGTCGATCAGCACGAGCGGCCAATACGTGCTGTTCGATGGTCAGTATCAGGTCTTGAATTTCAATAACGGCAATAGCCCGACCCAGACGCCGTACTCCAACTCGGCGTCGGACATCTTTCTCTACAACACCCAGACCAACGACATTACGCTGGTCGATTCGGCGGTTTCCGACGAGGGCAACGGCGCTGTCCTCAGCGGCAACGGTCAATTCATCGCTACGGATATTACTACGCCGCAAACCTTCCAAGATTATGTGGTGGTGACGAACGACAGCGGCAGCATCCTGACCGAAATCACCGGCGTTCCAAATTACAACAACCAGGCGGGCAATAGCACGGACGATGCCGGATCGGTCAACGATCCGTCCATCAGCAGCGACGGCCGCTTCGTCAGCTTTTGGAGCACCGCGTCCGAGATCGCCATCGTCGGCGGCTCGACGATTCCAGACCGGCAATAACGCCGGCACCGCCCAGGTCTATGTTTACGACCGCCAGAACAACACGCTGCAAATGGTCTCGGTCAACGACCAGGGCCAGCAGGGCAACGGCGACAGCGGCGTGACCTCGCTCGGTAACGACAACAATAACGATTGGCCATCGACGCTGAGCGCCAACGGCAACTATGTCGTGTTTCAGAGCAACGCGACCAATCTGGTCGAAGGCTCCGGCGCCGGCAACCAGAACGGCGAGTCCAGCGTCGTAAGCGGCGCGTCCAACATTTACCTTTACGACACGCAGACTGACACGGTCGCGCTCGTCTCGGCCGGACTGAACGGCACCGCGGCGAATGGGGAAAGCTATTTCCCGGAGATCAGCGCCGACGGCAACTATGTCATCTTCGAAAGCACCGCCGCCAATCTCGTCGCCGGCGGCACGGACGGCCACGCACAAACCTACGTTTACGACATCCAGACCGGTGCGCTTGCGTTCGTCTCCGCCGCCACCGATGGGTTGGCGGCGGACAACGAAAGCGATCTCGCTTCCTCGATCAGCGCCGATGGCTCGGTCCTCGCCTACGGCAGCCTCGCCGACAACGTGGTCGTACCGGACAGCAACGATGGCAATTCCAACATCTTTGTCGTCGACGTGAACCAAACGGGCTCGCCGACTGCCGGCGGCGCCGTCGACGTCACCGCCAACGCTACCATTTCCGACGGCGCCAGCCTCGAGGGCGGCGCGGTGACGGTCGAGAGCGGCGTGACGCTGGTGCTGGACGGCGCCACTTTCACAGACACCACGCTGTCGATCCTCGGCTCCGGCAAGGTCGAGATCGAAGACGGTCCGGGCGCCCTGTTCCAGGGCGTCAGCGCGGCCAATGCCGGCGTCATCCAGGTTGACGACGGCGCAACGCTCACCCTCGATGCCGGCAGCATCGTCGTCAATACCGGCTCCATGCAAGCGACCGGCGGTGCCGCGCTCACGCTCGACGGCGACGTCAACAACGCCGGCGGCACGATCACCGCGTCCGGCACGGACTCGATCGTGCAGCTCGCTGGCGCGACGATCACGGCAGGCACGATGTCGATCAGCGCGACCGACGCGCTGTCGATCGAGAGCAGCGCCGGCGCCGCGCTCGTCGGCGTCAACCTGGAGAATGCAGGTAACGTCCAAATCAACTCTGAACTGCAGACGGTCACGTTGATTCTGAGCGACGGCACCGTCATGACCGGCGGCACGCTGTCGATCGGTCCCGTTGGCGAGGTCGAAATCCTGGGCGGCATTAGTGACACCGGCGCCACGCTCGATGATGTCGACGCGAGCAATAGTGGCACGCTCCTGATCGCCAATTCGGCGACACTTTCGCTTGCCGCGAACGTCGACGGCGGAACGATCACCGACAACGGAACGATTTCGATCGTCGGCGCGACTACGATCGATGGCAATGCCGACTTGACCGGCGGCGAGGTTGCGATCGGCGGCGGCCAGACGCTGACGCTCAACGACGTCACGCTCAACGCGACCACGATCACGGACCTGACCGCCTACTCGTTCTCAAGCGTGCAGGATCCATTGACCGGCAACGGCGAGAGTCAATTTGGCGGCCAAACTCTCGCCATCAACAACGCCGGTGAAGTTGTCGGCAATTACAGCGATGGCAACGGCAACTTCTACGGCTTCACCGATAGCAACGGTAGCTACGCAACGATCAGCGATCCGCTGGCCAACCAGAGCGGTAATGTCACCACCGTCGCCACCGGTATCAACGATGCCGGCGAGGTCGTCGGCTATTACCAGGCCAACAGCGGCGGCAGTGCCGGCTTCTTCGACAACGACGGCACCTACACCACTTTCAATGACCCGCTGGCACCCTTGAGCACTTTCGGCCTCGGCATCAACAACTCCGGGGTGGTCGTGGGCGTGGTCTATGTGAACACCAACGATACCGAAGGCTTTATCGATGCCGAGGGCAGCTTCATCAACCTGCAAGACCCGAATGCCTCGGCCAGCTACGGCACCTATGTCTTCGCCATCAACAATGCCGGCCAGGTGCTCGGCGATTACTTCGATGCCAACGATGACGTTCACGGCATCATTTACGAAAATGGCACCTTCACGGATATTACCGACCCGCTGGCGGCAACGAGCGCATCCGGCAACGGCACGTCCGGCACCCATGCCGAGGCCATCAATAATTCCGGCCAGGTTGTCGGCTATTACGTCGATACCAGTGGCGCCGTTCACGGCTTCCTGTACAGCGCCGGCACCTACACTACGTTGAACGACCCGTCGGGCACCGGCGGCACTGTCGTCACGGGCATCAACGATGCCGGCGAAGTCGTAGGTTATTATTTCGTCGCCAATGGCAACTCTCACGTCTTCACCTACAGCAATGGGGTCTACACCGATGTGAACGATAGCTCGATTGACACCAATGGCGTTCAAAGCGTGTCGATCAACAACAGCGGCGAGATCATCGCCGCCTACTATAACAACAATGGCGAACTGGAGGGCGTCCTCGCCGATCCGGTGACGACGGCTGGCGCTTTGATCCTTGCCGGCGTCACGACGATCGGCGGCCGGACGGTTGTGTTCAACGATGCTGTTACCAACAACGGCTCGCTCGTTGTCAATGGCGCAACCGCGGACATTGTCGGCGCGGTCACTGGCACCGGATCGGCCACGGTGGTGAACGGCGCGGCTGTGGAGTTCGGCTCATCCGATGCCCAGAGCCTTAATTTCTCCGGGACCGCGAGTACAGTGCTGTTCGATCAGCCGGCCGAATTCACCGGGCCGCTGACCGGTCTTGCGCTTGGCGACACTATCGATCTGAAAAACACGACCGTCACGAGCGCGGTCATCAGCGGCTCGACGCTGACGGTGAACGAGAGCAGCGGTGGCCCGCTGACTTACACGATCGGCGGCGCGATCTCCGGCGATTATTTCGCGATCCAGAGCGACAGCAACGGCGGCGATGAGTTGGTTCTCTCGCCGGTTGGATCGGTGTCGGCGGCGAAATCGACGGTGGCGGCGGTTCCGACGACGGTGACCGCGAACGGCAGCTCGACCACGACGCTGACGGTGACGGCGGAGGATGCCAGCGGCAATCCGATTGCCGGCGACTCGGTGGTACTGACGGCGAGCGGCACCGGCAACACCTTCACCGCGCCGATCGACGGCACGACCAATGCCAGTGGCGTGTTCACGACCACGCTCAGTGCGGCGACGGTTCAGGACGATACCTTTACGGCGGCCATTGCCGGCACCACGATCACCGAGACCGCCACGGTGGACTTTGTGGCCGGCACGGTGTCGGCGGCGAAATCGACGGTGGCGGCGGTTCCGACGACGGTGACCGCGAACGGCAGCTCGACCACGACGCTGACGGTGACGGCGGAGGATGCCAGCGGCAATCCGATTGCCGGCGACGCGGTGGTACTGACGGCGAGCGGCACCGGCAACACCTTCACCGCGCCGATCGACGGCACGACCAATGCCAGTGGCGTGTTCACGACCACGCTCAGTGCGGCAACGGTTCAGGACGATACCTTTACGGCGGCCATTGCCGGCACCACCATCACCGAGACCGCCACGGTGGACTTTGTGCCGCCGGTCGATACCTGGACCAACTCGTTGAGCGGCGACTGGTCTGTCCCGGGCAATTGGAGCAATGGTGTACCTAATTCAAACGATCAGGCGTACATCGGAACTGCCGTTACCGTCACTGTCTCTACGAGCGAGACAGTGGCGAGCGTCGACTCGATCGCGACTGCAACGCTCGACATCACGACTGGCACGTTGAACATTGTTGGACCCGGCACCAGCGACCTTGCCGGACCGGTCGAAAATAGCGGCACCTTGCAGCTGCAGGACGGCGCCGTGCTGACGACGGGCGGCGGCCTGAACAACAGCGGATCGATCTATCTCGACTATTATAATGGCGACGGTGGCAGTGATCTGTCGATCACCGGGACGCTGACCAACAGCAATTACATCCAGATTGGCAATGGCGGCCTGTCGTCGGCCGACGAGATCTCGGCGGTGGGCCTCGTCAACACCGGTACCATCCAACTGGAGGGCAGCACGAGCTATGAGGCGACGCTCGCCATCGCTGCGGCGGCAGGATTTGGCACGGCCGGCGAACTGACCGGAACGGTGGAGCTTTCCGGAGACTCGCGGGTCGAATTTAGCAGTGGCGAGATTACCACGATCGGAGCAGGCAGCGAGTTGTCGATCGATGGCACGCAGGCCTTCGTGTCCGATGGCACAACGAACAGCAACAACGCGCTGACCGGGCTTGCCAGCAATGCCGGTACGCTCTTCCTCGTCAGTGGTGCAAGCGTCGCGCCGAGCGGCGGCCTGAACAACAGCGGATCGATCTATCTCGACTATTATAATGGCGACGGTGGCAGTGATCTGTCGATCACCGGGACGCTGACCAACAGCAATTACATCCAGATTGGCAATGGCGGCCTGTCGTCGGCCGACGAGATCTCGGCGGCGGGCCTCGTCAACACCGGTACCATCCAACTGGAGGGCAGCACGAGCTATGAGGCGACGCTCGCCATCGCTGCGGCGGCAGGATTTGGCACGGCCGGCGAACTGACCGGAACGGTGGAGCTTTCCGGAGACTCGCGGGTCGAATTTAGCAGTGGCGAGATTACCACGATCGGAGCAGGCAGCGAGTTGTCGATCGATGGCACGCAGGCCTTCGTGTCCGATGGCACAACGAACAGCAACAACGCGCTGACCGGGCTTGCCAGCAATGCCGGTACGCTCTTCCTCGTCAGTGGTGCAAGCGTCGCGCCGAGCGGCGGCCTGAACAACAGCGGATCGATCTATCTCGACTATTATAATGGCGACGGTGGCAGTGATCTGTCGATCACCGGGACGCTGACCAACAGCAATTACATCCAGATTGGCAATGGCGGCCTGTCGTCGGCCGACGAGATCTCGGCGGCGGGCCTCGTCAACACCGGTACCATCCAACTGGAGGGCAGCACGAGCTATGAGGCGACGCTCGCCATCGCTGCGGCGGCAGGATTTGGCACGGCCGGCGAACTGACCGGAACGGTGGAGCTTTCCGGAGACTCGCGGGTCGAATTTAGCAGTGGCGAGATTACCACGATCGGAGCAGGCAGCGAGTTGTCGATCGATGGCACGCAGGCCTTCGTGTCCGATGGCACAACGAACAGCAACAACGCGCTGACCGGGCTTGCCAGCAATGCCGGTACGCTCTTCCTCGTCAGTGGTGCAAGCGTCGCGCCGAGCGGCGGCCTGAACAACAGCGGATCGATCTATCTCGACTATTATAATGGCGACGGTGGCAGTGATCTGTCGATCACCGGGACGCTGACCAACAGCAATTACATCCAGATTGGCAATGGCGGCCTGTCGTCGGCCGACGAGATCTCGGCGGCGGGCCTCGTCAACACCGGTACCATCCAACTGGAGGGCAGCGCTACATACCAACCAATTTTGGATATCCAAGGCAACGCGACGGGTTCCGGAACAATCGACAATAACGGCGGCATCCTGGAGCTCGCGGGAGTGGGCACCAGCACCCTTTCCGGGCCAGTCGAAAATAGCGGCAATAGCACCATCATGGTTGAAAGCGGCACGGTGGTGCTGAACGGCGCTGTCACCAATGCTGGCTACCTAGAGGTGACCGACGGCGGCACCCTCGGTATCGGCAATGACGTCGACAATACCGGTGGCACGATCAACGTGAACAACGAGTCCATCCTGAACCTGAACGGTGCGACCCTCGCCGGCGGCACGATCACCAACAACGGCCTGATCGATGTCAGCAGCTCAAGCGTGATTGATGCCACTGTCACCGGTTCCGGAACGGTCGTGATCAGCAGCGGTACTGCCGATTTTCAGGATGCGTTCGATCAGAATGTAACGATCACGGGAACCGGCACACTCGGGCTCTCGACGAGCTTTAGCACCACGGTGAGTGATTTCGGTACCGGCGATGCGCTGGATTTGACCAATCTCCCCTACTCATCAAGCGAGACGTTGACTTGGACGCAAGATGCCGGCAGCGGCACGCTGGCAATCACGGATGGTGGGACGACAGAAAATTTCACGCTTGAGGGCACTTACAGCCAAAGCGATTTCTTATTGACACAAGACACAACTACTTCGGCGGGAACCGACGTTCTGTTCAATCCCGGCGCTTATACCTTCGTGACCAACTTCACGAAAAACGAAGACATCCAAACTGGGCTCATCAAGCAGTTTCCGACCGGATTCTTTACCGCGAACAATTCGTTCGCGACTCCTTTCGACATTACGTCCGATAACGGCAACAATTTTTATGATGGATTTACGCCTGACAACGCGCTGACCATCAACGTTTCAGTCCCAAGTGCGACGAATGTCTATACGTTAATGAACGCCTATTCTCCCTCGCCCGGATATGAGATCGCTACAGTCGAATTCGTCGGTAGCAACGGTGCGACGGAAACCTTCGATCTGGTCAATGGCACCAACATTCGCGATTTCTATCAAGGCGGATCTGCAAATACGATCAACGGCACCACCACTGAGAACGCATTCATCGTCACGAATACGCAGGATGCGGGCGGAACAGGCAACGTCAATACCGGCGACTTCGGAACCTATGTTGTCGACGAACAAGATTTCGCGCTCGATTCCGCTTTTGCTTCACAAACACTGACAGAAATCATCATCACCGATCTTGGCGGGGCAAGAGGCGGATCGAACGTTCCGATTCTCCTTGGCGTTACCGTTCAATCGGCGGGAGCCGTTGAGTATTGGGTGGGCACATCGAGCGCCGCCGATTGGACGATGGCATCGGATTGGAGCGGCGATACTGCGCCGAACTCCGACGTCGACGCAGTGATTAACGCGAGCGGCACCTACACCGTGACCATTTCCACAGCGGACACGGCTAACGCCCTCGACGTAGACGATGCCGAAGCGACGGTTATCGACGCTAGCGGCGGTTCGCTTACGCTCGACGGCGAGCTGACGATCGCCGCCGGAACATTTGAATTGTCCGGTAGCGGCGTGCTCAGTGGCGAAACCTCACTTACCAACTACGGCACTTTTGAGATCGCCGGCGCAGACCTGACAATCGAAACCGGCAACCCCGTAACCAATGACGGCGTCTTTCTTGTGAACGGCGGCACTCTTGATATTGCCGACCCACTCACCGGCAACGGTACGGATACCATTGAGAACAGTGGCACGCTCGCACTCGCAGCCGCGAACGCGCAGACCGTAAGCTATGCCGATTTAGGCGGGACGCTGATCGCGAGCGGACCCATCTCCGGCGGATCAGAGCCCGGCATCGTCGCCACTACGACGACCGGAGACGTGATGACGATTACGATTAATGGCGCCGGCTCAGTCACCAGTACCGGTGCCGACGCCATTGATGCGACGAACTCTGGCGGGGGTGGCAATATTTCTATTACGGCTAACGGTGCAGTCACTGGCGCAAATGATGGAATTAACGCGATTGAGAATGGGACCGGCAGTACAGCCCAAGGCGAAATAAGCATAGGCGGGTCCGGCAATATCACCGGACAAGCCGGCTATGGCATTTTGGCCGAGCAAAGTGCGACCGGTCTCGGTGATTTGTTGATCGACGGCACTCGCGACGTGATGACGGGCCCCGGATCGACTTTCGACGGCATCCTTGCGGAGATTCTCAACGCGGCTGATGTTGCTAATGTAACAGTCAACCAGACGGGCAACGTTACTGGTGGATTATCGGGTATCAGTGCTTTTACGGATGGCACTGGCGATGTGTCGGTCGCGACGGGTGCCAACGCCACCATTACCGGCACAGCTCTTTACGGAATTGATGCCGAATCATATGGGACCGGCAGCATCGATGTAACCACCGCCGCGGGCGACACCATCAGTTCGGCCAGTACCGGCATTCTCGCAGTCGACGGAGCAACCGCGATCCCGCAATCGACCGACAGCACCGTTACGGTCAATGCTTTTGGTACGATCGATACCGGCACGACGCTGCAAACGTCCGGCTCTCGCCCAGCCGGCATTTTGGTCGCTTACCGCGGAGCTGCGACCGGCACGGGTACGCCAAACGCAAGCGTGTTCGGCAACGTCCTCGCCAACGATTATGCGAACATCACATCGGGTGGGGATGGAATTCGGTTAGGCGATTACGGGGTCGGCAATGTTACGTTGACCGGCGGCACGTTCAACGACGTGAGCGGCGGTCCTGGAACCACCATTTCGGCTTCGGATTATGGAATTGACGCATTCAACTACTTTACCGGCAGTATCCTGATCTCCACGGCAGCAGGCGATTCCATCGCTGCCGGCAGCACCGGGATCGATGCCGTCAACGAGGCGACCGCGATCCTCGCGTCGGCGGGCAGCACGATCACTGTAACAAATAATGGCACCATAAACTCCGGCTCAACTTCCGTAAGCGGGAACACGCCCTCTGGAATTGCGGCCGGATACCTTGGTGGCACAACTGCCGCGTCCAATCTAAATGTTTTCGGCACTGTCCTCGTCAACAACGATGCAAACATCACCGCGACGGCGGGATTCGGCATCTATGCCTACAGCTACGGCAGCGGCAATGTAACGGTAAACGACCTCGCGAGCGCGAGCGTCACAGGAGTTCAAGCCGGCATCCAAGCGGTCCAACTCAGCGGCGGCACTGGGAACGTCGAGGTCGACGTTGGCGCCGGCGCCACCGTGACCGGCGGTATCGGCGTCTTTGTGCAATTGATTGGAACGGGCACCGCCGACGTCACCAATTACGGGACCATAATCGGTCTGACGGGCCAAGCGATCGGTGTGGTCAACATTGCGACCGGCGACAGCGCTACCATCGAAGACTACGGCACGATGCAGAGTGCGATCGGGGTGAACATCGGCAACAATGCGGATACAACGACGAGCCTCACGGTTTCCGGCGCGGACGCTAGCGTCGTCGTTACGAACACGTCCGACGGCATTACTATAGGCGCTAACGGGGCGGGATATTTGACGATCGAGGGCGGCGCTACAGTCGCGGCCGACTTTCTCAATATCGGGCAAAATTCCGGCAGCACCGGAACGGTCACAGTCGAGGGGCCGGGGACAACTCTGACCCTCACGAGCGGGGAGTACCAGGACATCCTCGACGGAAATTCCGCCGCCGCCAGCCTGACCATCGAAGACCAGGCGATGGTGACTACCACCGGTATAACTGTCGCAAATAATTATGAAAGCGGTGTCATTGACACCATTGACGTCAATGACGCGACGCTGAACGACAGTAGCTATTTTACCATAGGCAATTATGGAACTGCATCGGTCACGTTTGAGGACGGCGCCACCGTTAATGCTGGAAGTATCGGCATTGCGGAAGATGCTGGCAGCGTAGCGACCGTCACTATCATGGGCGCAGGCACGGTGGTCACCACATCGACTCTTTCGTTCGGCGCCGGCTCGGGCGCGGTCACTATCTCGAACGGTGGAATTTTAGATGTACTAACCAGTGTCGCCAATAGCGGTCTCCTGGAAGCGGTCAATGGCGCCAGTCTTCTAATCGACGGGTCTCTCAATAATTCCGGCACTGTGCTGGCGAGCGATGGTTATGTGGCGATCGATGGCACCTCCGTCAGCGGCACCGGTACTTACGTCATTACCGGCGGTGGCATCATGAATCTCCAGAGCGCCGTCAATCCGAGCGTCTCCTTCATCGGCGCCGGCACGCTGGAACTTGAAAATTCGTCCTATACCGGCACCGTGAACGGCTTCTCGGTCGGCGACACGCTGGATTTGGCCGCCGTGTCATTTGCACCGGGCGATAAGGCCGTGTGGATGCAGAATGGCAGCAGCGGCACCCTCGACATCGAGACGAGCGGCGGCGCCGTCTTGGAATCGATCGGGCTGGCCGGCACCTACACCACATCCGATTTTGCGCTCGAGGCCGCCGGTTCCGGCACCGATGTCGTTTTCAATTCTCCGGACTATTGGGGCAGTGTCGATTTCCCATCGGCGCCGACGCTGGACGACCATCTCCAGGGCGGCAATGTGCAGGTCGACACATTAGCCAATGTAGTGGGCGTTCTGTTCTCCAGCGTTCTGAACTACAACCCCAGTGACCCGACCGGACCTTACTCGCTCGTCCACGAGGTCGGGACAACCGATCCGTTCGGGCTGCCGATCCTGGACGGCACTCAGGTGGTGATCCCGGCCGCGTCGACGACGCTGCCGGCGAAGGCGAGAGTGATCCTGCCCAATGTCAGCAGCAACGGCACTAGTGTCGCGCTTGAAGGCATTGCCGATTACGTGGAGCAGGTGAGCGGCAGCAACGTCATCGATCAGGTCATCGTCACGCCGAATACCGGCCAGAACGATCTCACCATCGGTACACCGACGACGGTCGAGAGCGGCAGCGATACGTCCGGTACGATCTACGACCTCGGTCTGAGCTTCCGGACCGACAACACCACGTCGGGCGGGGTTCCGTACTTGTCGACCTACGGCCTCGGCTGGGACCTGTACAACAGTGGCAGCTACGCGATCTATTTCCAGATTTTCAACGCCAACGGGACGACGTCTTCTCCCGTCGAAACGCCGCTGTCGATAAGCACATTCAACGGTAACGCTGCGAGCGCGACGGCAGGCACTAACGACGCGACCAACCTGCCGGCCTGGGAATTCAGAGGCGGCGGCGGCATTTATACGCTCGCGATCGCTGTGCAGAGCGGCAACGACGACGTCGTCAAGCTCGCCGGCTACAATCTGAACGGAACGGCGAATCAGACGGCCGCATTCACTGGGTCGATTTCCGGCACGACGCTGGATGTGACCGCGCTGTCGTCAGGTACGATTGCCATCGGACAGACCATAAGTGGCAGTGGCGTCGCGTCCGGCACGACCATCACGGCTTTCGACACCGGCACTGACGGCGGCGTCGGTACGTATACAGTCAGCACGTCGCAGACCGTTTCCAGCGAGAGCTTGAGCCTCCTGACCAATGGCTCCGATCTCGGAAGCTTTACGATCTCACCCGATCTCAACGCCTATGCCGGCGATGATCCGACGAACGAAATCACCCAGGACGTTATACCTTCGCTCAGCCCCTTCCCGGGCACGTCCCAGCAACTTGAATTCGCACAGGTTTCGGCGAACAACGACAACGACTGGGTGATCGGCTGGAACGAAACGATCATCAATGCTGGCACCAGCGCGTTCCTGGGCGATCAGGTCGAGTTCGTCATTGACAAGCCCGGCACCGGCCTCATCAACATTGCACTGGGTTTAATCACCGGGACGATTTCGGGCACAACTCTGACCGTCAGCGCGATCTCGTCCGGCGTTCTCACGATCGGAGAAACCCTCACCGGTACTGGCATTACGGGAAGCCCGACGATCACAGGCTTCGGTACCGGCACTGGCGGCGCAGGTACTTATACGATCAGCACATCGGAGTTTGTTTCCAGCGAAGCGATAAGCCTCGTCTCGAACCACTTTACCGCACAGCTCAGCGACGCTCAGAACGTGCACCTCGCAACCTACACTGATGCGAGCGGCACCGACTTCGTCGTGCTCGCCTATGGCGACGCCACGGCGACGAATCTGGTCGAATTCAAAATCACCGGCAGCGGCGGCACGGCCACCGAAGTGGCTTCGATCACCGTTCCCACGACGCAGGTCTTTACCGACGTGACCTCGCTCGAACACGGTCTGTTCGCGGTCGAGTACGACAACACTCTCGGCTCCAGCGAAACCTCGCAGTTCGATTACCAGATTTTCGATTTTGCCACGACTGGCCTCGCTAATCCGACGCTCAGCAGTACTGAAAACAACTATATCGCCGGCACACAATTCGGCGACACGGTCACCGGCGTGAGCGGCGTCAATAACCTCTACTACTTTATCGGCCAGCCGGAGACGAGCGGCGCCGGAACGAGCAATTCCTTCACCGGCGGCGCCAGCGGGACCGGATGGAACATCGCGATCTTCCCTGATGCGCGTTCCGACTACACGATTCCGGCCGGCACGGGGTTGACGACGGAGATCGCCAGCAATGACGACGATCCGGCCCACCTCGGCACCCTTACAGTATCGAATGTCCAAATCCTGGCGTTCGATCCGGTCAACGACCCGACGCCGCAGAATGGCGGGATCGATGTCACCGGCGGCACCTACGTGATCCTCGGCTATCAAACTGACCTGGTCACGATCCAATCCGGCGCCACGGCGGAGCTCGACATTGCCGCGCAGGGCAATACTAACTCATATGCCGGAAACGTCACGTTCGCGGCGTCGACCGGAACGCTGGTCATCGATCAGCCGGGCGATTTCGCCATCACCGCCGATATTTCCGGAATCTCCGGAAGCGGTGACGTGCTGGAGCTGGTCGGTTTTTCCTCTACCGACACGACAGTGACAACCGGCAGCGGCAGCTTTAACGCCGGCACCAACACGACGACGTTGATAGTGACCGAGGGCGGCACGACGGATCAGTTCACGCTTTCGGGAAATTATTCGGACTCAAGCTGGAACGTCGCCAGCACCACGTACAACGGTATGACCGCCATCGATATCGCTGACCCGCTGGCAGTGATCGCCGCGGCGGCCGCCGCTACAATCGCCGCCGGCGCCAGCCTCGACATCAGTGCGCCGTCCAATGAAATCGTGACCTTCACAGGTGGAACCGGCTCGCTCGTCCTCAACGACCCGGAGGGCTTTACCGGTCAGATCGTCGGATTTACTGGGACTGCGCCCGACGCGGCGAATTCAGACACCATCGATCTTGCAGGGGTCAACTACAATTCGTCGAATTTCACGGAATCCTACAATTCTTCGACTGGTCTCCTCACAGTAGGCGACGGCACCAATACGGCGAGCATCACGTTCGATGATTTCAACGCCACGCTGGATTTTGCTTCTGATGGGAACGGTGGCACGTTGATCACTGATCCGCCAACGGGCGGCTCGTCCGGCGCCACGGCGAACGCCCAGATTGACTGGGGAATGAAGTTCGAAGACGACAAGATCGACCTCGACGCCGACCAATCAACTGACCAATCCAATGGTGCGGCTGGCGCGGCTGGCACTGCTGGATCGAATGGCCCGAAGGATCTGCTGGTGTCGTTCCACAACGACAATTTCGTCTTCCATGAGGGTCTTGGCGCCGAAGTCGACGCTAACGGCGATGCGCATGCCGATACCCACGCACCCGCTAATCATCTTGACGCGCAATTGACCCAGCAGCTCGCCGCGCTTGTTACTCCGGACCCGCATCACGAGTGGTTCAACAACCTCACCCACAACGATAGTCTTGCATTGCCGGCCGGCGTAACGATTGCGCAGTGGCACAATTATCTGGCAAACGCTTTCCACTTGCACTGAGCGTCCGCAAGCGCCGCGCTACAGCAGGCGTGAAATGCCGAACCGCTCGACTTCTTCTGGCACGGCGACATTCTGGTGACAGCGCCGAAATAGAGCCTTGGCAGGGCGAACTTCGCAGCGTCGACGTCGGCGCATCTGCCTTGGGAAGTCCCATGCACGAGACAGCTAAAGTCGAAGCGGATCGATGATTGGATGGGTTGTGACGCGGAGGTACTCGTAGAGTATCCTCCAGGCTGTTTATCAACCATCAGGTTGTGCTCGCTGACGATTGAGCCACTCGCAGCGGGAAGCATGAAATTACGAGTCAGTGTTGGCGAAATTATAGCGATGCAATGCACTGTCCTTGCGCTAATCAAAACACCAAAATGTATGCAGTATTCGCATTTCTCCGTCAAAGTGTCCGCGCGCCAGAGATTGTGATCCAGAAACGGCTCGCAGTCGTTTCCGTTCTGTTACTCCTATCGAGCACCAACGCATTTGCTCAAGATGCTCCCGTCACGGACTGCGATGTCTATGCAGCGAGCACTGGTGACCCGCAGCGCAACAGTAATGGTGTTCCGCTCGATAAAATAAATCCTGACCTCGCTGTTCCCGCATGTGAAGCTGCGGTGCAGCAATATCCAGATAGCAGCAGGCTCATTTATCAGCTTGGTCGCGCCTACCAAAAATCCAATGACTTCGAAGCAGCGATGGTTCAGTACCGCAAGGCCGCTGATCAAGGTTTTGCACAGGCGCTGTATAATGTTGGCGGGATGTACATGATCGGTCTGGGCGTTCCGCGGGATTATGCGCAAGCCGCAGCTTGGTTTTTTAAAGCTGCTGACAAAGGAAATGTTAACGCGCAATACAATCTCGGCTTAATGTACGATAGCGGTCAAGGCGTTCCACAAGACTATGCGCAAGCTGCTGAGTGGTTTCGTAAAGCTGCTGATCAAGGAGATGCGAAATCGCAATACAATCTCGCCGGTAAGTATCAAGATGGGCTAGGCGTCACACGCGACTATGCGGAAGCCGTTGTGTGGTACCGTCGAGCTGCAGATCAAGGTCTTGCAGAGGCACAAACCAATCTCGGCTTCATGTACTATATTGGTCAAGGCATTCCGCAAGACTACGTTCAAGCCGCTGTGTGGTACCGCAAAGCCGCCAGTCAAGGAGATCTAGACGCGCAATACAATCTCGGCGTTATGAGTGAAGATGGTCTAGGCGTTCCGCAAGACGACGCTCAAGCCGTTGCCTGGTACCGCGAAGCCGCCGAGCAGGGCTATGCGCCTGCACAAGTCAATCTCGGCGTGGCGTACCAAGAAGGCATAGGCGTTCCGAAGGACTACTCTCAGGCTGTTGATTGGTACCGCAAAGCTGCCGAGCAGGGCTATGCGCCTGCGCAAGTCAGCCTCGGCATGGCGTACCAAAAAGGCGGGGGTACTCCGCAAGACTATGCTCAAGCCATTGCCTGGTATCGCAAAGCTGCCGAACAAGGTAACGCACTCGCGCAGTACGATCTCGGCTTGATGTATGAAAATGGTCAGGGCGTTCCGCAAGATTATGCGCAAGCCATTGCGTGGTACCGTAAAGCTGCTCAGCTGGGGAATAAGGAAGCGCGAAGGAAGATAGATGCGTTTGATGCCGGCAAACGCTGAGCGCGATTGGCGGTCAGATCTTTGCATCATTGCGTCCGTTTCGATGTGCGCTTCCGTATAACTTGTTGGGTAAGGCGCAGAGCGCGAGCTTGGTTGCCTTGTTGCGAACGTTTGCCGGCGCCAATTCCGGGCATCTCGTTTCGACGACGTCAAGGCCAATTCGCCGATCACCGCCGCCGCTATCCGGCCTGCCGGCTCGTTCTGCCACCGGCAGCAGCGGGCGATCTCATCAACCGTATCCAGCAGATCGCAATGGCGCTGACGCAGGCCGGCGTCGTGAAGACCACGCCGCAGCCCGCCAACGTGGCGGCGAAAACAGCCTGATATCTGGGCTTTACGGGACTGCCGCGCGGGTTTCAGATCGGCAAAGAAAATTGGCATACGCCAGCGTTACAAACAATCACTGCCCGACCTGAACGGGGTAGATGTCCGACGAAGTGCCTGCAGCCTAAGAAAGAATCAGATGCGATAATCTACCCTAGATTGCGCGTTGGCAGAACGAACCCAAAATTCGATAGCAATGTCAGGACTTCTGATAAATGAGGCGGGGGTTCATCGGGGCGTCGGGCCACAACAGAACAGGCTAGGTACCACCCATTTGTCACCGAAGGTCGTGTCGCCAGCGGATGCCGAGTTCTTAAAAGCCTAATAAATCCAGTCGGTTCAAGAAAAGCGCAGATCTGTGCTGCGGGGCCACACGCTAAATCACTGGATGAGAATACATAAGAAACCGAGGGACATTCTCCAGAAATGGAGGGAGCCATGAGGACGACGAACCAGATCATGACCATGCATCGCCATCGCGTGTTGCGTCGGAGCAATGTGAAACGAAGCCTTGGCGAGTGGCGGCGTCGCGCGCGTTCGCGCAACGAGCTAATGAATCTCAGTGACACGTCCTTGCAAGATATCGGCGTGTCCCGCTCCACGCAGATTTTGAAGCGAATAAGCCGTTTTGGATAATCTGATGAGCGGGAAGTAGTGGGCTACTCCCAGCTCCTCGACCTCTTTCAGCACTGCGGCGATGTTCTGATGGCTGGCGCCTTGGCATCGGCGGGCTGCGCGATCAGCATAAGAAGATCGGGTCGCACGATTCAAGCCTGTTCAATCTAACCATCCGAGCCTCTAGCAAAAGAACCGGCCGACGCTCGTCAAGAGAGTTGTCCAGCCCCTATTGTGGCGCCTCAGCCGCTTCTCAATTTACGACCGCTATTGTCGCCATGATGCAGTGTGCACGAGACCGGTCACGCAGCCGTCAGGGAATTTGAGCTGCGTGGTTTCATCATCAACAGCAATTCGCCGCCGAACCGCTGCCGAAAATATTCAGCAGTTTTCAGGTCATTGAAACACCAACGCCAAAATTCCTGCCCGTCGATGTGCAGGCGCTGACCACTGCGCTGCTGGACTACACTATAGCGATGCCAAGCATTGACGGTGTCGAGCGTGCGACCGAACCCGCCCTTCGGTACAGCGATCTGGACTACGAACGGGAAGCGACGTTCATTGCTGCGGGCTTTTGCCGTTGGGCGGATCATGGCTAATCGCATCAATGTGGTGTGAAACTACCCGCTGAGCAATTCAACTCTTTAAATGTGAAACTCGCAAGATACTCCTGTACATTTAGATCGAGATCTCAGCGCTAAATTTATTGCTTCCCTGAGATTTCCACGGTGGTTGGACCTGAGCCTTTAGGGCGGCGGCGGGCCATGCCGGACATCAGGATGACACCGAGGAATTGACTTCCGGAGGTTATATGATCGCTAATGCCGAGCGTGGGAACGATCCGTCCCCATCGCGTCTTGCTCACGAAACTCCGCATCATAGTTCATAATTTCACGCGTCAGCTGTTCGATCATATTCTGACGGACGCCGCTCTCTTGGTTGGAAGTTAATTCTGCCACCGTCTTTGCTAGCGCGGTAATAACTTCATCGGTATCAATCGTGTTTGGCTCTCCTGTTGCCACAGGGTAATCTGCAAAAAAATCGTCGATCAGCTCGATAATCTTGCAATGCAGGCGAGGCCTCTCTTCGTTAGCCACCTGGTCATCCGACATGGTGTCCCTCCGGTTTCTTTGGGTATTTTGAGCATGCTGAGGCCATACTTTTTGAGTCTCCCCGCCAACTTAAGCTAGCGCCTCTCTTGGCGTCCGATTGAAATTGCAATTCCAGATCGCTTCCAGCGCGGCGTCGATACGGTACGCATTTCGGTGATGGCTACTTCGCCAACAAACCTCGCAAATAGGCCAGATACCGTTCATGGGTTGTTTGGACACCAAGCGTACTATCAAGGAGCCGTTCGGCGTTCTTTGCGTCACCATCGTTCTCTCGCAGCTGCGCGATGATTTCATGGTGCTGCTGAATGAGGCGCTGCGCCTCAACAATATGCCGTTCGGCTTCAGCAATGTGTTTGAGGAGGAAGTCAAGGTTCATATCGCTAACATAGGCGATAACTTATTATTGCGCTTGTGACGTTTGCGCCATAATGGCGATTATCCGCCCGAGTTGCGATCTATGCTGGAGCCAAGGCGTGCGCTGCGCCAAGGACGACGGAATGAGGGCGCCGCGTCCGCGCGAACGTTCACTTCAGAAAATGATCACGACCAGCATCGGCAATCGCATCTGAAATCTTTGTTTCAAGGAATCGAAACGCGGCCGAAGCCCCGGCAATAGTCAGATTCTAGCAGCAGAGGAAGCTTGCGGTCTTTCTTCCCACGTCTCGAAACAGCAGTCGCATTTCCAGCAGCTCCAAACATGATGGACTTGTCGCTCATTTCGATACTCGGACCATTCGGGGGCAAGGAGCTCATCACCGCATTGGACGCACCTCGTTCTGAAGCGGGAACGACGATTGGATACGATCGCCGTCATGGTAGCCTCCCTGACCTCGCTTCCAGGTAGCGCGAAGGGGAAAGGGAATAATGGCAGAGATGATCTTTATGCTGTGGATCACTGTGAATTGTTGTGATCTCGGTCAAGAAAGGACAGTCATCTCAGTGAGCTACAAATAGCCGCCGCATACAAAGAATCTTTATATCGTACCGCCCTGGGACACTGAGACACATTTGCCACCACGAGGCCGGCAAGTTGGAGCAAAACTGTCGGAGCTACTCTCCTCCATCCTCGAGGTATGAGGCTGGGCCCACAATCGTTATGGCTTTCGCGGACCGGTGGGCGGCGCTTGCGCGGGAGGATTATCAGCTTTGCCAAAAAACCTTTGCTCGATCTCCGCCGCGATTTGAACCAACCATTTCTCTGCGCAATCGGTTCGATACTGATAATGTTTAAGGTTAGCCTCGAGGTCCTTTATGCGCTCCTTAGCGTCTTCAAGCTGATTGGAAAGCTTGTGCGCTACGTCGACCGCGTGGTTGTAGTCTTCGTTACTTATGTCGGCCGCTTGGTGAAGCAGGGCCAAAACGTTCTGCCCTGCGACGTCCAACTGATCCGCGCTGAACGACGACTCGTTTTTTGTAGAAGGTGCAAACGGGATCACCGCTTCTGGCTTACCCGGGAAAGGTCTATTATTTGTAACTTGGCTACTCATTACACCACCACATCTCGTGAACTTTGGTGGCGAGATGGAATGCTAAAATCCAATCAGAGGCAATCTCGGCCTGTGGATAACCCAAGGAAGGGAACCATATGTCTCCTAAAACCTTGATTTAATGTTCCACATTGTTGGAGGAACGATTTTCACCGCTGGCTAGCTGCCCGCTTGTGTGGAGATGGTCGGTAAATCACAAAAGTCGGAAAAACCCACGCGTGATCAATCCGAAGGCTGCGCCCCGCGACGAAGCAACGATCCGATCAATTCCCACAGCGGCAAATTGCACCGCCAGCGAAAAGCCTTGGGTTCTGCTGGCTACGATTCTGGCCTCGAGCATTGCCTATATCGATGAATCCGTTATCAACATCGCAGCCGATATGATCAAGAATGACTGCGGCGAACTGACTGGCTAAGAAATTGTACGTTGCTTATCGGTTGCTCCCGCGGAGGCGACACATCCTTGCTTGCCGATCATTGCGGCGCGCGACAGTGCGTTCAACAGTGTGAGGGCGACCGTATGCACGAAGTGCACATAATTCCGGGTTATCAGCCGTTCACTCGGATATCATGCTCAAGGAACTTATGAAACCGCTCCCTGTTCGACGGGATGAGCAGACGAAAGGCGCTCAAGATCGACCACAATGCCTAAGGCGAATTATGAAATCGTGGCGATAAGCCAAACTCAGATCTTGTAGCCTTTATCCGTAAGCGTCGGCTCACCCGAAGCGGTTTCAGTGATGAGACCTGCCGATTTTAATTCGGGAATGCCCTTCTTAACAGTCTTCGCGCTGCCTACTTTCATATTCAATTGAATCAACGGAATACCAGCACCAGGCAATCGGTTGAAGGACTTCATCTTTTGAAAAACTTCTTGGGCTTGCCAACTAAGCCCGTCGCTATCAGTCATCTGATACTTTCACGTTCGTTATTGGTCAGAGCGCATCGATCTAAAATAATGTTCGGCGTACTGGTAGTAATTCTCTGCCCCGACCGTGTTGCCGATTTGGGCTTCGGCGCGCGCGAGCGCTAGATACCGTTCATAGTTTCTTTGCGCGCTTTGATAATTGTTTGACTTGGGGCGAGCGGCACTTGGCGCCCACCGCTTCGGGCGTACGACAAATGACGCTGCCGGTCTGGAGGGGCGCGAGTTCATGTTTGTCTTTCGGCGATTTTTTGTATAGCTCACCTTTTGGTGGTTGCAGGCAAACTATTCCGTGCGCGAATCGCGATTTCTGGAGCTGATAGGTTCAGCCGTTGTGGCGGAACCCGCCGTATTACACTCGAAATAGATAAATGAAACGTGCGTCATAACACAAAAGTGGGTGCCTCCTATTGTTCTACCGGCGCGCCCATTGTTCGTATATATAGGCAAGTACAGGGTTATCCGAAGAGCTGCCTAAAAGACGGCGACGTACCGAAGTCTCCGTGTTCTTGCAATTGGCAGCCACAGTGCCCATCGGCAGGCACGTTTTCAAATATCGACCAAGGTTCCTACCGCGGGTGCCATCGGCACCCGAATTGAGCATTTTTGTGCGCCAGCGCCCCGGGTGCGTTGGCCATGGGGTGTCGAATGCGGAGATTTATAACAGGCAAGATCAATGTCACGCAACAGATGGAAGAGATGCAGAAGGAAGATCCCGAGATCCCGCTGCTCGACCTTTCGGGCGCCGCTGTCAAGGAGTTGATCGGCAGCGCTAAGAAGCGCGGCTATGTCACCCACGACCAGATTAACGCGTTGCTATCCTCGGAGGAGGTCAAGTCCGAGCAAATCGAGGAGATCCTGGCAAAGTTGAGCGAGATGGGCGTCGACGTGGTCGAGACCAAGGAGGCTGAGCTCGAGGAAGACGAGAAAGAGGCGGCGACCCGCGAGGAGCCCAAGGAGGACGCCGAGGGTACGAACGAGCTAGCTGAAATCCAGCAAGGACCGGTCCCGGCCAAGTCTGGGGCCAAGGAGCCTGTCGAGCGCACCGACGATCCCGTGCGCATGTATCTCCGCGAAATGGGCTCGGTGGAACTCCTTTCGCGCGAGGGCGAGATCGCCATCGCAAAGCGTATCGAGGCCGGCCGCGAGGCCATGATCGCAGGACTCTGCGAGAGCCCGCTCACCTTCCAGGCCATCATCATCTGGCGGGACGAACTCAACGAGGGCAAAGTTCTCCTGCGCGAGATCATTGACCTCGAAGCGACCTATGCCGGCCCTGACGCCAAGGCCATGCCGGCGCCAGTGATCGGTCCCGACGGCCAGTCGATCGTGGGAATCGCCAACCCTGAGCAACCGGGACAGCCGCCGCAGATGCAGGCGCCCGCGACCGCCATTCCGTTCAAGCTGGTCGGCGAAAGCGCCGACGGCCAGGCAACGGCAGCCGACGGGCCGATTACGGAGCGCAACCCTGACGATGACGACGACGATATGGAGAATTGGCTCTCGGTCGCCGCAATCGAGGCGGAGCTCAAACCCAAGGTGATCGAGACCTTCGACACCGTCGCCGGCACCTACAAGCGGCTACGCCGCCTGCAGGACCAGGATATCCAGTTCCAGCTCAAAAGGCTGTCGATCTCTCCAGCGCAGGAGCGCAGGTATAAGACGCTGAAGAACGAGATAATCCGCGAGGTGAAGTCGCTCCGTCTGAACCGAGCGCGCATCGACGCGCTGATTGAGCAGCTCTACGATATCAACAAGCGCCTCGTCGGCCACGAGGGCCAGTTAATGCGGCTCGCGGAGAGTCATGGGGTTTCGCGCGAGAACTTCCTCGAGAACTATCTGGGCTCCGAGCTCGACCCGCTCTGGCTCAACCGTGTGTCGAAACTGTCGGCCAGGGGCTGGAAGACCTTCGTCGCGCGCGACAGGGACCGCATCAAGGAGCTGCGTACGCAGATCCATACGCTGGCGACCGAGACTGGGCTCGAGATCGGCGAATTCCGCAAAATTGTGCACATGGTGCAAAAGGGTGAGCGCGAGTTGCTTCAGGCGAAGAAGGAAATGGTGGAAGCGAACCTGCGCCTAGTGATCTCGATCGCCAAGAGATACATCAACCGCGGCCTGCAGTTTCTCGACCTGATCCAAGAAGGCAACATCGGTCTGATGAAGGCAGTTGATAAGTTTGATTATCGGCGCGGCTACAAGTTCTCGACCTACGCCACCTGGTGGGTTCGGCAGGCGGTCACCCGCTCGCTCGCCGATCAGTCCCGTACCATCCGTGTCCCGGTGCATATGATAGAAACGATCAACAAGATCGTGCGAACGAGCCGCCAGATACTCACCGAGATCGGCCGCGAGCCAACGCCAGAAGAATTGGCGGAAAAGCTCGGCATGCCGCTCGAAAAGGTACGCAAGACTCTGAAGATTGCTAGGGAACCGCTCTCGCTCGAAACCCCGATCGGCGAGGAGGGTGACTCCAACCTCGGCGACTTAATCGAGGACAAAAACGCTATCCTGCCGATCGACGCCATGATCCAATCGAACCTGCGCGAGACCACGACACGCGTATTGGCTTCACTGACCGCACGCGAGGAGCGCATCGTGCGTATGCGCTTTGGCCTCGGCATGAACAGCGACCACACGCTGGAGGAAGTCGGCCAAAAGTTTTCGGTGACGCGTGAGCGAATTCGGCAGATCGAGGCCAAGGCACTGCGGAAACTGAAGCACCCGAGTCGATCAAGGATCCTCAGAACCTTCCTCGATGGTTGACGTGCCGCGTTGGCGCCGACTAAACCGCCATCTTCAAATCCTTGGCCGCCCGGAATGCGACTTTTTTGCTTGCTTTGATTTTGATCGCTTCGCCCGTTGCAGGATTACGTCCCATGCGGGCCGCACGATTTCTGACTTGTAGGATACCGAGGCCCGCAATACGGACTTGTTCGCCCTTCTTGAGGTGCTTTGTGATCATGCCGACAAGATCGCCGAGGAGAGCCTCACCCGCCCGTTTTGTCAATTGATGTTCCTCGGCCAAGGCAGCGGCAAGATGCTTGAGCGTAACAGGACGCATGGTTTTGGCCCCAGCGGTTGGTTTCTTCGACTTAATTGACGGCGCCATGATATATACTCTCCCGAAAGCGCGAAATGCGCTACGGGATCATGGACGTGATTCGGTAGCAAAAGAAAAGTGCTTTCGGCACGATGGATATTGCGCAGGTAGCCGACCTTTACCTGCACCGATCTCGCATAATGTCCATTATGGAATATTTGCAATTGAAAATGACCCTCGAACTACCGGAAAAATCCAAGGTCGATGAGTCAACAGAGTCCGTAAATTCGACGAATCGTTCCAGTTCGGGAACCAGCCCGAAAAATCCCAAATAGCCGGCATGATTTCGATTGAAAAAGGTCATCACCGATAGCGGCGCGCGTCTCACCGGCTCGCAAAGGCGGTAATTGCCTAGAGACTCGATGATGTCAGACGGCGCCAGGGCGCCCTACTTGCCCCAGCCGAAGTGATAGTTCAGGCCGGCGCGCACGACGTCGTCGTGCATTGAGACATTGTCGGTGGCCGACGCGCCGCAGTTGAGTCCGCAATTGAAGCGGCCGAGATCGACATGCAGGTATTCCGCCTTGGCGCTCCAGTTGCCGGGCAGCGCGACTTCAAGACCGCCGCCGACAGTCCAGCCGGCATTGGTCGTGCTGTCGCCGGCGAAGCCGGGCGCCGTCGCCTTGATGTCGCCGACGGCAAGGCCGCCGGTAAGGTAAGGCATGATGCCGCCGAAGGCATAGCCGGCGCGGCCGCGCACGGTAGAGAGCCAGCTATCGCTGGTGCTGCAGCCGGGGCACCCGATCGTGTTGCTGCTGCCGCTGAGATTCGACCAGTCGAGATCGCCTTCGAGCCCGAGCACGGCATTGCCGAATTGCCAATTGTAGCCGGCGGTGCCGCCGACCTGGCCGCCGGAAAGGTTGACGCCGGTCGACTGGTTTTGCCACCAGGAATTGCCCCAGCCGCCGCCACCATTGGCGCCGACATAGAAGCCGCTCCAGTTATAGACTGGCGTGTATTGCGCCGGCGGCGCCTTGTAGAGCGGCGCGACCGATAGATCGGCCGCATTGGCGCATTGCGCGGTGGCAAGCGCGCCGACGGCGATACAGGCAGCGATAATCTTCTTCATCATCGAAGTCCCGGCCTCACTGGCGTCGGCGCCGTCAGGCGCGACGTTCGCCACACTGACTTTTACGCATAACTTCGTTACCCCCGGCTTACCGCTAATGGTCAGTCGCGAGCCGCGCCGCCCCCTTGCTACTTGATTGATCAGAAAGGCAAAATTGTGCCGCCCCGGCGGCATGAGCACGGCGGCTTAGGGGCGAGGCGCGGCGCGCGGAATGGGAGTAACGTCGGCGCCGCAACGGAACCGTTGGGCAGGCCGAAGCGGGAGGACGAGTGTCCTGGGTCGTATATGCGTTTTCCGGACCCGTGCTGTGGGCCATTTCCGTCCATTTGGACAAATACCTGGTCGAGCGGTTCTTCAAGCACAGCCACGTCGCGGTCATGCTTCTGTTCACCGCCTTCGCCGGCGTGCTGCTGATGCCGTTCATCTGGTGGTTTCGGCCGTCGGTGACGTCGGCCGGCGCGAGGAATATCGCGCTCGTCGTCTGCTCCGGCATCCTCTACATGAGCGCGATGCTGCTTTATCTGCAGGCGTTGCAAGCCGAGGAGGCCTCGGTGGTCGCGCCATATTTTCAGGCCGGTCCGCTGTTCGGCTATGCGCTCGCTTATCTCGTGCTCGGCGAAACGCTGTCCGGGCGGCAGATAGCGGGTGGCATCCTCATCCTCATCGGCGCCCTGACCGTGTCGGTCCGTTTCGATCAGGGGCTGCGCATCTTCAAGGCTCGTCTGGCGGCGCTGATGCTGCCCTGCGGCTTTGCGATGGCGCTGAGCGGGCTCATCTTCAAGATCTTCGCTGTCGAGATCGAATTCTGGACCACCACGTTCTGGATGTTCGCCGGCGAGGCGGTGTTCGGCTGCGCGCTGCTGCTCATTCCGTTCTATCGCAGCGAATTCATGAAGATGCTGCGCGCCAATACCGTCGCACTCTTATCCATCAACGGCTCGAACGAGCTCATCAATATCGGCGGCGGTCTGGGCAATCGCTATGCGCTGATGTTCGCGCCGTTGAGTCTCGTCCAGGCTATCGGTTCGACGACGACGCTGTTCGTTTTTGCCCTCGGCGTGGTGCTGAGCCTGGTCTGGCCGAAGCTCGGCCGCGAGGATCTTTCCGGCCGCGAACTCCTGCAAAAAGGCATCGCGGCGGTCCTGGTCGCGTTTGGCGTCGCGTTGGTGACGCGCTGACGCACGGGCAATAATTGCAATCCGGATGCGATGTAGCGAAATGCGATAACACAGTGCAGGACCGGCGCCGGACACCTTGCCTCGGTCAAGGACTGCCGCTTCGTCACCGCCGGCCGTAGTTTTCGCACTTTCGGTTGGCAACAAAGCTGCAAGCTGGTCGACAATCTGCTATCGTCCTATTCGTTTGAGGACACGCTCGGCGAGTTGCGTAAATGACCGACGGACTTATATGGACGCGCGCAGGGTAAGTGAGACGCGATGAACTGGATATCCAACGTTGTGCGACCCAAGATCCGCAGCATTCTGCGCCGCGAGGTGCCGGAGAATCTGTGGATCAAATGCCCGGAAACCGGCCAGCTGGTGTTCTACAAGGACGTCGAGGCCAATCAGTTCGTCATTCCCGGCTCCAACTATCACATGCGGATGAGCGCGACGGCGCGGCTGAAATCGATGTTCGACAACCAGACCTGGTTCGATATCGCCGTGCCGGACGTGCCGGTCGATCCGTTGAAATTCCGCGACGAGCGCCGTTACGCCGATCGGATCAAGGATGCGCGGGGCAAGACCGGGCTGAACGACGCGGTTAAGCTCGGCTACGGCAAGCTCGATGGTTTCGCCGCGGTCATCGGTGTGCAGGATTTCGACTTCATGGGCGGCTCGCTCGGCATGGCGGCGGGCGAGGCGGTGATCAAGGGTCTCGACACTGCGGTGGAAAAGGGTTGCCCGTGCGTGCTGTTCGCGGCGTCCGGCGGCGCGCGCATGCAGGAAGGCATTCTGTCGCTGATGCAGATGCCGCGCACCACCATCGCGGTGCAAAGGATGCGCGAGTCGCGCAAGCCCTATATCGTCGTGCTGACCAATCCGACCACCGGCGGCGTCACCGCGTCCTATGCAATGCTCGGCGACGTGCACATCGCCGAGCCCGGTGCGCTGATCGGCTTCGCCGGTCCGCGCGTCATCGAGCAGACCATCCGCGAAAAACTGCCGGACGGATTCCAGCGGGCCGAATATCTGCGCGACCACGGCATGGTCGACATGGTGGTGCATCGCCACCAGTTGCGCGAAACAATCGCCAAACTGTGCCGGCTGTTCGCCAAAGCGCCCGCCGGCGCGCCGCAACCGCGCAGTTTGCCGGCGCCGGCGGCCGCAACCGCCGTGACGTGAGCGCGCCGCAGTCCAATGCCGCGCCGGTCGACGCCATGCTGGCGCGGCTGCTCGCGCTCCATCCCAAGCGCATCGACCTGTCGCTCGACCGCATCGAGCGCCTCCTGGCCGCGCTCGATCGCCCGGAAAGGCGGCTGCCGCCGGTCATCCATGTCGCCGGTACCAATGGCAAGGGCTCGACCATCGCCTTCATGCGCGCGGCGCTCGAAGCGGCGGACAAAAGTGTGCACGTTTACACCTCGCCCAATCTGGTACGGCTGAACGAGCGCTTCCGCCTCGGCCAGGCGGGCGGCGGCCGGCTGGTCGGCGACGCCGAGCTGGAGCGCGTCCTCGCCGAATGCGAGGCGAAGAACGGCGCCGCGCCGATCACCGTGTTCGAGATTGAAACCGCGGCGGCGTTTCTGCTGTTCGCTCGTCACCCGGCCGATGTGCTTCTCCTCGAAGTCGGCCTCGGCGGCAGGCTCGATGCTACCAATGTCGTCGAGCGTCCGCTGGTCAGCGTCATCACCCGGCTGTCGCTCGATCATCACGAATTTTTGGGCAACTCGCTCGTCGAGATTGCCGCCGAGAAGGCCGGCATTCTCAAACGCGGCGTGCCGGCTATCGTCACCGGCCAGGCGCGCGAGGCGCTGGCGGTCATCGAGCGGCAGGCCAAGCGCATGCGCGCGCCGCTTGCCATCGCCGGCGAGGACTGGACCGCGACGGAAGAGCGCGGCCGGCTGGTTTATCAGGACGCCGAGGGACTGCTCGATCTGCCGGCGCCAAAGCTTTACGGGCGGCATCAGTTCGAGAATGCCGGCGCGGCGGTGGCGGCGCTGCGGGCGAGTGGATTGAAGCTGCCGGCCGCCGCGTTCGAGGCCGGCATGACGCGCGTCGATTGGCCGGCGCGCATGCAGCGGCTGTCGCATGGCCGGCTGGCCGATCTGGTGCCGCAGGATTGCGAGCTCTGGCTCGACGGCGGCCACAATGCCGACGGCGGGCAGGCCATCGCCGCCGCGCTCGCCGATCTCGAAGAGCGCGTGTCGCGGCCGCTCGTGCTCATCGTCGGCATGCTGTCGACCAAGGACAATGAGGGGTTTTTGCGGAACTTCGCCGGGCTCGCCAGGCGCGTAATCACCGTGCCGATCCATCAGGACAAGGCTGTGCCGGCGGCTAAGCTCGCCGACATCGCCGGCAGCGTCGGCATTCCGTCGGTCGCGCGCGATGACCTGGAAACCGCGATCACGATCGCCGGCAAGCTCGATCTTCATCCGGCGCCGCGTATTCTCATCACCGGCTCGCTCTATCTGGCCGGCGAAGTTTTGGCGCTCAACGGCACGCCGCCGGAATGACGGTCACTCAAGCTTTATCCCAGCCTCACGAATGACCTTGGCCCATTTGTCGCGTTCGGCGCGGATATAGGCGACGAACGCGTCAGGTGGCCCCGCCATCGATTCAAACATTTGCGGATCGAGAAAGCGCGCGCGAAACGCCGCGTCGCTGAAGATTTTTATTACTCCCTTGTCCACTTTCATGACGACGTCTTTCGGCATGCCGGCGGGGCCGAACAAGCCAAACCACGCGATCGCTTCATAGCCAGGCAACCCACTCTCCGATACCGTTGGAACTTCGGGCAGCAGCGGCATCCGTTTCGGGGCGCCGACACCCAGCATTTTGATCTGGCCGGCGCGGTAGGCCGGCAGGCCCGACGCGACGCTGACGACCATGGTGTTGATGTGGTCGCCGATAAGATCGTTGAGCGCCGGCGTCGCGCCGCGATAGTGCACGGCGACGAGCTTTACGCCCGCCATGCTGTCGAACAATTCCATATTCATATGCAGCGCCGAGCCGACGCCGGCGGTGCCGTAGGTCAGCTCCCCCGGCTTCTGTTTCGCCAGCGCGATCAGTTCGGCGGTATTCGAAACCGGCAGCGATTTGGCGGCGAGGATCGACTGGTAGATGCGCACGAGGCCGGTGATCGGAGTGAAGTCCTTGTCCGTGTCGTATGGCAGCTTGTCGTTAGGCAGTAGCGTAGGATTGACGGTGAAGGTACCGGACTCGCCGACCAGCAGCGTGTAACCGTCAGGCGTCGCCTTGGCAACGGTCTCGGCGCCGACGATATGCGCGGCGCCGCCCTTGTTTTCGATAACGACCGGCTGGCCCCAGGCTTTACCCAGCTCGTCGCCGAGCGCGCGGCCGACCACGTCGGTGACGCCCCCCGGCGCCGAAGTGATGATCAGCGTGATAGGGCGATCCGGATAGGATGACGTCTGCGCCACGGCCGTGTCGGCAATGCAAGCCAGCAGGATCAGCGCGCCGCACCATTTGTTCATGGCTTGACCGTTACAGCCTGATCTCGCCGAGATTGACGCTGCCGCCGAGATTGGCTTGCAAACTTTTGGAGCGGCCGCCGACATAGATCTGCACAATGTAGCGGCCCGAATTCTCGTCAAGACGGTCGAATTTGAAATCGCCATAATTGTCGGTTGTGGTCACGGCGATGGAGGCGCCGTCCCGCACCAGCTGCACGCTCGCGCCCGCGACGCAATCGACCACGCCGTTTTTCTCGTCCGCCAGCGTGCCGCCGATGAAGCACTTCGAATAGCGCCACAGATTGCGGTAATAGACCCGCGGCTTCGATCCAAGCTCGGGTTTCATCACTTCGAGATGCTGCTCTTCGGCGATGTGTGCCATCTCATCGTCCTCGACCTTGACCGAGCGCATTGCTCCGGTCGGGCACGATTGCTGGCCGCGCGTCTGCTGCCAGCCCTGGTCGATAAGATGGGCATCGAAGGTCCAGGCCTGCGGCAGCTGCAGGTCCTCGTTCCACCAGATGTGACCGTACGGGCAGGCTTCGACCAGCTGCTTCTGACCCTTCGCCTTGACCGGATCGATGATAACAATGCCGTCCTTGCGCTTCTTGATCGCGCCCTTCGGCGCCGCTTTCATGCACGGCGCGTCGTCGCAATGATTGCACATAGTGGGAACGTAGGCGATGTCGATCATCGGTATCTGCCCGCGTTCCTTCTGCAAAATGTTGATCCACTTGTGCCCATGTTTCGGCATCGGTGCCGAATAACCGGGCCATTCATTGCCGACATATTCGTCCATGGCGGCGAGTGTGCACAAATTGCAATTGGTGCACTCGGCTACGTCGATGATCATGTTCCACTTTTTCATGACGTCACTTGGCCGGCACCAGCTGCGCTTCCTGGAGCGCGCGTTTGATTTCCCTGTCCTCTTCCATCGCGGCAAACGCGGCTGACATGTGCTCGATGCGGCGGTCCCACAATTCGATCTGCACCAGCGAATTGGCGCCGGCCAGCGAATGGGTGGACTTGGTCTGGGTGCGCTCGGGCGTGAGCAGGTTGAGGCAACCGCCGCGGTCGACCGACTTGCCCGGCTCGCCCATCGGATCGTAGATAGCCGAGGACTCGTAGCCGTGGGCGACGCCATGCGGCAGCCGCTGCGTCGGCAGTGCGGCGCAAATCACCGCGCCGCGGTCGTTGAAGACCTTGACCAGATCGTGTCGGCCGATGCCGCGCGCCTTGGCGTCCTCGGCGTTCATGCGTACGATCCAGTAATAGTAGCCGTCGATTTTGACGCGATGGTCCTCGATGTTGAGCAGAAACGAATCCTTGCCGTCGCCCTGGGTATGGAACGAAAATTTGGAATGCGGCGTGAGCAGCTGCAACGGATAGCGCTCGAACAGTTCGCCGGAATGGCTGCCCTCCCACGACGGCTCATATTTTACGATCGGTGGCCTTTCAGGATCGTTGAACCTTTTCAATGAGTTGCACTCGAATTCCAGCTTGCCGGACTGGGTCTGCAAACCGCGCAAATATTCTTCCGTATAGTCGGACGGCAACGGCTGCGCCTCCGGCACATCCTTCTTGCGGTTCTCGAAGAACCAGCGGAACGATACCGGCGCGCGCAGTTTTTCTTTTTCGGCCGGCACGACGAAATAACCACGCTTGAGAAATTTTCTCCACGAAATGTGTTTCGGCAAATCGGAAGCGAGAAAGACGCGCTTGACCCAGTCGATTTCGTTGACGCCTTCGGAAAAATAATTGGCCAGCCCAAGCGGCTTGCACAACTCGTTGAAAATCCAGTAGTCGGATCTAGATTCGCCCTGCGGTTTGATTGCCGGCGCCTGGAACACGATGACGCGGTGATTGAGCTGCTGCTGGCCGTGATGCCCGTAGCCGCCGAGCCCCGCCCATTCGCTGATGTCGGTGCGCTCGAAATTGGTGCAGGCCGGCAGGATGACATCGGCGAATTTTGCTTCGCCCTCGAACCAGATCGACTGGTTGACGACGAATTCGAGATTAGGCGACTGGTACATCCGCACCCAGCGATTGGTGTTGTTCATCGTGGAGAGGATCGAGCCGCCGTATTTGTAGAGCATGTGCACCGGCGAATGGCCGGGCGCTGGATAGGAAAAGCGCGCGAACTGGTGCTCGATGGATTTACCAACCCACGGATAGCCCTCGGCCTTGCCGTCGATGATCGCCTCCGGCACGAAAATGCGCGGGATACGCTGGCCGTTCGAATTCATGGTCGGCAGCTGCGGCATGCGCTGGTACAGTTCGACCGGCATCGCGGTGTTTTCGAGATCGCCCGACATGCCGCCGTCGGCGTAACCCGGGAAATAGAAATTGAAATCGATCGGCGTGCCCCATTGCAGATTGCCCATGTTGACGCCCGGCTTGCCGAGGCCCTGCATGGCGACGAGGCACACCATCACGCGCGCCCAGGGAATGCCGGTCTGATTGCGGCAGGCGCCGCCGTGGCCGTTGCCCCAGCCGCCGGGCGCGAGATAGACGCGCTTTCGCCCCCACTCGCGGGCGAGCGCGCGCACATCCTTGGCCGGAACGCCGGTTTCCTTCTCCTGCCATTCCGGCGTTTTTGCAATGCCGTCGTCTTCACCGAGCAGATAGGCTTTCCACGTGTCGAAGCCGACGGTGTGCGTCTCGACGTAGCTCTTGTCGTAGAGGCCTTCCTTGATCCAGACGTAAGCGATCGCCATCGCCATGGCGACCGAGGTGGTCGGCTTCGGCGCGAACCATTTGCCCGGCAGGAATTGGGCGGACGCGTTGAAATAGGGATCGACATGAACGATCTTCACGCCGAGCTTCTGGTTTTTCAGCCATTGCCGGCGGGTGGTGCCTTCCTGGGCGCCGTAGGAGCCTGAGGTCGATTCAGGATCGGCAGCCCAGAACACGACCATGTCGCAGTTCTGCAAACAGTCTTCGACAGTGCCGTAGGTTTCCGACTGGCCGACGCGCAGCGTATGGCCCCAGTGATGCACCGCGCCCCAATACCAGCCTTCCCACGAATCCGGATTGTGATGGATGCGCGTCATGCCGACCGCGTTGGCGAAGCGGAACAGCGCGGAAAGGTAGTAGCCGATATTGCCCCAGGTGTGATGCGAGCCGTGCGAGAAGGTGATGGCGCCGGGACCGTAGTCGCGCTTCTGCCGCTTGATCTCGTCGGTGACGAGCTTGATCGCCTCGTCCCAGGAGATGCGCACATAGCCCGACTTGCCGCGGTTTTGCGGATTGCGCTCGCCATGCGGATCGAAATCGACGCGCTTCATCGGATAGAGCAGGCGGTCGGGCGAATAGACGATGGATTTTGCGTTTTGCCCGTGCGGGGCCAGCGTGGTCTTGCGTGGCGGGGTGAGTGTCTGGCCCCTGGCTTCGATGGTCCACGACGCGCCATCGTTGTCGGCAAGATCGATCGGCGTCATGCGTAAAATCTTGCCGTCCTTGACGTCGACGAAAACCGGCCCGCCATTGGTCATGTTGACGTAACGCGTGACGCCGCGGCGCAGCTTGGTGCCGTATTTCAGTCCGGCCGACTGGCTCATCATCAGCGTCTGCGCGAACCAGTTGGTCAGATAGTCGGGGCCCTCGACGGTGAGGACGAAAGTCCTTCTGCGCGTTGATCTGGTCGAGCCAGTTGATCGGCGGCGTCAACAGCGCGGCGCCGGTCTTGGCGTTCTTGAACATCAGCCTGATGTCGGGATTGGCGTGCAGCCCGGCGGCCGACGTGACGATGCCTTTTTTGAGCGCGAACCAGCGGCCGATGCCCTCGTCTCGCGCGACGATCTGGGCGACGACATCGTGCTCCTGCAGGCGCGCGCTGAACTCCGGATGCCGCTGAGCCGCCCGTTTGAGGAGTTGCGCCGCTCCGAATAACACAATCCGGAATTTGAGCTTCGCCAACGCCACGGCACACTCCGCATGTCGCGGACCGCATCGCGGGGCATATCCCCTTTGTTGCGGCGGTCCGGCAAGGCTGATCTTGCAATAATTTCGCTGGCTTTGGAAACGGTCTAACGGGCGACGATATTGCGCGTTTCGTCCATCTGGCCGGCGAGGAAGGCCCGCATATTGTCGAGGACGAGCGGCATGATGAGATCCTCGTATTCGACGATGTAGCCGCCGACATTCGGCGTGATGAACACGTTGGGAAGGCTCCAGAACGGGCTGTCGGGCGGCAGCGGCTCGGTCAGCCTTGGTCATGCGCGCGGCAGATTCAGGAGCCGGACGGCATTGTTGAAGGCGATATCAGTGCGCACGTGGTCGGCTAACGCCACCTCGTCGAGGAACTCGCCGGCCTCCTGCACCGATTCGAACGGATGATCGGCCCCGAACATCACCCGTTCATGGCCGAGCGCGGCGATGGTGCAGTTCAGCGGCTCGGCCGAGCACATGCCGGACGTCGTCACGATGACGTTCTCCCGGATATACTCCGACGGCGGCTTTTTGAGCTTTAGGCCGTGAAACCGGGCGCGGCTGTCGAAACGCCACAACAGGAACGGCAACGTCTCGCCGAGGTGGCCCAGCATGAGCTTGTTGCGCGGGAAGCGGTCAAATTCCGCGGACGAGGCCGCAAAGCGGCGAACCGGCTCGAAGCTCCATAATCACTATCGGTGCGCATCAGCACCTTGTAGCCGGATAGAACCGACGGCTGCGCCACGGGGTCGGCCGGATGCAGATAGATCACCGCGCCGAGTGCATCCGCGCGTTCCCAAAACGAATGGAGCACGGCGTCGCGAGATATTGCCCGGCCTGTGGCTATGGATCATGGCGCCGCAGAACTTGAGTTCGCGGACGCAGCGTTCAACTCATCGGCCGCCGACTTGGCGTCCTGCATCGCGAGATGAGCGAAGCCGGAATAGCGATCGGGCCGCTTGTCGATTTCACGCGCGAGAAAGTCGTTTGACTCACGCGCCCTGCGCGTGGCCGTGGCGGCATCGCGCTCGGCCTGCACGCCGGGGCCGGCGATCGACAGAACTGAGCGCGAGATGCCGGCGCCGTCCATGCTTTGCAGGCGCAGCTCGCCGAAATCGGTGAGATTGCGAAAGAAGTATTCGCCGCGCTCCGGAGCGACTTCGGTCATCGTTGGCCGCCAGTAATCGACCAGACCGGGCGACAGAAAATGCTCTTCAAGCGCGATTTTCTTGACCATGCCTCCCTCGATAAAAAACTCCGTCGTTTGTCGCGGCTCTCTGTACCTTATATTTGATATTCGGTACAAACGAGCCGTCCATATCGAGTAGTCCAAGCAAAAGAAGCGTGGAGGAGCGCCCGTGACGCAGAAAATTCGCGGGGTGACGTTTGAGGAAAACCTCAACAATGCGATGGGACTTGAGTTTTTCAACCTGTCGCATCGGTTCGGGTATCAATCGCCGAACTGGCCGTATTTCGAGGACGTCAAGATCGAGCGAATCCATTACATGGCCAAATCGGGCGTGCTGTCGCAGCGCATCACCACTTCGATGCACAACACCACGCATATCGACGCGCCGGCGCATGTCGTGCAGGGCACGCCGTTCATCGACGAAGTGCCGCTGCCGCACTTCTTCGGCTCGGGCATCGTCGTTTCGCTGCCAAAGAAAAAATGGGAGCAGATCACCTACGACGATCTGGAAAAGGCCGCCGGCAAGATCGTGCGGCCGCGCGACGTTGTCATCGTCAATACCGGATGGCACGAAAAATACGAGGATAGCGAAGACTATTTCTGCTATTCGCCCGGTTTCGTGCCTCGGCCGGCAAATTGGTTCGTCGAGAAGCAGGTGAAAGTTGTCGGCCACGATACGCAGGCCAACGATCATCCACTGGCGACCGCGATTGGGCCGCAGCGAAACGGCCCGCTGCATCCGCATCTTGCCGCCGAATACAAGGAATGGTCCGGCGGCCGCGACTGGAAGGCCGATTTTCCCGATTGGGAGCCGGTGCACCGCATCCTGTTCAAGAACGGCATCCTCGGCATCGAGAATGTCGGCGGCGATATCGACAAGGTCACGGGCAGGCGCTGCACCTTCGCGTTCTTCCCGTGGAACTGGGACCGCGGCGACGGCTGCATCATACGCCTGGTGGCGATCGTCGATCCGAAGGGCGCTTACCGGATTGAGAAGGGGGAGAAGTTCAGATGCATCGTGCGCAAATTTTCGGAAGCAAAATCCTACGAAGCGCCAAACCATCGCGATTATAAATCATTTCGTGTGTTCGGCGCCGAAATGGGTGGATCGCAATCGCTGATTTTCGGCATCTCGCATTTCCTGCCGGGCGGCGGCGCCGGTCCGGACGCCTCGCCGCCGGAGAAGATCTATTACGTGCTGGCCGGCGAATTGACCGTGATCGCCGGCGGCAAGGAACAGGTCGCTGAAAGCCGGCGATGGCTGCTACATCGGGCCGAATGAAAGCCGCGAAATCGTCAATCGCGGCAACGAGGTCTGCACTATCGCGGTCGCCGTCGCCCCTGTGAAGTGACGCTCATCTCGCTACAAATCCGCCGGTATCTCGACGATGAACGGTGCAATCAGTCATGTCCGAAGATTTTTTGAAAAATCCGGCCTCGCTATTTGACGTGCGCGGCAAGAGTCGCGATCGTCACCGGGGCGACCGGCGCGTTCGGCGCCCTCGCGGCAAAAACCTTGGCGGCAGCCGGCGCCGGGGTCGTGCTCGCCGCGGGCAATGCCGAAGGGACTGAAAAAGATCGCAGCGGAATGCGCAGAATTCGGCGGTAAGGGCGATGCCGGACGCCAAGCGGCCGAGCTCCGAAGCGAACTGCGACGCGATCGTCGCGACGGCGATCGAAAAATTCAGCGGCGTCGACATCCTGGTCGTGGCATCGGGCAAGAACAAGGTGTCGAAGATCGTCGACCAAAAGCCCGAGGATTTCCTCGACGTGATGGACGCCAATGTCACGCAATCGTGGCTGATGGCGCGCGCCTGTGCGCGGCAAATGCTCAAGCAGGGCCGCGGCGGCAAGATCGTTCTGATGTCTTCGGCGCGCGGCTTGCTTGGTCACCCGGCCGGCTACACCGCCTATTGTGCGTCGAAGTCGGCGGTCGACGGCATCACCAAGGCGCTCGGCTGCGAACTCGGCGCCACCGGCATCACCGTCAACGCGCTGGGACCGACCGTCTTCCGCTCGCCGCTGACCGAATGGATGTTCGACGACGACGAGCGCGGCAAGACGGTGCGCGGGGGCTTTCTCACGCGCGTGCCCAAGGGCCGGCTCGGCGAGCCCTCCGATCTCGCCGGGCCGCTGCTGTTCCTCGCCTCGAAGGCCTCGGACTTCTATACCGGGCATATCCTGTACGCCGACGGCGGTTACACGGCGGGCTGAGCTATGGCGAAGGGCAGTGGCGAAGGCGCGCATCGCTGTCATCGGCGCCGGGCTGATGGGTCATGGCATCGCGCAAGTTTTCGCGCTCGCCGGACATGACGTTAGCATCACGGATGCTGTCGACGAAAAATCTCGACGCCGGCGAAGACACGAATTGACGCGAATCTGCGCGATCTTGGTGACGACGAACGCGCGGTCGAGCGCGTGCGCCGCCTTCGCCAATCTCGCCGACGCGGTGCGTGACGCCGACTTTGTGGTCGAGGCCGTGCTCGGAAGATCTGCCGCTCAAGCAGAAACTGTTCGCAGAGATCGAGCACCAGGTACGCGCCCGACACGATCCTCGCCAGCAACACGTCGGTAATCCCGATCACCGCGATCATGCAAGACTTGAATAAGCGCGAGCGCGCGCTGGGTACGCATTGGTGGAACCCGCCGTTCCTGGTGCCGCTCGTGGAAGTCATCGAGACGCAATGGACCTCGCCGCAGGCGATCGCGTGGACCATGGAACTGCACCGGGCGGCCGGCAAGAAGCCGGCGCATGTCAAGAAGGACGTGCCCGGGTTCATCGGCAACCGGTTGCAGCATGCGCTGTGGCGCGAGGCGATCTCACTGGTCGAGCGCGGCATTTGCGATGCCGAGACCGTGGATGCCGTTGTCAAGGCCATCTTCGGCGTCGCTCGCCGCGTTCGGCCCCTGGAAAATGACGCTCTGGTCGGCACCGATCTCACGCTCGCCATTCACGACGACGGTGCTGCCGGCGATCGAAAGCCGGCCGGGACCGTCGCCGTATCTGCAAGGGCTTGTCGTGGACGGCAAGCTCGGGTTGAAATCAGGCGAAGGTTTTCGCAAGTGGAGCGCCGAAGAACAGGCCGCACTGCGCGCCAAGGTGGTGGCGCATCTCAAAGCCATGCGAGACACCTAGTTTTATCGCGCCACCGCCAGCGCTTCGGCATTTCGCGCGCAATGCCGGCATCACCTCGCCCGCGAAAAGATCGATCGAGCGCAGGCACTCCTGGCGCGTGAGGTCGCCAAAGGCAAACTGGCCGACGACGTAATTGCATTGCGTCTCGGCCAGCTGGCGTTTGAGAAAATCCGTCACCGTCACCGGCGAGCCGGCGATGCCCTGGCCGCGTTCCATGAGTGCGCCGAAATCCGCCGGACGCGGATGATTTTGCGGCTGATTTCGCAAGCGGAACAGAAACGTGAAGCTGTGATGCCAGACCGGATAGGCGCGCCGCGCCATCGCCAGCGCTTGGGCATCGGTGTCGGCGACGACGATGAAGCGGCCAAGGCCGAGTTTTCGCATCAGCGCGCCGGCAAACGGCGCGCGCCAGGTCGCGCGGTAGCGCTCGATCGCCAGCCGCGCCATGTCCGGCGGATCTAGGCTGACAACATTAAGATTGCGCCTGGCCGCGCGCTCGGCGCTGTCGGGCGCATGCACGCCGTACCAGATCGGCGGATGCGGCTTCTGCAACGGCGCAAATTCCATCGGCACATTGTCGAAGTTAAAATGCTTGCCGTGGAAATCGAGCACGTCGCGGGTCAGTCCCTGAAGGACCAGTTCGATGCCTTCGCTATAGATGGCTTGCGCTTCATCGGGATCGATGCCGTAGAGCGCGAGCTCGATCGGCGAGGCGCCGCGGCCAAAGCCGATGTCGAGGCGGCCGCCGCTCATCTGGTCGAGCATGCAGATTTCCTCGATCAGCCGCAGCGGATGATGCAGCGGCAGCGCGTAGATCAGGGGTCCGAATCGGAGCCGTCGCGTACGCTGCGCCAATGCGGCAAGAAACACGTTCGGCGACGGTGCCATGCCGAGCGGCGTCGAATGGTGCTCGGCAAGGTGGTAGGCGTAAAAACCAGCGCGGTCGTAGGCCTCGGCGATCTTGAGCCGGTCTTCGTAATAATCCGGCAGCGGCGTGCCGGCGCGATCGAGATGATCGAAAATTCCGAAGTCGATTTGCTCAGGGCTCATGCGGTCGCAGCCTAGCCGATCTGCAAGAGGTCGATAAGCGTCCGGCTGTCCGGCAATTTATCGAGCCGCATCACACCGTCGATTAGCGCATCCTGCTGGTTTACGTCCATCACCGCGCGGGTGAGCTTGCGGAATTTTGCGACGATGTCACCGGCGCTGGCGAACGTGTGCTCGCTGCCGCGCGGCGCTTCGTGCGTCTCGCGCTCGACCGAACCGTCGCGGAAATGCAGCTCGACGCGTACTTTGTGCCGGTGTGCCGCGCCAAGCGCGGTGATGGCCGGGTCGTGCACGACTTTGACTCGGCGCGATAAGGCGATCCGGGCCGGATCGGCAACGCAGTCCGCCTCGAATTCGTCGACGAATACATCGCCCTCGAGAAGGAGCGTGGCGACGCAGAACGGCAGGTTGAGCTGGGCCGCGGTCAGGCCTTCGGGCCGATACGGCCAGCCGGCATGATCGACCGTGACTTGGGAGGCGTGCACGATAATGCTCTCGACATCGTCGGGCTGGAACGGGTGGCGCCTGCGGATATCGGATATTGCATCGAGTGTGGTGTGATTGCTGCCGACGCAGGAATAGAATTTGAGGGAAATCCGCATCGTCTCGAAGCGCTGGCCAAGACCGTCGCTTAATGCCGCCAGATTAAAGCGGTCCTCGGAGCGTGAGAAGGTCGTGCAGAAGCCGCCATAGGGCGCCTCGAACACATCGACGATCCCGGTAAAACCCTGGCCCGCCAAGAGCGCCGCATAAAGCCCGCTCTGCGCCGCCCGGCCGGCATGCATGCGCTTGACCATGGCGCCGTACTGCGCCGCCATCAGGCCGGACGATTGCGTGCCGGCAATGCCGAGCGCGTGCACGGTCGCGCCGGCGGACAGGGACAGCCCGCGCGCCGCGCCGGCGGCGGCCGAGAACACGCCTACGGTCGCGCCGGAATGCCAACCCTGACCGATATGCTCCTGGCCCATGCACAGCCCGACGCGCGGTCCGACTTCGTAGCCGGCGACGGCGGCGGTCAGGACATCGCGGCCGGAGAGCTTGGCATGACTTTCGGCAACCGCGATCAGCGGCGGCAGCGTCACCGCGCCGACGTGAAGGACGGCGGTGCGGTGCACGTCGTCAAGCTCAAAACCTTGCACCTGCGTGCCGTTGACCAGCGCCGCATGCGGCGAACACAGTTTTCGCTTCGTTCCCCAGATCGAAGTGGTATGCGAGTTATCGACGCCTTCAAGGGTTTGCCGCAGGATGCGGCACCATTCCAGAGCGGCGCCGTAAACGCCGCAGCCTAATGCATCGAGGATGAGCAGCTTGATTCGCTCGGAAACCTCGGCGGGAATTTGCTCATAGGTCAGGCCGGCGACGAATTCGGCGATGCTTCGGGTGTGCACATTGTTGGCATGCGCATCCATGCTTGGCCCCGGAATGACGAAATCAAGTCACCGCGACATGTACACGGGCGATATGGCGGTTGAAATGGCTCCTCGAGACGAACCCGGTGGGCAATCCGCGTAACGTCTTGCTTGGGGGGTAGGCTGTGAATACGATGGCCTCCCGGGGACGACTTGGCACTGATTTCGCATACCCAGTATCGGGGGTCCAAATGCGACTGCTTTTCGTTCACCCTGGTCCACTGCTGTTCACCAATGTCTTCCTCCGTCTCGAGCCGCTGGGCCTCGAATTGGTGGCGGAGGCGGCGCGAGGCGCCGGTCACGCGGTCCGGATCATCGATCTGCAGGCCGAAAGCCACGCCGACTATCACCGCCTGATCGGCGAGTGGCAGCCGGATTTCATCGCGTTTTCCTGCAACTACCTCGCCAATGTGCCGGAAATTGTCGATCTCGCCAAAGCCACTAAGCTTACGATGCCGCGTGTCTTCATCTGCGTCGGCGGTCACAGCGCCTCATTCATCGCCCCCGCCATCGTGGAGCACGGGGCCGGCGCCATCGATTGCGTGCTCAAAGGTGAGGGCGAGCCCAATATCGTCACCCTGCTGGATGCCATCGCCGCCGATCGCGGTGACCTTGGCAAAGTGCCCGGGGCGGTGACCGCGTACGGTGAGGGGCCGCGGCCGGCCTTCGTTGAACACCTCGATGATGTGCGGCCCGCGCGCGATCTGCTGCGCCACCGCCACAAATATTATATCGGCGTAATGGATCCGTGCGCCTCGATCGAATTCTCGCGCGGCTGCCCGTGGGATTGCTCGTTTTGCAGCGCCTGGACCTTCTATGGCCGCAGCTACCGGGCGCTCAACGCCGAGCGCGTCGTCGACGAGCTCGCTTCGATCCGCGAGCCGGGCATCTTCATTGTTGACGACGTTGCGTTCATCCAGGACAAGCACGGCTTTGAAATCGGCGAGGCGATCGCCCGCAAGGGTATCCGCAAGAAATATTATCTGGAAACGCGCGGCGACGTGCTGCTCCGCAACAAGGAAGTATTCCAATTCTGGAAGAAGCTCGGTCTCGCCCAGATGTTTCTCGGCATCGAAGCGATCGACGAGGAGGGCCTGAAAAAATTTCGCAAGCGCGTTCCGCTTGGCAAGAATTTCGAGGCGCTTGAGTTCGCTCGTTCGCTGGGAATCTCGGTGGCCATCAACATCATCGCCGACCCGGAGTGGGACGAAGAGCGTTTCCGCATCGTGCGCGACTGGTGCATGGGCGTGCCGGAAGTGGTCAATATCAGCATCAACACACCTTATCCGGGAACGGAAACTTGGCTCACCGGTCAGCACAAACTGGTGTCACGCGATTATCGCCTGTTCGATATCCAGCACGTCGTGCTGCCGACCAAGATGCCGCTGGAGAAGTTTTATCGCGAGCTGTTGCACACCCAGCGGGTGCTCTACGCCAAGCACATGAATTGGTGGACCGCGCCGCAGCTGGCCAAAGAGCTCCTGCAGAATCTCGCCCACGGGCAGATCAATTTCATGCGCGGCATCATGCGCTACAACAAGGCTTACAATCTCGACAACATGCTGGCGGCACATGCCCGCCCGGTCCACTACGAATTGCCAATATCGGCCTTGCCGGAAAAGAACGCGCCGGCGAAGGCCTCGCAACTATATATTCATACGCCGCGCGGCCGCAAAGGCCGCAGCATCGACAAGTCCACCGAGCGCTTCGTCGATGAAACGCGAATGGGGGCTTCGGCTTGAGCGTAATGGGGGCTTCGGGTTGAGCGTCACGTCCGCGTCAGTGTTGTCCTTGTTCAATCGGCATATTCCGCGACTTGGCCGCCGCCGGAATGCGCCGGCCGCTGCGGTGATAGCGCAATCCGGCGACATGGGACGACAACCCGTCGTCTGGTTCGAAGTCGAGGATTTCCTCCGCTACTTCGATCATTTTCGCAGCCCAACCGGCCTGCAACGCGTGCCGTTCGAGATTTATCTCGAAGCTGAGCGGCTCTATGGCCACAGCGGACGCGTGCGGTTTTGCCGGCTCAGCGCCTACAGCAAGCAACTGCGCGCCGATCAGCTTCGATGAGATCAGTTCGCAATATTTGAATCCGCCGGGCGCCGCCGCGCCTTGGCGGACGATTTGGGCGCCGGCGAAATGCTGGGGCAAATTCACCACCTTGCTGCCGGCTGGTCGTCCGGCATCCGCGATTTTTCTTTTCCATATTCAAGGACGTGGCTCGCGATCTCATCGGCATGCCGTTGCATCGCGACCGCTTCGAGCGGTTCGTGCAGCCCGGCGACACCATCGTCTCGCTCGGCGCCGCCTGGGGCGTTCCGCACTATATGAAGCATATCGCGCGAAGCGAAGCGGCGCTATGGGATAAAGTTCTCGATCCTAATTCACGATCTCATTCCGATCGAATACGAATTCGTTCGTCGAACAACAGCACGTGATTCAATTCCGCAAATGGCTTGAAGAGGCCATTCCCGTTACCGATGTCGTGCTCACCACGTCGAAGCATTCGCGCAATGCGCTGGTCAAGTTGGCCGCGGATGCCGGCTGGTCATTGCCGCGCGTCGAGGTCGTGGAGCCGGGTTCGGGCTTGAACGATCGGCTTCTGACGGAGACCGCGAGATCGATAGACCTGCCGCAACGCTATGTGCTGTTCGTCTCGACCATCGAAATTCGCAAGAATCACCGGCTGCTGGTCCGGGTATGGCGGCGGCTGTTGGAGCGGCATGGCGCGGCGGCGGTGCCGGCTCTGGTCTTTGCCGGACAGATCGGCTGGCTGGTCGACGATCTGTTGGCCGAGCTCACCGCGAGCGACTATCTCGGCGGCAAGATCGTGCTGTTGCCCGGCCTCGCCGACGCGGAGCTGCGCCAAGTCTATCGCGCTTCGCTGTTCACGGTATTTCCGAGCCTGTGCGAGGGCTGGGGTCTGCCGATCGCGGAAAGCCTGATGCACGGAAAATTCTGTGTCGCGTCCAACCGCACGTCGATCCCGGAGGTTGGCGGCGATCTGATCGATTATTTCGATCCGGCGAACGAGGCCGATGCGCTGGCGAAGATCGAGCGGCTGTTGCTCGATCCCGGCTACCTGTTGGCGCGGGAGGCGCGGTTGCAGGCCGAATATCGTCCCCGCACTTGGGCCGATTGCGTCCATGCGCTGATCGGCAAGCTCGATCGACCGGTGGCGGCGGAATCCGGAATCTCAGGCTGAAAGAAAAGCGCGCTGGTCCATTCAGGACTGGGTCGGTGCGCGCGGGCTGGAGCTAAAGCCGATTTCGAAGTCCTCTTCGGCGTCCAGCGCGGCTTTACTGAACAACCGTTCCCAGTGCTGGAGCGTCAAGCGCTGTTCTTTATTCCGCGCGCCGCGTGCCCAACGCCGGCACTGATCTGCCCACTGGCCGATTTCTTCCGCTGCGGACTTGAACATAACCCTAACCCTAACCCAACCAACAAATCTTAAGACGCCTGCGGCAACGTGAAAGCGGGGCCAAGCAAACTTCTTCCGCGCACAAGGGTAGCACGCGCGGCGCGCGCGTCCATCGCCGTTTGCAGAAGCGCCGGCAGTTCGCGCGGGCGTCTGCATCACGGAGCGCAGCATGGCGCCGATATTGGTGGTTCCGTTCTCCCGCATCGCCGCGACCGCGGAGGCCGGCAATGCGCGCTTGGCGGGATCGGTGATGACCCGGATCGCCGCCACCGGTATTTCGTGCGCAAGGCCGACGGAGGCGACGATGTGCGATTCCATATCGACGGCGATGGCGCCGGTTTCCAGGTACAGCGCCCGCTTCTCGTCTGGATTCGCGATCGGCTTCGGTACGCCGAGCAGGATGCCGGAAACCGCGTCCGGTATCGTCTTCAGCAATTTCCGTGACCATTCGGCGCTGATCGGCATCCGCTCCGACCCGGAAATAACGGCCGAGCCGACCACGCAAGTGCCCGGACTGAGGTCCGGCGCCAGGCCGCCCGCTACGCCAAAGCTGATGATTCCGGGGCAGCCGCGCACCAAAGTGCGGCTCTCCGCTATGGCTGCCGTGAGCTTGGCAGCTAGATTGCGGCCGTCACCGCTGCATATGACATGCACACCCGGCCCTGCGGCAATGCGCGCTTCAAATGCGAGTCCGACGACGATAATCACGTGGTCCCCACTTGCGCACACAATAAAAAGGACGCCTCGCCCTCACTAGTGCAGAAAAGACACACTCCACAGCCGATTTTGCACTGCAAACTGGCAGTCGGGACATGCTAGCCCGGATTGCCTATATGCCGGGCAAATGAGGATCTTAGCCCCCATCGCCGCCCTCGCTGGCCTGGCGCTGCTCACCGGTCTTGTTGCGTATTACGGATTCGCTTCGGTTCTTGCCGCCGTTGCCAGCTCGCAATGGGGGACGGCGCTCGTGGTCCTGGCCAGAGCCGTCGCGGTTACGGTCGCCGGCATCGGCTGGTGGTGCCTTCTGGCGCCGACGCCGCGCGGGCCATTTGCCTTTGTCGGCCTGCGGTTTATCCGGGAATCGATCAACGCATTGTTCCCGGTTGCGGTGGTCGGCGGCGACCTCATCAGCGCAAGGCTGCTCGCACAGTTTGGAATAGGAACGAGCGTCGCCATCGCCAGCGTGCTGGTCGACATCTTCGTTCAGGTTGTGTGCCTGTTGATATTTGTTCTGACGGGCTTCTGCATTGTGCTCGACCTTGCCGGCAGCCACCGGCTCAGCGCACTGCCGTTCATAATGCTAGGCATTGCGGTGCCTGCGGTTGGCGGATTCTTCCTCGCTCTGAATTTCGGCGCTTCCGACGCCGTCGTCGGCCGGCTGCTTGCGTTCGGCAAACGGCGTCAATGGTCGCTATTCACTCACGTGGTCGGTCTCGGTGAGCGGTTGCAAGACATTTGGCGCAATCATCGCGGACTTTTGGCCTCATTCGCCCTGCATCTGGCGGGGGTCTTCTTCGGCGCTACCGAGGTTTGGCTGGTGCTCGATTGCATGGGCCATCCGATTAGCCCCGCCGCAGCGATCGCTATTGAAAGCCTCGGCCAGGGCACCCGCGCCGCGGCTTTCGTCGTGCCCGCCGGGCTGGGCGCGCAGGATGGGGCGCTGGTCGCCGTCTCCGCGATTTTCGGGATTCCGGCCGAGGTTGCGCTGGCGATGGCGCTGATTAAGCGCGTCCCCGACCTCGTTTTCGGCATACCGGGTTTGCTGGCGTGGCAAGCCCTTGAGGGACGACGGCTGTTGTCTGCGACCAAATAACGCTGGCGCTGGAGCAACATCTCACAAGAATGTAGGCTGATTTTCGCCGTTTCTTTTGCGCGCGGCCGATTAGTGAAATATAGTCTCGGTTAAGTCTGCGGGGGCGATGGTGAACGAGTTTTTCGGTAGCGCTGCCGACTGGGCGTCGGCGATGTGTTACGCGGCAGCGGCGATAGGCTGCCTGTACGCGCTTTTGGCGGCCTGGGCCGCGCGTGGGTTCGTTGGAACGCCGTCCAACCTTACGAAGAAGATCTATCCCGCCGTCACCGTGCTCAAGCCGCTGTCCGGCACGGAGCCGAATCTCTGCGCCAATCTGGCGCGCTTCTGCGGCCAGGATTACCCAAGCCCGGTGCAGATCATTTTCGGCGTCGACGATCCCGCCGATCCGGCGGTTGGCATCGTTCGCGATCTGATCACCGCTTTTCCCGATCGCAATATCGAATTGGTGGTCAATGCGTGCCGGCATGGCGCGAATCGCAAGGTTTCGAATCTCATCAACATGGTCGCCCAGGCGCGCCATGACGTGCTGGTCATCTCGGACAGTGACATCATTGTCGGCTGCGATTATCTCAAAGCCATCGCCGCGAGCCTCGATCAGCCCGGCGTCGGACTTGTGACCTGCCTCTATCGCGGCGTCTCGGCCGCCGGCCTGTGGGCCCGTCTCGCCGCCGCGGCGATCGATTATCACTTCCTGCCGAGTGTCCTGGTCGGTCTCAAATTCGGCATCGCCGCGCCATGCTTTGGTTCGACGATCGCCATACGCAAGAAAACGTTGGGCATGATTGGCGGCCTCGAATCCGTCGCCGATCAGTTGGCCGACGACTATGCGCTTGGCGCGCTGGTTCGCCACGCCGGCCTGTCCGTCGCCATTCCCAACACCATCGTCGCGCACGATTGCGCGGAGAAAACCGCCGTCGATCTGTTCCGCCATGAAATGCGCTGGGCGCGGACCATCCGGTCCATCGATCCGCTCGGCTTTGCCGGGCTGGCGATCACGCATGCCTTGCCGCTCGCGCTGCTCGGCGCGTTACTTGGCGGCATTACGCCGGCCGGGTTTATCGTGGTCGCCGCGCTCGCCTGCCGTTTCGTGCTTCAGGTCGAGCTCGATCGCGCTTTGTGCCTGCGCGACGATGTGTTTTGGCCGGGGCCGCTTCGCGACATGATGTCGTTCGGCGTTTTTGTCGCGAGCTTCTTTGGCCGCGGTATCGAATGGCGCGGCCACCGCTATGCGGTTCGCGCCGATAACACGCTCGCTTATTACGGTGAGGCCGAATCCAATGCGGACTTTGTTCCTTCAGGCGCCCTCGTTCGACGGGTATGATGGCGGAGCCGGCGCGCGCTATCAGATGAAGCGCGAGGTGAAGTCGTTCTGGTTCCCGACTTGGCTGGCGCAAGCTGCCGCTATGGTGCCGGGCTCGAGGATCATCGACGCGCCGCCGCACGGGCTGACCTTCAAGGACATTGAAGACGAATTGAAGTCGCACGACTTCATCGTCATTCACACCTCGACGCCGAGCTTCAAGTCCGACGTGAGGACGGCCGGCATGATCCGCGCACTCAATCCGGCGGCCAAGATCGGCTTCATCGGCGCCAAGGTCGCGGTCGAACCGCAGGAAAGCCTGGAAGCCGCGCCGGCGATCGATTTCGTCTGCCGCAACGAATACGAGTTCACCATCAAGGAGCTTGCCGAGGGCGCCGACTGGTCGACCATCAAGGGACTGTCCTATCGCGCTGCGGACGGCAAAATCGTCCACAATCCCGAGCGCGAAATCCTGATGGACATGGACAAGCTCCCGTCCGTGCTCCCGCTCTACAAGCAGCTCAAGGTCGAGAGCTATTTCGGCGGCTATCTCAAGCACCCCTATATGAGCTGGTATACCGGCCGCGGCTGCAAGTCGCGCTGCACCTTCTGCCTGTGGCCGCAGACCATCGGCGGGCACAAATACCGCGCCACTTCGATCGAGCGCGTGGTCGATGACGTGAAATACGTCATGAAGGAATTCCCGCAGGTGAAGGAGGTCTTCTTCGACGACGACACGCTGACCGACGATCATCCGCGCGTCGAGGCTCTCGCCCGCGCGCTGGGCTCTCTCGGCGTCACCTGGTCGTGCAACGCCAAGGCCAATGTGCCGCGCAAGACCCTGGAAGTGATGAAGGCCAACGGTCTGCGCCTGCTGCTCGTCGGATACGAATCCGGCAACCAGAAGATCCTGCACAATATCAAGAAGGGCGTGCTGGTGGATGGGGCGCGCCGCTTCGCCAAGGACTGCCACGAACTCGGCATCATCGTGCATGGCACGTTCATTCTGGGCCTGCCGGGCGAGACGCGCGAGACGATCCAGGAGACGCTCCAGTTCGCCAAGGACGTAAACCCGCGCACGCTACAGGTGTCGCTGGCTGCGCCCTATCCGGGCACTTTCCTTTACAAGCAGGCGAAGGAGAACGGCTGGTTCGCCGCCGATGTCGACCTGCTCACGGACGACGGCACGCAGATCGCGCCGCTCAACTACCCGCATCTCGGCCACACCGAAATTTTCGAGTCGGTGGAGGAGTTCTACAAGAAATTCTATTTCCGCCCCTCCAAGATCGCGGAGATCGTGGGCGAGATGCTGACCAGCTGGGATATGCTGGTGCGCCGGCTGCGCGAAGGCGTGGAGTTCTTCCACTTCCTGCGCGCGCGGCGCGAAACCGCGCAGTATTTTGCCCTACAGATCGCCGTTGTCGCGGAACCACGCGATGGCTTCGGCGACGGCTTCGCCATAGGGCCGCGCCCGATAGCCGAGCTCGCGTTCCGCCTTCGCCGAAGAAAAGAACATGCGGTCCTTGGCCAGCTTCAACCCGGTCACGGTCACGAACGGCTCGCGGCCGGTGAATTGCGCGATTGCTTCGGCGCCATAGGCGATGGGAAAGATCAGCGGGCGCGGCAGGCGCAGCTTCGGCGGTGCGCGGCCGACCTGGCGCGCGATCTCGGCCAGCATGTCGCCGAGGAGGACATCCTGGCCGCCAAGGATGTAGCGTTGGCCGATGCGGCCTTTGTGCAAGGCCGCCACATGACCCGCGGCAACGTCGTCGACATGGACGAGATTAAGCCCGGTATCGACATAGACCGGCATGCGGCCGGACGCCGCCTCGACGATGACGCGGCCGGTCGGCGTCGGCCGCACGTCGCCCGGCCCGATCGGCGTCGACGGATTGACGATGACGGCGGCCAATTTCTGCTCGGCCACCATGGCCACGACCACGCGCTCGGCGAGCACCTTGCTGTATTTGTAGGCGCCGACCGCCTGCGCGGCATCGAGCGGGAATGTCTCGTCGCTCGGCGTGCCATCGGGCCGCGCCTTGAGCGTCGCAACGCTCGACGTATAGACGATCCGCTCGACACCGGCATGCAGCGCCGCCGTCATCAGCGCTCGCGTGCCCTCGACATTGGTGGTGACGATGTCTTGCGGGTTGCGCGCCCACAGCCGGTAATCGGCGGCGACGTGAAATAGATACTGCACATCTTTCATGGCCCGGGCGAGCGAACCGGCGTCGCGCAGGTCGCCTTCGACGATCTCAAGGCGCAAGCCGGCGAGATTGGACCGCGGGCTGGTGGGGCGAACCAGCGCGCGGACGTCGTGGCCCGCCTGGACGAGACGTTTGGCGACGGCAGCGCCGACAAAGCCGCTCGCGCCGGTGATCAGGATCATAAGCGCCCCCTTCTGGCGCATCCATAACCGGTATGCTTTGATCCGGGAACACACCATTTTGCCGGGAATGAAGTCATGGCCGCATTACGCCGATTGCTCGCCGCCGGGGTCGTTTGCGCCACGGTCTGCCTGGGTGCGGGGCCTCAAACCGTCACCTTGGCGCTCGCTCAAAACGCCAAGCCGCCTGCCCCGACCGCGTCGCAAGTCCAGGTCGATTTGCTGCGCGGGCTTGCCGACATCTTTTCGCGCGGCATGGACACGCTCACCGACAAGCTCAATCGGCAGGGCTATAGCGCGCGGGTCTATAGCACCAATGGTTGGCAATCGGTGGCGCGGCGCATTGCGGAGCAATATGGGCGCGGTCAGAAAACCATTGTGGTCGTCATCGGCCATTCGCTCGGCGCCGATGCGACGTTCCAGATCGCCAATGCGCTCAATGCACAGAATATTCCGATCGAGCTGATCGTGACGTTCGATGCGACAAGTCCCCAGCCGGTACCGAAAAACGTCCTGCATTTCGTGAATTTCTATCAGAACAACGGCTTCGGCAAAAAAGTATCGCCGGCTGCGGACTTTAAGGGCGAGCTGAGCAATGTCGATCTGACCGCCGATTCCAGCCTGTCGCACACAACGATCGAGAAATCGCCGCGCCTGCACGCGCTGGTCATGAAAAAGATCGCGGACATCGTCGACAAGGATTTGGCGGCCAGGTTACAAGCGGCCAAGCCAAAAGCCAAAAAGACCAAAAAAAGCACGTGAGCGTCGCGAATTCGAACTAAATGGCCAAAAAGGCCGAACCAACGGGAGGAAAGCATGGGTGCAATGAAAGGAACTGCTATTGGTCTGATCGCCGCCAGTGTGGTGGCGCTGGCGGCAATGCCGGCATCGGCGGCCACGCTGAAAGTGAAGGTCGACAACATCAAGGACGGCGGAATGCTCGCAAACAAATACGCATTCTGCGCGCCGGCGGCGCAAGGCCATACGACCGCCGGCATGGATATCAATCCGAGCATTTCGTGGTCGAAAGGACCGCGCGGCACCAAATCCTATGCCCTCATTCTCTACGACACCGATTCGCCGGCGGAACATCGCGAGATGATGAACAAGGAAGGGGTGACGATGACCGCCGACATAAAGCGGCACGACTACTTCCACTGGGTGCTGGCCGACATTCCACCGAGCATCACGTCGATCAAGGAGGGTGCCGACTCGAATGCACGCGTGGCGCACGGCAAGCCGGCAACGCCGTCCGCAGCCGGACTGAAAGGTCTTAGTACCTACACCGTAATCTTCGCCGCCAATGACGCGATGAAGGGCCAGTACTACGGCTACGACGGGCCGTGCCCGCCGTGGAACGACGACGTCGTGCATCACTATCACTTCACCGTCTATGCGCTGAGCGTGAGCTCGCTCGGCCTGCCCAAGGACTTTGACGGCCCGGCGGTGCAGGACGCGATCAAGGACAAGATCCTGGCGCAGGGCGAGGCGCTCGCTCTGTATACGCAGAACCCGGCGAGGGGCGCGAAGCCGTAAGGCTCCGCGCAAGGAGCAGCGATGAAACTGCCCGGCCGCATGATCGACCTGTCGTCGCCGCTCGAAAATGAGACGGTTTACGATCACCCGTTCATGCGGCCGAAGATCGAATACCTCACGCGGCGCCGACACCGCGCCGACGCTTTGCGAGCAGTTCCCCGGCCTGCGGCTTGAGGACCTGCCGGATGGCGAAGGCTGGGCGTTCGAGCAGGTCCAGATCACCACGCATAACGGCACGCATATGGACGCGCCGATATCATTTCCAGTCGAAATCGATCGACGGCAAGCCGATGATGACCATCGACCAGGTGCCGCTCGACTGGTTCTTCCGCCCCGGCGTCAAGCTCGACTTCCGCAAAATGCCCGACGGTCATGTCGTCACGGCGGCGCAGGTCGAGGCCGAACTCAAGCGCATCGGCCATGAGCTAAAGCCGCTCGATATCGTTCTGGTCAATACGCGGGCCTCGGAATGCATCGGCACCGACGAATATCTCACCGCCGGCTGCGGCATGGGCCGCGAAGCGACGCTTTATCTCACCTCGCGCGGCGTTCGCGTCGCCGGCATCGACGCCTGGGGCTGGGACGCGCCGTTCGCGCATATCCGCAAGCGCTGGCTGGAGACCCGCGATCCGTCGATCATCTGGGAAGGCCACAAGGCCGGCCGCGAAATTCCCTATTGCCACATGGAGAAGCTGTGCAATCTCGAACAGCTTCCCGGCCACGGCTTCACCGTCGCCTGTTTCCCGCACAAAGTGAAAGCCGGCTCGGCCGGCTGGACGCGCGCGGTGGCGCTGTTCGATTAGCAGCCGGACCATTGCGGGCGGCAGTATTTGCCTCTAAATGAGTGTGTTATGCCGCTCCTGGCTTTCCTTCTGAACCTGCTGTGGATCGTGTTCGGCGGTCTATGGATGGCGCTCGCCTGGGTGATTGCCGCCGCGCTCATGGCGATCACCATCGTCGGCCTGCCCTGGGCGTGGGCGGCGCTCAATATCGCGTCCTACACGCTCTTGCCGTTCGGCCGGAAGGCAGTGTCGCGCGCCGAATATACCGGCCGGCACGATATCGGCACCGGTCCGCTCGGCCTGCTCGGCAATATCATCTGGCTGGTTCTCGCCGGCTGGTGGCTGGCGCTCGGCCATCTGGTCACGGCGATCCTGCTCGCCCTCACCATCGTCGGCATCCCGTTCGCCTGGGCGCATTTGAAGCTTGCCGGCATCGCGCTGTGGCCGATCGGCAAGGTCATCGTCCCCGCCGCCGATACCTCGCTCCGCTTTCCGCGCGCGCAGGTGTGAGATCCGGGACGGTACACCGCAAGATGTTAAGGTAACCGGCCGATTACGGCGACATGGGGGCGGGACTCGATCATGAATCGCTATGAAACTCGCCTGCAAGAACTGGGCGTCACGCTACCCGAATTGCCAACGCCCATCGCGAACTACATCCCGGCAAAACGCTCCGGAAATCTCGTTTTCACCGCGGGCCAAGTGTCGACGGAGCAGGGGCGCGACTACAAAGGCAAGCTCGGCGCGGACCTCTCGCTTGCCGATGCGCGGCGCGCCACAAGGGCATGCGTCATCAACTGCCTGGCGTCGATCAAGGCTGCGATCGAGACGCTCGAAAAAGTGCAGCAGGTCATAGCGGTTCATGGGTTGATCAACAGCACGCTCGAATGCACCGAGCAGGCCGCCGCGATGAATGGCGCATCGGATTTTCTGGTCGAAGTGTTTGGCGAGGCCGGCAAGCACGTCCGCACATCGGCGGGCGTCGCCAGCCTTCCGATGGGCTTTGCAGCGTCGGTGTATATGATTGTTGAGGTTGAATAGCGGCAGAATGCGATCGCGGAAGCGAGATTATGCCCGCCGTTTGAAATGCCGCTACGCCAGCCGGCGCAGCCAAACCTTGTTGTCGTGGAATGCCGCGCCGCCGAACGGCGCGATCGAATCGGCGCCGGTGAGCGTATTGATGCCGCGGCCGTCGGCGTAAGCCGAATTCGGCCACACCGATTCCGCGATCAGCACGCCGCGGCGCACGCCGTCGAACAGTTTTGCATGCAGCCGCACCTGGCCGCGCCGATTGCCGAGCACGACTTCCTCGCCATCGGTGACGGCAAGCTTTGCCGCGTCGTTGGGATGGATCATCACTTCGGGCCGCCGCTCGGCGGCAAGCGAGGTCGGGGTCTCGGTGAAGCTCGAATTGAGGAAGCCGCGCGCCGGCGAGGTCGCGAGCCGGAACGGATGCTCGGTGTCGGCCTCCTCGATCACCTCCCAGTGGTCGGGCAATGGCGGGATCGGATCGCGAGGCCACGGTGCGATGCCAGCGCCGGAACGGCACTTTCGGCCAGTCCGGCTTGAAGCGGAATTTGCCGTCCGGATAGGCGAAGCCATCGAGGTAGTGCGCGGTGGCGAAATCCGGCTGGCAATCGATCCAGCGGTTCGCCTCGAGTTCGGCCAGCGTACCCCAGCCGGATTTTTGCAGCGTGGCATCGATCAATTCGCGCGGCGTCATGGCAAAGCCCGGATGCTCGGCGCCCAGCCGCTTGGCCAGCGCGCAGATCACCTCGTGGTTGTTGCGGCATTCGCCGGGCGGCTCGACCAGCTTCGGCCCGAGCAGGATGTATTGGCTGCCGCCGGCGGTGTAGAAGTCGTCGTGCTCGACGAACATGGTGGCGGGCAGGATCACGTCGGCGACCTTGGCGGTGTCGGTCATGAACTGCTCGTGCACGCAGACGAACAGATCGTCGCGGGCAAAGCCGCGCTTGACCGTCTCCTGGTCGGGCGCGACCGAAACCGGATTGGTGTTCTGGATCAGCAGCGCGGTGACCGGCGGGCCGCCGAGCAGCGCCTCCGTGTCGCCGGTGAGGATCGCGCCGATGCGCGACTGGTCGAGCATGCGGATCGACGGATCGCGCAGGTCGCTGCCTTCGATCAGGCTGTTGTCGAGATGGAAGATCGCGCCGTTGTTGTGGAAGGCGCCGCCGCCTTCGTAGCTGCCAGGCGCCGGTCACGGCGGCGATGCAGCTCGCCGCATGCATGTTGACCGCGCCGTTGCGCGAGCGCGAAAAACCGTAGCCGAGCCGGAAATAGGCGCGCTTGCGCTCGCCGACGAGCCGCGCGAATTCTTCGATCGTCTCGGCCGCGCAGCCGGTGATCTCGCGCCGCCCATTGCCGGATCGCGCGTGCGCAAATGCTGCGCGAGTTCGTGCGGCGCGTCGGTGTAGCGTTGCAGATAATCCCAGTCGGCGTTGCCGTCGCGGAACAGGCAATGCATCACCGCGCAGGCCAGCGCGCCGTCGGTGCCCGGCCGGATCAGGACCGGCAGATCGGCCTGCTTCATGGTCGAGTTCATGTAAATGTCGACGGCGACGATCTTGGCGCCGCGCTCCTTGCGGGCGCGCGTCGCGTGCGTCATCACGTTGACCTGGGTGTTCACCGCATTGGTGCCCCAGATCACCACCAGATCGGACTTCGCCATTTCGCGCGGATCGGCGCCGGCGAGCTTGCCGGTGCCGGCGATGAATCCGGTCCAGGCCGGATTGACGCAGATGGTGGAGAAGAAGCCGGAATATTTTTTGGCATGCCGCAGGCGGTGGATGCCGTCGCGCATGACGTAGCCCATGGTGCCGGCATAGTAGTAGGGCCACACCGCTTCGGAGCCGTGCTTCGTCCTCGGCGCGCAAAAATTGCTCGGCGACGAGATCGAGCGCGTCGTCCCAGGAGATCGGCGCGAATTGTCCCGAGCCCTTGGGGCCGGTGCGGCGCAGCGGATGCTTCAGGCGGTCGGGATGATGCACGCGCTCGGCGTAACGCGCGACCTTGGCGCAGATCACGCCCGCCGTATAGGCATTGTCCTCGGCGCCGCGGACGCGGCCGATGGTGTGCGCCGTCGAAAACCTCGACTTCGAGCGCGCAGGTCGACGGGCAGTCGTGCGGGCAGGCCGAAGCGGCGATTTTCGGGCGGACGAGTTGAATTCATAGGCGCACGATAGCATATCGAAGCTGTACGGGAGGAACGCCATGCCAACGACAATGAAAGCCGCCGTTCTCGGAGAAAACGGCGTCGAAGTCCGCGATATAGCCAAGCCCGAGCCGAAGCCGAACGAGGTTTTGATCCGGGTGCGGGCTTCGAGCCTCAATCGCGCCGATCTTCTGGTCGCGCTCGGCCATCAGCACGGCAGCGTCGGCGGCGTCGGCGCGCGGATCGGGCTGGAATGCTCCGGGCGAGGTCGAGGCGGTCGGCGGCGAGGTCAAGGACATCAAGGCCGGCGACCGCGTCATGGGCTCGGCGCCCGGCGGCTTCGCCGAATATGTCGTCACCGATGCCGGGCGGGTGCACCGCATTCCCGGCAACAACATGACTTACGAGCAGGCGGCGTGTTTTCCGGTCGCGCTGCAGACCATGCACAACGCGGTGGTCACCGCCGGGCGATTCAAGCGCGGCGAAACGATGCTGATGCAGGGCGCCAGCGCCGGCGTCGGCCTGATGGGCATGCAGATCGCCAAGCTGATGGGCGCGTCGCTGGTGCATGGGCACCTCGACCAATGCGGCGCGCCGCGCGCGGCTCAAGGAATACGGCTGCGACGTCGCAATCGACTCCAGCGATCCGAACTGGCCGAAAGAGGTCAGAAAGGCGACCGGCGACAAAGGCGTCGACCTGATCGTCGATCTGGTGTCCGGCGGCGTCGCCAACGGCAATCTCGAAGCCGCCGCGTATGCTCGGCCGCATCGTCAATGTCGGCCGGCTCGGCGGCATGAAGGGCGAGTTCGATTTCGACCTGCATGCGCTCAAGCGCATCGACTATATCGGCGTGACCTTCCGCACCCGCACGCATCGACGAGGTCCGCGAGATCAACCGCTTGATGCGCGCCGACCTGTGGCCGGCCATCGAAGCCGGCAAGCTGTCGCTGCCGATCTACAAGACCTATCAAGCTCGCCGACATCGCCGACGCGCTGTCGCTGATGCGGGCCAACCAGCATTTCGGCAAGATCGTCATCATCGTTTCATGAATGAGCGGAAACGCGTTGCGGACTTGAACCCGTGCTGTACGACAATTCCCGGCTTGCCCGTGAATGTCCGTCCGGCATAAATTTGACATGACTGATTCGGCGAAAGGCCACGCGCCGATTCTGGCGGCCGGCGGAATTGTCTTGCGCGGCAACACCAGGCCGCGCTTCGCCGTCGTGCGGATGCGCCGGGAAAAGGCCTGGGTCCTGCCCAAGGGCAAGCTCCTGCCGCGCGAGCATCCGCGCGTCGGCGCCAAGCGCGAAGTTCTGGAAGAGACCGGGCACGATGTCTCGGTGCACAATTTCTCGGCTCGATGTCGTATGCGGCCGAGGGCAGGATCAAGATCGTGCAGTTCTGGCTGATGCGCGCCGCCGGCTCGCCGGTGCGCGAGCTGACGGACGACGTTAAAGCCGTGAAATGGCTGCCGTTGCAGCAGGCTATCGACACGCTGACCCGCCCGCACGAAAAGGTGTTCCTCACCCATGTCGGTCCGATCGCGCTTGCTGCGGTCAAGAAATCTCTGCGCGAGAAATCCAAGTCGGTCCGCGGCGGCAACAAGCACCGCAACACATCCGCGGCGCCGGTCGGGCACGTCATCGCGATGGACTACGAGAAAGCCCGGTCCAATGCGTTCGTCAAAGCGCTCGGCAACTGGATCGGCCGCGGCTCGATGCGCCGGACGCGGCTAGTGCGGCTGAATTTCCTGGGCCCGATTGGCCACTACTCGTCCTCGGGCTCGACCTCGTGGAACATGTTGTAGTCGATCACCAGGCGGCCGCCTGGCGAAACGCTGGTAATGTCTACGTAGCGGTGCTGCCACTTGATGTCGTGGCCCGAATAGAGCTGCCGCGCATAGAGGTGCTGCGCCGAACTGTCGTCGACGCCGCTGACATTCAGCGCGAGGGCGGCATCGACCTCGGCGAGATCATGCGCCGTCATGCGGTAGAGCGGGCTGGTTTCGTCGATGGTATGGAAGATGCTCCAGCTCAAGCGCGAACATCGGATGCTCGCTGCGATCGAGCATCAGCTCGTGATAGCGGCGGAGCTGATGGCCTTCGACGTGCGTTCCAAGCGGAACAGCCATAGCCGCGCGGTTGCCTGGGAGATCGTGTTGTTGCGCGCATTGGCGACGCGGATCATCAGCGTCGTTTGACCCTGATGCATGGTGACCACCGGATGCTTGGCGAAGATGAAGCGGGCGCGCGGCCGCGAGAAGCGGGCGAAAATCAGTCCGGTCATCACCGCGAGGAAACACATGCCGGTGAAGATCTCGACGGTGGCGACGAGATGGCCGTAATTGGTCTGCGGATGCATGTCGCCGTAGCCGACTGTCGCCAGCGTCTCGATCGAAAAGTAGAACAGGCTCAGCGGCAGCGGCAGATCGGGCGAGACATTGGCGATCGGCTGATCGCCCAGCCAATAGAAGAAAGCGAAAACCGCGTTGAGGACGACGAAGATCGCCGCCGCGGTGCCGAAGAACACCGGCCAGATAGACGGTCATCGAGCGGTGATAGAGATCGGTCCAGAATCCCAGCGCCAGGCCGCGGGTCTCGATCTCGCGCGGGCCGAGCCGGACGATATGCGTCTTGCCCTGCCGTCGTCGACTCGGTCTTTTTCGGAGCTTTCGCCAATGCCGATAAGCCTTATGCCGTCGCCTTCGCCGCGGCCTTGGTCTTGAGCCTCTGGATAGACGCGGCGCGCATTGTCTTCGAAAATCTTCTTGCGGTCGGCGTCGCTGATCGGCGCCTTGTCGACGTAGCGCTTGGTGTCGTCGAAGCCGAAGCCGGTCCTTGGGTCGTTGCCCTTCACCGCGCCGACCATCTCCGAGGCAAACAGAATATTGTCGATCGGCACCACTTTGGTGAGCAGGTCGATGCCGGGCTGGTGATAGACGCAGGTGTCGAAGAAGATATTGTTGCCCATGATCTCGGCGAGCTCCGGCTTGCCGTTGTTGAGCGCGATGCCGCGGAAGCGGCCCCAATGGAACGGCACCGCGCCGCCGCCATGCGGAATGATGAATTTCAGCTTGGGAAAAGTCTTGAACAGATCGGACAGCAGGACCTGCATGAACACCATGGTGTCGGCATTGAGGTAATACGAGCCGGTGGTGTGCATCGCCGGATTGCAGCAGCCGGAGACGTGGATCATGCACGGCACGTCGAGCTCGATCATCTTCTCGTAGAGCGGAAACCACGATTTGTCGGTCATCGGCGGCGAATTGAAATAGCCGCCGGACGGATCGGGATTGAGGTTGCAGCCGATGAAGCCCATTTTCACGCAGCGTTCGAGCTCGGCGACCGAGTGGCTCGGATCGGCGCCGGGCGACTGCGGCAGCTGGCACACGCCGATGAAATTTTGCGGATAAAGCGAGACGACGCGCGCGATCAGATCGTTGCAGATCTGCGACCATTCGAGGCTGACGCTCTCGTCGCCGATGTGATGGCCCATGCCCGACGCGCGCGGCGAGAAGATGGTCAGATCGGTGCCGCGCTCGCGCTGCAGTTTGAGCTGGTTCTGCTCGATGCTTTCGCGGATTTCGTCGTCGGACATTTTGAGCGATGCGCGCGACGGCATCGCCGTCTTGTCCTTGGCGGTCGCGGCCGCGGTCTGTTCCTTGCGGAAGCGCAGCAGGTCCTTGGGCTCGGTGGTGTAATGGCCGTGGCAGTCGATGATCATGATGGAACGCCTGCGGACAAGGGGTTTGGGAGGGCCGATGCTACGGCGCGGGGCGCGATTGTCAAACCGGCCCAACATTCTGATAGGATGACGAATTATCGGATTGGGGAGACCAAGGAATGGCTGAACTTCCGCGGCTCAACGGCGTCATTGGCGCGCTCGAAAAGGGCCAACACGCATTGGTGACGTTCTCGCCGGCCGACGTCGAATCCGCGATCGCGCTGGCGACCGCGAAATACGACGGCGTGTTCTACGAGATGGAGCATAACGCCTACGATATCCGCGCCTTCCGCGATTGCCTGCAATACATGCTCAACCGCGCGCAGATCGCGAAATCCGGCTCGCTCGCGCCGGCCGTCACGCCGCACGTGCGCATTCCGCCGAACGGCGGCGAGAAGGCGCAGTTCCATGCCAAGCAGGTGCTCGATCTCGGCGCCTACGGCATCATCTGGCCGCATATCAGCAATGTCGAGCAGGCCTATAACGCGGTCGGCCGCCTGCCGCTATCCGCGGCTCAAGGACAAGCCGCTCTACGAGCCGGCCGGCATTCGCGGCGACGGGCCGACGCAGGCGGTGCGCTATTGGGGCGTCACCCAGCAGGAATATTACGAGCGCGCCGACGTGTGGCCGCTCAATCCCAAGGGCGAGATTTTCGTCATCCTGATGATCGAGGACACCGAGGGCATCAAGAATCTCAAGGACATCCTGAAAAACGTGCCCGGCATCGGCGCCATCCTGATCGGCGAAGGCGATCTGTCGCAGGAGCTCGGCTATCCGCGCCAGTACGAGCACAAGGTCGTGCTCGATGCGATGGCGCAGATCGTCAACACCTGCAAGGCAGCGAACGTCGTCGTCGGCCATCCGCATGTCGAGGCGCACAACGCCGAGCGCATCGTCAAGGAAGGCTATCGCTTCCTGATGTGCGCGCCGGTGCGCAGCTACGGCCATCTCGACAAAGCGCGCAAGTTGGCGGGACGAGCTTAGGTCTCAAGAGCGCAGCAACGCGGCTTCGAATGCGCTGGCGATCGCCTGTTTGCTTTTGCCGGCGCGTACCGCGTCGCCGATCACGGTGATGGTCTGTCCGGGCCGCGCCAGATGCGGGAAGCGCTCCGCCGTGGCGCGGCGCGCCCGGTAATAGAACCAGTCGCGCAGTCTCGCCGATGAGAATGCCCGTGCGATGCCCGGCCAGCGGGCGGCGCCGGAATTGTCAGTGCCCAGGCGGCAAGCGCGACCTAGACCGAAGCGATAAGCGGCGCCGGTTGCGATGACGATACGGTCGAATGGCGCCAATAATTCCGGCACCGCGGTCACGTCGGTGGCGTAGCGGAACACGACGCCCTTGAATTCGCAGGCCGCCGCCATGTCGGCGATATAGCGCGCAAAGCTTTGCTCGTTGGCTTCGACCTCCTGAAACAAGCGGCGCCTTGCCGGCATAGAGAAAACTGCCGCCGGCGCGCGAATTCTTCTCGAACACCGTCACCGCATTGTCGGCGGCGACGAGCGAGGCATAAGTCAGGCCGGCCGGGCCGGCGCCGATCACGGCGATGCGTTCGCGGCGCGGCGGCGGCGGCTCGGCAAACGTGGTCTCGCGGCCGGCGGCGCCGTTGACCACGCAGCCGATACGTGCGCCGCCGCGCATGTCGTTGATGCAGGTATTGCAGGCGAGGCAGCGCCGGATCGGCTCGCCGCGCTGCACTTTTTCCGCCCATTGCGGCTCGGCGATGAGCGTGCGGCCGAGCGCGACAAAGTCGGCCTTGCCGCCGGCGACGGCGGCTTCGGCGGTGGCCGGATCGCCAAGCCGGCCGACCGCGATCACCGGCACGCTGACGTGCTTTTTGACGTCGGCGGCGAAATCGAGAAAGGGCGCGTCCGGCATATTCATCGGCGGCAGCACGATTTGCGCCGACGGCAGCGAGCGATAATGGCCGGCGGTGACGTGCAGCGCATCGGCGCCGGCAGCCGCCGCCCAGATGGCGATCTGCCGGCCTTCTTCATAAGGCAGGCCGCCGGGAAAAAAATCCTCGACCGACAGCCGAAAGACGACGCCCGTTCCGGGCACCGCCGCTTTCACCGCGCGCAACACCTCAAGCCCAAAGCGGGCGCGGTTTTCGAGTGAGCCGCCATAGTCGTCGCTGCGCCGGTTCTCGAACGGCGCGTGGAACTGCGAAATCAGGTAGCCGTGCGCGGCGTGGATTTCGACGCAATCGAAGCCGGCCTTTTGCGCGCGCACTGCGGCAGCGACATGCGCGGCGACGCATTGCGCTATGCGCGCCTTGGTCATCTCCTGCGGAACGATGGTCTCGAATGTCGTCTCATAGACCGGATGCGGAATGGCCGACGGCGCGACCGGCGTCTCGCCGCAGATATCGGTCGCGGGTATGGCCGCCGCCGTGGCCGAGCTGGATCGAGGCCTTGGCGCCGCCGCGATGGATTTCGCCGACCAGCCGCGTCAGGCCGGGGATGAAGCGATCGTCGTAAATCCCGACTTCGCGGCGGCGGTGCCGGCCGGCCTTTTCCGGCGACGCCATCTCGACCGTGATCAGGCCGGTGCCGCCGCGCACCCGCGCCATGTAATAGGCGATCGAATCGTCGGTGACAAAACCCTCGTCGTCTGCCGTCCGCGTCGTCATCGGCGGCATGACGATGCGGTTTTTGATTTCGAGCGGGACCGATGCGCGCCGGCGTGAAAAGGATGTTCGTCACAGCACTGGAATCTCGCCGCCGTCGAGATCGATGGTGGCGCCATGCAGCCAGGTCGCGCGCGAGGAGACGATGAAGGTGATGAGGTCGGCGACGTCCTCGACCGTGCCGAAGCGGGTGGTGTTGAAGCTCGCGGCACATTTCCTTGCGCGTTTTGTCCTCCGGCCTGCCGGTGCGCTCCATCTCGGCCTTGATGCGCCGCCACAGCCGGTCGGTCTCGACCATGCTCGGATGCATGCAGTTGACCTGCACGCCGTCCTCCTTGCCGCGATCGGCGAGACATTTGGTGAACGCGGCGACCGCGGCATTGACCGAACTGCCGATGGTGAACTCCGCGGTCGGCTTGCGTCCGCCGGTGCCGCCGATCGCGACGAGCGAACCGCGCCGTTCCTTCAACAATGGCCAAGCAGCGCGGGCAAGCCGCACATGAGCCGAAGAATTTCAGCGCATAGCCGTCCTCCCAGTCGGCGTCAGTCAGCGCCAAAAAATCGCCGCGCTTGGTGGCGCCGGCATTGTTGACCAGAATGTCGAGCCCGCCGAACTCGCGCTTGACCTGCTCGATGAGCTCGCCTGCCCCGTCCGGCTCGCGCAGATCGAGCACGGCGACGGCGGCGCGGCGGCCGTTGTCGCGGATTGTCTTCGCGGTCTCGTCGAGCGCCGCTTTGTCGCGGCCGGTCAGCATCACATCGCAGCCTGCGGCGGCCAGAGCGAGCGCGACACCACGGCCGATGCCCCGGCTCGATCCGGTCACCAGCGCGGTCTTGCCCTTCAATCCCAGCTCCATGTTTGCTTCCTCCCTGTGTCTGCGCCTGTTGTACCCGGATTTCGCTGTCGCTCAATCCGGGCTACCGTCGCCGCCCATGACGATCAAGGGCAACGCCTATATCGCCGGCGCCTACGAGCATCCGACGCGGCATGCGCCGGACAAGACGGTGGCGCAGCTTCACGCCGAAGTGGCGCTCGGCGCGCTTGCCGACGCAGGCCTCTCCCGTGCCGACGTCGACGGTTATTTTTGCGCCGGCGACGCGCCCGGTCCCGGCCCGGCATCGATGGCCGAATATATGAATCTCAAGCTTCGGCACGTCGATTCCACCGAACTCGGCGGCACCTCCTATGTGGCGCTCGCCGCCCATGCCGCGGAAGCGATCGCGCTCGGCAAATGCGACGTGGCGCTGATCACGCTTGCCGGGCGGCCGCGCTCGGAGGGCATGGCGACCGGCACCACGCCGCGCTTGCGCGATCCGAACCAGCCGGAAGCGGGGTGGGAGTACCCCTATGGCCTGACCACCGCCAACGGCTACGCCATGTGCGCGATGCGGCACCGGCATCAATATGGCACCACCAGCGAGCAGCTAGCCTGGATCAAGGTCGCCGCCTCGCATCACGCCCAGCACAATCCAAACGCCATGTTGCCGGAAGTCGTCACCGTCGTCGACGTGATCAATTCGCCGGTCATCGCCGATCCGTTGCACCGGCTCGATTGCTGCGTCATCAGTGACGGCGGCGGCGCGCTCGTCGTGGTGCGGCCGGAGATCGCCAAAAAACTCAAACGGCCGCTCGTTAAAATCACCGGCGCCGGCGAGACGGTGAAGCATCTTGCCGGCGGCGCGTTCGATCTCACCACCTCCGGCGCCGCGCGCTCGGGACCGGCCGCGTTCGCCGAGGCCGGCGTGAAACCGGCCGATATCAAATATGTCTCGATCTACGACAGCTTCACCATCACCGTTTTGATGCAGATCGAAGACCTTGGCTTTTGCGAAAAGGGCGCGGGCGGTAAATTCGTCGCCGACGGCAACCTGATTTCCGGCGTCGGCAAGTTGCCGTTCAACACCGATGGCGGCGGGCTTTGCAACAACCATCCGGCTAATCGCGGCGGCATGACCAAGGTGATCGAGGCGGTGCGGCAGTTGCGCGGCGAGGCGCATCCGGCGGTGCAGGTGAAGAGCTGCGACCTCGCTTTGGCGCAAGGCACCGGCATGCAGCTCGGCACGCGGCATTGCAGCGCGACACTTATCATGGAGCGGGAGTGAGATGGCGCGCAAGATTTCCGCTCCGATCGTGACGATGGAAACGCAAGCATTCTGGGATGCGGCGCGCGAAAACCGTTTCGTCGTGCCGGTCTGCACCGCTTGTGGCAAGGCGCATTGGTATCCGCGCGCGATCTGCCCGTTCTGCGACAGCGGCAATATCGAGTGGCGCAAAGCGTCCGGCAAAGGCGCGATCTACACGTTCAGCGTGATGCGCCGCGCCGAGGAGCCTTACGTCATCGCTTATGTCACCCTTGCCGAAGGCCCGACCATGATGACCAACATCGTCGACTGCGATTTCGACCTGCTCTCCATCGGCCAGCCGGTCAGCGTGGTGTTTCAGCCAACGGAGGACGGCCCGCCAGTGCCGATGTTCAGGCCGGCCTGACTAGGGCGTGGCTACCAAGCTCGCCACCGTAACCTCGCCGTCGGTGAGGTAATGGTTGACGTGTTCGATAGGTTGGCCGGATTGATATGAATTGATGTTCTCGATGACCCGGTTTTTGCTCAACTCGGCGATGATGTAATCCCGCTCGGCATTCGTATCGGAGTCGGTGGCGTGGGTAATCTGGAATGTAAGTTGGGTCAGGGAGAAACCAGTATCTTTGGTGCCGGCGCCGATCCAATAAACGCATGCATCGTGCGGTGGCCGATCGGTGTTCAGCCAGAAGCTGCTTGTTCCCACCGTGGCTTCGGCGCGCGCCAGGCTCAAAGCCCAGAATTGAATGTGATGGCGCTTGCGCGGGCTATTGTCGATTGCCTTCTGGAAACCGATGTCCTGCCCGCGTCCGTAAAGATACAGGGTGCTGAACGGCGCGGTGGGATAGGGCGAGTTGAACAAGAAGGCGCGGACCATGCGCCACGAGCTTGCCACACCCAGCCGATCGGCTTCCGACCAGCCGGCGGTCGCAAAGGCGGCGTGAAGCTGTTCGGGCGTTCCTATAAGCACGAGGTTGACAGGATCACCGGGCAATCCGTCACCGGTAATCGTGAAGCGAGGCACCCGTTCGCGCTGGAGGGCCTTCAAGCCCATCCGTACGGCTCGCGGCAGGACGATATACGCCGCGGCTCCATAAGTGAGGGCCAAAGCCAGGATCGACGGCAGTCTGCGGTCCGTAAATCTGAATACAAAAACGATCAACCAGACACTAAGGATGCCCAACCCCAGGATGAGCAAGCGGCGCAATAAGCGTATCAGCAGTCTCACGATCCAACCGCCATGAACCGATCCATCGCGATGGTTCTATCGTACGCCGAAGCAGAGCTGCGAGAGGCGCCCATCAATGTCCGCTTGCAGGGCTAAGCGCGGACGTCGAACGATCCGCAGCGCCGCAAATTGGTGTTCCCCTACTCGATCTTCAACCCGAGCTTCTTGATCAGCGCCGCCCATTTGCCTTCCTCGCGCTGGATATTGGCGGCGTAATCTTCGGGCGTGCCGGGCGTCGGTTCGCTGCCGAGGTCGATCATGCGCTTCTTCATGTCGTCGGACGTCAGGATCGCCTGCAATTCCTTGTTCAGCCGATCGACGATCGGGCGCGGTGTACCCGCCGGCGCGGCGAGACCGTAATACTGCACCGCTTCAAAGCCCGGCAGGCCGGATTCGGCCGAGGTCGGCACCTCGGGCAGCGCCGCCGAACGCACCGTGCTCGACACCGCGAGGCCGCGCAGCTGTCCTGCGGCGATCTGGCTGACCGAAGCCGGAATCGTATTGAAGCCAAGCGACACATGGTTGCCGAGGAGATCAGTGGTGAGCGGGCCGGTGCCTTTGTAAGTGACAATGGTGATATCGACGCCGGCCATCTGGTTGAACAGCAACGCGGCGAAATAATTGACGGTCGGCGCCGGCGGCGTGCCGGCGGAATATTTGCCGGGATCCTTCTTCGCCAAGGCGATCACGTCGCTCAGTGACTTGGCCGGGAAGGACGGATTGGCGTCGACGATCATAGGCGTCGAGGCGACAAGCCCGATCGGCGCGAAATCCTTATTCACATCATAGCCGGTGTTTTCCCCGAGGCTGATGCCGGTGAGCAGCATCACGATGGTATAGCCGTCCGGCGCGGCTTTCGCCGCATCGCGGGTGCCGATCATGCCGCCGGCGCCGCCGCGATTCTCGATCACGACCTGCTGGCCGAGCGCCACTGAGAGCCTTTGCCCGACCAGGCGGCCCATCGCGTCGACGCCGCCGCCGGCCGGATAGGGCACGATCATTGTGATCGGGCGGCCCGGATAATCTTGAGCAGTTGCCGCAGGCGGGAACGCAAAGACCAGCGCCAGCGCGCTCGCCGCAAGCCCCGCGGCAACAATACGGTGCAACATCATCGGATTTCCTCCCGGCGGCACTATAGCTCCGCCCGGCGGGCATGCGCTACATTAGCGTGGCAAAGCAGGGAGCGCCCTTCATGCGGTTCGGCCTATTCGGCAGCGCCACCGCTCGCCACGGCGGGCCGGACGTCGATTCCGGCCAGGGCTACAAGCAGTTTGTCGAATACAATGTCGAGGCCGAGGCGCTTGGCTATCATTCGACCTTCCTGGTCGAGCATCATTTCACCGGCTTCGGCCAAGTATCGGCGCTCACTTTCGCTGCTCACCTGGGTGGCGGCAAAAACCAGGACACTGCGGCTTGGCACCGCGGTACTGGTGCTGCCCTGGCACAATCCGGTTCTGGTTGCCGAACAGGCTGCGACGATCGATCTCCTCTCGGGTGGCCGGCTCGATTTCGGCGTCGGCAAGGGTTATCGCCACAACGAATTCGCCGGCTTCTGCGTGCCGATCGAGGAAGCCGATGCGCGATTCAATGAATCGCTCGACGTTATTGTGAAAGCCTGGACGTCGAAGCAACGCTTCTCGCATCACGGCAAGTATTGGAAATTCGAGGACATCATCGTCGAGCCGCCGACGGCGCAGAAACCGCATCCGCCGATGTGGATGGGCGCCGGCAGCCCGGATTCGATCCGCCAGGTCGCCGCGCGCGGCTATAATCTTTTGCTCGATCAGTTCGCCTCGTTCGAAACTGTGGCCGAGCGCATCGCCATCTTTAAGGCCGAGGTGGAGAAACGCGACCGCGCTTTCGATCCGATGGATGTCGGCGTCGCCCGCGCCTATTACGTGGCGAAGGACGCCACCGACAAGGAAACCGCGCTGGAACGCCGGCTCGAAGCGCAGCGCCGGCTCGAAGCGATCTCAAAAGCGCCGGACGGCACCAAAAGCAAAGCCAGCATCATGGCATTCTCCGATACCCGCGAGGCGAGCGAAGAGAGCGCGCTTTACGGCACGCCGGATGAAATCGCCGCCAAGCTGGAAAAGCTGCGTGGGCTCGGCGTCGGTTACATCCTGCTCAACGGCGGCGGCCCGGCGCACGACAGCTTGCGCCGTTTCGCCCGCGAGCTGATGCCGGCTTTCGCCGACGAGGCCAAAGCGCGCGTGGTCGGCAAGTAACGCCTGCGATGATCGACAAACTCGTGCAATCGATGGCCGACGCGATGGCCGGAATCCGCGACGGCTCGGTGGTGCTGGTCGGCGGCTTCGGCAGCATCGGCCAGCCCAATGCGCTGATCGACGGCTTGATCGAACACGGCGCCACAGACCTGACGGTTGTGTCAAATAATGCCGGCGTCGGCCGCGCCGGTCTGGCGCGGCTGCTTGAGCTTGGCCGTGTGCGCAAGATCATCTGCACCTTTCCGCGTAGCGCCAACTCCGTCGTATTCGAGGAAATCTACCGCGCCGGCAAAATCGAGCTCGAAATCGTACCGCAGGGCACGCTGTCGGAACGCATGCGCGCCGCCGGCGCCGGCATTCCGGCGTTCTATACCGCGACCGCAGTCGGCACCAAGCTCGCGCACGGCAAGGAAGAGCGCGAGATCGCCGGCCGCCTCTATCTGCTCGAACACGCGCTGCCCGGCGACGTCGCGCTGGTCGAGGCCTGGGAGGCCGACCGCTGGGGCAACTTGACCTATCGGTCGTCCGCCCGCAATTTTAACCCGATCATGGCGGCGGCGGCCAAGTTGACGATCGTGCAGGTGCAGCACATCGTGGAACTGGGCGCGCTCGATCCGGAAAAGGTCGCCACGCCTGGCATTTACGTCAATCGCGTGCTGCACGTGCCCTATGGCGAGCCAACGGTGACGTGAGGGAGAAGACGGTGAGCGTTCTGGCGGCCTGCAAACCATTGACCCGCGTCGAGATGGCGTCGCGCGTCGCGCGCGACATTCCCGAAGGCTGGTATGTCAATCTCGGCATCGGCGCGCCGTTGCAGATCGCCGACCATGTGCCGGCGGAGCGCGAGGTCATCTTTCATTCCGAGAACGGCGTGCTCGGCATGGGCCCGGCGCCGGGGGAAGGTGAGATCAACCGCTGGCTGATCAATGCCGGCAAGCAATATATCACGCTGCGCACCGGCGGATCGTACATGCATCACGCCGACAGTTTTGCGCTCATCCGTGGCGGCCATCTTGACCTGTGCGTTCTCGGCGCCTTTCAGGTCGCCGAGAACGGCGACATCGCCAACTGGTCGACGTCGGAGAACGACACCGCGCCCGCCGTCGGCGGCGCCATGGACCTCGCCGCCGGCGCTCGCCAGCTCTGGGTGCTGATGGAGCACCAGACCAAATCCGGCGAGAGCAAGCTGGTGCGCCGCTGCACCTATCCGCTCACCGCGCTTGGCGCCGTCAAGCGCGTCTATACCAATCTCGCCGTGTTCGATGTCACCGACGGTGGCTTCGCGGTGCGCGAAATGGCGCCGGGGCTCACGCTCGACGCGCTGCAGAAAGTCACCGACGCGCCGTTGCATAGCGCATGATCCCGCAAAGTGGTTGCCAGTTTTCGGATAATATCATGCGCAAAGAAATATCCAAGCCGTAAGAGGGCCGCATGGAGCAGATTCGCGTCTCGACCTTCGCCGGCCCCGGCGCGGCGCCGGTGATCCGCAGCGTTCCATGGCCGAAAGTCGGAAACAACGCGGCCCTCATCAAGATCGGCGCCTGCGGCGTTTGCGGCACCGATCTGCATATCCTCAAAGGTCATTGGCCCAAGCAGCTGCCATGGCCGTTCACGCTCGGCCATGAACTCGGCGGCGTGCTGGTCGAAGTCGGCAGCGCGTTTAGGGAAGATTTCATGGGCAAGCCGCTGACGGTGGGATCGAAGGTGATGATCCCGCCGCTGATGCCATGCGGGCATTGCTATTACTGCGTCCACTATCCGCAAAGCGCCAACAAGTGCCTCACGCCGGTCTATTACGGCCGCTATCTCGGTTTCGACAAGCCGCCGCATCTGTGGGGCGGCTTCGCGGAATATGTTTATGTCGATCTCGATATGTTGCCGGGCACGAAAATCTACAAATTACCCGATGACATGCCGCTGCGGCTGGGCGCCCTGTCCGAACCGCTGACCTCGTGCATCCGCGCGTTTAATCGAGCCACCCGTGCCGTCGGGTTCAGCTGGGGCGACACCGTCGTCATTCAGGGCTCGGGCCCGATTGGCATTCTCGCGGTGGCGGCGGCGCAGGAAATGGGCGCCGGCCGGGTGATCTGTGTCGGCGCTCCGGAGACGCCGCGGCTGCAATTGGCGCGCAAGTTCGGCGCCGAAGCGACGGTGAATATCGAGGAGTTCAAAACCGCAGACGAACGGATAAAAAAAGTACGCGACATTGTCGGCGGCTTTGGCGCCGACTTGGTGATGGATTGCTCCGGCCATCCGAGCGCCGGGCCGGAGGGCGTCGAATTCCTGCGCGACGGCGGAACTTACGTCGAAATGGGTCAGTTCACCGACGCCGGCTCGATCATGACGTCCTGGCACCGCTTCTGCGTCAAGGACATCAATCTGCTCGGCTCCTGGGCCTTCACCGCCAACGATCTGCCGCTTGGCGTTGACATGCTCTACCGCGCGCGCGCCAAATATCCGTGGCTCGATATGCAGACGCTGTATCCGTTTTCCGAAGAGGGAATCGGCCGCGCGGTTGCCGATGCCATTGCCATGAAAACGGTCAAATCCACCATCGTGCCGTGGCCGGAACTGGTCCAGTGAAACAACAACGCCGACCCTCATGCTGCGCGGCCTGATCAACGTCACCTTTGTTTACGTGCCGCGGGAAGACCGGATCATGACCGCGATCAATGCCGGTCGGCCTGACGCGTGGTCGTGTTGGCTGACGCGGCGGCTTGCGCTGGCGGTACTCGAACGCACCGCGAGCTATCTCGCCAGCAAGTCCGATCTGGCGCACCGCGCGCCGGCCGATTTTCGCGGCGAGGCGATCGCCTTCGAGCGTGACGCCGCCATCGCCAAGACCGCGGGCGCGATGTCGGTGACGCCGCCGGCCGTGCTGCAATCGAGCGCAAGCGGCGCCGAGCTCGCCGAGCGGCTGACGATCTCGCAGCACGGCGATGCCTTCCGGCTGGAATTCCGCGGATTAAGCGAACAAGGTGCGGCGGGAATGGTCAAACGCGACGAGCTGCAGCGCCTTTTGCAAATGCTGCTGGTGGAAGTCGGCAAGGCCGGGTGGCTCGTAGTCCCGGGCAAGCCGCAAGCGGCGCCGGCGCCTGTCGCGGCCGATCCAAAACTGTTCCGCAACTGACCGCGGATTCCGATGGAATTGCCGGCCGGGATGTCCTAACTTTCAAGCACGCTGAACAATCCAAACAGGGAGAGAACGCATTATGGCGCAGTATACTTGGGACCACATTCATCTTCGCACCGCCAATCCGGAGGGCATGGCGCAGTGGTTCGAGAAGACGCTCGGCGCCGAGGTCGTTCGCACCACGCAGCAGGGCAAGCAGCGTATCGATCTCAAGCTCGGCGGCGCCAATATTTTCATCGCGCCGGTGGCGGAAGGCGACGGCACCAATGGCGCGCCGACGATCCCGTATCGCGGTCTCGACCATTTCGGCCTGTCGGTGAGCGGCATCGACGCGATCGCCGCCGATCTCAAGAAGAAGGGCGTCGAGTTCACACGCGAGCCGACCACGGTGCGGCCGGGCGTGCGCATCTGCTTCATCCGCGCCCCGGAGGGTGTATCGATCGAGCTATTGGACCGCAGCGCGAAGTAAAACACCAAGTAAAACACCAAGTAAGGCGCCAAATAGCTAATTGAGCACCACCGACGTCGAAACCTGCACGCGATTGTACAAATCGACGATGTCGTCGTTGTCGAGGCGGATGCAGCCGAAGCTGACGGGGTTGCCAATTGTCTTCGGCGCATTGGTGCCGTTGATGCGTGACGCCCCGTCGTCGAGCTGGAGCAGCCGCGCGCCGAGCGGATTGCCGGGGCCGCCCGGCATCGGGCCTGGATTGCGATTGAGCATTCCCGGCGGCGGTTGCCAGGTCGGCCATTCCGCCATGCCGGCGATGTGGCGTAGCCCGTCGAGGTTGGCGCATTGCGCTCCGACCGCGATGCCGTAACGCAGCGCCACATTGTTCGGCTGGATGAGATAGAGAAAGCGCTGCAGCTTATCGACGATGATGGTGCCGGCCGGCAGCAGCGTCCGATAAAACGTCGGCTGACGCCGGAACACATAAGCCATGTCGGGATCCGACGCGCCGCCGTCGACGCCGGGAGGGAGTTCGCCGTTCGCAGCCGTCCGCGCCGGCTGCGGCGTCTGGCTCGTAATCGGGGGCGGCGCCGATTTTTGCCTGATTTCCAGCCAAGTGATGTAACCGCCGGCGCCGAGCGCCGCGGCGACCACCGCGAGCACGATCCAGGCCGGGCCGCCAAGCCGGGACGACCGCGTCATCGGCACGTGCTGCGGGGCGACGACGCCGTGCTCGGTCCACGCCACTTCCGCTTCGACGCGCTCGATCGCGGCATCGAGGGCCGATTGCTCGCCGGCGATCTCGGCCGCCAATGCCGGCGGCCGCCGCGTGCGCAGACGATCCGTCAGCATTTGCCGGGCGCGGCCGTAGACGCCGCGACGCCATTCCTCGTCGCCCGCGCCCGGCGCGGTCACGGCATGCAAAAGCGCCGAATAATAATCGACCATCGGTGCTCACCCTCTACGCGATGATCTTACCCAAAAACTCCTCAACGCGCGCGGTGGCCGCCCGGCGCGTACATCAACAGCGGCCGCCCGGAGCCTACAATCTCGTAGCGTGTTTCGATGCCGTCGATAACCGCGCGCGGCATGGCGGCAGTTGGCTACTGCGCAAAATTCGCGGCGGCCGGCTTGGGCTTCACGGGCGCCACCGGTAGCGGGGTGGGAGCGTCGGCCTTCAGGTCCGGGGGCGGACTGGCCGCCAGCGCTGAGGACGACATCGGCGTCCACGGCACGCGCGCCGCGGCGGCCGCCTTGCCGTCTGCAGCCTTGGCCCCCTGGACTTTGCCATCGACAGCGTTGCCGCCCGCCGGTTTCGCATCCGCTGACTTGCCGTCTTTGCCTTTTGCCGCGGCCGGTTTGTGTTTGCTCTTTTTCTTGGCGGCGGGTTCGGCGGCCTCGGGCATTGCCGCGAGGTTGGCAATCTCGGCCGGCGTACGGGTCGGCCCGGTATAGACCACAATCGGAATCACCGGTCCGTCATCGGTGAGAAGATTCTTCGGCGTCGGCGCGCGTAGCGCCGACAACAGCACGGAGAATTTCGCAGTGGCGGCGCTGCCGTTGCTGTCGGCGGGCGCGGCGCCGCTGTTAGGATCGGCGTCGGCGTCGGCTTCTTCCGCGGCCGCGCGCTTGCGATGGCCGCCGCACATTTCGTCTTTCAGGTTCGGCGGAGCGGCATCCATTGGCGCGAGCGCATCAACGGTGCCAAGCGACGGTGTCAGCCACGACAATGGATTTTGCGCAAATCCGCTTTCCAGCATTTCCGCGGCCTTGACCGCGCGCAGGGCGGACGACGGCGCGCCAAGCACCACCGCGATCAGTTGCTTGTTGCCGCGCGTCGCGGTGGCGACAAGGTTGAAGCCCGAGGCACAGATGAAGCCGGTCTTCATACCGTCGGCGCCAGGGTAACGGCCGATCAGCGAGTTGTAATTGCGCACGACGCGGCGGCCGTATTTGATCGCCGGAATGTGCCAGTAATAGCTGTAGTCGGGGAATTCGTGAATGAGCGCGCGGGCGAGAATGGCGAGGTCGCGCGCCGAGACGATCTGGCCGTCGGCCGGCAAGCCGTTCGGATTGACGAAATTCGATTCCGACATGCCGAGGCGATGCGCGGTGTCGGTCATCTGCTGGGCGAAATCGTCGATCGAGCCGCCGACGCCTTCGGCGAGCAGCACGGCCATGTCGTTGGCCGACTTCACCATCATCATCTTGATGGCGTTATCGACGGTCACCTGTGTGCCGATCGGGAAGCCCATTTTGGTCGGCGACTGCGCCGACGCGTTGGCGGAGACGGTGAACAGCGTATCGCCGGTGATGCGATGATCGCGGATGGCGGAGAGCGTCATGTAGAGCGTCATCAGCTTGGTCACCGAGGCCGGATACCACGGATAGGTGGCGTTCTCAGCGCGCAGCACTTTGCCGGAATCGGCGTCGACCAGGATGAGTGCTTCGGACCGCGCCGGCGTTGCCGCCGCAATGCAGCCGAGGGCGAAACCGCCTATCGCAAAGGAGCCCAGAACAAAGCCGAGCAGCGGCGCCCGGCGAAATCTCTTACAATGCACGTGTCGCGGTCCGTTCGGTTGGTCGGGCCCAATTCAGGGTCGATGGGGCCGCGAAGGTTGCACGGAAGGTTCACGAAGCGTGGGCGCGGCACTATCTAACCAAACCCGACCTCGAAGGCAAAGCCGAATACCGGTATCCTTAAAGGCGGTGTGGATTTTTCAGGCTTTCTAAGACCAAGAAAAAGAGACGGAAAAGCGCCGAAAATTCGGCAGGGTGGATAAGGAGCGCAATTATGACGGCCTGCATCGTGGGATGGGCGCATACGCCCTTCGGCAAGCTTGCCGGCGAGACGGTCGAAAGCCTCATTGTGCGGGTCGCGACCGAGGCGCTGACCGATGCCGGGATCGCGGCAAAAGACGTCGACGAGATCGTGCTCGGCCATTTCAACGCCGGCTTCTCGGCGCAGGATTTCACCGCCTCGCTGGTGCTGCAGGCCTCGCCCGATCTGCGGTTCAAACGTGCCACCCGCGTCGAGAACGCCTGCGCAACAGGTTCTGCCGCGGTGCATCAGGGGCTTAAGGCGATCGCCGCGGGCGCCGCCCGTGTCGCTCTGGTGGTCGGCGTCGAGCAGATGACGACGACGCCCGCGGCCGAGATCGGCCAGAACCTCCTCAAAGCTTCCTATGTGCGCGAGGAAGCCGATATCGACGGCGGCTTCGCCGGCATTTTCGGAAAAATCGCCGGACTTTATTTCCAGCGCTGGGGCGACCAGTCGGATGCGCTCGCCCGCATCGCCGCCAAGAACCACAAGAACGGCGTCGGCAATCCCTATGCGCAGATCCGCAAGGATCTCGGCTACGATTTCTGCCGCGCCGAAAGCGAGAAGAATCCGCTGGTCGCCGGCCCGCTCAAGCGCACCGACTGCTCGCTCGTTTCCGACGGGGCGGCGGCGCTCGTTCTCGCCGATGTCGAGACCGCGCTCACGCTTCGACAAGGCGATCGTGTTTCGCGCCGCGCAGCATGTGCAGGATTTCCTGCCGATGTCGCGGCGCGACATTCTCAAATTCGAAGGCTGTGCGGTGGCGTGGCAGCGCGCGCTGGCCCAGGCCGGCATCGCGCTCAAGGATTTGTCCTTCGCCGAAGTGCATGACTGCTTCACCATCGCCGAGCTGATCGAATACGAGGCGATGGGTCTCGCGCCGGAAGGGCAGGGTGCGCGCGTCATTGCTGACGGCACCGTCGCCAAGGACGGTCGGCTGCCGATCAATCCGTCCGGCGGGCTCAAGGCCAAGGGTCATCCGATCGGCGCCACCGGCGTCTCGATGCATGCGATCACCGCGATGCAGCTCACCGGCAAGGCCGGCGACATGCAGATCAAGGACGCCAAGCTCGGCGGCATATTCAATATGGGCGGCGCCGCGGTGGCCAATTACGTCAGCATCCTGGAACGGCTGCGCTGAATTACTCGGCGGCCGGCGCGAAACTGTGCCGTCACCAGCTCGGCGAAAAAGCCGCCGCGGCGTTGCAGCTCCTCGAAAGTGCCGGTTTCGACGACGCGGCCGTTCTGAAACACCAGGATGCGGCTCGCGCCGCGCACGGTGGCCAGCCGGTGCGCGATGACGAATGTGGTGCGGCCCTTCATCACTTCGTCGAGCGCGAGCATTGACCCGCATCTCGGTCAGCGGATCGAGCGCGCTGGTTGCCTCATCGAGGATCAGGATCGGCGGGTCCTTGAGCAGAGCCCGCGCGATGGCGAGCCGCTGCCGCTCGCCGCCGGAGAGGAGCCTTCCGCGCTCGCCGATGCGGGCCTCAAAGCCTTCTGGATTGCGGTCGATGAATTCGAGCGCCTGGGCGCGCGCCGCGGCCTCGCGCATTTCCGCTTCGCTGGCGTCCGGCTTGCCGACGCGCAAATTCTCCGCGATGGAGCGGTTGAACAAGCAGCGTCTCCTGGAACACGACGCCGATATTGCGGCGCAGCCCGGTCAGCGTGAGGTCGCGAATGTCCACGCCGTCGACCTTGATCCAGCCCGATTGCGGATCGAAGGCGCGATGCAAAAGCGCCAGCGCGGTGGATTTGCCGCTGCCGGTCGGCCCGACCAAAGCCACGCGATCGCCGGGCAGCGCGGTGAAGCTTAGATCGGCGACGGCATCGCGTCTGCCGTCATAGGAGAACGACACATCCTTGAATTCGACGAGGCCGCGCACGCGGCCGGGATCGACCGCATCCGGCCGGTCGCGCACGGCGGGGACGGTGTCGAGCACTCCGAAGAAATCGGCAAGTTTCGGCGCGTCGATGAACAGCCGGTTGGCGAAGCTCACCGCCTGTTCCAGCCGCACGATCAACAAAGCCGACAGGCTCATGAAGCTGACGATCTGGCCGACCGAAGCGAGGCCTACGAGTTTGAGATAAGTGCCGACCAGCAGGATGACGAGCAGGGTCAGCGTGGTGCCGGCCCGGGTCAGCACGGCGGCGACGGCCCACCACGACAGCACCGGCATCTGCGCGCGCAGCAGCGAGTTCACCAGCGACTTCAGCGCGGAGACTTCGAGCTCGACGCGGGCATAGCTTTGCACCAGCGCGACATTGCCGAGCGCGTCGGCGGCGGTCTCGGCGAGATCGGAATAGTGGCGCTCCACCTCGCGCTGCAGGGCAAACGCCGTGTGCATGACGATGACGGTGAGCACGGTGAAGCCGATGCACAGGCCGATCAGCGGCAAAGCCAGCCGCCAGTTCAGCAGCAGCGACGCCGGCAGCAGGATGGCGATGAAGACGAAGGCGGCGAAGTGCTCGCGGAAGAACGATACCCACAGCCACCACAATGTGTCGGTGCCGGCGAGCATGACCTTCATCTGCCGGCCGGAATGCTCGCCGGAATGGTAGGCAAGCGGAAGCTGCAGAACGTGCTCGAAATAATCGGCCAGCACCAGGTTGCGGCGCTGGTGCGCGAGCCGGTCGGCGAACCAGGCGACCAGTGTGCCGGCGAGGATGATGAACAGCCCAAAGCCGACCCAGGCGCTCATCAGCGGCGCCAGCATGCGAGCCGCAGGCCCGAGCCCCGCCGGCAGCGTACCGGACAGCGCATCGACAATACGGCCGAACAGCACCGGCTCAATGAATTGCGCCGCCGCCAGCACGATGTTGGCGAGCGCCAGCATCAGGGCCAGCCGCGAGTCGGAACGCAGGAGGCCAAGGACGCGAAGATAAATGCGGATGAAGGACATGACCGGGTATTTAGCAGCGCTTCTTATTGGCCGTCACCATGCTTGTGCTAGATTGGCGCGATGAACGCGCCCGATGCCGGGCTCCCGATTTTCCAAGCGCCGTTTGCTCAATCTGACGAGGAGCTGGCGACGGGCTTTCTCGCCCGCGCCGGCCGTGACCGCGCCGCCGAAAGCCGGATCGACGCGCGGGCGAAAAAACTCATCGAAGCGATCCGCGCCAGATCGACCGGCCTCGGCGGTATCGACGATTTCCTGCACGCTTATTCGCTCTCGACCAGGGAAGGCCTGGCGCTGATGGTGCTCGCGGAGGCGCTGCTGCGCGTGCCCGATGCGGCGACGGCGGACCGGCTGATCGAGGACAAGCTCGCCGCCGGCCGCTGGCTCGACAGCGACCTGAAATCGACGGCGATCCTTGTCTCCGCCTCGGCGTGGACGCTCGGGCTGGCCGCCAGCATCATTCATCCGGGCGAAACGCCGGACAGCATCCTCGACAATGTTGTGCGCCGCCTCGGCCTGCCGGCCATGCGCGCGGCGACGCGGCAGGCGATGCGGATTCTCGGCTCGCATTTCGTTATCGGGCAGACCATCGCGGAGGCCCGCGCGCGCGCCCGCACGCACGATGAATTTCTTTATTCATTCGACATGCTCGGCGAGGGCGCGCGCACGGCGGCTGCTGCGCAAGCCTATTTCGACGCTTATGCCGAGGCGATCGAGGTGCTCGGCGCCGGCGCCGGCAGCGCGGCGCAGCCGCGCCGTCCCGGCATTTCGGTCAAGCTCTCGGCGCTGCATCCGCGCTACGAGGCGGTGTCGCGCGAGCGCGTGCGTAAAGAACTCGTGCCGCGCCTTGCCGCGCTGGCGCGGCTCGCTAAGGCGCACGACATGCAGTTCACCGTCGACGCGGAGGAGGCGGACCGGCTTGAACTGTCGCTGGAGGCTGTCGCGACTGCGCTCGCCGATCCGTCGCTCGGCGGCTGGGATGGCTTCGGGCTTGCGGTGCAGGCTTATCAGAAGCGCGCGCTCGCGGTGATCGGGTGGCTTGAGGAACTCGCCGCCGCGACCAACCGCAGGCTTACGGTGCGTCTCGTCAAGGGCGCCTATTGGGACACCGAGATCAAGCGCGGCCAGGAACGCGGGCTCGCGGGCTATCCCGTGTTCACGCGCAAGGCCATGACCGACCTGTGCTACATGGCTTGCGTCAGAAAGCTCCTCGCTGCGCGCAACCATCTGTTCCCGCAATTCGCCACCCACAACGCGCTGACCGTCGCCAGTGTGATCGAGGATGCCGGCGGCATCGATGGCTTCGAATTCCAGCGGCTCTACGGCATGGGGGAAGCGCTTTACGTTGCGCTGCGCGAAGAATTTCCCGATGCCGCCTGCCGGATCTACGCGCCGGTCGGGGACAATCGCGATCTGCTCGCTTATCTGGTGCGGCGGCTCCTCGAAAACGGTGCCAACTCGTCCTTCGTTTCGGTGGCCGCCAATCCGAACGTGCCGATCGTGGACATTTTGCGCCGCCCGCAAAGCTGGATCGTCGCGCCACAGGACGCCCGCAACCGCAGAATTCCGCTGCCGCGCGATCTTTATCAGCCGGAGCGGCGAAATTCGACCGGCATCGAGTTCGGCGAGCGGGCGAGCCTCGATGCGTTGTTGCGCGAGGTTCGCGACGGCGCGACGGCTCAAGCGAAAGCCGCACCGCTGATCGACGGCGTCGCGCTGGCCGGTCTCGAACGCACTCTGCATTCGCCGATTGACGGCGCCGAGATCGGCGCGGTGCGCGAGGGCGACGACGCGCTGGGGCGCGCCGCCGTTGCCGCCGCGCAGGCGGGCTTCACTGCGTGGGTGGCGACGCCGATCGAGGAACGCGCCGCGCTGCTCGATCGCGCCGCCGACCGGTTCGAATTAAACCGCGGCCGGCTGCTCGCGCTGTTGCAGAGCGAGGCGGGCAAGACGCTCGATGACGCGCTCGCGGAATTGCGCGAGGCGGTTGATTATTGCCGGTACTATGCCGCGCAGGCACGCGTAGCGCTCGCGTCGCAGCCCATGCCGGGGCCGACCGGCGAAAGCAACGAGTTGCGCTATCGCGGCCGTGGCGTTTTCATCTGCATCAGTCCGTGGAACTTTCCGCTCGCCATATTTCTCGGCCAGGTGAGTGCTGCGCTCGCGGCCGGCAATACGGTCGTCGCCAAGCCAGCCGAGCAGACGCCGCTCATCGCCGCGCTCGCCGTTGCGCTGGTGCACGAGGCCGGCGTGCCGACAAGCGCGCTGCATCTGCTTCCCGGCGACGGCGCGGTCGGCGCCAGCCTCGTTGCCGATCCGCGTATCGCCGGCGTCGTCTTCACCGGCTCGACCGAGGTCGGCCGCGCGATCAACCGCGCGATGGCCAAAAAAGATGGTCCGATCGTGCCGCTCATCGCCGAGACCGGTGGCGTCAACGCGATGATCGTCGACGCCACCGCGCTGCCCGAGCAGGTGACCGACGACGCCATCGCGTCGGCGTTCCGCTCCACCGGGCAGCGCTGCTCGGCGCTACGGCTGCTTTGCCTGCAGGACGACGTCGCCGAAACCATGCTCGATATGCTCACGGGCGCGGCGCGCGAGCTGCAAGTCGGCGATCCGCGGGATGTCGCGACCCATGTCGGCCCCGTTATCGAGGCGGAAGCAAGAGCAAAGCTCGAAGACTGGATCGCCGCCAACGAGCGCGCCGGGCGCCTGCGCTTCCGCTGGGACCGCGATCGGCCGCTGCCCACCAAAGGGACTTATGTCGCGCCGGCGATCATCGAGCTCGATCGCGCCCGCGACCTCAAGGTCGAGATATTCGGCCCCGTGCTCCATATCGTGCGCTGGCGCGCCGACGAATTGCACGGGCTGCTCGATGAGATCGCGGCAAACGGCACCGCGCTCACGCTCGGCGTTCATTCGCGGATCGATCTCACCGTCGCGCGCATCGCCGCGCGGCTCCCGCACGGTAATGTCTACGTCAACCGCAACATGATCGGGGCCGTCGTCGGCACCCAGCCGTTCGGCGGCACGCACCTGTCGGGCACCGGACCCAAAGCGGGCGGACCGAATTATCTGCGCCGCTTCGCCGCCGAGCAGGCGGTCACGGTCAACACCGCGGCGGCCGGCGGCAATGCCGGACTGCTGGCTCAGGATGAGTAACAGAGGGGTAAGGGTCGCGGGTGAATCCCCTTACGGGCTATGGAATTAACACAATCGCGACAAGATCGCTGTATTCTGATGGGCCATGACTGATTCGATTTCACGGCTCTACCAGGCCGCCCAGGCCTGCCGGCACGACGACCCATCGACCTCGCGGACCGCGCGGCTGCTTCGCTCGGGCCGCGCCAAGATGGCGAAGAAGCTTGCCGAGGAGGCCGTCGAAGTCGTCATCGACGCCATGCACGGCGACCGCGAATCCGTGGTCAAGGAAAGCGCCGACCTCATCTACAACCTCGTTGTGCTGTGGGTCGCCTCCGGCATCCGCCCCGAGGACGTCTGGAAAGAGATGGACCGGCGCGAGCGGCTTCTTGGCATTGCCGAAAAGGTCCCCAAGAAACTGCCGGAAGATTTTCCGCGCCGCAAAATCGTGATGCTCGAGGGCCGCCGCGCGCGCAAGCGGCGCTAAGCTGCCGCGGGTTCATTAGCCGCCCATGCTCCGCCGCCTGTACAACTGGTGCATCGACGCCGCCGGCAAGCCGCGTGCGGCCTGGATTCTCGGCTGCGTCTCCTTCGCCGAAAGCTCGTTTTTCCCGGTGCCGCCGGATGCCATGCTGATCCCGATGGCGCTGGCGCGTCCCGACCGGGCGTTTTTCTTCGCCGCTCTCTGCACGGCGGCCTCGGTAGCCGGCGGCATCCTCGGCTACTTCATCGGTGCCGAGCTATATGCCACTGCCGGACAGTGGCTGATCCATCTCTATGGCTATGGCGACAAGGTCGAGGCGTTCCGCGACGCCTACGCGCACTACGGCGCGTGGATCATCCTGTTCAAGGGGCTCACCCCGATCCCCTACAAGATCGTGACCATCACCTCGGGCTTCGCCGGTTTCAACTTCGGACTGTTCGTCGTTCTGTCGGTCATCACCCGCGGCGCGCGGTTTTATCTGGTCGCTTTCCTACTCAACCGTTATGGCGACCGGGCGCGGCACGTTCTGGAGGAGCGGTTGGGGCTGTGGACCGCCATTTTTCTGGCAGTTCTTGTGATTGGCTTTATCGTGGTGGCCCGCTTATTCTGACCATGTTGGCGCCCAATTTGGCCGCCAGAATCAATAGTACGCCTGCGCGTTACTGACCGCCCGCGGGCCCGCCAGGGGGCCGCGAGAAATTGGCCATGACGGGGTGGCCGTGACATCGAGCAAGGACAGTTTTGCCAAGCGCCGGCCGGCGGCCAGATCGGTGGCTATGCCGGCCGCTGTCCGCTGCCTAGTTGCCGCGGCGCTGGCGATAGCTGTCGTGAGCGCGGCGCTCGCTCAGACCAGTCAGCCGCCCGTCGCCGCCGCGCCCGCCGTTAGCCCAGCCACGCCCGCCACCCCGCAGGCGACTCCGGCCGGAGCGTTGCCGTCGCTGCCGCCGCAACCGCCTCCGGTTGCCTCGCCGCTTGCTCCGCCGCCAGCCGACAAGCACGGCTTCTTCGCCGACTTTGGCCATTGGTGGGATCAGTCCATCGCCGATTTCAAAGCCAAAATGAAAGAGCAACAAACCCAGATCGACACGTTCAATAAACAGTCGGCCGACGCCGCCAAGGACGCCGCCACCGCGACCGGGCAGGCGATGAAAAATGCCGCCGACGCAATGACGCATTTCTCGCACGTGATCGAGATCCAGGAGACTTGCCCGGTCGCCGGCAATGGCGCGGCCGACTGCGCCACCGCGGCGACCAATGTGTGCAAGGGCAAAGGTTATAATGCCGGAGAGCCGCTCGACGTGCGTACGGCGGAGAAATGCACCGCTTCGCTGTGGGTGTCGGGTCAGCCGCAGGCACAAGCCGACTGTCCGGTCGAAACGGTGCTATTGCGCGCCGCCTGCCAATAAGGCCGCGCCCCGCGGGCGCGCTTTGCTCTGCTGTCAAATGTGCTAAGTCTCTCCTTCGCCGCAAGGGCAAGGGGGAGTTCAATCGTCATGATGTCCGATGCCGATCGCAACAAGGCCGCCGATATTCTGATGAAGGCGGAGAAAGAGCGGAAACAGGCCGTTCAGCTCACCAAGACCTGGCCCGACATCACCATGGAAGACGCCTATGCGATCTCGACCGAGGTTGCCAACCGCAAGATCGCGGCCGGGGCGAAACTCATCGGCCACAAGGTCGGCCTGACCTCGAAGGCGATGCAGCGCTCCTCGCAGATCGACGAGCCGGACTACGGCCACCTGCTCGACACGATGATGATCGCAGACGGTGCGCGCGTCCCGCACGAAAATTTCTGCTTGCCCCGCGTCGAGGTTGAGCTTGCCTTCGTTCTCGGCAAGCCGTTGCGCGGCCCCGGCGTCGGCCTGACCGACGTGCTGCGCGCCACCGAATATGTCGTGCCGGCGATCGAGGTCGTCGACGCGCGCCTGCAGGATCCGCGCAAGATATTCGATACCGTCTCCGACAACGGCGCCGCGGCCGGCATTGTCGTCGGCGGCCGGCCGGTCGGCCCGCACGAAGTCGATCTGCGCTGGGTCGGCGGCATCATGTACCGCAACTCCGAGATCGAGGAGACCGGCGTCGCTGCCGGTGTGCTCGGCCATCCCGCGCTTGGCGTCGCCTGGCTTGCCAACAAGCTCGGCCAGCATGGGGTGCGGCTCGAAGTCGGCCATCTCGTGCTGGCCGGTTCGTTCACGCGCGTGGTGTTCGCGCGCAAGGGCGACACGCTGCACGCCGACTTCGGCAATCTCGGCGGCATCGCCCTGCAGTTCGTCTGACTTCCTTTCTGCCTCTCCCCATTGGGGAGAGGGTAGGGGGAACGGCTATATTGATCATGGCGTGCTGTGGCGCGATCATGTCACGGGCGAGAACGTAACCGGCAGGTCTGCCGTGGCGGTGTGGGATTACAGGCGCTGGATCTTGGCCGTCGTGGCGGTCGTTCTGCCGGCGGCCGCGCTTCATGCTGCGCTATCGACCGAGGCTCCGGACGTGTCGGAGGCGCCATCGCTCGCCGGCCGGCTTCTGATTGCGTCGCCGCACATGGGCGACCCGTTCGATCACGCCGTCATCCTGTTGGCGCGGCACGGCCGCGACGGCGCGCTCGGTGTCGTCATCAATCACCCTATCGATAGCCGCCCCATTGCCATAGTGCTGCAAGCGCTCGGCGCCGACGCCGGCGGAGTCAAAAACAGCGTACGGCTCTTTCTTGGCGGACCGGTGAGCCCCAATATGGCCTTCGTTGTCCACAGCGCCGACTACCGCCGCGACGACACGGTGGATATCGACGGCCGCGTCGCGCTCAGCGATGCGCCGGACGTTTTGCGCGACATCGGCCTCGGTAAGGGGCCGAGCAAGAGCCTGGTCGCTTTAGGCTATGCCGGCTGGGCGCCGTCGCAGCTCGAGGACGAGATCGGGCGCGGCGCCTGGGTCACGGTCCCGGAGGATCCAAATCTGGTCTTTGACGACGATCGAGCCAAAGTGTGGATCGACGCGATGGCGCTGTACAAGACCGACCGCTGAAATTTGCCCGCCACGCAGGCGGACCTGGCACCACAGATCCGCCGCCACATTTGTTAATTTATTCCAACCGAATGTTAACGCCTCCTTGATAAAGCTGCGGCCTCGTCTGTTGAGGTCTTTGTGGCATTGATCGGTTCGCACACCGCGCCGCGTGTCGCGCTTGAGCGCACCGCTTCCGCCATCGCCAGCGCGAGGCGCGCGGTGCTCGCCGATCGTCATGCCATCGGCTCGCTTTCGGTTGAATGGCGATGGTTCGCCGATCTCGTGCCGTTCGTCGAGGCGTGGCGCGATCTCGCCACGCGCGCGCTCGAGCCCAATGTTTTCTATGAGCCGACTTTCGCACTCGCCGCCGCCGGCGTGTTCGGCCGCGACGTCGGCGCGGCGTTGGTCTGGTCGGGTACACGCCCGCGCAAGCTGCTCGGCTTTTTTCCGGCGCACATCACCACGCGCCGTTATGGCGTCAAGCTGCCGGTTCTGGTCGGCTGGACGCATCCTTACGCGCCGCTTGGCACGCCGCTGGTCGAGCGCGAAACCGCCGAGCCGGTGATCGCCGCCTGGCTCGCGCATCTCGCCGGCGACCCGTCGTTGCCGGGATTGGTGCTGCTGCCGCTGTTGGCCGAGGACGGTCCGTTCGCGCAAACGCTGGGCACGATCCTGCAGCGCGGGCAACTGCCGTGCGCCGACTTCGCCCGCCATCACCGGGCCGCGCTGGAGCCGCAATTCGACCGCGCGCGTTACGTCGAACAGGCACTGTCGGCTCATCGGCACCGCGAGCTGCGTCGCGCCGGGCGGCGTTTGACCGATCTCGGCGCGGTGCTGTTTACCGCAGCCACGGAGCCAGCCGTGGTCGCGGCGGCGGTCGAGGACTTTTTCGCGCTGGAGGCGAGCGGCTGGAAGGGCAGGGCTGGCACCGCGGCCGCCGACCACGGCGCCGTAAAGGGCTTTTTCAAGACGGTGCTGCCTTCGCTCGCCGCCGAAGGTAGGGCCACCATCAACCGGCTCCTCCTCGACGGCCGTCCCATCGCCGCCGCGATCGCGCTGTCGAGCGGTAACGCCGCCTGGTACTGGAAAACCGCCTATGACGAAAACTTCGCCCGTTATGCGCCGGGGATTTTGCTCACCGCGGCATTGACCGAGGAGCTTGCCGACAACCCGCGCATCGCGCGAACCGATTCCTGCGCGGCGCCCGGCAATGCGATGCTCGACACTATCTGGGGCGAGCGGCTGACGCTGTGCAACCGGCTCATTGCGGTGCGGCCGGAAGCGCCGTTCGCCCGCGCCTGCCGGCTCGAACTACTGCGCGGCGCCGTCAGTGCCGCCGCGAAGTCGATCCGCAACCGCCTGCGCCCGCAGCGTTGACTTTCGCGCGCGTTTCCCGTCTTTGCCGGCGCGGGACATGAGCAATCCAATTAAAATTCGCATGGGCGGCTACGGGCCGCCGACCACGTCGTTCTCACGCGCGCTAAAGCTGATCGGCGACACCTTGCAGGCTGCGTTCGGCGACCGCATCGACGTGAAATATGTCTGGAACATTATGGATTTCGGCTATCGCGCCGAGGACATTTTGTGGCTGGTCGAGGACGGCATGCTGACGCTCGGCTATCAATCGTCAAGTTATTTGACCGACCGCGTGCCCGAGCTTGGCTTTGTCGACCTGCCGTTTCTGTTCGACCAGAGAGACAAAGCGCGCGGAGCAATGGACGGCGCGCTCGGGCAGTTCCTCGCCGAAAGCATCGAGGACCGCGTCAATTACCGCATCCTCGGCTGGTTCGAAAACGGCTTTCGGCAAATTTCGAACCGTCTGCATCGCGTGCGTCTGCCGGCCGATCTCAACGGTATGCGCATCCGCGTGCTGCCGAGCGAGGTGCAGGCGCGGACGTTCGAACTTCTCGGCGCCGTGCCGCTGCGCTGGGATTTGACCGAAGCGATCGCTGCGATCAAGGCCGGCACCATCGACGCGCAAGAAAATCCGTTTGCCAATACCGTGACCTACGGCGTGCACAAGTTCCATCGCTTCCACACCGTCACCAACCATTTCTACATATCGCGGCCGATCTTCCTGCATCGGACGGCATTTGACGCGTGGCCCGAGGATTTGCAGCGCACCATGCGCGACGCCGTCGAACGCGCGGTTGCGTTTCAGCGCGATCTGGCCATCGAGGAAGACCGTGAGGCGCGTGCCGCCATCGAAGCGGCCGGCTGCGAGATCACCCAGCTGACCGCCGGCGAGCACGCCCAGTTCCGCGCCGCCGTCGCGCCGCTGTTGAACGAGGCGCGCGGCACCTATGGTGGCAAGATGTTTGCGATGACGTAGGGCTGCAGACCGGGGCGCCCTTAGCCTTTGTTAAGGAATGGGGCCCATTCCTTAACTCCACAACAACCGGTCGGCGAATAGGCTTCCCCGGCTTGATCGTGGCGCGCACGCGATGTTTGTCGTATCGCTTCTGTCAAAGGCAAGCCGCAACTGGAAGCTCGTCATTGCGGCGGGTGCCGGCGGCGTTACCGCGGGCGCCGCCGTCTTCGTTGTATGCGGCGCCGACTGGGTCGTTGCCGCGCTGACTGAGGCTCCCGGCTGGGTTGCCGCCCTGATGATGGGTCTGCCGTTCGGGCTCGGAGCCGCCGCTGTGGCCGGCCTGTTCGTCAATAACCGCCGCCGCGTCCAGGCGCGGTTGTTGCGCGCCGCGCTCAACAACATGACGCAGGGCCTGTGCATGTTCGACGCCGCCGGCCATCTCACGCTGTGCAACGAACGCTATATCGAAATGTACCATCTGCGTCCGGAGCACGCGCGCGCCGGCACGCCGTTGCGCACTCTTTTGCTGCATCGGCTTGCGGTGGGAACATTCTCCGGCGATCCCGACCGTTATGTCGCCGACTGCCTCAAGCGGGTCGCCGAAGGCCGCACAGAAACCAAGATGAACGAAACCAAGGATGGCCATATCGTCACGGTGGTGAGCCGGCCGATGCGCGGCGGCGGCTGGCTGGCGACACATTCGGACGTCACCGAGCAATTGAATGCCGAGAAGGAGCGCGACTCGTTGCGCCAGCGCGACGAGCGGCGTCACAACATCGACACCGCCATCTCGTCGTTCCGCGCCCGCGTCGAGAACGTGCTCAAGACTGTCAGTCAAAGCGCCACCGCCATGAAGGCGGCGGCGAAATCGCTGGCGGCGACGTCGGATCATACGCTGCGGCGCGCCGAGGGCGCGGTGCACGGCTCGAACGAGGCTTCGATCAATGTCGAAACCGCGGCGACCGCCGCCGCGGAGCTTTCGGTCTCAATCAAGGAGATCAGCCGCCAGCTCGGTCAAGCCAACGAGGTCGTGCGCACCGCCGCTGCCAGCGCCAGTGCGACCAATAACGACATTGCGGCGCTGGCGCATGTCGCACAGAAAATCGGCGACGTGGTCAAGCTCATTCAGGACATCGCCGGGCAGACCAATCTCCTCGCGCTTAACGCCACCATCGAGGCGGCGCGGGCCGGCGAGGCCGGGCGCGGCTTTGCCGTGGTCGCCTCCGAGGTGAAATCTCTCGCCGTACAGACCGCGAAAGCGACCGAGGAAATCACCCAGGAAATCTCGTCGGTGCAGCACTCGAGCGGCAAAGCCGTCGCGGCGATCCGCGACATCACGCAGCGCATGCAGGACATCCATAATTACACCAGCGCGGTCGCAATCTCAGTGGAACAGCAGGAATCGGCGACCGGAGAAATCTCCCACAATGTCGCCAGCGCCGCGGACGGCGCCAAGTTGATCGTCGCGGCGCTGGGTGAAGTGGCCGGCGGTGTGACGCAGACCAAGAGCTCCACGGAAACCATGCTCGCCGCGTTCGAGGACGTCGAGAACGCCACCGCGAGACTGCGCGGCGAAGTCGAAGAGTTTTTGAGCACCGTCGCGGCGTGACGTCGTTGCGGGGCGTGGCGCGCCCCGCCAAGGCTAGACCCCGCCAAGGCATGCCCCGCAAACGCGAGCGCCCCGCTTGTCGCTGTCGCGGTTTGCGATCATATCGGTCTGGCTCTTGTTTGCGACGGGCGGGAAAACGGCATGGAAAAAATCCAGGTCGGCAGTCTCGCCGTTGCCGTCAGCGATGCCGGCGACGGTCCGCCCGTCGTGCTCGTGCACGGTCTCGCCTGCGGCAAGCGTATGTGGTTTCGCCAGATTGCGGCCCTGAGAAGCCGTTTCCGCGTCATCGCTTACGATCAGCGCGGCCACGGCCTGACCGATGCTCCAGCCATTGCGACGGAATACTCCGCCGCTCTTCTCGCGCGCGATCTCGTCGGCGTTCTGGACGCCCTCAAAATCGAGCAGGCGGCCATCGTCGGCTTCTCGCTGGGCGGCGGTCCGGCATTGGCGCTTGCCACTAGCAAGCCGGAGAGGGTCTCCCGTCTGGTGCTGGCGGATGTCGGCGCCGGGGCGGACGACCCGCTGAAAACAGAATGGATGGCGCGGCGGTGGCTCAAGCTCATCGGTCAGGGTGAAATCGACGAACTTGTTTGCGACATGCTGCGCAGCGAGTTGTTCAAGGTTTACGCGAGACGCAATGTGCGCCGCCGCAACCACATGGCCGCGCTGATACGTGGCACGCCGATCGATGGATTGCGCTTTACGCTTTCGGAGATCCTGGCGAAGCGGAAATCGCTGTTCCGGCTGGGCGGCCCTCTCAAAACCGTGCGGGCGCCCACCCTCGTCGTCGTCGGACAGTATGATTACGTGTGCAGCAAAGCGGCACGATTGCTGGCGCAAACCATCCCCAATGCGTCACTGAAGATCATCGAAAATAGCGGGCATATGACCCCACTGGAGCAGCCGCGGCGTTCAACGCCGCGCTGATGGAATTCCTGGCTGGGAAGTAGTTTGAGTATAGAAAGGATCGAACGCTAGCGCCCCGCCGCGTAGCCCTGCATGCCGCGCGCATTGGCGGCGGCGCGGCGGCGCCAGCCGTCGCGCGAGGCCGCGGTGAGGCGGCCCTCCGACCAGTCCGGGTCCGACCTCGACGGCATGACCGCGCCGCTTGAGCTCATCGACGGTCTTTTTCGGCACGCGGCCTTCGACGACCAGCACGCCGAGCCGCGCCGTGCGCGGCCAGAACGAGCTCGGAAAATGCTCGGAGTGCCAGGCCGGCGCGTCGATCGCCTCCTGCAAATTCATGCCGCAATGGACGTGCCGCGCGAACATCTGCGTGATCCACTGATCCTGGCCGTCGCCGCCGGGCGAGCCCCAGCCGAGATAGGGCTCGCCGTCGCGCAGCGCGAGCGTCGGCGACAGAGTGGTGCGCGGCCGCTTGCCGGGGGCAAGCGCCGCAGGATGGCCCTCTTCCAGCCAGAACATTTGCGCGCGGGTGCCGAGGCAGAAGCCAAGCTCAGGAATGACCGGCGACGACTGCAGCCAGCCGCCCGACGGCGTCGACGAAATCATATTGCCGTCGCGGTCGATGATGTCGAAATGCACGGTGTCGCCGCGCGTGGCGCCAAGCCGCCCCACGGTCGGTTCGCCGGCGCCAAGCCGCCCGACGGTAGGCTCACCGGCCCCGGCCGCCATCGCCACCGGCTCGCGGCGCAGTTTGACCACCCCGCCAAAGCCCTCGATCGAGCCGGGACGCAGTTCAAGCGAGGCCTTGTCGGTCACAAGTTTCCGCCGCGCGGAATTGTAGGCATCGGACAACAGCGTCGCCATCGGCACTTCGACGAAATCGGGATCGCCGTAAAACACCTCGCGGTCGGCATAAGCGAGCTTCGAGCATTCGACCAGCAGGTGGATGAAATCCGGACCCGCCGGGTCGAGGCCGTCGAGCTCGAAACCCTTGAGCAGCGCCAACTGCTGAAGCGTCACCGGGCCCTGGCCCCAGGGCCCGGTCTTGCACACCGTGTAGCGGCCGTAATCGTAGGTTAGCGGCGCTTCGATATGCGGCGACCAGCGCGCCATGTCATCGGCGGTCAAAACGCCGCGATGCTTGTGGCCGCTGGTATCCATGATGTCCTGGGTGCGGCAGAAGCGATCGATGGCTTCGGCGACAAAACCATGCGACCAGGATTGGCGCGCCCGCTCGATCTGGGCGACGCGGTCGCCGCCCGCGCTTTCGGCGTCCTTGACGATGCGGCTATAGGTGGCGGCGAGGGTCTTATTGGCGAACAGAGATCCGGCCGCCGGCACTTTATTGCCCGGCAGATAGACCGCGGCGGAAGTAGGCCAGAAGTCGCGGAACAAGGCGGCGACGGTGCCGATCGTGGCATTGGCGCGCTCCAGGAGCGGATGGCCGTTCGCCGCGTAGCCGATCGCGGGGCTAAGCACCTCGGCAAGCGGCATCGTGCCGTAATCGCGCAGCAGCATCATCCAGGTCTCGAACGTGCCGGGCACAACCGCAGCCAGAAGGCCGGTGCCGGGCACCAGATCGAGCCCTTCCTTGCGATAGTGCGAAATTGTTGCTTTTGCCGGAGCCGGTCCTTGCCCGCAGATCACTTCGGTCTTGCCGCGGCGCACATCGTGGACGAATGACCGGCACGTCGCCGCCGGGCCCGTTGAGATGCGGCTCCACCACTTGCAGCGTGAACGCGGCCGCGACCGCGGCATCGAAGGCGTTGCCGCCCTTTTCCAGCATCGCCATGCCGACGGCGGTCGCGATCCAGTGGGTCGTCGTGACCACACCGAACGTGCCTTCGATTTCCGGCCGCGTGGTGAAGGTGCTCGGATTGACGTTGGTCATAAAAGTTCTCTTATTGCCGTCTGACATGGCAGGCGTTCCCGGCCGGTTGCGCGGCATCCGGCGCACGCATAGAGACTGTAATTGGCTCAATGTATCTGGCCGCGCGCATGGCTGCCAGTCTGGGGGAGCGGTGGCCAAAACACCTCTCAAGATCGGAGTGGCCGGGCTCGGCGCCGTCGGGCTTGGCGTGGCGCGCCGCCTCGAAGCCGGTATTCCCGGACTCGTCCTCGCCGCGGTCGCGGTGCGCGATCAGGCCAAGGCGCGGCGCAATCTGCCGGCGCTCGGCGCGCGCATCCCGATCATCGCCGCCGAGGCGCTGGCGCAATCCTGCGATGTGGTGGTGGAATGTTTGCCGCCGCAACTGTTTCGCGGCATAGCCTCGTCGGTGATCGAGGCCGGCAAGATTTTCATGCCGCTCTCCGTCGGGCAACTCCTGGAAAACTGGGATCTCGTGGCGCGCGCCAAGGAAACCGGCGCCCGCATTTTGGTGCCGACCGGAGCGCTGCTCGGCCTCGACGCGGTGCGCGCCGCCGCCGAAGGCACCATCCATTCGGTCACCATGATCACGCGCAAGCCGCCGGACGGGCTCGAAGGCTCGCCCTATCTGGTCGAGCACGGCATTTCGCTGCAAAGTCTCAAGGAGCCGCGCAAAATCTTCGACGGCAGCGCGCGCGACGGGGCGCGCGGATTTCCCGCCAATGTGAACGTCGCCGCGGCGCTGTCGCTGGCCGGCATCGGACCGGACAAGACGCGGCTGGAAATCTGGGCCGACCCGGCGCTCACGCGCAACACCCACCGCGTCGAAGTCGAGGCCGACACCGCGCGCTTCTCCATGGCGATCGAAGGCATACCGTCGGAGAATCCGCGCACCGGCCGCATCGTGCCATTAAGCGTGATCGCGGCGCTGCGCGGGCTGGTTTCAGAGTTTAAGGTAGGGACGTAGCTAGCGGCGCTACGACGATCCCGCCGGCGCCGGCGTGAATTTCAGCGCGACGCCGTTCATGCAGTAACGCAGCCCGGTGGGTTTCGGGCCGTCATTGAAGACGTGGCCGAGATGGCCGCCGCAGCGGTGGCATGACACCGCGGTGCGAATCATCCCGAACGTATGGTCGGCGTCTTCGTCGACGGCCTTGTCGAGCGGCGCCCAAAAGCTCGGCCAGCCGGTACCGCTGTCGAATTTGGTCTTGGACGAGAATGCCGGCAGGTCGCAGCCGGCGCAGGAGAATGTGCCGGCGCGATGCTCGTCGAGCAGCGCGCTGGTGAACGGCCGCTCGGTGCCAGCTTGCCGGAGCACGTCATATTGCTCGGGCGTCAACAGCTTGCGCCATTCCTCGTCGGTGTGGCTGACTTCATAGGGGTGCGTCGCGGCCGCCGCGGCGTGCGGTCGGGCCAGACGCAGCGCGGCAAATGCCAGTCCCGCGGCGCCGGCATAGAAAACATGTCTGCGTGTGAGCATGTGCGTTCCTCTCCTCGCCCGCATTCGGCGGCGCGCCCCTTGCTGCGATCAATATAATCTCATCGGAGCGCAGTTTCATAAGATAACGCCGGCTTGGACCGCTAATTGATGGCGCGTCGCCAAAACCTCACACAGAGTTGATCTCGCCGCGCTACGCCGGTGCCGGCTATCGGACCCGGATTTTGCGCCTTATTCTGCGCAGGCAAGATCGCCGGGGGGATCGCATGGCTTCGCCAATCGACATCAAGGTGCTGAGCACCACCGCCATGAAGATGGTGTTCGAGGAGCTGTCGCCGCGTTTCGAGCGGGAAACCGGCAACTCGTCTTGCCGTCACGCTTGGCCCGTCATTGGCACTGGAAAAACGCGTCGGCGACGGTGAGGCGGCCGACATGGCGATCTTGGGCAGCGCCGGCGCCAAAGACCTGATCGCGCGCGGCAAGCTCGCGCCCGGCAGCGCGGTCGATATCGCGCGCTCGTCAATCGGCGTCGCGGTGCGCAAGGGCGCGCCGAAGCCGGATCTGTCCTCGGCGGAAAGTTTCAAGCGCGCCATGCTGGCGGCAGGGTCGATCGCCTGCAGCAAGCCGGTCGGCGGCGGGGCGAGCGGCGCGCATCTGGCGACAGTGTTCGAAAAACTCGGCATCGCCGAAGCCATGGCGGCCAAGGCGAAATACGGCGCCGGCGGCGCCGCCGGTCTCGCCGGGCTCGTCGTCCTGCGCGGCGAAGCCGATATCGGCATTCAGCAGATGGCGGAACTCATCGCGGTCGACGGCATCGACGTGGTCGGGCCGCTGCCGGCGGAATTGCAGCTGATTACCACCTTCACCGGAACGATTCCGGTAACGGCCAACCATGCCGACGCCGGCCGGGCGCTGATCGGCTTTTTGACCACGCCCGCGGCCAAAGCCGTCATCAAGGCGAAGGGTTTGGATCCGGCCTAAGCCGGCGGACCCCCCAGCACTGCCGGGTTCATCACATTGATCGGGGTGCCGGCGGCGTAGGCCGTGATCTGGTCGAAAATTTCGGTGAACTGCAGTTCGTACTCATCGCGCGTGACGTAGCCGAGATGCGGCGTCGCCACGACATTGGCCATGGTGAGGAGCGGATGGTTCGGATCGCGCACCGGCTCTTCTTCATAGACGTCGACCGCCGCCATGCCGGGGCGGCCCGCGCGCAGCGCATCGACGAGCGCGCTCGGCTCGATCAGCGGCGCGCGGCTGGTATTGACCAAAAGCGCGGTCGGCTTCATGCGCGCGAGATCGGCTGCGGTCACGATGTGCCGCGTTGCCGGCACGAGGCGCATGTGGAGCGAGATCACGTCGCATTCGGCAAAGAACGCCGCTTTGCTTGGCGCGGTGGCGTAACCGTCGGCGCGCGCCGTGGCGAGCGCCGCCGGGCGCGCCCAGACCAGCACATTCATGCCGAACACGCGCGCATAGCCGGCGACGACACTGCCGATGCGGCCATAACCGTAGATACCGAGCGTCTTGCCGCGCAGCGTTTGGCCGATGCCGATGTGCCATTGCCCCGTTTTTAGGGCGGCGACGTGCTGCGGAATGAGACGCATCGCATCCAGGATCAGCCCCCAGGTCAATTCGGCGGCGGCCGTGCACGGCGTGCCGGCATGCTGACTCGACGAAAGAACGATGCCGAGCCGGGTGCAGGCGTCGACATCAATATGCGGATAGACGCTGCGCTGGCTGATGAGCTTCAGTTTTGCCAGGCGCTCCAGCAAGGGCGCGCGGATTTGTGTCCGCTCGCGAAACAGCACCAAAACCTCGGCGTCGCGCAGCCGCTCCGCGAGCTTGTCGGTGTCCTGCACATGATCGTTCCAGACAGTGACGTCGTGGCCGTCAAGCTTGCGAAAGCAGGGCAGCGTCCGCAGCGTGTCGAAATAGTCGTCAAGAACGGAGATTTTCATCGGGCAAGGGGCGCCTACCAAGCCGCGAATAGTAAGCTTGGTCTTGCCCAAAAGAAAACCGGGCCCTTGCGGGCCCGGTTCAGTTCGTCAGCGTGGGGGCGCTGACGACACCTTCCAGAGGGGAACAACTGCCGGCTTTACGGTCGCCAATCTGGGAGGATGGCGGCAACCGTTGCCATGCAGCGACGTCGAATTATGCGATTGCGACTTTGCGCACACAACGCAGTACCGGGCATGTCAGCCATGCGGTGACCGCAAGGAGCAGGGGCGCGTTCGGCGAATCGCGGCGGCAGGATTTGCGCGTCAACATGTCGCGACGGGGACGGTCGGCGCTAGAAATTCCAGCGCTGCGCGTTGGCGACGAGGAAGTCGCGAAAAGCCTGCACGCGAGCGACGGCCTTAAGCTCTTCGGGATAGACGAAATAGGCATCGAGCGCGATGGCGTCGGCCTCGCCGAACAGTTGCACCAGCCCGCCGTTCTCCTCGACCAGGTAATCCGGCAGCATCGCGATGCCGAGGCCGCGCTGGCAGGCGCGCAAAATGCCGAGGATATTGTTGATGACGAGGTGCGGCACCCGCGGACCCTTGCCGTCGCGCGCGACCTCGATCAGCCAGCGCGACCGTTGCAGGTATGACGGTATGTTGCCGCCCAGCACCAGAATGCGGTGGCTGTCGAGATCTTCCAAATTGCGCGGCGTGCCGAAGCGCTTGAGATATTCGGGGGAGGCGTAAACGTGGAAATGCACGGAAAACAGCTTGCGCTGAATGAGGTCGGGCTGGGTCGGCTGGCGCAGCCGGATGGCGACGTCGGCCTCGCGCATGGCGAGGTCGAGTTCCTCGTCGGTGGTGATGAGCGTGATGTGCACTTCAGGGTACATATCGACGAACTCGCCGAGTCGCGGGGTGAGCCAGTGCACGCCGATACCCGGCGTCGTCGTCACGCGCAGGTCGCCGTTCGGCCGTTCGCGCGAGTCGGTGAGCTTGGCGCGCGCGGCTTCGAGCTTCATGAACACATCGTGCGCGGTGCGGTAGAGCATCTCGCCCTGCTCGGTCAGGATCAGGCCGCGCGCGTGGCGATGGAACAGCGAGACGGTCAGTTCCTGTTCGAGCGCGCTCACCTGGCGCGACACCGCCGATTGCGATAGCCCGAGCTGCTCACCGGCATGGGTGAAGCTGCCGGCCTCGGCGGCGGCGTGAAATACTTTGAGTTTGTCCCAATCCATTTGCTGCTTTCTGCCTCTCCCGAACGCCGAAGAGGTGAAAAATCACTCCGCCGCCATGCGCGGCTCGGCCTCGCCATGCGCCGCGAGGAATTTTTCGGCTTCGAGCGCCGCCATGCAGCCCAGCCCCGCGGCGGTGACAGCCTGCCGATAAATGTCATCGGCGACGTCGCCGGCGGCGAACAGGCCGGGCACCGAGGTAGCGGTCGAGTGCGGCGCGGTCTTGATGTAGCCCGACGGCTTCATCTCGACCTGGCCGGCGACAAGCTCGGTCGCCGGCGAATGGCCGATGGCGATGAAAATGCCGTCGATCGCCTGCTCGGTGATTTCGCCGGTGTTGACGTTGCGCAGCACCGCGCTCCTCACCTTGAGCGGATTGTCGTCGCCGCCGACGTCGTGCAGCACGGTATGCCACAGCACCGAGATTTTCGGGTTCGCATAGAGCCGTTCCTGCAGGATCCGCTCGGCGCGAAAACTGTCGCGCCGGTGCACGACGGTCACCTTGCTGGCGAAGTTGGTGAGAAATAGCGCCTCCTCAACCGCGGTATTGCCGCCGCCGATCACCAGAACTTCCTTGCTGCGATAGAAGAAGCCGTCGCAGGTGGCGCAGGCGGAGACGCCGTAGCCGCGGAATTTCTGCTCGCCCGGCAGATCGAGCCACCGCGCCTGCGCGCCGGTCGCCAGAATAAGAGCATCGGCGAAATAGATATCGCCGGAATCGCAGTCGAGCCGGAACGGGCGGCGATGGAGATCGAGTGTGTTGACGTGATCGGCGACGAGCTTGGTGCCGACATGGGCGGCCTGCTTCTGCATCTGCTCCATGAGCCAGGGGCCCTGGATCACATCGGCGAAGCCCGGATAGTTCTCGACGTCGGTGGTGACGGTGAGCTGGCCGCCGGGCGCGATGCCCTGAATCAGGATCGGATCGAGCATGGCGCGGGCGGCATAGATCGCCGCCGTATAGCCTGCGGGTCCGGATCCAATGATCACGACCTTGGCGTGAGTGGTATTAGGCACCGGCGATATCCGATGGTTGCGGCAGGTTTTACGAGGAAATAGGCCTGCCCAATGCCCCGCAAGTTCAGCCGTTCTATGTAAGGATTCCGGGGAGCTATGCAAGATACGCAACCCCCCTGTCCCGGAGGGTATGGATTCGTCATTCCGGGGCGCGGACGAAGTCCGCGAACCCGGAATCCATAATCATTGGCCCAGAAGGACGTGCGCGGAATCGGAGCTTTTGTTCGGACGCGGGGGATATGGATTCCGGGCTCGCCGCTTAGCGGCGCCCCGGAATGACGCGTAGCGTCACTTCCACTCCACCTTCATGACTTCGTAGGCCTTGGCGCCGCCGGGCGTGACCACCTCGACCTGCGCGCCTTTCTTCTTGCCGACCAAGGCGCGGGCCAGCGGCGAGGTGATGGAAATCTTACCCTTCTTGGCGTCCGCTTCGGGCTCGCCGACGATCTGCCATACCGCTTTTTTGTCGGTGTCCTCATCGACCACCGTGACGGTCGCGCCGAACGTGATCGTGTCGCCCGAAAGCTTGGACACATCAATCACTTCGGCACGCGCAAGTTTGTCCTCGAGCTCGGCGATGCGGCCCTCGTTGAGCGACTGGGATTCCTTCGCCGCGTGATATTCGGCGTTCTCCGAAAGGTCGCCGTGGGTGCGCGCGTCGGTAATCTGCTGAATGATCCGAGGGCGCTCCACCTGTTGGCAGTGCTTCAACTCGACCTCGATGGCCGAGTAGCCCTCTGCTGTCATCGGGATCTTGTCCATCCGTCTCAACCCTCCAATGTCCGCAGAGTCAAAATCCCGGTCGCGGGCCGAAGCATTGCCCGGCCACGCGACAGGGAAAACTGGCTCTACACGGACCGTCGCTGGGGCCGCCCCGACGCTTGATCAGACTCGGCCCCAAAATAGCTCTGCAGCGCACACACTTCGAGGTCGCCCCCGAGATAGGCCCTGATGCCCTGCGCTGCGGCGACAGCCCCTGAAAGAGTGGTGTAGTACGGCACTTTATGCAAGAGGGCGGCGCGCCGGAGCGAGCGGCTGTCCGCCAGTGCCGTGGCGCCCTCGGTGGTGTTGAAAACCAGCTGGACATCGCCGTTTTTGATGGCATCGACGATATGCGGGCGGCCTTCGGCGACCTTGTTGATCTTGACCGCGGCGACGCCCTGCGCGGCGAGGTAGCGTTGGGTTCCCGACGTCGCCATGATCCGGAAGCCCAGTTCGGCGAGCAAGCGCGCGGCTTCGAGGATGCGCGGCTTGTCGGCGTCCTTGACCGACACGAAAACGGTCCCGGTTTTCGGCAGCCGCGAGCCGCCGCCAAGCTGGCTTTTGACGAAGGCGACATTGTAGTCGCGGTCGATCCCCATCACTTCGCCCGTCGATTTCATTTCCGGCCCGAGCACGGTGTCGACCGCAGGGCCGAAGCGGGCGAACGGAAACACCGCTTCCTTCACCCCGACATGCGTCGCCGCGCCCGGCTCGAAGCGCTGCGGCTTGAGATGAAAGCTCGCCAGCGATTCACCCGCCATGATGCGGGCCGCGATCTTGGCGGCGGGAATGCCGATCACCTTGGCGACGAAGGGCACCGTGCGCGAGGCGCGCGGATTGACTTCGAGCACATAGATGTCGCCGTCCTTGATGGCGTATTGCACGTTCATCAGGCCGCCGACTTTGAGCGCGAGCGCCAGCGCCCGGGTCTGCCGGTCGAGCTCGGCGATGACTTTGGCCGAGAGGTTGTGCGGCGGCAGCGAGCAGGCGCTGTCGCCGGAATGAATGCCGGCTTCTTCGATGTGCTCCATGATGCCGGCGATATAAGCTGTCCTTGCCGTCGGCAAGGCAATCGACGTCGACTTCGATGGCGTCGGTGAGGTAGCGGTCGATCAGGAGCGGCCGCTTGTCCGACACCGCCAGCTCCGACGGCCGGTCGAGATCGGCGTTCAGCCGCGCGACGTAGCGGTCGAGCTGGTGCGTGTCGTACACGATCTCCATGGCGCGGCCGCCCAGCACGTAGGACGGGCGGATCACGATCGGATAGCCGATCGTCTCGGCGATGGCGTGCGCCTTCTCCGGTGAGGTGGCGATGCCGCTCTTGGCCTGGCGCAGTTTGAGCCGATCGAGCAGTTGCTTGAAGCGGTCGCGGTCCTCGGCGAGATCGATGGCGTCCGGCGACGTGCCGAGGATCGGCACCCGCGCTTTTTCCAAGCGTTTCGGCGAGCTTGAGCGGCGTCTGGCCGCCGAATTGCACGATGACGCCGTGCAGCGTTCCGTTGCCGCGCTCGGTGTCGATGATCTCCATCACGTCCTCGGCGGTGAGCGGCTCGAAATAAAGCCGGTCCGACGTGTCGTAATCGGTCGACACCGTTTCCGGATTGCAGTTGATCATGATGGTTTCGTAGCCGACTTCCTTGAGCGCGAAGGCGGCATGGCAGCAGCAATAATCGAATTCGATGCCCTGGCCGATGCGGTTCGGGTCCGCCGCCGAGGATGATGACCTTCTTCTTGTCGGATGGCGCGGCCTCGTCGGCGGCGCGGCCGGCAAAGGGCGTTTCGTAGGTCGAATACATGTAAGCCGTCGGCGAAGCGAATTCGGCGGCGCAGGTGTCGATGCGCTTGAAGATCGGCCGCACGCCGAGCTTGCGGCGGCGTTGCGAAACCTCTTCGGCGGCAAGCCCGGTCAGCTTGCCGAGCCGCGCATCGGAAAATCCCATCGCCTTGAGCCGGCGCAGCGCCGTCGCCGTCGTCGGCAGGCCCTTGCCGCGGATTTCGGCTTCCATCTCGATGATGCCGCGGATCTGGGCGAGAAACCACGGATCGATCCGGCAGGCCTGATGGATGTCGGCGTCACTCATGCCGAGCCGCATCGCCTGCGCCACTTTCAATAGGCCGTCCGGCGACGGCGTGCCGAGCGCGGCGCGGATGGCGTTCTTGTCGTCGCCCTGATCGAGGCCCGGGATGGCGATCTCATCAAGACCCGTCAATCCAGTTTCCAGCGAGCGCAGCGCCTTCTGCAGGCTTTCGGCGAACGTGCGGCCGATCGCCATCGCCTCGCCGACCGATTTCATCGAGGTGGTGAGCACCGGTTCGGCGCCGGGGAATTTCTCGAAGGCAAAGCGCGGCACTTTGGTGACGATGTAATCGATGGTCGGCTCGAACGAGGCCGGGGTAGCGCCGCCGGTAATGTCGTTGGCGATCTCGTCGAGCGTGTAGCCGACCGCGAGCTTTGCCGCGACTTTGGCGATCGGGAAACCGGTCGCCTTCGAAGCCAGCGCGGAGGAGCGCGACACCCGCGGATTCATTTCAATGACGACAAGGCGCCCGTCGGCCGGATTGACCGCAAACTGCACATTGGAACCGCCGGTCTCGACGCCGATCTCGCGCAACACCGCGATCGAGGCGTCGCGCATGATCTGATATTCCTTGTCGGTGAGCGTCAGCGCCGGCGCGATGGTGATGGAATCGCCGGTATGCACGCCCATCGGATCGATGTTTTCGATCGAGCAGACGATGATGCAATTGTCATTCTTGTCGCGCACCACCTCCATCTCGAACTCTTTCCAGCCGAGCACCGATTCCTCGATCAGCACTTCGGTGGTGGGCGAGGCGTCGATGCCGCGTTCGACGATTTCGATGAACTCCGCCTTGTTATAGGCGATGCCGCCGCCGGTGCCGCCGAGCGTGAACGACGGCCGGATGATCGCCGGCAGCCCGATATCTTCGAGCGCCTCGAGCGCCTGGATCAGCGTCTTGATCTGATGCGAGCGCGGCGTCGCCAGCCCGATCTTGGTCATCGCCTCGCGAAACAGCTTGCGGTCTTCGGCCTTGTCGATGGCGTCGGCGGTGGCGCCGATCATCTTGACGTCGAATTTGTCCAGCACGCCCATTTTGCGCAGCGACAGCGCGGTGTTGAGCGCGGTCTGCCCGCCCATGGTCGGCAACAGCGCGTCGGGGCGCTCCTTCTCGATGATCTTGGCGACCATCTCCGGCGTGATCGGCTCGATATAGGTCGCGTCCGCCAAATCCGGATCGGTCATGATCGTCGCCGGATTGGAATTGACGAGGATGACCCGATAGCCCTCGTCCTTGAGCGCCTTGCAGGCCTGCGTGCCGGAATAATCGAATTCGCACGCCTGGCCGATGACGATCGGGCCCGCGCCAATGATCAGGATCGAGGAGATGTCGGTCCGTTTGGGCATCGCTTCCGCATGTAGGCATAAAACGGCGGGCACAAAAAAAGGGCGCGCATGATGCGCGTCCTTTGGGCCGGCGCCGGGGCTCGGCCCCGCGCGAGGGGGTCTTAGACCAGATTCGACGCCATGGGAAGGCTCGCGCCTTGCGCTACCCACCGGCCATATGGCCATCTATCGCGTCGGTTTCGGCAATTTCGAAATCGCCAACATCGGCGACGGCCTGCATCGCGCACCCCCGATTGACTTCTCGCCCAGCCAGCCGAAAAGTGAGCGAAAACACAGCCCGGGAGCGAGACGCCGTGGATGTTCGCGCCAGTACGGTTGCCGCCGCAAAACCCAGAGCGAAGCCGCCGTTTCGCGCCGAGCATATCGGCAGCCTGTTGCGGCCGCCGGATTTGCTGGAACAGCGCGGGCGTTTCGCCCGCGGTGAAATCGGCCAGGACGATCTGACCGCGGCCGAAGACAAGGCCATCCGCGACGCCATCGCCCTGCAGGAAAGCCTCGGCTTCAAATTCGTCACCGACGGCGAATTCCGCCGCCGCTCCTATCACAGCTTCTTCTATCGCCGAGCTCGGCAAGCTTCGCATCGACACGATCGGCGGCACCGACGCGATCGGCACCGAGAACGGCGAACGGCACGGCGGCGGCCGCGGCGCGCAGCCGATGGCTGCGATCGGCAGCCGCGTGCAATGGACCCATCCGATCAATGCCGGCGACGCCGCCTTCCTCAAAGCGCATTCGTCGCGCCTGCCGAAGATCACCATCCCCGGCCCCTGCGCGCTGCATTTCCGCGGCGGCGATGCCGCGGTGACCGCGACGGCCTACAAGGACGTCGATCGGTTCTGGTCGGATATCGTCGACGCGTTCAGCAAAGAGCTTCGCGCGCTGGCCGAGGCCGGCTGCCATTACGTGCAGATCGACGAGACGGCCTTTGCCAAATTCGGCGATCCCGACGTGCAGGCCATGCTCGCCGCGCGCGGCGACGACTGGAGCAGGCTGATCGACACTTATATCGGCGTGACCAATCGCATCCTGCGCGCCGCGCCGGCGGATATGCACATCGGCATGCATCTGTGCCGCGGCAATCGCGGCGGCCATTGGCATGCCGAGGGCAGTTACGACAACGTCGCCGAGCGGCTGTTCAACGCGCTGGAAATACCGTTCTACTTTCTCGAATACGACACGCCGCGGGCGGGCAATTTCACGCCGCTGCGCTTCGTGCCCAAGCACAAGATCGGTCGTGCTCGGTCTGGTTTCGACCAAAGTGCCGCAGCTCGAGGACAAGGCGGCGCTGCGGCGGCGGCTCGACGAGGCAACCAAATTCGTGGCGCTCGACCGGCTCGCCGTCAGTCCGCAATGCGGCTTCGCCAGCGTCGATACCGGCAATCCGGTGACGGCGGAGGCGCAACGGCGCAAGCTCGAACTGGTCTGCGCGCTGGCGCGCGAGATCTGGGGCGAGACATGAAAACCAGGGCCAGGGGAGAACAAATGCCGATAAGAACAATCTTGCGGGTGGCCGGCGCGATCGGCGATCGGGCTTTGCGCTTGTCGATGACTTCGCGGCGCTCGCCGAAGACGCCGATTATCCGAACCACCCGGTTCGCATCCTCGCGCCGTCGGCGGCGGGCGGCAATCCCGACGTGATCGCGCGGCTTCTCGCCAGCCGCTTGAGCGAAATGTTCGGCAACACGTTCATCGTCGAAGACGTGCCGGGCGTCGGCGGCGTGGTCGCCGCCAAAGAGATCGCGGCGGCGCCGGGCGACGGCTATACGCTGATGCTCAGCGATTCCGGCGCGCTGGCGATCAGCATCGCGATGAATCCGGACGCCAATTACAAGCTCAAGGATTTCACCCCGATCACCGCGCTGGCGACGCTGCCGACCGTGCTGGTGATCAAGCCGTCGGTGCCGGCCAATACGCTTGCCGAGTTCGTCGCGCTCGCCAAATCCAAGCCGGGCACGCTGAGCTTCGGCTCCGCCGGCTCCGGTTCGATCCATCAGCTCACGATGGTGATCTTCGAGCAGCAGGCCGGGATCGATCTCCTGCATGTGCCCTATCGCGGCGGCACCGCGATGGTGAATGGGCTGTTGACCGGCGAAATCGACGCCGGCTGGTCGGGCATTCCCAATGTGCTGTGCTCTGATCCAGACCGGCAAATTGCGCGCGCTGTGCGTCAGCGTCTTGCAGCGCGATCCGTCGCTGCCGCGACGTGCCGACCTGCGACGAACTCGGCTACAAGGGTTTCGACGTCGCAACCATGATCGGCCTGCTCGGCCCCGCCGGCGTGCCGCCGGCCATTGTCGCGCGCTTGCAGTCCGCGGTCGCCAAAATCCTGCGCGAGCCGGAAATGGCCGCGCGGCTGGTCACGCTCGGCATCCACATGGAGGAAAACGGCACCGCGGCTTACGCCAAATTCATGCAGGACGATCTCGAGCGCTACACCACGGTCGTCAACGCCGTGCATCTGCAGATGAAATAGCGATCATGCCCGCCACAGCGCGAGCAGCGGTCCGGCGCGGCCGAATACCGGGTCGGTTGCCGGCAGCGGCACTTTCGGGATGGTGACGAGCGCCTTGGCGTGCTCGTTCTTGCTGCCCTGGCAGAGATTGTATTTGCCGATCGGCGGATAGGCGCCGATGACGACCAGCGTCGGGGTCTGTTTGAGGCACTGATGGCCGGTGCCGGCCGGCAGGACGACGACGTCGCCGGGCACGATCTCGATCTCGCGTCCCTTTTTACCGCCGAACAGCACCGTGGCGCGGCCGCGGGCAACGCCCATCGCTTCGTGGATCATCGAATGATAGTGCGGGTAGGGGTAGATGCCGTTGCGCCACATATCGCCCCAGCCGTTCGCCGCGAAGGCTTTTTCGATCATGTCTTCCGGATCGGGCGATCCGCCAAGGTGGATGCCGCCGCGGTAGAGGACAAGCGGCAGGACGGGATTGTTCGGGATGCTGCCGTCGTCGGCGAATTTATGGGTGACGGGAGCGGGAGCGTTCATTGTGGTCGGCATCGGTCCTGACGATCCTGTTCACTGCCGTTTCGTTTCGCGCATCAGGCCGACAAAACGCTCGAACAGATAATGGCTGTCGCTCGGACCGGGCGAGGCCTCGGGGTGATATTGCACCGAGAAGACCGGCCGGTCGTTGAGCGCGAGACCGCAATTGGAGCCGTCGAACAGCGAGACATGGGTTTCCACGGCGTTGCCCGGCAGTGTCGCGCCGTCGACGGCAAAGCCGTGGTTCATCGACGTGATTTCGACCTTGCCGGTGGTGAGGTCTTTCACCGGATGGTTGGCGCCGTGATGGCCCTGATGCATTTTCATCGTCTTGGCGCCGACCGCGAGCCCAAGCATCTGATGGCCGAGGCAGATGCCAAACACCGGCTTTTTCTCGATCAGCGCGCGGATCACCGGCACCGCATATGCGCCGGTCGCGGCCGGATCGCCCGGTCCATTGGAAAGAAAAACGCCGTCGGGGTTTAGCGCCAGAATATCGGCGGCCGACGTGGTTGCCGGCACCACCGTCACTTTGCAGGCATTGCCGGCCAGCTGACGCAGGATGTTGCGCTTGATGCCGTAATCGATGGCGACGACGTTGAACGCAGCCCCGTTCTCGCGGCCGTATCCTTCGCCCCACCGCCACGGCGTCTCGTCCCAGGTGAAGCGCTGCGCCGACGTCACCATCGGCACCAGATCCATGCCGACGAGGCCAGGCCATGCCTTGGCTTCGCGCTTGAGCGCGTCGAGATCGAAGCGGCCGCACGGCTCGTGCGCGATCACCGCGTTGGGCATGCCCTTACCGCGGATGAGCGCGGTGAGCGCGCGGGTATCGATCCCGGCAAGCCCGATGACGCCCCGGCTTTTTAGCCAGGCGTCGAGATGGCGCGTGGCGCGATAGCTGGACGGCTGAGTGATCGCCGAATGCAAAACGACACCGCGCGCGCCGGGCGTGGCGGCGAGATTGACCGTCTCGATATCCTCGTCGTTGGTACCGACATTGCCGATGTGGGGAAATGTGAAAGTGATGATCTGTCCGGCATAGGACGGGTCGGTGAGGATCTCCTGATAGCCGGTAATTGCCGTATTGAAGCAGACCTCGCCGACCGCATGGCCGGCGGCGCCGAAGCCGATGCCTTCGAGCACCATGCCGTCGGCAAGCACAAGCAGCGCGGTCGGCTTGGGGTCGTCCCAAGTGCCGGCAAAAGTCGCTTGCGTCTGGGTCATGGCCTCTTATTTGCGGATAATATATGAGAACGCAACAGCCGTTCGCGCTTGGCCCACGCCTTATTCTTTCCCCTCCGGGAGGAGGCTGGGGCCGGGAGCAACGGCATTGCCCAAGGATCGACGCCCGTGTTGCGCGACACTATCAACAGCGACCTCAAAGTGGCGATGAAAGCCGGCCACGCCCGGCGCGTTTCGACGCTGCGGCTTGTCAACGCCGCGATTCTCGAACGCGAGACCAAAGGCGCCGAGCGCCTGACGCTGGGCGATGCCGAGATCGTCGAGGTCATGGGCAAGATGATTAAGCAGCGCCAGGAATCGCTCGGCATCTATGAGGAGGCCGGCCGCGCCGAACTCGCCGCCCAGGAGCGCGAAGAGATCGAGATCATCACCGCCTATCTGCCAAAGCAGCTGTCCGACCTCGAAGCCGCCGGCGCAATTTCGGCGCTGATCAAGGAGCTCGAAGCCGAGACGCTCAAGGACATGGGCCGCACCATGGCGGCGCTCAAGCTGCGCTTCTCAGGGCGGATGGATTTCGGCAAGGCCGGCGCGCAGGTGAAAAAGCTGCTCGGCGGGTCATAATCGATGTCGAGCTGTGTTGTCCGCGGCGTGCGCAGCGTCGAACTCGTCGCCACCAATCTCGACGAGGCTTCGCGCTTCTATGAAACCGTGTGGAACCTTGCGCCGGTCGAGACGCGCAACGACTCCCGCTATTTCCGGGGTAGCGGCACCTATCACCATGTGCTCGGCCTGCATGGCGGCGCGCAGCCGGCGGTGGTCCGCATCGTGTTCGACGTCGCCGACCGCGCCGGCATCGATGCTTTGCATCGCGCCATCGCCGCGGCGGGAGGCAGACCGGGCGCGCCGGCCGTGCTGACGTCGCCCGGCGGCGGCTACGGCTTTGGCTGCAAGGATCCCGAAGGCCGCAACCTCGCTTTTGTCTGTGCGGCGGCCGATCATGCCGACACGGCGGGAAACAAAGACCGGCCGTGCAAGATCACTCATGTCAATCTCAACGTCCGCGATTTCGATGCAAGCCTCGCCTTCTTCACCGGCGTGCTCGGTTTTCGCGTCATCGACGACAACGCGCCGCTGTGGTTCCTGCATTGCGCCAACACCGATCATCACTCCGTCGTCTTCGCCAAGACCGGCCTGCCGACGCTCAACCACATTGCTTTCGAGCTGCCGGACCTCGATTCGGTGATGCGCGGGATCGGCCGCATGAAGGACAATGGCTATCCGATCGAATGGGGACCGGGACGCCATGGCGCCGGCAACAATGTCTTCGGTTATTTCTGCGGGCCCGATGAGGTGCCGCTGGAATACACCGCCGAGGTGACGCAGATCGACGATGGCTACCGCCGCGCACGGATCGGACTACTGGAAATTCCCGCCCGAATCGTTCCGACCAATGGGGGATCACGCAACCGCGCTCGGCGCGCTATTATCGCGTGCAGCGGCTGTTCGGCTTCACCGCCGGCGGCGACCGCCTAACCAATTAGGGAGATAACGCCGTGCGCCGCTCAGCTTTCATCGCTGTCATTTTTGCCTTCATGCTGCCGGGCTTCGCGGCGGCGCAGGACAATTGGCCGACGCGGCCGATCCGCGTGCTCACAACGACGAGCCCCGGCGGCATCAGCGACGTGTTCATGCGCGCGCTCGCCGAGAAATTGGAGCCGGTGCTCGGCAAGGCGATCGTGATCGAGAACCGCCCCGGCGGCATGCAGATGGTCGGCGCGCGCGCCTGCGAAGATGCGGCGCCCGACGGCTATACGATCTGCATCGTCAATGCCGATCCGATGATCTATAACCAGTTTCTCATCAAGAACATGGCGTTCGATCCCGACAAGCTGCAGCCGATCACCAAGCTCTTCGATCTGCTGCACGCGCTGGTGGTGAATTCCGATCTCAAGGTGAAGAGCGTCGACGAGCTTGTGGCGCTGTCGAAGGCCAAGCCTGGTACGTTGTCTTATCTGACGCCCGGCGCGCCGATGGTGCTCTACATGGAGACGCTGAAAAAGGAGCGCGGCGCCGACTGGGTCCGGGTGCCGTTCAAGGGCGGCGGCGAAGCGGTCACCGCGATCCTGTCCGGCTCGACGCCGATCGGGCTATTCGGCGAGGGTAATGTCATCGGCCAGATCAGGGCCGGCACCATGACGGAACTCGTCATGCTCAACAACATCCATTCGCCGAACTTTCCCAAAACGCCGACGCTGGAACAGACCGGTTACCACGGCCCGCCGTCGCGCGGCTGGTATGGGCTGTTCGCGCCGGCCGGTACGCCGCGGCTGATCGTCGATCGCCTCGCCAAGGAAGTGGCCGCCATCGTTGCCGATCCCAATTTCGCGCAGCAGCAGTTGAAGGACAAAAGCTTGGTCGGGGCGACGGATACGCCGGACGAATTCGCCAAGCAGATCGCCGACGACCGTATTGTCGCCGAACAGGTGGTCAAAGCGGCCGGCATGGGGCCGGACTGACGGTGCTGACGGCGCGACGCCCTGTGGATAACTAGGACAAGCACCGCCTGCCTTGCTACGCGGACCGGGCGCCCTATCTTCGCGCCGTTGCCACGCTACGCTGCCGAATCACCATGCGTTTCACGCCGCAATTCCTCGACGAGCTGCGCGCGCGGCTTCCGGTTTCGGAAGTCGTGGGCAAGCGCGTGAAATTGCGCAAGGCCGGCCGCGAATGGAAGGGCCTGTCGCCCTTTAACCAGGAAAAGACGCCGTCGTTCTTCGTCAATGACCAAAAGGCGATGTGGTTCGACTTCTCCTCGGGCAAAAACGGCAACATTTTCGATTTTCTGATGCTGACCGAGGGCGTGAGTTTCCCGGAAGCCGTCGAGCGGCTGGCTGGGCAGGCCGGCGTGCCGCTGCCGGTGATGACGCGCGAGGCACAACAGCATGAGGAACGGCGCAAGACGCTGCACGATATCGTCGAGCTGGCAGCGGCGTTCTTCCAATCGACGCTGGCGTCACGAAACGGCGCGCGCGGTCGCGGCTATCTGCTCGATCGCGGCGTGCATGCCGCGGCGCAACTGCAATTCCGCCTCGGCTATGCGGCGCCCGACCAATATGCGCTCAAAGAGCACCTCGGCGCCGCGAAAATCTCGGTCGAAGACATGGCGGAAGCCGGTCTTGTCGTTACCGGCGAAGACATTCCGGTGCCCTATGACCGCTTCCGCGATCGCGTGATGTTTCCGATCAGCGACTGGCGCGGCCGCGTCATCGCCTTTGGCGGCCGCGCGTTGGATAAGGATGTCTCCGCCAAATATCTCAACTCGCCGGAGACGCCGCTCTTTCACAAGGGCGCGACGCTTTACAACATCGCGGCCGCGCGCAAGGCGGCGCATGGCGGCGCGCGCGTCGTCGCGGTGGAAGGCTATATCGACGTTATCGCCATGGTGACGGCGGGTTTTGAGGCGACGGTGGCGCCGCTCGGCACCGCGGTCACCGCCGAGCAATTGGCGCTGATGTGGCGCATGGCCGATGAGCCACTGCTTTGCTTCGACGGCGACGAGGCCGGCAGGCGCGCGGCTTACCGCGCGATCGATCTGGTGCTGCCGCTGCTCAAACCGGGCAAGAGCCTGAAGCTCGCGACGCTGCCCGACGGGCAGGATCCCGACGACCTTGCCCGCTCCGGCGGCCGCGAGGCGATCGAGGACGTACTCGCTGCGGCGCGGCCGCTCGCGCACGTGCTATGGACGCGCGAGAGCGAGGCCGGTCCGTTCGATACGCCGGAGCGGCGCGCCGCGTTCGAGGCGCGCATTGGCGAAGTCACCGCAGGCATCGCCGACGAAGCGGTGCGCCGTTACTACCGGCAGGATTTTTCCGGGCGGCTCCGGCAAATGTTCGCGCCGCAAATGTTCACCACCAAGGAAAACCGCCGCCGCGGCTTCCAGGAAAATTCCTTCGCGGCGAGGGGACGTAGCGAAGGGCGTGGCGAGGGCCGTGGTGAGGGCCGTGGCGGCACCGCTTCGCGGCCGGGGCCGCGCGGCTTGAGCCGCGGCGACAGTTACGAGGTGGCGAGCTCGCAGCTCGCGGCGGGTCCGCTGCATCGCGGTCATCGCGCCGCCATCCCGCGCCGCGAAGCGCTGATCATGCAGGCGGCGCTCAACCATCCCTGGCTGTTGCACGATCACCTCGAGGAACTCGCCGAAGCCGAGTTCCGCCATGCCGATACGCAAAAGCTCAAAGGCGCCCTGATCGACGTCTTCGCCCATCATTTTGCCGAAGATTTCGGCAAGGATCGCAGCCAGTATGGCGAGGCCGAAAGCGTGGCGCTGGTGGCGGAACTTGCCAAACGAGGTTTTGCCGACCTGCTCGAACGCATCCAGCGCAGCATCACCACGCCCTCGGTGTGGGGCGCGCGGCCGGCGGCGGCAGAATCCGATGTTTTGCTGACCTGGAAGCAGCTAATCGCCTTGCATCGGCAATGGCATTCCCTAACTAGGGAACTGAGGGATGCGGAAGTGGCGATGGGCGCGGACAATTCCGAGGCAAACTATGCGCGGTTGCGCGACGTCAAAGCCCGGCTGTCCTCGCTCGACGGCACCGAGGCCCTGATCGAGGGGTTCGGCGCGTCGTCGGGCCGGCCGTCGCGGGCGTTGTAATTGTCCTCCCCCTCAAAGGGGGAGAGGCGGTGGCTGAAGGCTGCCGGTGGGGATCCGTGGTGCTCGGTTCCGATAATGTCGGCCGGGGCTCGACGGACCCCCACCCATCCCCACCCTTTTAGGGGGACGGCTGGCAAGGCGAGGGAATAAGAGGCTGCCCTCGCGGTACAAGGTTAGTCGGAGCTTAACGGAGTTCCGACAAATTGGCCTCGATTTCGGGCGGTGCCTGCCGGGGATGTCCCTGACGGTGCTGCCTTTTTGGCCGTAAGCGCCCGCCTAAAGCGGTGCGCGAGCGGCCCAAAAATAAGGGACAGGCGGTTGTCCGACCGGTCCCGGCGTTCGGTTCGCTGCGGTGTGAGACTCACACCATAGGGTAGGGGACCGAAAACGCGCGAAAGCGCGCCCGTTGGAGAGACAGAGCATGGCAAGCAAGAGCGTGGCCGCCAAGGCCGCACCGACCAAGGGCAAAGTCCTTCGGCAAAACGGCGCGGCCGCGCCGAAGGACAAGGACGCCGAGGGGACGGAGAAGGAAACCCCGGAAACGCCGCCGGTCCTCGATCTGTCCGACGCCGCCGTCAAAAAGATGATCAAGCAGGCCAAGAAGCGCGGCTACGTCACCTACGAACAGCTCAATGCCGTCATGCCGTCCGAGGAGGTTACCTCCGAGAAGATCGAGGATGTGCTGGCGATGATGAACGAAATGGGCATCAACGTCGTCGAGACCGAGGAAGCCGAGGCCGGAGAGGAAGAAGAGGCGGCCGACGAGCCCGAGCAGGAAGAGTCCGAAGGCGGCGAGCTGGTCGAGGTCACGCCGAAACCGGTCGCGAAATCCGAAGCCAAGGAGCCGTCCGAGCGCACCGACGACCCGGTGCGCATGTATCTGCGGGAAATGGGCTCGGTCGAGCTGCTCTCCCGCGAAGGCGAAATTGCCATCGCCAAGCGCATCGAGGCCGGCCGCGAAGCCATGATCGCCGGCCTGTGCGAGAGCCCGCTGTCGTTCCAGGCCGTCATCATCTGGCGTGACGAATTGAACGAGGGGAAAGTCTTCCTCCGCGACATCATCGATCTCGAAGCGACCTATGCCGGCCCCGACGCCAAGCAAGTCGCGCCGGCCATGGCGCCTGGCGGCGACCCGAATGCCGCCGTGCCCGGCGCGATGCCGCCCGGAACGCCCGGCTTTGTGCCGCAACCGGTGCAGGCGGTGGCGCCGCCCTCGGCGCCACCCGGCGCCACGCCGTTCAAGCCGGCCGGCGCGCCCGCCGCCGGCGGCGGCGAAGAAGCCGCGATGGCCGACAGCGACATTGACGAGGACGATCTCGAAAATTCGATGTCGCTCGCCGCGATCGAGGCGGAGCTCAAGCCGAAGGTGCTCGAGACCTTCGACAATATCGCCGATTCCTTCAAACGGCTGCGCCGCCTGCAGGAACAGGACATCCACAACAAGCTGCATTCGACCGGCTCGCTCACGCCGAGCCAGGAGCGCAAATACAAGAAGCTCAAGGAAGAGATCATCCAGGAAGTGAAGTCGCTGCGGCTGAACCAGGCGCGCATCGATGCCTTGGTCGAGCAGCTCTACGACATCAACAAAAAGCTCGTCGGCCATGAAGGCCGGCTGATGCGGCTCGCCGAAAGCCACAGCGTCACCCGCGAGGATTTTCTCCGCAATTACCAGGGCTCCGAGCTCGATCCGCGCTGGCTCAACCGCGTCTCAAAACTATCCGCCAAAGGCTGGAAGAATTTCGTCGCCCGCGACAAGGATCGCATCAAGGAATTGCGCACCTCGATCCATTCGCTCGCCACCGAGACCGGGCTCGAGATCGGCGAATTCCGCAAGCTCGTGCACATGGTGCAGAAGGGCGAGCGCGAGGCGCGCCAGGCCAAGAAGGAAATGGTCGAAGCGAACCTCCGGCTCGTTATCTCCATCGCCAAGAAATACACCAACCGCGGCCTGCAATTCCTCGATCTGATCCAGGAAGGCAATATCGGGCTGATGAAGGCGGTCGATAAATTTGAATACCGCCGCGGCTACAAGTTCTCGACCTATGCGACGTGGTGGATTCGCCAGGCGATCACCCGTTCGATCGCCGACCAGGCGCGCACCATCCGCATTCCAGTGCACATGATCGAGACCATCAACAAGATCGTGCGCACCTCGCGCCAGATGCTCAACGAGATCGGCCGCGAGCCGACGCCGGAGGAATTGGCGGAAAAGCTCGGCATGCCGCTCGAAAAGGTGCGCAAGGTCCTCAAGATCGCCAAGGAGCCGCTGTCGCTCGAAACACCGATCGGCGACGAAGAGGATTCGCATCTTGGCGATTTCATCGAGGACAAGAACGCGATCCTGCCGATCGACGCCGCGATCCAGAGTAATCTTCGCGAGACCACGACACGTGTGCTGGCCTCGCTGACGCCGCGCGAAGAGCGCGTACTGCGCATGCGCTTCGGCATCGGCATGAACACCGACCATACGCTGGAGGAAGTCGGCCAGCAGTTCTCGGTGACCCGCGAGCGTATCCGCCAGATCGAAGCGAAGGCGCTGCGCAAGTTGAAGCATCCGTCGCGAAGCCGGAAGCTGCGGAGCTTCCTGGACAACTAAAGCAAAATTCGCCTCTCCCCTTGGGGGAGGAGGCCGCCAACGTTCACGCAGTGAGCGAGGCGGGCGAGGGGGGGCCGGACGGTGCCGACAATTGCATATTTTTACGGCATCGCGATTTAGATGTTTTACAATGATCACAGCCCGCCGCATTTGCATGCGCGCTATGGAGAAGCCAAGGCGGTCGTGAGGCTGTCGGACGGCACGATCATCAGCGGCGAGTTGCCGCCGCTGGCGCGGCGTCTTGTTCGTGATTGGATACTGGCGCGGCGCGCTGAATTGGAGGAAAATTGGCGGCGGGCGCGGGAGCGCCTGCCTCTAGAGAAGGTTCCCGGTCCAGATGCCGACGAGTGAATTTCCCATGGTCGACGTGTTGCGGCTTCGGCCACTCGATGGCTACCAGTTGTGGCTGCGTTTCACCGATGGCAGCGAAGGCGTGCGCGACCTGTCCGATGTTGTCGCCGAGGGCGGCGTGATGGTTGAGCCGTTGAAGGCGAAGGAATATTTCGATCGCGTATTTGTTGAATTGGGCGCGCCAACCTGGCCGAACGGCTTCGACCTCGATCCGATCAATCTATACATGCAATTGCGCGATGCCGGCGCACTGACGAGCGCCGCGGCGGAATAAGTCTCGAATCGAATTCCTGATGACTCGTCATGCCCGGCCCTGTGCCGGGCATCCACCTCTTTGCGGCCTCGTGCTGGGCAAGTCGTGGATGACCGGAACGTAGGCGAGCGAAGCGACGTCGTCCTTCGGACGACTAGGTCCGGCCATGACAAGGAGCGTACATGACGGAAGCCGGCTGGTCGCTCCACCCGCAGCTTGAAAACGACACCGCGCCCGTCGGCGATCTCGCTTTATGCCGCGTGCTGGCGATGAACGACGCCAACTATCCGTGGCTGATCCTGGTGCCGCGGCGCGCGGGCGTTACCGAGATCATCGATCTCGGCGACGACGCAGGCCTGCTGATGGCTGAAATCGCGCAAGTGTCGCGCGTCCTCAAGGACGTCGCCCGCTGCGACAAGCTCAATATCGCGGCGATCGGCAATGTCGTGCCGCAGCTTCACGTCCACATCGTCGCGCGGCGCAAGGACGATCCGCTGTGGCCGAAACCGGTCTGGGGCTTGGCGCAACCGCGCCGCGGCGAGCCCACGGCGTTCGCGCGCTTCATTGCCGCAATCCGAAGCAGGCTTCGGCTTTCGGCCGCCGGTTGATCGCGCCGCGCGCATGCGCGCCTGGCTTTGACTGCCGTCCTTAATCGGCGAGCGGATAACGGTTGCGTGCCGCAGACGATTTGTGTTCGGCTTCCACGATCACTTCGAACATCTGCTCGACGGTAGCCGTCACCGCGGCAATGACGCGGATAAATCCGCGCCGTGCGTGCGCCGGATATCCGGCGCCAAAGGTGAGTGTCGTCATGATGGCCTTCTTTCGGAAACGTGGATTGGTGATGGCGCGCTGGTTTTAGAAGCGCCCCGACAGGATGCGCTCGATCTCGCGTTCGGATTCGTCGGTCAGATAGTTGCCTCTGTCTTGCAGGAAGAGAGCGATCTCGCGTTCGGCGCTGCGCTGGCGCGCGTCCACCATCAAATCGAACATGCGCTGAAAGAAGCCGCGCGCTGTCCGCCGCTTGGGGGCGTTGGCAGCGAGATCGTGCAGATCGTCCGCAATGCGGGCGTAGGCCATGGTGTCATCTCCGGATCAGAGCCCTGAGGACCCAAGGCGTTTCCCGCGTATTCTTATTCTTGCTGCGATGCAATATATGCGAGGAGGCGTATCAGGCAAGGGCTTGTTATGCATGGATTCCATGCGCCTCCCTCATACATTGCAGTGCAATATAATCGTCACAAAGCCATAATTGGGCGAAAGTTCTGCAAAACGCGGCTGGCGCAGGATGGCTGGCCGCATTCGCGTCACAGGGGTTACAAAAAGGTTAACGCCGCCCTCAGCGTGCCCGCCGAAAAACGCGGCGACATCGCTGGCTTGGCCGCTCGAAAGATGCGGCGCCCGTTTCGCTTCTCTGTGTCACGGCGATTTAGCAACCTCATGTTACCATCGCTTGGTTCAGTGATTCGTCCGGGTTCCAACCGCAAGGCTACCCGCGCAGAAATGAATATCCACGCGACGCTTGCCGAACGATCGCAGCCTCGCTTTCTGATGTGCCCGCCGCATTATTTCGCGGTCACCTACAGCATCAATCCGTGGATGGATCCCAAAGCCTGGGCCGAGAGCGGCGCGGTTTTGCACGCGACCGCGCAGCGGCAATGGGAGGGCTTGCGTCAGGCACTCGCCGCGGCCGGCGCGGCGATCGAGATCCTGCCGCCCGTGCCCGGCCTGCCCGATCTCGTGTTTACCGCCAATGCCGCGGTCGTGCTGGACGGCAAGGCCGTGCTGGCGCGCTTTCGGCACGGCGAGCGGCAGAGTGAGGAGCCGGTCTTCGCCGCGGCGTTTGCCGCACTCGCTGCGCGCGGGCTGGCTGCGGACGTTCTGCGCTTGCCCGCGGCGCTGAAATTCGAAGGCGCCGGCGATTGCATCTTCGATGCGCGGCGCGGCCTGTTCTGGCTCGGCTGCGGTTTTCGCTCCGACGCCGCCGCCGGCCGCGTCATCGCCCGGCATCTCGGCACGCGCGCGGTGGCGCTGCCGCTGCAGGACGCCAATTTCTACCACCTCGACACCGCGTTCTGCGCGCTGCCCTGCGGCGCCGTCGTCTATTATCCCGGCGCCTTTACGGCGGCCGCGCTCGCGCGCATTCACGACCTGGTTGCGCCGGCCGAGCGCATCGTGCTCGAGCGCGCCGACGCCGAGTGCTTTGCCGCCAATGCGGTGTGCGTCGGCCGCAGCATCGTGTTGTCGTGCTGCAGCGCCGCGCTGCGGGGTGCGCTCGAACAGCGCGGCTATGCGGTGATCGAAACGCCGCTCGACGTTTTCCAGAAGAGCGGCGGCTCGGCTTGCTGCCTGACGCTCCGCCTTGATCACCGGCTCGCGCGGGCGAGCGCGGTCATGAGCGCGCCGGCGCCGCGCGCCAGGGCGGCAGGGGCACGCCGCCGCTAGCGTGGCGGACGCTTGATATTCGTTACACATTTTTGGCGTTACGCACTTTTGGAGGCCGGCATATTATGATGTGCAAATTCATCACGCGGCTTGCTCGCTATTCTGCCATGCCCGGCCTCGCCGCGCTGGTGCTTTGCCTCGCTCAGATTGCCGGTGCGTCGGGGGCGTTCGCCTTCGCCGCCGCTTTCACCTGGTGCCCGGAAGGTTCGCCGAATTTCCAGCTCACCGACGTGCCGGCCGGAACGGTGAACGTGCAATTCGCCATGACGGATCTCGACAGACCGGGCTTCCGTCACGGCGGCGGCACGGTCGGCTATCGCGGGCAGCCGGTGGTGCCGTGCGGCGCGTTCTCGACGGGGTTCATCGGCCCGTCGCCGCCGCAGGGTGAGGTGCACACTTACGAGTTCGCCATCGAGGCGCTCGGCGTCAACGGCGCGGTGCTGGCGACGACCGTGGTGCGGCGCAAATTTCCGGAGTGATTTTTATCCATCCGTTTTCGCGGAGCAGGACGATTAAAGCGCCGCCACGGCGCTCACTTCGATCAGGAACTGTTCCTGTACCAGCCGATCGATCATCAGGAGCGTGTTGGGCGGATAGGCGCCGTTCTTGAACAGTTTTGGGAATTCGCGCGTCCGATAGGCCATGAATTTTGCAATGTCCTGCGAATGCACAAGATAGGTCGTGAACTCGACCAGGTTGGCAAAATCGGCGCCCTGCGAAGCAAGCGCCGCGCCGATATTGGCAAACACCAGCGCGCATTGCGCGTCGAAGTCGGCCGGCGCCTTGCCATCCTTGCCGGCGCCGACCTGACCGGCGATGAACAGAAACTCCGCCGCCTTGACGCGCGTTAATTGCGAATATTGCCCGAGCGGCTTGCCGAGGCTTTCGGGATTGAGAATTTTGATATCGGCCATGGATGGCTCCGGCGGTTCAAGGGGAGCGGGACCGTAACCTGCCCGTCATTCCCGCGGAAGCGGGAATCCATAATCCCGGTGGTTGTGATTCGTCCGGGACGCCGGGGTTGCGCCACGTCATCGCCTTCCCATTTGTGAGACAAGTGGAAGGACAAAAGCCATGAACTTCTCACGCACCGGATTTGCCGGGTTCCAGTTCGCCGACGCGCCGCCTTACGATACGGCGTCGCGCCGCGCGGCGGTCGACCGGATCGACATGCTGGCGACGTTATTCGACACGGCGTTCATCCTGCCGGGAACCAATGTGCGGTTCGGCGTCGAATTGCTGTTGCGGCTTATTCCCGGCATCGGCGACGCCTTCGCCTCGGTGCTGTCGTGCTATCTGCTTTACGAGGCGCACCGGCTCGGCGTGCCGCGGCTTTTGTTGGCGCGCATGGTCGGCAACGTGCTGCTGGAAGGCGTGGTCGGCGTGGTGCCGCTCGCCGGCGACGCGTTCGATGTGTTCTTTCGCGCCAACCGCCGTAACGTCGCGCTGCTGCGCCGGCATTTCGCGCGGTGCGGCTATTAAGGAAATCTAGGCGGTCTGCTTCCAGTCCAGGTCCCGCGACTTTTTCTTGGCATCCGAACGCGAGATGTTCTTGATCTTGAGCGGCGCGCGGCCGGATTTTTCCGCGATGTCGCGGTCCTGCTCGATCAGGAAGCCGTGCGCCGGCTGGTCGCCGTCGAGGCCGCCGGTCAGCGCGCGCGGCACCTTGCGATTCGAGCGCTGCGTGCCGTCCTCGTAGACGACATCGAACATGACGAATTCCGAATTCAATCCCGGCTTTCTCGGCATTGTTGTTCTCCTTATTATTCGCGATCAAAGCCTGTCTGTAAAAACGCCGGCGTCATGACGACGCCGGCGCCGTATTCGAACCCTGAAGCTCTAAGCCGCCTGCAGATTGGTCGCGGCGGACTTGCCGCTGCGGCGGTCGGCCTCGATGTCGAACGACACCTTCTGGCCTTCGACCAGGTTGCTCATGCCGGCGCGCTCGACGGCGGAGATGTGAACAAACACATCCGGGCCGCCGGCGTCCTGAACGATGAAGCCGTAACCCTTTTGGGCGTTGAAAAACTTAACGGTACCTTGAGCCATGTGGCCCTCCTTTTGAAACGCATCATGCGTTTTGCGGCCATGCGAACCATTCGCACGGTCTTCAATCCGGATTTGCGTTGCTTGAGAAAGGCCCGCCGGAGCGTTTGGCTCCGGCCTTTTGGCGGAACATGATTGTCATGTTCTCGGGGCGAGACGGCAAGGCAGGCCAAATCGCGAATGGGGCGTATATAACGGCGGTTGCCCGATTTTGCAATCGCGATAAGGGCGATTCCGGGGCAAGGTTACTCAGCGGCTTCGATGATGCGGATGTCGCGCACCGCGCCGTCGCCGAGCGCTTTTAGTGCTTCCTGATAGGCGGGACTGTTGTAGGCGGCGACCGCTTTTTCGACGCTGGGGAATTCCGAAATCACGAGCCGCTCTTTCTGGCCATGCTCAAACGCATCGACGGCGGTGCCGCGCGCGATATAGCGGGCGCCGAACGGCGTCACCGCGGGCGGCGCGAGCTTGGCGTAGGCCGCGACTTTTTGCGGATCGGAAATCGAGCGGTAGCAGGTCACCCAATAGGCTTTCGGCATTTTCTTATCTCCGTGACAAGGATGCAGACAGGTCCGTTGAGAAGATTGCGCGTTGAGGTATCTGCGCGTTGAGGAGTAACATTCCCGGCGGGCGCATGAAAGGCGCGATGCGGTGGGGAATAAACGGGATCAGGCGATGTCGATTTTCAGCGCGCTATTCGGCCGCGGCGGCGGCAAAGCCGCAAAGCCGGCCGATCCGGTCGAGTACAAAGGCTATGTCATCCGCGCCGCGCCGTACAAAAACAACGGCCATTATCAGACCGCGGGCACGATCGAGCGCGACATCGGCGGCGTGAAGAAAGAGCACCGCTTCATCCGCGCCGACGGTTATGCCTCCTATGCCGACGCAGTCGCCTTCACGCTCAACAAGGCGCGCCAGATCATCGACCTGCAGGGCGAGAAGATCTTTAGCGAATAGCTAAGCGAGGCCTTCGACGATACGCAGATCGCGCTCGACGGCGTTGCCGAGCACTTTGAGCGCGGCCTGATAGCCGGCGCCGTCATGGGTGGCGGCGGCTTTGTCGACGCTGTCGAACTCGATCAGCACGGTGCGTTGCTTTAATCCCTTTTCGTAGGCTTTGGCGGCGGTGCCGCGGGCGAGGAATTTGCCGCCGCCGGCGGCGATCGCGGGACCGGCGAGCTTGGCATAGTCGGCGAGCGCGTCGGGGTTCGAGACGGAGAAATAGGTCGCAATCCAATAACCCTTGGCCATGTTCATCTCCCTTGAGTTTGTGCGGGGGAGATTATCAGGCTGGAGAGGCGGAAGGCGAGGGCAGTCGAGCGGAAAAGCCTAAGCGACGGCTTCGTCGTAGCCGCCGGCGGTTTCGGCTTTCATGCGCTTGAGCGTGGCGCGCAGCGAGCTGATCTCGGCTTCGAGCAGCGCCACGCGCTGCACGATTTCGCCCGCGGTCGGCGAAGCGTCCGGCACGCGCTGCTCGACTTCGGTGAAGGCGAGCCCGATTTCGTCGTTCTTGCGCCACGAAACCAGCGCGCGCAGCGTCTGTTCGCGCTGCGGGATGTAGAGCTCGACGATGTCGGGCAGCGTCACCTGGTCGGAGAAGATGATGCGCGCGCCCTTTTCGGACAAATCGCGGATCAGGCAGGCGAGCGCGCCGCGCTTGCGGCTGACATAGACGAAGCCGCGCAGAAAGCTTTTGCTCCGTCGGGAATTACGGCGTTCGCTCATCTGACCAAAAACCCCTCGCCGGCGCTGGCAAGGGCGAGATTAAGCCGCCCCGATTAATGGCGTCTTACTGTTTGTTTTGCCGGGATTTTTCACCGGCAAACGGCCGGAAATCCAAAGCTTTTCGGCGTCCAAAGCTCTTCGGCGTCAATGGGTGGCGCCGTCGCGCGGCGCGGACAATCATGACGGCGCCAAAATCAGCGCGCTGTCACCAGGCCGAAAACCACCGCCCGAAATCATAGACGATGGCGCCGACCGCGCAGGCAACGAGCCCGCTGCCGATCATGCCAAGCATGATGGCCGAGTTGACCCGGCCGAGTGTCGCTCTATCGACATGGGCCTTTCCGGCGAAATGGGCCACACGATGAGCCGCCATGCGATGAGCCGCAGTACGATAAGGCATTGAAGCGTCCTTGTTAGCGTCCCGGCAGTTAAGTTGCTGCCCCGCTTTCCGGCGCCGCCTCCCCCTGACTACTAAAGACCCAACTCGATGTTTGACTATGGTGCACTGCAACAGGGCAGCATTGCAAGGGGGGAGTGGCTCGGTGCGCGGCTTTCGCGCCGGCCTCGCCTTTTCCCGTAACCGCCGCATAAATGGCCGGTAAAAGAGCCTGTCGCCAAGCTTGCCGGCATCGCCTAAAAGTCCTTGTGCAGAGCCATAAAGGCGGTGCCCAAGGCGCCGATGCGGGGAGGGTCGACCATGCATGTTTTCAGCCTGCCCAGGGAGGCCGAGTTCGATCCCCACAAGCATGTCGAGAAAATCCTCGGCCGGATCGAAGGCGGCGACGTCACCGTGGCGTGCTGGGAGCCGAACCAGATCAGCCCCTATCATTGCCATCCGCACGCCACCGAAATCTATTTCTGCTTTGAGGGCGGCGGCGTGATGCGCACGCCGGAGGAAAGCGTTCCGATCGCGCCCGGCGGCTTTGTCGTCCATCCGCCCGGCGAGGTGCACGAATACGCCAACGGGCCGGCGCGCACACTTCTCTTCCGCATCCGCTACGGCGCCGACATGGCGGCGCGCTTTGCCGGTTGGCGCGGCCGGCAAGGCTGGACGCAGAGCGCCGAAGATGCCGCGTATTTTGGGCGGCATCCGGTGAACGACTAGACCCCAACCGTCATGCCCGGCACATAGGCGAGCGAAGCGACGCCGTTCTTCGAACGGCTGTGGCCGGGCATCCACGTCTTTCACTTCACCGGAACATAAGGCGTGGATGGCCGGAACAAGTCCGGCCATGACGCCGCAAGGAAAGGGAAAACACGCATGTTCAAGAAACCGCATTGCCCGGTCATCGCGATCGAGGAGCATTATTGGGACGACGAGCTCGCCAAGACTTACACCGGCGGCGAAGCCGGCCGGCCCGGCGATCAGATGACGCGGCTGTTCGATCTCGGCGCGCTGCGCATCAAGGAAATGGACGAGGCCAATATCGACATCCAGGTGCTGTCGCATGGCGCGCCGTCGACGCAAAAGCTGCCTGCCGAGACCGCGGCCGCGCTCTCGCGCCGCGTCAACGACCGGCTGCATGCCGTCGTCAGCAAAAACCCCAAGCGCTTCGCCGCCTTCGCCGCGCTGCCGACCGCGGTGCCCGACGCCGCCGCCGACGAGCTCGAACGCACGGTGAAACTCGGCTTCAAGGGCGCCATGCTGCACGGCCTCGCCAACGGCACGTTCCTCGACGACAAGAAATTCTGGCCGATCTATGCGCGCGCTGAGGCGCTCGACGTGCCGATCTACCTGCATCCCGGCCTGCCGCATCCGGACGTGATCGCGACCTATTATCAGGACTACGTCAAAGATTTTCCGATGATCACGCGCGCCACCTGGGGCTACACGGTGGAGACCGCGACGCTGGCCATCCGGCTCGTGCTGTCCGGCGTGTTCGACAAATATCCCAAGCTGAAATTCATCCTCGGCCATCTCGGCGAGACGCTGCCGTTCCTGGTCTGGCGTGTCGACATGACGCTCAAACGCCCCGGCGGCAAGGAGTCGAACTTCCGCGACGTTTTTTGCAACAATTTCTACATCACCACCAGCGGCAACTTTTCCAACCCGGCGCTGCTCTGCTGCGTCATGGAAATGGGCATCGACCATATTCTGTTCGCCGTGGATTGGCCGTTCGTGATGAACAAGCCTGGCACCCAATGGCTGGAAACCGTGCCGCTGTGCGACGAGGACAAAGCCAAGATCCTGTCCGGCAACGCCAAGCGGCTGCTGAAGATGTGATCTCGTTTCATCCTGCCCCGCGAAAGCGGGGAAGGCGGACCACCCTGCGCAGGGTGGTGGAAGGGGCGCGGGCCTCGACGATTTCTCCTGCGACGACACAAAATCTCCATCTCAGACGCCCCCTCCACCACCCTTCGGGTGGTCCCCCTCCCCCGCTATTCGCGGGGGCAGATGAGTCATTCCGTTCTCGCGATGTATCCGCATCCGAGTTTTGCAAAAAGCTGTCGCAAAAATCCTCCACAACGAAGGGAGGCGGAGCGCCGACAGGCGCATTGTCTTTGGAGCCGCACCATCGGGTGCGGCAGCGGGCTGAGCGCAGCCCGCTCGCCTCTTTCGGCGCTCCACCGCGGTTCTCGCCAGAGGCGTTACCCTGACTGGCTCAGCTCCAGGCCATGCTTCCTGGGACCCGGATCCAGACGGGCGTTACCCGCCCTTTTCCTGTCCCAGTCCAGGGACAGCACCTCCCCCACCGGCCGTAGTACCGGCATGAGTGATGCCCGAAGCCGCCCGGGAGCGGGGTTACGAAGCCCGCCCGCAGGCACCGCACTCGCTCCGTCAGTCGGCCGTCACCGGTGACGCCCCTTCGTGAGCGAGATTCGGTGGCTGTAACTGAAAGGGTGACATATGTCAAGTAGAAATCACTGATATAGTGACAAGGCAGTCGCTCCAATTCACTAGACGCCGGCGAGCGAGGGGGACGGTAGAATGGTAACTTGATTGCTGACGCGACCGACGGACGCGACTAATGGCCAAAATAATTCTCACGACAAAGGTTTCATCGAGCTACAACGATAGACCGGAGGAGTTTTATCACTTTCCGAACACCTATCTGAGCCAAGCGCGCAGCGCGGTCGGTGACTTTTTGATTTATTACGAACCCCGGCGCCTCAGTGTTGCGGATTCAAGTCGTGGAGGGCGACAGGCCTACTTCGCGACAGCTCGCGTAGATGAAATCGTTGAGGATCGATCGCGTGCTGACCACTACTACGCGAGAGTTTCTGGCTTTCTCAGTTTTGATCAACCAGTTCCATTTTCCGAGGGCGGCGAATACTACGAAAGTGGGTTGCAAAAATCCGATGGCTCGACAAACAAAGGTGCGTTTGGACGTGCTGTGCGGCAAATTCCGGATACCGAGTTTGACAACATCCTAAAAGCCGGCTTCGCTAAGGAATTGGATTTTTCCGAAGACACTAGCACCGGCACTGTTGAGGGAACTCGATGATCCGGGCCGACCGTTCGATCGGCCAATAGTAGAACTGACAATTTCTCGCCCGTTTCGAGATCGAGCCTTTATGCGAGCCGTACGGCAGGCTTACAACAACCGATGTGCGCTAACTGGGCTGAGTTTGATCAATGGCGGAGGCCGCCCGGAAGTTCAGGCCGCGCATATCATGTCCGTTGCCGAGAAAGGACCGGACTCGGTTCGCAATGGACTAGCGCTATCGGGGACGTTCCATTGGCTTTTCGATCGCGGACTTGTTTCAATTGGTGACGACCATCGAATTTTGATCGCCAAAAAGCAGGTTCCAGATCAAATCCGTGGACTCCTAAATGCAGACGGAAAAATCATAACGCCCAAGGATAGAAACTTTTGGCCCCATCCTCATTATCTAAAATTCCATCGCGAGCGCACATTTAAGGGGTAGGTTACCACCACCCCTCTACTGCCATGTCGCGCTTTGAAATGAGATCATATTTGCAGCCGAACCATTCAACGAACTCACGAGGCGCCTCGCCAGCTATCCAATGGTTTCTCAGCCACTCGTCGTCGACACCGGCATCATTCGTGTCAATGCCGTAGATCACCGACATGACTGTGTCGGTGGCGCTTTTCCATTCCTCGAAGTCTATTGTTTTGTCAGCCATTGGATCGTTAGTTCGTGAATGGAATCAGGCACGGTATTGTGAGTCCGTACAGTGATGCACCCCCGATTTGCATGCAAGGTGGATGACGCCGGAGAGAGAAATTCGTTCGCGATGACTTGCCCTCTCCCCTTGCGGGAGAGGTCGCTTGAGTAGTGGGCGGGTGAGGGCCCCGGCGCGCCTGGGCCCTCGCCGGCTCCGTCTCGCTGCGCTCGCCTTCGCTGACCTCTCTCGCAAGGGGAGAGGGAAGAATTATCCTATTTTTTCGGTCCTCCCGGGCTCTTTTCCCGCCCCGAACTCACCCCCATATTTACTCCCGGCGGATCGCCTCAACGGGGTCCGCCACGGGTGTCGGCTTTCCTTGATCTGCGTCATGGTAAGGCCAGCAAATTCAACCCAATGACGATGTCCCGGCTAAGCCTTCGGGGTAGCGAGGACAGGCCGAGGGAGTTTGTCCATGGACTTTGAAAAATACACCGACCGCAGCCGCGGTTTTGTTCAGTCGGCGCAGTCGCTCGCCCAGCGCGAGGGACACCAGCAATTCGCGCCCGAACATCTGCTGAAAGTTTTGCTCGACGACCCGGAGGGCTTGGCCGCCGGGCTGATCGACCGCGCCGGCGGGGATTCCCGCAAGGCGCTGGCGGCGACGGAAGCCGCGCTCGCCAAACGGCCGAGCGTGTCCGGCGGGGGCGCCGGGCAGGTCTATCTCGATCCGGCTTTGGCGCGGGTGTTCGAGACCGCCGAGAAGGCGGGCGAAAAGGCCGGCGACAGCTTTGTCACGGTGGAACGGCTGTTGCTCGCGCTCGCTTTGGAGAAGAACAGCGAAGCCGGCAAGATCTTGGCCAATGCCGGCGTCACGCCGCAGAGTTTGAACGCGGCGATCGAGGCGTTGCGCAAAGGCCGCACCGCGGATTCGGCGTCGGCGGAAAACGCCTACGATGCGCTGAAGAAATATGCCCGCGACCTGACGCAGGCGGCGCGTGACGGCAAGCTCGATCCGGTGATCGGCCGCGACGAGGAAATCCGGCGAACGATTCAGGTGCTGTCGCGCCGCACCAAAAACAATCCCGTGCTGATCGGCGAGCCCGGCGTCGGCAAGACCGCGATCGTCGAGGGGCTGGCGTTGCGCATCGTCAACGGCGACGTGCCGGAGACGCTGCAGGACAAGAAGCTTCTGGCGCTCGACATGGGCGCGCTGATCGCCGGCGCAAAATATCGCGGCGAATTCGAGGAGCGGCTCAAGGCAGTGCTGTCCGAAGTCACCGGCTCGGCTGGCGCCTATGTGCTGTTCATCGACGAGATGCATACCATCATCGGCGCCGGCAAAGCCGACGGCGCTATGGATGCGTCGAATCTCCTCAAGCCCGCGCTGGCGCGCGGCGAATTGCATTGCATCGGCGCCACCACGCTCGACGAATACAAGAAGCATGTCGAGAAGGACGCCGCTTTGGCGCGGCGCTTCCAGCCGATCTATGTCGACGAGCCGACGGTCGAGGACACGATCTCGATCCTGCGCGGGCTGAAAGAGAAATACGAAGCGCATCACAAGGTGAGGATCACCGACGCGGCGCTGGTCGCCGCCGCCACGTTGTCGAACCGCTACATCGCCGACCGCTTCCTGCCCGACAAGGCGATCGACCTGATCGACGAGGCGGCGGCGCGGTTGCGCATGCAGATCGATTCCAAGCCGGAAGAGCTCGACAATCTCGACCGCGAAATCGTGCGGCTGAAGATCGAGCAGGAGGCGCTGAAGAAAGAGAGCGACGCGGCCTCGAAGGACCGGCTGAAGCGGCTGGAGAAGGATCTCGCCGGCCTGCAGGAAAAGGCCGACGCGCTCACCGCCAAATGGAAGTCCGAGAAGGACAAGCTGTCGTCGGCCGCCGAACTGCAGACGCAGCTCGACACCGCCAAGAACGATCTCGCCGACGCCATCCGCCGCGGCGACTATCAGCGCGCCGGCGAATTGCAGTACAGCGTCATTCCGCAGCTCGAAAGCAAGCTCAAGGCGACCGAGGCCGCGACCGCGGGCGCCGGCGCTTCGAGTGCCTTGGCGGCGGAGGCGGTGACCGCCAGTCACATCGCGCAGGTGGTGTCGCGCTGGACCGGCATTCCGGTCGACCGCATGCTCGAAGGCGAGCGCGAAAAACTTCTCAAGATGGAGGACACGATCGGCAAGCGCGTGGTCGGCCAGGCCGAAGCGGTGAAAGTCGGTGGCGACCGCGGTGCGCCGGGCGCGCGCCGGCTTGCAGGATCCGAACCGGCCGATCGGTTCGTTCATGTTTCTCGGGCCGACGGGCGTCGGCAAGACCGAGCTGACCAAGGCGCTGGCGGCATTCCTGTTCGACGACGAGCAGGCGCTGATCCGCATCGACATGTCGGAATATATGGAGAAGCATTCGGTGGCGCGGCTCATCGGCGCGCCGCCCGGCTATGTCGGCTATGACGAAGGCGGCGCGCTCACCGAAGCGGTGCGGCGGCGGCCCTATCAGGTCGTGCTGTTCGACGAGATCGAGAAGGCGCATCCGGACGTCTTCAACGTGCTGTTGCAGGTGCTCGACGACGGCCGGCTGACCGACGGCCAGGGCCGCACCGTCGATTTCCGCAACACGCTGATCGTGATGACGTCCAATCTCGGCGCCGAATATCTCGTCGCGCAGGCCGACGGCGAAGACAGCGAAGCGGTGCGCGGTCAGGTCATGGCGGAGGTGCGGGCGCATTTCCGGCCGGAGTTCCTCAACCGCATCGACGAGATCATTCTGTTCCACAGGCTCAAGCGCGAGCAGATGGGCCGCATCGTCGATATCCAGATCGAGCGGCTGCAAAAGCTTCTCGACGATCGCAAGATCGCGCTCACGCTCGACGCCAAGGCGCGCGAGTGGCTGGCCGAGAAGGGCTACGATCCGGCCTATGGCGCGCGGCCGCTCAAGCGCGTGATCCAGAAGGCGGTGCAGGATCCGCTCGCCGAGCTCATTCTCTCCGGCAAGATCAAGGACGGCGAGAAGGTGAAAATCACCGCCGGCCGCGACGGCCTGGTGTTCAACGGCGCGGCGGTGGCGGCGGCGGCGTAGTGAAATTCTTCCGCCGCCCGCGCAAGCGGGGGAGGGGGACCATCGCGAAGGACGGTGGAGGGGGCGTCTGACTCGACGTTTCCTTGCCGACCTAAGGCAATCAACGTCCTCGCCGATATTTTCCTTGGAAACTCCGTGGCGCGTTGAGGTCCGCGCTCCCTCCACTACGCTTCGCGTGGTCCCCCTTCCCCGCTATCGCGGGGCAGGAGAGGTGGCGTTGATCCGCTCGCGCACGTGCTCGACGAAATCGCGCGCCTGCGATTTCGGCAGGCCGTAAACGCGCAGCGGGTTGAGCCCGCCCGAGCTCTCGACGCTGATGGCGTCCCAGAAGAAGCCGCGGATGTGCGTCACTTCGGCGATGTGCGACAGCGGCAGATGCTCGTCGGTGCGCCGCCACGGGATCAGCCAATATTCGATGATGTTGGTCGAGACGCCGATCCGGTCGGCGACCATGCGGGCGGGAAAGATCCACCGCGTCAGGTTGAAATGAAACAGCGCCCAGAACCGGCTCGACGCCACGTTGATGGGATCGCCGTCAGCCATTAGCGGGCGCGCCGGCGCGGCACATCAGTGCGTCGCCTGCGCGACATTGTTGCTCTGCGATCGATTACTTGGTGCGTATATTTGGCGCCTGCGCGACATTATTACTTGTCGCCTGCGCGACATGCGGCTGCGGCGCGTGCGACAGCACGGCGTCGAGCTGGTCGCGGTCGCTGCCGAAGGCGGCCAGCGTGTCGCCGTCGAGCACGCGGCCGCGCGGCAGCTTGATGCGCATCGGATCGACGAAGCGGTCGTTGACGATGATCTCGAAATGCACGTGCGAGCCGGTCGAGAGGCCGGACGAGCCGACGAAGCCGATGATCTGGCCCTGGCGCACATGGCTGCCGACGTCGAGCCCGCGCGCGAACGCGGTCATGTGGCCGTAGGCCGTCTCGTAGCCGTTGGCGTGGCGCATGCGCACATATTTGCCGTAGCCGCCCTTGAGCCCGATTTCCTCGATGTCGCCGTTGCCGGCGGCGAAGATCGGCGTGCCGAACGGCGCGCCCCAGTCGACGCCGGTATGCAGCTCGCTGATGTGCAGCAGCGGATGGGTGCGCCAGCCGAACGGCGACGTCATCATGCCGACCGCGACGGGCTTGCGCACCAGGAATTTTTTGGCGCTTTTGCCGGTCTCGTCGTAATAATCGAACACGCCGTCGTCGGTGGTCTGGAAGCGATAGTATTTCTTGGTCTCGCCGCCGACGGTGAGCGCGGCATAGCGCACCTCGGCGTGGCCTTCGGCGTTCTCGTCGTCGGCGTAGAGCACGTCGAACGAGTCGCCCGGCTGCACCTTGCGCTCGAAATCGACGTCGTAGGAATAGATCCGGACCAGATCCTCGATCACCGAGTTCGGCACGTCGTTGCGCAGCGCCGTCTCGTACAGGCTTTGGTAGAGCGGCACGCCGCTGGAATCGTCGTCACTGGCCTGGTCGTCGCCGCCCTCGGTCGCTTCGGGATCGATGTTGGCGATATCGACCGGAACGTATTGGCCGAGATCGGACAGCGCGACGGCGGCCTCGATGCCGCTGTCGCCCGAGACGATGACGCGCAACGGCTGGATGTGGCCAAGCCCGGCCGGCGTCATCAGCACGCGCAGCTTCTGGCCGTCCTTGAGCCCGCCTTCGAGCGCCACCGGGCCGATGACGGCGATGATGGCTCTGATCTCTTCGGGCGCGGCGCCAAGCTCGCGCAGGATCGAGCCGACCGTTTCGCCTTTCTTGGCGACGACCATGCGCTCGCTCCAGTCGCCGCCGCCGGTGACCTGCGTCGTCGTCTTCGGCAACAGCGTGACGTTCTCGGGCACGACGCGCGGCTGGAAGCTGAGGAAGCTGTCGGCATCGTTCTCCGGCGCGTAGTTCATTTTCAGGTTGGGCGTGCCGTCGGGATTGACCAGCAGCGCCGTGGTGGTCTGCACGCTTGCCGCGACATCGCGCACGCGCGTGAGCACGTCGTCGAGCGGCAACAGCGTCGAGGTCTTGACCTTGGCCAACAGCGAATTGAGATCGCACACCGCCGGCGTCACCGCGGGCGCCGGCATCTTGCCGCGCGCCACCGCCGGCCGATGCCATGTCGCAGGTGACGAACGTCACTTCGGCGTCCGGCTCCGCCGCCGGCGTCTGGTCGTCGCCGCCGACCGAGTCGGTGAGAAGCTTTTGCGGATTGTACGGCGGGATATTGGCGGAGAGATCGGTGACGGTGAGCGAAAGATTGCCGGTGACGCGCACATAGGGCCGCACCCGCACCAGTTCGCGGTCGCGCACATGGGTCGAAGTCGGAACGCGCAGGATCTGGCGGGCGACGCTCGGCTCGCTCAACGCCGGCAGCCGATCGGTCTTGCGTAGCCCGATGCGTTCGCCGATGCCGGTGATGGCGCCGCGCAGCGCGTTCTCGACCTGCTCGGGCGCGCTGGCGAAATTGGTCTGGCCGTCGAGCGAGGCAAAAACGGCGCCGCCCATCAGGGCAGCGCCGCACAGTCCGGTCAGGATCGTTCCGGAAAACCATTGCACCGAGAGCCGGCGCCGGTCGACCAGGCTGCCGCCGCCGTCGACCGAAAGCGGCGGTTCGTTGCCGAGATCGATGGCATCGGCATAAAACCTGCGATGGTGCACGTCTCTCGGGTGCACGTCTTTCGCGCCGCGCAGCCTAGCTTGGTCCAAAGCCAAGTCCCCCTGACGACGTTCCCTTAAGCCAAGTCCTTAAGCCAAGTCTTTAAGTCAAAGTCTCGAGCCACTTTCGTGCGCGGAATATCCCCGCGCACGATGCCCCGGCGGTCCCGGACCGTCAACGCGACCCGGTGGCCGAAGGTTAAATCTCAAGTGATGCTGTCGCTTACCCCGTATGGCGACGTCCCGACAGGATTGTGCAAAGAACGGCGGAGGAATGTGGCCGCAGTGCGGCGCAGCATACGCAAGTGCCGAATTCGGATCATAAATCCCGTCCGCAAAGCGCCGCGGCAGCGGTCCCGCACCGCCGAACGCCACCGCTACGCGAAACCGGCAAAAATTGCCGCTTTTTCGGTCGATTCTTCGTGTGTCGGAAGGTTGACAAAAACGGAGGCCGAAGACTATATACCTCCTCTTGGGCGCGCCGCCGCTTAGCGCGGTGGCGCGTCTGCGAAGCCCCTCACTGTTCACACGGTGACCGAGCATCCGGCCATTAAGCGTGGCCATGTTCGCGTCGCCGCGTCGGATGTGCGGGCTTTCAGTTTCTCCGGCGTCGGTCGGGGGGACGGAGCCGCAAGGTTCCGGGCTGTTTGAAAAGTGAATCGGAAGAAAGAGAAACGTGGACGGCGGAGTCCTTGCGGACCGCTTCCTCGAACGGAGAAGGTTTGACCTGAAAGGGTTTGGCTTTCTCTGCAAGAGAAGCGGTCATGGAAGAGACTTTGGCGGTCGACGTTTTAGGTACATCGCACCGGTCTTTTGAGTTTTCGGGCGCAAGCCCGGATGCAAAATCGGTCGGAGTGGTGGACCTCGTCAAAACGTGTGATCTGCCAGAATCAATCTCATCCAACTTGAGAGTTTGATCCTGGCTCAGAGCGAACGCTGGCGGCAGGCCTAACACATGCAAGTCGAGCGCCCCGCAAGGGGAGCGGCAGACGGGAGAGTAACACGTGGGAACGTACCCTTCAGTTCGGAACAACCCAGGGAAACTTGGGCTAATACCGAATACGTCCGTAAGGAGAAAGATTTATCGCTGAAGGATCGGCCCGCGTCTGATTAGCTTGTTGGTGAGGTAACGGCTCACCAAGGCTACGATCAGTAGCTGGTCTGAGAGGATGATCAGCCTCACTGGGACTGAGACACGGCCCAGACTCCTACGGGAGGCAGCAGTGGGGAATATTGGACAATGGGCGCAAGCCTGATCCAGCCATGCCGCGTGGATGATGAAGGCCCTAGGGTTGTAAAGTCCTTTCGGCGGGGAAGATAATGACGGTACCCGCAGAAGAAGCCCCGGCTAACTTCGTGCCAGCAGCCGCGGTAATACGAAGGGGGCTAGCGTTGCTCGGAATCACTGGGCGTAAAGCGCACGTAGGCGGCTTTTTAAGTCAGGGGTGAAATCCTGGAGCTCAACTCCAGAACTGCCTTTGATACTGAGGAGCTCGAGTCCGGGAGAGGTGAGTGGAACTGCGAGTGTAGAGGTGAAATTCGTAGATATTCGCAAGAACACCAGTGGCGAAGGCGGCTCACTGGCCCGGTACTGACGCTGAGGTGCGAAAGCGTGGGGAGCAAACAGGATTAGATACCCTGGTAGTCCACGCCGTAAACGATGGATGCTAGCCGTTGTCGGGTTTACTCGTCAGTGGCGCAGCTAACGCATTAAGCATCCCGCCTGGGGAGTACGGTCGCAAGATTAAAACTCAAAGGAATTGACGGGGGCCCGCACAAGCGGTGGAGCATGTGGTTCAATTCGAAGCAACGCGAAGAACCTTACCAGCCTTTGACATGTCCCGTATGAGTACCAGAGATGGAACTCTTCAGTTCGGCTGGCGGGAACACAGGTGCTGCATGGCTGTCGTCAGCTCGTGTCGTGAGATGTTGGGTTAAGTCCCGCAACGAGCGCAACCCTCGCCCTTAGTTGCCATCATTCAGTTGGGCACTCTAAGGGGACTGCCGGTGATAAGCCGCGAGGAAGGTGGGGATGACGTCAAGTCCTCATGGCCCTTACAGGCTGGGCTACACACGTGCTACAATGGCGGTGACAATGGGACGCAATGGAGCAATCCTGCGCAAATCTCAAAAAGCCGTCTCAGTTCGGATTGTGCTCTGCAACTCGAGCACATGAAGTTGGAATCGCTAGTAATCGCAGATCAGCACGCTGCGGTGAATACGTTCCCGGGCCTTGTACACACCGCCCGTCACACCATGGGAGTTGGTTTTACCTTAAGACGGTGCGCAAACCGCAAGGATGCAGCCGGCCACGGTAGGATCAGCGACTGGGGTGAAGTCGTAACAAGGTAGCCGTAGGGGAACCTGCGGCTGGATCACCTCCTTTCTAAGGATGATCCTTCAGAGGCGCCTCACGCGTCTTTATCGGATCTCTTGGAAACATCAGGGCAGGCCGGTTTCAGGATCGGTTTGCCTATTAGCGGGACACCGCCGTCTTCATTTCTCTTTCTTCACGAACGAGCAGACCAGGGGTCAGTAATCAGTATTCGGTAATCAGATGAACTCGTGTTTCTGATTACTGCTTTCTGATCACTGACTCCTGGTTCGGGCTTGTAGCTCAGTTGGTTAGAGCGCGCGCTTGAT
>CAVTCD010000009.1:140000-957513 GCA_963733165.1 uncultured Alphaproteobacteria bacterium
ATGGCGACATCGAAAGTTTTGACGATGCCGACGCGGCGCTCGCGGCGTCGCATGCCGATGCGGTGATGATCGGCCGCGGCGCGCAGGGCAGGCCATGGTTTCCCGGCCAGCTGGCGAATTATCTTGCGACCGGCAAACGCGATTCGCCGCCGCCGCTCGGCGAGCAACTGGCACTGGTCAGCGCGCTGTACGGTGAAATGCTCGGCCATTACGGCCTCGTCATCGGACTGCGCCACGCGCGAAAACATCTCGGCTGGGCGCTGGATGCCGCGGCCGCCAGCGTGGGCGCGCCGGCGCATCTGCTGAAGGCACATCGCAGCCCGGCACTCACCGCGACCGAGCCCGCCGCCGTGCTGCGCTGGCTCGCCGAGGCGTTCGACGCCTTCGGCGCCTGGTCCGTGGCACCAGCGCGTGCGGCGTAGGGCGGATTAGCCGGACGCGTAATCCGCCGTATTGGCGCAATGCGAATGGCGGATTACGCTGACGCTAATCCGCCCTACATCGAGAGGAAACACCCCATGCCCACCAATCGCGTCTATCGCATCGCCGTCATTCCCGGTGACGGCATCGGCAAGGAGGTGGTGCCGGAGGGCGTGCGCGTCCTTGAGACCGCGGCGAAGAAATTCGGCTTCGAACTGCGGCAGGACGATTACGACTTCGCGTCGTACGATTATTACGCCAAGCACGAACGGATGATGCCGGAGGACTGGAAAGAGCAAATCGGCGGCCATGACGCGATCTTCTTCGGCGCGGTCGGCTGGCCGGCGAAAATCCCCGATCACATCTCGCTGTGGGGGTCGCTCATCATGTTTCGCCGCGAGTTCGACCAATACGTCAATCTGCGCCCGGTGCGGCTGATGCCGGGCGTGCCGTCGCCGCTCGCCAATCGCAAGCCCGGCGACATCGATTTCTGGGTGGTGCGCGAAAATACCGAAGGCGAATATTCCGCCATCGGCGGCCGCATGTTCGGCGGCACCGACCGCGAGGTCGTGGTGCAGGAGACCGTGATGTCGCGCATCGGCGTCGACCGCGTGCTGAAATTCGCCTTCGAGCTCGCCCGCAAGACGCCGAAGAAACATCTCACCTCGGCCACCAAGTCGAACGGCATCGCCATCACCATGCCGTACTGGGACGAGCGGGTCGAGGCGATGGCCAAAAACTTTCCCGACATCAAATGGGACAAATATCACATCGACATCCTGTCGGCTTTGTTCGTGCTCAAGCCGGACAAGTTCAACGTGGTGGTGGCGTCAAACCTGTTCGGCGACATTCTGTCCGATCTCGGCCCGGCTTGCACCGGCACTATCGGCATCGCGCCGTCCGGCAATATCAATCCGGAGCGCAAATTTCCGTCGGTGTTCGAGCCGGTGCACGGCTCGGCGCCGGATATCGCCGGCCAGGGCATCGCCAATCCGATCGGCCAGATCTGGTCGGGTGCGATGATGCTCGAGCATCTCGGCGAGCCTGAAGCCGCCGCCGCGATCGTGAAGGCGATCGAGAAAGTTTTGGCCGAGCAGAAGCTGCGCACCCGCGACCTTGGCGGGCCGGCCAGTACCGAAGCGTGCGGGAAAGCGGTGGCAGAAGCACTCGCTTAGTGTCATCACCCGCCTCTTAACTGTCATCACCCGCGCAGGCGGGTGATCCAGTAATCGCGGAGCCTTCGGTATTTGTCTTCACCCTTTGCGGTTACTGGGTGCCCCGCCTTCGCGGGGCACGACAGGCAGCAAAGTCACTCCGCCGCCTGCGTCAGCGCGTGCTGGCGGAATTTCGGCATGACGTCCTGCGCGAGGAGCCGCATCGAGTCGGCCTCCCATGCCGCGTTCGGCCCGCCCCAGTCGAGGCCGGTCAGCAACAGCGCGCCGAACGGACCGGCGGCGTCGCGGAACGCGACGAGCTTGTCGAGCATGGTCTTCGGCGAGCCATGGATCACGCTGCCTTCGGTGATGACGTCCACGCTCGCCTCGTCGTCCGACATGTCGACGCGCGGCTTGAGCGCCGAGAGCAACCCGGCGCGCGATAGCACTTCGCGCATGTAGGTGTAAAAGTAGCGGTTGGAGCCTTTCTCGCTGAACACGCGATCGCGCGCCTCGGCATCGCTCGGCGCCACCATGATATTGCGGGCGACACGCCAATTGTCGCCGCTTGCGGGCTTTCCGGCTTCGGCGCAGGCCTTGGCATAAGTCTGCCAATGCGAGCCGATGGCGTCGCGCGGAATATTGTTGGCGGAGATAATGCCCCAGCCGTTCTTCGCGGCGACCCGAGCGGTGGCGGAATCGCGGCTTGAGACCGACATCGAGATCGGCGGTCCGCCTTTGCGGAACGGTTTTGGCATGAAGCCGATGCCGAGCTCGGGAATGATGGCGTCCTTGATGCGCACGGTCCAGAATTCGCCTTCGAAGTCGTAGGGCGGATCCTGCGCCCAGATGGCCTGGATCATGCGGATCGATTCCATCGCCTTGCGCACGCGCACCGCGCGGTCGGCGTTATCGAACAGCTCGAAATCGGAAAACAGCCCGCCGACGCCGATGCCGAGCATGAAGCGGCCGCGGCTCATGTGATCGAACTGCGCGACTTCGGCCGCCACTTTGACCGGATGGTGATTCGGCAGGCAGATCACCGCGGTGCCGAAGCTCAAATTCTTGGTGCGTGGCACGAGACCCGCCATGAACATCAGCGGTGACGGGATCGGCTCGGTGGTCGCCGAGAAATGCTCGCCGAGCCACATTTCGTTAAAGCCGAGCCGGTCTGCCAACAGCGACTTCTCCTCGTCTTCGGCGAGCGTATCGGTGAAAGATCGCGCCGGCGGGTGCACCGGCATCATGAACATTCCGAGACGCATCGGCATTCCTCCTAAGGCTTGGCCGTGTTCTGGCCTTTGTTGTCGACCAGCCAAACCGCATCGGCCGCAAGTTCCGGCCAGCCGATAGCGCGGCTGGCGCGCGCCGCCGCTTCGGCGGGTTTTAGCGCGGTATCCCAGCGCGCCGCGGTGATGCGGCGGCCGGAAAATCCGTTCGCCTCGTCCGAAACGAGCCACGCCGCCGGCGGCCCCATGATTTCCGGATGCAGCATTTTATCGCGCGGCCAGCCGGCTTCGTCGGCGATAAACGGCGTGTCGGTCGGGCCGCCGGGCACCAGCACGTTGACGGTGACGCCAGAGCCGTCGAGTTCCTTGGCCCATACCGCCGACATCAATTCCTGCGCTGCCTTCACCGCGCCATAAGGTAGCACGCGCAGCATGGTGACATAGCTGGTTGTGTTGTTGACGATGCGGCCGAAACCGCGCCGCTTCATGTCGGGCAGTGCCGCGCGCGACAGCGCGATGGTGGCGCGCACGAAGATGGCGATGAAGCGCTCCCAGATTTCGGGCGTCAGTTCCTCGATGCCGGGTACGCGCACCTCGGCGTCGGGCCGCACGCTCGACATGCCGACGCCGGCATTGTTGAACACCGCGTCGATGGCGCCAAAACGCGCGCGGGCGGCGGCAACGGCGTTGTCGCATCCTGCTGCGGTGCCGAGATCGGCGAGGATCGGATGCAGGCGGTCCTTGGCGCCTTCCTTGGCCCCGCCGTGCTGCGCCGCGAGGCGTTCAAGCGCGGCTGTGTCGCGATCGACCGCGGCAACCGCGTGGCCGGCGGCAAGCAGCGCGCCGGTCATCGCTGAGCCGATCCCGCCTGCGGCGCCGGTCAGGAGCACCACACGGCCGTGTTGGGAAGAAACCGCCATCGCCACCCTCACTGCAAAAGCCGGCGAAGCATATTGTCCGCGGCCACCGATTGTCGAGTATGTTGGGCTTCCGCCATTGCCGGGGAGAACACATGTCAGGACTGCGCATCTACGGCATCGCCCGCACCCGCGCGTTTCGCGCGCTCTGGGTGGCGGAAGAACTGGGCGTGCCGTTCGAGCATCTGCCGATCGAGATCGGCGCCGCCGGCGCGCGCGCGTCGGAATTTGCCGCGCTGAATCCGAACGGCCGCCTGCCGTTCATCGTTGACGGCGATTTCGTGCTGTTCGAGTCGCTCGCCATCACGCTTTACCTGACCAAGAAGCATTCGACCGGCAAGCTTTATCCCGGCTCGCTCGCCGGCGAGGCGCTGGCGTGGCAATGGAGCTTTTGGGCGATCGCCGAGGTCGATCGCGGCGTCAATATCTGGTCGCTGCACGCCGTGCGCCTGCCGCCGGCCGAGCGCGACGGCGGCTTGCGCGAGGAGGCGTTGAAAGTCATCGCGGCGCCCTTCAAAGTGCTCGACGCGGCATTGGCGGAGAAACCGTATCTGCTCGGCGGCGACTTCACGGTGGCCGATCTCAACGTCGCCGCCGTCATCAGCCGCGCCGCCGATATGGATTTGTCGGCGGTGCCGAACCTGAAGGCCTGGCTGACGCGCTGCCTGGAGCGGCCGGCGGCGCGCGCCGCGCTGGCGCTCAAAGACGAAGCCGACAAGGCGACGCCGGCGGAGATGACGCGCCGCATCGCCCGGATCAATCGACTATGAATGCGAAGCCGGCTGCGTCCGATCCCGCTCAGTCGCTGCGCGAGGCGGTCGCGCTGCATCAGCGCGGCGAGCTGCGCGAAGCGGAAAAGATTTATGCGCGCGTGCTCAAAGCCACGCCGGATCATTTCGACGCGCTCAATCTTCTCGGCGGCGTCAAGCTGCAGCAGGGCCGGATGGGCGAGGCGCAGCGCCTGTTCAGCGCGGCGGTGAAAGCCAATCCGCAGTCGCCGCATGCCTGGGGCAATCTCGGCCACGCCTTGTTCGGGCTCAAGCGCGGGCCGGAGGCGCTGCAATGCCTCGACAAAGCACGCGCGCTGGCGCCCGACGATGTCGCCTTCGTCAACCAGCGCGCCAATGTGCTGTTGAGCCTCGATCGCGCGGCCGACGCGCTCGCCGAATTCCAGATCGTGCTCGCGCGTCTGCCGCAGCACGTCGAGGCGCGGCTCAATAGCGGCCTCGCCCAGGCCGCGCTCGGCTTTCCGGACCGGGCGCTGGCCGCGTTCGACGCCGCGCTGGCGCTGGCGCCCGGCCATCCGGGTGCGCACTACAATCGCGGCGTCGCGCTGATCGCGCTCGGGCGTTACGCCGAGGCGGTCGCCGCCAACGACCGCGCGCTCGCGGCCGCGCCGGATTACGCGGCCGCCTGGCTCAATCGCGGCAAGGCGCTGGCGCAGTTGCGACGGTTCGACGACGCCGTCGCCAGCTATGACAGGGTGATCGCGCTCCGCAAGGACGACGCCAACGCGCACTTAAACAAGGCGCTGGCGCTGCTCACGCTCGGCGATTATCGCCGCGGCTTTGTGGACTACGAATGGCGCTGGCGGCGCACCGGCATGATACCGGAGAAGAGCCGTGGCCGGCCGCTCTGGCTCGGCGAATATCCATTGGCGCGCAAGACCATTCTGCTGCATGCCGAGCAAGGGCTGGGCGACACCATCCAGTTCGCGCGCTATGTGCCGCTGCTCGCCGCGGCCGGCGCCAAGGTCGTGCTCGAAGTGCAGACCGAATTGAAGCCGCTGTTGGCGCGGCTGGATGGTGCCGCAACAGTGATCGCGCGCGGCGAGGCGGCGCCGCCGTTCGACGTTCACTGTCCGCTCGGCAGCCTGCCGCTTGCTCTGAAGACGGAAGTTTCGACGGTGCCGGCGCAGGTGCCTTATTTATCGGCCGACGATGCTCATCTGGCGAAATGGTCGGCGCGCCTCGGCGCGCTGCCGCACCCGCGCATCGCGATCGCCTGGTCCGGCAATGTGAGCCATGACAACGATCGCAACCGGTCGATCGGCTTTGCGCGTCTGGCGCCGTTATTTTCCTCTCCCCCGCTTGCGGAGGAAACAAAAATGAACCCTCCCCCGCAGGCGGGGGAGGGAAGGGTGGGGGCAAGATTCATCAGCATTCAGCGCGACGTGCGCGGTGAGGATGCGGCGGCGCTTGCCGCCGAACCGCGCGTGACGCATCTCGGCGGCGAACTGGAGAATTTCAGCGACACCGCGGCGGTGCTGGCGCTTTGCGATCTCGTCATCGCGGTCGATACCGCTGCCGTGCATCTCGCCGGCGCCATGGGCCGGCCGGTCTGGGTCTTGGTGCCGTTCGCGCCGGATTGGCGCTGGGGCCTCGATGGCGAAACCACGCTTTGGTATCCGACCGCGCGCTTATTCCGCCAGACCGCGCCCGACGATTGGGACGGCGTAATCGGGCGCGTCGCCGCCGCGCTCGGTCACTTCATCGGCGAAAACGCCGCCGGCAGATAAATGTCGACCTGCTGCGAGAGGAGATGGCTTGGCCCGCCGGGCGGCGGCCACACGCCGTCGGCGACCGCCTTGTCGCGCAGCCGGGCGCGCTCATCGAAGCTCGGATACGGCCAGATATGCATGAAGCGCGTCACCGCGCCGGTCACCGCGCTCATCGCGGCGAGGACCGGCGATACCTTGGAACGGCCGGGAATGGCTTTACGCCAAAGCGCGATGGTCGGCTCAAGGCCGCCGGGCTTGAGCATATAGGTGCGCACTTCGTAGCAGGGGCCGAAACGGCCCGGCTGCAGCGCGGGCATGAAGTCGAACGGCACATAAGTGTCCATCGCCATGGCGGTAACGAATTCGCCGATGCCGAACGGATTTTTCGATGTGAGCGCGGCAAGCCTGTTTTCGAGACTGGCGGCGGCATCCTCGTTTTTGCGGATGAGCAGGATCTGATTGACGGCGCCGATGTCCGAATACCAGCACGCCAATAGCCCGGGGTCGTTGGCGAGCGCTTTGCCCAGCACGGCGAGCGCCTGCGGATGCGTTCCCGGCCGCACGGTGAAGATCGTCACGTCGTAATGCCCGGTCAAGTCGGCCTCCCGTTGTTCGCATTGGGCCGGCTGTGATTGACAGGTTCGGCCGGCGGTGTTCTCGTTCACAATGTGGCCAATAGCTGACTTGGTGCAATAGAATTTGGCGCAATAGGACTGGGCGCAATAGGACTGGGCGCGCAAATAATGGTGGTGGTGCAAGTGATCGTGGGCGGCCTCCTGTTGGGGGCCATCTACGCCCTGTTCTCCTCGGGTCTCACTTTGATCTGGGGCATGATGAACTTCATCAATTTCGCCCACGGCGAATTCGTCATGCTCGGCATGTACGTGGCGCTGCTGGTCGTGCTCTGGCTGCACGGCGGCCCGCCGGTTTTCATCGCCGCCGCGGCGCTTTCACTGTTCGTGCTCGGGGTCGGCATTTATCTCTCGCTCATCCGCCACGTCATCCGCGGGCCGATGCTGGCGCAGATCCTGTCCACCTTCGGGCTCGCGCTGTTGTTGCGCTACACCGCGTTCTTCATCTTCTCGGCGAATTTCGTGTCGCTGCCACAGACCGCGCTCTCCGGCACTATCAAGCTCGGCGGAATTTTTTTGCCGGTGGCGCAGCTCGTCGCCGGCGCGCTGGCGATCGTCCTGACCCTGTCGCTGCATCTCCTGCTCACCCGCACCACCATCGGCAGTAAGCTTCTCGCGGTGGCGGAGGACCGCGCCGCCGCGATGCTGATGGGGATCAAGCCCGATCGCATGCAGGCTCTGGCCTGGGGCTTGTCCGCGGGGGCCGCCGGAATTGCCGGCGCGTTGTTGGCGACGGCCTATCCGTGGTCGCCGTCGGTCGGCGAGACTTTCGGCCTGGTCGCCTTCGTGGTGGTGGCGCTCGGCGGTTTCGGCAGCGTGCTCGGCTCGCTCTATGCCGGGCTGATCATCGGCCTCACCCAGGCCGTGTCCGCATATTGGCTCGGTCCGATCTACAAGGACATCGTCGTCTATGGCCTGTTCGTCGCGCTGCTCTGGCTGCGGCCGCAAGGTCTGATGGGTAAGGTGTGACAAATTTCATGCCACCGCGCCCCCTCCCATCCCTCCCCCACGTGCGGGGGAGGGTAGGGTGGGGGCTGCTCCTAGCGGCGCTGCTGCTCTATCCGCTTTTTCTGTCGGGCGCGTTCTATCTCGACATCGGCGTCACATTCCTGCTGGCGGCGATCTCGGCCTCGGCGTGGAATATCGTCGGCGGTTATGCCGGCCAGGTCTCGGTCGGCCACAGCATGTTCTTCGGGCTTGGCGCCTATTTGCCGCTCCTGGTCTATACGCTGTGGGGCTGGCCGCCGATTGCCGGCATTCCCATCGCCATCGTGCTCGCGATCGGCCTTGCCATCGTCGTCGGCATGCCGACGTTCCGGCTGACCGGGCATTATTTCAGCATGGCGACCATTGCCGTCGCCGAACTGATCCGGATTTCCGCCGGCACCTGGGATCTGATCGGCGCCGCCATCGGGCTGCAGGGTCCGGCGCGGGCGCGCGGCTGGTGGGACCTGACGTTTCGCAGCGAGATTCCCTATTACTATATTTTTCTCGCGGTGCTCGGCGTCGTGCTTCTGACTACGGCCATGATCGAACGCCGCAGGTTCGGCTTCTATCTGCGCGCGATTAAAGCGAGCGAACGCGCCGCGCGCAGTCTCGGCGTGCCGGTGCGCCAGACCAAGCTGCAGGCGCTGGCGCTCTCGGCCGCCTTCACCTCGGTCGCCGGCTCGCTTTATGTCATCAAGACCGGCTTCATCGATCCCGACAGCGCCTTCGGCATTCTCGTCTCGGTGCAGATGCTCATCATCGCGGCGTTGGGCGGCGCGGGCACATTGTTCGGCCCGCTGGTTGGCGCCTTGATCCTGATCCCGCTGCAGACCGCGACCAACAGCCTGTTCGGCGGCGGCGGCTCGGGCCTGACTTATATCCTCTACGGCGGCATCATCGTCTTTATCGCGCGCTTCGAACCCGGCGGCCTGTTCGAGCTGTGGCAGCGGGTGGCGCCGCGCTTGCGGAAGCGGCTCCATGCTGCTTGAGGCCACCAAAGTGTCGAAGGCGTTCGGCGAGTTTCTCGCCGTTCGCGGCGCCGATTTGAACGTCGGCGAGGGCGAAATCATCGGCCTCATCGGGCCGAACGGCGCCGGCAAGTCGACGTTCTTCAATTGTCTGGCCGGTGAAACCATGCCGACCACCGGCAAGATCGTCTTTGCCGGGCAGGACGTGACGCATGCCTTGCCGGAAGCCCGCGCCCGCGCCGGCATCGGCCGCACCTTCCAGGTGCCGACCACGTTCGAGGACATGAGCGTGTTGCACAATGTGATGGTCGGCGCGTTCCTGCGGCATCCGCACCGCAACGACGCCCGCGAGCATGCCCGCCGCATTGTCGAATTGACCGGCCTGGCGCCCGACCGCGCGGCGCGCTCGCTCGGCACGCCGGGACGCAAGCGCCTGGAAATCGCGCGCGTGCTCGCCACCGAACCGCGGCTGCTGTTGCTCGATGAATCGCTCGCCGGACTGACGCCGACCGAATTGCAGGACGCCATCGCGCTGGTGCGCCGCATTCACGACATGGGCGTCACCATCGTCATCGTCGAGCACATCATGGAAGTGATCATGACGCTGACCAAGCGCGTGCTCGTCTTCAATCAGGGCCATGTCATCGCCTCCGGCACGCCGGAATCGGTGGTCCGGGAAGAAGCGGTGATCGAAGCCTATCTCGGCCGCGGCCATCGGCGGCGGCGGGAGCCCCCACCCAACCCACCCTCGCTTAAGGGAGGGAACAATGCCTGAGCTCGAAGTCGAGCATCTCGAAGTGCGCTACGGCGACCTCGTCGGCGTCGCCGATATTTCGCTGGCCGTCGAGTCAGGCCAGATCGTGGCGCTGCTCGGCTCCAACGGCGCCGGCAAGACGACGACGCTCAATGCCATCGCCGGACTGGTGCGACCGGCGAGCGGCAGCATCCGGTGGCGCGGCGAAGAGATTTCCGGAGAGCCCGCCTATGCGATCGTGAGCAAGGGCCTGGCGCTGTCGCCGGAAGGCTGGCGGTTGTTTGTCGGCCAGACCGTCGAGCAGAACCTGCGCCTCGGCGCCACCGCGCTTACCGACCGTTCGCGCATCGATGCGCTGTTCGAGCGCGTCTATGAGTTATTCCCGCGGCTCGCCGAGCGCCGCCGCCAGTCGGCCGGCACGCTGTCCGGCGGCGAGCGGCAGATGCTGGCGCTCGGCCGCGCGCTGATGAGCGAACCGGAGCTGCTCATGCTCGACGAGCCGAGTCTCGGCCTCGCGCCCGCCGTGGTCGATGCGCTGTACGACACGCTCCAGGCGCTGCACCGGCAGGGCCTGACGCTGCTTTTGGCCGAACAATCGATCCCGCTCGCGCTCGGCATTGCCGATTACGCCTATGTGCTGCAAACCGGGCGCATCGCGTTGCAAGGCCCGGCCGCGGAGCTCGAGCGCAACGAACAGGTGCAGGAGATTTACTTGGGCATGAGCACCCGGGCCGCGGCTGTTTCCGGGTCCAAGCAAGCATAAAAATCCACCGGAGCGTGGACTCGTCGCTAGGAGTCCAGCCTGAGGCAGTTGGCGCGCACACAACGCCGGTACGGCGCGTAAGCCTCGGCGGTAGCGGCATAGAGGCCGCCTCCAGTCGCCAGGGCAGTCACGATAGCCACTTGCGCCTCCTCAAAGGCTAAGACCTTTTCTGAAATCATCTGCCAGGCTTCAGTTGCCGCGAACGGGCCGCCCGATGCCAGCCGCATCATTCGTAACGCCATGACGCGCTGAACGTCCGCGCTGAAACGCACCGCTTCAAGCCACGTATTCATAATGTTGATCAAGGCGCTCTTCTTTCTGCCGCCGCACCTATCAACGCCCGGGAAAGAGCCGGGTTCCGCAGCCATGCCCCTCGAGGATCGGCCACGTCGTTGTGCTCGTGGTCAATTTTGACCAGTTGAGAGACGGCCTCGCTTGCGATCAACAGCCGGCGCACCGCTAACCTGACAGAGCCGGTTTGTTTATGGCGGCGTAGCTCGCCATTAAGCCGTGGATATATGTCGCGTACGAATCGGAGATTGCCGCATCGCGGATGAGCAGCACGTTCTCCGCATTGCCCATGGCGTGGTTGGAAAGATTAAAGCTTCCCGTCACGACAACCTGATCGGCGACGACAAGCTTGTTGTGCATGAAATTGTGCGGCTGCGATTTATTCTGACGGTCAAAGGGAATTGAATTTTTTCGTACCAGATGTCGTGCGACTTTGTGCCAGGTGTTGATTTTGTCCGCTCCAAAATTGGTGGACTTCCACTGCCGTTCGACTTGATCCATTTGCGGGCCGTCATAGAGGCCCGCCAAAGGCAGGCCCTGGTCGATGGCTTCCGACAGCGCGGCGAGGATCGGTCCGGAGGACAGAACGACGGACGCCACGTAAAGCCGGTTGCGGGCCGCCGCGATCGCTCCGACGATTTCCCTCAACACCGTGGGGCTTTCGCCCGGCGTGAACGCGGCGGTTACCGGCACGTCATTCAAGCGCACGGTGCCGGTGTCGCGATGGCCAGTCGAGTCGACGATCTTTCCGCGGGACCAAAAGTCGTTAAAATCCGCGGCGTAATATGCGGCCAGTGGCTGCGAACGCAGGCACAGCAGGTTGTTGTCCTGAAGCCCCCACGAGTCGTTCGTGTAGTTCGACGAGCCGGTGAAAACAGCGGCGTCAGGGGAGGCGACGTCCCGGAGAATGTACTTATTGTGCATGAGGACCCGGTAGCCGGTAATGCTCTTGACCTGCGCGATATCGGCAAAGGAACGGACGAAACTGTCGGTTCCAAGCGGCTTTTGATCGGACTCCAGGTGCGCCGGCGCGGCGCCGGGTAAAGCATCGGCGCCCGGGTCGGTGGCATGATCATAAGCAATGCGTATCCGAATGCCTTTTCGCGCTTGCGATCGCAGGGCTTCGGCGACAATCGTCGCGGCCTCGTCACGAAGACGAAAATCATAGATCGCGATGTCGATCGTCGATTTCGCCTCAGCGATGAAATCGGCAATGCGACTTGCAACGTCTCTAATCTGCGCGGCTCGCTCGGGTGTCGCGGTATATGGATCGCGCCCCTGCTGCTGCAGAAACGCCACCTCAATGGCCCCATTGGCGAACGATGTAGTTGCCAGCGTCATTGTGTCTTCCGGGACGAGTTAGATCGCGTCGCGTCGCATCATGATCGAGGGGTAACCGGGTGGCCGCGGTCCGGTGTTCAAACCGCGCCTGACAAGCTCGCGCCAGGCATCCTCCGCGTCGTCGGCGTAGGAAAAAAGATCGAGATCGGCCTGCGCTATCATTTCTTCTTCAATGAGCGTCGAGAAATTGATGACACGAGTCCAATACGACTTCTCGACGAGAATGACAGGGATGATGGGCATCTTGGCGGTTTGCATCAGCGTGAGCAACTCGAAGAGCTCGTCGACGGTGCCGAATCCTCCCGGAAATACGACAAGTGCGTTTGCCCGCATGGCGAAATGAAATTTTCGCACGGCGAAATAGTGAAACTGAAAGGTCAAGTCCGGGGTCGAATAAGCGTTGGGTTCCTGCTCGTGCGGCAGCCCGATATTGAAGCCAATGGATGGCGCGCCCGCTTCGGAGGCGCCGCGGTTTGCCGCTTCCATAATGCCGGGGCCGCCACCGGTCGCGATCACATTGTCGCGGACGCCATCGCGCGGTTGGAGCGCGCCGCCTCGCTCGGACGCGATCCGCGCGAAACGCCGCGCCTGTTCGTACCAGAGCGCCGATCGGTCGCCAGGGCGCGGTGCCGCTCCCGCCGCAGACGCGGCTTCGTCGCTACTCCCTCTCGGCCGCGCCCGCGCGCTCCCGAACACCACGATGGTCGAGCGCACTCCCCACGCGCGCAGCCGCTCCTCGGCCTTTTCGTATTCAATCTGCAGCCGCACTCCGCGCATGGAGTCGCCAAGCAGAAAGTCGGTGTCGAGTGCCGCCAACCGATAGGCGGGCGAATTCTTCTGAGCTGCATTGTCGTTCATTACCGGCTCCAACAATTTCGTCTGCGTCACTTCCGCTATTGACCCCAAGCGGCGCCGGCGAATGTCTTTAGTGAGAGGAAGGGCGGACATAGAACAGTCGCGGCGGCAACTTGTTTTGTGAAACCGCGGCCTAACTACCGGCCGTGCTCCCACAGCATTTCAAGCCGCTGGCGTAACGACTTCGGCCGCTCGGCGAACAGCCGGTGGGCGATGCGCGCAGCGCGCTGCGCCAGCGCGGCGGAGCGCTCGGCGATGGCGGGCGTCAGCCGCGACCGCCAGGGCGCCAGCGGCTGATGCGGGTCGGTGAGCCGCTTGAGCACTTCGAGATCCTGGCAGCGGCCGAGCCGGTCGCGCAACCGCTCGGCTTCCTCGGTCCACATGCGGCCGAAGCGCGGCCATAGCGGCTCGATCAGTTCCATCTGGTGGCGCAGATCGACGACGCGCTGGCGCAGCGAATGCAGATCGCCGGCGCCGGCAAGCGACCAGTCGGCCGGAATGCGCTTGCGCGCGCTGCGGAATCCGGCGGCGAGCTGCGCTGCAATCGAAGAAAAGTCGAACGGATCGAGCGGCCAGGTTTCGACCGAAGCCGCCGCGGTATCGAGCCAGGTGAGGATTGCATCGCGCAACGGCGGCGTCAGCCCCGCCTGTTCCTCGCTGCCGCGCAGCGCTTCGATGCGGCCGCGGATCGTCGCGGTCGAGCGTTCCGACAGCACCATGCCTTTGTCGAGCAGGTCGTCGAAGGCGTTGAGCGCCGCGGCGCTGTCGCGCGCATGCGACAGCGAGCGGGCATGGTCGCGCGCCTCATGGCGCCAGCGCGAGGCGTCGGGGATGAACGGCGCGAGCAGCCGCATCAGCGCGCGCCACTCTTTCATGGCGCGGCGGAAGTCGTGCACCGCGTCCTCGCTGGAGCGCTCCGGATCGACCAAAGCGGTGCGAGCCTGGGCCAGGATATGGGCGGCAATGGCGCGCACAGCCGGACCGATCGCCGCATTGGGCTGCAATGCGGGTTTTTCGGCGGTTGCCGTTTCGATGAGCGCGTGCATGACAGTCCGGTGAGATCGCCGGAAAGGCTGGCCGGGTATTATGACGAATAAATGGGCCCGCCGCACTTCCCTTATCGGGGGGGGCTTGCTACATGATCCTTCACAAAATCAAACGTTTGACGCGGGGTGGAGCAGCCCGGTAGCTCGTCAGGCTCATAACCTGAAGGTCATAGGTTCAAATCCTATCCCCGCAACCAAATTACGCCGCCAAATCAATGGCTTGAGCTAATGACTCGGCGGCGTTTCTGCGTCTGGAGCGAAGTTCCCGGCGAACGTGCGACGGCTCACGGCCCCGAATAGACATGATTGATTGCCGCAAGCACGATGAGCAGCAGCAGTGCGATACTGAGGCTCCAGGCAATCAGCTTTTTCTCGATCGGCAAGAGTGGCTCGACGGCGGCCGTGCGCAGTTCCTCGCGCAACTCGGATCGCGCGGCGTCTGACTGTGGGTGCGGGTTCGACATGATTGTTTCCTTTCGTAGCTCGTCGATGAATTCGTCATAAAACCAGTCTTGATGGATGAGCATTGGATGTCTCGTTCGCGGCCGCTCAGCTCGCCAGCGGCGGCGTGACGCCGTGGAAGAAGATCCACGAGATCAAAAGCCCGACCCAGATGACGAAGCCGAACAGGCTGACGAAATAAACGGCGGCGAGCTTGGCAAAACCCTCCTGCCACAGCGCCTTGAAGTTTGACAGCACGCCGATCGAGAAGAAGGTCAGGATGAAGAAGATGACGCGGAACGTGTTGGCTTCGCCGATCGCCGCCGGCACGTTCTTGGCGATGTCGGTCGGCGTGCCGAGCGCGAGATAAAGCCCGACGATGAACGTGATCACGAAGCCGATGATGAATTTGGGAAAGCGATCCCAGATTTCGCGCAGCTTCGCTTTGTCGGCATCCGGCGTGACGTTGATGTGGTTGGTCCAGATATAGCCGAGCACGAAGGCCCAGACGCCGATGAAAATGTCGATGAACACCTTGATCGTCGCCGCGGTGCCGAGAATCCAGCCCGGCTGGTAGTGGACGCCCTCGGCCGCGTTCTTGGCGAGGATGAGCGAATTCGGTGATGGCGCCGGACGCCACCGCGGCGCCGTCGGTCTTGACCGCAAGGCCCATCCACGCGCCGGCGACCAATGGTTCGTGCGCCAGCCAGGTCTGCGCCACGAACGGCAGGATCAGCACCTCGACCACGGCGAAGACCAGAACCAGCGACGATACCAGCGCTGGCACGATCGGCCGGGCGCGGATGGCGCCGCCGATCGCAATCGAGGCCGATACGCCGCAAATGGAAATGCCGGCGGCGAGCGGCGCCGACCATTCGCGCGAGAAGCCGAACCATTTGCGGGCGATGAAGTAAACCACCGCCCAATAGATCAGATAGGCCTCGACGATGGCGGCGACGCCGCGCAGCAGGATCGAGCTGGCAAAACCCAGCTTGCCCGCCGCGGTCACCGCGAAAAAGCCGCCGAGAATGACGATGGCGACTTTAATGTAGAGTTCGGGCCGCACCGCTTCCTTGATCGCTTCGGCGAAGCGCGGCAGGAAATTGGCGATGACGAGTCCGGCGAGAAGGGCAAAGATATAGGCGCCTTCATTGGTCAGCCGCAGCGACCAGGAGACGCCGAACTTCTGCTGGTCGGCGGGCGTAACGGCGGCGAAGTTGGCATAATTGCCGACGATCCAGCTGGCATAGGCGATCCAGAATACGGCGGTGAAGGCGAGCGCGAACTTTTTGGCGTCGGTCCCGAGCGCGGCCGCGCTGGCGCTGAGCACGACGGTCAGCGCTACATAGGTCGCGACCAGCGCGCCGATGCCGCCGACCCAGGCGTAGTTTTTCGATACCGGGCCGAGCGCCTGTCCGAAATTCGACCAGACGGATGTGCTGACCACCCAGCCGATCAGATCGAATTGCAGCAGCCCGCCCAAGGCGACGACGAAAATGAAAAGCCCGAGTATGAGCGCGAGCCAATCTTCGCTGAAGTTGGCGGATGCGGTCGTGCTGTGCGGATGAACGTCGGTGAGAGTAGCATTGGACATGATGGCCCCGTCGCCGGTTCACGCCGGCGCTCCAGTTACAATCCATTTGCCTATTTGCGGTGAGTGGTTCGGCAGAGCGGCGCGATGCGCGCGGTCACCGAAAGTCGATACAAATCCTCGCGTCATCGCTTCATCTCCATGGTGAGGGAGCCCACGAAGATGCGTTTGACGCATCCGTGGCGCTTTAGCGTTTTTTCGCGGCGCAAGCTGCTCCTCAAATCCCGCGATCCGGTTCAAGCATCACCGGACGTTCGATCTCACCATCGCGCCATGCAAAGTCAATGCAGCCAACAAAAATAAGAGAGTCTCGTTTGTTTGCTCAAGCGTTGGGCGAAGGAAATCGCTTGCGGACGGGCGTGCCAGGAAAGAATGTTTTAGGCACCCGTTCCGGGCGCGTTGCTGCGCGGCGTCCCGGAATGACGTAAGCGGAGGTGGCTACGCCGCAGCTTGCGCGGTGCGACGGTCCCGACCGGTTCAATGCGGATTTGCTGGCTTTGTTGCACCGCAATCGCACAGCCGCAGGTGGCGATTATCGCGGTTGCGGCGATTAGCCACGCGGAGCAGAAAGCTCATGACAAACGTGCAAATACGCGGCAAATAATCTATGTTTTCAACGCGAAGTAAAAAAGAGTCATCGAGGGACGAAACGCCATGGCGATAACTTCAACGGCCACCGAATCGCGCGCAACCGCATCGACAAACGCGCGTTGGGGCTATCTCGCGATCTGCATCCTCTGCATGGTGATGATCGCGAACCTCCAATACGGCTGGACGCTGTTCGTTAATCCCATGAACAAGGCGCAAGGCTGGTCGATCGCTTCGATCCAGTTTGCTTTCGCTATTTTCATCGCCCTTGAAACCTGGCTGACGCCGATCGAGGGCTGGATTGTCGATATGCTTGGGCCACAGCGCGGCCCGAAGCTTATGATCGGCTTCGGCGGCATCATGGTCGGCGCCGGCTGGGTCATGGACGCCTATGCCGATACACTGACGATGCTTTATCTCGGCGCCGTGGTGCTGGGTGTCGGCGGCGGCGCAGTTTACGCCACCTGCGTCGGCATGGCGGTGAAATGGTTCCCCGATCGGCGCGGACTGGCGGTTGGACTGACCGCAGCGGGCTATGGCGCGGGTGCGGCGCTCTCCGTCATCCCGATCCAGTACGTGATCGCCAACTACAGTTACAACGCGGCATTCTTCTGGTTCGGTATCGGCCAGGGCGCCGTAGTCTTTGTGCTCGCCATGCTATTGCGCGGGCCCGAAGCCGGTGAGATGACCGGCGCGCCGACGCCGAAGGTGGCGCAGTCGGCGAAAAGCTTCTCGCCACGCGAAGTGCTGATGTCGCCGGTGTTCTGGCTGCTCTACATCATGTTCGTGATGGTGTCGGCGGCCGGGCTCATGGCGACCGCGCAGATCGCGCCGATCGCGAAGGATTTCGGCGTCGGCAACCAGATCGTGTTCTGGGGCGCGACCACGCTGACGGCGGCGCTCATCATCGACAATATTGCCAACGGCACGGCCCGTCCGCTGTTCGGCTGGATTTCAGATCATATCGGGCGTGAAGTCACTATGGCGATCGCCTTCGGACTTGGCGGCATTGCCTACTGGCTGTTGGTGGTGCTTGGTACGGCGCCGTGGGCCTTCGTGCTGTTCGCGGCCTTCATCTTCCTGACTTGGGGTGAAATCTTCAGCCTATTCCCGTCCACCTGTACCGACACGTTCGGCCCGCAATTCGCCACGGTGAACCTTGGCCTGCTCTACACCGCCAAGGGCACCTCGGCCTTCCTGGTGCCGGTCGCCAACCTGATCAAAGCATCGACCGGCAGCTGGTACACGGTGTTCGTGGTCACCGCGCTGATGAATTTCATCGTCGTGGCGTTGGCGCTCTTCGTGCTCAAACCGATGCGGGCACGGGCGATGAAGCAGGGGTGAGACCGCTGCCGACTGCCGGGGATTTTGGGGCGCGGGAATAACCCCGCGCCCTTCGCTTTTCCACGATCCGTCCGGTTTGAGCCCTGTAAAATGCGGCATTTCCGCTCTGGCATAATGTATTACAGTGCGCTAGGAGTGCCCTCCTGAACGCGGCCCAGAAGGCCAATTAAGACCGCGTCGTCTAAGGGTTGCAGGCGTCATTCAAGGGTTTGAGCGTCTTTCATGTCTTCCGGCGTGCAGCGATTTTCCGAGCCTGCGGGCGACGTGTTGCCGAAAGAATTGGCGACCATCGAGCGGCCGCGGCTGCAACCGATCGACACCTCTTTCAGTTTCAAGAACAAGGCTTACGCGGCGCTCAAAAGCGTCATCGTCGGCATGGACGTTTACGGCGGCCGCGCCGATATCCGGCTCGACGAGCGCAGCCTGGCAAACGATTTCGGCATCAGCCGCACGCCGGTGCGCGAGGCCATGGCGCAGCTCGAGCGCGAGGGATTCGTGCGTTCGGTGCCGCGGCGCGGCGTCTATGTGGTACGCAAAACCAAACGCGAAGTGATCGAAATGATCACCGCCTGGGCGGCGCTGGAAAGCATGGCGGCGCGGCTTGTCACCGAGCACGCTAGCGGCGAAGAGATCGCGTCGTTGCGCAAAATGTTCGCCACCTTCGAGAACGGCGCGGTACGCGCCCATCTCGACGAATATTCCGAAGTGAATATCGAATTCCACCAGGCGCTCATCCGGCTCAGCCGCAACACGGTGCTGGTGCAGCTGGCGGAAAATCTGTTCACCCATATGCGGATGATCCGGCGCAAGACCATCGGCGAGAAAGATCGCGCCGACCGCTCGATCCGCGACCACATGCACATCATCGAAGCGCTGGAAGGCCGCGACACGGTGCGCGCCGAGGCCTTGGTGCGCGACCACGCGCTCGGGCTGGCCGACCATGTCGAGAAATACGCGGATTATCTGGATTGAATTCTTGAGGAGAGTCCCATGGCTGACGCAGCAGTGAAAATCGCAGACCCGGGCGCAGCGGAGCCGGAGCTGACGGACGGCTTTCATCTTGTCATCGATGCGCTCAAGCTCAACGGCCTCAACACCATCTACGGCGTGCCCGGCATTCCGATCACGGATTTCGGCCGCATGGCTCAGGCCGCGGGCATTCGCGTCCTCTCGTTCCGGCACGAGCAGAATGCCGGCTACGCGGCCGCGATTGCGGGCTTCCTGACCAAGAAACCGGGCGTCTGCCTCACCGTGTCGGCGCCGGGCTTCCTGAATGGACTGACCGCACTGGCGCACGCCACCACAAATTGTTTCCCGATGATTCAGATTTCAGGCTCCTCCGAGCGCGAAGTCGTCGACCTCCAGCAGGGTGACTACGAGGAGATGGACCAGCTGGCGATCGCCAAGCCGCTGTGCAAGGCGGCGTTCCGCGTGCTGCATGCCGCCGACATCGGCATCGGCGTGGCGCGCGCGATCCGCGCTGCGGTCTCGGGACGCCCGGGCGGCGTCTATCTCGATCTGCCCGCAAAACTGTTCGGCCAGGTGATGGATGCGCAAGCCGGCCAAAAGTCACTGGTCAAGGTCATCGACGCGGCGCCGGCTCAGCTTCCGGGTCCTGAGGCCGTCAAGCGCGCGCTCGATGTCTTCAAGAGCGCCAAGCGCCCCCTGATCATTCTCGGCAAGGGCGCAGCCTACGCGCAGGCCGATGACGCGATCCGCGCCTTGGTCGAAAAGAGCGGCGTTCCGTTCCTGCCGATGAGCATGGCCAAGGGCCTGTTGCCCGACACCCATCCGCAATGCGCCGGCGCGGCGCGCTCGACGGTGCTCAAGGACTCCGACGTCGTCATGCTGATCGGCGCCCGCCTGAACTGGCTGTTGTCGCACGGCAAGGGCAAGACCTGGGGCGAGGCGCCGAAGAGGTTCATCCAGATCGACATCGAGCCCAAGGAGATGGATTCGAATGTCGAGATCGCCGCTCCGGTGGTGGGCGACATCGGCTCGGCTGTCGCCGCGCTGCTCGGCGGCATGGGCGCCGCCTGGCCCGCGCCGCCCGCTGACTGGATCAATACCGTTACCTCAAAGCGCGACGAGAACGTCGCCAAAATGGCGCCGCGACTGATGAACAACAACTCACCGATGGACTATCACGGCGCGCTTGGCGTGCTGCGCACCGTCGTCAAGGAACGGCCCGACGCCATTCTCGTCAACGAAGGCGCCAATACGCTCGATCTCGCCCGCGGTGTCATCGACATGTACAAGCCGCGCAAGCGGCTCGACGTCGGCACCTGGGGCGTCATGGGTATCGGCATGGGCTACGCCATCGGCGCGGCCATCGAGACCGGCAAGCCCGTGCTCGCGGTCGAGGGTGACTTCGGCCTTCGGTTTTTCCGGCATGGAGATCGAGACGATTTGCCGTTACCGGCTGCCGGTCTGTGTCGTCATCTTCAACAATGACGGCATCTATCGCGGCACCGACGTCAACAATGTTGGCTCGGATCCGGCGACGACCGTTTTCGTCAAGGGCTCGCGCTACGACAAGATGATCGAGGCCTTCGGCGGCGTCGGCGTCAACGCCACATCGCCGGACGAGCTCAAGCGCGCCGTCAACGCGGCCATGGATTCCGGCAAGCCGACGCTGATCAATGCGGTGATCGACTCGGCGGCCGGCAGCGAGAGCGGCAGAATCGGCAACCTCAATCCGCAAAGCAAGCTCGCGAAGAAGAAATAAGGCGACAGGGAGAAAGCACATGGCGACGAAGAAGAAAGCCAAGGCAAAATCCAAAGCGGCAGCGAAAAAGTCTGCCAAGGTCGTAAAGCTCCGCGCGAAAAAGCCGGCGGCGAAGGCTCATGCCGGCAATGGGCTGCCGCGGCCAAGCGCAAAGCCGTGGGGGCAGGCGGGGCGGGCGCTCGAAGGCGTGCGCATCCTCGACTTCACCCATGTGCAGTCGGGGCCGACTTGCACGCAGCTGCTCGCTTATATGGGCGCCGACGTGATCAAGGTGGAACGGCCAGGCATCGGCGACATCACCCGCGGCCAGTTGCGCGACGTGAAGGGGCAGGACAGCCTCTATTTCACCATGCTCAACGGCTCGAAGCGTTCGATCACCATCGACTCCAAGCACCCCAAGGGCAAGGCAATCCTCGAACGGCTGGTCAAGCTGTGCGACGTGCTGGTGGAGAATTTCGCGCCCGGCGCGCTCGACCGCATGGGGCTGACCTTCGAGCACATCCATAAGCTCAATCCGCGCATGGTCGTGGCGTCGGTGAAGGGCTTTGGGCCCGGCCCCTACGAGGACTGCAAGGTTTACGAGAACGTGGCGCAATGCGCCGGCGGCTCGGCCTCGACCACCGGATTCCGCGACGGCCCGCCACTCGTTACCGGTGCGCAGATCGGCGACAGCGGCACCGGCCTGCATCTGGCGCTCGGCATCGTGTCCGCGCTTTACCAGCGCGTCCGCACCGGCCGCGGCCAGAAAGTGCTGTGCGCCATGCAGGACGGCGTGCTCAACCTGGCGCGGGTGAAATTGCGCGACCAGCAGCGCCTCGCCCACGGCCCGCTTGCCGAATACAGCCAGTTCGGCGAGGGCATCCCGTTCGGCAAAGCGGCGCCGCGCGCCGGCAACGATTCCGGCGGCGGCCAGCCGGGCTGGATCCTCAAATGCAAGGGCTGGGAAAGCGATCCCGACGCCTACATTTACTTTATTACACAGGCGCCGGTTTGGGCCGCGATCTGCGACCTGATCGGCAAGCCGGAATGGAAGACCGATCCGGATTACGCCACCCCGCCGGCGCGGCTGCCGCGGCTGCGGCACATCTTCGATACGATCGAGCAATGGACCATGACCAAGACCAAGTTCGAGGTCATGGAAATCTGTAACAAGCACGACATCCCGGTCGGGCCGATCCTGTCGATGAAGGAAATCGCCGAAGAGCCCTCGTTGCGCGCCACCGGCACGGTGGTCGAGGTCGATCACCCCGGCCGTGGCAAATATCTGACGGTCGGCAATCCGATAAAACTTTCGGATTCGCTCCCCGATGTGCGGCGGTCGCCGCTGCTCGGCGAACACACCGACGAAATCTTGCGTAAGGTGATCGGTTATTCCGACGGTGAAGTGGCCGAGATCAGGAGCTCCGGCGCGATCACCGCGCCGGAAAAGCCGGCCAAAGCGGAGGCGGCGTAATTGATCGTCGTCCCCGCGAAGGCGGGGACCCAGTAATCGCCGAACGATCGGTGTTTGCTAGATGCCCGCTTTCGCGGGCATGACGGCAGCGAATTGGGAGAGGTTGTTGCAATGCGTATCGTGGTTCACGGCCAGCAGGCGTTCGGCAAAGCGGTGCTCGAAGCGCTGATCAAGCGCGGCGAGGATGTCGTCGCCGTCTATGTCGCGCCGGAGAAGGAAGGCGCCAAGGCCGATCCGCTCAAGGAAGCGGCCCTTGCCGCCAAGCTGCCGGTCTATCAGCCCGCCTCCTATCGCAAACAGGAGGTGTGGGAGGAATTCCGCGCGCTCAAGCCGGATTTGCAGGTGATGGCTTTCGTCACGCTGTTCGTGCCGGAAGAATTTTTGAATCTCCCGACCCACGGCTCGATCCAGTATCACCCGTCGCTGTTGCCGGCCTATCGCGGCGCCAGCGCCATCAACTGGCCGATCATCAAGGGCGAGAAGGAGACCGGATTGTCGATCTTCTGGCCGGACAACGGCCTCGATACCGGCGACGTGCTGTTGCAGAAGGCGACGCCGATCGGTCCGGCCGACACGCTCGGTACGGTTTATTTCGACCGGCTGTTCCCGATGGGCGTCGAGGCGATGCTGGAATCGATCGATCTGGTCAAAGCCGGCAAGGCGCCGCGCCTCAAGCAGGACGAAGCGAAGGCGACTTACGAGGGCCGTTGCACCGCCGACAATGCCAAGATCGACTGGGGCAAGCCGTGGCAGCAGATCGACCGGCTCATTCGCGGCTGCAATCCCGCGCCCGGCGCGTGGTGTACGCTTGACGGCAAAACCGTGAAAATCTTCGACGCCAAGCCGCTGCCGGCCAAGGATCCCAAGGGGATCGCCGGCAAGCTCGGCGAAGTGGTCGCCGTCGAGCCGGACGGCTTTACCGTGGTCTGCGCCGATGGACGCTTCAAGATCACGCGCGTGCAGGCCGATGGGCCGAAAATTGCCGGAAATGAATTTGCCACCACTGCCGGGCTCAACACAGGTATGAGGTTTTCATGACGCCGTCCCAAGCCGCTGCCGCGAAGGCTCCCGCCGCCGTGTCGCAACACCAATCGCCGAAATCCGATATTGAAATTTCGCAGGCCGCCAAGCTCCGGCCGATCGTCGATGTCGCCCGCGAGCGTCTCGGCATTTCGCCGGAGAATCTCGAGCCCTATGGCCACTACAAAGCCAAGATCTCGATGGATTTCATCAAATCGCTGCAGGACAAGCCGAACGGCAAGCTCGTTCTGGTCTCCGCCATCACACCGACGCCGGCCGGCGAGGGCAAGACGACGACGACGGTCGGGCTGACCGACGCGCTCAATTACATCGGCAAGAAAGCCATGCTGTGCCTGCGCGAGCCGTCGCTCGGGCCGTCATTCGGCGTCAAGGGCGGCGCCGCCGGCGGCGGCTACGCGCAGGTGGTGCCGATGGAGGACATCAATCTGCATTTTACCGGCGATTTCCACGCCATCACGTCGGCGAACAATCTGCTCGCCGCGCTGCTCGACAATCACATCTATTGGGGCAACACGCTCGGCATCGATCCGCGCCGCGTCGCCTGGCGCCGCGTGCTCGACATGAACGACCGCGCGCTGCGCTCCATCGTGTCGTCGCTTGGCGGCGTCGCCAACGGCTTTCCGCGCGAGGACGGTTTTGACATCACCGTCGCGTCGGAGGTCATGGCGATCTTCTGCCTAGCGCGCAATCTCGACGATCTCAAGAAGCGGCTCGGCAATATCGTCGCCGCCTATACCCGCGACAGGAAGCCGATCCGCGCCAGCGACCTCAAGGCGCATGGCGGCATGACGGTGCTGCTCAAGGAGGCGCTGGCGCCGAACCTGGTGCAGACGCTGGAAGGCACGCCGGCTTTCATCCACGGCGGCCCGTTCGCCAATATCGCGCATGGCTGCAATTCGGTGCTGGCGACGACCACCGCGCTGAAGCTGACCGATTACGTGGTCACCGAAGCCGGCTTCGGCGCCGATCTCGGCGGCGAGAAGTTCATGGACATCAAATGCCGCAAGGCCGGCATCGAGCCGTCCTGCGCAGTGCTGGTCGCCACCATCCGCGCGCTCAAGATGCACGGCGGCGTAAAGAAAGAAGACCTCAAGACCGAGAACCTCAAGGCGCTCGAAGCCGGCATGAGCAATCTCAAGCGCCATGTCGAGAACGTGCAGAAATTCGGCATCGTGCCGGTCATCTCGATCAACCGCTTCTCCGCCGATACTGAGGCCGAGATCGAGCTGGTCGAGGAAACCTGCAAGTCGCTCGGCGTCAAGGCGTTGATGGCCGATCACTGGGCGTTGGGCGGCGCCGGTGCGGCCAATGTCGCCAAGGCCGTGGTCGAGGTTGCCGAGAGCGGCAAGAGCAAGCTGAAATTCCTATATCCCGACGACATGCCGCTACTGGAGAAAATCCGCACCATCGCCAAGGAAATCTATCGCGCCAAGGACATCACCGCCGACAAATCGGTGCGCGACCAGCTCGCCAATTTCGAGTCGATGGGCTACGGTAAATTTCCGATTTGTGTCGCCAAGACGCAATACAGCTTCTCGACCAATCCGGACTCCAAAGGGGCGCCGACCGATCACGTCATCAATGTGCGCGATGTGCGGCTTTCCGCCGGCGCCGAGTTCGTGGTTGCGATCTGCGGCGATGTCATGACCATGCCGGGCCTGCCGAAAGTTCCGTCGGCCGACGTGATCGACATCGGCGCGGACGGCAAGATCGTCGGACTGTTCTAGGGCGCGATCGCTTCGATGAAGTGATTGGCACTCTAGTTCTCGATGGAGCATGGTGTTTGCCGGAAAGCCGGTTCCAGCCTCGGATCAAGTCCGCGGGCGAGCTTTTCCGGATCATGCTTTTGCAACCTTAAAGGGAGTGAACGATGCTTAAGTTCTATTACAGCGGCGCGCCGAATCCGACCAAGATCGCGCTGTTCCTCGAAGAGGCCGGGCTGCCGTACGACGCGGTTCCGGTCGATACCCGCAAGGGCGAACAGCACAAGCCGGACTTTCTGGCGATCAATCCGAACGCCAAATTGCCGGCCATCGTCGACGGCGACGTCACGGTGTTCGATTCAAGCGCCATCCTGCTCTACCTCGCCGAGAAAACCGGCAAGTTCCTGCCGGCCAAGACCGACAAAGCGCGCGGCGAGCTTCTGTCGTGGATGTTCTTCGTGTCGTCCGGCGTCGGGCCGTATTTCGGCCAGGCGGTACACTTCCGCAATTACGCGCCGGAGAAGATCGCTTACGCCATCAACCGCTACGCCTTCGAGGCGAACCGGCACGCCGGCATTCTCGATGCGCGGCTCGCCAAGCACAAATACATGCTCGGCGACACCTACACCATCGTCGACATGAACGTCTGGGGCTGGACGCGCATGCTGCCGAACGTGGTCGGCGAGGGCGCCTTCGACAAATACAAGAACATCAAGCGGCTGGTCGACGAGATCAACGCCCACCCCGCCGCGCAAAAGGCCAATGCGCTCAAGGACCGTCACAAGTTCAAGACCGAGATGGACCAGGAAGCGCTGCACGCGATGTTCCCGCACATGAAGGAAAAGGCCGCGTAGTTTCCGGCACTGCCTCTCCGCAATAAAAAACGGCGCGGCTTTTTGGCCGCGCCGTTCGCATTTATCCGGATGCGGGCCGAATAAGACTTGGCGGTCTTGATTATTGGCGGCCTCGATTACGCGTCAGGGGCCGAACGGCTTGATGCTCTCGGCAACCGAATCGGCAATGTGCTCCTTCGAGATAACGCCGACGATCTCCGAGGGGCGCCAACGTCCGCCGGTCTTGGTCACCACGGCCATGCTTGCGTTGTGGCGGGCCATGCGCTGAACGATGTCAAAGACGATGTCATTCTCGCGCGCGAGCGTGAAATTGCGTTGCGCCACGGCGCCGAGGCTGATGCCGCTATAAGCCGCTTCAATCCCGCGCCGCAAGCTGGTATTGACGCGGACAACGCCGGTGATGCGATTGCCCCGCGTGACGACGACGTGCTTCATTCCGCCGGCGGCGTCATGTTGGCGCAGAAAGGCGTCGAAATCGGCATCTGCCGGCACGACGCACACATCGCGCTCCATGACCTCTCCGGCGCGGCGGATCAGGAACATGTTGGCGTGCATCGCCTTGGGGATCATGTGGCCGCGGCCGACGAGCTTGATGGTGTAGATGTTTTCCTGCGACAGCATGCGGCGGACGCCGATGGCGAGCGCGACGGCGACAATACTGGGCATGACCAGGTCGTAATCGCGCGTCATCTCGAAAATCATGGTGACCGCGGTCATTGCGGCCCCGGTGCCGCCGCCGACCATGGCCGCCATGCCGATAATGGCGCAGGTCGGCACGCTCAATCCCGCGACCGGATGGACGGCATTGACCAGAGCGCCGAAGCTGCCGCCGATGGTGGCGCCCATGAACAGCGATGGTGAGAACACGCCGCCCGACGCGCCCGAGCCGAGGCTCAGCGAAGTGGCGAAAAGCTTGGCGGCAAAGAGCAGGACGAGGAGCGCCGGCAGGCCGAGGTTGCCGGAAAGAATGGCCTGAATCGTCGAGTAGCCGACGCCTTCGACGTAATAATGTCCGGCGAATCGTAAAAGCGAATAGATCAGGACGCCCAGCAGCAGCATGCCGGCGGCATGGCGCAGATAGGGATTCTTGATGTGCTCGAAGACAGCTTCCGCAAGCGTGATGCCGCGGACAAAGGCGGTCGCCGCGAGCCCGAGGAGGGCGCCGAGCAACGCATAAAGCAGCAATGCGGCCAGCGATGCCGGCTGCTGCGACGTCAACAGCGTGGCCGGGATTTCGAACGCCGGGTGGATGCCGAAAAAAATTGCGGCCGACAAATGTCGCGGTGCCGGTGGCAAGCGCAACGGGCAAGAAGGTGCGTGCGCTTAATTCCGGCATCATCAGCTCGATGGCGAACATAACGCCGCCGATCGGCGTATTGAACGTGGCGGCGATGCCGGCGCCGGCCCCGGCCGCGACTAACGTGATGCGTTGCCACGGTGCGACCGGGATGATCTGTCCCAGCGATGAACCGAGCGCGGCGCCGATCTGGATGATTGGTCCTTCACGGCCGACGGCCGCGCCGGTGCCGATCGAAAGCGCCGAAGCCAGCGACTTGATCAAGGCGACGACCGGTCGGATGACGCCTTCCTTGTAATAGATCGCGTCCATCACTTCCGGTACGCCGTGCCCGCGCGCTTCCGGCGCGAAATTGGTGATCAGGAAGGTGACGAGCATGCCGCCCAGGACGGGAACAAAAATGATGAGGAGGCCCCACGGACTGGGCGGCGTGAACACGCTGGCGTCGTATTGCGCCGAGAACACGCCGAGAAACGCGATGTTGTGAATAAGCCCGATCAGCGCGCGAAAAAGTACGGCGCCGCCGCCGGTTATGAGGCCCACGAAAACCGCAAGGAGAGAAAGGCGCGCAAGTCCGATCCGGAGGGGACGCTTAAGCTTCAATGTGGTGAATCCAGAATGGATTGATCGGTGCGTGTCATCGTGAGCGCGTCAAATGTGAGGACAACGCTTACTTTACGCACAAGTTTGCTGGAAGCATAGGTCGCGGCCGGCTTCGGCGTTCAACTGGTGTTGAAACGGCGCGGCTTTGCAGGCCGCGCCGTTCGTATTTTGACGATGAAGCGTCTTACTGGAACAGCTTCATCGCGTTTTGCAGCGTTTGCAGCACGCCCCACGCCAAGGGAATGCCGACGAAGCCCCAGGCAAGGATGAGATGCAACGTGTTCGAGCTTTGATTTTCGTTTGCCATGATTGTCTCCTTACGCGCCTGCCGGTTCACCGGCGGCGCCGACGGCCATCTGGCCCCTGATCGCTTCGTGATTGGGCTTCATGTGGAAGCGCTTGTCGACCGCCTTGATCATAAGATTGCAGAGGAAGCCGATGACCAACAGCCCCGCCATGATAAACATGGTGACGTTGTAGGCCTGCGCCTTCGGCACGCCGCTATCGATCTGATACTGGCGGATGTAGTTCACCAGCACCGGCCCGAACACGCCCGCCGCCGACCACGCCGTGATCAGCCAGCCGTGGATGGCGCCGACATAGCGCGTGCCGAACATATCCTTGAGATATGCGGGTACGGTGGCGAAGCCGCCGCCATACATGCTCATGATGACGACGAAGCACAGCACGAACAGCGCCACGCTACCGATCGAGCCGGCCCACGGCACCGTGCAGTAGAGCACCGTTCCGAGCGCAAAGAAGCAGAAGTAGGTGCTCTTCCGCCCGATATAGTCCGACGTCGAGGCCCAGAAGAACCGGCCCAGCATGTTGAACAGGCTGAGCAGCCCAACGAAGCCTGCCGCCGCGACGACCGAGACCTTGCCCGGGAACATTTCCTGGCTCATCGCGGACGCTTGGCCGAGCACGCCGATGCCGGCGGTCACGTTGAGGCAGAGCACCCACCAGATCAGCCAGAACTGCGGCGTCTTGATCGCGTCATAGACGTAGACGTCGTTCTTGGTGATCAGCTTCTGCTCGACCACCGGCGGCGTATAGCCTTCCGGCACCCAGCCCGGCGCCGGCACGCGCACGATGGCGGCGCCGACCCACATGAAGATCAGGTAGATCACGCCGAGACTGATGAAGGCTTCAGCGACGCCGACATGGGTTGGCGTCGAGAAATGCGCCATCAGCCAGACCGAGAGCGGCGAGGCGATGAAGGCGGCGCCGCCGAAGCCCATGATGGCCATGCCGGTCGCCATGCCCGGCCGGTCGGGGAACCATTTGATCAGCGTCGAAACCGGCGAAATGTAGCCGAGGCCGAGCCCGATGCCGCCGAAAATCCCGTAGCCGAGATAGACGATCCAGAGGTTGTGAACATAGACACCGATGGCGGAGATGAAGAAACCGAGCGCCCAGCACAAGCCGGCGGCGAACATCGCCTGACGCGGTCCGCCTTCCTCGACCCAGCGGCCGAAGATCGCGGCGGAGGTGCCGAGCACGAAGATGGCAATGGAGAAAATCCAGCCGAGCTCGGTCAGCTTCCAGTCATCCGGGGCGGACTGCCGTGATGCCGATCAATTTCGTCATCGGCAGATTGAAAACGCTGAATGCATAGGCCTGGCCGATGCACAGATGGATGCACAGTGCCGCAGGCGGCACCATCCACCGGCTGAAGCCGGGCTTGGCGATCGTATGGCTACGATCGAGAAATGGGAGCAAAGCCATTGCGCGGTCCTCCTTGGTGTCCCCAGTCGCGTATTTCCGCAGGCTTTTTTCGGACGCACCCAATTGACAGGCGGCGCGGCCTGATTTTATTGTGTAGCGGCGAAAATCTACCTGCAGCGGGAATGGAATGGCAAGGTCGACGATAGTTAACGGCGCGAGCGGCGTCGGATGTCCGATGGAAGAATTTGTCTTCTGGGTGGGACCGCCCCCGCGCGGAAACAGCGCTGAAAAAATTTGCCGCCTCGGCTGGAGCCCTGCGCCGCGCCGAGGTGCTGTCAAAAAACAAATATTTTACAATAGCTTAGATAGTCATTTCGGACCTGCTTGGCGATACGCGCGGTGCGCCGCCGCGTGCCGCTGGCTTGCCGCAGGATGGGCCGCGCCGCGTCTGAGGCCAACTGTCGCGGTGAAGCCTGCTGGCGATGATTGTTCATCGTAATAGCTCTGTTCCCATTGGCGTTTTTGCGTCTTAAAAGGACACGATGAGCCTCATCGAACCGCCGCCGCCATTGCCGCCCGAAGACCGCGGTCGAACCGGCCGGCGCCGGCCGGGGCGCACGCCGAAAGGCCGCCAAGTCGATCCCAAGGCGCTCGAAGAAGTGCTGGCGTTGCTGACCGACCGGCCGCGCCGGCGCGATCTGCTCATCGAGCATCTTCATCTGATCCAGGATCATTACGGCCATCTCTCGGCCGCGCATCTTGCCGCGTTGGCGGCCGAGATGAAGCTCGCGCTCACCGAGGTTTACGAGGTGGCGACCTTCTACGCCCATTTCGATGTGGTGAAGGAAGGCGAGACGCCGCCGCCGCCGGTCACGGTGCGGGTATGCGATTCGCTGTCATGCGCGCTGCTCGGCGCGGAAGGATTATTGGCGGAACTGCCGGGAAAACTAGGAAAGAATGTGCGCGTGGTGCGTGCGCCCTGCATGGGCGCCTGCGACCGCGCGCCGATCTGCGCGGTCGGTCATGTCCAGGTCATGGCGGCCGATGCGACGAAGGTTGCAGCCGCTGCGGCCAAGCCGCCGCATGCGCATGTCTATCCGACGCCGGCCGCGTTCGACGCCTATGTGAAGGCCGGCGGCTACGACCTGCTCAAGGCCTGCATGGCCGGCAAGCGCACGCGCGACGACGTCATCAAAGCGGTCAGCGACGCAGGCTTGCGCGGCCTTGGCGGCGCCGGATTTCCCACCGGGCGCAAATGGTCGCTGGTGCGCGCCGAGCCGGCGCCGCGGCTGTTCGCCGTCAATTGCGACGAAGGCGAGCCGGGCACCTTCAAGGACCGCTATTATATCGAGCAGGACCCGCATCGCTTCATCGAAGGCATGCTGATCGCGGCGTGGATCGTCGAGGCGGCCGACACTTACCTCTATGTCCGCGACGAATATCCCGAACTGATCCTGCTGCTGGTCGAGGAGATCGCCAAGGCCGAGGAAGCCGGCCTGTCGATTCATACCAAGATCCATCTGCGCCGCGGCGCCGGCGCTTACATCTGCGGCGAAGAATCGGCGATGATCGAATCGATCGAGGGCAAGCGCGGCCTGCCGCGCCATCGCCCGCCCTATGTCGCGCAGGTCGGGTTGTTCGGTCGGCCAACGCTCGAACAGAATGTCGAGACGCTATATTGGGTTCGCGACATCGTCGAAAAGGGCGCCACCTGGTTCACCTCGCAGGGCCGCCACGACCGCAAGGGCTTTCGCAGTTTTTCGGTATCCGGCCGCGTCAAGAATCCCGGCGTCAAACTCGCCCCCGCCGGTGTCACCGCCCGCGAGCTGATCGACGAGTTCTGCGGCGGCATGGCGGACGGCCACACCTTCAAAGGCTACCTGCCGGGCGGCGCCTCCGGCGGCATCCTGCCGGCCTCGATGGCCGACATCCCGCTCGATTTCGGCACGCTGGAAAAATACGGCTGTTTTGTCGGGTCGCATGCGGTTGTGATCCTGTCCGACCAGGACGATATGAAGGCTGTGGCGCTGAATTTGATCAGGTTTTTCGAGGACGAAAGCTGCGGCCAATGCACGCCCTGCCGCGTCGGCACCGAGAAGGCGGCCCACCTCATGGCCAATGGCCCGTGGGACCCCGCCCTCCTCGACGAATTGTCCACGCTGATGCGGGACGCCTCGATCTGCGGCCTCGGCCAGGCGGCACCCAATCCGTTGCTTTGTGTGCTAAAATACTTTCCGGAAGAACTGACCAAGCCGCTGGGACATTGGTGACTGAAAGGTTTGCTCTATGAGCGACGCGAAAGCCCAAAAACCCAACACCTTCCTGATCGACGACCGCGAGATCGATATCCGCGACGGCGAAACCATTTTCCGCGCCGCGCGACGGCTTGGCATTAAGCTGCCGCATCTGTGCTATTTGCCGAAACCCGGTTACCGGGCGGACGGCAATTGCCGCGTCTGCATGGTCGAGATCGAAGGCGAGCGCGTGCTGGCCGCAAGCTGCATCCGCAACCCCTCGCCGGGCATGAAGGTCAAGACCCAGACCGATCGCGCCAAGACTGCGCGCAAGATGGTCGCCGAACTTTTGCTCGCCGACCAGCCCGATCAGGCCCATGCGCACGATCCCAATTCCGAAATGTGGAAGGTGGCGACGCGGATGGAACTCAAGCAGGGGCGGTTTCCCAAGCGCGCGCCGGTCATCGTGCCGGCGCCGGACCGCAGCCATGTGGCGATGGCGGTCAATCTCGACGCCTGCATCCAGTGCAATCTGTGCGTCCGCGCCTGCCGCGAAGTGCAGGTCAACGACGTGATCGGCATGGCCGGCCGCGGCCACGGCGAAAAAATCGTATTCGACTTCGACGATCCGATGGGCGCTTCGACCTGCGTCGCCTGCGGCGAATGCGTGCAGGCCTGTCCGACCGGCGCGCTGATGCCGGCGACCATGGTGGACGACAACAACGTCTATAAAGGCAAGCCCGACCGCACGGTCGACAGCGTCTGTCCGTATTGCGGCGTCGGCTGCCAGCTCACCTATCAGATCAAGGACGACAAGATCGTCGCCGTTGCCGGCAAGAATGGACCGGCCAACGAGAACCGGCTCTGCGTCAAAGGCCGCTTCGGCTTCGACTACGTGCACAATCCGGAACGGCTGCTAAAGCCGATGATCCGCAAGGATGGCGTGCCGAAAGTGCCGCACGAATATATCGACCCGTCGAATCCGTGGACGCATTTCCGCGAAGCGAGCTGGGACGAGGCGCTCGACCGCGCCGCTTCAGGCTTGAAGAAAATCCGCGACCGCGACGGCCCGCGGGCGCTGGCCGGCTTCGGCTCGGCCAAGGGCTCGAACGAAGAGGCTTACCTGTTCCAGAAACTGGTGCGCACCGGCTTCGGCAGCAACAATGTCGATCACTGCACCCGGCTGTGCCACGCCTCCTCGGTGGCGGCGCTGCTCGAAGGCGTCGGCTCGGCGGCGGTGACCGCGACCTTCAACGAGTGCAAGAATTCCGACGTCATCATCGTCATCGGCGCCAATCCGACCGAGAACCATCCGGTCGCCGCGACGTTCTTCAAGCAGGCCGCCAAACGCGGCGCCAAGCTCATCGTGATGGACCCGCGCGGCCAGGCGCTCAAGCGCCACGCTTGGCGGATGATGCAGTTCAAGAACGGCGCAGACGTGGCGATGCTCAACGCCATGCTCAACGTCATCGTCGCCGAAAAACTCTACGACCAGCAATATATCCAGACCTATGTCGAAGGTTTCGACGCCTGGAAGGAAAACATCAAGGATTTCACGCCGGAGGAGATGGCGCCGATCTGCGGCATTCCCGCCGACACCTTGCGCGAGGTCGCGCGCACTTACGCGCGCGCCGAAAGCGCCATCATCTTCTGGGGCATGGGCGTGTCGCAGCACACCCATGGCACCGACAATGCGCGCTGCCTGATCGCGCTGTCGCTGATCACCGGCCAGATCGGCCGTCCGGGCACCGGGCTGCATCCGCTGCGCGGCCAGAACAATGTGCAGGGCGCGTCCGACGCCGGCCTGATCCCGATGTTCTTCCCCGATTACAGATCGGTCGAGAACCCGGACATCCGCGGCCGAATACGAGAAGGCCTGGGGCGTCAAGCTCGACCCGAAGAAGGGCAAGACCGTCGTCGAGATCATGGACGCGGTCCACCATGACGAGATCAAGGGCATGTATATCGAGGGTGAAAATCCGGCGATGTCCGATCCCGACCTCAATCACGCGCGCCAGGCGCTGGCGCATCTCGAACATCTGGTGGTGCAGGACCTGTTCCTCACCGAGACCGCGGTCTATGCCGACGTGGTGCTGCCGGCCTCCGGCTGGCCGGAGAAGGACGGCACCGTCACCAACACCAATCGGCAAGTGCAGATGGGCCGCCAGGCGCTGCCGCTGCCCGGCGACACGCGGCACGATCTGTGGATTATCCAGGAAATCGCCAACCGCATGGGCTGCGGCTGGACCTACAAGCACGTCAGCGAAGTCTTTACCGAAATGGCGTCGATGATGCCGGCGCTCGCCAACATTTCCTGGGAGCGCGTCGAGCGCGAACATGCCGTCACTTATCCGACCGACGCGCCGGACCAGCCGGGCCGCGACGTCGTGTTCGACAAGGGATTTCCGCGCCCCGGCGGATTCGCCAAACTGGTGGCGACCAAGCTGCAGCCGCCGGACGAAGTGCCGGATGCGGACTATCCGTTCATCCTCACCACCGGGCGCGAGCTCGAACATTGGCACACCGGCGCGATGACGCGCCGTGCCACGGTGCTCGATGCGCTCGAACCGGGCGCGGTCGCTTCGGTGTCGCGCGGCACCATCGAGAAACTCGGCATCAGGCCAGGCGACATGATCCGCGTCGCCACCCGCCGCGGCACGGTCGAGCTTTACTCGCGTCAGGACGACGGCATTCCCGACGGCGTGGTGTTCATCCCGTTCGCCTTCGTCGAGGCGGCGGCGAACCTGCTGACCAATCCGAAGCTCGATCCGTTCGGCAAAATTCCGGAATTCAAGTTCTGCGCGGCCAAGGTCGAAGCGGTCGTTGATCCGGCGACCCGCGTCGCTGCCGAATAGAGGCCCTCGCGCGGATTGCGATGGACACCGGCGACCCGCACGACGAGATCGAGCGGCTTGAGGTGAAGATCGAAGAGCTCGCCGCCGAAATAGCGAGCTGCCGCAAGTTCATCCTGGCGGCGCGGATCGCCATGGCGGGAGGCGGGATTGTTCTCGTCGCGATGCTGTTCGGCGCGATCCAGCCGGATCTGACCTGGATGGCGGGCGGCGATGGCCGCGCTGCTCGGCGGCATCGTCGCGTTCGGATCGAACATCAGCACCGCGCAGGAAGCCGCGAGCGAGCTGGCGGCGGCGGAAGTGAGGCGCGCCGCGCTGATCGGCTCGATCGATCTGCGCATCGTTCCCGCCGGCGAGACGCTGCACTAGGACGCGGCGCTACTTTTTCTTTTCGTCCTTGAACCAGACCTCGACCGCGCCGGTGAGCTTGATCGTCAGGGGATTGCCGTGACGGTCCTTGGTCTTGGTGGCTTCGACGCGAATCCAGCCTTCGCTCACGCAATATTCCGCGACGTTGGTCTTCTCGGCGCCCTTGAAACGAACGCCGACGTCGCGCTCGAGCACCTTGGCGTCGAAAAACGGGCTGCGCGGATCGGTCGACAGGCGGTCGGGCGGGCTATCGGGCATGCGGGGATTATTTCATAATTCCGATCGACCGCTCAGTCCGTCGGCGCGATATGCGCGTCGTTGCCGAGTTTGACCATCGCCGCCACGTCGTCGGCGAAAAACTTTCCGTATTGCTCCGGCTTCATGCTCATCGGCGAAACGCCCATCTGCCAGAACCTTCTCTCGATGCCCGGATCGAGAAGCACATTGCCGATGGCCCTGTTCAGCTTGTCGACGATGTCGCGCGGCGTGTTGGCCGGCGCCGACAGTCCGCACCAGAACAGGTACGTGGCGATCGGATAGCCGGCTTGCGCAAGCGTCGGCACGTCGGGCAATTCGTTAAGCCGGAACGGCGTGCTCACGCAAGCGCCACCACCTTGCTCTGCCTGATCAATGGCTGCGCCGGCGGGATCGGCACGAAGTAGAAATCGACCCGTCCCGCCATCAGATCGCCGAGGGCCTCGACCGGACCGCGATAGGGAACGTGCTGGACGTCCACTCCCGCTGCCAGACGAAAGCGCTCGCCGGCGAAAAAAGACGTCGAACCGAAACCGACGGATGCAAATTTCAGCGCGCCGGGCTTTGCCTTGGCCGCCGCCACGAGGTCGGCCACGGACTTGAAACCATCGGCGGGCGCCGCCACCAGCACGCTCGGCTGGCCGCCGAACATCGCCACCGGCTCGAGATCGTGGAGCGCGTCGTAAGGCAGGGATTTGTGCAGGATGACCGCGGAACTCATGAACGACGAGCTTAGCAGCAAGGTGTAACCGTCCGGCGCGGCGCGCACCACCGAGGCGACGCCGACGGTGCCGCCGCCGCCGGGCCGATTCTCGATGACAAAGGGCTGGCCGAACTGCTTGGCAACCTGGTCGAGCACCTGGTCGGCGACCAGATCGTTGGTGGTGCCGCCGCCAAACGGGCTCACCACCAAGATCGACCGTGCCGGCCATTGCTGCTGGGCCATGGCAGTCGCGCAGATCACTATCGCGGCAATACCCGCAAGCGCCGCGCCTAGCGCCCGACTGGCTCTCATGTGGTCTGTCCCGGCCACAGTTCGCCCACACGATGACGCGCGATGGACCCGCTGCCAAGGCGGCGCTTTTCGCAAGCAGCGCCGTGAGTTACACTGCGATAATGTCGTTTGCCGCCGATGCCGCCGCGCCTTTGCCGGCCGCCACCTTCCCGCCGCGCCATGACTGGACGCGCGAGGAAGTGCGCGCGTTGTTCGATCTGCCGTTCCCGGAACTGATGTTCCGCGCCCAAAGCGTGCACCGGGCGAATTTCGATCCGACCGAGGTGCAGATTTCCACGCTGCTGTCGATCAAGACCGGCGGCTGCCCGGAGGATTGCGCCTATTGCCCGCAAAGCGCGCGCTACGAGACCGGGCTGCGCGCCGAAAAGCTCATGGCGCTCGACGCCGTCCTGTCCGAAGCGCGCGCGGCGAAGATGTCCGGCGCCAGCCGCTTCTGCATGGGCGCGGCCTGGCGCGAGCCGAAGGATCGCGACCTCGATAATGTTTGCGCGATGGTCGAAGGCGTCAAGGCGCTCGGGCTCGAGACCTGCGCCACGCTCGGTATGCTCAATGCCGCGCAGGCGCAGCGGCTCAAGGATTCGGGCCTCGATTATTACAACCACAATCTCGACACGTCGCCGGAATTTTACGGCGCCATCATCACCACGCGGACCTATCAGGATCGGCTTACCACGCTCGACCACGTGCGCGACGCCGGCATCCATGTCTGCTGCGGCGGCATTGTCGGCATGGGCGAGACGCGCGACGACCGCATCGGCATGATCGCGACACTGGCGAGCCTGCCGGCGCATCCGGAATCGGTGCCGATCAACATGCTGGTGCGCGTCGCCGGCACGCCGCTTGGCGGGCAGCCCGCGCTCGATCCGTTCGAATTCGTGCGCACCGTCGCGATCGCCCGCATTTGCATGCCGCGCTCGGTGGTGCGGCTCTCCGCCGGCCGCGAGGACATGAGCGAAGAGACGCAGGCTTTGTGCTTCCTCGCCGGCGCCAATTCGGTGTTTTATGGGCCAAAATTATTGACGACGCCCAATCCCGGCCGCGACCGCGATCGCGAGCTGATGGACCGGCTGGGTTTGTCGCCGATGGAGCCGGCGCGAACTGATGGTCAGTTCGGCAATCCATGAAGGCAGAACAATTTGCCGGCAACCGCAAGCGGTCCGCACTCTTCGCCTCGCTTTGCGCCGTTGCCGTTGGCCTCGTTTCGCTGTCGGCCGTTGCGCTCGGCGAGCAACCGGACGACATTCTCAGCCGGGACAGCGTGCTGCGCGATCCCGACATTCCGTCGTTGGGAAATCCGAACGGCAACCTGACCGTCGTCGAATTTTTCGATTACCAGTGCCCGTATTGCAAGAAGCTTGCGCCCGATCTCGCAAAGCTCGTGCAGGAGGACGGCAATATCAGAATTGTGCTCAAGGACTGGCCGATCTTCGGTGACGCTTCGGTGCTCGCCGCCAAGCTGGCGTTGGCGTCCAAATACCAGAACAAATACGCCGCCGCGCACGACGCCTTGATCGGCGCCGATGGCAAGCTCACCGCGGCGACCATCAACGATCTTCTCGCCAAGGCCGGCGTCGATGTCGCGACGGCGGCATCGGATCTGCAAGCGCACGAAAAGTCGATTGACGATCTGTTGGCGCGCAACAGCGCGCAAGCGGAGGCTTTCGGATTTGAAGGCACGCCGGGTTTCATCGTCGGCACGTTCCGGGTCCCCGGCGTGCTGGAAATGAAGGTCTTCAAGCAAGTGATCGCCGACGCCCGCGCGGCGGCGAAGAAGCACAAACTTTAGATCGTTCGACTACCGGCGAGCGCCGACTTGACCGTGTATCGGCATTCGGTGTTTCGTAGATTTTCATTGAGAGAGACGGCGATGGCGCAGAATGAATTTGTACCGGTCACGCCCGGCGAAATGCTGAAGGAAGAATTTCTTGCGGAGTATGGTCTCTCGCAGAACCAACTGGCGAAAGCGATCGGGATTTCGCCGAACCGGATTGCCGAGATCGTCAACAATCGGCGACGCATTCGGCCGACGCGGCGTTGCGGCTAAGCCTGTACTTCGGCAACAGCCCGGAGTTTTGGCTGAATCTTCAGACCCATTACGATCTGAAAGTGGCGCGGCGGAATCTCAAGCCGGGAGATGCAAAGCGTATCAAGGCTGTACGGGCGGCGTAGGGCCTGTAGCCCGGATGAGCGAAGCAAAATCCGGGGTGCGGTGGCGAGGGGATCCCGGATATCGCTCCGCTCATCCGGACTACATCTTCACACCCCAGCGGCCCCACCATCCGCGCGGGGATCGTGGGCGCTCTCGCAACTGCCGTCCGGATGCAGCACTACCGCGCCGGCATGGCCCATCACGTCGGAATAATCTTCGGCCAGCACCTCGACGTCGTGGCCGGCGGCGGCGAGCGCGTCGATGAGATCGCCGTCGAAGCGCGCTTCCAGGCGCAGCGCCGTGCGCGGCGCGCCCCAGGTGCGGCCGAGCACCCAGCGTGGCCGGTCGAGCGCTTCCAAGAGCGGCTCGCGGAATTGGACATAGCGCGTGAACACCGCGCTTTGCGTCTGCGGCTGGCCGTCGCCGCCCATGCAGCCATAGGCCATGACGCGGCCATCCTTGAGCACCGCGAGCGCCGGATTAAGCGTGTGGAACGGCAGCCGGCCGGGGCTGAGATAGTTCAGCGCGCCTGCTTCCAGCGAAAAGCTTGCGCCGCGGTTCTGCATCAGAACGCCGGTCGCCGGCAGCACGCAGGCGGAGCCGAACTCCCAATAGAGCGACTGGATGTAGGAGACGACGAGACCGCTTAAGTCGGTCGCGCCCATCCAGATCGTGTCGCCGGCGCCTGCGCCGAGCGGCCAGCGCGCGGCCTTTTTGCGGTCGATCTTCATCGCCTCGCCGGCGATGAAGCGATCCTCTAGAACCCGGTCGAGCGAATGCGCCAGATGTTTGGGGTCAGTGACGACGCGGTCGCGCATGCGCAACGCGCGCTTGGTCGCCTCGACCAGGCCGTGAATGTGATCGAAACCTTCCGGCTCCGTCACGTTCAGACGCGCGAACAAAGCGAGCATCATCAGCGAGACCACCCCTTGCGTCGGCGCGTCGGTATTGCAAACGCTGCCGGGGGCGATCTCGATGCGCAGCGGCTCGGCAAAGTAGGCTTCGTAGCGTTCTAGGTCCCGGCGCGTCAGCGGACTGCCGATGCGCTCAAGATCGGCGGCGATCTCGCGGCCGACATCGCCGCGATAAAAATCGTCGAGGCCGGCACGGGCGAGCTGCGCCAGCGTTTCGGCGAGCGCTTCCTGCTTCAAGGTAACGCCGATTTCGGGCGGCTTGCCGTCGGCCAGAAATGCCGCGGCGAAGCCGGCGACGTTCTTCAGCTCGGCAAGATGCGCGTGCGTCAGCCGCGCCTGGCTGCGCGTGACCTTATAGCCGGCGCGCGCCTGCGCGATCGCCGGGGCGAACAGCACATCGAGCGACATTTTTCCGCCGACCGACTGCGCCGCTTCACGCGCCAGCATCCAGCCGCCGACGGCGCCCGGCACTGTCAGCGCCGCCAGCGGTCCGCGTGGCGGGATCGTTTCGTAATTGCGATAAAGCTCGGGCTTGACCTGCGAGCCGGCCGGCCCCGCCGCCATGATGGCGCGCAGGCGGCCGGACGGCAGCCGGATGAGCCAAAAACCGTCGCCGCCGATATGGGTCATGTGCGGATAAACCGCCGCGATCGACGCGGCCATGGCCAGCATGGCTTCAAGCGCATTGCCGCCGTCGGCGAGGATTTGGCGGCCGGCCTCGACGGCGGCGAAATGCGGCGCGCAAACGACGCCGCGGCGATGGCCGGCGCTGTGCAGGTCGACCATGCTCAGTTTGCCGCCGTAAAGCCGCGTTTGCGCAGCAGCGCGTCGGCGGTCGGCAGCCGGCCGCGGAACGCCTTGTAGGCCTCGGCCGGGTCTTGCCGGCCGCCGGCCGCATAGACCGCGTCGTGCAGCCGCTTCGCCGTGGCCGGATCGAAAATGTCGCCGGTTTCCTCGAACGCCGCGAACGCATCGGCATCGAGCACTTCGGACCACATGTAGCTGTAATAGCCGGCGGCATAGCCGCCGCCGGAGAAGATGTGGGAAAAATGCGGCGGCCGATGTCGCATGGCAATTTCCGCCGGCATGCCAATCCGCGTCAACGCAGTGCGTTCGAACTCTGTAGCGTTGATGTCTTTGGCATTAATGTCTTCTTGCGGCGCGGCCAGTGAATGGAAATCGAGATCGACCATGGCGCAGGCGATATATTCGACGGTGGCAAAGCCCTTGTTGAAATTGCGCGCGGCGATCAGGCGCGCCAAGAGCGCCTCCGGCATCGGCTCGCCGGTCTGGTGGTGGCGCGCAAAGCGCCGCAGCACGTCCGGCTGTTCCAGCCAATGCTCGTAAAGCTGCGACGGCAGCTCGACGAAATCGGTGGCGACATTGGTGCCGGCGATTTTCGGATAGGTGACGGAGGAAAGCAGCCCATGCAGCGCATGGCCGAATTCGTGGAACAGCGTGCGTGCGTCTTCGAAACCGAGCAGCGTCGGCTCGCCGGCGGGCGCCTTGACGAAATTGCAGACATTGATGATGAGCGGCGTGACCTCGCCCCTCAGCTTTTCCTGGTCGCGCAGCGACGTCATCCAGGCGCCGCTGTGCTTTGACGAGCGGGCGAAATAGTCGCCGAAGAACAGACCGATCTTGTCGCCGCCGGCGCCGCGGACTTCCCAGACCCGCACGTCGGCATGCCAGGTCGGCACGTCGGTCCGCGGCTCGAAGCTCAGGCCGAACAGCCGCTGCGCCGTATAAAACGCCGCTTCGACGATGCGATCGAGGTTCAGATACGGCTTGATCGCCGCCTCGTCGAAGGCGCAAGCGCGCTGCCGCAGCTTCTCGGCGTAATAGCGCCAGTCCCACGGCTCGAGCTTGAAGTTGCCGCCGTCTTCGGCGATGAGCGCCTGCATGGCGTCGCGATCGGCAAGCGCCCGCGAGCGCGCCGGCGCCCACACGGTATCGAGCAGATCGCGCGCCGCCGCCGGCGTACGCGCCATGGCGTCATCGAGCCGGTAATGGGCGAAGTCGGAATAGCCGAGAAGCTTGGCCCGTTCGGCCCGCAGCCGCACCGTTTCGGCGATGATCGCCTTGTTGTCGGTCGAGCCGCCGTTGTCGCCGCGCATGATAAAGCCGCGAAACACTTTTTCACGCAGATCGCGCCGGTCGGAGAATTGCAGGAACGGCTCGATGCTGGACCGCGACAGCGTGACCACATAGCCGTCGAGGCCGCGCTCGCTCGCCTCGGACCGCAGGGTTTCGCGCATGAAGCCGGGCAGGCCGGCAAGCTCGGCGTCGTCGGTAAGCCGCAGCGCGAAGGCTTGCTCGTCGGCCAGCACGTTCTGGCTGAACGCGGTGCCGAGCGCCGCCAGCCGTTCGATGATCTCGGCGAGGCGTTGCTTCGCCGTGGCACCGAGCGCCGCGCCGGCGCGACGGAAGCCGGTATGGTAGCGCTCGATCACCCGCTTCTGCTCGGCATTGAGATCGGACCGGTCGGCCCCGCGCATCAGCGCGTCGATGCGCCCGTACAGCGTCGCGTTGGTGTTGATCTTGTTGAAGTGCCGCGCGAGCTGCGGCGCGAGTTCGCGCTCAAGCTCTAGAAGGGCGTCGTTGGTATGGGCGCCGGCGAGGATGTGAAATACGTTCTCGACGCGGTCGAGCGCCTGCCCGCTGACTTCCAGCGCCGCGATCGTGTTGGCGAAGCTCGGCGGCGAGGGATCGGCCGCGATGGCGGCAATCTCGACCTCGTGCCCGGCCAGCGCGCTGGCATAGGCCTCGCGGAAATGTTCGGGCGCGATGCGGTCGAACGGGGCGACCCCATCGGGGGAGGTCCAAGCCGCGAAGAAGGGGTTGGCGGCGGAGCTGGGCGTTTGGCTCGATTCGGGCATCGGGGAAGGTCTTAGCAAAGGCGGGTGCAGGCGTGATATATGTCATGGGGACAACACCGCGAAGCCGCTAAAGCTGCAAGGAGAGCCGAACAATGCCCCGTCACGCCCATTATGTGCCGAATGGCGTTATTCCGGCCGTGTTGTTGCCATTTGCCGACGATCTCGCAATCGACGAGACGAGCTTCCGCAAGCACCTCGCCGATGTCGCGGCGACCGAGGGCCTCTCCGCCGTCACCATCAACGCCCATTCGACCGAGGTTGCCTCCTGCAGCTTCGACGAACAGCGCCGGGTCCTCGACATCGCCCAGGACGAGATCGGCGGCCGGCTGCCGATCGTCAACGGCGTATGGGCCGACGGCAGCCTCGAAGCCGCGCGCATCGCCCGCATGGCGGAGGCGGGCGGCGCCTCCGCGCTGCTGGTGTTCCCGCCGGCTCCGTTCACGCTCAATCAGTCGCCGGCCATGGCGGTCGAGCACTTCAAGCGCATTGCCGACGCCACCGGGCTGCCGCTGATCGTGTTCCAGTATCCGCTGGCGACCGGCCAGGGCTACCCGCGCGACACGCTCCACAAGATGATCGAGGAGGTGCCGACCATCCGCGCCATCAAGGACTGGTGCGGCAGCGTTGCGCAGCACGAGATGCATATCCGCGAGCTGCAAAGCCTCAAGCGGCCGGTCAATGTGCTGACCACCCACAGCGCCTGGCTGTTGAGTTCGCTGGTGCTGGGCTGCAACGGCCTCCTGTCCGGCTCGGGCAGCGTCATCCCCGATCTGCAGTCAGCTCTGTTCCGGGCGGTGCGGGCCAACAACCTCGCCGAGGCGCGGCGGCTCAACGACCGCATCTACCCGCTCGCCCGCGTCTTTTATGCCGATCCCTGGGTGGACATGCATAACCGCATGAAGGAGGCCCTGGTGCTGCTCGGCCGCCTGCCGCGCGCGGTGGTGCGGCCGCCGCTGGTCAAGATTTCGCGCGGCGAGATCGACCGTATCCGCGTCGCTTTGGTCGAGGCCGGGTTCCTTGCCGCCAAAGCGAGCCGCGACGCAGCATGAGCATCCTATGAGTGGAGCGATGGACCGACCCGTACCGCGCCCCCGGCGAATCATCTGGCCGAACGTGCTCACCGTCGTGAGCGCGGCCATCCTGATCAGCGCCGAAGTGTTCGGCGCGGCTTTCGCCGGCAGTTGGGCGATCGCCAGCCTGTTCGCGCTCGGCACGCTCGGCGCCCGCATCCTCGACGGCCTCTTCATCCTGTGCGGCATCGCGGTGATGGTGCAGTTCCTGCGCGCGGCGAACCGCGTCGAGCCGTTTTCGGCCGACTGACGCGCGCCGGCGCCGCGGCAATTCACAGCCGCGTCGGTTTTTTACCTTTCCTTAAAACTAAAACGCTTGCACGCCTCGGCTAAATCGCTTATTTGCGGGGTGCCCAATTTCGCACGTGCCTGTGGCCGTGTGTCGGTCGGTGGGCATCCGGACAAGAGGCCGGACAGCCGCCTAAGGAAGAGACTCTACTTCCTTGCTCCCGCGACCGGCAGCCGGAGGCGAAACCGGCAATGCCAGCTCTCCACTGGCGACGCGGCTTAAAGCAACGACGGAAGGGCTTTTTTGGTTACTGCCGGCGCCAATGCCGGGGACACCGAAAGGGCTTGTCCTTCTTTGCCAGCAGTGCGGAACGGGATTTCCCTCATCCGGACCAAGGCAGCAATCGCGGCGACGCAACAGGCTTCGCTTACGCGCGAAACCGACTGTGTCGCAGTAGGTTCACCTCGGCGGCTACGCCGCCCGGATTAGGGAGTTATTTCGAAATGACGGCACGCATCCGCGAATTCCTCAAGCAACGCACCGATATCGGACCCTGCCTGGTCCTCGACCTCGACGTCGTGCGCGAGAACTATCAAAACTTCGCCAAGGCCCTGCCGGACACCAAGGTGTTCTACGCGGTCAAGGCCAATCCGGCGCCGGAGATCCTAAAGCTCCTCGCCGGGCTGGGCTGCTGCTTTGACGTTGCCTCCGTCAGCGAGACGCTGGACGCGCTCGCCGCCGGCGCCACGCCCGACCGCATCTCCTACGGCAACACCATCAAGAAAGAGAGCGAGATCGCCGAAGCCTTCCGGCTCGGCGTCACGCTGTTCGCGATCGACTGCGAGGCCGAAGTGGAGAAGGTTGCGCGCGCCGCGCCGGGCAGCCGGGTGATCTGCCGCATCCATTGCGACGGCTCCGGCTCGGAATGGCCGCTGTCGCGCAAATTCGGCTGCGAGCCGGATTATGGCGCCGACATCCTGGAACTCGCGCACAAGCGCGGTCTGGTGCCCCATGGCATCTCGTTCCACGTCGGCTCGCAACAGCACAATGTCGAAGCCTGGGATCGCGCGCTGGCCTCGACGGCGGCGATTTTCCGCGCCTGCGCGGAACGCGGCATCAACCTCGCCATGGTCAATCTGGGCGGCGGCTTCCCGGCCAAGTACATCCGCAAGACGCCGAAGCTGGAAAGCTACGGCAAGGCGATCTTCAAGGCGCTGCGCAAGCATTTCGGCAACAGCCTGCCGAACACCATTGTCGAACCGGGCCGCGGCCTGGTCGGCAATGCCGGCGTGATCGAGGCCGAGGTGGTGCTGATCGCCAAGCGGTCGCCTGAGGACGAGGTGCGCTGGGTCTATCTCGACATCGGCAAGTTCCACGGGCTGGCCGAGACCATCGGCGAATCGATCCGCTATCCGATCCGCACCACGCACGACCGCGACGAGATGGCGCCGTGCATCATCGCCGGCCCGACCTGCGATTCGGTCGACGTGCTCTACGAGAAGACGCCGTACCCGCTGCCGGTGTCGCTTGCGATCGGCGACAAGGTGCTGATCGAAGCGACCGGAGCCTATACGACGACCTATTCGTCGATCGGCTTCAACGGCTACCCGCCGCTGCGGCAATACGTGATCTGAGCCTTATTTCGGCTGAACGCTCTGATCGCCGCCCGGGCTTCCGGGCGGCGGGATCACCGGCATGTCGCCGGAATGCGGCGTCGGCGCTTTCATGGCCGGATCGACGTTTGGCGGACAGATGACGCCGTTGGATTTGTCGAGCTTGTCGCTCAAGCTCTGATTGGGCGAATTCTGGACGTTGTCCGCGCACGCCTTCGGATCGGCGCCTTGCGTTTGTGCGAAGTCGGCCGAACGCATCGCCGAAGCGATGATGAGCAAGGCCAGAATGATTTTCGCAATCATATTCACGAAGGGATAACGGCGGGCTGTGGGTGCAGTTCCCGCCGGCAATTCACGCCAGATCGATAATCCCCGCCTCGCCGCTTTCCGTGCCCCACGCCAATAAGAGGCCGTCGCCGCTCCAGGAGAGCGCGGTGACAGGCGCGTCGCCCGGCTTCTTGGCCAGGATCTCGGCGCCGTCCTGGATGCGCACCAACAGAACCATGCCGTCGCTATAGCCGGCGGCGACGACGTCCTGCCGGGGATGGCAGGCGACGACGTCGATGCGGTGCTCGGACGGCGCCAACAGGCGCGGCTGCTTGCCCATCGGTCCGTCCTTGCTGGCAAACGGCCAGAGGATGATTTGCGAAGCGCCGGATGTCGCCAGCCACTGGCCGTCCGCGCTCCAGCCAAGCGATTTCACCCGCGCCGAGTAACCCGACATGCGCATGTGCTGGCGATCGACAATCCGCCAGCCATGCAGCATCGGCTCCTGCATGGTGGTGACGAGGAAGCGGCCGTCCGGGCTCGCCGTGACGCCGAGATGCGAGCCTTTCCATTCGAGCTTTTCCGGCACGGCGCCGGCGGCTTTGGGAAACCACAGCGTGGCGCCGTTATAGTGCGCGATCGCAAGCCGAAAGCCCTTGGGCAGAAAGGCAAGCCCGCCGACCGTGGACGGCGCCTCGAATTGCCGCAATTCCTTTTCACGATCCTTGACCTGCACGAAGGCGGTCTTGCCGGCCGACCACGCCACCGCGCCGTCAGGGCCGAGCGCGACGTGATCGATCCAGCGGTGCTTCGGATCGGTGGCGAGCGTGCGGCTTTCGCCGCTGACGTCGGTTTCCGCGACCTTGCCGTCGTCGCCGCCGGTGACGATGCGCGCTCGCCGACGGCGCTCGCCAGGATCACGCCGCCATGGATGGTGACCCGTTTGGGTTCGCCGCGCGGTGCGGTCAGAACCATGGCTTCTTCGGCCAGCACGAATGCCGCCATGCGGCCGAGAAAATGCGCGGCGAAGACGGCGCCGCCCACGGCAACGGACTGCGTGCGTTCGACGACGGATGTGGTGCCGCTGCGCGTGTCGCTCATATCAAGCGATGCAGCTCTCGAACCCTTCGGTGATCTTCTTGCCCGGCAGATTGCGGCCGATGAAGACGATGCGGCTGTCGCGCTTCTCGTCCTTTGTCCACGGCCGCTGATGATCGCCGTCGAGGATCATGTGCACGCCCTGGAAGACAAAGCGCTCGTCGTCGTTCTTGAAGGACAGGATGCCCTTGCAGCGCAAAATACTCGGCCCTTCCTTCTGCACCAGATCCTGCACCCACGGAAAAAACTTGTCCGGATCGAGCGGCTTGTCGGTCTGCAGCGAGATCGATTGCATGTCCTCGTCGTGGTAGTGCTTGAGCCCGCCGTGCGAATGCGCGTGTTTATGGTCGTGGTCATGATGATGGCCGTGATCGTGATCATGATCATGGTGGTGATCGTGGTCGTGGTCATCGCTTTCGAGGAATTCCGGCTCGATATCGAGGATGCGATCGAGATCGAAGGCGTTGCGGCCTAAAACTTCGTTCAACGGGATTTGCGCGCGCTCGGTCTTGTGCACCTTGGCATAAGGATTGATGCCGCGGATGCGCGCCTCGACCTCGCGCGAGTTCGGCGGGCGAAACCAGATCGGTCTTGTTGATCAGGATGACGTCGGCGAAGGCGATCTGGTTCTTGGCCTCCGGCGCGTCCTTGAGCCGGTCGTTGAGCCATTTGGCGTCGGCGACCGTCACCACCGCGTCGAGCTTGGTCCTGCGGCCGACATTCTCGTCGATGAAGAAGGTCTGCGCCACCGGCGCCGGATCGGCGAGCCCGGTGGTCTCGACGATGATGGCGTCGAACTTGCCTTTGCGCCGCATCAGCCCGTCGAGGATGCGCACCAGATCGCCGCGCACGGTGCAGCAGATGCAGCCGTTGTTCATCTCGAACACTTCTTCGTCGGCGCCGACGACGAGGTCGTTGTCGATGCCGATCTCGCCGAATTCATTGACGATCACGGCGTATTTCTTGCCGTGCGGCTCGGACAGGATGCGGTTGAGCAGCGTGGTCTTGCCGGCGCCGAGATAGCCGGTCAGCACGGTGACGGGGATTTTTTCCTGGCTTTTTTCTTGGACTTTTTCAGACGAGACTGGTTCGGACATGCGGATCCTCACTCAAATGCAGAGCCTATATAGGCGATCCCGCGCCGTGCCAAAACCCGGCAAAAGCCGGCAAAATCCGGTCAAGCTTCGAGATGCGCGGCGCGGCAAGAGCGAGCCAGATCAGCCCGCCGAACGGCCCGGCCACGACCGACAGCGCATAAAGCGCTCCCGCGACCAGGATGATGGCGGGCCCGGACGGCAAATTGGCGTGGTAGGAGACGAGCAAGCCCGACATAGCCGGAGATCGCGGCGCTGACCACCGCGACGCGCGATCATTGCGGTAATGTCGCGCGCCCAAAACCGCGAGATCACCGCCGGCAGCATCATGATGCCGACGGCAAGCAGCGTGCCAAGCGCCTGGAAGCCGCCGACCAGGTTGATGCACCACCAGCGCGAGGAAGCCGATATGCGCCGGTCCGCCGGCGCGGCTCACCGAGCGCAAAAATCCGGGATCGACGCATTCCAGCACCAGCGGCCGCCAGATCAGCGCCAGCACGATGAGCGACACCGAGGTCATGCTCAGGATGAGCACGAGCGTCGGATTGTCGATCGCCAGCACCGAGCCGAACAAAAAATGCATCAGGTCGATATCGTTGCCCTTGACCGACACGATGGTGACGCCGAGCGCCAGCGACACCAGAAAGAACGCGGCGAGCGAGGCGTCCTCCTTGAGCGGCGTGGCGCGGGCGACCAGTCCGGCGCCGATGGCGATGAGAAACCCGGCGATGAGGCCGCCGCCGCGCCATGCGCAAACAGACTTAAGCCCGCGAACAGAAAGCCGATCGCCGCGCCCGGCAGGATGGCATGCGCCATGGCGTCGCCGATCAGGCTCATGCGGCGGAGCATCAGGAACACGCCGATCGGCGGCGCGCCGAAGGCGAGCGCGAACGATGCCGACCAGCGCGCGGCGCATGAACTCGAAATCGGCAAAGGGGGCGATCAACGTGGCGTAGAGCATGCTTCACTCCGCCGCAACGGCGCAGGCCGCGGCGCCTTCGTCGAAGGCTTCGCACATGTGGCGCGCCTTGAGGAGTTTCTCCGCGCGTCAGCACCTCGCGCGTGCCGCCCCAGGCCACCGGCTCGCGCGCGAGCAGCAAGGTTTCGGGAAAATTAGCCTTGACCAGATCGATGTCGTGCAGCGCCGCGAGCACGGTGCGCTTTTCGCCGTGCCAGCGCCGCACCAGGTCCAGCAGATCGGCCGAGGTTTTGGCATCGATCGCGGTGAACGGCTCGTCGAGCACGATCACGCGCGCGTCCTGGACCAGCAGGCGCGCGAACAGCATGCGCTGCATCTGTCCGCCCGACAGCGTGCCGATGGCGCGCTGCTCGAATCCGGTCAGGCCGACGGCGGCGATGGCCGCTTCGATGACGGCGCGATCCTTGCCGCCGATGCCGCCGAACAGCGCCTTTGCTCCGCCACAGCCCCATCGCCACCATGTCGTAGACGCTGATCGGAAACGAGCGGTCGATTTCCGGCACTTGCGGCAGATAGGCGATGTCGCGGGCGTCGAAGCCGTTGCGCTCGATCGCGCCGGCGAGCGGTTTGAGCGTGCCGACGATGCCCTTGAACAAGGTCGACTTGCCGGCGCCGTTCGGTCCGACGACGGCAAGCAGCGCGCCCGTCCTCACCGCGCCGTCGAGATGATGCACGGCCGGGTGGCGCTCGTAGCCGAGCGTGAGATTGTGGAAGCGCAGTTCCGCCATTGTTTGCTCAGCTGCGTCGCCCACAAGAATGCGAGCCCAGATCAGCGCGATGCAGACGCCGGCGACCGCCAGCCGCCGCGGCGCCGAAAGCCGCAGCAGCGACGGCGCGATCGCCGGCGACGGATGCGGCGCGCCGCCATGATGATGGTGGGTCATGAAAAAAGCCCCGGCTGGTAAGGCGCAAAGTCGATAATGTTACAATATAACATCTCGCCGGAACCGTTCCAGCCACCCTGCCGCCGGGCAGCCAGGGGCGCGGGAAAATGCCTCACTTCGCGTGCAACGGCGTCGATACCGGTCGCTTGGCCGCTTCGGTCATTCGCGCTATGAAAAAGCAACTTTAATGAGCGGCCGGCCGCGGCCGCCTTGGGAGGAAATCCATGAAGTCTGAAAGTCACGCGACGTCACGCCCTTGGCCTCGCCGCTGCCATGCCGGCAGTCCTGGCGCTGGGCAAACCGGCGTTCGCCGATCCGCTCGTCATCAAATTCAGCCACGTCGTGTCGCCCGACGCGCCCAAGGGCAAGGCGGCGTTGCTGTTCAAGCAGCTGGCCGAGAAATACACCGACGGCAAAGTGACGGTGGAGGTCTATCCGAACTCCTCGCTCTACAAGGACAAGGAAGAGCTGGAAGCCTTGCAGCTCGGTTCGGTCCAGCTGCTGGCGCCGTCGATCTCCAAATTCGGCCCGCTCGGCGTCAAGGAATTCGACGTTTTCGATCTGCCGTTCCTGATGAGCGACGACACGCATGCGCGCCAGATGATGGCGAGCCCGATGATGGCCGAGCTCAACAAGAAGCTCGAGGACAAGGGCGTCACGCCGCTCGCTTATTGGGACAACGGCGCCCATGTTTATACCGCGAACAAGCCGCTGATCATGCCGGACGATTTCCAGGGCATGAAAATGCGCATCCAGGGCTGCAAGGTGCTCGACGCCGTGGCGCGCCAGCTCGGCGCCATTCCGCAGATCATCGCCTTCGGCGAGCTCTATCAGGCGCTGCAGACCGGCGTCGTCGACGGCGAGGACAACGTGCCGTCGAATATCTGGACGCAGAAATTCTACGACGTGCAGAAATATCTCACCGTCTCGCACCACGGCCGGCTGACTTATTCGCTCATCACCAACAAGAAGTTCTGGGACGGGCTGCCGGCCGACGTGCGGCCGGGCCTCGATCGCGCCGTGAAGGAATCGACCCAGTTCTTCGACGACACCGCGGCGAAAGACAACGTCGCCGCGCTCGACCAGATCAAGGCGACCGGCAAGGTGGAAATCCACGTTCTGACCGACACCGAGAAGAAGGCCTGGATCGCCAAGCTGATGCCGGTGCACAAGGAAATGGAAGGCCGCTTCGGCAAGGATTTCATCGAGGCATCTACAAGGCGTCGGGCTTCGTACCGCCGCAGTCCTAAAAGCCGCGTGATCCCTCTCCGGGTGCGGGGAGGGATTAGCTCGTGGGGACGCTGGTGCTGGTGCTCGACCGTTTCCTCAATCGGCTCGAAGAGTGGATCATCGTCACGCTGATCGGCGCGGCGACGATCCTGACTTTCGTCGCCGTCGTGCATCGCTATGGCGCCAGCAATTCCGCGAACCTCATGCGCTGGGCGGGCGCGCATCACCTGCTGCTGCTCCAGCGGGCGGCGCGCTCGGTCTATCTGCTCGCTCGCCTCGATCAATCTGTCCTGGGCGCAGGAACTCGCCACCTACATGTTCGTATGGATGGCGAAATTCGGCGCCGCGCTCGGCGTGCGCACCGGCATCCATGTCGGCGTCGATGTTTTCGTCAAAAAGCTTACGCCGGCGGCACGCAAGCCGGTGATCGTGTTCGCGCTGTTGTGCGGCGCGCTGTTCACCGGCGTCATCGGCACGCTCGGCGCCGTCTATGTCTACGAGCTCGATCCGGACCAGGTCTCGCCGGAGCTCGAATGGCCGAGCTGGATGATCTATCTGGCATCCCGCTCGGCTCCTACCTGATGTGCTTCCGTTTCCTGCAGGTGATGTGGCGTTTCCTGCGCACCGGCAAGGTGCCGCATCAGGGCCACGGCATCGACTACGAGGCGCCGCACGATGACGCGCCTCTGCCGGTCCCGGCCCCAGCCGGCGAGGCGGCGCGATGACCGTGCTCTCGCATGCCGCCAAGCCGTCGGAACCGCGGCCGCTGTCCTCGGCGATCACCGCGGCGCTGATCATCGCTCATGCCGATCGCGCTGGCTTTGATCTGCTTCGCGGCGCGGCTGCATGTCATCGAGCTGTCGCACACCGTGCGCGCCGAGCTGCTGTTCGCGCTGCTGTTGGCGCTGATGGCGTCCGGCATGCCGATCTCGATCGCGCTCGGGCTGTCGGTGCTGACCTATCTGTTCATTCTCTCGGACGTCGATCCGAAGATGGTGGGCTTGAAACTGTTCACCAGCATCGACCGCTTCGAGATCATGGCGATCCCGTTCTTCATCCTGGCCGGCAATTTCCTCACCGCCGGCGGGGTGGCGCGCCGCATGATCGATTTCGCCACCTCGCTGATCGGGCACTGGTATGGCGGCCTCGGCCTTGCCGGCGTCGTCGCCTGCGCGCTGTTTGCGGCGATTTCCGGCTCCTCGGTCGCGACCGTCGTCGGCATCGGCTCGATCATCCTGCCGGCCTTGGCGGAGCAAGGCTATCCGCCGCGCTTTTCCGCCGGCGTGATCGCGACCTCCGGCGCGCTCGGCATTCTGTTTCCGCCGTCGATCAATCTCGTCATCTTCGCGGTCGCGACCAGCGGCATGCAGCCGCGCGGGCCGACCGGCGCGGTGGTCGATTCCGCCTCGGTCGGGCAGATTTTCATCGCCGCGCTCGGTGCCCGGGTTGATCCTCGCGGTGATGCTCGGCGCCACCACCTGGTATCGCGCCTGGCGCTACGATTATCCGCGCATGCGAGCGCGCGAGTTGGGGCGAATGCTGGCGCGCGTTTCGTGAAAGCATCTGGGGCTTGCTGCTGATCGTGCTGGTGCTCGGCGGCATTTATTCCGGCCTGTTCACGCCGACCGAGGCCGCGGCCGTCGCCGCGGTCTATGCCTTCGTCATCGCGGTGTTCGTCTACAAGGGCCTGAAATTCTCGGAAGTGCCGGCGGTGCTGCTCAAGGCGGCGTCGATGAGCGCGATGATCCTCTACATCATCACCAATGCGGCGGTGTTCTCCTGGCTGCTCACCTCGGAGCAGATCCCGCAATCGATGGCCGGCTGGATGACCGCGCAGGGCTTCGGCATGGTGGCGTTCCTGCTGGTCACCAATGTCGTGCTGCTCGCCGCCGGCAATTTCATGGATCCGGCGGCGATCACGCTGATCATGGCGCCGATCCTGTTTCCGATGGCGGCGGCGCTGGGCGTGCATCCGGTGCATCTCGGCATCCTGATGGCGGTCAATATGGAGGTCGGGTTGTGCCATCCGCCGGTCGGACTCAATCTCTATGTCGCCTCCGGCATCACCAAGATGGGCATCACCGAGCTCACCATCGCGGTGCTGCCGTGGCTGCTCACCATGCTGGTCTTCCTGGCGATGGTGACCTATATCCCCGCGATTTCGCTGTGGCTGCCGCACGCGCTGGGGATGCTGTAGGAAGTTTCGCAGCCGGAACGGGGAAATGTCATGACGCAAGCAACCGCCGTAACACCGGCAATGCCCGCCGCAACACCGCGCAAGCCCTGGTACAAGATTCTATACGTCCAGGTCCTGATCGCCATCATCCTCGGCGTCATCGTCGGCTGGCTGTTTCCCGACTTCGCCAAGAACGACTGGGTCAAGGCGCTCGGCGACGGCTTCGTCAAGCTCATCAGGATGGTGATCGCGCCGATCATCTTTTGCACCGTGGTGTCGGGCATCGCCCATATCAGCCAAGTCAGCAAAGTCGGCCGCGTGGCGGTCAAGGCGCTGGTTTATTTCGAGGTGGTCTCAACCTTCGCGCTGGTGCTTGGGCTTCTGGTCGCCAATGTGCTGCAGCCGGGCGCCGGCTTTGCCGGCCACACCGATGCCGCCGCGGTGGCCGGCTTCGCCAAGCAGGCCAGCGAAATGAAATCGGTCGATTTCGTGCTGCATATCATTCCCGATAGCCGCCGTCGGCGGCTTCGCGCAAGGCGACATGCTGCAGGTTCTGCTGTTCTCGGTCTTGTTCGGCTTCGCGCTGATGACGCTCGGCGAACGCGGCCAGACCATGCGGTCGTTCATCGACGATCTGGCGCACGCGATGTTCGGCGTCATCGCCATCATCGTCAAAGCCGCGCCGATCGGAGCGTTCGGCGCCATGGCCTATACGATCGGCCGCTACGGCCCGTCGGCGCTCGGCAATCTCGCCGGGCTGATCGCGACGTTCTATTTCACGTCGATCCTTTTCGTCGTGCTGGTGCTCGGGCTGATCGCCAGGACCGCCGGCTTCTCGATCTTCAAATATATCGCCTACATCAAGGACGAGCTGCTGATCGTTCTGGGCACCAGCTCGTCCGAAAGCGCGTTGCCGCAATTGATGGAGAAGATGGAGCGGCTCGGCTGTTCGAAGCCGGTCGTCGGGCTCGTGGTGCCGACCGGCTACTCGTTCAATCTCGACGGCACGAACATCTACATGACGCTGGCGACGTTGTTCATCGCCCAGGCGCTCAACGTGCCGCTGAGTATCGGCGACCAGCTCACCATTCTCGTGGTGGCGATGCTGACCTCGAAGGGCGCCAGCGGCGTCACCGGCGCCGGCTTTATCACGCTCGCGGCGACGCTTGCCTCGGTGCGGCCGGAACTGGTTCCCGGCATGGCGATCGTGCTCGGCATCGACAAGTTCATGAGCGAATGCCGCGCGCTGACCAACATCACCGGCAACGGCGTCGCCTGCATCATCGTCGCCTGGTGGGAGGGCGAGCTGGACCGCGGCAAGCTCAATGCCGGCCTGAGCCGTCAGATCGACCCGAGCAGCCTCGAGACGGCGGTCACGACGGGATGACCGCCGCGCGGGGACGCAGCTTTCAGGACGCCTGACGCAGCGCCGACTTCGCGCCGCGCAAGCCCTCGAGAATCGCTTTGGCGCGCGCCATTGAAAAGTCGCGCGTCTTCTTGTCGAAAGCCTCCCCCGCTTCGGTCATCATGTAGCCGTGCAGGATGCCTGGAAATATGTGCAGGTCGAGGTTTTTCGCTGCGCGGCGCGATGGCGCGATAGGCGTCCAGCACATTGGCCGGCGCGGCATGATCGCGGTCGCCCCAGATGATGCAGACGGGCGCGGATACGCCCTCGATCTCGCCGATATAATCGAGCATCTGGGTGCCGTGGCAGGAAATGCCCGCGGCATAGCCAAGGCGCTTCGGCCCGATGATGGCGTAGGGGCCGCCGTAGCAGAACCCCATCACCGCGGCGCGGCCGTTGAACTGCGGCAGGGTGCGCAGAAAGGCCAGCGTATCGACGAGGTCGCTTTCGCCGGTCTTGATCCGCTCGAGACGCGGTTGCGCGCGCGTCCTGGAGCGTTCGTCGCCCCGCGGCAACGGCCCCGGCACCGAGCGCCAGAACAGGTCCGGAGCGGCGACGACATAGCCATCGGCTGCGAATTCATCGGCGATCGCGCGGATGTCCGCGTCGACGCCGTGGACGGCGGAGGCAAGCACCATCGCCGGCACCGCGGCCTCTGCCTTGGGCGTGGACCAGATAGCAATCGAATTCGCCGCCGCCGCTTGAGCGGATTTTGATGGTCTTGCCTGACATAAATTCCTCCCGGTTTTTGGACGTTGTCTGTGTTCAGTCGTGGAAATCGCTCGACTGCAGCTCGATCGGCGCGCCGTGCGGGGTGCGGGCGCAGGCGTGCTGCCAGGCGTCGCGCGTGCGCGCCAGCAGATGCGGGTCGGCGAGGCCTTTGGCGGCGACGATGCGTTCAAGCGTGGCGAGCCAGTGCTGGTAATAGGTCTCGCCGGTATCGGGATCGCCGGCGGCCTGCGCCTTTTTGATTTCGTCGCCGAGCGTCGCCGCCCATTCCGTCCAGGTGAACAGGCCGCGCTCGTTGAGCTGCATCGCCAGCGCAAAAGCTTCCGCCTCCCACGGCGCGCGGAACACCGGGCCTTCGGTGTTGCGTGGAATGCTCTGCACAGATTGTGTCGCGCGAAGCGCGGCGGCGTCGGTGCTCATGCCGGCTCCAGATATGGCTCGAACGCCTCTATCGAAACTTTAAGCGTCGGCTCGGCGGCGTCGCCCCACAATTCGCGGCCCTCGAACAAGACCGTGTAGAGCCATTGCGGATCCTCGCCCTTGCCGATCGCGGCGGTGTCGGGAAAGACGTGACAGCCGCGCAGCGCCTCGATAACGCCGGTACGGCCGCGGGCGTAGCGCGGCAGGCGCGTATGCGTTGGCGGATGAATGTTTTTGGTGCGCACGCGGTCGCCGGGTTTGAAGCGCGCCGGCGCCTGGGCCGGCCGGGCGAATGAGCCGCGCGTCAGCGTATTCGGCACATCGGCGGCGGTGAGCTTGCGCTTGAGGGCTTTTCCGGCGCGCAAGGCGTGGCCTGCTTGCAGCTCGTCGGCGCCGGCGAGGCCGAGCTCGACGACCAGTTTTTCCAGCCGCAACTCCCATTTCTTGTAATAGGAACTCGTCAGATAAATGTCCGGCGGCAATTCCTCGATGCCGGCGCGGGTCTGGTCGATGGTCCAGATGCCGGTGTAACCCATGGCGCGGGTGATCGCGAGCGTGCGGCCCTCCCAATCGGCATGAAAGACCGGTTCGTTCGGCTCCGGCTCGACTTTGCCGAAGCCGTGCATGCCGCCCATATCGTGGACGCCGTCCATCAGCCGGTCTCGCCTGGCTGTTTCGGCAGGCCGGTGCCGATCATGCAATCGCGTGTGACGAGCGCCGCGAGTTTTTGCTCGCTCCAGCCTGCCGTGCCGGCGGGCCGCATCGGCAGCACGATGAAGCGCGTCTCGGCGGTCGAATCCCAAACGCGGATGTCGATCTGCGCCGGCAGCTCCAGGCCGAAATCGGCCAGCACGCCGCGCGGATCGTTGACCGCGCGCGAGCGATAGGGCGCGGATTTGTACCAGACCGGCGGCAGGCCGAGCACTTCCCAAGGATAGCAGGAGCACAGCGTGCAGACGATCACATTGTGCAGTTTCGGCGTGTTCTCGACCGCGATGAGGTGATCGCCGACGCGGTTGAGGAGCCCGAGCGGCAGGATCGCCTTGCTGGCATCGGCAAGCAGCGCCCGTTTGAACGCCGGATCGCTCCAGGCTTTGGCGACAACCTGCGCGCCGATATGCGGGCCGACCTTGGTCTCGTAGGCCTCGATGATGACCTCGATCGCCGCCGGATCGATATAGCCTTTCTCGGCCAGCACGGTTTGCAGCGCGCGCACGCGCAATTGCATCTCGGAAAGCTCCGAGCCGTGGTCATGATCGTCGTGATCGTGGGCCATGACCGGGGATTATAATGCCTAAAGCTCGCCGAGCCCAAGTTCCTTCCAGCGCGCGGTGACGCGGGCTTCGTCCTCGGCGGCGGGCTTGACCGTGGGGGGAAAGCGCTCGCCGCCCCATTCCGGGCGTTTCGGATTTTTCCAGGACCGCGTGGCGTCGATCAGCATCCGGTTCCATAGCCCGGTGCCCAGTTGGGCCACGTCGCGATCTTCCATCGGCGTCGACGGATCGATCGGCGAGCCGAAAATCCCCGGAAAAATCACCATGCCGCCTTCGCCGGCATTGACGCGATGCGCGAACGCCCATTCCACCTGTTCGTCCTGCGCCGGGTCGATGTCCTCCTCGACCACGGTGACGTGCTTGTAGCGGTATTGCGCGGCGGCTATTGCCCCACAGCGCCGCCGCGATCTGCTTGGGCTGGCCCTGATAATGTTTTTTGATCTGGATGCGGATATTGACGCCGTTGGTGATCGGCGGCGCATAGACGTCGAGAATGCCGGGAATGCCGGCGCCGTTGAGGATATTCCAGGCGATGGCAGCGCGCTGCACCGAGGACATGACGCTGTTCTCGCTGTAGGAGCCCGGCAGCGTGCCCTCGAGCGAACCGACAAAGATCGGATCGCGGCGATGGGTGATGCAGGTGATTTTCATCGACGGGCGCGGCGTCGGCAAATCGGACACGTAGCCGGTGAATTCGCCGAACGGGCCCTCGCTCTCGTACGTTGCCGGATCGTCGCTGATGGTGCCTTCGATGACGATCTCCGCACTCGCCGGCACCAGCAGATCGACCGTCTCGCAGCGCACCAGTTGCGCCGGCTCGCCGCGATAGGCGCCCATCACGTCCCATTCGCACACGCCCGACGGCAGCGGCGATCCGGCGAGGAAGGCCATGATCGGATCCCAGCCGATGACGCAAGCGACCGGCATCGGCTTGCCGCGCGCCGCCCATTTGACGAAATGCGCCCCCCAGTGCTGGCCGCCCTTGATGAGCAGGAACGGCGCGGTGTCCTTCTTGCCGATCATGCCGCGATAAAGCCCGACATTCATCACGCCGGTATCGGGGTCCTTGGTGACGATGGCGGAGAAGGTGTGGATGTAGCGCCCGCCCTCAAGATAGTGCCATTTCGGAACCGGAAACTCCGTCTGGTCGATGGCGTCGCCGCGGATGATGACGTCTTTCACCGGCCCGGTGTCGACGATGACCGGCGCGATCGTCTCGCGGTTCTTCTTCATCACGTGCTGGACGAGCTCGCGGTTGGACGCATCGCGCGGAAAGCCAAGCGCGAGCGCGAGCCGTGAGCGGGCGCCAAGGCCGCTGACAAAAAGCTTGGTGCAGCGGCCGCTCGCATAGCCTTTGATGTTCTCGAACACGAGCGCCGGCCCCTTTTTCTCGAGCACGCGCCGGGTAATGGCGCCGATCTCGCGGTCCCAATCGACCTCGGCCGTGATCCGCCGCAGCTCGCCCTGCTGTTCCAGGCTCGCCATCCACTGCCGCATGTCCAGAAAACCCATCGGCGCTTACTCCCAACCAGCTTGATCGCGCGCATTAATTCCCGCAATTGTTCGGCTCCGCAATGGGTTATCGGTGCGGCAATGCCGGGTGGGACCATGAGTGCAGCGAAAATCTTCGATCTTCACGGCAAAGTGGCGCTGGTGACCGGCGCGTCGAGCGGGCTTGGCGTGCGTTTTGCCGAAGTTTTGGCGGAGAACGGCGCATCCGTCGTGCTGGTGGCGCGCCGCGCCGACCGTCTCGCCGAACTCAAGGCGCGGATCGAGAAATCCGGCGGCAAGGCGATGGCGGTGGAGGCCGATGTGCGCGACCGCGCGGCGATGCGGGCGGCATTCGACGCCGCCGAGAAAAGCTTTCGGCACGGTGACGATCCTCGTCAACAATGCCGGCGTGGCGCATGCCGGCCGCGCCGTCGAACTCGCCGAGGAGGAATGGCGGCGCATTCTGTCCACCAATCTCGACGCGGTGTTCTTCTGTGCGCAGGAAGCGGCGCGCCGCATGCTGGCGGCAGAGCAGCGGCGGCGCCATCGTCAATATCGCCTCGGTGCTCGGCCTCAACGTCGCTAAAGGCGTCATCGCTTATGCCACCGCCAAAGCCGGCGTGATCCAGATGACCAAGGCGCTGGCGCTTGAACTGGCGTTCAAGGGCATCCGCGTCAACGCCATCGCGCCGGGCTGGATCGTCACCGAGATGAATCGCGATTACCTCGCCGGCGAGCGCGGCGCGGCGCTCAAGCGCGAAATTCCGATGGGCCGCTTTGGCGAACCCGGCGATCTCGACGGCCCGCTTTTGCTGCTGGCGTCCGACGCCGGGCGTTACGTGACCGGCGCCACCATCGTCGCCGATGGCGGCCAGGTGGTGGCGCTGCGCGCCTAAGCCCGATGGGATCGGAACAGATCGGCATCATCCTGGCCGGCGCCTTGGCCGGCGGCGTCGTAAACGGGCTCACCGGGTTCGGAACCGGCATCACGGCCATAGGCATCTGGCTCTTTGTATTGCCTCCGACCGTCGCCGGGTCCTTGGCGGTCATTGCGTCAATCGTATCGCAACTGCAGACGTTGCCGATGATCTGGTGCGCTATTCGCTGGGAGCGTGTTCTGCCCTTGCTGATACCGGGCGTTCTCGGCGTACCGATCGGGACTTACCTTCTCCCGCATGTCGATCCGACATCGTTCAAGATCGGCATTGGCAGCTTTCTCATCCTCTATCCGACTTACGTCTTTCTGCGGAAAGTTCGGACGGAAAGCGCCTGGGGCGGTAGGGTCGCGGATGGCGTCGTCGGCTTTGCCAGCGGCGTTCTCGGCGGGCTCGCCGGGTTGCCGGGTGTTCTGCCCGCCGTTTGGACCGACATCCGCGGCGGCACGAAGGACGTGCGCCGCGGCGTCATTCAAGCTTTCAATATGGCGATACTTTCACTTGCCTTGGTGTCCCACGCTTTCTCGGGGCTGTTGACGCGGCAAGTGGCGTTGGCCACCGCCATCGCCTTTCCGGCCACGGCCGCAGGCGCGTGGGCCGGCGCCTTCGTCTACCGTCGGCTCGGCGATCACGGTTATCAGCGCGCGGTGATGATCCTGCTGTTCGTCTCAGGCGTCGCGCTGATCTGGACGAGCGTGTAGCGGAGCTACGGCGGGCAGCTATCGCCACAGCCGTGTGGCGGGGGTGGCGTCTGGCTCGTTCCAAGATGCGCACCCTCGACGATGATCTGGTTGGCAGTGTCCTGGCCGGTATTGGTCGAAAACCACGGCGGTGTGGGGCAGGCGGCCTGCCCAGGACCGCCGCATGCGAGGTTGCCGAAGCTGCTGAACTGCGGTCCGCCGGCGTGTTGTCCGGGGGTGCTCGTCAACAACGCCAGATAGTGCAGGATTTCCGCATCGGTGACCCTGGTGGGCTGTCCCGGCGGTGTGGTCCATCCCGTAATCGTCACTTCATAGCCTGGCATCGTGATGATGATCGGGCCGCTGCCGTTCTTGGTGGCGAGGTTCTCAATCGTAATCACGCCGAAATGGTCGATCACCGTGGTGCCACCCGAGCCCTGGCCGACGGTGGCTGTTCCGCCGCGGATGCCGATGGTCGCATTGGCTGTCTTGATTGTCGCTTCGCCCTGGTGACTAAGCGCCCCGCCGACGTAACGCAGCGCGCCCTGGGTCAACGTGGTCAGCATGTGGCCCTTGCCGGAATTCGGATCGTAGATGAATTCGTCGATCACGATGCTGGTGTTTGGCGCGATGCTGAGCGAGCTCTTGTCGAGAAAGAGCAGTTGCACGCTTCCCGACGGCGAGGTGTGAATGTGCTCCTTGTGGATGATGTGCGCGCCGATCGTGAGCGTCTGCGTCGCGCCGCCGGGCGGCGTGCTTTCCGTGGTCGGATTGACCGCGGTCGCGGTCCCCACTTCCTGCGCCGCCGCGGGGTTAGCGATCAGCGTTGCGCCGGCCAACAACAAGAGGGCGGCGGTTTTCCACGGTACCATGGTACGCCTCAGAATTTGATCGACGGTCCGGCCGTCACCGAAAGATCATGTATCGCGAATGCGGCAACATTTGACTCGTCGTCGCGGTACTGCACCAGGGATGCAAGAACGAATTTCTGCCAGATCGGTATTTCAAGCCCGAGGCTAACGCGCCATTCGGTCACGCGTGCGGCGACGAGCGGATTGATTGCCGGATCGGCTGCCTTGTAGTTCCACGTCGTCACGCCGCCGGACGGAATGAGCGTCCAGGGCCGGCTGCTGCCCGGAACCGGAAAGCTCCAGGGCAACCAAAGATCGCCGATGAAACTGTTGTAGCTGTCATAAGCGAACTGGTCGCTGGCGTGGGCGTAAGCCACGCGCGACTGCCAGCTTAATCCCGACCCGATCGACCCGGACGCGAGCGTCCCGTAGGTCGCCAGCGGGCCGGTCATCCCGCTGGCGAGCGGGTAGAAGGTAGAATTGCGGAAACTCTGCCGCACCCATTCGGCGTACGGATCGAACGACAGATTGGCTATCGTGGCATGCGCGGTCAGCCCGCCGCCGATGCCGCCCATATAGGTCGTATCCGCCAGGAGTATGCCGGTGGTGACGACATAGGGCTTGATCGTTATGCCGTTGACGTTGCCGGGCGAGAGCGTGAAACGCGGACCCGCGCGAATCTCCATCAGGCCGATATCGACCTGATGCTGCGTGAATTGCTGCGCGTCATAGCCCAGAACGGAGGCTTCAAAGGTCGTGCCGGACTGGCTTTGGAAATCGTGCACATAGTTCAGGCCGAACGTGCCGAACCAGTTCCAGTCCGATTTGGCGGCGCCATTGAAGGGCTGGCCGACGCCAGTGTGGTCTGCGAGCCGGGACCCTGGCTGGCATTGCTCTGCCAGCGTAAGCCAGTTTGGGCATAACCGGAGAACTGGTCGACTTGGAGTTTCTTGTCGACGAGTTCGAGAAGGTCGGCGATCTTCTGCTGCAAGTCCGGGGTGACGTCGCGCATCTGCAGCGCGGTCTCGAGATAGCCGCGCGCCATGTCGTACGAGCCGAGCTCATAATAAAGTACGCCGAGCTGAAAGCGCGTTTGCGACAGCTTCGGATTGTAGAACAGAAGCTGCTCGTAGGTGCTGATGGCGGACTCGATATCTCCCGCCTGCCGCCGCGCCGGCCGCATATTGCAATGTATTGTTGAGATCGGCCGGCCGCGCCAAAAGGGCCTGAAACAGCGGATTGGTGGTCGCCGCGAAATCGGATGCGGTTTGCGCGGAAGCGGAAATTGCCGAAGGCCAAGCAACGCTATCGGCGATAGCGCGCCCGCTAAGCGAAGCCAGAATGCGCCGCCTGTAATGAGCCTGCAAGTTCTCTCCCGTCGCCGTCACCACCCGCAGGGGGTAGTTTTATTCAACGGTATTATCGTCCGCGCCGCCTTGCGAGCAAATCGCAATGTAAACCGGCGCCCGGATCGAGTTCGAAATCTTGATTTTCCGGGTTCCAATTGTGGCAAGCGGAACCGGCTTCACCGGCCTTTCGATTGCTCGCGGACGAAATTGATGATGCCGGAGAAATCCGAACCGCTGTGGCCGTGCTTGGCGAATTGATTGTAAATTTCGGCGGCATGCGCGCCAATCGCGGTCTTGACCTGCACCGATTCGGCGGCGTCGCGGGCAAGCTTGAGATCCTTGAGCATCAAGGCGGCGGCAAAGCCCGGTTTGTAGCCATTATTCGCCGGTGATCGCCGGCACCGGCCCGGGCACCGGACAATAGCTGGTCAGCGACCAGCACTGGCCGGACGACGCCGAGGCGACGTCAAACAGCGCCTGATGCGACAGGCCGAGCTTTTCGCCGAGCACGAAAGCTTCGCTGACCGCGATCATCGAAGCGCCGAGAATCATATTGTTGCAAATCTTCGCCGCTTGGCCGTTGCCGGCTTCGCCGCAATGCACGATGCGCTTGCCCATGCGCTCGAGCACCGGCTTGCCGCGCGCGAAAGCGTGCGTCGGAGCCGCCGACCATGAAGGTGAGCGTCGCCGCCTTGGCGCCGCCGACGCCGCCCGAGACCGGCGCGTCGAGGGTGGCGATGCCGTACGAGGCCGCGAGCTTATGTGCCTTGCGCGCGCTCTCGACGTCGATAGTCGAGCAATCGATGAACAGAGTACCCTGCCGCGCCTGCGGCACGATATCGTGCCATACCGACAGCACCTGCTCGCCGCCGGGCAGCATGGTGATGACAATGTCGGCGTCTTCGACGGTTGCTTTGGCGTTGCCGACGATCTGCACGCCGTCCTTGGCGGCGGTGTCGCGCAACGCCGCTACGAGGTCGAATCCCAGGACGTGACCGCCGGTCTTGATGAGATTGGCGGCCATCGGCCCGCCCATGTTGCCGAGACCGATGAATCCAATAGCCGCCATGTGCGTTCCCCTTAACTTTCAAATTTCAATTCAAGCCGGCCGATCGGCTGAAAGTGCCGCTCGACGATCTCCGGCGTCACCGCTTCGAGCTTGTCCGGCCGCCACGCTGGGTTGCGATCCTTGTCGACGATGGCGGCGCGGATGCCTTCGATGAAATCATGTCCGGCGACGCAGGCCAGCGCAATACGGTAATCCTGCTGGAAACTCTGCTCAACGCGCGTGAATGTTGCGGCCTCGCGCAAGTTGCGCAACGTGATTTTGAGCGAAGTTGGCGAGGCCTTACGCATGGTATCGAGCGCCGCGCGCGCCGCATCGGCAGGGCTGGCGCTCAACCGTTCGACAATGGCTTCGACAGTGTCGCCGCCGTAGCACGGGTCGATCCAGGACCGCGCCGCGGCCAAATCGCCTGGCGCGGCCGCGCTGGACAATTCGCCGAGCCGCGCCCGCACCTCCTGCGCGGTGTGGCAATGAGCGAGCGCCGCGGCAAGCTCGCCGAGCCGCGCGGCGGCGATATGAATGTCGGCAAGCCCGCAATAGATCGCGTCGGCGGCGCCGATGCGATGGCCGGTCAGCGCCAGATAAGTTCCGGCGCCGCCCGGCGCGCGCGCCAACGGAAAGCACGCGCCGACATCGGGAAAAAATCCGATCGCCGACCTCCGGCATGGCGACAGCGGAGCGCTCGGTGACGACGCGGTGCGCCGCATGCGCCGACAGGCCGACGCCGCCGCCCATCACCAGCCCGTCCATCGCCGCGATCACCGGCTTCGGATAGCGCGCGATCAGGACATTGAGCCGGTATTCGGTCGCCCAGAATTTCTCCGGAAGGTCGCTGCCGGATTTCGCCGCGTCATAGAGCGCGCGGATGTCGCCGCCGGCGGCGAAGGCGCGGCCGCCGGCGCCGTCGATGAGCACCGCGCCGGCTGCGGGATCGTCCGCCCATTCGCGCATGAACGCCGTCATGGTCTCGGCCATGTCGAGCGTGATGGCGTTGAGCGCCTGCGGGCGATTAAGCGTAATGCGGCGCAGCGCGCCAAGCTCGCGAACGATGAGATCGCCGTCCCGCACCAGCGTTTCGCTCATCGCCCGACTAGGCTTCGCGCCACGATGAGCCGCATGATCTCGTTGGTGCCTTCGAGAATCTGGTGCACGCGCAAATCGCGCACGATCTTCTCGATGCCGTATTCCGCCAGATAGCCGTAGCCGCCGTGCAATTGCAGCGCCTGATTGGCGACGTCGAAGCAGGTGTCGGTGACAAAGCGCTTGGCCATGGCGGACAAAGCCGTGGTGTTCGCCTCTTTGCGGTCGAACGCCGCCGCGGCGCGCCACAACAAAGCGCGCGAGGCTTCGAGCTCGGTCGCCATATCGGCGAGGCGGAATTGCAGCGCCTGGAATTCGTCGAGGCGTTTGCCGAAGGCCTTGCGCTCTTTCATGTAGGCGAGCGACTTTTCCAGCGCGCATTGCGCGCCGCCGAGCGAGCAGGCGGCGATATTGAGCCGGCCGCCGTCGAGCCCGGCCATCGCGATCTTAAAGCCGGTGCCCTCCTCGCCGAGGCGATTTGAGGCGGGCACGCGCGCGTTGGCGAAGGTGATGGCGCGCGTCGGCTGGGCGTTCCAGCCCATCTTGCGCTCGTTCTTGCCGTAGGAAATGCCGGGCGTGTCGCCTGGCACGATAAACGCGGAAATGCCGGACGGCCCGCCGCCGCCGGTGCGCGCCATCACGACATAGAGATCACCGGCGCCGGCACCGGAGATGAACTGCTTCTGCCCGTCAAGGACGTAATCGTCGCCGTCGCGCGTCGCGCGCGTCGCCAGCGCCGCGGCATCCGACCCCGCGCCCGGCTCGGTCAGGCAATAGCTCGCCAACAGTTCCATCGTGCACAGGCGCGGCAGCCATTGCCGGCGCTGCTCCTCAGTGCCGAAGGCATCGATCAGCCACGCCGTCATGTTGTGGATCGACATATAGGCCGCGACCGTGGGGCAGCCGGTGGCGAGCGCTTCAAAGATCAATGCCGCGGCGAGCCGGGACAGGCCCGATCCGCCGGCATCCTCGGCGATGAATATGCCGCCCATGCCGAGCGCCGCGGCTTTGCGCATCTCGGCGACCGGAAAATGCCTGGCCTCGTCCCAGGCCACCGCGTTCGGCGCAAAGACTTCGTCGGCGAAACTGCGCGCCATGTCGCGGACCGCGCGTTGATCAGCATCGAGCGAAAATTGCGCCGTGAGGCCGGAAGGGGAATCGAGCATGTGCCACGCCAAAGCTGCGTCAGCTTATTGTCGCATTGTCGTTTTGGCGCAGCAATGCGCCAGTTCGGCCGTTTGTGAGGCTAAACGATCGGCACCTTTGGCGTCGCGGTGTATTATTGCTGGTGGGCGTGCTGTCGCCGGTACCGCGGCGCCGCCCGTTGCGGCGGCACATAAGCCGGATTGAGGTTGCAAAAGCCGCCATTGCCGCCAAGGACATTCGGCACGCATTGTTGCATCGTCTGATATTGGCAATCCCAGACGACGTTGCCGCCGCCCCGGTTTGACACCGCGCACCAGGGTGCGTTGCCGTAGAATTGGGCTTGGCCGGGCGAAATCTCGCAGCACAGCGCCGCCATCGCGGCGGCAATTATGAGGACGATCCGCGTCATTGGCTTTTCACCTTTTGCCCTCATTTCGCTATAACTCCCCATCCGCCCAGATATTCCTATCCTGATAAAAATCAATCGGGGGACGCCGGCATGGACTTCACCCTTTCGCCCGAAATCGAGGATTTGCGCCAGCGCACCCGCGTCTTCATCGACGAACATGTGCTGCCGCTCGAGGCGGACCCGCAAAATTTTTCCGAACACGAGAACATTCCGCTGCCGCGGCTTGCGCCGGTGCAGGACAAGGCGAGAAAGGCCGGATTATGGGCGCCGCAATCGCCCAAGGAATTCGGCGGCATGGCGCTACCGATCGTCGCCTGGGCGGCGATCTATGAGGAAGCGGCGCGCTCGGTGTTCGGCGCGCTGGCGCTCAACTGCATGGCGCCCGACGACGGCAACATGAATCTGCTGTCGCGCATCGGCACGCCGGCGCAGAAGGAATGGTGGCTGCGGCCGATCGTCGAGGGCAAGGTCAAATCGTCCTTCGCCATGACCGAGCCGGCGCCGGGCGGCGGCTCCGACCCGAGCATGATCCGCGCTTATGCCGAAAAGAGAAACGGCAAATGGGTGATCCGCGGCCGCAAATGGTTCATCACCGGCGCCGCCACCGCCGCGCATTTCATCGTGGTGGCGCGCACCTCCGACGACAAGCGCCGCGGGCTGACCGCCTTCCTCTATCACCGCGACCAGCCCGGCTGGCGCATCGTGCGGCGCATCGAGATCATGGGACCGGAAGAGCACGGCGGGCATTGCGAGCTGGAATTCGACGGCCTGGAAGTGCCCGACGACAACGTGCTGCTGGGCGTCGGCGACGGGCTGAAGGTCACGCAGATCAGGCTCGGCCCGGCGCGGCTCACCCATTGCATGCGCTGGCTCGGACTGGCCAAGCGCTGCATGGAGATCGCGCAGGATTACGTCAATAACCGCGAGGGTTTTGGCATCAAGCTCGCCGACCGTGAAAGCGTGCAGATAAAACTCGGCGAAGTCGCGCAGCAGATCCAGATCGGGCGGCTCTTGACCATGCATGCCGCCTGGAAGCTCGACCGCGGCGATCGCGCCCGCAAGGAAGTTTCGATGGCGAAAGTGCACGTCGCCGACACGCTGCATAACGCCTGCGATACCGCGATCCAGCTCAACGGCGCGCGCGGCTATTCCAAGGACACGATTTTGGAATGGATCTACCGCGGCGCGCGCGCCGCGCGCCTGGTCGACGGCGCGTCCGAGGTGCACAACATGGTGCTGGCGCGTTTTCTGCGCGAGGAAGGCCGCGATTTCTGGAGCTGGAGCGCGGGGAACCGGGTGTGACTACTCAATTCCGCCAGGTCGAATCGACCCCGTCGAGCATGCGCAGGTAAGCCGGCCAGTCGGCCGAGCCGCGGCCGGAATCGTGATGCTCGTATTGATGGGCGGTTTTTTCGCAGATCGCCGCCGGAATTTCGATCAGCTCGCCGCCGGTCGCTTCCATGACGAGCTGGATCTCGGCGGCGTCGAGCAGTGACTTCATCAGCACGAACGCTTCGCGCATGGTCTTGCCGACGGTCAACAGGCCATGATTGCGCATGATCAGTGCGCGGTTATTGCCGAGCGACTTGTTGATGCGCGCCCGCTCGCCGAAATCTTCCGTGATGCCTTCGTAATCGTGGTAGCCGACGCGGTTGTAAAACCGGATCGCCGCCTGCGACACCATGCGCAAGCCGTGCTTGAGCCCGCCGATCGCCATGCCGGTCTCGGTGTGCACGTGCACGGCGCAATTGACGTCCGCCCGCGCTGAGAGCACGCCGCCGTGCAGCGTGAAGCCCGGCCGGTTGACGCCGGAGGATTCATCGAGATCGTCGTCCATGCTCACTTTGACGAGATTCGACGCCGTCACTTCGGTGTAGAGCAGCTCGTGCCGCTTGATGAGGAATTTGCGGTCCTCGCTGGGCACGCGCATCGAAGAATGATTGTAGATGACATCGTCCCAGCCATAATGCGCGATCAGCCGATAGGTCGCGGCGAGATCGAGACGGGCCTGCCATTCCGCGGGCGCGATGTCGTTTTTCGCGACGGCGGCTTTGGCGACGGCGGCGATCTTGGCGTGCTTGTTCATGGCTGTTGCTCCGGGCGGGATGAAACAGTCTAGCATGCGGCGGACCGCCGGAAACAGGGTATGTGGGAAGTTGCCCACCTGCTCACTCTCAGCGCGCCATAAGCGCGCACAACCGGAGCGGCGCGCATTGTTAACGCTTCGTCAACCCGCGGCGATGAATTGTCCGTTATGGGACGACGGCATGTCTATGATCTGATGAGGAAAGCGGCTTCGCTGCTCGGCGCTTTGGCGCTTCTGCTCAGTGTCGGCGGATCGATCTTCGCGGCCGGCGAAGCCGGCTTGCATGGCTTGCGCGAGAAATACCGCGGGCCGCCCGCGATCCCCTACCCGAAAGACAACCCCTATTCGCACGCCAAGTTCGAGCTCGGCCGCACGCTGTTCTTCGATCCGGTTCTGTCCGGTGAAAAAGTCCGCTCCTGTTCGAGCTGCCATAATCCCGGCCTGTCGTGGGCGGACGGACAGCCGCGTGCGCTCGGCGAAAAACAGCAGCCGCTCGGATCCGGCTTGCGCACGCCGACGCTGCTCAATGTCGCCTGGACGCCGAAGCTCGGCTGGGACGGCCACTTCAGCACGCTCGAAGGCGTTGCCATCGGGCCGATCACCGCGCCCGACAATATGAACCTGCCGGCGGATGCGATGATCGCGCGACTGTCGGCGATCCCCGGTTATGTGAAGGCTTTCGATGCCGCGTTCGGCCAAGGCGACATTACCGTGCTGAAACTGGAACAGGCGCTGGCGACATTCGAGCGCTCGATCGTGTCGGACCAAGCGCCGTTCGATCATTGGGTCGCCGGCGACGACAACGCCATCGGGCTTGCCGCCAAGCGCGGCTTCGCGCTGTTCAACGGCAAAGCCAATTGCGCCGCCTGCCACACCGGCTGGGCTTTCACCGACGCGTCGTTCCATGACATCGGAGTGGCCAAGAACGACGATATCGGCCGCGGCCGGCTGTTCCCGTCATCGGTGAAACTGAAATATGCGTTCAAGACGCCGACATTGCGCGATGTGGCGCGCCGCGGGCCCTATATGCACGACGGCTCGCTGGCGACGCTGGAGGATGTGATCGATCTGTACGATCGCGGCGGCATCGATCGCGCCAGCCGCGACGATCAAATTCATCAGCTCAATTTGCCGCAGAGCGACAAGGCCGACCTGATCGCTTTCCTGCAAACGCTCAACGGTGCACCGAAGCCGTTTCCGGTTCCCACTTTGCCGCGGTGACTGCGTCCGCTCGCGCTCGTCATGGACGGGCTTAACCCGGCCATCCACGATTTTGAGTTTGCGTTGACGTGAAGACGTGGATGCCGGCACAAGGCCGGGCATGACGTTACAGAACGGCCGGCAGCGCGTAGCCTGACAGCGCGAGGCCCGAGATCAGCAAAAATCCGGCGCCGGTTTCAAGCGACTCGACATAAGCGGGGAAGCGCTCGGACGCGTAAGCGACGACGGCGCCCACCACCACGCTGAACACGCCAACTGCAGCCGCCATGACACTCGCGCTCGCACGTTTCGAGAACGCGGCGGTTGTAGCGGCCAATGCTTACCAAGGCGCTAGACCGGACATTGCAAAAGTCCGCATCCGGCCGCACTCGGCGCCAAAGGTTAACCAATTCCTAATTTTCCCGGTAAATCGGTTACCGATTTCCTAAGATCCGTGGTAAAGAAATCCTTAAGTAAACCAGTGAGCTGCGTGCGGCGGCGCAACTGGTCTGTGAAGTTGAGTCAAGAGAGGCCCTCCAAAATGAGCTGGCTGACCAAGCGGCTGCCGTTCGCGGCCGCAATTCCGCTTGCGGTCTTGATGAACGCGGTGGCCGCGGGCACCGCGAGCGCGCACGTCAAGTGGTTCTGCGCTTACAACATCGCCGGCCAGCCGGACGGTTTGGAAAACGTGCTGTGTCCCGACTTTGAATTCCTGACCGGGCTTTCCATTCTCGCGCTGATGACGGGCAGCGTGTTCGAAGGCACGCCGATCGGCTTTGCCATGTTGCGTGCGCTGGACCGGGCGACGCGCCTGGTCCGCGACAATATCGAAACCATCTTCCGCGCGGCTTGCGCCTTCTTCTTCATCGCGATCTGGGGTGCTGGCGGCATTCTGCTCACGCCCGAGCTCAAGACCGAGTCGGTCGTGGTCGGCGCCATTCAACTCGGGATCGCCGCGGGAATGCTGTCGCGCCAGACGATGCCGCTGTCGGCTGTGGGCATCTTCGTGCTGTTCGGCATCGGCGTGTGGCAATACGGCCCGTTTCATCTTGCCGACTATCCGATTTTCCTCGGCATCGCGGCCTATCTCGCTTTGGTCGGCGGCCAAACCAACTTTTTCGGCGTGCGTCCGATCGACGTATTGCGCTGGGCCGCCGGCATCACCCTGATGTGGGCGTCGATCGAGAAATGGGCTTATCCGGAATGGTCGTATCCGCTGTTCATCCAGCATCCGGAAATGACCATGGGCTTCACGCCGGATTTCTTCATGCGGGCGGCCGGCGCGGTCGAATTTGCCCTGGCCTTCGCGCTGATCTGGACGCCGCTGGTGCGTCGCGTCGGCGCGGTGATGCTGGCGGCAATGTTCGTCAGCGCGGTGTTCGAATTCGGCAAGATCGACTTGATCGGCCACTCGCTGATCGTGGTCGCATTGTTCGGCATCATTGCCGACGACGGCGGCCAGGCGTGGCGGGCGCGCGATTCCTGGCTGCTGCCGTTCGGCTATGCTGCGTCGCTGGCGGTATTTTTGTTCGCCTATTACGCCGGCCATGCGGCGCTGTTCGGCACCGCGATCCTCTGACCGCGTTCTCTACTGGACGTGGACGACGAGCCGCATCTTCGGGTGAATGGCGCACAGCACGTCGAAGTCGCCCGCCACCGGGAAGGTAATGTCGGTCTTGCTGCCCGGCTCCTGGTCGCCGGAATCGAAGGCGAATTTGGGCGAATCGATATAGGCGTGATGGATCAAGTCGCCGTCGTCGTTGACGATCTCGATTGTTTCGCCGCGCTTGATGCTGATCTCGCCGGGATGGAATTCGCGGCCCTTTTGCGAGATCGAATATTGCGGCAAAGCCAGCCCGACCAGCGTGCCGGCGCCGATGAAGGCGGCGGCGGCCATCGTCACGGCAAGCGGATGGCGAATGCGCCACAGCGCATTTTTAAAGTTCATATTTGCCTCGTTTGCCCATCGGGGATCGGCAACAACCAGCAAAAACCGGCAACAGCCGCAACGGGCGCACAGATTCTGCTGTTGTTGAGCGTGAAGGCCCGCAGTTAAGAGCCCGTTAATGGCCTCATAAGCGGCCATTAAGGAACCCGCCAAGATTGGCCCGGGCGCTGCATCGCCTTTAACGGCCGCCGGGATAGGTCTGCAGCCGATAATCAGGGTTTTGGGCACTCCCATGGGGCGTGGGCAAATCGCTTCTCTGACACTCGGTCTGGTCTCGCGCTGGCGCCGCGGCGTCGGGCACGCGGCCTCGCTTTGCATGACCATTCGCGGCCGTATCCTGATCGCGTTCCTGGTCATGAGCGTGATCACCGCGGCATTGGGCGCCTATGCGACGCTCGGCATCCGCCACGCCGGCGTGCTGGTCGACAAGACCTTCGACGAATTGCTGATGTCGATCAATTACGCGCGCGCCGCAGCGGCCGATTTCGCCGCGATGCGCGCGGCCTTCGCGCGTCAATGGATCGCCGCCAATCCGCAGATGCGCGCCGCGCTCGACAAACAGATCGACAAGCTCAACGCCTCGCTGTCGGAAGATCTCAAGATCGCCGCCGAGCGCTCGCAGTCGGTGCGCGCCACTCGCGCCGCCGAGAACGTGCAGCGCGCGGTGGACGCGTGGAAGAGTATCAGCGAGCGGCTGGTCGACGGCACCCAGGCCGACGTGAACTGGGAGACGCTCGACCACTATGCCGACAAGGTCGACGATCAGATCGATCTTCTGGTCAACTACACTGCCGGCGACGGCTTTCTGTACCGGCAAGCCGCGCGCGCCGCGGTCGCGCATGACGTACAGCTTAATATCGCCGGCACCGCGCTGGCGCTGATGCTGTCGGCGCTCGTCGCCTGGGCGCTGGCGCGGCGCATCGTCGGCCCGGTCGCGGTCGCCTCCGGCGTCGCCGAACGCATCGCCGCCGGCAAGCTCGACGTCGCCGTGCCGAAAGGCAGCGCCGACGAGCTTGGCGCGCTGCTCGCCGCGATGGGCGTGATGCGCGACAACATCAAGGCCATGATGGACCGCGAAGTGGAGCAGCGCCGCTCCGCGCAAGCCCGGCTCGCCGACGCGCTGGAATGCTCGCAGGAAGGCGTCGTGGTGGTGGATGCCGACGACGGCATCGTGCTTGCCAACGCTCAAGCCGCGGATTTGCTCGGCGTGCCGCCGAACCTGCTCAAGCCGGGCACGCCGCTGTCGCGGATGGAGCCGGCATTGCAGGGCTCGGCCGACGCCGCGCACATGCTGATGCGGTGCGATCGGGAATTGCACGCCACCCGCGAGGCATTGATGGCGGACGGCCGATGGCTCCGCATCAGCCGCTCGCCGACGCGCGACGATGGCTTCATCTTCCTGTGCAGCGACATCAGCCGGCTGAAGACGCAAGAATGGTCGCTGCGCGAAACCAACGTGCTGCTCGACGCCGCGCTAGAAAACATGTCGCAGGGCCTGTGCCTCTACGATGGCCAGAACCGGCTCGAAGTGTTCAATCGCCGCTTCCTGGAAATCTTCAAACTGCCGCCCGAACGGATCAAGACCGGCATCACCTATAGGGAAGTGCTGGAGATCGCCATCCCGCTCAATAATTGCTCAGGCAAATCGGCGGACGAGTTGATGGCGGAGCACGCCGGGTTCCTCAGCGAGAAATCGGCCGGGCCGCATTTGTACGAGCTCAGTCACGACCGCGTGATTTCCTGTATCTACAGTCCGACCGCGGACGGCCGCTGGGTCGCGACCTACGAGGATGTCACCGAACGGCGTCAGGCCGAGGCCAAGATTATCCACATGGCGCGCCACGATGCGCTGACCAATCTGCCGAACCGCGTCCTGTTCCAGGACAAGATGGAGCAAGCGCTCAAACGCGGCGATCCGCTGGCGGTGATGTTCCTCGACCTCGATCGCTTCAAGGCGGTCAACGATTCGCTCGGCCATTCGGTCGGCGACGCGCTGTTGTGCGCGGTGACCGAACGCCTGCAGCGCGTCGTGCGCGGCGCCGACACCGTCGCGCGTCTCGGCGGCGACGAATTCGCCATCGTGCAAGTCAGCGCCAAGCCGACCGACGCCAGCGAGCTGGCCGCGCGCATCATCGATACGCTGGTCGAGCCGTTCGACATTTTCGGCCATCAGGTCGTGATCGGGACTTCGATCGGCATCGCCATGGCGCCGGCTGACGGCAACGAGCCGGACCAGCTGTTGCGCAACGCCGATATGGCGCTCTATCGCGCCAAGGCCGAGGGCCGCGGCACTTATCACTTCTTCCAGCCGGAGATGGACGCGCAGATGCAGGAGCGGCGCAAGCTCGAGCTCGATCTGCGCAAGGCGCTGCTCGCCGATCAATTCGAACTGTACTACCAGCCGCTGGTCGAAGTCGGCAGCGGTGAGGTCTCCGGCTTCGAGGCGCTGATGCGCTGGAACCATCCCGAACGCGGATTGGTGCCGCCCGACGAGTTCATCCCGGTCGCCGAGGAAATCGGCCTCATCGTGCCGCTCGGCGACTGGGTGCTCAAGCAAGCCTGCCGCGACGCCGTGACCTGGCCCGGCAAACTGACGGTCGCGGTCAATCTGTCGGCGGTGCAGTTCCGCAATCCGATGTTGGCGCTGTCGGTCGTCGCCGCACTCGGCCAGTCCGGGCTCTCCGCGTCGCGGCTCGAACTGGAGATCACCGAGACGGTGTTGTTGCAGGACGATAAATCGGTGCTCGAGGCGCTGCATCAATTCCGCGGCCTCGGCGTGCGCATCTGCATGGACGATTTCGGCACCGGCTATTCGTCGCTCAGCTATCTGCGCAGCTTCCCGTTCGACAAGATCAAGATCGACCGGTCGTTCATCCGCGAACTGGGCAAGAAGAGCGACGCCGTCGCCATCATCCGCGCCGTCATGGAGCTTGGCGCGAGCTTCGGCATGATCACTACCGCCGAAGGCGTCGAGACCGAGGAGCAGCTCGAGATATTGCGGGCGGAAGGCTGCATGCAGGTGCAAGGCTATCTGTTCAGCCGGCCGAAGCCGGTCGCCGAAATCCCCGCCATGCTGCGGCAGTTGGCGCCGCGCGTCCGCGCGGCGTAGCCTGCCGGTTCCGCACGGCGGCTTTCGCCTCGCGAAAGCCATGGCGGTTCAACCCGCTAGCATTGCTCCACGGGCGCCGCGCCCCATATTTCCCTGCATAGCCCGCCCTCTGGCAATCTCCGCCCCGTAAGGGCAAACTGGCCCCGCCGAAGGGGCAAAGAGGCCTGTTAATGGCGCTGCGCGACGTCAAGCTCGACGATAAATACGACCTCGGCCAGCGCCACGTCTTCGTGACCGGCTTCCAGGCGCTGGTCCGGCTCTGCCTGATGCAGAAGGAACTCGACCGGCGCAACGGCCTCAATACCGCGGGCTTTGTCAGCGGTTATCGCGGCTCGCCGCTCGGCGGCCTCGACAGCCAGTTCCTGCGCGCCCGGCCGTTTCTCGAAAAAAGCGACATCCGCTTTCAGGGCGGCATCAATGAAGACCTTGCCGCCACCGCGGTGTGGGGCTCGCAACAGGCCGAGCTGCGCGGCGAGGGCAAGTTCGATGGCGTTTTCGGCATGTGGTACGGCAAGGGGCCGGGCGTCGACCGCACCGGCGACGTCTTCCGCCACGCCAATTTCGCCGGCTCGGCAAAACACGGCGGCGTGCTGGCGTTGATGGGCGACGACCACACCGCCGAATCCTCGACCACCGCGCACCAGTCCGAATACCACTTCATCGACGTCATGATTCCGATCCTCAATCCGGCGGGCGTGCAGGAGGTGCTCGATTACGGGCTCTACGGCTGGGCGATGTCGCGCTTCACCGGCGCCTGGACCGCGCTCAAGACCATGCACGAGACGATCGAGTTCCACGGCGGCGATCGATGGCAGCCTGGATCGCATCAATATCGTCACGCCTGACGATTTCCGCATGCCGGAAGGCGGGCTGAATATCCGCCTCAACGATCCGATCCTGGCGCAGGAAGCCCGCCTGCACGACTTCAAGCGCGACGCCATGCTCGCTTTCGTGCGCGCCAACAAGCTCAACCGCACCATCACGTCCGGCGGCCGCAATCCGAAGATCGGCATCATCACCACCGGCAAAAGCTATCTCGACGTCCGTCAGGCCTTCGACGAGCTCGGCATCGACGAGGTCAAATGCAACGAGCTCGGCATCCGGCTTTACAAAGTCGGCTGCGCCTGGCCGCTCAGCCGCCGCGAGCTTGCCGAATTCGCCCACGGCCTCGATCTCATCATCGTCGTCGAGGAGAAGCGCTCGCTGCTTGAAGTCCAGGTTCGCGAGGAACTTTACGGCACCGCCAATCAGCCGATCTGCATCGGCAAGAAGGACGAGGACGGCAACTGGCTGTTCCCGGTCAAGGGCGCGCTCGATCCCAACGACGTCGCGATCTGCATCGGCGAACGGCTGCTCAAATTCCATCGCAACGACGACATTGCCGGCCGCGTGGCGCGGCTGAAGGAATTGCAGCGCATCGCCGCCGAAACCAAGGACGTCGCCCAGCGCATTCCGTATTTCTGCTCCGGCTGCCCGCACAACACCTCGACCGTGGTGCCGGAAGGCATGCGCGCCTATGCCGGCATCGGCTGCCATTATATGGCGCAGTGGATGGACCGCTCGACGCTCGGCTATACGCATATGGGCGGCGAGGGCGCCAACTGGGTCGGCGAGGCGCCGTTCTCCAACCGCAATCACGTCTTCCAGAATCTCGGCGACGGCACCTACAATCATTCCGGCTACATGGCGATCCGCGCCGCGATCGCCTCCAACACCAACATCACCTACAAAATCCTGTTCAACGACGCCGTGGCGATGACCGGCGGCCAGGCCAATGACGGCGGACTGACCGTGCCGCAAGTGGCGCGCCAGGTTGCCGCCGAAGGGGCCAAGCGCGTCGTCGTCGTCACCGACGAGCCGGACAAATATCCGCGCGATACCGCGTGGCCGGCCGGGACTCACCATCCACCATCGCGACGATCTCAACGAGGTGCAGAAGGGGCTGGCGGAGATCCCCGGCGTCACCGTCCTGATCTACGATCAGACTTGCGCGGCGGAAAAGCGCCGCCGCCGCAAGCGCCATACGTTTCCCGATCCCGACAAGCGCGTCATCATCAACGAGCTGGTCTGCGAGGGCTGCGGCGATTGCGGCGTGAAATCGAACTGCGTCTCGGTGCAGCCGCTGGAAACCGAATGGGGCCGCAAGCGCACCATCGACCAGTCGAGCTGCAACAAGGACTTTTCCTGCGTCAAGGGCTTCTGCCCGTCCTTCGTCACGGTGCACGGCGCCAAGCTGAAGAAGGGCACCGGCGTCGCCGCCGATCACGATCTCGCGCCGTTGCCCGAGCCGAAGTTTCCCGGCGATCGACCAGACCTACAACATCATCGTCACCGGCGTCGGCGGCACCGGCATCGTCACCATCGGCGGCATTCTGGGCATGGCGGCGCATCTCGAGGGCAGGGGCGTCGGCGTGCTCGACATGGCGGGGCTCGCGCAGAAGGGCGGCGCGGTATTCAGCCATATCCGTTTCGCCGAAAAGCCCGAGGACATTCACGCCATCCGCGTCGCCGCCGGCCGCGCCGATCTCGTGCTCGGCGGCGACATCGTGGTGGCCGGCACCCAGAAGGTGCTCGCCGCGGTGAAGCACGGCGCCACCGCGATGGTGGTCAATACCGACGAGTTCCTGCCCGGCGAATTCACCCGCAACGCCGATTTCTCGCTGCCGAGCGAGCGGCTCAAGCGCACCATCATGGCCGATGCCGGCCGCGACAAAGCGCATTTCATCGACGCCACGCGCATCGCCAACGCGCTGTTCGGCCAGTCGATCGGCGCCAATATGTTCATGGTCGGCTACGCCTATCAGCTCGGCGCGATTCCGCTGTCGGCGGCCGCCATCGAGCGGGCGATCGAGCTCAATGGCGAGGCGGTGGCGATGAACCGCGCCGCCTTCCACTGGGGCCGCCGCGCCGTGTTCGATCGCGCCGCGGTCGAAGCTCTGGCCAAGCCCGCCGCCGGGAGCGCTAGCGACGCCGAGCATCTGTCCGAATCGTTCGAGGAAACGGTGGAGCGGCGCGTCAATTTCCTCACCGCTTATCAGAACGCCGCCTATGCGCGCCGCTACCGGGGCTTGGTCGACAAGGTCAAGGCGGTCGAGGCCGAACGCGCGCCGGGCAAAACCGGGCTCGCCGACGCGGTGGCGCGCTATCTGTTCAAGCTGATGGCCTACAAGGACGAATACGAGGTGGCGCGGCTTTACACCGACGGCGCATTCGCAAAGCAGGTCGCCAACGAATTCGACGGCGACAATCTGCGCTTCGAATTTCATCTGGCGCCGCCGCTTTTGGCGCGGCGCGACAAGGCGACCGGCCTGCCGCGCAAGATGAGCTTTGGGCCGTGGCTGTTGCCGGCGTTCCGCGTGCTGGCGAAGTTCAAATTCCTGCGCGGCACCGCGCTCGATCCGTTCGGCCGCACGTCGGAGCGCCGCACCGAGCGCAAGCTGATCGAGGATTACGAGGCGACGCTCGACGAAGTGCTGGCAAGGCTGAGCCCGGAGAACCATCATCTCGCCGTCGGTCTTGCCGTCATCCCGGAAAAAATCCGCGGCTTCGGCCACGTCAAGCAGCAGCATCTCGCCGCGGCCAAGGCGGACGAGGCGGCGCTGCTCGAACAATTCCGCGCCGGCGCGCCGATGCTGCTCAAAGCGGCCGAGTGATCTCGGCGTTCGCGCTCGCTGCAAGCGTTAGACAGCGGAGCATCTGTCAATGAATGACGTTGCGGCCAATCCGGGAAGCGCTGACGCGGCGGCCGAACAACCACCGTTGCCGGCCGCTGCGGCCGAGACCATCGCACCGCCGGTGGTGCCGGCGGCCGCGCCGCCGCGCGTCAGCCAGGTTGTGACGAGTGCCGTTGCGGCCAATGAATCGGCGCCGGCAGCGGGCATCGGCGTGCTCCTCGTCAATCTCGGCACGCCCGATGCGCCGACGCCCGCGGCGGTGCGCCGCTATCTCAAGGAATTCCTGACCGACCCGCGCGTGATCGAAAAGGATTCGTTGTTCTGGAAGTTTGCGCTCAACGGCATCATCCTGCCGATCCGGTCGCGGCGCAAAGCGCGCGATTATCAAAAAATCTGGAACCGCGACAAAAACAAATCGCCGTTCAAGACGATCACGCGCTCGCAAGCCGAAAAGCTCGCCGGCATCCTCGAACCGCTCGGCAAGCATGTCATCGTCGACTGGGCGATGCGTTATGCCAGTCCGTCGATCGCCTCGCGGCTCGAAGCGCTGATGACGTGCGGGCTGCGAGCGCATCCTGGTCATGCCGCTCTATCCGCAATATTCGGCGGCGACGACCGCAACGGTATGCGACGAGGTGTTCCGTTTCCTGATGCGGCAGCGCCGCCAGCCGGCGTTGCGTATCCTGCCGGCCTATTACGACGATCCGTATTACATCGAAGTGCTGGCGTCCTCGCTCAAGGCCGAGCTCAAGGCGACTGTCCTTCACGCCCGACGTCATCATCGCCTCCTATCACGGCATGCCGAAGGACTACGTGGCCAAGGGCGATCCGTATGAAAGCCAGTGCGCGCGCACGACGGAACTGTTGCGCGAGCAGCTTGGCCTCGACGAGACCAAGCTGATGATGACGTTCCAGTCGCGCTTCGGCCGCGCGCAATGGCTCGAGCCCTATACCATCAACACGGTGAAGGCGCTCGCCAAGAAGGGCGTGAAGAATCTCGTCGTCATGACGCCGGGATTTTCCGCCGATTGCCTGGAGACGCTGGAGGAGATCGCGGTCGAGAACGCGCGGGTGTTCAAGCGCTATGGCGGGCGAGAATTTCGCCGCCATCCCCTGCCTCAACGACAGCGAGGCCGGCATGCTGATGATCTGGCAGCTCGCCATGCGCGAACTCAAAGGCTGGGTGTAAGAGCGCCAATGGCCAACGGCTCGCTGACGTCGTGGACTGTGGTTCGCTCTCGCGCTCGCTGCTGTTCGTGATCGAGGCGCTGCGCCCGGGCCGGTTCGCGCTGTGGCTTGGCTTTGCCGCGGTGCTGGTCGGCATCGTCGCCTCGGTGGCGCGCTGGCCCTGGCCGGCCGAGGTGCGGCGCTCGCGGTGTTTGCCGCGCTTTTGGTCCCGGCCTGGCGCCGCTACGAGCGCAAAGCCTGAGGCCGCAGAGGGCTTAGCAGCGGCAGCCGGTAGCAACGCGGCCGCAATCAACCTCTCGTTAACCATATCCGTTTTAACTCCGTTAACCAGCGGTCTGCCGTCCGGCGGCCCGTGCCGGCCGTCGCGTGGCGCAGCTGCCGCGGGGCGGCGCGGACAGGCGGCTTCGGGGCGAGGAGGTCGCAGGTGCCGCGCCGTTGCCGACCACTGAGCGTCACCGGCTTGGCTGCGCCTGGCGGCTGTGCGCGCCGGTCGCGGTCCTTGGCGCTGGTCGCCGGCGCCGTGCCGCGCGCCAAACCGCCGCTACCGGATCCGGACGCCGATCTGTTGCAGCCGTCGCTGCAGGGCAATCCCAACAATCCGCCGAGCTTCGTGCCCGGGAATACCGGCACGGCGCCGGCCGACCAGGCGCCGCCCGCCGGGCAATTCACCGCGCCGTCGCGCATCGGCGCGACGCCGGTCTATGGCAGCCCGACCGGTTTCGGCGCCGGCGACACCGGCTTTAATTCCAGCAACACGCGGCAAAGCGCAAACGCCGGCGCAAGTGCCGGATAAGGGCAGCCGCGATCGCGCCGCCGCGAGACGACATTCGATCCGGTGCCGGCGCCGCCGCCCGAAGTGCCGTCGCAGCCTGCCGGTGCTCGCGCCGCCGCCGCCGCCCGCAGATCTATCCGTCAAGAGCCGCGTCGCGGCCGGGCGCGACCCTGCCGCCGCCGCCGGATCAACTGCCGATCAGCAATCCGCCGGCGGAAGTGTATCCGCTGTCGGCGGCGAACCGGCCCGGCGCGATCTTGCCGATTCCGCCGGCTGAATCGATTTCACGGCTCCGCGAGCACGCCGCCGCCGGCGACGCCGCCGCCGAACACATTGCCGCTCGGCGCGGTGCCGCATGGCACGCTGCCGATCGTCGCCGGCGATCCTTATGAGGCGCTCGGCATCAAGGCGGGCTCGTTTCTGATTTTGCCGGCGGTCGAACTGTCGGCCGGCTACAACAACAATCCGCAGCACGCGCCCGGCGGCGCCGGGCTCGGCCTATTTCGTCGTCGCGCCGGAATTGCATGTCCGCTCCGACTTGGTCGCAGCAATTCGCTCACCGCCGATATCGCCGGCTCCTATACTGGTACAGCAACGACAGCTTTTCGCCGTCGCTCAACGCGCCCTATCTGAACGCCAAGGTCGACGGCCGCTCGACGTCACCCGCGATACCCAAATCCTGCTCGAGGGCCGGGTCATCGTCTCGACCGACAATCCCGGCAGCCCGAACATTCAGGCCGGCCTCGCCAAGCTGCCGATCGACACGACAGTCGGCGGCACGCTCGGCGTGGACGCAGCAATTCAGCCGGTTCGACGTCACGCTCAAAGGCACGATCGACCGCTCCGACTATCAGAACTCGCGAGTTGACCAACGGCGAGACCGCGAACAACGATGGTCGCGATTTCGATCAATATGCCGGCATCTTGCGCCTCGGCTACGAATCGATCCCGGCTTCAAGCCGTTCGTCGAGGTCAGCGGAGACACGCGCAGCTACGATACCGTCGATATTTTCGGCGAAGATCGCAACTCCAACGGCGCAGAGCGCCAAAGTCGGCGGCGCCTTCGAGCATTGCCGGCTCGCTCACCGGCGAGATGGCGGTCGGCTATCTGCAGCGCACTATCAGGATCCGAACTTGCCGAATATTGCGGGCGTGACGCTCGACGGCTCGCTGCTCTGGCAGGCGACCGCGCTGACTTCGGCGAAATTCACCGCGGCGACGGGGGTCAATAAATCGATCGTGCAGGGCGTTTCGGGCTCTTTCAGCCGCGACTTCAACGTCGAGGTGGATCACGCGCTGCGGACCTGGCTTATCGCCATGGGGCAGATCGGATATGGCAATGACGATTATGTCGGCCTCGGGCGCGACGACAATCGCTATTTCGCCGCCGCGGGCTTGACCTATAAATTCAATCGCGATGTCTCGCTCAAAGGCACGCTGCGCGAGGATTGGCTCACTTCCAATGTCAGCGGCGTCGCTTACCAGGCGACGTCGGTTCTGCTGACCTTGCGGTTGCAGAGGTGATGGTGCGGTAAGACATCAAGCCTCGCCCTTTTCGAGAGTAGGCTTCAGCATCAGCGCCGCGCCGAAGAGCAGCCAGAACGTCCTCTGATAAAGCATATCCGCCGGAAGCGACATGATGCCGAAGCCGACGAGACACAATACGATCAATTGGGCGGCAGGATCGGCAGAGCGGCGGCGCAGCTCGACGGCCAACGCGTAGACGGCGGGAGTCGCAAAAGTGATCAGCCCGACAATTCCAAGTTCCGCCAAGAGCCACACGGAGGTCGAGTGGATCAACAATGGCTGATCGGTCCTGAACATGATCAGCTTCTGCCTGAATGCGCCGAGACCGGCTCCCATGATCGGATGCTCCGCAAAGAGCTGCAAGCCTCCGATAATGGACAGCATTCGTGTCGCGGTATTGGCGGTCGCTACCGTGATCGTAGGCACGGCGACGGAAGTGGCGTTGCCGATCAGCAATGCTACGGCAAGAATTGGCAGGATAACGCCAAGCGTGCAAAGCAGCGCAATGCCGCTCTCGCGGAGCGAGCTGGCGTTCATATAGATGCTCACTGCCAGAACGACGGAAACCGTTATCCAGCTGGATCGCGAGTCGGTGAAATAGATCGCCGTGAGCAGCACCGTGATAAGGACAATTCGAGGTGCCTGACCTCGAGCAGCCACAAGCACTGCCGCGAGCGCCATCAGCAACTGGAATGCGAAGAAGTTATGATTCTGCGAAAACCCGAGCAGTTGGAATGCGAAATAGTTATGGTTCTGCACAACCCCGACCATTGCCTCGGACGTCAGCGAAAGCGAAGAGCGAAAGCCGAGGTCGTTCAGTATCAAAAGCAGAATTTCGAGAACGGCAATCGCGAGGCCAGCCCCCGCGAAAGTCATCAGAAGTATTTGTAACGCCTGTCGCCCGAAGTCCTTGGTGAGCAATGCGCCAGAAGCGGCATAGGCCAGCAAAATGTACTAGCCCCAATATCGATTGACGACCGCCCAGTCAGTCCATCCAAATCTGGCCGCGCCGACGAAGAGCGAAATGGTCAGGACGATACTCGCCGCAGCGACCGCCTCATTCATATACCGATAGCGCCATTGCGGCAGTCTTTGCTCGTGCCAATAGGCCAATACGAACAATGCGGCGCCCAAAATCGCCAATGGGTCGGCGAGATTGACGTTGAGCAGCGTGCCCGATCCGATCGGCAAATAAATCTGAAAATAGACAAGCGTCGCCACCGCAAGCGGCACAACCCACAGGAGCGCACGGGTATAATCAATTTGCTCGACTGCAGCGCCGCCGCCCGCTGCTCCGTTTTTGCGGATATATTCCGGCAGGGAAATGCCCGCCAGCGCGATCATCGCCAGCATGGATCCGGCGCCGATGATGACTGCGACCAGAAGCGCGTCTTGCGGCGCGACTCCAATCGCACCGAACGCCACGACGGCGCTCATTTCCCGCACACCCCAGCCGGCCAAGCTGATCGGCACACTCGCCGCGAACATGACGATTGCGGACATGGCGATGAGCCCAACTATGGGTATTTGCGGCGATAGCGCGTGCGAGGCAAGTACGTAGGCGATCATCATGAGCAATTGAACAATGGTGGATAACGCGACAAGTTGAAGAAATCCGGTCGCGAAGTTTCTTGTCAACCACGGCGCTGCCGAGCGCGCAGCGAGATCACCGTAACCGAGGAGTGCACCGGCTGCTGTCGCGGCAAATAGTCCGATCATGATCTTGATGAACGCGCCGCCGCCGGCGTCCTTGTCGCGATACACGGTTCCGAAGATGAAGTATGCGCCGGCCGCTGCGAGAAGAACGGAGACGATGGCGGCGACAATACGTTCATAGGCGGTAAGAACGACCACCGAAGCAAACGGAACGGCTATTCGGGACATAACGAAGCCGCGCCCGATAAGCTGGCCGGCAAGCTGAAAAAACAGGGTACCGGCGACGCTTCCCACTCCGACTGCGGCCATGGCATGGCGGACAGTTACCTGGTAGCCGATCTGTCTTGCGGCGAGCTGGAACCGCAACGAAGCGGCGATGGCGTTTGCCAGCAGGCTCAGAAAGATAAGCGCCAGCACGGCGGAAGAGATTTTGCCGAAGTCGCTGGCAAGGTCGGAAACATTGTAGCTGAGGCTAACGAGATAAATGGCGCCGATCAGGAGAACGATTGAGATGAGCCATTTAAGTAACTGCATGGGTCGCGGTAAGTAACTGCATGGGTCGCGGGAAAATTTGTCAGGTGATACTCGTAATAGTGGCGATTGTACTAGGATTCGCGTTTACGCAGAAGCCCGCAAAAGGCAACGCGACGTAGAGGCCACGCTGGCGGCCAAAAGAGCGGGGATTGTCAGATTTTCCACAGCCAGATTAGGCTTCCCCGCCGTTGATCTCGCCAAGAATTTTCTTGATTTCGGCGCGGAAGCCCGGCGCGATGTCGGGGCGCGCCAGCGCATAGGACACATTGGCGGCGAGAAAGCCGATCTTCGAGCCGCAGTCGAAACTGCGGCCGTCGAATTCCAGGCCGTAGAACGGCTGCGTCTTGCGCCAGCTGGATCATGGCGTCGGTCAACTGGATTTCGCCGCCGGCGCCGCGCTCTTGCGTGCCAGAACGTCGAGGATTTCCGGCTGCAAAATGTAGCGGCCGGTGAGGATGAGGTTCGACGGCGCGCGGTCGGGCGTGCGGCTTTTCCACCATGCTGGTGATCGAGAATATCTTGCCCTTACGCTCGCCGACGCCGACGACGCCGTATTGATCGATGCGGTCCCGCGGCACTTCCTCGACGGCGACGATGTTCGCCCGTCCCGGCAGTTCGCGCGCGGCGTCGATCATCTGCGCCAGACAGCCGCGGTCGTGCTGCACCAGCACGTCGGGCAAAAGCAGCGCAAACGGCTCATGGCCGATCAGTTCGCGCGCGCACCACACCGCGTGGCCGAGGCCGAGCGGCTCCTGCTGCCGGGTAAAACTCGTCGAACCGGGCGCCGGCAGGTCCTGCCTGAGATATTCGAGGGCCTTGTGCTTCTGCCGCTCGAGCAGCGTCATCTCCAGCTCGAACTGGCGGTCGAAGTGATCCTCGATGACGCCTTTGTTGCGGCCGGTGACGAAGATGAAATGCTCGATGCCGGCCTCTCGCGCCTCATCGACGACATGCTGGATCAGCGGCCGGTCGACCATCGGCAGCATTTCCTTCGGCATGGCCTTGGTGGCCGGCAGGAACCGGGTGCCAAGGCCGGCGACGGGGAAGACGGCTTTACGGACGGGATTCATGCGATACCGGTGGGCGTGAAGAACGGCGAAGGCTGGATACAGTACGCTTTGTTGCCTAAATGATTGTCCAAAATCTGGCCGGATGTCACCGGTAAAAACCCGGTGTTAGTGATTCGACGTAACATTAGCAGGTGCCCCTGGGGACGGCCATAAGTCGAGCCGTCAAAGTTCTAGTCATGGTCATGCCGGCGTTCTTGCTTCGCTTTGTTGCGGCCGTCGTGCTCGTCGGGAGTTTTGCCGGCGCCGCACGCGCGCAGGACAATTGGCTGACCCGCTTGTTTCAACCCCCGGCGGCCGGTGCGGTTCCCGCGGGCAACGACGCGACGCAATGGAGCGGGCAGTCCGGCGCGTCCGGCAATCCGCTGATGACAGCCGATGCCATTCGCGCTGCGGCAGCCGATTTCGGCAATTGCATCGCCGGTCTGTGGCCCGATGCGGCGCGGCGCGGCATTACGCGGGCGAATTTCGAGCGCCTGACCGCCGCGCTGACGCCCGACCTGAGCATCATGGACAAGCTCGATGCGCAGCCGGAATTCACCAAGGCGCCATGGGACTATCTCGATCTCCTGGTGAGCGACGACCGTATCGCGCGCGGGCGCGCGCTGTTGGCGCAATATGCGCCGACCTTCGCTGCCGTCGAGCGCAGCTACGGGGTGGATCGCACGATCGTTGCCGCGATCTGGGGCGTCGAATCCAACTACGGCACGCTGGGCGGCGATCGGCCGGTGTTGCGTTCGACCGCGACGCTCGCCTGCGTCGGCCGCCGCCGCGATTATTTCCGCGAGGAGTTTCTCTCCACGCTTGAAATCCTGCAGCGCGGCGACATCGCGCCGGATCGGCTGATCGGCTCCTGGGCCGGCGCGTTCGGCCCGACGCAATTCATGCCGACATCGTTCAAGCGCTATGCGGTAGATTTCGACGGCGACGGCAGACGCGACGTCGTCGATTCGATTCCGGACGTAATCGCCTCGACCGCCAACAATTTGAAGATGGACGGCTGGGTCAGCGGCCAGACCTGGGGCTACGAAGTCGTGCTGCCGCAGAATTTCGATTATCTGCTGGCCGACCGTTCGCGGGCGATGACGGTACGGCAATGGGAAGATCTCGGCGTGCGGCGCGCCGCCGGCGGCGCGTTCCCGCGCCGCGACGATCGCGCCGACCTCCTGCTGCCGGCCGGAGCGCGCGGACCGGCCTTCCTGATGCTGCAGAATTTCCACGTCATCATGAAATACAACCCCGCCGAGGCCTATGCGCTGGCAACCGGCCATCTCGCCGACCGGCTGCGCGGCGGCGGTCCGCTGGTGCAGCCCTGGCCGCGCGATGAGCGCGTCCTCACCATGAACGAGCGTTACGAGATGCAGCAGTTGCTCGCCCGGCGTGGCTTCGATATCGGCGATCCGGATGGGCTGCTTGGCCCGCGCAGCCGGCTCGCCGTTCGCAATTTCCAGGCCTCGGTCGGCCAGACCCCCGACGGCTTCGCCTCGAGCGAAGTGCTCGACCGTTTGCGCCAGCCGTAAAACCGGCGCTAGTTGGCGGTCAGCCTGGGACCTTCTTCAAACTGACACTTTTTCCCCGCATCTGGGCGGGCGAGCTTTTCCCGGCGCGATGCTTTAATATGCCGGGTCTTGCACAGGTTTACCGGGCGTTTTTCATGACGACACGGTCTCAATGGCTGATCGGGCTCGCCGCCGTGGCTGGTTTTGCCGCGACGTGCCTGCCCGCTGCCGCCCAGTTTTGGGGCGATCGCTATCCCGGTTATCAGCAAGGACCATTCCCATTCTTCGGCAACCCCGCGCCGCCGCCGGTGGTCGATTCCACCAGGGCGCCGCAGTTGCGCAAATTAGTGGCGCCGCCGACCTCGACTGTCGTGGTGATCGGCAATTCCATGGCCGACTGGCTCGCCTACGGGCTCGACGAGACCTATTCCGATCAGCCCGATGTCGGCGTCGAGCGCAAAATCCGCGCCTATAGCGGTCTCATTCATTACGACTTCAAAAGCGATACGCTCGACTGGTCGCAGGTCACCAAGGACGCGCTGGCGACCGAAACGCCGAACGCCATCGTCATTATGCTCGGCCTCAACGACCGCGTCGCGCTGCGCGACAAGCCGCCGCCGGCGAAATCCGGCGCGGCGAAAAATGCCGACCAAAAAAATACCCAGCAGAAAGACGCCGGGCAGTCCGCGCCGGCGGCGCAGCAGGACAAGACGGTGGCGCCCGCGCCATCCGACACCGAAGCCCTACCGCAGGACATCGTCATCGCAACCGATGCGCAGCACCCGGCGCCCGGGGGACCGTACGATTTCCACACCGACCCCTGGGCGGCGCTCTATGCCAAGCGCATCGATGAAATGATCGCGGCGGTCAAAGCCAAGGGAGTGCCGGTGCTGTGGGTCGGGCTGCCGGCGATCCGCGGCGCCAAATCGACGAGCGATATGGCCTATCTCGACGAGCTTTATCGCGAGCGCGCCGAGAAGGCGGGCATTGTCTATGTCGACATCTGGGATGGCTTTGTCGACGACCAGGGCCGTTTCACCGTGGAAGGGCCCGACTTCGAAGGCCAGACGCGGCGACTGCGCACCGGCGACGGCGTGCATTTCACCAAGTTCGGCGCGGTGAAGCTCGCGAGTTACGTCGATCTCGAATTACGCCGCGTCATGAACAACCGCGTGGTGCCGGTCGCGTTGCCCGAGGAGAAGCCGCAGGCAAAGCCCGGCGCGCCGCGGCCCGACGTCGGCCCGGTGCTGCCGCTGACGGCCGCAAGCAGTGAGACCGGCGACCTGCTCGGTGCCGGCGGCCGTCCTCCCGGGTCGGCACCGGCAGACCCGCTCGCCGCGCGCGTTCTGAGCCGCGGCGATCCGATCGCGCCGCCCGCCGGCCGCGCCGACGATTTCTCCTGGCCGCGCCCCGCCGGTGATGCGAGCGCGGCGCCCGACATCGTCACGCCCGAACCGGCGGCGCTGACGCCCGCGGCGCCGGGAAAAAAGGGCGCCGCCAAAGTCGATGACGGCAAGAAGCCGGCGGACGCCAAAAAGGACGCAAATAATAAGCCGGTCGCCGATCCGGCGCACCGCTCGCCGGCTGCCGGTCTCGATGGCGCGCCGCCGCGGCCGCCAGCGGCGATCGGCGGCGGGTTTTAATCTATTCGTCACCCAAAGGCGGCTCGCCAGAGTTTTAGAGCGCAGTGGCGGGTGACATGCTCGAAGTCGTTGTCGGTTGAGAGCATCGTGAGATCATGATGAAGGCAAAGCTGCGCCAGGAGGGCATCGATCGTTCGAATCTGCAGCCCGGCGCGCCGGCAACGGTTCCGCAAATCCGCAGCGCGGATATGATCGTCGCGATCCGGCACGACGAGCGGCACCGCGGAAAACCAATTCAAAATCTGCGTACGGGCCTTAGGACCCGAAAAGCCCTGCAGAAGCTCTTGCAAGACGAGCCCTGTGGTCAGGATTGTCTCGCCCGATTCGATCGCGCGAACGAGCACCTGTACCTGAGCCGACGAGGGCGGCGCATCGCGTCGCAACGCAAGCGACCAGACGCTGGTATCGACGAAAAGGCTCAATCGCGCGCGCGCTCCGCCTTATAATCAAAAGACGATTCCCACTCGAGTTTGCCCATAAAATCGAGCAGTCGCTTCTGGCGCCTTCGCGCGATAAATTCCTGCAAGGCTTTTGTAACGGCGGCCTTTTTCGTGCGTTCCCCGCTGACTTCCAAGGCCCGGTCGATCAAGTCGGGGTCGATCGAGAGATTCGTTGCCATGTGTGTATCTTCACACATCGTTTGACACAAAGCAAGAAACCTTGCAGGGGCGGCTCGGCGGTAATCACCGCGGCAGCACGGTCGAACCCATCAAGAATTCGTCGACGGCAGCCGCGGCCTGGCGGCCTTCGCGGATCGCCCACACCACCAGCGACTGGCCGCGGCGCATGTCGCCTGCCGTGAAGATCTTGTCGACCGAGGTGCGGTAATTCCCGGTCGAGGCGCTGACATTGCCGCGCTTGTCGAGCGCGACATCGAGGCTCTTGAGCAGGCCCTCGTGCACCGGATGCACAAAACCCATCGCCAGCAGGACCAGGTCGGCATCGAGCTCGAATTCGGTGCCGGGAATATGCTTGAACTTGTCGTCGACGCGGGCGCAGTGCAGCTTCTTCACCACGCCGTTCTCGCCGGTGAATTTGGTCGTCATCACCGCAAAATCGCGCTCGACACCTTCTTCGTGGCTTGACGACGTGCGCAGCTTCAGCGGCCAGTCCGGCCAGGTCAGCATCTTGTTCTCTTGCAGCGGCGGCTGCGGCATGATTTCGAAATTGGTGACCGACAGCGCACCCTGGCGGAACGAGGTGCCGATACAATCGGAACCGGTATCGCCGCCGCCGATGACGACGACATGCTTGCCGGCGGCGAGGATCGGCTCGCCGTCGTCGGCTTTCTCGCCCGACACGCGCCGGTTCTGCTGCGGCAAGAAATCCATGGCAAAATGGATGCCTTTGAGCTCGCGGCCGGGCACCGGCAAATCGCGCGGTTTTTCCGCACCGCCGGTGAGGACGAGCGCGTCATAGTCCTTGAGCAATTTTTCCGCCGGCAGATTGACGCCGACATGCGCGCCATAATGGAACACGACGCCTTCCGCCTGCATTTGCTCGACGCGACGGTCGACGTGATGCTTTTCCATCTTGAAGTCGGGGATGCCGTAGCGGAGCAAACCGCCGGCCTTCGCCCAACGTTCATAGAGGTGAACATCGTGCCCGACGCGCGCGAGCTGCTGTGCGCAGGCCATGCCGGCCGGCCCGGAGCCGACGACGGCGATTTTCTTGCCGGTTAGGGCCGTCGGCAGTTCCGGCTTGAGCCCGGCCGCGATAGCGTGGTCGGCGATCGCGCATTCGATCGACTTGATGGTGACCGGATTGTCGTCGATGTTGAGCGTGCACGAGGCTTCGCACGGCGCCGGGCAGATCCGGCCGGTGACTTCGGGAAAATTATTGGTCGAATGCAGATTGCGCGCGGCCTCGTCCCAGTTCTTCCTGTAAACGAGGTCGTTCCAGTCCGGGATCTGGTTATTGACCGGACATCCCGGCGAGCCGGGCGCCAGCGAGCCGGTGCCCTGGCAATAGGGAACGCCGCAATCCATGCAGCGCGCCGCCTGGGTGACGTAGTCCTGCTCCGGCAACGGCAGAACGAATTCGCGCCAATGGTGAACGCGTTCCGCGACCGGTTCGTAGTCACGATCCTCGCGCTCGTATTCGAGAAACCCGGTGATCTTGCCCAAAGACGCTCTCTTCTACGCTTTCTGCTCTGGCCTTTTATACGCTTCTTGTTGTGGCACTCGTTGTCGGCGCACTATTCCGCGGCGATGGCCGCGGCCTTGATCTCGTTGAGAGCGCGGCGATACTCGACCGGCATCACCTTGTGAAACTTCGGATACCAGGTTTTCCATTCGGCCAGTATTTTCTCCGCTACGGCCGAACCGGTAAAGCGCGCGTGACGCGAAATGAAGTGATGCAGCCGGTGGGCATCGAAGCGGCTCATATCCGCATTGACGTCGACCAGGCCGTGCGCCTCGAGGTCGCGGGCGTGATGGAAGATGCGGGAATTGATGTCTTCCTCGCCCGGCATCGGCTCGAGCTCGACCATGGCCATATTACAGTGCGAGGCGAAGCTGCCGTCCTCGTCGAGCACATAGGCGATGCCGCCCGACATGCCGGCGGCAAAATTGCGCCCGGTGGGTCCGAGCACGACCACGACGCCGCCGGTCATATATTCGCAGCAATGATCGCCGGCGCCCTCGATGACGGCGACGGCGCCGGAATTGCGTACCGCGAAGCGCTCGCCGGCGACGCCGCGGAAATAGCACTCGCCGGCAATGGCGCCGTACATCACGGTGTTGCCGACGATGATCGACTGCTCCGGCACGATCCCGGATTCTTCGGCCGGGCGCACCACGATACGGCCGCCTGAAAGGCCCTTGCCGACATAGTCGTTGGCATCGCCGTCGAGCTCGAAGGTGACGCCACGGGCGAGGAACGCGCCGAAGCTCTGGCCGGCGGTGCCCTTGAAGCGCGCAACGATGGTGTCGTGCGGCAGGCCTTCGTGGCCATAACGCTTGGCGATCTCGCCCGACAGCATGGCGCCAGCGGTGCGGTCGACATTCTTGATCGGGAAACTCAAAGTCACCGGCGTCTTGTGTTCGATCGCCGCGCGCGATTGCGCGATCAGCTTGCGGTCGAGGATGTCGTGGATCTTGTGATCCTGTTCCTCGCAATTGTAGATTTTGACCTCGGCCGGCACCTTCGGCTTCATGAACAGCTTGGAGAAGTCGAGTCCGTGCGCCTTCCAATGGTCGACCAGCTTGCGCTCGTCGAGCATCTGCATCTGGCCGATCATCTCGTTGAAGGTGCGGTAGCCCAGCTCGGCCATCAGTTCGCGCACTTCCTCGGCGACGAAGAAGAAGTAGTTGATGATGTGCTCGGGTTGGCCGGTGAAGCGCTTGCGCAGTACCGGGTCCTGCGTGGCAACGCCGACCGGGCAGGTGTTGAGGTGGCACTTGCGCATCATGATGCAGCCGGCGGCGATGAGCGGCGCGGTCGAGAAACCGAACTCGTCGGCGCCAAGCAGCGCGCCGATCACCACGTCGCGGCCGGTGCGGATGCCGCCGTCGACCTGCACCGCGATGCGGCCGCGCAACCGGTTAGCGACCAGCGTCTGATGCGTTTCGGCCAACCCGATCTCCCACGGCGAGCCGGCGTGCTTGAGCGAGGTCAGCGGCGAGGCGCCGGTGCCGCCCTCGTAGCCGGCAATGGTGACGTGGTCGGAACGCGCCTTCGAAACGCCGGCGGCGACCGTGCCGACGCCGACCTCGGAGACGAGTTTGACCGAGACGTCGCCGTCGGGGTTGACGTTCTTGAGGTCGAAGATGAGCTGCGCCAAATCCTCGATTGAATAGATGTCGTGGTGCGGCGGCGGCGAGATCAGTCCAACGCCGGGCGTCGAATGGCGCACCTTGGCGATGACCTTGTCGACCTTGTAGCCGGGCAGTTGGCCGCCTTCACCGGGCTTGGCGCCTTGCGCGATCTTGATCTGCATCATGTCGGCATTGACGAGGTATTCGGCGGTGACGCCGAAGCGGCCCGACGCCACCTGCTTGATCGCCGAGCGCATCGAATCGCCGTTCGGCAGCGGCTTGAACCGGTCGGATTCCTCGCCGCCTTCGCCGGTATTCGATTTGCCGCCGATGCGGTTCATGGCGATGGCGAGCGTGGTATGCGCCTCGCGCGAGATCGAGCCGAACGACATGGCGCCGGTGGCGAACCGCCGCACGATTGTCTTGGCCGGCTCGACTTCCTCGATCGGCACCGACGTGCGGGCATCTTCCTCGGCCGACCTGATGCGGAACAGGCCGCGGATGGTCACCAAGTGCTCGGATTGCTCGTTGAGAATGCGGGCGTAGTGCCGGTACTTCTCGTAGGAATTGCCGCGCACGGCATGCTGTAGCGCCGCCACTGTCGCCGCGTTCCAGACATGATCCTCGCCGCGCACGCGAAACGCATATTCGCCGCCGACGTCGAGCATGGAACGATAGATCGGCGCGTCGGAAAACGCGTCGCGATGCCGCCGTACCGCCTCTTCGGCGATCTCGGCGAGGCCGACTCCCTCGATGCGGGTCGCCGTGCCGGTGAAATATTTGGCGACGAAGTCGGATTTCAGGCCGATGGCGTCGAAAATCTGCGCGCCGCAATAGGACTGGTAGGTCGAGATGCCCATCTTCGACATCACCTTGAACAGTCCCTTGTCCACCGACTTGATGTAGCGCTTGACGATCTCTTTCTCGTCGAGCTTCTGTGGCAGTTCGCTCTTCATGGCGACGAGCGTCTCGAAGGCGAGATACGGATTGATCGCCTCGGCGCCGTAGCCGGCGAGACAAGCGAAATGGTGCACTTCGCGCGGCTCGGCCGATTCCACCACAATGCCGACCGAGGTTCGAAGTCCGGCGCGAATGAGATGATGGTGCACGGCGGCGCAGGCAAGCAGCGACGGGATCGGAATACGGTCGGCGCCGGCGCGGCGGTCGGACAGGATGACGATGTTGACGCCGTCGCGTACGGCGATCTCGGCGCGGGCGCATAGGCCGTCGATGGCTTCGGCCATCCCCGCCGCGCCGCTTTCAGCCGGCCAGGTGGTGTCGATGGTGCGCGACTTGAAAGGGCCGCCGAGACTGGAGATCGAGCGGATCTTCTCCAGATTGGTGTTGGTCAGGATCGGCTGATGGACTTCGAGGCGCTTTTTCTTCGATGAGCCTTCGAGGTCGAACAGGTTAGGCCGCGGCCCGATGATCGAGACGAGACTCATCACCAGCTCTTCGCGGATCGGATCGATCGGCGGGTTGGTCACCTGCGCGAAGTTCTGCTTGAAATAAGTGAACAGCAGCTTCGGCTTGGCCGACAGCGCCGAGATCGGCGTATCGTTGCCCATCGAGCCGACCGCCTCTTCGCCGGTCGTGGCCATCGGCGTCATCAGGATTTTGAGATCTTCCTGGGTGTAGCCGAACATTTGCTGACGATCGAGCAGTGACAGGTTCGAGATCGGCGCCGCTTCGGAAGCCTGTGGCAGGTCCTCCAGCACGATCTGGGTTCGCGCCAGCCACTCCTTGTAAGGATGGCTCTGGGCCAATTGCGACTTGAGCTCTTCGTCGGGAATGAGCCGGCCCTGCTCGAGATCGACCAGCAGCATCTTGCCCGGCTGCAGCCGCCACTTGGTGACTATATCTTCCTCCGGCACCCGCAATACGCCGGTCTCCGACGCCATGATGATGCGGTCGTCCCGGGTGACGATGTAGCGTGCCGGGCGCAGGCCATTGCGGTCGAGCGTGGCGCCAATCTGCCGGCCGTCGGTAAACGCGATCGCGGCCGGGCCGTCCCACGGCTCCATCAGCGCTGCGTTATATTCGTAGAAGGCGCGGCGTTCCTCGTTCATGAGCTGATTGCCGGCCCAAGCTTCCGGAATCATCATCATCATGGCATGCGCGAGCGGATAGCCGCCCAGCACCAAGAATTCGAGCGCGTTGTCGAAACACGCGGTATCGGACTGGCCCTCGTAGGAGATCGGCCAGAGCTTGGCGATATCGGCGCCGTATTTCGGCGACGACACCGAACCCTTGCGCGCCGCCATCCAGTTGTTGTTGCCGCGCAGCGTGTTGATCTCGCCGTTATGCGCGATCATGCGATAGGGATGCGCCAGCGACCACGCCGGGAACGTGTTGGTGGAGAAGCGCTGGTGCACCAGAGCGAGCGCGCTCTCGAAATCCGGATCGTGCAAATCGGGGTAATAGGTGCCGAGCTGATCGGCCAGGAACATGCCCTTGTAGATCAGCGTGCGACACGAGATCGACACCGGATAATAGTGCCACATACTGCGGTCGCGCGTGCCGTAGAGGATGCCGGAGATGGTCTTGCGCAGGATGTAGAGCCGGCGTTCGAATTCGTCCTCCGACTTCATCTTCGGATTTCGTGCGATAAACACCTGCCGGTGCACCGGCTCGGTCGGCTTCACCGATTCGCCCAGCGTCGAATTGTCGGTCGGCACATCGCGCCAGCCGAGGATGGTCATGCCTTCCCGCCCGGCAATCGCCGAATAGGTATCCATGATCTCTTGCCGCCAAGCCTCTTCGTGCGGCAGGAACAGCGCGCCGACGGCGTAGTGCCCGGGCGGCGGCAATTTCTTGATGCCGATCTCGGCCGCTTTCTTGGCGATGAACTTGTGCGGCATCTGCACCAGGATGCCGGCGCCGTCGCCGGCGCGCGGATCGGCGCCGACCGCGCCGCGGTGCTCGAGATTGACCAGGATCGTCAGCGCGTCTTCGACGATCTTGTGCGATTTGCGTCCTTTGATGTCGGCAATAAATCCGACCCCGCAGGAATCCTTTTCCAGCGCCGGATCAAACAGGCCGAAACCAGACGCGTCCATCTCTCACGCGCTCCTCGCCGGGCACCGCAAGCGTTTCGCATCGGGCCCGACGCAACCAACCCGCACTCCTTCTCTCTTCCCTCCCCGACAGAGGCGGGAAGGGCAGGAAAAGGGCTGCGCCCAAGGGGCGATCTAGACATCTTGGAGGCAACCTTCGTGCCGCTTGGCGGCCGCCGGTTGCTTTCTTGCCGCCGTCCGACGCGCCCTCGCCCAGCGGCGGCCGACCCCGCGCGTCTCTGCCCGTCTTTCGGGGGCGCGCGCTTTGGATCACCAATTGGGACAGCAATGCTGTCCTATGCAGAACATGGCAAATTCCGGACGCCAATACAAGCGCCGACCCCGAACGCGTGACGAAAAAAGCAGCGACTCGCCCGATCCGGCACTGTTTTTGCGACGTTCCGCAAGTCGAGTGGATCATGGGACGCGTTCAGGCGCAATGGCGGAGAGCAAACCGGCGCGGCGGAATCTCAGGGCGATGGTTCTCGGATTGCGTGCCACGCAATCCCGGCTACGGTCTTGGGGTGAATTTCGCCAGCGACAACACGGCGGGCGTCGCCCCCGCCATTCTCGACGCCATCGCCGCGGCGAACCGCGGCTATGCGCGCGGCTACGGCAACGACGACTGGACGCATGCTGCCGAGCGCCGCCTGGCGGAGATTTTCGAGCGCGAGGTCGCGGTGTTTCTGGTGCCGACCGGCACCGCGGCCAACGCGCTGGCGCTGGCGCAGGTCACCCCGCCGTGGGGCGTCGTCTTCTGCCACGAGCGATCCCACATCGTCAGCGACGAATGCGGCGCGGTCGAATTTTTCGGCGGCGGCGTCAAGCTGGAAGGCTTGCCCGGCGGCGACGGCAAAATCGCGCCACAGACCTTGCAGGCGGCGCTGGCCCATTATGGCGGGCACAGCCCGCATCAGATGATCGCTTCGGCTTTGTCGATCACCCAGGCGAGCGAAGCCGGCACCATCTACCGCACCGACGAGATCGCGGAACTGTGCGACATCGCGCATGCGCGCTCGCTCGCCGTGCACATGGACGGCGCGCGCTTCGCCAATGCGCTGGTGCGGCTCAACGCCAGTCCGGCGCAGATGACCTGGCGCTCGGGCATCGACGTGCTTTCGCTCGGCGCCACCAAGGGCGGCGCGCTGGCGGCCGAAGCCGTGGTGATTTTCGATCCGGCCCGCGCCGCGTTTTTCGGCGAACGGCGCAAGCGCGCCGGCAACCTTCTGTCGAAGCACCGTTTCATCGCCGCGCAGTTTCTGGCCTGGCTCGCGCAAGATCGCTGGCTCACGCTCGCCCGCCACGCCAATGCCATGGCCGACCGCCTGGCGGCAAAATTAACAGCGGCCGGCTTGAAGCCGCTCTGGCCGGTCGAGGCCAATTTGATGTTCGTCGTGTTGCCGCGCGCGCTCGATGCCAGGCTCCAGGCGGCGGGCGCCAATTATTATGTGCGCAATAGCGACGGCCTCGATATCGCGATCGGACAATGTGCTGGTGCGTCTGGTCACGTCGTTTTCGACGGCAGACGACGACATCGAAAGTTTCGTCGCGCTCTGCAAAAAATCCTGATTGCGCCCAAGCGCCGCCCTAATTGCCGCTGACCTTCATACCGGTGTTCGCGATAACGTGTCCGATGCGGGGAGGAGTTTTGTGCGTGTGAGAGTATCCGGGATCGCGGCGCTTGCTCTGACGTTCCTGTTATTGGCCGCCGCTTCGGGCCGCGCCCAGGTCGCGCCGCCGCCGCCGTTGCCGCCTGGTTTCGTGCCGGCCTACGAGATCATGCGTACGCTGCGTTCGGCCGGTTTCGATCCGCTGGCGCCGCCGTTGCGCGAAGGCGCAACTTATGTGGTGCGGGCGAACGATTACCGCGGCATCCTCATGCGCGTCGTCGTCGACGCACGCACCGGCGCCATCCGCGACGCCAATCGCATCCTTCCCGGTCCGGGCTCCGACACGCGGCTTGGCATGCTGCCGCCCTACGAGGCGTCGCCCGATATCGTGCCGCCGCCGGATTTCGCGCCGAGGCTATCGCCAGCAGTGACCGTCTTCCCGCCGCTGCCGCGCCCGCGGCCCGCCGCGCTTGCGGCGCGTGCGCCGGAGGTCGTCAAACCGGATGGGGTCGCTCTTCCCGCAGCGCAGCCGGATACAAGGCGGATGTGACAAACGCGATTACGCTGGCGCCGGCACCGCCGCCTGCCAAGCCGGGCAGAGTGCCGCCGCCTCTACCATCAACAATTAATGACGCGGCCCCAAATCAAAAGCGCCCCGGAAATCCGGGGCGCTCCCTTATCGCTTCGGTGCCAGCCCGCTTACGCAGCCTTCTGCTTCTCGATCACCGTCGTGCCATTGGCATTGCCTTGCTTTGGCCGTTGATCGGGATCGAGCGCGGCTTTTTCGCCTCGGGGATCTCGCGCACGAGGTCGACGTGCAGGAGACCGTTCTCGAGGCTCGCGCCCTTCACCTGGACAAAGTCGGCGAGCTGGAACACGCGCTCGAAGGTGCGGGCGGCGATGCCCTGATAGAGCACCTCACCGCGCTTCTCTTCCTCCTTGGCGTTTTTCTCGCCGCGGATGGTCAGCGTGTTCTCTTTCGCTACGATCGAGAGTTCCGGCTCGTTGAAGCCGGCGACCGCAACCGAGACGCGATACGCATTGTCGCCGGTCCGCTCGATATTATAGGGCGGATAACCGGGAGCGGCGCCCTCGAGGCCCTGATCGAGCAGCGAGAACAGCCGGTCGAAGCCGACGGTGGAACGATAAAGGGGTGCTAGGTCGAAAGTTCGCATGGCATATCCTCCTTGTGAAGCGACATGCGGATGGCTCGCCCGTATGGGCCAAGCCTATGAATGCGCAGCCCGAGATGGCCTGCGCGAAAACCATATGGGATCGACCGTCGGGGCCCGCAAGAGGTCTTAAGCCTTTGTGGAAACCCAAGAAACTGTGTCTGGCCTGCGGTAGCCCCCACGCCGTGGCGGCATCCTTCGCGGGACGCTTTGTGGCCACCTCAGGATGACGGTCGTACGCCGCGCGAGACTGTTATAAGCGGAGCCGGCGCCTCAGCAAATTCTCCATGAAACTCGTCTCGATCCCCGCCAATCCCGTTCCCGACAATTACGTCACCGGCATGCTCAAGACGCCGGACGGCGTTTCGCTGCGCTTTGCGCGCTGGCAGCCGCCGGCCGGCCGCCGCGGCACGGTGTGCATTTTCCAGGGCCGCAGCGAATGGATCGAAAAATATTTCGAGACCGTGCGCGATCTGCGCGCGCGCGGCTTTGCGGTCGCGACGCTCGACTGGCGCGGCCAGGGCCTGTCCGAGCGCGCGCTGAGCGACCGCCGCAAGGGTTATGTGCGCGATTTCTCCGAATACGACACCGATCTCGAAACATTCATGCGCGAGGTCGTGCTGCCGGATTGCCCGCCGCCGATCTTCGCCATCGGCCATTCGACCGGCGCCGACCGTGCTCATCCGCGCCGCGCATCGCGGCCATCGCTGGTTCGACCGCATGGTGCTGACCGCGCCGCTGATCGCGCTCGGCGGCGTCGATTATTCGATGGGGACCGGGGCCATCATCGTTCGCGCCCTGCGCCTGGCCGGCTTCGGCACGATGTATGTGCCCAAGACCGACACCAGCGTCATCGAATCGCGCCCGTTCGTCGGCAATATTCTGACCTCCGATCCGGTGCGCTATGCGCGCAACGCCGCCATTCTCGAAGCGGAGCCGGCGCTGGCGCTCGGCGCGCCGACGGTGGCGTGGACCGATGCCGCCTTCCGCGCCATGCGGCAGATGCGCGAGCGCAGCTATCCGGCGCGCATCCGCCAGCCGATCCTGATCGTCGCCGGCGGCAACGACGCGGTGGTGTCGAATGCGGCGATCGAGGATTTCGCCAGCCTGCTGCGCGCCGGCTCGCATCTCGTCATGGTCGGCGCCCAGCACGAATTGCTGATGGAGCAGGACCGCTTCCGCTCGCAGTTCTGGGCGGCGTTCGACGCTTTCGTGCCGGGCACGCCGCTGTATTGAGCGCAGTCAGCCTTTCAACACTTCCATCGCCTGCGCGTGCACGCGCTTGTCGCCGGCGGCGACGATGCGTCCGCCGTCATGCGGGCTGCCATTCTCCCAGGTGGTGATGACGCCGCCGGCGCCTTCGATGATCGGAATGAGCGCCAGCACGTCATGCGGCTTGAGCTCGGTCTCGATGACGAGATCGATATGGCCGGCGGCGAGCACGCAATAGGCGTAGCAATCGCCGCCGTAGCGCGACAGCCGCACTTGCTTTTCGACACGGCCGAAACTTTGCCGGTCGGCCTCGTTCATGAACAGCGGACTGGTCGTGCACAGCACCGCGTCCGCCAGCGACGCGCAGGCGCGCACGCGCAAGATCGCGATCGCCGGCCGGCCCGCGATAGCGCGCGCCGCGGCCGTCGCCGGAAAAATGCTCGCGGGTGAACGGCTGATGCATCATGCCGTAGATCGGCTCGCCGCGCCGCGTCAGCGCGATCAGCGTGCCCCAGGCCGGCATGCCGCAGATGAAAGATTTGGTGCCGTCGATCGGATCGAGCACCCAGACATATTCGGCGTCGGGGCGTTCGGCGGCCGAATTCCTCGCCGACCACGCCGTGCTCGGGAAAGGTCCGCTTGATCAGAGCGCGCATGGCGGCTTCGGCGGCGCGGTCGGCGGCGGTGACCGGATCGAAGCCGCCGGAGCGGCTTTTATTCTCGACGCCCAGCGCGCTGCGGAAGAACGGCCGGATGGTCTCGCCGGAAATGGCGGCGAGTTCGTCCACAAAGGCCGCGAAATCGATCGCCGTCATGACATGCTCCGGGTGGCCAACTTCGGTATCGGAGCTTTGACGAAACGGCAATCGGGGCGACGCTGCCCCGGAACCAAGGCTGTTAATGGGCTATGCAAAAGCAACGTGCCCGTTCGGCACATGGCCGGGTTCCGGGTGCCAAATTTTTACGCAGTGCGCACGCCCTACCTAACACTATGATATAAATAGACTATTCCTAACGATCACGTGTTTTATACGCAATCTGAGGCAAATAACTGGGAAAAACTCCCGCCCGCCGGGCCAATAGGACTTGTAATTTGTGCGGCGCGGTGTATGTTGCTGCAGTGCGGTAGCGAGAGGCTTTCTCCCGTTACCGTCGCCCTCCTTGGGCGTTTCCTCCCTAGACTTGGGCCGCTCCCGCAAGGTGAGCGGCCCTTTTTCTTTCCCGCAGGGGTTTCACCCCCGGCCGCTATTCCGCCGCCGCCCGATAGGGCCGCAACTCCTCGATCGGGATGGCGGCGAGCCGGTCGGCCAGCAGCTTCGAATTCGCCGGCGAGCTTGGCGAACGACGCCGAGCGCTCGTAGCGCCGCTCGTCCATATAGAGCGCGCGGTTGATCTCGAGCTGGATGGCGTGCAGCCCGGTGGTCGGATTGCCGTAATGCTCGGTGATGAAGCCGCCGGCATAGGGCTTGTTGCGGCTGACCGAATAGCCGAAGCCGCGCATGCAGTGCTCGATCGTTTCGGCGACGACGCCGACGCAGCTCGTGCCATAGCGGTCGCCGAGCACGAGGTCGGCGCGCGGCCGCTCGTCGCGCCCGCCGGTGGTCGACGGCATGGAATGGCAATCGATCAGGATGGCGGCGCCGAAATCGCGCTGCAGCCGCATGAAAAGGCGGCGCAGCGCGCGATGATAGGGCTTGTAAAGCCCGTCGATCCGCCGCAGCGCCTCGGTGACGGAAATGCGCTGATCGTAGATTTCCTGGGCGTCGCCGACGACGCGCGCCACCGTGCCGAGCCCGCCGGCAACCCGCATCGAGCGGGTATTGGCGAACGACGGCAGCCGGCCGTCGAACATCCGCGGATCGAGTTCGTAGGGCTCGCGGTTGACGTCGACATAGCAGCGCGGGAAGTGGGCCCGCATGATCGGAAAGCCGCGCGCGGCGACGCCTTCGATCAATTCGCCGACAAAACAATCCTCGGAGCGGCGCAGCGTCGCCAGATCGAGCCGCGAGGCCAGCAGGAATTCGCGGGGATAGACCCGCCCGCTATGGGGCGAATTGAACAGCAGCGGGCCGCGGCATTCCGCCGGCTCTATGGCCTCGAACGGGGGATCGAATTCGTCCTGGATTTCCGACATGACGCCTGGCGGGCTTTCTGCGACTTAGCGAAAAGCCGGCGCCCGTTCCCTAACGTGCGCCAGCGGCCATTGTCCATAGCTGCCAAGGTCCTTGCCAAGACCGCTGCCGGCCGCCGCTATATCGCCGGCTTTCACTTCATGTTTACCGGCCATCCGGCTTATGGAAAGCAGGGGGCCGGCGAAAGCCGGGTTCAGGCACATGTCCAAAATCCTGCTTGCGGAAGACGACATCGACATGCGGCGCTTCCTGGTCAAGGCGCTGCAAAATGCCGGTTTCGAGGTCATTTCCTACGACAACGGCCTGTCCGCCTATCAGCGGCTGCGCGAGGAGCCGTTCGAGCTGCTCCTGACCGATATCGTCATGCCGGAGATGGACGGCATCGAGCTTGCCCGCCGCGCCGCCGAGCTCGATCCCGACATCAAGATCATGTTCATCACCGGCTTTGCCGCGGTCGCGCTCAATTCCGATTCGACCGCGCCCAAGCACGCCAAGGTGCTGTCCAAGCCGATCCATCTGCGCGAGCTGGTCAACGAAGTGCAGAAAATGCTGGCGGCTTGAGCCGGCGGAATCGCCGGCGTCACGCGCTTCTGACGTGGCGGAAAAATTTCTCGACATTGGTCTGCACGCCGCGGGTGTGGTCGAACAGGCGCTTGGTCGTATCCAGCACCTCGTTCGAAGCGGCGTAGGTCGCATCGGCATGCCCGTTGAGATCGACGATATTGGCGGCCACCGCGCGCGAATTGTTGGCGGCCGACTGGGCGCTGGCGAAAATTCCGGCGGTCTCTGCGGACTGCTGGCCGATACCGGTCGAGATCTCGGTGGCGAAGATATTGAGATCTTTGACGGCCGCGATGATGTGGCTGATCCGCGATACGACGGTGGCGCAGGTTTCGCGGACCGCCGATATTTTGTCGGCGATTTCCTCGGTCGCCTTGCCGCTCTGCTGGGCGAGCGATTTGACCTCCGCGGCGACCACGGCAAAGCCCTTGCCCGCCATGCCGGCGCGCGCCGCCTCGATGGTCGCATTGAGCGCCAAAAGATTGGTTTGCTGCGCGATGCCCTGAATGAGATCGGTAATCGGCAAGATCTGTTCGACCGAGGCCGCGAGCTTCGCCAGTTCCGCGCTCGCTCCTTCCGACTGTTCCGCGGTGTCATTGGTGAGCTTGAAAACGTCGTTGGCGCGTTGTGACAGCTCGTCGATGGTTCGCGCCAGCTCGCTCGCCGCCTGCGCGACCGTTTCCACGTTCTCCCTGGTATTGACTACGGCTGCCACGGTCGAGCCCGATTTCGTCCGCGTGTCCTCGGCCGATTTCGCCATGACTTCGGCGTTGCTGCGGACCGCCGTGACGGCTTCGACGAGCTGTCCGGCAATTTGCTTGACGGAGCCTTCGAATTCCTCGGCCAGCGCAGTCATCTCCTGCCGGCGTTTCGATGCAAGCTCTTCCTCGGCCTCGCGGCGCGACGATTGCATCGCTTGAATCTCAAGCGCGTTCCGCCGGAAAATCTCGATCGCCTCGATCATCTGTCCGATTTCGTCGCCGCGATCGCGATAGTTCAATCTGACTTCGGTGTCGCCGGTCGACAGTTTCTGCATGACATGCTTGATCGACGTGATCGGCTTGACGATCGATCTGGCGATAAAGGCGATCGCGGCAATGCTGAAAATGACGCAAGTGATCAATCCGGTTGCAAGCGACAGCGTTTCGGAGTGGGTGGCGTCGGACAGATTGTCGACGATCGAGTCCGATTGGGCGGTAATCGCGGTAAGGATCTTGCGGATATCGCCCTCGATGCCGGTGAATTCGTCGTCGGTTTGCCCCAGCATCATCGTCGCCATCGCGGCGTCGGTCCTGCCGACGTCGAGCACATCCTTGGCTGCGCTCTGATATTTATCCAGCTTGCCCTGCAGCGCGCCGAGGTCTGCCTGCTCGGCCGACGACAGATCCGGACGTGCTGCAAGCTGTTTGGAGTTTTCGTTGATCACCCGGAAATCGGCCTCGATCTCCTTGCGCAGATTTTGCAGCAGGCTGTCGTTCACCCCGTTGCTGGCCCAGGAGACGTAGCGAAAGATCGCCATGTGCGCGGCGACGACGGCGTTGTTGACCGCCACGGCCGAGGCTCGGGTCGGCATGTTCGACCGCAGCAGCGCGTTCAGATTGCGGGCGACCTGGCTCGAGGTCAAGACAACGGTGACCCCCATGCCGATCAGGCAGATCAGCACGACCGCGGCAGCCGCGAACGTCTTAGTTCGAATGGTCAGGCGCGAAAGGACGCCTAGCGGCGAGCGGTTGCCAAGACTCAGCATTGGTGCAGCCTTTCGTCTAGCAACGCGCCCGTTCAATTCCGCGGGCTGGTCAGTCCCGGTAGACCCCGACGCCGACGAAATAGCCGCCCATCTTTTCAACGTAGCTCGATTTGTCTTCGATCTTGTTGCTGAGCGGGTTCGGCCATTTGTAGTCGACCCAGCCGGAGCCCGGCCCGTTGGCAACGTCGATCATCTCATGGATGAGATATTTGCCGTCCTGATCCTTCAGATCCATGAGGTTCTTGCCGATCAGCGCCGCCCTCGCGCCATGCGCCAGGCAATTGCCCTGCATATCGTAGATGAACGGATACAAATCGCGATCGTGGAATTCGGCAACCGCCTTGTCGGAGACCGCCTTGAACGTGGCATCGGCGCCGTCTTTGGCGAACATCGCCTGGACGCGTTTGACCATCGCCACGGCTTCGTCCTTGGTGCCGTAATTGTCGGCGGACGCCGCACCGGTGAATGTCAGCAAAGCAACTGTCGCGATCGCAGCGAGCGCGCGGATCATGGTAGCCCTCCTTGGCGAGAATGGCAGTGCCTACAAAATGACCAAGGATAATTAACGATTCTTTAATCCCGGATTGGTCTGCGATCCCGGCTTTGCTGATGCGCTTTATCACCCGCATTGAACACGTCGGCGATCCAGTCCCACATATAGTGAATGCCGATGGTGACGTCGTCGACCTGGCAATGGTGGAAGCCGCCTTCTTCGCGGGTGAAGACTTTGAGCGTTTTCTGCTTGGAGCCCGACGCGGCATAAAGCTTTTCGGCAAGCGCGACCGGAATCTGCTGGTCGCCCTCGCCATGCAGCACGAGGAACGGGCAGCGCATCTTCTGCACGATGCCGTCGAGGCGAAAACCTTCGAGCTTTTTCATCGCCGCGTCGCGGCCGGACACGCCCAGCACCCATTCCAGATGCTTGGGCGGCACCGACAGCGACGGTACCTTGCCGGAATCCAGCAGCTCAAATCGCCGCCGCCAGGTTTCGTGGAAATCCCACATCGCGCCCCAGGCGACGCAGCAGGCAAAGCGCGGTTCGAGCGAGGCCGCGCGCGGCGCGTAATAGCCGCCGAGCGACAGCGCCATGACGCCGATGCGCTTTGCATCGAATTCGCGCCGGCCGGCGAGATACTCGTAAACCGGCGTGGCGTAGCGCTCGGTCTCGGCGATCAGCGGCAGATTGCGAAAGCGCACGCTCTCGCCGTTGCCCGGCCCGTCGACGATGAGACAGCCGATGCCGCGCGCGGCAAGTTCGGCAATGCCGTAGCCGTATTGCAGCTCCTTGGTGACGTCGAAGCCGTCGAAAAACACCATGGCCGGCGCCGGATTTCGCCGGCGGCTTCCGCGTCCGGATGCACCAGCAAGCCTGGCAGGCTCGTGTTCCCGTAAGGCACTTCGACCGGCTCGATGCGCGGCCGGCGCAACAGCGCGGCGGCTTCCTTGAAGATTTTCACCGATTTGGCGTAGACGTCCATGCTGCGCGCCGAGCGCGGATGGATGAACCGCTCGCCGGTCTGGTAATAGCGGCACGCGCGCATGAAGCAGGAAGCGGCGGTGAGCTTGTGGCCGGCGTGATCGCGCTGCGGCCGCGCGCCTCGATCTTGTCGCCCATGCGCGTCCATTCTTCGAACCAGGCATTGTCGTCGCCGACTTTGTCGGCGAGCGCCCGGCCGACGCGATTGACCTCGTCGATCTCAACTCCGGTCCACGGCGCCGCGGACAGGCAGATCAAAAGCCCCATCGACCAGCGATAATTGGTCGGAAAATAGAGAAACGCGGGATCGTCTTTTTTACGTCTGCCATGGCGCATTCCCGCGATACAATTCGTCCCACAAACGCGAGTGGGGAGGAAGCACATGAAAGCCGAAAAAATCAAATATCCGATGGGGGCGCTGACCGCCGAGGGCGCGCTCGTCTACGACGATGCGGTCGCGGCAAACGTCCGGCGGTGCTGATGGCGCCGAACTGGATGGGCATGACGGACCAGGCGATCGAGCGCGGCAAGCTGATGGCCGGCGACCGTTATGTCGTTTTCGTCGCCGATATGTACGGGCAGGGGACGCGTCCGGCCGATTTCGGCGAGGCGGCGGAGCTCGCCAATCCGCTGCGCGAGAATGCGGTCGAGCAGCGCAAGCGCATCCTCGCCGCCTATGACGCGATGATCGCGGAAGCCGGCAAGCGCAATCTGATCGATGGACGCCGCGCCGCAATCGGCTTCTGCTTCGGCGGCGGCAATGTGCTCGAACTGGCGCGCGACGGCGCCGATATCGCCGCGGCGGTGTCGATCCACGGCGATCTCAAGACCGCGCATGCGGCGAAGAAGGGCGCGGTGAAGGCAAGGCTCCTGGTCGCCCACGGCGCGCCCGATCCGGTGACGCCGAAGGCCGACCGCGATGCTTTCGAAAGCGAGATGGATGCGGCCGGCGCGAAATGGCAGATGCTGGTCTTCTCCGGCACCTGCACGCCTATACCGACAAGGGCATGGACGTGCCCGGCGTCGCCGGCTGGGATGAACATGCCTGCCGGCAGACCTATACGCTCACGCACCAGTTCATCGCCGACGCGTTCGCGGGGAAGCTGTAACCCCCGTCACTTCTTGCCCGTCTGGATCGCCCGCCAGATCTTTTCCGGCGTCACCGGCATTTCGATATGGGTGACGCCGAATTCGGCGAGCGCGTCGACCACGGCGTTGACGACGGCGCCGAGCGCGCCGGTGGTGCCGCCTTCGCCGGCGCCGCGCACGCCGAGCCGGTTGGTCGGCGTGAGCACTTCGCTGATATCGGTGGTGAACGACGGCAGGATGTCGGCGCGCGGCATGGCGTAGTCCATGAACGAGGCCGACAGCAACTGGCCCTGGGCGTCGTAGGCGCAAAGCTCCCATAGCGCCTGGCCGATGCCTTGCGCGGCGCCGCCGTGGGTCTGGCCGTGCACGACCATCGGATTGATGGCGCGGCCGACATCGTCGACCGCGGTGTAGCGCACCAGATCGAGCGCGCCGGTCTGCGGATCGATCTCGACTTCGCAGACATGCGCGCCATAAGGAAAGCCGAGCTGCAGGATCGTTTCGTCGCAGGTGCCGTCGAGCGGCCCGCGCAAGTCCTGCGGCACGCTATTGCCGTCAGCGGCGCCGCCGCGGCGACGTCGAAAATTCCGACTGAGCGATCAGTGCCTTTGACGGTGAAGCGGCCGTCGGCAAAGGCGATATCGTCCTCGGCGGTTTCGAGCATATGGGCGGCGATTTTTTTGCCCTTCTCGATGACGAGATCGGAGGCCTTGCCCATGACGATGCCGGCAAGCCGCATCGAGCGCGCGGAATGCGAGCCGCCGCCTTCCTTGACGATGTCGGTGTCGCTTTCGATTGACGTGCACGTCGTCGAACGGCACGCCGAGCCATTCCGCCACGCATTGCGCAAAGGTCGTCTCGTGGCTCTGCCCGCTGGAGAGCGTGCCGACCACGACATCGACCCGGCCTTTCGGATGCACGGTGATATCGGCGCGCTCGCGCGGATAGCCGCCGGTGGTTTCGAGATAGCAGCACAGCCCGATGCCGCGCAGCCGCTTGCGTTTGCGCGCCTCGGCGCGGCGGCTCTTAAAACCTTTCCAATCGCCAAGCTCCATCGCGCGCTCCATCACCGCGCGATAGGTGCCGTTGTCGTAGGTGATGCCTTGCGGGTTCTTGTAGGGAAACGCCGACGGCGGAATGAGATTGCGCCGCCGCAGCGCGACGCGATCGAAGCCGTGCTCCTGCGCGGCTTTGTCGATCAGCCGCTCGATCACGTAAATCACTTCCGGCCGGCCGGCGCTGCGATAGGGAATCGTCGGCATGGTGGTCGAGAGCACCGCGCGCGCCTGGATATGCGCGGCCGGAATGCGATAGCCGGCGGTCACCAGCCCGACGCCCTTGACCAGCGGCACATAGGAGCCGCTGTGCGCGCCGACATTGCTCAGGTTCGACGTGCGCAGCGCCAGAAAACGGCCGTCGGCGTCGAGCGCGAGTTCGGCGGATACCGTGAGATCGCGGCCCATATAGTCGCTGATGAAAGCCTCATGCCGCTCAGCTGTCCATTTCACCGGCCGGCCGACCCGCCGCGAGCCCCAGGCGACCAGCGCGAATTCCGGAAAGAAGCTGTTGCGCGTGCCGAAATTGCCGCCGATCTCGCGGGCGATCACGCGTACGTTTTCCAACGGCACGCCGAGGATCGCGGCGAGTTCGTTCTTCTGCCGCACGATGCCGCCCGAGCCGGCATAGAGCGTGTAGCGTCCGCTCGCCGCGTCATAGATGCCGACGGCGGCGCGCGGCTCCATCGGCACGCCGGTGACGCGATTGATCCAGGTATCGAGCCGCGTGACATGGGCGGCGCGCGCGAAAGCCTCGGCGACAGCCGTTGGCGTCGCCGACCTCGGCGTCGATCATGATATTCGGCAGGTCGTCGTAGAGCCGCGGCGCATTTGGCTCGATGGCGGCTTTGGCATCGGTCACCGCCGGCAGCGGCTCGTAGTCGACGACGATGCGTTCGGCGGCGTCTTTCGCCGCGGCGACGGTTTCGGCGATCACGAAGGCTACGGCGGTGCCGACATGGCGGACGCGATCGGCCGGCAGGATGTGATGCGGTGCGACCGGCACGGCCGAGCCGTCGCGGTTTTGCAGCACGATGTCGGGCGGCGTGCCGGGAGCGGCGAGATGCGGAATGGCTTTCAGCCCGTCGGCGCGAGCGTCTTGGCCGGTCAGGACCGCGAGCACGCCCGGCATGGCGCGCGCCGCTCGCGACATCGATCGAGCGGATCAGGGCATGGGCATGCGGGCGAGCGCAGTGCCGCGCCATAGGCCTGGCCCGGAAAATTGAAATCGTCGCTGTAGCAGCCGCGGCCGGTGAGGAGGCGCAAATCCTCCTTGCGGCGTACCGCATCTCCGATGCCTGCCTGCATTCCCGGCGGCCCCTTGCCGGAACCATCCTAGCCACTCTCGCTCGCCTTCGCATCCAGCCCCTTGCCGGTTGTCGGCCAACGCTTGCCATGACACCATCTACACGGTGATTTGGTGGGTCTCGTAGCTCAGGTCTCAGCCATGCCGCGTCGGAAATTCCGGCAAAAATCCCGGCGAAAGCTCAAGCGGAAGTTTCCTTGGGCGTCGCTGTCCGACGACGAGCTGCTGGAGGTCCGGCTCAAGGACCTCAAGGTGACGGTCGAGGGCACCTGGCTCGAGAAATGCCTGCAAGGCTTTACGACGAGCTCGACGAGCACGGCATCCGGGTGCGGCCGCATGCCTGGATTTCGAGCGAGTGGTTTTCCCCCGAAAACACGCCCGGCATCGCCATGCCGTTCTTTCTGGCGCATCCGCGGCTGATGCGGCTGGAAAAGAAAATGATCCTCGAAGTCGAGGGCGGCACCTGGTCGCGAATGCATGCGCATTCTGCGGCACGAATGCGGCCATGTCGTCACCCACGCCTATCAGCTTTATCGCCGCCGCCGCTGGCAGCAATTGTTCGGTCCGTCGTCGCAGCGCTATCCGCGCTATTACCGGCCCAATCCGGCGAGCCGCAATCACGTCCAGCATTTGCGGCTGTGGTACGCGCAAAGCCATCCGGACGAGGATTTCGCCGAAACCTTCGCGGTGTGGCTGCGGCCGCGCTCGCATTGGCGCACGCGCTATGCCGGCTGGCCGGCGCTCAAGAAGCTCGAATATGTCGACGAGCTGATGAGGGAGATCGCCGGCAAGCGGCCGATGCTGACGCACCGGGAAAAGGTCGATCCGCTCGGCAAGCTCACCCAGACGCTCGGCGAATATTACAAGAAGAAGCGCGCGCTCTACGCCGTCGACACGCCGAAAACCTACGATCGCGATCTGCGGCGGCTGTTCTCCGACGATCCGAAGCATCGCCACTCGGAAGCGGCGTCGTCGTTCATCCGCCGCAACCGCGCCGCGCGTGCGCGAACTGGTCGCCAAATGGACCGGCGAATATCAGCTCACCTTCGATGCCGTGCTCGACGACATGATCCAGCGGTGCCGCGAACTCGATTTGCGCGCGGTCGGTTCCGAGCGCAAACTGATCATGGAATTCACGGTGCTGTTGACCGCCAAAACCATGCATGCGCTGTTCGGTCCGTCGCGGCGAAGGTGGATCGCGCTATGAAACGGCTGCGCGTCCTGGTGCTCATGCACCCGGACCTGATACCCCCGGAATCGAGCAAGGGGTACACCGAGCAGGAAATCAACGTTTGGAAGACCGAATACGACGTGGTGACGACGCTGCGCGCCGGCGGGCACGACGTGCGCCCGCTCGGCGTGCATGACGAATTAAAGCCGATCCGCGACGAGATCGACGCCTGGAAACCCGACGTCGTGTTCACGCTGCTCGAGCAGTTTCACGGCGAAGCGATCTACGACCAGAACGTCGTCAGCTATCTCGAACTGCTGCACGTGCCCTATACCGGCTGCAATCCGCGCGGCCTGATGCTGGCGCGCGGCAAGGATCTGTCGAAGACGCTGGTGCATTACCATCGCGTTCCGGTGCCGGCCTTCGCCGTCTTTCCGATGCGCCGCAAGGTCAAGCGCCCGGCGCGGCTCGCTTTGCCGCTGATCGTCAAGAGCGTCAACGAGGATGCGTCCTACGGCATTTCGCAGGCGTCCGTCGTCGACACCGACGACAAACTCGTCGAACGCGTCAATTTCATCCATGAGCGCATCGGCACCGCCGCCATCGCCGAGCAATATATCGAGGGCCGCGAAATCTATGTCGGCATCGTCGGCAACGACCGGCTGTTGGTCCTGCCGGTGTGGGAGCTGCAATTCCAGAATATGGCGGAGGGCGACTGGCTGATCGCCACCGAGAAGGTCAAGCACGATCCCGATTATCAGGAACGCCGCGGCATTCGGCACGGGCCGGCCAAGGATCTGACGCCGGAACTCACCGCCCGCATCCAGAACATGGCCAAACGCGATTTACCGCACGCTGGAACTCGACGGCTATGCCCGCATCGATTTCCGGCTCGCCGCCGACGGCACGCCGTATTTTCTCGAAGCCAATCCCAATCCCGAAATCGCCGAGAGCCAGGAATTCGCCACCGCGGCGAAGCACGTCGGCATCAGCTATCCGGATCTGCTGCAGCGCATCGTCGCGCTCGGCATGCGGCGCGGCACCGCCGGGCGTGGCGGTGGACTGAGCAATCCTAAGCGCTTTTGTTCTTGTCGCGTCGCGCCGTGCGGCGGCGTGTGCGGCTTCGCGCTGGCCGCGTGACGCTCGTGCGCGGCGCGGCGCGCATCGTGGTGCTGGTGCGGACGATCGTGCTTGCGCGCGGCGGCGCGGTTATCTGTGCCATGGCTATTTGCGCTACATGTTGACGCCGGCGGCGGCGCGTCATCGCTGCGGCTCTTCGAGGTCGGCCTGCTGCAGCTTTGGCCTGTTCCAGTTGCGCCTGCTCCGATTGCTCCTGCTCGACATTGGCGAAGGCGGGCAGGCTGCGGCAGGGCAGGTGGCTGGACGAAGGTCAGCGCGTCACTGTCGACCGGCATGCCCGCCAGGCGTCGACCGAAAGGCCGGTGACGCGCACGACATAATCGCGGGTTTCGCGCGGCAGGCTCGCCGCGGCGCTCGAGCCATTCGGCGACGCGGCGCGCGCCGGCATTGTAGGCCGCGGCGACGAAGCCGAGATTGCCGAATTGCAGGCGAAGCTTGCGCAGAGCCGCGCCGAAGCAGGGATCGCCTGCAGCGGATCGAACGGGTCGTCGAGGCCGTTTTCGGCGGCGGCCTCCGGCATAAATTGCGCGATCCCCATCGCGCCCTTCTTGCTGACGGCGTCATTGCGCAGCCGGCTTTCCTGCCAGATCAGATTGGCGAAGAACGGGACCGGCAGATCGTTGTCCTGCGCCGAAGTGAACAGCGCATTGCACAGGTCGTCGAGCGAAACTTCGGTGCGTGCTGATTGCCGTCGCTGGCGTACGTCCGTGCGCTGGCGGCGATATCGGACGTCATGTCGGCATCCGCGGACGCGAGCTGCACCGGCTGACCGACTATCGCCGGGCTTGATGAGTTTCCACCGATAGTTTCGTGCGGCTGCAGCGCGCCGGCAAGCCGGTCCGCTTCGCCGGTGGAGGACTCGATTTCGATCAAGCGACGCGAGCGTTGTCGCCGGCGGCGGCATGAAAGCTATCGGCGAGGAGCGAGGAATATTCCGGCTCCGGCGCCGCGCCGGAAAGCCAAGCAGCAAAATCGCAAATGCAAGTATCGGCACGCATCCCCGTCCCCTCACGAGAACGTGTCGCGACGGCGTCGCGCGACGCCGCTCCAACGTGGTTAATGAGAGATTTCCCCTCGACTAAGGCCGCTCATGCCGGTCCAAGGGGGCGGCTTTTTGAGCGGATTGTGAGTCATTCAAGGCGAATTGCGGCGCGGCGCGCGTGGATTGGAACTTGGAACCTGTTCCAGCCTGCTTGCGCCGCCGGTGGCGGAAGGCAGATAGTTACGAGCGCGACCAATTATTTCGCCGGTTATTGCGGGCAATTTCGCGAGGCGGTCCACGGTGCGCCGATCGCTTCGCTGCGTGCGCGATGACGGCGAGGAAGCGTTCGGGAGGTTCACGATGAATCAGGAAACCAAGCTTCGCGGAGCGCGACGCCAAAGCGCGCCGTGCCGCGTTCGCATACCAGTCCGGCTTCGGCAATCATTTTGTCTCGGAAGCGGTGCCCGGCGCGCTGCCGGTCGGGCGGAATTCGCCGCAGCACCCGCCGCACGGGCTCTATGCCGAGCTGATCTCCGGTACCTCGTTCACCAACGCCGCGCGGCGAGAACCGCCGCACCTGGACCTATCGCATCCAGCCTTCCGTCGTGCACCGGCCCTATGCGCGCATCGACAACGGCTTGATCCGCAGCGCGCCGTTCAACGACGTCGACGCCACGCCGACGCAATTGCGCTGGAGCCCGATCCCGATTCCGCAACAGCCCACCGACTTCGTCGAAGGCATCGTCACGCTCGGCGGCAACGGCGACGTGGCGACCCAGGTCGGCATGGCGATCCACATCTACGCCGCCAACCGCTCGATGACCGACCGCTGCTTCTACAATGCCGACGGCGAAATGCTGATCGTGCCGCAGCAGGGCCGCGCGCGCTTTGTCACCGAGCTGGGCGTGATCGAGGCGCCGCCCGGCGAGATCGTGGTGATCCCGCGCGGCTTGCGCTTCCGCGTCGAACTGCCGGACGGGCCGTCGCGCGGCTATATCTGCGAGAATTACGGGCAGTCGCTGCGGCTGCCGGAACTCGGCCCGCTCGGCTCGAACGGGCTTGCCAATCCGCGCGATTTCCTCAGCCCCGTCGCAGCTTACGAAGACACCAAGGCGCCGTGCGCTGGTGGTGACGAAATTCCAGGGCAATCTGTGGGCGGCGGAGATGGACCATTCGCCGCTCAATGTCGTCGCCTGGCACGGCAATTTCGCGCCGTACAAATACGAGCTCGCGCGCTTCATGGTGATCGGCTACGGTGAGCTTCGATCATCCCGATCCGTCGATCTACAGCGTGCTGACCGCGCCGTCGGACGTGCCGGGCACCGCCAACATCGATTTCGTGATTTTCCCGCCGCGTTGGCTGGTCGGCGAGGATACGTTCCGCCCGCCGTGGTATCACCGCAACGTCATGACCGAGTTCATGGGTCTGTTGCACGGCGCCTACGACGCCAAAGCGGAAGGCTTTCTGCCGGGCGGCGCCAGCCTGCACAATTGCATGACCGCGCACGGTCCCGACGCCGAAACCTGGGAGCGCGCCACCCGCGCCGAACTCAAGCCGCACAAGCTCGAAGACACGATGGCATTCATGTTCGAGAGCCGCTTCGCCATGCGGCTGACGCGCTACGCCGTCGAGTCGTCGGAATTGCAGCACGATTATTTCGAAGGCTGGCAGGGACTGGAGAAGCATTTCCGTGAATAAGAGGTTTTTGCCCGGCGCCGCTGTCGCGCTCGTATTCCTCGCCATCGCCGCGTCCGCGCGGGCGCAGGACTATCCGACGCGCCAGATCACCGCGGTCATTCCGTTCGCGGCGGGCAGCGCCAGCGACGTCGTCAGCCGCATCATGTTCGACCACATGTCGAAATCGATGGGCCAGCCGATTGTGGTGGAGAATCGGCCGGGCGCCGGCGGCAATACCGGAACCGCGGACACCGCCAAGGCGGCCCCCGACGGCTATACGATCCTTGGCAGCGGGTCGGGGCCGATGGCCGCCAACGTGACGCTCTACAAGCATCTCGATTACGACCCGCAAAAGGATTTCGAGACGATCTCGCCGTTCGCGGCCTTCACCATCGTCGTTGCGGTGACCGCCAAATTGCCGATCAACAGCCTGCAGGAGCTGATCACCTATGCCAGGGCGCATCCCAGCGAGCTCAATTACGGCTCGGTCGGCATCGGCAGTTCGCAGCATCTCGCCGGCGAATTTTTCAGCCAGCTCACCGGAACCAAGCTCACGCACATCCCCTACAAGAATATCGGACAATATCAGCCGGACCTGATGGCCGGCGTCGTCCAGCTCGGCTTCCAGTGGTATCCGAACGTCTCTTCGGCGATCCAGGCCAATGGCGCCAAGGCGCTGGCCGTCGCCGGACCCAATCGTCTCGATGCTTTGCCGGATACGCCAACAACCAAGGAAGCGGGTTTGCCCGACTATGTCGTCTCCGGCTGGTTTGCACTCATGGTGCCTAAAGGCACGCCGGCGCCGATCGTCGCCAGGCTCAACGACGAGGTGAAGGCGGCGCTCGCCGATCCCGACGTTCGTGCCCGTTTTCAGCAACAGGGCGCGACAACGGATTATCTGCCGCCGGATCAGTCCAAGCAATTCATAGCCGGCGAGATCGTGAAATATCGCGACATCATCACCAAGGCCGGCATCCCGCAGATCGAGTAGCCGGCTCGCTTTATTTGCCAAGCCCGAGGATCTGACCCGCCTCCTGCGGCGTCGCCACGTCGCGTCCCAACCCTTGCGCGATTTTCATCATCCGTTCCACCAGCGCCGCATTATTTTTCGCCAGTTCGCCCGGCACGATGTAGGGATTGTCCTCGTAGCCGACGCGGACATGGCCGCCGAGCGACACCGCGAGCGACAACAGATCCCACTGCTTTTGCGGATTCATCACGCTGACGTTCCAGATGCAGTTATTCGGCAGGTGATCGACCATGTAGATCAGCGCCTTCTCGGTCGGCGGCGTCCAGGTGCCGCCGGGCCAGCCAAGAAACAGCGTCGTATAGGCTTTCTCTTTCAGGTAGCCGTGCTTGCGGATGAATTCGAGATTCCAGAACGCACCGGTGTGGAAGCACTCGACTTCGAGCTTCACTTTGTACTGCTCGGCGGCCTTGGCATAAGCGAGCAATTCCTCCACCGGGTGGATCGCCATCATGCGCTTGGGCGGAAATTGCGGATCGGGATTGAAATATTCGTCGTGCGCATTGAAGGCGACCGCCATCATGTCGGGGTGAAGCGTCATCAGTTTGACCTTCTCCTCAAGCCGCGCGCTGGCGACGCCGAACTGCATCACCGGATCGCTTTTAGCGAGGATCGCTTCTTGCAGCCGCTTCCAGCCGTCGTGATCGATGCGCGACACCTGTTTGCCGTCGGCCTGCATTGATTCCTCGAGCGTGCGGATACCATGGATATGCGCGATCGCGGCTCCGGCCTTGATACCGTCGATATATTGCCGCGCCACCGCGTCAATGTCTTCCTGCGGCGGGCAGTAATGATTGATCGGATAAGACGTCCGCGAGTCGCAGGCGACGGTGATGATCAGCTTTTCCACGCGAGCGCGGCCGCCGCCTGCTATGCGGCTTCGATGGCAATGCCTGCCTGCTCGCAGGAATTTGCAACGTCGCAGACGGTGGCGCGCTGGATATCGCGCTTCCAGCGCAGATCGTCGAAATCGGTTCCGCGATGCATCGTGCAACGATTGTCCCAGATGACCAGGTCGTGGACCCGCCAGCGGTGAGTGTAAACGAATTGACGCTGCGTGGCGTGGGCGACCAGCGCTTCAATGAGCGCGCGGCCCTCTTGATCGGCCATGCCAAAGATTCGGCCCGCATGTGACGCCAGGTAGAGCGATTTGCGGCCGGATTCGGGGATGGTGCGAACGACCACTTGCGGCACCGGCGGCATACCCTGCCGCTCCTCGTCGCTGAATTCGGTAAAGCCGAGGCGGGCGCGCGAATTGAAGATCGAATGTTCCGCGACAAGGAAGTCGAGGCGGCGCTTCATGTCGCCGTCAAGTGCGTCATAGGCCGCCCGCTCATCGGCGAATTCCGTGTGACCGCCGATCGGCGGGATCGTACGTGCATATAAGAGCGAGGCCCGCGCCGGCAGTCGCTTGAACGAGCTGTCGGTGTGCCAGAGCCGGTTGCCGAGCTGGAACATGCGCTGCCGGCTGTCCTCGCCCCACACCTTATTGTCGGGACTTAAGTTGGAAACGTCGGCGAATTCCTTGCGCACGCGCAGCGGCTGATCTTTTCGATAGAGCGCAATCGTCGTTTCCAGCGGTCCAAAAAGCTTGGCAAAGTCAAGATGCTGGTCCTGCGAGAGATGCTGATCGGGAAAGATCAAAACCGCATATTTCGCGAACGCTTCCTTGATCGCTTCGACGTCGGACGGCTCGATCGTCTGTGACGAATCGACGTCACCGATTTCCGCGGCAAAGTCGGGTGTGACCGGATAGATGGTGATGGCCATGGTCATTGCCTCCCAAAACGGGTTTCGTGATTGTTGAGAGATTGAACCATAATGGCTTGCTCTCTGCTACGGTTTCGGGCGGGCTAGATATAGCGGACTGCAACGGTCCACGCTGCAACAAAAACGGAGGACGAAGTGCCAAGGCTGCTGACAGTCGTTGCGATTCTGGCGGCGGCTTTCATCCCCGGCGGCGCGTTGGCCGCCGCCGACGATTACCCCAATCGACCGATTGTGCTGGTTATCCCGCTACCGCCGGGCGGCACCAACGACATCATGGCGCGGGCGGTAGCCGACAAAATGAGCGCCGGGCTCGGACAAAGGATCGTTATCGAGAACCGCAATGCCGGCGGCAGCGGCACCGTCGGCACCCGTGAGGTCGCGCACGCCGCGCCCGACGGCTACACGATCATCCTCGGCTATACGTCGACGCTCGCCACCGGCCCGAACCTCTACAAAGACGTTGGCTACGACCCACGCAAGGATTTTGCGCCGCTCGGCCTGATCGCCGCGGCGCCGGCGTTGCTGCTCGTTTACAAGGATTTGCCGGTTCACACTGTCGGCGAACTGATCGCGCTGATGAAGACCGCGAAGGAGCCCTATCAGGTGGCGACGCCCGGCGCCGGCACGGTCAATTACCTCGCTTCGGTGCTGTTCGCGCAGCAGGCCGGCGTCAAGGTCGAGCAGATCATCGAGAAGGGCTCGAACCCACTGATCACCGACATGATGGGCGGTTTCGTCAGGGTCGGCTTTAATCCGATCCCGGTGTCGCGCGCCGCGCTCGACGGCGGCTATATCCGCGCGCTGGCGGTGACGTCCGCCAGGCATTCGACGCTATTGCCGGATCTGCCGACGCTGGCGGAATCTGGCTTGCCCGGGTTCGATGCGACCTTGACGTACGGGTTATTGGCGCCCGCCGGCACGCCGCGTCCGATCGTCGAGCGGCTAAACAAGGAATTGCGCGCCGCGCTCGCCAGTGAGGAAGTCCGCCAGCACATCATCAACGAAGGCGGCGAGCCAGAACCGACGACGCCGGAACAGCATGCCGCGGTGATCGATCGCGAGGAGACCAAATGGTCGGCGGTGATCCGCGCCGCCGGCATCGCGCCGCAGTGAGGTTGTGTTCTAATTCACCCGTTCAAAGTCGCGCCCGCCGTCGGATTGCAATACTATCCCGGAAAGACAGAGAGAACGCACAGTGGATTTCGACTTCACAGCGGAGCAGAAGGCGTTTGCCGAACAGGTGCGGCGGTTCGCGCGCGAGCGTCTTGCGCCGGGTTCGCTCAAGCGCGCGCACGATCCGCGCTTTCCCTTCGACGTCGCCAGACTGATGGCCCAGCAGGGCCTGATGGGCATTACGCTGCCGCAAGGCGAAGGCGGGCAGGGCGGCACGCTGATGGACGCCGTCATCGCCATCGAACAGGTCGCCGCCGAATGCCCGCGCAGCGCCGACGTCGTGCAGTTCGGCAATTTCGGCCCGATCCGCACCTTCGCCGAATACGGCACGCCGGCACAGAAGACGCGCTGGCTGGGCGAGCTTCTCGCCGGGCGCATGGTCATGAGCCTCGGCATGACCGAGCCCGACGCCGGTTCGGCGCTGACCGATCTGAAAACCAGCGCGCGCGCCGACGGCGCGGATTACGTCATCAATGGCAGCAAGGTGTTTTCGACCTTCAGCCCGGACGCGCAGATTTTTCTTATCTACGTGCGTTTTGGTCCCGGTGCTCGGCGGCATCGGCTCGGTGCTGATCGAGCGCGGCACGCCGGGATTTTCCGTCGGTGCGCCGGCCGCCTTCATGAGCGACGAGGAATGGTGCGAGCTGCATTTTAACGATTGCCGCGTTCCCGCCGAGAACGTGCTGCTTGGGCCGGGCGGGTTCAAGAGACAGATGGCCGGATTTAACGTCGAGCGCCTTGGCAACACGGCGCGCTCGCTCGCCTATGGCCGCTACGCGTTCAACGCCGCGCGCGATTACGCGATGACGCGCGAACAGTTCGACCGCCCGCTGTGCGAATTCCAGGGCTTGCAATGGAAATTCGCCGACATGGCGATCAAGCTCGACAGCGCGCAGCTTCTGCTCTATCGCGCCGCCGCCAACGCCGACCGCGGCCTGCCGTCGGCTTACGAGACCGCCATCGCCAAGGCCGCCTGCAATCAGGCCGGCTTCGAGGTCGCAAGCGAAGCGGTGCAGATCATGGGTGCGCTCGGTTATAGCCGCGAGACGCTGGTCGAATATTGCATGCGGCGCACGCGCGGCTGGATGATCGCCGGCGGCTCGATTGAAATGCTGAAGAACCGCATCGCCGAACATGTCTTCGACCGGCGTTTCGACCAGCGCAAGCGGCCGCCCGCGGCGGAATGACGATTTCAGCGTCGCCCGCGCGCGAAACATATAGTTGCTAGGCGACGGCGGAGTGAATGAAACATTCATGATCGCCACGCCGGGAAGTGTCCTCCCGAGGCCCGTGTCGGCCGGCTTTGCCGATTTAGGACCGGTTATACGGAATTTTTCGGGCAGGTTTCCGGGACCTGGGGTTAGTCCGCGAACTTAAGACTCTTGGTAACTCAGCCGCCTTTGATTTTTCATGGAACTCGCCGATTGGCATGAATAGGCCGATTGGCGCGTCCCGATACGTTGCGGAATGGCGTTGGCATAACGGGATAATTCGGGATCGGCCCGCGCGGCTTGCAAGGGGCCTTCAAGACGCCGCGCAGGGGTCGGCCCCCGGCGGCTTGAAGCGGCCTCCAAAGACGCCGCGCCGGGCCGGGCCCCGGGGGGCCGGCTTGGGGGCTTTGGAGCCGGGAATTGGTTGCGAGGTCTCGATCCAAAGGCGATCGATGCTGCGGTCGTCGACCCTGTTGAATGCCTGATTTAATGCCGTGTTTTGACGCCCTTGGCGTGGCTCAGTTCTTCGACCTTGGCCGTAGAAAATCACTCCGGGCCGCGGCTTTTAAGCATCTCTTAAGCAAATTCGATTATTTCTCGGGTAAGGCCCTCGCGGTAACGAAAAATCAACGTGTTCGTTGGTCGCGCGGGCTGCTTCGTAGAGCCGTTGAGTGGGTAAGCGTGAGTAGTGGAGTAAGTGTCGTGGCCAGAACATGCAGCACCTGTCAGCACATCAAACGCGCAGAGATCGACCGTCGGCTGGCGGCAGGCGAGCCGGGCGGTCAGATCGCGGGTGACTACGGTTTGAACCCGTCGAGCTTGCACCGGCATCGGGTGAACTGCCTTAAGCTTTCTTCCTCCAACGCCATTATGAAAGACGCGGCCCGCGGCACTGCGGCGGTCGCACTTCTGCCCTCGAAAGAAACCCTCGGCGGGGCCTATTTCGAGTTGCGCGACCGCATTGATCAGATCGTAGCGCAGGCGCAGGCCGAGGGGTCGCTGTCGGTGGCCGTCTCGGGGCTCAACTCACTGAGGCAGACGCTCGACAGTCTGACGCGACTTGCCGGCCATGACCGCGCCGGCACGCAGGTCAATGTCGCGGTGCATAACAATGTCACGGTCAATCAGGCGCAGATCGCGGAGCGGCTGATCCAGCAGTTTGATCATAAGCCGGAACTCAAAGCAGAAATCGCGCAGGCGCTCATGCGCATGGATGGAGATGGTTCATGAGCCCGTTGCGTGAGATCGCTTATCGGCTCGATCCGGTGCTGTGGGTGCGCGAAGAATTGGGCGTGACGCCTACCCCATGGCAGGAAGCATTTCTGCGTGCGCCGCGTGGTGCATCCATTCTTGCGCTCACTGCGCGGCAGGTCGGCAAGACCACGACTGCGGCATGGGCCGTTGCACACGCCATGCTGTTCAACCCGGGATCGCTGTCGGTGATTGGCTGTCCGGCGCAACGCCAGAGTGCAGAAGCGGTGCGGCGGGTGCGCGAGATCCTCATCAAGTCGGGCGCGAAGTTCAAAAGCGAGAATGTCTATGGGCTCGAACTCGATAACGGCGCGCGGGTCTTGGCGCTGCCGAGCAGCGATGATTCGATCCGCGGCATGACGGTGGATGGTTGGATCGTGGCGGATGAAGCGGCGCGGCTGACCGAGGATCTGATCGCCGCGCTACGTCCGATGCGCGCGCGCTGCCCACAGGCCCGTCTTGCCATGCTGTCGACAGCGTGGAGCCGCACCGATCCGTTCTGGAATGCATGGTCAAGCGATAATCAGACTTGGATGCGGCTGAAGGCCACCGCCGATACCGACGCTTCGCTGTTTGCTCCGGGGTTCTTGGACGAAGAACGCCGCGAGCTTGGTGAACATGTTTTCAACCGAGAATATCTCGGCATTCCTGGTGGTGCCGAGGCCAGTCCATTCACATGGGATCTCTTCGAGCGCGCGATGAGAATTCATGTGCCGAAGGCGCGACCTGGTCCGGCGTTTGGTCCGCCGCTGCCGCGCCCCCAGTCCCCGTCGCCAACCCGTTTCGACAGTTAAGAGTAACAGGAGGAATGTCATGATCATCGATCCAATACTTTCAATGCCGATGACCCACGAACGTGGCCCTTGAAGGTTCCTATCATCGCCCATGATGTCGGGCGCAGCCATGATCGTTCGACCGCGGTGGTCGGTGGGCATCGTCCTTTCACCCCAGGTTTGCGATTGCTGGGAATTAAGGAGTTTTGGGAGCTACCCCTTGGGCTATACGGCAGCGAACTGGCGAACGCGCTGTCAGCGATTGATCAACTTTACAATCGTGATTGTCTGATCGTCGCTGATCTGAGCGGAGATCCCACCTATGGCGAAACGCTGTTCGACACGTTCGGTCGTCGCATCGTTGGCGTACACATTGGTCCTTCTGGCAATGGCACGACGTGGGAACAGCGGCGCGTCAAAAATGGCGTTATACCTGTCTATCACGTTGGCCGGACCTATTTGCTCGAACTCCTGCTCGCCGAGCTGCGCAACGAGCGGATCCGCTTTGCCAGTAGTGCGGATAGTATACGCGCTTGTGAGCAACTTATGGCACTCGAACCCAAGCAGCGCGACAGCGGGATGGTCTATAACTGTCCATCCGGGCAGCATGATGATCTTGCCATCTCGCTCGCCATGCTGGCTTGGGCCGCCCAGCATCTGCATTTAGACTACTGGACCCGACCGATCTTCGACGCGCACCGACCACGCCGGAAACCGAACCAGGGCCAAAGCGAGACGAGCCGGAGCGCGTGGATGGGCACCACTTGAGGTCGTTCGGCTCGTGTGGGCTCGTTATTGCGGCACTTGCTCGCTCGTAATCGGCCCGTCTGATCGTTGTTCATTAATTTTCACCGCGATATTGGACGCGTTCCGCAGCTGCGCCCCCCTTCAGAGTCGGCGTGGCAGCATGGGATGACGGCCGGCATGCCTATACGACCCAATTATCATCCTTAGGCGTCGCTATCTCGCATTTCCACTGTCTCATCTCTCCTGTCGCGGCTCACGCTTCCCGACGCGGCCAAGGTAGGTGCCGTGCTGTCCGACGCGGCGACGGTAGGTGAAGAGTGGAGGGTGCAATGGTTAATAGTGCAGACATTAGGAATCCCGGTGATCGCCGTCGCTTCGTTGGCGGCTCCGATGCCCGGATCATCATGGGCGACGATGAAGCGGCGCTCGTCCGCCTCTGGCGGGAGAAACGCGGCGAGGTCGAGCCGGAGGATCTGTCGGGCAATCTCATTGTCCAACTCGGACTTGCCACCGAGGACCTTAACCGGCGCTGGTACGAGGCCAATACCGGTCAGGTCATCATCGATATCCAACGGCGGGTCCAGCATCCGGCTCTTAAGTGGATGGCGGCAACGCTCGATGGCCGGGTCGAGGGCAGTGACGCGGTATTCGAAGCCAAGTTCATGCTGCCGTGGTCATTCTCGGAAGAGGGGGCGGCGGAAAAATACATGCCGCAACTGCAGCACAATATGTGGGTGGTTGCGGCCAGAACAGCGGTGCTTTCAATAATTACGGGCGGTGGCAAGTGGGTCGAGATCGCCACCCATGCCGATCCGCTCTATCAGCACCTCATTGTCACGGCCGAGCGAAAGTTCTGGCGCTGCGTGGAGAACGGTGAGCCACCGCGGCTGTTCGGGGTCGAGCCGCCCAAGCCACGGATCGAGGCAATCCGCATCGTTGACATGACCTCGTCCAACGCATGGGCGGACTTCTCCGGCGTCTTTGCCCGGACCCGGGCCGCGCATCTGGAGCACGAGCAGGCCAAGGCCGAACTCAAAAATCTCATGCCGGAGGATGCCAAGGAGGCCATCGGCCATGGACTTCGGGCCAAGCGCTCGAAGTCAGGAGCGGTGAGCTTCGATCTCCTAAGCAGCAGCATCGGGGAGAGCAGTCATGCAGCGGTCTAGCCAATCTATAGCCTCGTTGGCGGCAGCTCTTGCCAAGGCGCAAGCGGAGCTGGTCAATCCAGAGAAGTCCCTAGTCGCGACCATCCGCTCGGATGGACCTCGAGGAACTGAACAGACCTTTCGTTATGCGCCGTTATCGAGTGGGCTCGAAATCGTGCGCAAGACTTTGGGTCAGCATGAGATCGCTACGGTGCAGACCACGGCGATCGATCAGACCGCAGGTCTCGTCAATCTCACGACTGTGCTGGCACATTCGTCTGGCGAATGGATCGCCTCGGACTGGCCGGTCTGTGCCATCACCGAGACCGCCACCCCGCATCGGATGGGAGCGGCTTTAACCTATGCCAGGCGCTATGCACTGTTCACGCTGGTCGGTATCGCCGGCGAGGATGACCTCGACGCCCCTGACCTCACAACGCCGACGCAAAAGACACCAGGACCGGAGCGGCCGGTTGGGAGTGGCAACGGTCGGCTTAACAGCAGCCAGCACAATTTCGCTCCACGAGTTGCGAATCAACGAAAGGTCCGTTCGAATTCTGCCGAGCTGAGTGCCCGAGGCATCAGCCGAATTACGCGATCGACTTCTCGGAGAACTGAACGATGTTAGCTCTGGCGATGACGCCGCACTCTGGGCACACCGTCACCTTCCTGAAAAGAACAGGTTGAATGTGGCCGATGCCGAGCGCGTCGAGGAAACTTTCCGAGCGAAACTCGCGACTTTTGAGCCAAGAGTCACGGCTGTGCCTGACACCGCAGAGAAAACGGAGCAGCCTCCACACAGTGCGAATTGGAAAGAGCCGAAGAAGCGGTCGCGGTCAAAGGTCATCGATAAGACTGCGCTGGCCTTGTCAGAGCCGCGCCGTATTCGTGATCGGCATCACGTTCAATTCGTGGCCAAGCAGGCCTGCCTGGTTTGCGGCCGCCGTCCCTCGGATGCCCATCACCTTCGCTTTGCCCAGAGCCGAGCGCTCGGTCGCAAGGTCAGCGATGAGTTCACGGTTCCGTTATGCCGAGGGCACCATCGCGAGATCCACCGCTGCGGCGACGAAGCTACGTGGTGGAAAAATGCCGGCGTTGATCCGACCGCCGCGGCGCGCGCTCTGTGGCTTCAAACACATCCGCTGGGGCGGCGGAGTGAAAGTCTTCACCGTTGGCGACCGCGTGCGAATCCGTAAAGCAGCCAAGCGACTCGAGCGCGCCCGCAAGAAGCGCCGCAACGTCCAGTTCGCGGCTTGGCTTTGCCACCGTCGCGAGCGCCAGCGCGGCGAGCACGAGGTTGACGAAAAATACCCGCGCTACGACTTCGAGTACGGAAAAGCCGCGATCGGTGGCGCGCTGATAGAAATGCGAACGGTGCGCCTGCCACAGCGTCTCGCCGTTGCTGGCGCGACGGAACAGCGTGATGGTGCTGTCGGCGAGATAATATAATGGCAACAGGATCGCCGCGGCATGGCCGCCATGACCGGCGACCAGAACCAACAGCCAGCCGAGCACGAGCCCGATCGGCAGGCTGCCGACGTCGCCGAGGAAAAGCTTGGCCACCGGGCGGTTGAAGAAAGCAAAGCCGATCATGCCGCCGCACAGCGCCAGACTGATGACGCTCGCCGGCGCCGGCACGACGCCGAAAATGCCGAGTGCCGCAATCGCGGCGGTGACCGGAACGACTTCCGCTACGGTCATCCAGTCGAGGCCGTCCATGAAGTTGACGAGATTGACGAACCACAAGCCGCCGACGATGAGCGCAAGGCGCTCGATCCACCACGGCAGGAGGGGAACGACGCGCAATTCCGCCGGCAACGTCAAGATCACCGAAGCGACGGCGATCGCCTGCAGCAACAGTCGCGGCGCGACATCGATCGGATGGATATCCGCCATGATGCCGACACCCGCCATCAGAATGACGGCGGCCAATAATGTCGCGAGCGGAATTGTGGCAGCGGCACCCGCTGCCCAGATAAACAAAGCACCGCCACTGACGGCGATCGTCGCGGCGATGACCGCGATGCCGCCGCCCTGCGGGGTTGGCACCTTGTGCGACGAACGGGCATTTGGCCGCGCCAGCGCGTAGCGCTCGAGCAGCGGATGCAGAGCGAGGATCAAAGCGGTACACAGAAGCGCCGCGACCGCGACGATTGCGGCGGCGCGCGGCGCCAAAAAGGCCGTTAACTCGCTATCCATTGGCGTTATTGCAGCCCGCCATGTTCCGGCAACGCTCTAGCACAAAAATCTTGCCGTTCCGCTCAAATTCCGGGATGTTTGTTGGCCTCCCCGAAACGCGCTGGAGTCAGCCGGATGACGGTTTTCCCAACCAACGCCCGCTTTGATCGCGCGTTTTTCGTGTTACTCGCCGATGGGCTTGCCGCCGCCGTTGCGATTGCGTTGCCATTGTCGACGACGGCCACCAGCATCGCCATCGTCGCCTGGCTTATCGTTTTGCTGCCGACATTGGATGTGGCGGCGATCCGCCGCGAAATCGTAACGGCTGCCGGGGGCTTGCCGGTTTTGCTGTGGTGCCTCGGCGCCGTCGGCATGTTGTGGGCGGATATCGACTGGAGCGCGCGTCTCGGCGGCCTCGACGGCTTTAATCGGCTGCTCATGATCCCGCTGCTATTCGCGCAGTACCGCCGCTCTACGCATGGCCACTGGGTCATTTGCGGATTTTTCGTCTCGTCGGTGCTGGTGCTGGCCGCGTCTTTCGTCCTGGTCCTGCCTCCCGGGCTGGCATTGCCCGGTCACGTCCACGGCGTGCCAGTGCACGACGACATCTACCAGAGCTCGGCCTTCTTGATCTGCGCCTTCGCGCTGCTCGGTTTCGCATGCGATGAACGCCGCAAACGGCATTGGGGTAAAACGTTCGGATTGATCGCGATCGGTGCGGCATTTCTTGCCGATTTCGCCTTTGCGACCTTCAGCCGTGTTGCTCTTCTGGTGGCGCCGGTGCTGGCCGCTCTGCTTGGCTGGCGTGAACAGCGCTGGAGCGGCTTGCTCGCGGCCTGCGTCCTGCTCGGCGCCATGGCCATTGGCACCTGGTTCGCCTCGCCAAATTTGCGCGCGCGGACCCATCAATCGTTTCATGAGTTGGAGGATTATCTTGCCACCAACAAGGCGACGTCGATTGGCGAACATGTGGCCTTTCTGAAGGAATCGCTTGCAATCAGCGCTGCCGCGCCGATCCTCGGTCACGGCACCGGTTCGATACCCGAAGAGTTTCGTCGGATTACGGCCGGTAACACCGGCGTATCGGCGGAGGCCACGGTTAATCCGCACAATCAGACATTTGCCGTTACCATTCAGATCGGTCTTGTTGGTGCGCTCGCCCTGTGGTCGATGTGGATTGCGCATTTACTATTGTTTCGCGGCGACAGCATGATCGCATGGTGCGGCAAGGTGGTCGTGGTCGAAAATATCGTATCCTCCACTGCGCACTCGCACCTGTTCGATTTTGCGCACGGCTGGCTGTATGTGTTTGCCGTCGGCGTATTAGGCGGCATGGTGTTCCGCGAGCACGACGCCTTACCGGCATGAGCTGTTACGACGACGGACCGTCATCTGAGCCGGCCCGGTTATCGAGAAGGCGCCGGTAAAGCTGCACAGTTTGTTTTCCGACAATGTCGGTCGCAAATTTCTCGACCGCCAGGTTTCTTGCCGCCGCGCCATAGCGCGCGCGTAAGTCCGGCGCGCCGGCGAGGCGCGCCATCGCTTCGGCCAAGGCCGACGCGTCATCGACGGGGACAAGAAGCCCGGTCTGGTCGTGAATGACGATCTCCCGGCAGCCCGGAACGTCGCTTGCGATCATGGCCCGCCCGCACGCTGCCGCTTCCATAAGCGACAGCGGCAGCCCCTCCCGCCGCGACGGCAGTACCGCGACATGCGCGCGCCCCCACAGGCCGGCAATATCGTTGACATGACCAAGCCAGTCGACGCCCGGCTCGTCATTCCAGGACTTCGCCTCCGCCTCACTGACCGAAGCCGGATTGGCCGGATCGGGCGTGCCGGCGATCAACAGCCGGGCATCTGTCACTCGCGTGCGCAACAATCGCTGCGCGGCGACGAGCGTGCGCACGCCTTTGTCATCGAGCAGGCGTCCGACGAAGCCGAACGTCGGGGGACCTGGCGGCTCGGCAAGCGGCGTAAAACGCGCAACATCGACGCCCGATCCGGAAATGAGCGCGATGCGGTCTTTGGCAATGCCGAGCGACATCAAGGCGGCGAGGTCGTCGCCGTTCTGCACCAGCGCAATGCTGCCGCCGCGATCGACCAAGAGCCGCAGCACCGCGCCGATGAGCCGGCGCAAAGCGTGCGCTTTGGCGCTGTTCGAGGTGAACGAATAGCCCAGACCGATGAACGCATTGACGCAGGCGGTCGGCTGTCCGAGCGCCGCGATGGTGCCAAGCACGCAGGACTGCAACGCCACGTGATGCGTAATATCGGGCGCCACCGCGCGATGCACGCCGCGCAGCGCGGCGATCGTCTGCAACGCGGCGAAGGGGGAAAGGCTGCCGCGGGAGAACGGCACCGGATGCAAGATGAAGCGTTCGGCTTCGATCGCCGCGGCCCCGTTTTGCACTCTGGTCGCTACATGGACCTCGAAACCGGCGTCGCGCGCGGCGCGCGCCATCGGCAGGCGATGCGACAGAAAAGCCCAATCCTCCGCCGTGACGTAAAGCAGGCGCGGTTCGCCCGGGCGTCGATCAGTGGACATTTTGCGGCAACAGAATCGGAAGCGTCTTCGCCGCCGCAATCGAGCGGCCGAAACGGACCTCGAAACTCGCGCTGGCGAGCCCGGATGCGCGTTGGCGTTCGGCGCGGCCGTAGCCTGTCGCCACCTGCAAGGCGCCGGCGATGCCCGCGCGTTTGGCGGCCTCGACGTCGATCGCCTTGTCACCAACGAGCCAAGACTGCTTGAGGTCGAGCGCGAGGTCGGCGGCCGCTTGCAGCAGCATCCCGGGGTTAGGCTTACGGGCCGGATGATTGGGATGGGCGAATGCGCCTTGACCTTGCGGGTGATGCGGACAGGCATAAACGGCGTCGATCTTGCGCCCTCGGCCGCCAAGGCCGCGACGATCGCGTTCTGTACCGCCGCAAACTCGGCCCAGCCATAATAGCCGCGGCCAATCCCGGCCTGGTTCGTCACCACGACAACGGGGACACCGCATTTGTTGGCGGCGGCAATCGCGCCCACGGCGCCGGGTATCATGACGATGTCTTCGACGCGGCACAAATATTCGGTTTCCTCAACCACGGCGCCGTCGCGATCCAAAAACAGCGCTGGACGGCCGGGGCGAGGTCTCGATAATACTTCGCACCACACGCCCTCGGCATTGAGCGGATGATCAAGAGGCCGCATCGGTCGATCTTTCTTCGCCATCGCGCTCAGATGGCCTTTCATATCACAATAAGATCATGTTAGGTGCACAACCGCTTGAGCATCGCTCGCATGGATCGCAACAAAGATATGCCAGCCAAAGAATTGCGCGCCCAGAATGATTTGGTGGCTGAGCATTTCCGCCGCTCCTGCGAAACACTGTCGCGCGCGGCGGAGGACGCCGATTTGCGCACCGCCATCCATGCCATCGCCGCTGTCATCACCGCCGCATTTCGCGGCGGACATAAATTGCTGATCGCCGGCAACGGCGGCAGCGCCGCGGATGCCCAGCACATCGCCGGGGAATTCCTGTCGCGCTTGAACTTCGACCGCAATCCGCTGCCGGCCATAGCGCTGACCACGGATTCATCGGTACTCACCGCGATCGGCAACGATTACGGCTTCGAGCAGACTTTCGCGCGTCAGGTGCGAGGTCTTGGCAGGCCGGGCGACGTCTTCATCGCGATTTCGACATCGGGGCGTTCGGCCAACGTGCTTGCGGCGCTGACGGCGGCCCGCGAGGCCGGCCTCATCACGATCGGCTTCACCGGGACGGCGTCCGGCGGAGCGATGGCGCCGTTGTGCGATCATTGCCTTGCCGCGCCGTCGGCCGAGACGCCGCTGATTCAGCAAATCCACATTGTTGCCGCGCACGCAATCTGCGGACTGGTCGAAGGCAATCTGTTCGGCGGCAAAGGGTAACGGTCCGGCAAGACGGCGGCGGTCGCGAACGTCAAGACCCGGGATCTCGATGCGGAGAGGCATGCCCAGTCTGCTCAAGCTTTGACTGCGGTTTGAGCATCAGCGCCGCGCCGAACAGCAACCAGAAGGTTCTTTGATACAGCATGTCCGCCGGAAGCGACATGACGCCAAAGCCTACGAGACACAATGCAATCAATTGACCGGCCGAATTGGCATGGCGGCGGCGCAATTCCACGGCCAATGCGTATACAGCCGGGGTCATGAACGTTACGAGCCCGACAATCCCAAGCTCCGCAAGCAGCCACACGGAAGTCGAATGGATCAAGAGCGGCTGATCGGATTGAAATATAATCAGCTTATTTCTGAAAGCGCCCAGACCGGCCCCCAAGATCGGGTGCTCCAGAAAGAGCTGCAAGCCTCCGAAAATGGACATCAATCGCCCTTCGGTATTACTAGTGGTTACAGCGAGGGCGGGCGCCCCGCTTGAAAAGTTGTCGCCAATGAGCAGTGCAACGGCAAGAATCGGCAGGACAATGCCGAGCGTGCAAACGAGCGCAATTCCTATTTCGCGGAACGTAGCAGCTTTCATGTAAACGCTCGTACCGATAACAATCGAGACGGTTATCCAGCTGGACCGTGAGTCGGTGAAATAGAGCGCCGCGAACAGCGCCACAATAAGAACAATCCGAAGTGCCTGGTCGCGAGCAGCCACGAATACCGCCGCCAGCGCCATCAGCAATTGAAACGCGAAGAAGTTGTGGTTCAACGAGAACCCCTGGAGCGCGTTTGGAACCAGCGGTAGCGTCAATTGAAGGCCAAGACGGTTCAACGCCAAAAGAAGAATTTCGAGGACGGCAATCGCCGCGCCAGCCCCGGCGAAGGTCAGCAGCAGTATGCGCAAGCCTTCAGTTCCGGAGTTTTTCGTGAGCAGTGCTCCAGACCCTGCATAGGCCAGCAAAATGTACCAACCCCAGTATCGATTGACGACCGCCCAATCCGTCCATCCAAATCTTGCCGCACCGATGAAAAGCGAAATGGTCAAGACAACACTTGCGGCGACCATCGCCGCATTGAAATACTGATAGCGCCATTGCGGCAATTCGCGCTTCTGCCAATGCATCAGTACGAACAGGGCACCCCCCAAAATGGCCAACGGGTCGGCGAGATTGACATTGAGCAGCGTGCCCGATCCGATCGGAACATAGATCTGAAAGAAGACAAGTATTGCAGCGGCAATCGGAACTACCCATACCAGCGCCCGCGCATAGTCGAGGTGTTGGCTGGCCGCATATTTTTCTGTTTTCGCAACGTTAAGGATGGAGCCGGGGAGGGCAACGCCCGCCACTGCGAGCATGGCTATCATCGATCCGGCGCCAACGATGACCGCCGCCAAAAAAGCGGCCTGTGGCGCAACCCCGATCGCGCCAAGCGCCACCACGGCACTCATTTCTCGAACGCCCCAGCCGGCCAGGCTGATCGGCACGCTCGCGGCGAACATGACTATTGCCGAGGTGGCCACGAGGCCCGCTATCGGCGTTTGCGGTGAAAGAGTATGCGAGGCGAGCACGTAGGCAATCATCATCGGAATTTGGACAAGAGCCGTTAGTGCGACAAGTTGAAGAAACCCAGTCGCGAAATTCCTCGTCAGCCATGGCGCCACGGTACGCGCAGCCAGGCGCCCATAGCCGAGCATCGCGCCCGTTCCCGTCGCTGCGAACAGTCCGATCATGATCTTGATGAGCGTGCCGCCGCCGGCGTTCTGGTCGAGATACACGTTGCCGAAGACGAAATAGGCGCCGGCCAGGGCAAGAAGGCCGGAGACGATGGCGGCGACGATGCGCTCGTAGGCGGTAACAACGACCACCGAAGCAAAAGGAACGGCGGTTCGCGCCATGACGAAACTGCGCGCGATGAGCTGACCGGCTATCTGGAAGAAGATGGCACCGAAGAGACTTCCGGCGCCGACTGCCGCCATCGCCTGGCGAAAAGTGACCCGGTGGCCGATCTGCATCGCGACAACCTTGAAACGCAAGGAGGCGGCAAGCGCATTGCCGAGCAGGCTCAGAAAGACAAGCGCCAGGACCGGGAGAGAAATCTCACGGGCGTCGTCGAGGACGCTGGAAAAGTTATAGTTGAGACCAACAAAGAAAATGACGCCGGTAAGGAGAAAAATCGACGTCAGCCACTTCAATGCTTGCGCCGGCCGAAAAGGCAGCTTCCAAGAGCGGCCTTGCGCAATGGAAGCCCACGTAAGGCTACGCGGGGTCTGAGAATGTTCCGGCATTGCGCTTTCTTAGAAGGCCGATTTGGATTCAAAGACGGAGATCAACGGCGCAATCCCGACGCGCAAAATCGCGCCGACTCGAAAGTCTCTATCGGCCGACTTCGAACAACTCCGTATGTGCCAAAGACCATCCCCCCGGTTGTTAGCTAGCTGATTTGCCATCTCGCCGGCAAGGTCGCGTGCCCCCATTTCGCTACCCCCCAGAGGTGCCGGTGTCGTCACAACGTTTCATAAAATACAGCGATTTCAAATAATTATGCATGTTCACCATCTGAACAATAAGCTTGACGTTCATGCCGTGAACAAGGTAATTCTGGCGCGGATGGGAGGCGTTGAGCAATGCCCCAGGCGGCGCGCAACGAGGAAGCCGAGAACAGCCCGGATCGTGCTCGGGCTCCTGGAATCCGTCGATCGCGACGGCGCCCAGTCGCAACGTAAGCTTGCATCCGACCTCGGCATCGCGCTTGGCCTCGTCAACGCCTACCTGAAACGCTGCGTCAAGAAGGGCCTGGTCAAGGTCGGCCAAGTTCCCCCGCGCCGCTACGCCTATTACCTGACGCCGCATGGCTTTGCCGAGAAATCGCGCCTTACAGTCGAATATCTATCCACCTCTTTTTCTTTCTTTCGCCGCGCCCGCGAGGACTGCTCGTCCGTTATCAAGATTGCACGAGCGCGCGGCTGGAATCGCCTCGCGCTCGTGGGCGTATCGGACCTGGCCGAGGTCGCCACGATCTGCGCGCTTGAACAGGGCATCGCCATTGTCGCGGTCGTGGATGCCAAATCCCAAACCGACCGCTTCGTCGGCACCCCAGTCGTTAAAACCATCGCGGCGGTGCCGGGAGGATTTGATGCACTGGTCGTGACCGACCTTCAGGCGACGCGCGAATCGGTGCAGGCCGTGGTTGCCGAGCTTGAGGCCGGACGCGTCCTGGTGCCGGCGCTTTTGGGCATTCGCATCAATCCCGCAACGGAGAGCGTCGCATGACGATCGAACTCCAACCGCGCTGGTTCGTCGCTCATACCCAGCCGCACGCCGAGGCGAAAGCGACGTCCCATCTTAGTCGCCAGGGTTTTGAGATTTACTTTCCGCGCTATCTGAAGCGGCGCCGGCATGCGCGGCGGATCGAGACCGTCGCTGCGCCATTATTCCCGCGTTATGTGTTCGTTGCCGTCGATACTGTGGCGCAAAGGTGGCGCTCGATCTACTCGACCGTCGGCGTCGCGCGGCTTGTTTGCAATGGCGACGAGCCGACCGCGGTGCCAGACGGCATCGTCGAGGCGCTCAAAAGCCGCGAGGATACGAACGGATTCATCAAACTTGAATATCGGCCGCCGTTCTGTCCGGGCGACAAGGTTCGCGTGCTAGATGGCGCGTTCTCCTCCTGCCTCGGACTCTTCGAAGGCATGGCGGAGCGCGAGCGGGTCGCAATTCTGCTCGATCTCCTGGGCCGCAAGGTCCGGGTCGTACTGGACGCGGATCTGGTCGCCGCGGCCTAAACTCAGCCGCGCTGGATTAGCGCGCGGCCGGTGCTGCTTTGCGTTTGTGTGTTCGGGTGACCTCGTTTCACCCGGAGTGCGGTAGCGTGGACATTCCCAAATCCCATCTCAACAAATGCCATCCTTCGCGCTGATCGGCGCCGCCGGTTATATCGCTCCGCGCCATATGCGGGCCATCAAGGCAATCGGCGGCGACCTGCGTGTCGCCTTCGACCCCAATGACTCGGTCGGCGTCATCGACAGCTATTTTCCGGACGCGAGTTTCTTCGTCGAGTTCGAGCGTTTCGACCGCCATATCGACAAGATGCGTCGCCGCGGACAGAAGATCGACTATGTCTCGATCTGCTCGCCGAATTATCTGCACGACGCCCATTGCCGATTTGCATTGCGATCGGGGGCCGACGCGATCTGCGAAAAGCCACTGGTGCTTAACCCCTGGAACATCGATGGCCTGGCGGAAATCGAAAAGGAGACGGGGCGCAAGATTGCGACCATCCTGCAGCTGCGCCTGCATCCTGTCATTGAGGACCTGAAACGGCGTATCGCGGCTTCGCCGAAGAACGAATTTGGCGTCGATCTCACCTACATCACGTCGCGCGGGCGCTGGTATCAAACATCATGGAAGGGCGACGAGGCGAAATCCGGCGGGATCGCTACGAATATCGGCGTCCATTTCTTTGATATGCTGTCTTACGTCTTTGGCCCGGCGGGCAAGAACGTTGTGCACCTTCGAGACAGTGAGCGCGCCGCCGGCTATCTCGAATGCGGGCGAGCGAAGATCCGCTGGTTCCTCTCAATCGATCCCCGCGATCTGCCCGAGACCGTGCGTGGCGACAAGACCACCTACCGCTCTGTCACGCTTGACGGAGAGGAGCTGGAATTTTCCGACGGTTTTACCGATTTGCACACGCGCAGCCTACGAGGAAATAGTTGCCGGCAACGCTTTCTGCATCGAGGAGGTCCGCCCTTCGGTCGAGATCGTCGCGCGCTTGCGCACGTCGCCGATCGAGCCTGCGCTCGGCGAGCGCCATCCGTTTGTCGCCCGGCATCTTAGCCAATGAGCGGACAGTTGCGCGACGATGTGCGCTTTCCCGGCGTGCGTATCCACGAAAGTTCCTATGTCGATGAGCCGGTCACGATCGGGGAAGGCACCACGATCTGGCATTTCTGCCACGTGCTCCGCGAGGTATCGATCGGACGGCATTGCTCGATCGGGCAAAACGTCATGATCGGTCCGCGCGCCAGCGTCGGCGACGGCTGCAAGATCCAGAACAACGTCAGCATTTACGAAGGCGTCGTGCTCGAGGATGATGTTTTTTGCGGACCAAGTTGCGTCTTTACCAATGTCGTCAATCCGCGTTCGCATGTTTCCCGCAAAGCGGAATTCAGGCGCACGCTCATCAAACGCGGCGCGACCATCGGCGCCAATGCGACGATCGTCTGCGGCCATGAAATCGGCCGCTACGCGTTCATCGCTGCGGGTGCCGTTGTGACTGCCGACGTCGGCGACTACGCGCTGATGGCGGGCGTCCCGGCCCGTCGCATCGGCTGGATGAGTCAGGCCGGCGAACGGCTCGGCGCCGACTTAAAGTGTCCGCGCGACGGCAGCCGCTATCGCGAAACGCCGCGCGGTCAGCTCGAACAGACCAATTGAGGGACGCGGTAGTGGACATTCGCGGCAAGAAGCTCGTGGTTATCGGCGGCGCCGGATTGATCGGCTCGCACACCGTCGATTTTCTGATCCGCGAAGATGTCGGCGGGATCGTCGTCTACGACAATTTCGTCCGCGGTACGCACGAAAATCTCGCCGGCGCGTTGCGCGATCCGCGGGTCAAGATTTTCGAAGCCGGCGGCGACATCTACGCAAACCGACATTCTGCGCGCGGCGATCGACGGCGCCGACGGCGTGTTTCATTTCGCAGCCTTGTGGCTGTTGCAATGCCACGAATTTCCGCGTGCCGCGTTCGACGTAAACATCCGTGGCACCTTCAATGTGATGGAGGCCTGTGTCGCCGCGAAGGTGAGGCGTCTCGTCTATTCGTCGTCGGCGTCGGTCTATGGCGACGCCGTCGAAGAGCCGATGACCGAGGATCATCCGTTCAACAACAAGAACTTCTACGGCGCGACGAAGATCTGCCGGGGAGGCGATGTTGCGGGCGTTCCACCACCGCTACGGGCTCGATTACGTCGGGCCTGCGCTACATGAACGTCTACGGCCCGCGGCAGGATTATCACGGCGCCTATATCGCCGTGATCATGAAGATGCTGGACGCCATCGATCAGGGGCGAGGGGCCGACCATCCTCGGCGACGGTTCCGAAGCGTTCGATTTCGTCGCGGTCGAGGATTGCGCCGGGGCGAATATTTGCGCCATGAAAGGCGAAGCGCAGTCGACCGTTTCTACAATGTCGGGACGGGAAAGCGAACGTCGTTGAAGGAGGTCGCCGAGAAGCTGTTGGCGCTGACCGGTCAGCAATCAGCCGATGAAATACGCGCCGCGCAGCCAGGCGACGCTGGTCCGCAACCGTATCGGCTCGCCAAAGCGCGCCAAGGCGGAGATCGGATTTGCGGCTGGCATTGCGCTCGACGACGGCCTGCAACGGCTGATCGCCTGGCGCAAGCGCACATAAGCCGGAAGTCGCGGCGACGGCGCGCCGCGGGCCGTTTCGTAGAGTGCGTCACCGCCATCGATGGATACCGCAGCAAGCGACGTCATTCCGATCGCCCGGCCGAGCCGTCGGCGAGGAGGAATGGCAGGCGCTGCGCGCGCCGTTGAAAGCCGGCTGGCTGACGCAAGGCCCGAAGGTCGCGGCTTTCGAGCGCGCTTTCGCCGAACGGCATCAGGTCAAGCATGCGCTGGCGACCACGACTGCGCGACCGCGGGCTCCATCTCGCGCTGCCGCAATCGGCATCGGCCCGGTGATGAAGTGATCGTGCCGTCGTTTACCTGGATCGCGACGGCCAATGCGGTGCTCTATTGCGGCGCGACGCCCGTCTTGTGCCGATGTCGACCGCGTGACCTACAATATCGGTCCGGCGAGGTCGCGCGCTAAGCTCACGCCGCGCACCAAGGCGGTGATTCCGGTACATCTCTTCGGCCTCTGCGCCGACATGGATGCGATCGGCAAGGTGTGCCGAAGCATGTGAGATCTCGAGGATGCGGCGTGCGCCGCGGGGCCGCTCTACCGAGGCTCTTCGGCCGGCACGCTCGGCACATGCGGCGTCTTCTCGTTCCATCCGCGCAAGTCGATTACCACGGGCGAAGGCGGCATGCTCGTGACCGAACGATGGACTGGCCGCGCGCGCGCGCGTGCTGCGCAATCATGGCGCCTCGGTCGCGGAGGAAGAGCGTCACGCCGGCCCGCAGCCTTATATCTTGCCGGACTTCGACGCCTCGGCTTCAACTACCGCATGACTGATTTCAAGGCGCGATCGGGCTGGTGCAGCTGGCAAAGCTCGACGCTTCATCGCGGAACGCGACGCGCTGGGCCGCGTGCTATCGCGCCGCGATTGCCGACATGCGCGTGGCTGCGCCTGCCGCGCGCCGAATGACGGGCGGCCGTCATGCGTGGCAGGCTTCGTCGACTTATGTCGATCCGCAGCGCGCGCCGCGCCGCGCAACGAGATAATGGCCGAGTTGCACGCGGCGTGGCGTGGCGACGCGGCCGGGTACGCATGCGGTCCACATGCTGGGTTACTACCGCAAGCATTTCGGCTACGCGCCCGACGATTTTCCGGCCGCGCGCGATTGTGACCGCCAGACGATGGCGATCCCACTGCACAACCGGATGAACGAAGACGATTACCGATATGTCGTCGATTGCATCAAAGACATTGCCCGCTGAGCCTGATTCGCCGGCGACGTTCTGGCTGAAGGACCTGTTGGGCGTGGCGTTGCCCGCCGAAGGCGGAGCGGTGGCCATACGCGGCCAGCTCGATGTGCATGCGGGGCGGCATCCTGCGCGCACAAGAGCTTCTATCCCCCACCCAGGATCAGATCAGCGAGACCTTCGCCTTCAAATGGGCCAAACGCGAAACCTTCGAAGGCGACCCGCTTAATTTTCTTCGCCGATGGCTGATCGAAAAATACGGTGACGTTACAAAAGCGCGTTGGTTGTTCGGAACCAGCGACGATCCTATTTTGCTCGATGCCGGGTGCGGTGCCGCGATGTCGGCGCTCGCTCTATTCGATTCCGTACTCGACCGCGTCCACTATCTTGGCGTCGACGTTTCTGCCGCGGTCGATGTCGCGAAGGATCGCTTTGCCGAGCGCCGCCTCGGCAACGCCGCTTTCATGCAGGCCGACATTAATCATCTCCCGTTGCCGGAAAATTCGATCGATCTGATTTTCTCGGAAGGCGTGCTTCATCACACCGACGACACAAGAGCCGCTCTTGGCTCGGTCGTGCGGCATCTCAAAAGGGGCGGCCGCATCTTGTTCTACGTTTACCGGAAAAAAGGCCCGATCCGCGAATTCACCGACGATTACATTCGCGACAAGCTGCAGCACATGACGCCGCAGCAGGGTTGGGAAGCGATGCTGCCGCTCAGCAAGCTTGGCACGCTCTTGGGCGAACTGAATGTCGATATCGAAATTCCGGAGGCGGTCGAAATGCTGGAAATCCCCGCCGGCCGCATCAATCTTCAGCGTTTTTTTTACTGGCACGTACTGAAGGCGTTCTATCGGCCGGAAATGTCGATCGAGGAGATGAATCACATGAATTTCGACTGGTATGCGCCAAGCAACGCGCATCGGCATAGTCCGGACGAAGTGCGCGCCTGGTGCACTGCCATTGGGCTCGCGATCGAGCATGAGCAGGTCGAAGATGCCGGTATCACAATGATCGCGCGCAAGGCCTGACCGGCGATGTGCGGAATTGCCGGTTATCTGAATTGTGGCGGCCGTCCGGCCGCGCTGGCGGTGCTCAAGCGTATGAGCCGCGTGCTGGCGCATCGTGGTCCCGACAGCGACGGCCACTGGATCGAAGGCGCTCTCGGCCTTTGCCATCGGCGTCTCGCGATCATCGATCTCAGCGACGCCCGGCGCAGCCAATGCTCAGTGCCGACGGCCGCTACGTTCTCAACTACAACGGCGAGATCTATAATTTCCGCGAGCTGCGCTGCCAGCTCGAGGCGCGCGGCCGGCGTTCCGCTCGACGTCGGATTCCGAAGTCGTCATCAGGCGCTCGCGGAGTGGGGCGAGAAGCGATCGTCCGCCTCAACGGCATGTTCGCCTTCGCGCTCTAGGACCGTCGGCGGGCGAGCTGTTGCTGGTGCCGCGACCGGTTCGGCATCAAGCCGCTTTACTATTGCGAATCGGCGGCACGCTCATGTTCGCCTCGGAAGTGAAGGCGCTTCTCGCCCATCGGCGCTCTGGCGCCGGCGCTCGATCCCGAGGGCCTCGTCGAATATCTGACGTTCCAGAATTTTCTGGGATCCCGCACGCTGTTCAAGAACGTGCGCCTTCTGCCGCCCGGCTGCTTCATGCGAGTGCCCGTTGCCGCCGATGCCGGCCGCGCATCGAAGCGCTAGTTCTGGGACTTCCGTTTCGCCGACGAGCTTGGCGGCCGCCCCGAAGAAGTTGGTCGAGGAGCTCGATCGTCTCTTCCGCCAGGCCGTGAGCCGCCAGCTCATGAGCGACGTGCCGGTCGGCGCTTATCTCTCCGGCGGCATCGATCCGGGCTCCATCACCGCGATCGCCGCGCGCCAGCATCCGGAGCTGCGCACCTTCACCATCGGCTTCGATCTGAGCTCGGCCTCGGGGCTCGAGCTGGGGTTCGACGAGCGCGCGGCGGCGGAGCACATGACCTATCTACGCCGGCACCGAGCATTACGAGATGGTGCTGAAGGCGGGCGACATGGAGCGCGCCATGCGCCGCGTCGTCTGGCACATGGAGGAGCCGCGCGTCGGGCAAAGCTTATCCCAATTACTATGCGGCGAAGCTTGCGAGCCGCTTCTGCACCGTCGTTCTGTCGGGCGCGGGCGGCGACGAAATGTTCGGCGGCTATCCGTGGCGCTATTACCGCGCCGCCGCAACAGCGATTTCGACGAATACGTCGACGAAATATTACGGCTTCTGGCAGCGGCTGTTCCCGGCCGAGGCAGCTTCGGCCATATTCGCGCCCGCTCGGCGACCGAAGCCGATACGGTCGATCCGCGCGCGCATCTTTCGCGGCGTTTTCGGCGATCATGGGCCGGCTGGCGACGCCCGAGGACTGCATCAACCGCTCGCTCTATTTCGAGGCGAAGACGTTTCTGCACGGCCTGCTCGTCGTTGAGGACAAGCTCAGCATGGCGCACAGCGCTGGAGACACGCGTGCCGTTCCTCGACACGATCTGGTCGATTTCGCGATGCGCGTGCCGGTGCGCCATGAAGCTCGCGAACCTGCATCGAGACTGCGCGCGTCGACGAGAACGAACCGGGCGGCAAGGGCACGCGCTATTTCGAGCGCACGCGCGACGGCAAGCTGCTGTCTGCGCGAGGTGATGAGGCGTTATGTCCCGCCGCAGATCGCCGATGCGGTGAAGAAGGGCTTTTCCGCGCCCGATGCAAGCTGGTTCCGCGGCGAATCGATCGACTATGTGCGCCGGCGGCTGTTGGCGCCGAGCGCCAAGATCTACGACTATCTCGATCGAAAAGCAGTCGAAGGCTTGCTGAACGAGCACCTCCATGGCCACGCAAATCGCCGGCTCCTTGTCTGGTCGCTGCTTTATCTTGAGGAATTTATGCACTGTTTCATGTCGGCAGAAGGCCGCATCCCCGAGGCTGCGGCGGCATGACGCCCGAGGCGGTACGCCGCGCGCTGGAGGAAATTCGGCTCGCCCGCGAAGTCGAGCTGAAAACCCGGCATAACCGCAGCCTCCCCTTTGCCGACGGCTTATTTGATCGCTGGGAACGTGCGCGCCGCCTTGGCTTCGCCGAGGGGGCATCGATCTACGACTCGGCCTGTGTGTTCGGCGACGTCTCGGTCGGCGCGGAGACTTGGATCGGACCTTGGGTCATGCTTGACGGCTCCGGCGGCGGTATTCGCATTGGCTCGACCTGTTCGATCAGCGCCGGCGTACAGATCTATACGCATGATACGGTGCATTGGGCGCTCTCCGGCGGAAAGGCGGAGTCACGCCGAGGCGCCGTAGCCATTGGCGATCGGGTCTATATCGGCAGCCAAAGCATCATTGCGCGCGGCGTGACCGTCGGCGACATGTGCGTCATCGCCGCCAACAGTTTCGTCAATCGCGACGTGCCCTCGCGCACGGTCGTCGGCGGAACGCCGGCGAAAGCGATTGGCCGCGTCGAGGGCGAAAGCGATGCCATCCGTTTGGTCTTCACGAACTCCAAGAGCGCGCCGCCGGATCTGCGTGCCCTATCATCGCGATGAACAACCTGACCGAGCCGGACTTTACTGAAGCGCGCTATTGCGCGCTGCTCGAACAGGCGCGCACCCGTTTCCAGTTCCGCCACTTCCACGACGATCCTACCGGCGAAAGTGTCGCCTTATGGCGACACGACATCGATTTCTCTCCACAGCGTGCTCTCGCCCTGGCGCGTATCGAAAGGCAGATGGACGTCACTTCGACTTACTTCGTGCTGCTCGGTTCCGCCTTCTACAATCCGTTCGAGCCTGCCATCCGCGATATCCTACGCGAGATCGCCGGCCTAGGTCATGGTGTGGGTTTGCACTATGACGCTTCCGCCTTTACCGGTACGACGGCTGCGCATTCCGATCGCATCGCGTTCGAGGCCACGGCGCTTCAGCGTCAGCTGCAGAAGGATATCCGCACTTTCTCTTTGCATAACCCGTCGATTTCGTCGGATGTTCAACTGGATGAATCGCAATGCGCCGGTCTGGTTAACGCCAGTGCTGCGAGCCTACGCAACAAATTTACTTATGTCTCGGACTCGAATGGGCGTTGGCGTTACCGTTCGCTGCACGAGATGGTCGATGACCGAAGCGTCTCCCGCCTGTACGCGCTGACCCATCCGGAATGGTGGACGCCCGAACCGCTGCTCCCGAGCGCCCGCGTCAATCGCTGTATCCAAGGCCGTGCCCGACGGGTCGCTTCCGACTATGAGGCTTTCCTGAAGCACCATCGCCCCGAGGTCGTGTCGGATGCCTGATCGTACCCAATCGTCATGGCCGCAAACGTCGCGGGCTCCTTCCTCGACAACATGACGATTGTGGCTATCCATCAGCCGAACTTTTTCCCTTGGCTTGGGTATTTCGACAAGATTCGCCGGGCGGACGTGTTTGTACTGCTGGATGCTGTGAGCTACCCGCGGTCCGGATCCGGCGGCATGGGTTCTTGGTGCAATCGTGTCCAGATCGCGATTTAAGGGCAGGCGCGCTGGATCACCTGTCCGCTGCGGCGAACGTCGCTCGGGTCGCCAATTCTTGAGGTAGAAATCGACGATTCACAGCCCTGGCGCAAAAAGCTGTTCACGACGCTCGAGACAAACTATCGGAAGGCGCCGCGGTATTTGCAAAGCATGGCTGTACTTGAGTCGCTTATCCAGACGCCCGAGACTAATCTGGCCGCATACAATTTTGCCGCGATCACCACGATCGCAGCCGAGCTTGGCTTGTCGACTCAATTCGTGCGGCAATCGACTTTCTCGTATGCCGGCCAGGCAACCGAGCTTTTGATATCGCTGGTTAAGGCCGTTGATGGCTCCGCCTATCTCGCGGGCGGTGGTGCAAGCGGGTACCAGGACGATGCGCTTTTTGGGGCGCACGGAGTTGACCTCATCACCCAAGGCTTCGTGGCACGGCCATATGGTCCTGGTTCAAGGTTTCTTCCCGGCTTATCGGTGATCGATTATTTGATGTGGGACGGTAGGCCGCTGGCGGAATGGTGCAACGGCGTCTGATGGTCAAGGGCAAAATCGTCGTCTTGACTGAACTGCGCGATGCGGACTCAGAGCCGTTGTTTGAATGGATTAATTCGCCGGATACCGTTCACTTCAATGCTCCCTACACGCCGATCCACGAGCCAAACCACAAGGCTTGGTTTGAAGCCATCACAGGCCTATCTGATCGAGTGGTCTTCGCCATAAGAGATTTTACCGCTTTGCGCCTGATCGGGATCGTTCAGCTCATCGGCTTGCACCCGATCCACCGAACCGCTGAACTCGTCATCCGAATTGGTGAGGAGTTCCGATCGTAATCGGGGAGCTGGGTCGGAAGCTGTGCGGTTGGCTACAGGTTTCGCGTTCACGGACCGGAATTTGCAGCGGATATGGTTGAGAGTATTCACGGATAATCGGCGAGCCATTCGCGCCTATGAAAAGGCTGGATTTAAACTGGAGGGCACGATGCGTCGCGCCTGCTTCATCGACAGTCGATGGAGAGACGAAGCCGTCATGGCAAACCTCCGGGAATCCGTTTGACCGTTGCTTGCGAATGAAGGACTTCTCGGAATTCACCGAGGCCGGCTTCCTAACGCTGCTGCGGCAGTTGAAGCCCGTCGAATGAGCGAAGTGATCCACGAAGGTCACGAGCGCCTACATCTCCTCGCCCATCCCAAATGGTGGACACCCGAGGCAATGCCCCATCTGAGCGGATTGACCGTGCAATTAGGGGCCGGCCCAACAAGGTACGCCACGATCACGATGCCACGCTCGCGCGCAGGTCGCCGGAACGTGGCAGCGCATGATAGCAAGTAAGCCAGCTATGTATTCCCAAGATCGAATAACGTCCCACGGATAATGCAATGCGGATCTTGTATCTTGACGTCTTTTTCAGAGGCATGAATCCGACGAGAACACTCTTTTCTCGGCTAATGTCTTTGGCGGGAGAGACACATTTCTTCGGGCCCGGATACGTGTCCGGCAATGTCCTCGCGCGGGGCTTGCCAGAGTTTATGGCACGATATGGACCTTTTGACGTCGCAATAGCCAGTGATTCAATCTTGCTCTGCGCCAATCCGATCAGCGCAGAGGAAAGTTTCTGGTTTCAGCACTCCAATGTCACGAGTTTCCCCCGCGAACATTTATCTGCCTGTTCACAGATGCTGGAGGCTTTTCAAAAGCTGACCCTCCTGAAGGCAGCGCTGGTGTGGATCGACTACTACGATATGCCGCAGCATTCTGTCGAGCGCATCGCCGCGTCCTCTGCCGATATTTTCATCGGCTTCGGCGAACAGTTTCTAGCTTCGGTGGAAGACGTTCCTGATATTGCACGCGAAGCAACGGGTTCTGTCGCCAATGACAATTGGCTGACATTTGTTAGGAACCAACGACACCGGGTATTCCCTATGAGTCATTTCGTTGCCGACGATGAGTTCGATTACACACCCCTTGCCAATCGTGCCGCCGATTGGTGCGTCCCCGGGGTACCCTATGCCGCTCGTCGTCTGGCGCGGGAGGCATTGACCGCGGCAAAATTGAGCTTGAGTCGACATCGATCATGGCTGCATCCGCAGATTATTGCCTCGATTCTTACTCGGGTCGGTCTTCACGTCTATTCGTGGCCAGTTTTCCTGAGCCTGTATCAGGAAACATTTCGCCAGGAGATCCGGTACGCTCGTTTCGCTTTTACTTGCGGCGGTTCCGTGCGGTGGCCGATTCGTAAGTTCTTCGAGATTCCCGCTAACGGAGCAGCTTTAGTCTGCGAGCCCTGCAACGGCTTCGAGGCACTTGGCTTCCGAGACGGCGAGAATGCGATTGTCTGTAACGCCGCTGAGGTGGCCAACGTGGGACGCAGATTGAAGATTGACATTGATGCTGCCCAAGCGATTGCCGATGCAGGTCGGCGGTTGATCGGCGAACGTCACACCCTGTCCGTGCGAGCCTCCCAATTGCGCCATGCGCTCGACGCCGCACAGGATGGAAAGTGGCACGGCGCCGAGTGGCAGGAGGGCGAATTGGTGCCGTTATCACCTCCGGTCGATGCTGCCATCGGCGATCATATGACGATCGGCGACGTAATCTCATCGGCCCCGGCGTTGGGAAAATTGTCGACGGGCCGTAATTGATTTTGGTCGTGAAAATTGCCGCCGAAATTATCAATCGAAGCGCTCGAATTGCGGGCATGCGGGCGGGGAGCACGAGAACCGGTCTCGATATCTTGCGCGATGTCTGCGCCGTCGTCATTGGCGACCGCGGCTATATCGGCAGCCAGAGCGTTATCGCGCGCGGCGTGACGGTTGGCGAAACGTGCGTCATCGCGGCCCACAGTTTCGTCAATCGCGACGTGCCGGGCCGCACCATCTTTAGCGGGATACCGACCCGCGCGATCGGTCATGTCGAAGGCGATGACATTCGGCTGGTGTACGCGACGTGAAAGATTATCGTAATCTCATCGACGATCTTTGGGCGCATTTCCGTTGGCGCCTCGTGCTGTTGATTTCAATCATGGTAGCGGCGGGATTGGTCGAGGGCTTGGCCGTTGCGCTACTTCTGCCGTTTCTTATTCGTCTCGGCGTCGCAGGTGCGCCGGGCGGTGGCGCTCTTGCCGATTTCCTCGTGGCTATGAACCCAGTCGTCGGATCGGGTTGGACGGGGCTGGTTGTTCTGATCACCGTCGTTGCGGTTGTTCAGGCGACTATGGTCTTGGCGCAGGGCTGGCTCACCGCAGCCTACACTCAGGCCTATGCGGCAGAATGGAAGATGAGATTGACGCGCGCCTTTTTGCACGCAGATTGGCCGTTTTTGTACGAACGGAAAACCGGCGAAATGATCAGCGCCATTACCAATGAAACTAACAGGCTCATGGCCGCGGCCACGAACCTTTTCAATTTGATGGCGGCATTTATTGTCGGAATCGTCTATGTGGGTTACGGGCTTGCATTGTCGGCCCAAGTCACGTGTTCAATTTTGTTGCTGGCTTCGGTTTTGGTGCTCATGCTGGGGCGGCTATATCACCGTAGCTTCAGCCTTGGCGCCAAGGTGAGTCCGCTCTTGAGCGAGCAACAGGTCTTGATCGGAGAGTTCCTGCAAGGCGCCAAAGCGGTCAAGGCCGCCGTCATGGAAGAGCGCGTGGCCTCTCGGATCCACAGCGTCGTATCGGAGCTTGAGCACGCGAATCGTCTGGCAAATTTCCTGCCGTATGTGGTGCGTGCGGTGTTTGAGAGCGGAGGATTGATCATCCTCGTTCTGTTGTTGGTCGTCGCCGTTGAGTGGATGAATATCCCGCTGGCCAATCTTTTGGTTGTGCTCGCACTCTTTGTCCGCCTATTTCCGCGGCTCTCGGGACTGCAGCAATTTATTCACAGCATGAATGCTTCTGTGCCTTCCATTGGTATTCTGCAAAACCTGGCGGAAACAGCGGAAGCGCGTTCCGAAGGAATGGCAGACGAGGGGACGCCTCCAGTCAAAGTGCCATTTCCGTCACAACTGTCCCTGCGCAACGTCGTCGTCCGTCTTGGTGGAAATCGCGTTCTCGACGGCGTGAACTCGGACATTGATATTCCCGGAATCACGGCAGTCATTGGTGGCTCCGGCGCGGGCAAGTCGACGTTGCTCGCGACGCTCCTCAGACTGGTGCCGATCGAAGGGCAGATTCTTCTCGACGGGCAAAGCATCGGCGATCTGTCATTGGCAGGTTGGCGGCGGGCGATCGGATTCGTTCCGCAGGAGCCCATCCTGTTCCACGCCTCGATCCGCGAGAACCTTACGATCGCTTGGCCCGAAGCAGGCGAACGCGAAATTTTGCAGGCGGCTAGGCGCGCGCAGTTAGATGGTTTCGTGCGCGAGCTACCTGGTGGCTATGACACAATTGTCGGCGACCAGGGCGTTCGCTTGTCCGGAGGACAGCGTCAGCGAGTGGGGCTCGCGCGGGCTTTGCTTGGTAGTCCCCGCATTCTTATTTTGGACGAGGCTACCAGCGCGATCGACTCGATTACCGAAGCGGCAATTCTGGATGCAGTGGACGACCTGCGCGACGAAATGGGAATCTTGGTAGTAGCCCACCGCTTAGCTACCGTGCGTCGCGCCAATCAAATCCTGATATTGGACCGAGGCAAGATCGTCGACAAAGGCAACTGGGACTTTTTGATGCAACGCTCGGATCGATTTCAAGATGCTTATCGCCGCACAGCAATTGTAATTCGGAAGCTTGCCCGTAGTTTGCAATAACCGTTGGTAAAAGTGCGTAAGAAAATCAAGATCCTCTACGTTGACGTGCATTTGGCACTTCTCAATCCCACTAACACGCTCAGTCCGACGCTGATGAGCAAGGTCGGAGACGTGACATTACGATGGGCCCAGTTACGTTGCTGCGGCCGAGCTTGCCGCCGGAACACAACGCCGCTCGCATGAGTAAAGTCCTCGTCACCGGCGCCGACGGCTTCATCGGCTCGCATCTGGTCGAGCGGCTGGTGCGGCTCGGCCATGACGTGCGGGCGTTCGTTTTCTATAACCCCAACAATAGCTGGGGGTGGCTCGACGAATGCGTCGATGACGTGCGCGGACATTTTGACGTTTTTGCCGGCGACATCCGCGACTTTCATGGCGTGCGGACTGCGCTCACTGATCGGGACGCGGTTCTTCACCTTGCAGCCCTGATTGCGATCCCGTACTCGTATCACTCGCCCGATGCTTATGTCGAAACCAATGTGCGCGGCACGCTCAACATCGTTCAGGCCGCGCGCGATCTGGGTGTGGCCAAGGTCATCCATACTTCGACCAGTGAAGTTTACGGCACGGCGCGGTTTGTGCCGATCACGGAAGAGCATCCTTTGCAGGGCCAGTCGCCTTACTCGGCGACCAAGATCGGCGCCGATCAAATTGCGCTGTCCTACCATGCGGCGTTCGGCACGCCGGTTGCCGTGATCCGGCCATTTAATACTTACGGGCCGAGACAATCGGCGCGCGCCGTCATTCCCACCATCATTGCGCAGATCGCCCGCGGCGAGCGCGCGATCAAACTTGGATCACTCAGTCCAACGCGAGACTTTTCGTTCGTGAGCGACACCGTCGAAGGCTTCGTCAAGGCGATCGCGAGTGAAGCCGTGGTCGGTACCGTCACCAATCTTGGCAGCGGCTTTGAAATCACCATCGGCGAGACGGCGCAGCTTATTGCCGAGCTGATGGATGCCGACATCGAGGTCGTCTGTGAAGCCGAGCGAGTTCGTCCGCAGAATAGCGAGGTCGAGAGGCTTTTGGCCTCGACTGAGCGGGCGCGTGAACGACTGGGTTGGACGGCGCAGTGCGGCGGCTTGGAGGGCTTCCGCCGCGGCCTGCGCGAGACCATCAATTGGTTTCGCGAACCGCGCAATCTCGCCCGCTATAAGGCCGACATCTATAATGTCTGAGACGTTGATGGCAACGCTTGATATTTCAGCAGTCGTAGACGCGGTGCAGCACGGCGCCGGCAAGCTTCCGCCGCTAGCGCTGCACGAGCCGGAATTTTCCGGCAATGAGAAGCGTTACCTGAACGATTGCATCGACTCGACCTTCGTTTCGTCGGTCGGAGAATTCGTCAATCGCTTCGAGCGCATGCTCGAAGAGGTGACGGGGAGCCGCCACGCCACCGCCTGCGTCAACGGAACGGCGGCGCTGCAAGTATGCCTGCAACTTGCCGGTGTTCGGCAGAATGACGAAGCGCTCATGCCGGCGCTGACCTTTGTCGCGACGGCGAACAGCGTGGTGTTCAGCGGCGCAGTACCGCATTTCGTCGATAGCGAGACGCGAACGCTCGGGCTGGGTGCTGAGGCGCTCGCGCGCCGGCTCAAGGAGATCGGCGAACGTACCGCCGACGGCGTGCGCAACACTGAGAGCGGCCGGCGTATTGCCGCCGTGATTCCGATGCACACCTTCGGCCATCCCGTCGATGTCGACGGAATTCTCGCGGTCGCGGCGGAGTGGAATCTTCCGGTCGTCGAGGACGCGACGGAGTCGCTCGGCTCGCTGTACCGCGGGCGTCACACCGGCACCTTCGGGCGGCTCGCGGCGCTGAGCTTCAACGGCAACAAGATCATCACCACCGGCGGCGGCGGCGCCATCCTCACCAATGACGAACAGCTCGCGCGCCGCGCCAAGCATTTGACGACGACGGCGAAAACCGAGCATCGCTGGGCGTTCAATCACGATCAGGTCGGCTACAATTATCGTCTGCCCAATCTCAATGCCGCGCTCGGCTGCGCGCAGCTCGAACAGCTCGATCGCCTTGTCGAGAGCAAACGCCACCTTGCCGATCGCTATCGGAAAGCGTTCGACGGCGTTGCCGGGCTTCAGCTTTTCACCGAGCCGCCGGGCGCGCGCAGCAATTACTGGCTCAATACGCTGTTGCTGGACAAGGACTGCGCCGGGCAGCGCGACGAGTTGCTTGCGGCGCTCAATGACGCCCGTGTGACGGCGCGGCCAGCCTGGACGCTACTGAATCGTCTGCCGATGTATCGCGATTGTCCGCGCGGACGGCTCGATGTCGCCGAGGATTTGGAGCGCCGCATCGTCAACGTGCCGTCGAGCGCGCAACTCGGCCATGGCTAAGCGCAAGATCTGCGTCGTTACCGGCAGCCGCGCCGAATACGGGCTGCTGCGCTGGCTGATGCAGGAGATTCGCGACGATCCGCGGCTGCAGTTGCAAGTCGTCGTTACCGGTATGCACCTCGTGCCCGAGTTCGGCTCAACCTATCGCGAGATCGACGCCGATGGATTTAGCATCGACGCCAGGGTCGATATGCAGCTGACCGGTGACAGCGTAAATGCGGTTACCAAATCGGTTGGCGCCGGCGTCATTGGTTTTGCCGATGTTCTGCAAGATTTGCGGCCCAACCTATTGGTCGTGCTCGGTGACCAATTCGAAGTACTCGCTGCGGCGCAGGCCGCGATGCTCGCGCGCGTTCCGATTGCGCATATTCACGGCGGCGAACTGACCGAGGGTGCTATCGACGATGCCATTCGTCATGCGCTGACAAAGATTTCGCATCTACACTTCGCCGCCGCCGAGCCCTATCGCCGCCGCATCGTCCAGATGGGCGAAAATCCCGACCACGTCTTCACCGTCGGCGCCCTGGGCGTCGACAACATCAAGCGCATGGAACCGCTGCCGCGCCAGGACCTTGCGGTTGCGGTTGGCATGAAACCGGGCGAGCCGTTATTCCTGGTCACCTATCATCCGGAAACGCTTGCGGACGCGCGCCCATGCGGTGCCGGCGGCGTAAAGCCGCTCCTTGAGGCCCTCGATTCCTTTCCACGAAGTTCGATCATCTTTACCAGCCCAAATGCCGATGCCGGCGGCCGTGTCATCGCCAGCGCCGTCGAGAGCTACGCCGCGGCAAAGCCGGGGAGCGCGGTCTTTTGCGCGTCGCTCGGCCGGGAGCTTTATCTCAGCGCGCTTGCACATGCTGACGCCGTGATCGGCAATTCATCCTCGGGCATCATCGAAGCGCCGGCAGCCGGCGTTCCGACGGTGAATATTGGCGACCGGCAAAAAGGCCGGTTGCGATCTGCTTCCGTCATTGATTGCGCCGCGCAAACGCCTGATATTGTCGCCGCCATTCGCCGCGCGCTGACTCCGGAATTTCGGCGGCTCGCCAGAACGGCGGTCCCCGCTTATGGCGCCGGTGATGCGGCCGGCCGCATTCGGGATGTCGTAGCAACCTTTCCGCTCGATCGTCTCGCGCGCAAAACCTTTCATGACCTCACCTAAGACGTTCATCATCGCGGAAGCCGGGGTGAACCATAATGGTTCGCTCGACATGGCGCGCGAGCTGGTCGATGTGGCGGCGCGGGCTGGTGCCGATGCCGTCAAATTTCAGACCTTCAAGGCCGAGCGCATGATCAGCCGCCATGCCGCCAAGGCCGATTATCAAAAGGCAACGACGGGCGCTGCCGACAGCCAGCTCGACATGGTGCGGCGGCTTGAGCTTGACGCCGCCGCCCACCGCATTCTGATCGAGCATGCAAGGCAAGCCGGTATCGCCTTTCTCTCGACGCCGTTTGACGCGGAAAGCGTCGATCTGCTGGCGAAAGAATTCGATCTGCCGATCATAAAAATTTCGTCCGGGGAGATCACCAATGGCCCGCTGCTCGTCAAGATCGCGACCACGGGAAAGAAGGTCATATTGTCGACAGGGATGAGCACGCTTGAGGAGGTCGAGCTTGCGCTCGGCGCCTTGTGCTTTGGCTACCTCAACCGCACCGAACCTTCGCCTGGGGCGTTCCAGCTCGCGTTTGCGGGCGGGCATGCGATCCTGGCGGGGCGCGTCAGCCTGCTCCATTGCACGTCCGAATATCCGGCGCCGTTCGACGAAATCAATCTTCGCGCAATGGATACGCTCAAGGCGGCATTCGGCCTGCCGGTCGGCCTATCGGATCATTCCCCGGGCATCGCCATCTCCATTGCAGCGGCGGCACGCGGCGCGAGCATCATCGAAAAGCACTTCACGCTGGATCGTGGCTTACCGGGTCCCGATCACCAAGCCTCGATCGAACCGGCTGAATTGGAGGAGATGGTTGCCGCCGTGCGGCAGGTTGAAATGGCGCTCGGTGACGGACGAAAAGTTCCCACGGCGACCGAGACAAAGAATGCCCCGATCGCCCGCAAGAGCCTGGTCGCCGGACGCGCCATCCGCCGCGGGCAGTGCTTTGCGCCCGACAATATCGCGATCAAGCGGCCCGGCAGCGGCGTGTCGCCGATGCACTATTGGCAATGGCTCGGCGGGGTCGCCAAGCGCAATTACGAGCAAGATGAACTGCTGGATTAGGCCGTGGCCACGAATAATGAATTGATCCTTCTCGGCGGCGGCGGACATTGCCGTTCTTGCATCGACGTCGTCGAGGCTCATGGCGGCTGGAAGATTGCAGGTATCATCGACCTCCCGGATCGTGTCGGCGAGCGGGTATTCGACTACGAAATTATCGGCACCGACAGGGACATTGGTGAGTTGGCAAAGCGGGGAGCGGCGTTTCTCGTGGCTGTCGGGCAAATCAAGAGCTCCGATCGTCGCGTCGCGCTTTACGAGAAGGTCCGTTCGGTCGGGGGGCGATTGCCCTTTCTGGTGTCACCGCATGCTTACGTCTCGCCCCGCGCCAGGCTCGGCCGGGGAACCATCGTTATGCACCACGCCGTGGTCAATTGCGGTGCGATCGTCGGCGACAACGTGATTGTCAATTCGATGGCTTTGATCGAGCACGATGCTCAAGTCAGCGATCATTGCCATATTTCGACGTCCGCACTCGTCAACGGCGGGGCCGCGGTCGGCGCCCGAGCCTTCATCGGCAGCAATGCCGTTTTGCATCATGGCGCCCGCGTGCCGGAAGGCCACATCGTCGCTGCGGGCGCCGTCTACCGCGCACACGGATAAGCATGGACTCCTGGAAGCGCATCGTCATCGCTCCTCAGTCGACGATAGAGGACGCTCTCAAGGTCATCGAGGCCGGTGCTGTCCGCATCGCGTTCGTCGTTGACGAGGACGGCCGGCTGCTCGGCACCTTGTCGGATGGTGACGTCCGCCGGGCCATCATCGGCCGGATGCCGCTCTCGGCGAACGTCGTTCAAGCGATGAATCGAAATCCGCGCAGTGCCGCCGCCTCGGCCAGTCGGGATAGCGTGCTCCGCTTGATGGGGCAGAACGACGTGCTGGTGGTGCCGCTTGTCGATGACGCCGGACAACTCGTCGGCGTCCATAATCTCAAGGAGCTTCTCGAACCGGCCTCCAACGACAATCTGGTGTTTCTCATGGCCGGGGGCTTCGGGACGCGGCTGCGTCCGCTGACCGACGACTGCCCGAAGCCGATGCTGAAACTAGGCGCCAAGCCCATTCTCGAGACGACGCTTGAGAGCTTCATCAGCGCGGGATTCCGTCGCTTCTTTATTTCGGTTCATTATCTTGCCGACACGATCAAGACGCATTTTGGCAATGGCGAGCGGTGGGGAGTTCGAGATCGAATATGTCGAGGAGGAGCAACCGCTCGGAACCGCCGGCGCGCTCGGTCTGCTGCCGCCGCAACGGGGAGGTCACCCGCTCATCATGATGAATGGGGACGTTGTCACGAGCGTGGACTTCCGCGCGTTGCTGTCGTTTCACCTTAACAACAACGCCGCATTGACCATGTGCGTGAAGGAATATGATCTGCAGGTCCCTTACGGCGTCGTCCAGGCAGCCGGCCACCGGGTCCAGGGCGTCGTCGAAAAGCCGGTGCAGACGTTTTTCGTGAACGCGGGAATTTACGTGCTCTCGCCGCAGGTTGTGTCCCGCGTGCCCAAGAACACTGCAATCGATATGCCGGAGCTGGTGAGTGACCTGATCGCCGCCGGTCACGACGTGGCGATGTTTCCGATCCACGAATATTGGCTCGACATCGGCCGTTTCGATGATTTCAACCGCGCGCTCGGCAAGCCGGTCTGATTCCCCTTGATCAATTCCCAACGCATTTTGGCGATCATACCGGCGCGTGGCGGCAGCAAGGGGCTGCCGCGGAAAAATATTCTGCCTTTCGCGGGGAAACCCTTGATCGTCTGGACGATCGAGCAGGCGAAAGACAGCCAGTTGATCGATGCGGTGGTGGTTTCGACGGACGACGATGAGATCGCCGATATCGCCCAAAGTCACGGCGCGCTGGTACCGTTTCGGCGTCCAGCGGAGCTTGCAAGCGACACTGCCTCGTCGATCGACGTGGTCCTGCACGCGCTCGATCACGTCGATCAGCGCGGGGACCGCTTTGCGATCGTGGTCTTGCTCGAACCGACCTCGCCATTGCGCGAGAGTTCGGACATCGACGGCGCGATCCGCAAGCTTGTGGACACGGCGGGCGCAGAAAGCATCGTCGGTGTCGCGGCAGTGGAGGCCGCTCATCCCGTGTTTCTGCTACGCGAACAAGGTGGCGTGCTTACGCCCTATACCGGCATGGCGGCGACCGGCGTCAGGCGCCAGGACATTGAACCTTTGTTGTTCTTGGAAGGTTCGATTTATGCCGCCTATGCCGAATCGCTGCGGCGGCGCCGAGGTTTCTATCACGAGCAGACCATCGGCTGGCGCGTAGCTCGATACAAGGCTTTGGAGATCGATGAAATGTGCGACCTGATCGCAGGTGAAGCGCTCAAGACGGCGCAACGCGAGGGAAGGCTGGCATGAGCGACCGTTCGAATGCCGACTATAGCGATCGGCTGCATAGCGTTATTCCGGGTGGGGCGCATACCTATTCGCGCGGCGACGATCAGTTTCCGGCCATCGTGCCGCCGATCCTCGCGCGCGGCAAGGGAGCCTATGTCTGGGATGCGGACGGACGCCGCTATCTCGATTATGGAATGGGCCTCCGCGCTGTGACGATAGGCTATGCCGACGAGCGCGTGAATGCCGCGGCGATGCGCGAGATCGCGAACGGTGTCAATCTCACGCGTGCCTCCCTTATCGAGTTGGAGGCCGCCGAGACGCTGGTCGATCTCATCCCCGGCGCAGAAATGGTCAAGTTTGGCAAAAATGGCTCGAACGTCACGACCGCAGCCGCAAAGCTAGCGCGCGCCTACACCGGCCGCCGGTATGTATGCATCCCGCGCCAGCATCCGTTCTTTTCGTTCGATGACTGGTTCATCGGCACCACCACTATCAAGCGTGGCGTTCCGGAAGAGCATGCCGCGCTGTCGCTTACCTTCGATTACGGCGACATCGGCTCGCTGGCGAAGCTGTTCGACGAATATCCAAACGACATTGCCTGCGTGATGATGGAACCGGCCACGCATGTCGGCCCATGTCCGCAGCCATGCACAAAGCCCGGTAACGCCAGCGCGGTCTGCCGCACCTGTCCCGAGCGCTCGCGTAATTTTTTGGTGCAGGCGCGCGAGTTGGCGCACCGTAACGGCGCGCTGTTCATTCTCGACGAGATGATTACCGGCTTTCGCTGGCATCTGCGCGGCGCGCAATCGTACTTTGGCGTCGAGCCCGATCTATCGACATTCGGCAAGGCAATGGCGAACGGCTTCTCTGTCGCCGCGCTCACCGGGCGCCGCGACATCATGGAACTCGGCGGAATTCGCTCCGAAGGCGCCGAGCGCGTGTTTGTCATGTCGGCCACGCATGGGGCCGAGATGTCGTCGCTCGGGGCGTTTGTCGAAACGGTCCGCATCTACCGGGAAGACGACGTGGTCGGCCATCTCTGGAGTTACGGCGAAAAACTATTCGATGGATTTCGTTCGCTCGCTCGCGCTCTCGGCTTGTCGGATTATTTCGAGATGGAAGGCAACCACATCACGATGAATTATATCACGCGCGATGCGAACGGCGCGGCTTCGCTCGGCATGCGAACGCTATTTGCGCAGGAAATGGCGCGCAACGGCGTGCTCATCCCGTGGATTGCCGTGAGCATGGCGCACGGCGACGACGAGTTGAAGTTGACGCTCGATGCCGCCGAGAAAGCATTGACTGTCTATCGTAAAGCGCTTGCGGATGGCTGGGAAAAGCACCTGGTGGGCGCACCGATCAAGCCGGTATTTCGGGCGCGCAACTGATGACCCTATCTTCGCAAGCGTCCGGGCGTTTTGATTTGTCGGGGAAAACGGCCGTCGTGACGGGCGGAACGGGAATCCTCGGTCGGCATTTCTGTGCGGGATTGGCCGCTGCCGGGGCAAATGTCGTCGTCGTTGATCTGGACGACAGGGCGGTATCCGATTTTGCTGCAAGCCTGGAAAAGGATCACGGTCCGAAATGCCTGGCGATCGCTTGCGATATCGCCGACCCCAAGGCCGTCGACGACATGATCGGCCGGGTAGTGGCGACGTTCGGACGGCTCGACGTCGTGCATAGCAACGCGGCGACCAAAACGTCCGATCTGGCCGGCTTCTTTGCGCCGATCGAGACTTATTCACTGCAGACCTGGCGCGATGTCATGGCGGTCAACCTCGACGGCATGTTTTTGGTTGGCCGCGCCGCGGGGACGGAGATGGCGCGCAGCGGGCGCGGCGGCAGCATCATCATGACGTCTTCGATCTACGGGCTGGTCGCTCCTGACGCGCGGATTTACGAAGGATCCTGCTATTTAGGTCAGCAAATCAATACGCCAGCTGTCTATGCGGCTTCCAAAGCAGGTGTCATTGGTCTGGCGCGTTATCTCTCTACCTATTGGGCTGCGCAAAATGTCCGCGTCAACGTCCTGACGCCGGGCGGCGTCGAGAGCGGGCAAAACGATGCTTTCCGCCGGTCATACGCCGCGCGTGTTCCGCTCGGGCGCATGGCGCAGGCGGAGGAGATGATTGGCGCACTCCTGTTTTTGGCATCGGATGCGTCGAGCTATGTGACGGGGCAGAATCTCGTCGTCGATGGAGGGCTGACGGCGTGGTGACTGCTGTTGGAACGGCAAGCCCTTCCGCCATAGCGGCGCCCGCGTTGAAGTTCGGCATTATCGGCGTCGGGCGGATGGGGCGGCGTCATCTGCAGGTAGCTAAACGTCTCGGCTTTGAAATTAGCGGGCTGTACGATCCGTCCCAGGACGCGATCAATACGGCGTTGAGCGGTCAGGAGCTGCCGGCATCAGTTGTATTTCGGTCAGTCGATGATTTATTCGATCGTGCGGCTCCGCAGGCCTTGGTGGTATCGTCAACGGCGCCGAGCCACTGCGAATTCGTCTGCCGCGCAGCACGCGCCGGGGTGCGCTATATCCTGTGCGAAAAACCGATGGCGGTGTCGGTAAGCCAATGCGAAGAGATGATCGAGGCATGCGAAAATGTCGGCACCGTGCTCGCGGTCAATCACCAGATGCGCTACATGGAGCAATACACGCAGGTGAAGGCGCTGGCCGACTCGCCGGAATTTGGCGGTCTGCGCAGCATGACCGTGGCGGCTTCGAATATCGGCTTCGCCATGAACGCGTCACACTATTTCGAAGCATTTCGTTATTTGACGGGTGAGGAACTCATATCCGTTTCGGCGTGGCTTGACGACGAGCGGGTGCCGAACCCGCGCGGCATGCAGTATGACGATCGGGCCGGACAATTGCGTGCTGTCAGCGCTTCGGGCAGACGCCTTTACATGGAGATAGGCGTCGATCAAGGCCACGGCCTTCACGTCATTTATGGATGCAGAATTCGGCCAGATCTTTTCCGATCAGCTTGCCGGCTTCTTGCGCGTCGTGCGGCGCGAGCCGCAACACGCGACCATGGCGACGACACGCTATGACATGCCGTCGGTCGAGGAGGTGAAAAAGATCGCGCAGGCCGATGTCATCGCGCCGACGCTGGCGCTGTGGCGCGCGATGCTGGGCGGCGGTTCGTTCCCGACGGCCGCAGCGGCCGTCACGCCGTCGCCGGCATCGTGGCGGCGAACGTGTCCGGCGAACAGGGCGGTATCGCCGTCCGGCTTGATGCCGCGCCGAAGAGCCGGACCTTTGCTTGGGCCTGAGGCGTTGTCGTGATCAATACATGCAGCGTGGCAATCGTCGGCGCAGGTTATATGGCATCGGAACATGCCAAGGCCTTCGCAGCGCAGCCCGACGTCCGATTGGTCGGGATCTTCAGTCGCAGTCCGGCCCGCGCGGCGGCGCTGGCCGCCAACTATCCGGGCATGACGGTCGCCGGCTCCGTCGCCGAATTATACGAACGGACGCGTGCTGACCTCCTCGTCGTTGCGGTCAGTGAACTTTCGATGAGCGAAGTATCGCGCGAGTGTTTCGGCTTTCCGTGGACCGTCTTGCTCGAAAAGCCAGCCGGCTACGACGCGGCGGATGCCGCCGCTATCCTGGCAAACGCGGCCGACCTGTCGCGTCGTGTCTTTGTTGCATTGAATCGCCGCTCATATGCGAGCACTCGTGTCGTGCGGGAACGCCTCAACCGGATTTCCGGCGCGCGCTTTATCAAGGTGCAAGACCAGGAGGACATCCTGGAGGCGCGCCGGCAAGGCCGGCCTGAACTCATTGTTGCGAACTGGATGTTCGCAAATGCCATTCACCTCATCGACTATTTCCGCATCTTCGGGCGCGGCCAAATCACCGAGGTTGTCCCGGTCGTTCGCTGGAACCGGCGGACGCCCGGAATCGTCAGTGTCCCATTTGCAATTCGACAGCGGTGATACCGGGCTCTACGAAGCGGTGTGGAACGCGCCGGGTCCTTGGGCGGTGACGGTCAATGCCGGCGACGAGCGCTACGAGCTTCGGCCGCTGGAACAAGCCGCAGTGCAATTATACGGTGAACGCAAACTGACGATGCTGCCCGGCGATCAGCTTGACGAAGACTACAAGCCTGGACTGCACCACCAGGCCGGCCAGGCGATCCGTGCCGCACGCGGTGAGCAGACGGAATTGGCCACGATCGGGGACGCCTATCAATCGATGCGGCTGGCGGCGCAAATCTACGGATTGGCCGTATAGCCATGCTCGAACGTCCCGCAATGCAATCCGGCAAAAATCCGCGCGAGCGGCCGATCAACGTCGTCATCATTGACCATTCCTATTTGCATCAGATCCGCTGGACGCAGCAGTTCGCCGACCACGTTGGCGATTTTCGCGTAATCTTGCTGACCGACAAGTCGCCGTCGCGGACCGACGGCAATTTCGAGGTGGTCAACGTCAAGGACGTTCGACAAAATCTTGCGCTGGATGAAATGCAGCGGCGCCTTACGTTTCCGCTTTATCGCGCAATGCTGGCCGAGCGCGCTTATTTTGACTACACGACGTTTACCGCCCGGGAATGCTATTCGCGCGTAACCCTTGCGGACATTGGTGAATTGATCCGGTCTCACGTCAACGCGCTCGATGAGGTCATCCGTACGCGCGCCGATCTCGTAATTGGGCACCTCGCCGACAATGCGATCGCCTCGCTGGCCGCCAACATTGCCGAGCACTACGGCAAACCCTATGCCGCTCCGTTCCCATATTATTGGTGGCCGGACGGCTACATTTTCACCGATCGGGCCGATCAGACCTCGTCCGAGGTCGACGACGCGTATCGCAGGTTCTATGCCGACCCAAGTTCGATAGACCGAGATGCCATTTCGCGGCTCTATAGCGGCCCGCGTGTGACTTACGCGTTCGCGGATAACGTCGTCTATTCGCCGATGGAGCGCATTCAGAAAAGTGGTCGCGAGCCGGGATTGGCACGAGCCGTTTTCGCCAATCAATTGGGTTCTGCGTCGCGTCGCCTACCTCGCATCGCAGGTCATGACCGCACGTTTCACGCGTTCATATTCGCAGGTCGAAGCGGGCCGGCGCTTCGTTCTCTTCCCGCTTCACGTTGCGCCCGAGGCATCGCTGCTTGGTTCCACTTCCGAGCTCGCCGATCAGTTTTCTCTGATCAAGGACATTTCGATCAATTTGCCATGGGGCATTCATCTTGTACGTTAAAAAGCACCCCGGACAAAAGAAGTGGACGGGTCTACGGATCGATCTGTTTCATAAGTTCAAGGCGTTGAAAAACGTGCGCGTAATCGATGCAGACGCGCCGATGGATAATATGATCAATGACGTGAATTGTCTGGCGGTCGCGACGATCAACGGCACCGTCGGGATCGAGGCGGCACTCAAGCGCAAGCCCGTCTTTGTGTTCGGGCGTGCGATCTACGGCATAGCCGACTGCTTTCTAAAGCCGAAGAATTTCGAAGAGTTCCGCCTGCAGATGATGTCGATTGCGAATCGCGAGTTCGACTTTGACGATGTCGCGTTGTCCTCGATCTTGGCGGCCTTGAATGCGGCAGTTTGGCTCGGCGATAACGACTTTGCCTTGGCGACGACTGCGAAAGAGGCAACGTTGAGGTCATTCTCGGCCGTCGAACGCTACATCCGCGCCGAAAAATGGCGAAAGGATTCGCCAGCGCGGGATGCCGCCGCATCGCGGCTGCGCACGTGAATGGACGAGATCCTGCGTTCTTCGAGCCTCGAATTTCCGGCTTCCCGGCGAGCCGGACCATTGCTAATAATTGGCTCCCCTGGGAGCCATCGAAGGCATTCTTGTCTTCAATGGTGTGGACAGGAGATCAACTGGCGCCGGTCGCTTTCCGCAAGCGGCCTGAAGTCTCGGCCTCGGCGCCATGGCCCGGCAGGCAGGTCGTTATCGCCGAACTTTGCTAGGGTGATGTCATGATTACGCAACGCTACGTAACGCTCTTCCAAAATGATGCGGAAGTTAAAAAACTCACTATGAGGATCTCTAAGGAGGGAGGCGTAGCCCTTCCGAATTTTTTGACCAAGCGACGCTCGATGAATTGATGCGTTACTCGCGCTCGCTGACCGAGACAAATCGGCACGGCATCGTCTGGAGCGACGGGACGCCCGCCATGAAAGTTGCCCGGTCTTCCGAGTTCATGCGGGTGTTCGATGCGATCCACAAAGCCCGTTGCGAGATCCAAAACACCCCGTACAGGCCGCTCGACCCGACCTGGCAGGCGGTCAGTCTTCCTATCAAGACTTCCGGATACCGCCCGCGATCAGACGCCTTTTCATTTCGACAACTCGATACGTCAATGCCGTCCTCGCTCTAAAAATGCCGACCATCAGCCGCGAGGGAAACCTCATGGTCTATCCAAATCTGCGCGCCCGGGTCCGGCCGCTCTTGTTGTCCAAAATTGTTGCCCGTTTGCTACGGCATTTCGGCTTTCTGCGCGCGATCGTGCGGCCGAAAGAGATTTCTTACTGTGAACGTGGTCTTCACCTTTTCTTCGGCGATCTGACGCTGCACGGTGTTCCGGCGCTTTCCGATGGCGAACGCGTGACATTCACGATCAATGCGAGCCGGCAGCCTCCCGAAATAATGGTCAATCCAGCTCCGGCGGTCTAGCTCACGTCGTCTACCGCGCTGTGCCAAGAGCAAAATCGTCGCCGGCCGGCATCGCACGCGGTTGGAACTGGACGCGGAGTAATCTTGGCTACCCTGCTGGCGGGCAAGGTTTGATCCCGCCCGGCACCATCGGCCGCAGCTTATTATTTTCACCGATTTTGGCATAGAAACTTAGAACCATGGAAAAGCTTCCGAAGGTCGTCATTCTCGCCGGCGGTCGTGGGACGCGACTGATCGAGGAAACAGACGTCAAACCCAAGCCGATGGTCGAAATCGGCGGCCGGCCGATCCTCTGGCACATCATGAAGCACTACGCCGCTTACGGCTGCGACGAGTTCTTCGTGGCGCTGGGCTACAAGGGCGACGTGATCAAGCGCCATTTCCTCGACGAGGTGCAGCTTGCCGGCGACCTGACGCTGCGGACCGGCAACGGCGACATCAAAGGACGCGGCGCGCGCAGCGAAGACTGGACGGTGCATCTCTTCGACACCGGGCTTCGAGACCAACACCGGCGGCCGCGTGAAGCGACTGGCGCCGCAGCTCACCGAGCGCGACGTTCCTGGTCACCTACGGCGACGGCGTCTCCGATGTCCGATCGGTCGAGCTGCTGGCCTTTCATCGTCGCACGGCCGGCTCGCCACCGTCACCGCCGTTCGCCCGCCGGCGCGTTTCGGCGGCTGATGTTCGACGGCGACCTGGTCAAGGCAATTCACCGAGAAGCCGCAGATCGGCGAAGGCTGGATCAACGGCGGCTTCCTGGTGTTCGAACCGCGGAGTTTTCGACTACCTCGACGGCGACGCGTGCAGCCTGGAAATCGAGCCGCTGGAGCGGCTGGCGCGCCGATGGACAGCTGGCCGCCTACCGGCACGAAGGTTTCTGGCAGTGCATGGACACGCTGCGCGATATGCGCCTGCTGCAAGGCCTGTGGGAAGCGGGCAAAGCGCCGTGGAAGAGTGGGATGCCTGAAGCATCGCCGAGCACGGAAGTTTCTGGCGCGACCGCCGCGTCTTCGTCACCGGCGCCACCGGGCTGGTCGGCGGCTGGCTGGTCGAGCGTCTGGTCGAGCTCGGGGCCGACGTGGTCGCCTGGTCCGCGACTGGGTGCCCGGCGCCCGCTTCGTCGAGCTCGGGCTCGACCGCCGCGATCAATGTCGTGCGCGGCGACGTACGCGATCAGGCGCTGCTCGAACGCGTGCTCGGCGAGTACGAGATCGACACCGTCATCCACCTGGCCGCGCAGACCATCGTCGGCGTCGCCAACCGCAATCCGGTTTCGACGTTCGAGACCAACATCGCGGCACCTGGGCGCTGCTGGAAGCGGCCGGCGCAGCCCGACGGTGAAGGCCATCGTCGTCGCCTCGTCCGACAAGGCCTACGGCGCCGCGACGACGCTGCCCTATACGGAGACGACCCCGCTCGCGGGCGAGCATCCCTACGACGCGAGCAAGTCCTGCGCCGACCTGATCGCGCAGAGCTACGCGCGCACCTATGAGCTGCCGGTCGCGATCACGCGCTGCGGCAATTTCTACGGCGGCGGCGACCTCAACTGGAACCGCATCGTGCCCGGCACGATCCGCTCGATCCTGCGCGGCGAGCGCCCGATCATGCGCTCCGACGGACAAGTTCGTCCGCGATTACTTCTACGTCGAGGATGCAGCCGATGCCTACATGCATGCTGGCCGAGGCGCTGCGGCGCGATCCGAAGCTCGCCGGCGAGGCATTCAACTTTTCCGACCGGCGAGCCGCTGAGCGTCCTCGAGATCGTCGATCGTCATCCCTCGGCAATGGAATCGAATCTCGAGCCGATCATGCTCAACGAGGCCTCCAACGAAATTCGCGAGCAATATCTCAATTCCGAGAAGGCGCGAGAAGATGCTCGGCTGGCGCGCGCTCTTCAGGCTTGACGAGGGCTGCGGCGCACCATCGCCTGGTATCCGAGAATCTTGGCGTCGCAGCCTGATGTTTCAAGTGCCGATCCTGCGCCGGCGTCAGGTTCGCGACCGTCATCGATCTCGGCGCAACGCCGCTTGCCAATGCGCTGCGTCGATCCGGACGCAGCCGAACGGGCCGGAGCCGCGGTATCCGCTGCGCGTCGTGTGTCTGCGAAGACTGCAGCCTCGTCCAGATCACCGAAACCGTGCCGCCTGAAGATGCTGTTCTCCGAATATGTGTACTTCTCGCTCGTTTTCGGACACGTGCGGTCGCCTCGGCCAAGCGACTCGCGGAGCGCTTAATCGGCGAGCGAAGCCTCGGCGACCGGATCCTGGTGATGGAAGCGGCAGCAATGACGGCTATCTGTTGCGGCATTACCGCGACCTGGCGTGCCGGTGCTCGGCATCGAGCCGGCGGCCAATGTCGCGCGCGTTGCGCGAGGCAACGGCATTCCGACGCGTGCGCGTTCTTCGCGCGAGGAGGCGCGCGGCTGTAGGCTGAAGGCCTGCGCTGCGATGTCTTCCACGCCAACAACGTGCTCGCGCACGTCGCCGATCTCAACGGATTCGTTGCCGGCATCGCAGCCGTGCTCAAGCCCGACGGCGTGGCCATGATCGAGGTGCCGTATCTGCGCGATCTGGTCGACAGGGTCGAATTCGACACGATCTATCACGAGCATCTTGTGTTATTTCTCGCTGACGTCGCTGGACCGCTGTTCGCGCGGCACGGGCTGAGCTCGTCGACGTCGAGCGGCTGCCGATTCACGGCGGTTCGCTGCGGTTGTTCGTCATGCATGCCGGCGCAGCGACGTCGCGCCACGCGTCGCCAAAATGCTCGACGAAGAGGAGCGGCTCGGACTGACGCGAGCTGATTACTATGCCGATTTCGGCGCCCGGCGTCGAACGGCTGCGCAGCGATCTGGTGTCGCTGCTGCACGAGCTCAAAGCGAGCGGGCACGCATCGTGGCCTACGGCGCTTCGGCCAAGGGCGCACGCTGTTGAATTTCTTCGGCATCGGCCGCGACATGATTGATTTCGTGGCCGATCGCTGCACGGTCAAACAGGGCAAGTTGACGCCCGGCACGCATCTGCCGATCCTGCCGCCGGAGGCAGCTGGCCGCGGCAATCCCGACTATGTCCTGCTGTTGACGTGGAATTTCGCCGACGAAATTCTTGCAGCAGCAGGCGGCCTATCGCGCTCGGCGGCGGAAAGTTCGTCGTGCCAATTCCCGCAAGTGCGGATCGTCTGAGACGTATGCGCTTCATCGCCTTGCCGATTCCGGGCGCATTTCGCATCGAACTGGAGAGGCGGGAGGACGAGCGCGGCTTCTTCGCGCGCACCTTTTGCGCCGACGAGTTCCGGGCCCACGGGCTTGTCGCCGATTTCGTGCAGCGCAGCGTTTCGTTCAATGCGCGGCGGGGCACACTGCGCGGGCTGCATTATCAGGCGCGCGCCGCACGCGGAAACCAAAGTCGTGCGCTGCACGGCGGGCGCAGCGTTCGACGTTCTGGTCGATATCCGCCGCGATTCGCCGACGTTCGGCCGCTGGCACGGGGAGACCATGTCGGCGGACAACCATGTTGCTCTCTATATTCCCGGCGGTTGCGCACATGGCTTCCAGACGCTCAACGACGCCACCGAGCTCTATTACGAGATCACCCCCGCCTATATCGCTGAAGCCGCGCGCGGCATTGCTTTCGACGATCCGGAACTGGGCATCGCATGGCCGCTGCCGGCGCCGGTGATTTCGCCTGCGGACATGAAGCGGCCCGCATTCCGATCGGCGGAGATTTTCGCATGAGCGAGCCCCTGGTGACGCTCGGCGTGCCGGTGCGCAACGGCGGACAAATGTTTGCCTCCGCACTCGCCTCAATACGTAGTCAAGACTATGGCAATCTGGAGATATTGATCTCCGGATCATTTTTTCGACAGACAATTCGGCGGAAATCGCAATGGAGGCGGCAGTCGCCGATAAGCGAGTGACTTACATTCGGCAACAGGTGGTGCTGCGCGCTTTCGATAATTTCATGGATTTGCTCGCTCGCGCTCGTGGTCGCTACTTTATGTGGGCGTGGCATCGACGACCTCTGGTCCCGCGATTATGTATCGTCTCTTCTGCGCGGCTTTGATCGGGATGATGTCATTTTGATCTTTGGCGAACTGGAGATTTGTGCTCGACACGGCGCTCCAGGTACCCGTAAGTGCTACGACTTCGAGAATATTGGCTTGCAGAGAATTGCGCGCATCCGCAAGCAGGCATTGATGATGTTACCACTTTTACGGATTGTGGCGGACCGACGCGCTTGCGTCTTTGCCCAAGCGGTATTGCCAGTGGTGGATGGATTTGCCGTTGATGATGGCCGCCGCTGCGACGGGTCATTTCCGTTATATTCCTGGGCCTGTGCTTCATTACTACGAGATTCCAAAAACCGATGACGATCGAGCAGTTTATCAGGATCAATTGCCGCGCAGCGCCTCAAAACTGCGCAATGTCCTCGCGTTGATCATTACATCTTTCGCGGTGATGTGGCGTGTGGCGGGTTTGATGCCTGCGCTCTTCACGGCAGCATTCGTGATCGAGAAAACCTTTACTTCGCTCATTCGAAATTGCGCCGCATCGCTGCTGGGGTCGGGGTTGAACGCGACTGACCGATCCTGCAAGCCTTTGATTTTGCTGGCTCGATCGATGGCAAGACGGTGATGGGCCGCTTTCCTCGCTTGGCAAGCGGGAGCACGGGACAGTGCGCGTCGTGCCCACGTGCCGATTATTCAGAATGCACTTTGTCGGGACCAGGACGATGCACGAAGTGCGGCCGCAGGCGAGATGGCGCTTTCGGTTTGCGATCTGTGCGGCTTTACGTTTAACGCGGCGTTTGATCCGGCCAAGATCGGCTACGGTCCGGGTTACGAAAATGACCAGTCGTACTCACCTGCTTTCCGCAAACATATGAATGAAATGGTGGGTCGCGTCCTCGACGCGCTGCCTGCCAGAGACGGCGTCATCACCGAAGTTGGCTGCGGACAAGGCAGCTTTCTCGCCCTTCTGCGTGCTGGCGCCGAGAGTCCGGCGGTTTTGCACGGTTTTGATCCAAGCTATCGAGGGGGAGCGCTACCCGCGGCGTGGCGATCTCGGCGTTTTTTCGATCAGAGCGCCATTTTAGACTTGGCGCACAACCCGACGTCTCGTACTGCGACACGTCATCGAACATATCCCAGATCCTGCGAGATTCTTTGCAACGATCCGTGCGGCGTTGGGCCCGGCAGTTCACGCCAGGATATTTGTCGAAACGCCATGTTTTACGTGGATTGCGAGCATCGTGTTTTGCAAGATGTGTTTTACGAGCACGTCAACTACTTTACAGCCGATACGTTGGGTGACGCACTGGAGGCGGGCGGTTTTACCGTAGCGCGTATCGAACATGTTTTCGGCGGGCAGTATTTATGGGCGGAAGCGCGAGCGTAACGCCGACGCAACGGTCCGTTCGTGACGATCGATCTGATATTGCACATGGCGTCAAAGTATGCAGCCGACGTGGAAGCCCAAATTTTGTATTGGCGGGCTTATCTCGCGGACGGTATTCCGACCGCGGTGTGGGGCGCTGGAGCCAAGGGCGTGACCTTTGTCGGCTTGGTTGATCGCGAGCGAAAGCTTATTGATTGTGTTGTCGACGTGAACCCGCAAAAACAAGGAAGTTTCATACCAGTGACGGCACACCCAATCGTTGCGCCGGCCGAAGCGGCTCATCGTGGCATGCGTCGTGCTCTGATTGACGAATCCAAACTACGAAGCGGAAATTGTCGCCCAGATCACAAGTGAGGGGTTGAGCATTGAGCCGGTACCGGTAAGGGACCAACGAGGGTGAAGCGCGCGTTTGTAACCGGCGCATCCGGGTTCATCGGGCGTCATGCAGTGGAAGCTTTGGTCCGACGCGGGTTCGATGTTTACGCGGCGACCCGAGAACCGCTGAAGTGCTCAACTCTCTTCGGGGCGGCTGTCGCGGTCCCACGCGTCGAATTGTTGGACGACGAGGCGGCAAAATCAGTATTGCGAAGAATTAAACCAGCCATTTGCTGTTGTGCGCGTGGACAACAGAGCATGGGAAATACTGGGACGACCCGATGAATCAACGCTGGGTCGAGCTGACCGAAATGCTGGCGCGTGAATTTTTCGTCAGTGGCGGCGAGCGCGCGGTTTTGGTTGGGACGTGCGCTGAGTACGACTGGACCGATCCGGTGATGGCGATGGGAGCGGTGGCCGAGGGCGCTGCGCAGGGCACCCCCGCGACAAAATACGGTCGAGCAAAACGCCGCGCGGCCGAAATTCTCGCCGCCTTGGGCGAAGATTATGGTGGCCAGACCGCGGTGGGACGTATCTTCTTTGCCGCAGGTGCTGGCGAAGACCGCCGTCGTTTCCTGCCGACTGTGATCAATGCAATTCTGACTGGACGCCCTGCGCAGCTTGGGCCTGGCGATCAGGTGCGTGACCTTGTCGACGTGCGCGACGTAGGCGCGGCCCTCGCGGCAATACTCGACTGTGAGGCGACAGGCGCATTGAATGTCGGCAGTGGGAACGGCTTGCGGCTGGGCGACGTCGCAAAACTAGCAGGTGATTTTCTGGGTCGACCGGACCTTCTGCGATTGGGGGCGTTGCCCAGGCCTGCCGGGGAGCCCCCTGCCATCGTGGCCAACGTCAGCCGACTGATTTAAGCAACCGGGTTACGACCATCTTATGGCATCAACGATACGGTGATCGACGCCATTGAGTTTTGGCGTCGTGCTGCTGTTTCTTCAATGGTCTTCTAAGAATCGGAATGGCAATGGCAGAAACTGACGACGAATTTGAAATTCGCAAACGTCACGATATCGAAGCGATGGTATCGGACGCGGAATTCACGTCGCTAACGCATCGGTGGTTCGAACGGTCTATCCAGCATCGCTACTCCTATAACTTCCGTTGGCTCGGACTCCCGATCATCCAATATCCGGCCGATATCGTTGCTATGCAGGAGCTCATTTGGCGTGTACGTCCACGGGTAATCATCGAAACTGGCGTGGCTCGGGGCGGCTCGCTTGTCTTCTATGCCTCGATGCTCACGATTTTAGGCGGTAATGGTATTGTCATCGGAGTTGAGGTTGCGCTGAGCCCTGAAACCCGATCGGCCATTCAAGCTCACCCGCTGATGAATTGCATATGCTTGGTGGACGGATCATCTGTGGCGACTGAAACAGTAAAAAAGGTTAGCGACCTTGCCGCGGGGCGTCATCCAGTATTGCTTGTCCTCGATTCCAATCATACCCATGAACACGTACTTGATGAACTTCGGTGCTATTCGCCGCTCGTTCGAAAGGGCTCATATGTCGTCGTATTTGACACGGTTGTCGAAATGCTTCCAACCGAAGCTGCTGGTGCTCGACCGTGGCGACGGGGAAACAGCCCGATGACTGCGCTGCGCGCATTTTTGGTAGAAAATGACCGCTTCGAAATAGATGAGAGCTTCGACGAGCGCCTGCTTCTTTCGGTTTGCCCTGAGGGTTTTTTGCGGTGCACACGAGATTGAACGTGGCGTTTGTCGCACAAGCGCGACTGGGCCGCCGCGTCGCGGTCGATTGGGTTGGCGCAGCTGCGGATTGAAGGGATCGGCAAATTGACAGACGGATCGCTGCCCCCCGACCTGCGGCATCTCGAAGCGGAAGCGATCTATATTTTCCGCGAAGTGGCGGCCGAATTCCGCAAGCCGGTCCTGCTCTATTCGATCGGCAAGGACTCCTCTGTCCTTCTGCATCTCGCGCGAAAAGCCTTCTTTCCGTCGCCGCTGCCATTTCCGCTTCTGCATATCGATACGACATGGAAGTTTCGCGAAATGATCAGCTTTCGCGACGATATCGCCGCGCGGCTGGGGCTCGATTTGATCGTGCACGTCAATCGTGGCGGACTTGCGCAGGGCATCACCCCATTTACGCATGGTTCGTCGTTCTATACCCACGTCATGAAGACCGAAGCACTGAAGCAGGCGTTGACCGAACACAGTTTCGACGCCGCGTTCGGTGGCGCGCGGCGCGACGAGGAGAAAAGCCGCGCCAAGGAACGCGTATTCTCGTTCCGCTCGGCCAATCACGTCTGGGATCCGAAGAACCAGCGGCCAGAGCTGTGGCACATCTACAATTGCCGCATCGCATCGGGCGAATCGATCCGGGTTTTCCCGCTGTCCAATTGGATCGAGCTCGACGTCTGGCGCTACATCGAACATCAGAAAATTCCGGTCGTGCCGCTGTACTTCGCGGCGCCGCGGCCGGTTGTCGAACGAAGCGGAGGCCTCATCGTCGTCGACGACGATCGCTTTAGGCTCGAGCCGGGCGAGAAGGTTTCGATGCGCACCGTGCGGTTCCGTACACTCGGCTGCTATCCGCTGACCGGCGCCATCGAATCCGGCGCCATAACAGTTTCCGACATCGTCCGCGAAATGGAAACCGTGAGCATATCGGAACGTGCCGGCCGCCTGATCGATCATGATCCGGCCGATTCCATGGAAAAGAAGAAACGTGAAGGCTATTTCTGAGCAAAGCATCGCCGGCGCTGCCGCCGCGGGAACGTTCGCCGCGGGCCGCGATCAGCTTTGCGTTCTGACCTGCGGTTCCGTTGACGACGGCAAGTCGACTTTGATCGGGAGGCTCTTGCTCGATGCCGCGATGGTTCTCGACGATCACATCGCGGCGCTGGCGCGCGATTCGAAAACGCATGGCACCGTGCCGGGTGACGTCGACCCGGCTTTGCTCGTTGATGGGCTCGAGGCGGAGCGCGAGCAGGGCATTACCATCGACGTCGCCTATCGTTATTTCGGCACGGCGCGGCGGCGCTTCATTGTTGCCGACACGCCCGGCCATAGGGACTATACGCGCAACATGGTGACGGGGGCTTCGACATCGGAGCTTGCGATCCTTTTGATCGACGCCGAGAAGGGCCTCCTGGAGCAAACGCGGTGGCATGCCTTCCTGTGCTCGCTTCTTGGTATTCATCACTTTGTCCTGGCCGTAAATAAGATGGACCTGATCGGCTTTGACGAGCGCCGATTCCAGGGGATCAGCGAGTCATTTGCGCAATTCGCCAGTCGATTCACCACGCACAGCGTGGCCGCCATCCCTACTTCGGCGCTGCACGGCGACAACGTCGTTCAGGGCAGCTTGCGGATGCCCTGGTATCACGGCCCGCCGCTGCTCGAATACCTCGAAACCGTGGCGGTAGATGTTGCGCCGGATAAGGCGCCGCTGCGCTTGCCGGTGCAATACGTCAACCGGCCGAATTCGACCTTCCGCGGCTATGCCGGGACGCTGGTGTCCGGCTCTGCGCGCAAAGGCGCTGACATTATTATTCCGCGCACCGGGGTGCGAACACGCATTGCGCGGATCGTGACTATGGACGACGAGCTTGACAGCGCGGCCGCGGGCGACACCGTGACTGTGGTCCTTGCTGACAACATCGATGTATCGCGCGGCGACATCATCAGTTCCATCGAAAAGCCGGCGCAACGGGCTGATGCATTTGCCGCGCATCTCGTCTGGATGTCGGAAATGCCGCTGCTTCCCGGCCGGACCTATTTGCTCAAAGCCGGCGCGCAGACTTTGGGCGCCACGGTGACGGAGCTCAAATATCGGATCGACATCGAGAATTTCGATCACCTCGCCGCCAAAGAGCTGCATCTCAACGAAATCGCCTTTGCCAACATCGCGACTGCTGAGTCGATCTCGTTCGATCCTTACGAGGAGAATTGCGATACCGGCGGATTTATTCTGATCGACCGGCACACCAATGCGACGGTAGCAGCCGGTCTGATCAGCTTCGGGCTGCGCCGCTCCGCAAATACCTACTTTCAGGCCTTCGAAGTGACCAAAGCGGCGCGCGCGCAACTCAATGCCCAAAAGCCGGCGCTGCTGTGGTTCACCGGACTATCGGGCGCAGGCAAATCGACAATCGCCGATAATCTGGAAAAGAAGCTGCACGCGCTCGGCAAACACACTTTCGTGCTCGACGGCGACAATGTGCGCCACGGGCTCAACCGCGATCTCGGCTTCACCGAAGCCGATCGTGTCGAGAATATTCGCCGCGTCGCCGAGGTGGCGAAGCTGTTCGTCGATGCCGGCCTGATCACCCTTGTCGCGTTCATTTCGCCGTTCCGGGCCGAGCGCGAGACGGCGCGCGAACTGGTCGGACCGGGCGAATTCATCGAGATTTTCGTCGACACGCCGCTGGAAGCCTGTGAGCAGCGCGATCCCAAGGGACTTTATAAAAAGGCGCGGCGCGGCGAATTGAGCAATTTCACCGGGCTGGATTCACCCTACGAACCGCCAAGCAATCCCGAATTGACGCTCGACGGACTCAACGAGAGCCCGAGCGACCTCGCCGATCGCATCATCGATTTCATGCAGCGCCGCGGCATGCTGTCCTGATTTGCCGAGCCTCGATTGTCCGCAGCGCCGCGCGTTACCGTTGTCACATCCCGCCTCGATATCGGCGGCACCGAGCGGCACCTGACGCGCGTCCTGCCGGCGCTGCAGCGGCGCGGCATCGACATTGTACTTTACGTCATGGAGCGGGGAGGGCCGCTCGAAGCCGAGCTTGTGGCGAATGGCGTCCGCGTCGAAGGCCCGCGCCGCGCGCGTTTTCTGCACTGGCCAAAAGCGACGCTGGCGCTGGCCGGCTTTCTTCGCCGCGAGCGGCGGACTATCGTTCATTTCTTTCTACCGCGTCCCTATGTTTACGGCTCGATCGCAGCGGAACTTGCCGGGCAGCGGCGGCGGCTCATGAGCAGGCGCTCACTGACCGATTATCGCGCCAAATATCCGTTGCTGCGAAACGTGGAGCGGCTGCTGCACTTCCGCACTCTCGGCGTGATCGGCAATTCCAAAGCCGTCGTCGAGCAGCTCGCAGCCGAGGTCGGCGACCGCCGCAAGCTTGCGCTCATTCATAATGGCATCGAAATGCCGGCGCGGCACACCGCGTCCGACCGCGAGCGCATGCGGCAGGGGCTGCAAATCCCGAGCGAGGCGCTGGTCATCGCCGTGGTCGCAAACCTGATCGCCTACAAGGGGCATGACGATCTCCTCAATGCGCTCGCGGCTGTGAACTCGGATTTGCTGGCGCCCTGGCGGCTCATTGTGATCGGCCGGGACGACGGCATCGGGGCCGAATTGAAGAAAAAGGCGAAAGGCTGCGGCATTGCCGGCAATATTCTGTGGTTGGGCGAGCGCCACAATGTCGGCGAACTCCTCGCGGCAAGCGATATTTTCGTCCTGCCGTCGCACCAGGAAGGATTTTCCAACGCACTGTTGGAGGCCATGGCTGCGGGCGTTCCGGCGATCGCGACCGCAGTCGGCGGCAATATCGACGCCGTGGCCGATAATGAAACGGGCATTCTTGTGCAGCCGTGCGATTCGAAAGCTCTCGCCGCCGCAATTGCGTCGCTCGCAGCCGATCCGGTCCTGCGTCGCCGCTTTGCCGATGCGGCGCGCTCACGCGTGCAACAGCGCTTTTCTCTCGACGCCTGTGTAGACCGGTACGAAAAACTATATCGGGCGTTAAGCGAACCGGTGCCGGCGCCGATCGGTGAAATTTTACGGGATGAGCAAAGTGACGCCCATTCCGGTGCGGCGCTTGCGGCGATTGTGCATGCGAATTAGTGCGAACAATAACCTTGATCCGCGGGTCACGCGCGGCTTCGGCCAGGAATGGTCGACGTTTCGGCAGGACGAAGACCACCTGTCGCAACAGCAGCGCCAAGACATTTTCGACGATTATTTTCGTATTTTTCCGTGGCATTCGCTGCCGCCGGGCGGCGGCGTGGGCATCGACGTCGGTTGCGGCACCGGGCGCTGGTCGATGCTGGTGGCGTCGCGCGTCGAGCACCTGCATCTGCTCGACGCCAGTGCAGAGGCGCTGGCCGTGGCAAAGCATAATTTGAGCGCGATGATGAATGTCAGCTACCACGCCGCCAGCGTGGCCGACATCCCGCTGTCGCCGCAGTCGCTCGATTTCGCCTATTCACTCGGCGTGTTGCACCACGTGCCGGACACGCAGGCCGCGCTCGCCGCTGTTGCCGGGAAACTCAAGCCGGGCGCGCCTTTCCTAGTCTATCTCTATTATGCGCTCGACAACCGTCCGGCCTGGTATCGCGGCCTGTGGCAACTGAGCAACCTGGCGCGCCTTGTGATTTCACGGCTACCGCATCCGTTTCGCCTCGCTGTCAGCCAGACGATTGCGGCGCTCGTTTACTGGCCCATGGCGCGTTGTGCGCGTATTCCGTCCCGGTTCGGTCTGTCGCCGCGCACGCTGCCCTTGTCCTATTACGCCGATAAGACGTTTTACGTGATGCGGACCGACGCTTACGATCGTTTCTGCACGCGGCTGGAAAAGCGCTTCACGCGGAGCGAGATCGAAGCGATGCTCAACCGCGCCGGATTTGTGAACGTGCAATTTTCAAATAGCGCGCCGTTCTGGTGCGCGGTCGGAACCAAGCAGATGTAATCGATCAAGCCCAGCGTTCGCGCCACGCTTCCAGCATCAGCACATCCCAGATCAGATATTGCCAATTGCGCGCGCCTTCGAGGTGCTCCTGCCAGTAACGGCGGACCATCGCGGCATCGAGCAGCCCCGCTTCGCGTAGGCGCTTCTCGTCGAGCAGCGCCTCGGCCCAGTCGCGCAACGGGCCGCGCAACCATTCGCCGAGCGGAATGCCAAAGCCCATCTTCGGTCGCTCGACGAGAGCGGGCGGGACGTGACGATAGAGGACCTGGCGGAGGATCCATTTGCTGGTGCCGCCCCGCACTTTGGCCTCGCGCGGCAGCCGCCAGCAGAACTCCACCACGCGGTGATCGATCAGCGGTACCCGCGCTTCCAGCGCCACCGCCATGCTGGCGCGGTCGACCTTGGTCAAAATGTCGTCGGGCAGATAGGTGACCAGATCGAGAAATTGCATCCGCGCCAACAGGTCCGGAAATTCCGACGCCAGTTTTTCATCATCGAGGATGCTGCGTGGCTCGTGCGCAGCAGGCATGATCTCGGACGGTTCCCAATGGCTGACCAGGCGGCGGTATACCGCGTCGGCGCTGTCCTGTTGCAGCACGGTCGCGAGTTTGTGCAACTTGTCGCCGATTTGCGGCGGCCGTATCCGCGACGGCACGGCCGACAGCAGCGAGGTCCAGCGATCCGGCCGCACCGCGGTAATGGCCGCGGCAGCGCGCTTGCGCAGCGCCTGCGGCATCAGCGACAGCGCCCGCCAGAATTGCTGCGTCAGTTGATAGCGATTGTAGCCGCCGAACAACTCATCGCCGCCGTCGCCCGACAGCGCCACCGTCACGTGTTTGCGCGTCATCGCCGAAACCAGATAGGTCGGGATCTGCGACGAATCGGCAAACGGCTCGTCGTACCATTCGGGCAGGCGGGGGATCACGTCGAGTGCCTGATTCGACGTCACAGTGAGTTCAGTATGTTCGGTCGCAAGATGCTGCGCCACCGCGGCCGCGTGCGGCGCTTCGTTGTAGCCGGGAATGTCGAAGCCGATCGAGAACGTCTTGACCTTGCCGCTGCGCGCCGCCTGCATCAGCGCGACCACGGTCGAGGAATCGATGCCACCGGAGAGAAACGCGCCGAGCGGCACATCGGCGATCATGCGGCGGCCGACGGCGTCGGTCAGCAGCGCTTCCAGCTGGTCGGTCAGTTCGGCGTCGCTGCCGTCGAGCGGCCGATGCATGCCGTCCCGCGCCACTGCGCGCGCGTCCCAGAAGCGCGAGATTTGAGGCTCGCCTTGCCACGGCAGCGTCAGGATCGTACCGGGTTCGAGCTTATGCACGCCTTGGTAGATCGTATGCGGCGCCGGAATGTAATTGTGCCGCATGAAGGCGGCGACCGCGTTCTGGTCGATGCGCGGCGTCCAGCCCGGATGAGCACGCAGCGCCTTGAGCTCGGAGCCGAACATAAACAGCACGCCGAATTTCGCCCAATAGAGCGGTTTGATGCCGAGCCGGTCGCGGATCAGCGTCAGCGTCCGCTCGCGCCGATCCCACAGCGCGATCGCGAACATGCCGATCATCCGCTTGACCGTCGGCTCGACGCCGCTTTGCCCGAACAACTCCAGTATGACTTCGGTGTCAGAATGCCCGCGGAATTTGTGACCGCGCGCCGCGAGCTCGGCGGCGATCGGCTGATAGCTGTAAACCTCGCCGTTGTAGGTGATGACGTATCGCTCGTCGGCGGAGGCCATGGGCTGATGTCCGGCCGGCGAAAGATCGATGATCGAAAGCCGGCGGTGCACCAGCGCGGTCCCGGCGGCGGCATCGAGCCAGATGCCTTCATCGTCCGGTCCGCGATGCGCGAGGTTGGCGGCCATCGCCGCGGCGATGTCATCGACATTGCCGCCGCCGCTATTTGACGCGCCGACGAAACCGGCAATGCCGCACATCAATTTTGTTCCGCGCTCATTGTCTTGAGCACAAGCAATATAGACTCGACCAAAAACAAACAACGAAAGTTTTTGCTGCGCGGCGCATCGATCGGCGGCGATGCGAACGCGTTGGCCATGATTGTCGCCGATAGCGAGTTGATCTCGATTAAGCGGCGATCTACAACCTGCCTGCGCCGCGCCGGAGCCGGCGGAATCTTCACCAACGATAGAGCCAAGAGGCCGATGTCGAAGCGCGAATCCGCGGTGCCGCCGGTGCGGAGTTTCGGCATGGGGCAAAGCGCCATTTTGGCGCTGAAAATTGCGGTCACGCTGGCATGCTTCTGGTACCTGTTCCGGCATATCGACCTGACAGCTTTGCGCCGCACATTGCCGAGCTTTGAAGTCCGCTGGGCCGTTCTCACCGTCTTGCTGCTGGTGCTGCAAATCCCGCTCATCGCGCTGCGCTGGCTGGAGATTGTCAAAGTCCTGGAGATTCCCAGCGCGCGGTTGACCTATCCGCGGATGGCCGTTGCTTCGGCGATCGGCCAATTTTTTGGACAAGTCCTGCCATTCGTCGCCGGCGACGGTGTGCGCATCTGGTTTCTTACCCATTTCGGCAGCGATTGGCGCGAGGCTACGATCAGCGTAGTGATCGACCGCTGCATCGGCATCGGCCTGTTGCTGGCGTTTGCCTTCGCGATCCTGCTGTTGCCTTCAAGTCTCGACCTGTTCGGCGGCTATCGCGGCGACGTGCTGGGGGCGCTCGCCGCCATGCTGCTCGCCGGCGTGATCGGCCTTGTGCTCGGCCCACGGCTGAGCGCCGTGTTCGCCGGGCGGCCTTATGCCCGGTGGATCTCGAATTTCTTCGCCGGCTCCCGCCGCGCGGTGTTCGGGCCGCGCAGCGGCCTGATCCTTGGCAGCGGCTGCCTTATTCATTTGCTGACGATCGCCGCGGTTTGGTCGCTCGGCCAGGCGCAGGGTCTGGCGCTGTCGCCCGCGGACGCCGCGGTGCTGTTCGCGGTGATGGTGGGGGTGATGCTGCTGCCGTTCTCGATTGGCGGCTGGGGACTGCGCGAATTCGCCATGGTTTCGCTGTTCGGCAATTATGGTTTGACGCCGGAGCACGCGCTGGTGTTCTCGATGTATTTCGGGCTTGCCTGCGTCGTTGCTTCGCTGCCCGGCGCGGTGGCGTGGTTCGCCTTTTTCATACCGCGGCCGGAACGAGCCGTGAGACGTGGCCGCTTAAAACGATCCGCGCCGGATTGAGCGCCCCTGCAATGCCGGCTTGGCCGACTTAGGATTCATTCTGGTGACGCATCAGCGCAAGATTGCCGTAATCGGGCTCGGCTATGTCGGCCTGCCGGTGGCGGTCGCCTTTGCGCGATCCGGCGCCCCGGTGGTCGGTTTCGACGTCGACCGCAAACGGATCGAGGAATTGCGCGCCGGCATCGACCGCACGCGCGAAGTGGAAAAGCCGGACCTGTCGCATCCGACGCTGATCTATACCGACGATCCGGCGGCATTGGCGGCGGCGGATTTCTACATCGTCACCGTTCCGACCCCGATCGATGCGGCGCGCCGTCCCGATCTCGGTGCGGTCTTCGCCGCGTCCGGAACGGTCGGCCGCGCGCTCAAGCGCGGCGACATCGTGGTCTACGAATCGACCGTTTATCCGGGCGCCGTCGAAGAGGAATGCGCGCCGCTGCTTGAGCGCGCCTCGGGGCTGCGCTGCGGGACGGATTTCACCGTCGGCTATTCGCCGGAGCGCATCAATCCGGGCGACAAGCAGCACCGCTTCGAGACCATCACCAAGGTCGTATCGGGCCAGGACGACAAAACGCTGCGCATCGTCGCCGAGGTCTATGGCTCGGTCGTGAAGGCCGGCATCCATTGCGCCCCCTCGATCAAGGTCGCCGAAGCCGCCAAGGTGATCGAGAACACTCAGCGCGATCTCAACATCGCGTTCATGAATGAGCTATCCGCGCTTGTTCGCGCGCCTCGATATCGATACCGGCGACGTGCTGGCCGCCGCCGCGACCAAATGGAATTTCCAGAAATTCTATCCCGGCCTCGTCGGCGGCCACTGCATCGGCGTCGATCCGTATTACCTGACCTATCGGGCGGAGAAGGCCGGCTACGATCCGCAGGTGATCCTGGCCGGGCGCAAGATCAATGACGGCGTCGGGCAGCGTGTCGCGCGCGAATGCGTGAGCCGGCTGCTAAAGCGCAAGACCGGGGCGTCGACGGTCACCATCCTCGGCATGACGTTCAAGGAAAATGTGCCCGACACGCGCAATTCGAAGGTCGCCGACATTTTCAGCGAGCTGCGGTCGTTCGGCCTTGCGGTCCAGGTGCACGATCCGCTGGCCGATCCGGACGAGGTCAAACACGAATACGGCATCGAGCTTGTGCCGATCGAGGCCTTGCGTCCCGCCGACGCCGTGATATTCGCGGTCGCGCACGACACTTATGTGCGCGGCGGCTGGCCGTTACTGATTAGGCTCCTCAAACAAGAGGGCGGCGTCGTGCTCGACGTGAAATCGCAACTCGACCGCGGCGTGCGGCCCGCGCACGTCGAATTGTGGCGGCTGTGAGCGCAACGATGTCGCAACAGCCAGTTCTCGTCACCGGCGCCGCCGGCTTTATCGGCTTTGCGCTGGCGCGGCGGCTGCTCGAAGGCGGCCGTGCCGTCGTCGGCATCGACAGCGTCAATGACTATTACGACCCGGCGCTCAAGGAAGCCCGGCTCGCGGTGTTGCGCCAGTTCCGCGAATTCAGCTTTCACCAGCTCGATCTTGCCGACCGCAAAGACGCCGAAGCGGTTTTTCGCGATGGTACGTTCGGTCCGGTCGTTCATCTCGCCGCGCAGGCCGGCGTGCGCTACTCGCTGAAAAATCCGCACGCCTATCTCGACGCCAATCTCGCCGGTTTCCTCAACGTACTCGAAGGCTGCCGCCACCGCAAAACCGAGCATCTCGTCTTCGCGTCGTCGAGCTCGGTCTATGGCGCCAATACGCGTCTGCCGTTTTCGGTGCACGACAATGTGGACCATCCGATCAGCCTCTATGCCGCCACCAAAAAGGCCAACGAGCTGATGGCGCACGCCTACAGCCATCTCTACGGGCTACCCACGACCGGTTTGCGCTTCTTCACCGTCTACGGTCCGTGGGGCCGGCCGGACATGGCGATGTTCATCTTCGCCAAGGCCATCGCCGAAGGCGAACCGATCCGCCTGTTCAATCACGGCCAGATGCGGCGCGATTTCACTTATGTCGACGACGTGGTCGAAGCGGTCGAGCGCGTCATTGCCCGCGTGCCGGTGAGAACCGAGGCCGGGCCCGGCGCCACGCTCGATCCGGGGACCAGCACGGCGCCGTGGCGGATGTACAATATCGGCAACAATCGCACCGTCGAGGTATCCCGCGTGGTCGAACTGCTGGAACAGGAATTCGGCCGCAAGGCCAAAATCGAGCTGGCGCCGATGCAGCCCGGCGACGTGCCGGAAACCTGTGCCGATGTCGACGATCTCATGCGCGATGTCGGATTTCGCCCCGCAACCCCGATCGAGACAGGCGTGCGCAATTTCGTCGCTTGGTATCGCGATTATCACCGGCGCTGAGCGAATAATGACATTTTATCTCCGCCGCCTGGACTATAATGACGCCATGATGGGAATTTTGCGAAATCCGCGCCGTCGTTCTGATCGTCGTGCACGACCTCGCGATGACGGCGCTGGCGATGCTGGCGACGATCTATATCCGTTTCGAGAACGGCGACAATGGCGGCCTCACCGAGCGCCTTCACTGGCTCGTCGTCATCCTGCCTTGCTACGTCGCCTATGCCGGGGTCGTGTACTGGTACTTCCATCTTTATATGGCGAAGTGGCGTTTCGCCTCGTTGCCGGACTTGCGCAACATTTTCCGCGCGGTAACGGTGCTGGCGATTTCGCTGCTCGTGCTCGATTACATCCTGCTCTATCCGACGCTGTACGGCACGTTTTTCTTCGGCAAGATCACGATCGCGCTGTACTGGTTCTTGCAGATGTTCTTTCTCGGCGGCCCGCGCATCGCTTACCGCGCGTTCCGGCTGTCCCGCACGCAGCAGCAAGTCAAAGGCCCCGATGCAGTACCGACGCTGATAGTCGGGCGCGCCGCCGACGCCGAAGTTCTGTTGCGCGCCATCGAGAGCGGCGCGGTCAGGAACATCATGCCGGTCGGCATCCTGTCGCCGTCTGCGGCCGATCAGGACCAGGAGCTTCGCGACGTGCCGGTGCGCGGCTTTCTCGCCGATCTTGAAGCGACCGTGCTGGCGCTGCGCGCGCAAGGCAAGCGCGTCGGCCGCCTGGTGCTCACCCCGAGCGCGCTCGAGCCTGAGCTTCACCCGGAGACCATGCTGATGGTGGCGCGGCGGCTCGGTCTCGCCGCCAGCCGCATGCCGTCGCTTGGCGGCGGCGAGGAGGCGTTGCGCCTGGCGCCGGTCGATGTCGAGGATTTGTTGCTGCGGCCGAGCGTGAAGATCGATTACCGGCGTCTCGAAGACTTCATCGAAGGCAAGGCCGTTGTGGTCACCGGCGGCGGCGGCTCGATCGGCGCGGAGATTTGCGATCGCGTCGTCAATTTCAGCGCCGGACGGCTTCTGGTCGTTGAGAATTCCGAACCGGCTTTGCACGCGGTGCTCGAACGGCTCGCCGCCAAATCGAGCAAGACCGTCGTCGAGGGCCGCATTGCCGACATTCGCGACCGTGACCGGATTTTCCGTCTGCTCGCCGAATTTCAAGCCGAAACTGGTGTTTCATGCCGCAGCGCTGAAACACGTGCCGCTTCTGGAGCGCGACTGGGATGAGGGCATCAAGACCAACGTCTTTGGCTCGGTCAATGTCGCCGACGCGGCGCTCAATGCCGGCGCCGATGGCGATGGTGATGATCTCGACCGACAAGGCGATCGATCCGGTGTCGGTGCTCGGCGCGACCAAACGGCTTGCCGAAATGTATTGCCAGGCCCTGGACTGCCGGCGGCGATGCGGGGCACAGCAATGGCGGCAAGCCGCCGATGCGCATGATCGCGGTGCGCTTCGGCAACGTGCTCGCGTCAAACGGTTCGGTCGTTCCGAAATTCAAGGCGCAGATCGAAGCCGGCGGTCCGGTTACCGTGACGCATCCCGAAATGGTGCGCTACTTCATGACCATCCGCGAAGCCTGCGATCTCGTCATCACGGCGGCAAGCCATGCGCTCGGTCCGGCCCGCTCCGACACATCGGTCTATGTGCTCAATATGGGCCAGCCGATCAAAATCGTCGATCTGGCCGAACGGCTGATCCGTTTGAGCGGGCTCGAGCCGGGCCGCGACATCGATATCGTCTTCACCGGCATCCGGCCCGGCGAGCGGCTCAACGAAATCCTGTTCGCGCGCGAGGAAGGCAGTCTCGGATATCGGCATCGACGGCGTCGTCGCCGCCAAGCCGGTTTGCCCGTCGATCGAAGTGGTGCGCGGCTGGATCGACAAGCTGCAAGCACGATCTTGACGCCGGCGAACGAGCGGCGATTTATGGCGTGCTGCGTGAGGCAGTGCCGAATTTTTGCGGGGATGTGCAAATGATCCGGCAAACAATGAAGCTTAAAAGCGTGAGGGAGGTTGGAATGAACTTTGTGAATTGCAAGGCGTGCTGCGCTGGGCCGTTGCGGCCGTCGCGGTGGTCTTGTCCTTGCTGACGCTCGGTGGCGCGCAGGCGCAGGACAAGACCTATACGATGAAGATAACGCTCGCGACCATCAACGATCAGATCCACGCCTTCGTCAAGAATTATGCCGCCGCGCTGGAAAAGGATTCCGGCGGCCGCATCAAGACTGAAATCTATCCGGCGAGCCAGTTGGGCGCCAATCCCGCGCCAAACCGAAGGCGTGCAGTTCGGCGCAATCCAATGCCAGGTCGTTCCGCCGGAATTTCTGGTCGGCATCGACGAGCGCTTTGAGGTGATGGCGGCGCCGGGTCTGGTTCGCTCGATGGCGCAGGGCCAGAAGCTCGCGGCGGACCCGGAAGTGCTGAAACTCATGCTCAGCCTCGGCGCCGACAAGGGCCTGCATGGCGTCGGGCTGTTCATGGTCAACCCGGCCGCCATCGCCGCCAAGACGCCGATCCGGACGCTTGCCGACTTCAAGGGCAAGAAGATCCGGATTTTCGCGTCGAAATTCCAAAGCGAGGCGTTCGATCGGCTTGGCGCGACGCCGGTGGCGATGAGCCTGGGCGACGTGCTGCCGGCGCTGCAGCAGGGCGCCATCGACGGCGCCGTCGCCTCGACCGCCGTCTTCACCGCGTTTCATTATCAGGATGCGGCGAAATACGTGACCGAGACCGGCCAGCCGGCGATCTTCGGCGATCGTTGAGATCAGCAAGAAGTGGTACGACACGCTGCCTGCCGACCTGCAGCAAATCGTCGATCAGACCGCGGCCCGCGAGGACCGTGGCGATCAACCCGCAGGCGGCCGAGATCACCGAGAATTCGCGCAAGGCCTGGACCGACGCCGGCGGCGAACTGATCAAGCTGCCGCCCGACGAGCAGTCGTCATTGCTCGAATTGTTGTCGAGCGTCGGCGCGGACGTGTCGAAGCAAAAGCCGCTGCTCAGCGAGGCCTATAAGATAGTGTCCGAGGCGGCCGCGCGGACGCGATAGTCGCGCACCGGAACCATTCCCCGGTCTGGGCGCGGCAGTCCGTCACACGCCGGATTCCGCGCCCTATCTTTCCCGGATTGCCTGTATTGTATGGGCTCGGCCTGGGGAAACTCGACGCCGCCTTGCTGCGGGCGCGAGCATCAGGCCGACAGGGAGGATACTATGAAAATCACCATGACAGGCGAACTTGCGCGCTCGGTTCATTGCCGTCGGCGCATTGGTCGCATCGCTGGCGCTGCCGCTCGGCGCGGCGCGGGCGGAGGACCAGACCTATGTGATGAAGATTTCGACGCCTACCATCCACGACATTCCCGATACATTTGCCAGGAATTACGGCGCGGCGCTGGAAAAGGATTCCGGCGGACGCATCAAGGTCGAGGTCTATCCCGCGAGCCAGTTGGGCTCGATCCCGCGGCAGATCGAGGGCACGCAGTTCGGCGCCATCCAGTGCGAAGTCGTTCCGCCGGAATTTATGAGCGGCCTCGATGACCGCTTCGGGCTGATGGCCGCGCCCGGCCTCGTCGATTCGGCGCAGCACGGCCAGCGCCTCACCGCCGATCCGGCGGTGCGCAAGCTGATGCTGTCGCTCGGCGCCGACAAGGGCCTGCACGGCGTCGGCCTGTTCATGGCCGAAGCCGTCCGATGTCGTGACCAGAGACCCGATCCGCCATCTCGCGGACTTCAAGGGCAAGAAGCTTCGCATCTTCGCCTCGCAAATTCCAAAGCGAATCGCTTCGACCGGCTCGGCGTCGACACCGGTGGCCATGTCGCTCGGCGACGTGTTGCCGGCGATCCAGCAGGGCGCCATCGACGGCGCTGTTACCGGGATGGGCCCCATCGCCAACATGCATTTCGTCGACGCGGCGAAATTCGTGACCATGACCAATCAGCCGACGATCTTCATCATCGCCGAGGTCAGTCGAAATGGTACGAGTCGCTGCCGAAGGACCTGCAGCAGATCGTCGATAAGGACGCCGCGGAGCAGTCCATTGCCATCAATCCGATCGCGGTCGATCTGCGCAGCAAGACCGAGGCGAGCTATGCGGCCAGCGGCGGCGAGGAGATCAAGCTGCCGCCCGATGAGCAGGCTTCGATGATGAAGACGCTTGGCGAGCGTCGGCGCGGACGTGTCGAAGTCCAGTCCGCAGCTTGCCGAGGCTACAAGATCGTGACCGACGCGGCGGCGCGGACGCGGCAGGCGCCGAGCCAGTAATCACACGCCCGCTTGGGCGGTGGCGTCTGTCATCTCCGGCGGCAACGGACCGGAGGGAGCCTATGTTCATCGCGGGACTTGAAGTCGTGACGCGCGTCCTGTGCCGCCGCATTGCTCCTGTCGTTCGCGTATGTCGTCCGCCGTCCGGGCGGACGACAAGAGCTATCTCATGAAGATCACGCTGGCGACGGTTGGACGATGTGTTGCATCAGTATGCCAAGAATTATGCCGCGGCCGTCGAGAAGGATTCCGGCGGCCGCATCAAGGCCGAAATCTATCCCGCCAGCCGGCTCGGATCGGTCCAGCAGCAGGCCGAAGGCGTGCAATTCGGCGCCATCCAATGCCAGGTTGTCCCGCCCGAATTCCTGGCCGGCATCGATGAGCGCTTCGAGGTTCTGGCGGCGCCCGGCCTCGTCACGTCCATGGCGGACGGCCAGCGCTTTGCCGCCGATCCGGTCGGCGCGCAAGCTCATGCTCGGCCTCGGCGCCGACAAGGGGCTGCATGGCGTCGGCCTGTTCATGGTCGCGCCATCGTCGGTCATCGCCAGAACTCCGATCCGTCATCTGGCGACTTCAAGGGCAAAAAAATCCGCATTTTCGCCTCGAAGTTCCAAAGCGTGGCGATGCAGCGGCTTGGCGCGACGCCAAAACCGATGACCTTGGGTGACGTGCTGCCGGCGCTGCAGGACAATGTGCTCGATGGCGCGGTCTCGGAGCCACTCGTCATTTACCGCTATGCACTACGCCGGAAGTCGGCGAAATACGTGACTGAGACCGGCCAACCTGCCGTCTTCGCCATCGTCGAGATCAGCAAGAAATGGTACGATTCATTGCCCGCCGAGTTGCAGCAGATTAGTCGACAAGGATGCCGCCGCGGAATCGGTGGCAATCAATCCGTCGGGCGATCGCGATCAACGACCACGCGCGCAAATCCTGGGTCGCCGGCGGCGGCGAACTGATCAGCTTGCCGCGCGACGAGCAGGCGGCGCTGCTTAAAATCATGCGCCAGTGCCGGCGACGAAGTGTCGAGCACGCAGCCGCAACTCAGCGCCGCCTATCAAATGTCACGGAGGCCGCGCAACGAAATCATTGACGCTTGCGGCGAATTGATTCTCATTGTCGGTCAGTCGGCGATCAACTAACGTCGCGACGTCTAATGTCGGAAGTCGCATGATCGTACAGGTGCGGTCATACGCCGCAGCGTCCAGTCAAGCGATAAAACTACCGCGCGGGGATTGATGCCCGTCCACCGCGTTCTCAAAAAAATAAAAAGGGCACTGACAGGGAGGATGAAATGCGCTTCGCAAGACCGGGAATGATTACGCACGCGGCGGCTGGCGGCGGCTGTCGCTATGTTCGCTCGGGCTGACGCTCGGTCCGGCGCAGGCGCAGGCACAAGACCTACGTGATGAAGGTCACGCACGCCGACGATCAACGATGCACCGCACCAGTTCGCCAAGGATTTCGCCGCGGCGGTCGAAAGGGATTCCGGCGGCCGGATCAAGGGCGAGGTCTATCCGGCAAGCCAGTTGGGCTCGATCCCGCGCCAGATCGAAGGCATGCAGTTCGGCTCGATCCAGGCCGGCGCCATTCCGCCGGAGTTTTTCGTCGGCGTCGACGAGCGCTTCGAAGTGATGGCCGCTCCGGGCCTCGTCGATTCGCTCGAACATGGCCAGCGCGTTGCCGCCGATCCGGCGGTGCTCAAACTGATGCTCGTCGCTCGGCGCCGACAAAGGACTGCATGGCGTCGGACTGATCGCGGCGCAGCCGTCCTGCGTGATCTCAAAATCCGCCATCCGGCATCTCGCCGACTTCAAGGGCAAGAAGATCAGGATCTTCGCCTCGCAGTTCCAGTCCGAGGCGTTCAAGCGGCTTGGCGCGACGCCGGTGGCGATGACGCTCGGCGACGTGCTGCCGGCGCTGCAGCAGGGCGCCATCGACGGTTCGGTCGCCGGCATCGGCCCGTTTCGTCCATCTGCACTTCAACGATGCGGCAAAATACATCACCGAAACCAATCAGCCGGCGATCTTCATCATCCTTGAGGTCAGCAAGAAATGGTACGACTCGCTGCCCAAGGACTTGCAGCAGATCATCGACCGGGACGGCGCCGCCGTGTCGGTGGCGATCAATCCGGTGGCACTCAAGATGTATCAGGACCAGCGCAAAGCCTGGATGGACGGCGGCGGCGAGCTGATCAGCCTGCCGCCCGACGAGCAGGCTTCGATGATGCAAGATGATGGCGAGCGTCGGCGAGGACGTCTCGAAGTCAAAGCCGGCGCTGCACGACGCCTATGAGATCGTGGCCGACGCGGCCAAGCGCACACGGCAGGCTCCCACCCAGTGATCCGTGAGACCAGTGCGTGCGCCGGCCGAGGAGGTTCGACAGTGATCGACGGCGTAGTCAAAGGCGTTCGCTGCCTGCTTGCGCTCACCCGCACGGCGGCGGCGATTTTCCTGATCTCGAGCGTGGCGATCAATTTCGTCAATATCATCGGCCGCTACTTCTTCAGCGTTTCGATTCCGTGGGCCGAAGAGATCATGCTCTTCCTCATGGTCGGCTGCGTGTTCACCGGCTGCTGCGCCGTCGCCTGGGAGGGCCGGCAAATCCGGATGGACGTCGTGCTCGGTATGCTGCCGCCGAAGTGCGCGAGTTCTTCAATGTGCTGTCGGAACTGGTGATGATCGCCGCCGCCGCCGCGGTGACCATATTTCGCCTGGCCGGTGATCACCCAGCTCGCGGCGTTCGACGAGCGCAGCCAGGCGGCGAATTTTCCGCTCGTCATTCCGCAGGCGATGGTGCCGATCGGCTACACCTTGATGGCGCTGTTGGTCGCGGTGCGGCTCATCGTGCATTGGCGGCGCGGCGCCGCGCGGCGCCGGCGCTTCGCATTAGAGACGGCGGCGATGGGCTATTTCATCTTTTTCGGCCTGCCGGTCATCCTCCTGATCATCGGCTTTCCGATCTTTCTCATCCTGCTGGTGACCTCGATCGTCGCGGTGCTGACCGATCGCCGACGTCCCGACCGAGGCCATCCAGACCTACATGTTCGGCAGCCTCGATAATTTTCCGCTGCTCGCCGTGCCGTTCTTCGTGCTGGCCGGCGAGATCATGGCGCAGGGCGGCATCGCGCGGCGCATCATCGCCATGGTCATGGCCATCGTCGGCGGCGTGCGCGGCTCGCTCGCGGTGACGACGGTCGCGGCTTCCGAATTGTTCGGCGCGATGTCGCACACCGCGGTCGGCACCGTCGTCGCCATGGGCCGCATGATCTATCCGTCGCTGAAGGAGGGCGGCTACAACGATCGCTTCGCCGTCGGCCTGATCGCCTCGTCGGGCGCGATCGCGGTCGTCATTCCGCCGTCGATCGCGATGATCCTTTACGCGGTGTCGGCGGAGCAGTCCGCCGTGCAGCTGTTCACCGCCGGCATCCTGCCGAGCATTCTCATCGGCGTCATCGATGCCGCCTTTGTCATGAGCTATGCCAGGCTGAAGGGCGTTCCGCTCGGCGCAGCGCGCGCACTGGGCGACGATCTGGAAGACGAGCAAGGAGGCGAGCTGGTCGATCGGCTCGCTCGCCGTGATCTTCGGCGGCATCTATGGCGGCGTGTTCACGCCGACCGAAGCCGCCGGCGTCGCCGTGGTCTATTCGCTGTTCGTGACCATGTTCATTTACCGCGAAGTCGACCTCGCCGGTTGCTGGCGGATCCTGCTGAGCGCGTCGTATCTCATTTCGCAGATTCTGCTGATCGTCACCTCGGCCGGGATTTATTCCTGGCTGTTGACGACCAGCGGCATCCCGCAACAGATCGTCGCCGCGATCAACGCGCTGCATATGCCGAAATGGGAGCTGCTGCTCATCCTCAATATCGGCCTGCTGCTGGCCGGAAGCTTCCTCGAACCGCCGGCGGCGATCCTGATCCTGACGCCGTTGCTGCTGCCGATCGTGCGCGCCGTCGGCGTCAACGCCATTCACTTCGGCATCATCGTCGCGGTCAATCTCAGCCTCGGCATGTATACGCCGCCGTTCGGATTGAACCTGTTTTCCTCGCAGGCGATCTTCAATGCGCCGTTGAGCCGGATTTATCTCGGCGTGCTGCCGTTCCTGCTGATCAATTTCATCGCGCTGATGATCATCACCTATGTGCCGGCGATCTCGATGGTGCTTGCTGCATCATTGATTTTTCCCGTCGGCCCGGCGAACGTCGCATCCCGGCTGGCATTGACGATTTTTCCCCAACCCGAGGAGAATCATTTCTCATGACCAAGGCGGTGCTCGGCATTATCGGCGGCTCGGGCGTTTACGATCTTCCCGGCCTGGAAAAAGTCCGCTCGAAGACCATCAAGAGCCCGTGGGGCGAGCCGTCCGGGCCGCTGCGCATCGGCCAGATCGCCGGCTTGCCGGTGGTGTTCCTGTCGCGGCACAGCCAGGGCCACCGCCATTCGCCGTCCGACATCAACTACCGCGCCAATATCGACGTGCTCAAGCGCGCCGGCGTCACCGATCTCGTTTCGCTGTCGGCCTGCGGCTCGTTCAAGGAGCATCTGCCGCCCGGCACCTTCGTCCTGGTCGATCAGTTCGTCGACCGCACCCACAAGCGCGAAAGCTCGTTCTTCGGCAAGGGCTGCGTCGCCCACGTCTCGATGGCGCATCCGGTATCGCCGCGGCTGCGCATCCATCTCGCCGAGGCGGCGATGGCGGAAAACATCGCCGTGGTGCGCGACGGCACTTATGTCTGCATCGAGGGTCCGCAATTCTCGACGCTGGCCGAAAGCCTCACTTACAAGAATCTCGGCTATTCGGTGATCGGCATGACCAACATGCCGGAGGCCAAGCTCGCGCGCGAAGCGGAGATTTGCTACGCGACCGTCGCCATGGTGACGGATTTCGATTGCTGGCATCCCGACCACGACGCCGTCACCGTGCAGGACATCATCAAGGTGCTGGTGGCGAATGCCGAGAAGGCCGCGCAGCTGGTGGCGCGGCTGGCCAGGGATTTTCCGCGCGAGCACGAGCCGTGCCCGATCGGCTCCGATCGCGCGCTCGACAATGCGCTGATCACCGCGCCGAAGGCGCGCGATCCGAAGCTTCTGAAAAAGCTCGATGCGGTCGCGGGCCGGGTGTTGCGCAAGAAGTAATGCGGCGCCGACGCCGTGCCGGCGCCTGCTTTTTGAAGATGTAAGGATTCTTAACGGGGATGCGGCACAATCGCAGGCTTCTAGGCAATCTGTTCAATCGTAATCGCGCGCGGGCATAACTTGGCTCACGATTTGGCTCAATCGATCATCCCTCTGATCATGTGCGGCGGCGCCGGCACGCGGCTGTGGCCGGCGTCGCGCGAGGGCCGGCCCAAGCAATTCCTGCCGTTGTTCGGTCCGCATTCGACGTTTCAGGATACCGTGCGCCGGGTATCCGATCCGGCGCTGTTCGGCCGGCCGATCATCGTCACCAACAATCAATACCGCTTTCTGGTCGCCGAGCAGCTCGCCGCAATCGGCATCGAGGCCGACATCATGCTCGAGCCGATGCGGCGCGATTCCGGACCGGCGATCGCGGCCGGCGCGGCGTTTGCGGTCAAGCGCGGCGGCGATCCGGTGGTGGTGGCGCTGGCCGCCGATCACGTCGTCACCGACCCGGCGGCTTTCGCCAAAGTCTGCGGCCTCGCGGCGGACGCCGCCGCCGCGGATCGCATCGTGACGTTCGGCGTGCGGCCGAGGCGGCCGGCGACCGAATACGGCTATATCCGCGCCGGCGCATCGATCGGCCCCGACATTTTCGCCATCGAGAAATTCGTCGAAAAGCCCGACGCCAAGACCGCGGAGCGTTACGTCAAGGAAGGCTATCTGTGGAACTCCGGCAACTTCATGTTCCGCGCCGGACTGCTGCTCGACGAATACAGAAGCTTCGAGCCGGACAGCATCGCCGCCGTGGTGGAATCGGTCGACAAGGCCGGCGCCGATCTCGGTTTCGTCACGCTCGATGCCAAGGCCTTTGCGCGCGCGACGGCGAAATCGATCGACTATGCGGTGATGGAGCGCACCAAGCGCGCCGCGGTCATGCCGGTTTCCTACGGCTGGTCGGACGTCGGCTCGTGGCAGGCGGTGTGGGAGCTGTCCGAGCGCGACGCGCTCGGCAATTCCGCACAGGGCTCGGTGATCTTCGTCGATTCACGCGGCTCCTATGTGACGAGCGACAAGCAGCTCGTCGCGCTGTTCGGCGTCGACAATCTGGTCGTGGTCACGACCGACGACGCCGTGCTGGTGGCCAAGCGCGAAGACGGCGACGGGCTGCGGCGGCTGGTGCAGAAACTCAAGGAAGTCGCGCCCGCCGTCACCGAGGAGCATCTGAAGGTGCATCGGCCCTGGGGCTCCTATCAGTCGATCGATCAGGGCGCGCGCTTTCAGGTCAAGCGCATCGTGGTGAAGCCGGGCGGGCGGCTGTCGCTGCAATTGCACCATCACCGCGCCGAGCACTGGATCGTGGTGCGCGGCACCGCGCGCGTCACCATCGGCGACGAGATCAAGATCGTGCATGAAAATGAATTGATCTATATTCCGATCGGCGCCAGGCACCGCCTGGAAAATCCGGGCAAGATCGATCTTGAACTGATCGAGGTGCAGACCGGCAGCTATCTCGGCGAGGACGACATCGTGCGCATCGAGGACGATTATCGGCGCACGTGATGAACGCGCCTTGCGATTTGGCATTGCACAACCGCGATCACCGCAGCCAGTTCTCGATCACTAGTCCATCGACCCTGGAAAACTCTCGTTCATTATCGGTCACAAGTGTGTGGCCGAGAGTGAGGGTTTGAGCGGCGATGAGGAGATCATTGCCGCCAATTGGCTTGCCCGCTTGTTCCAGCCGGCTGCGGATTAGACCGTATGCCGCGTCGGCAGGAAGCTCGAAGGGAAGTACCTCCAACGTCGCAATCACGGCGTCAAGCTGCGCCACGAGTCTCGGCGATCCTCGCTTGACGGCGCCGTAACGCAACTCCGCGGCGACAACTATGCTAGTGCAGATCTGTTTTTCGCCGACGACTTTGATGTGTTCAGCGATGCGACCTCGGGGATTTCGGATGACGTCGGATACGATGTTCGTATCGAGTAAGTACCGCATTAAAAATCGACCGACTTGGGGACCGCGTCGACGATTGGCGGAAAATCCTCCTCGATGGGCTCAAGTATCGCCAAGAGCGCCAGCAGGGATTTGCTGGGCGCAGCCTCGATGATCAACCTTTCGCCTTCCTTGCGGATAACCGCAGCCTCACCCGGCAGCTCGAATTCACGGGGAATTCGCACGGCCTGATTTCGCCCATTCCTGAATAATTTCACACGCCTTTCCGACATGACTACCCCCTAGCATATGCCTTGGCATATGTCAAATATCTCCGATTGTCTGTGAGCGATAAGAATTTGAAATAACTGCATATTTTGCTGTTGAGTTGCAGTTTCTCGACGGCCCCAAGCAAAGTTGCCATGCTATTCGTAGAGTATCGCGCTGACACGCGCACGTAAGCCTCTGAATCAAATCGTGTTCAGGATTTCCGCGGGTTTTCCCTTCCGCCCGGTCGCTAGTTGGCATCCGGCATGCTACGGGAAAACGTTGGGGTCGGCTCCGGGTAGCGCATGGGGGCTCATCGGGTCATGAGTGAGGCTGAAAAATCGGACGCGGGTACGCCGTTGCGTGTCGGCGTTGTGGGTGTGGGCGTCATGGGCAGCAACCACGCCCGGGTGCTTTCCGAACTGCCGGGCGTCAGACTGGTCGGCGTTGCCGATCCCGATCGCAAGCGCCGCGACCTCGTGACGAGCAAACTTGGCTGCGCCGGCTTCGACGACGTCAGCGAACTCATCGCCCATGGCGTCGATGCCGTCACCATCGCGGCGCCGACGCATCTGCATCGCGACATCGCTGTCGAGTGCATCGCGCGCGGCATGCATGTTCTGGTCGAGAAGCCGATCGCGCCGACCGTCGAGGAAGGCCGCGCCATCGTCGCCGCGGCGCGCCGCGCCGGCGTCACGCTGATGGTCGGCCATGTCGAGCGCTTCAATCCGGCGGTCCAATCGATCAAGCGGGCGATCCAGGATCAGGACATCCTGTCGATCGCCATCACCCGCGTCGGACCGTTCCCGCCGCGCATGTCCAATGTCGGCGTCGTCATCGATCTCGCCGTGCACGACATCGACCTCATTCGCTGGTTCACCGATTCCGAGATCGTCGAGATCCAGCCGCAGACGTCGAGCGCGGTCGCCGAGCGCGAGGACATCGCGCTCCTGCAATTCCGCACCGCCTCGGGCGTGCTGGCGCACATCAACACCAACTGGCTCACGCCGTTCAAGGCGCGCACCATCCACATCGCCACCCGCGACAAATACGTGATCGGCGATCTGCTGACGCTGCAAGTCACCGAATGTTTCGGCTTCCAGCCCGACGGCAGCTATTCGATGCGGCATTTGTCGGTCGGCTATGCCGAGCCGCTGCGCTCGGAGCTTGTCGCTTTCGTCAGCGCCATCCGCAGCGGCAAGCCGCCGGCGGTGACCGGCGATGAAGCCGTCGCCAGCCTCGAAATCGCGATCCGCTGTCTCGACGGCCGGACGGCGCAAACGGCCGCGCCGCAGCCCAAGGGCCCGCGGCGCGTCGTCGGCTGAAAACACCTTCTCCCCGCCGGGATCGAGCCAGAGGCAAGCGATATCCAAAATGAATCAACACGCCCGCGTTGAAGAAAAGCCGATTCCCTTCATCGACGTCGCGGCCCAGCGCCGCCGTCTCGGCCCCGCGATCGACGACGCGGTGGCGCGCGTGCTGGCGCATTGCCAGTTCATCCAGGGCCCGGAGGTGCGCGCGTTCGAAGCCGAGCTTGCCGCTTTCTGCGGCGCCAGGCACGTCATCGGCTGCTCCAGCGGCACCGATGCGCTGCTTCTCGTGCTGATGGCGTGGGAGATCGGGCCGGGCGACGCGGTGATCTGCCCGTCCTTCACCTATCACGCGACCGCCGAAATGGTGGCGCTGCTCGGCGCGACGCCGATCATCGCCGATGTGCAGGCGGAGACGTTTCAATCTCGATCCGGCAAGCTGCGAGCGCGCCGTCGCGACGGCGAAAAGGCTTGGCTTAAAGCCGCGCGCGATCATCCCGGTCGATCTGTTCGGGCTGCCGGCCGATCACGACGCGATCAATGCGCTTGCCGCCGCGCACGGCCTGCTTGTGCTCGACGACGCGGCGCAGGCCTTCGGCGCGACCTATCGCGGCCGCAAGCTCGGCGCGCTCAGCACCGCGACCGCGACCAGCTTTTTTCCGGCAAAGCCGCTCGGCTGCTATGGCGACGGCGGCGCGGTGTTCACCGACGACGACGCGCTGGCGGCGCGGGTCAAAAGCCTGCGCGTGCATGGCGAAGGCGTCGACAGATACGAGGCGGTGCGGATCGGCATTACCGGCCGGCTCGACACCATCCAGGCGGCGGTGCTGATGGAAAAGCTGAAAATCTTTCCGGACGAGATTGCGGCGCGCGACCGTGTGGCGGCGCGCTATGCGGGGGGGCTCGCCGATGTCGCGATGGTGCCGCGCGCCGGCAATCAATCGACCTCGGTCTGGGCGCAATACACCATCCGCCTCAAGCCAGGCCGGCGCGATGCGCTTGCCGCCGCGCTCAAGGCGCAAGGCATTCCGACCGCGATCTATTACACCAAGCCGCTGCATCGTCAGCCGGCCTATCGCGGCTTTCCGGTCGCCGACGGCGGCGTGCCGGTGAGCGGCCAACTGGCCGAGGAAGTCATCAGCCTGCCGATGCACGCTTATCTCGAACCCGCGGTCCAGGACCGCATCATCGGCGCGGTGCGGCGGGCGCTCGCGGGCTGACCGCTAATCACTCGTCATTCCGGGGCGCGAGCCAACGGGTCCGGCCCGAAGTGGCCGGCCCGATGACAAGCTCCGCGAGGAGCCCGGAATCCATAACCACGGCCTGTGGATATGGATTCCGGACTCGCCGCTTTGCGGCGATCCGGAATGACGAAGCGCGAGAATCCGCGACTATAGCCCAATGATCGAGAAGATTCTCACCGTCGGCGGCTATACGCTGCTGTCGCGGCTGACCGGCTTTGTGCGCGACATCATGCTGGCGGCGATCATCGGCGCCGGGCCGGTCGCCGATGCTTTCTTTGTCGCCTTCCGGCTGCCGAATCATTTCCGCGCCATTTTCGCCGAAGGCGCGTTCAACGCCGCCTTCATTCCGGCCTATGCGCGCATTCGCACCCAGGGCGGCGCGGAGGCGGCGAGCCGCTTCGGCGACCGCATCTTCACGCTGCTGCTCGCGTCGCAGGGCGTCCTGCTGGCGCTGGCGCTGATGTTCACGCCGCAGGTGATCGAACTGTTGGCGCCCGGCTTCTCGCGCGAGCCGCAGCAGTTCGCGCTTGCGGTCTCGCTGACGCGGATCACCTTCCCTTATCTTCTGCTCATCACGCTGGTGACGCTGTGGAGCGGCATCCTCAATGCGCTGCACCGCTTCGCCGCCGCCGCCGCGGCGCCGATCCTGCTCAATGTCGCGATGATGGCGACGCTGGCCTTGGCGTGCTGGTTTCCGAGCGCCGGCCATGCCGCGGCCTGGGGCGTGCTGATCTCCGGCGTGCTGCAAGCCGTCCTGGTCGGCGGCGACACGTTCTATGCCGGCGTCATGACCTCGTTCCGCGCGCTGCGCTGGGACGACGACGTGAGGCGCTTCTTCAAGGCGCTGGTTCCGGCCACCATCGGATCGGCCGGCACGCAGCTGGCGCTGTTCGCCGACACCATCATCGCCAGCTTTCTGTCGGCGGGCGCGATCTCGGCGCTCTATTACGCCGATCGCATCGACCAGCTGCCGATCGGCGTGATCGGCATCGCGGTCGGCACCGTGCTGGTGCCGGAAATGACGCACCGGCTCGCCGCCGGCGACGACGCCGGCGCGCGCTCGGCGCAGAACCGCGCCATCGAATTCGCGCTGCTGCTGGCCATCCCCTGCGTCGTCGCTTTCCTGGTGGTGCCGGGGCTCATCATGCGCGCTTTGTTCATGCGCGGCGCCTTCACCGCCGCGGACGCGCATGCCGCGGCGATGACGCTCGTGGCCTATACGATCGGGCTCGTGCCCTTCGTCCTGATCCGCAGCGTGGTGGCGCCGTTTCTCGCCCGCGGCGACACCGCGACGCCGGTCAAGGCGGCGCTGATCGGAACCGCGGTCAACATCGCCTTCAAGGTCGCGCTGATGGTTCCGCTGGCGCAGGTCGGGCTTGCGCTGGCGACCTCGATCGGCGCCTGGATCAATTTCGTCCTGGTGCTGGTCTTCGCCGTGCGCGCCAATGTCATCGCGTCCGACGCGGAACTCAAAGCCTCGCTGGTAAAGCTCGCGGTGGCTGGTGCCGTGCTGGCGGTTGTTCTGGTTATCGCCGATCCGCTCGTCACGGCGCTGTTATCGTCATGGTCCAGGTTCCGCAACGAATCGGAATTGCTGCTATTGGTGCTGATCGGCGGTTTGGTCTATGGGGGGCTTGTGCTGGTGCTGTTCGGCCGGCGCTGGCTTTCGCTGATGCGGCGGAGCGCGCAGGCTGCCCCGGCGGCGACGCTCGATGAACTCGAAGGCACATCCGCGCCGGTCGCCGGGCCGGACCGGATCTAAACTGGAACCATTGCCATGCGCGTGACCATGATCGGCGCCGGATATGTCGGGCTCGTCTCCGGCGCCTGCTTTGCCGATTTCGGTCACCAGGTGACCTGCATCGACAAGGACGCCACCAAAGTCGCAGCGCTCAATCGCGGCGAAATCCCGATCTTCGAACCGGGCCTCGCCGATCTGGTCGAAGCCAATATGCGCCAGGGCCGGCTCGAATTCGCCGCCGATACGTCGCGCATCGGCGACGCCGAGGCGGTGTTTATCGCGGTCGGCACGCCGTCGCGCCGCGGCGACGGCCATGCCGATCTGACCTTCGTCTATGAGGCGGTGCGCGAGATCGCGCCGCTGCTGTCGAACACCGCGGTCGTCGTCACCAAATCGACCGTGCCGGTCGGCACCGGCGACGAGATCGAGCGTATCCTGCGCGAGATGCGTCCCGACGCCGAGATGCAGGTCGTTTCCAATCCGGAATTTCTGCGCGAAGGCGCCGCGATCCAGGACTTCAAGCATCCCGACCGCATCGTCGTCGGCACCGACGACCCCGGCGCCCGCGCCGTGCTCGCCGAAATCTACCGGCCGCTTTATCTCAATGCGCCGCCGCTTCTCTATGTCAGCCGGCGCACCGCCGAGCTGATCAAATACGCGTCCAACGCTTTCCTCGCCACCAAGATCACCTTCATCAACGAAATCGCCGACCTGTGCGAAAAGGTCGGCGCCGACGTGCAGGAAGTGGCGCGCGGCATGGGGCTCGACAACCGCATCGGCGGCAAATTTCTGCATGCCGGCCCGGGCTTCGGCGGCTCGTGCTTTCCCAAGGACACCACCGCACTGCTCAAGACCGCGCAGGATTACGGCGTGGCGTTGCGCATCGTCGAGGCGGTCGCCGCCGTCAACGAGCAGCGCAAGCGCGCCATGGCGCGCAAAGTGGTGGCGGCGCTCGGCGGTTCGGTGCGCGGCAAGACCATCGCCGTGCTCGGCCTGACGTTCAAGCCGAACACCGACGATACCCGCGATTCGCCGGCGATCCCGCTGATCACCGCGCTGCACGATCTCGGCGCCACGGTGCGCGGCTACGATCCGGCCGGCATGGAGCAGGCCAAGCCGCTGCTGCCCGCCGTGCAGTATTGCACCAGCGCCTACGCGCCGCCGAAGGCGCCGACGCCGTGGTGATCGCCACCGAATGGGAGCAGTTCCGCGCGCTCGATCTGGAGCGCCTCAAGGGCGTGATGGCGCAGCCGGTGATCGTCGATCTGCGCAACATCTATCGCGCCGACGAGATGAAGCGCGCGCAATTCCGCTACGTCGCGATCGGGCGCGCGCCGGTGGTCGTCGATATGCGCCGGCCCGGAAGAGGATGAACGATCTCCCGAATGTCCCCTTCATCGGCCGGTCCCTCACGCGGCGCGAGGATCGGCGTCTTCTCACCGGCCGCGGCCAGTTCATCGCCGATCTCGAATTGCCGCACATGCTGCATGCGGTGTTCGTCCGAAGCTCGGTCGCCCACGCGCGCATAAAATCGATCGACGTGTCGCGCGCCGCCGCGGCGCCCGGCGTTGTCTATGCGCTGAGCGGCCCCGAACTCGCCCAGCTGTTGCCGCCGGTGTCGGACACCCAGCTTGCGCTGCCGAGCAAATGGACGACGCAGGTGCAGCACAAGTTCATCAACCCGCAGCAGCCGCTGCTGGCTCACGATAAGGTCCGCCACGTCGGCGAGGCCGTGGCTGTCATCGTGGCGGAGGGCCGCTATGCGGCGGAGGACGCAGCCGAACTGGTCGAACTCGATCTCGATCCGCTGCCGGCCGTGCTCGATCCCGAAGCGGCGCTCGCCGCGGGCGCGACCGATCGTCCACGACAAGTTCGGCACCAACCTGATCGGCGCCTTCACGGTCGCCAAGGGCGATGCCGATGGCGCGCTCGGGCGCGCGCCGCACCGGCTGCAACGGCGCTTTCATCACCACCGTTATGCCGCCATGCCGATGGAATGCCGCGGCGTGGTCGGATTGCACGATGCGCGGACCGATGCGGTGACGATCTGGTCGTCCACCCAGGTCGTGCATTGGCTGCGGCGCGAGGCGGCACGGTGCTAAAACTGCCGGAAGCCCGCATCCGCTGCGTCGCGCTCGACGTCGGCGGCGGCTTCGGCGTCAAAGGCCATGTCTATCCGGAAGATCTCCTGATCCCGTTCCTGGCGCGCAAGCTCGCCCGGCCGGTGCAGTGGATCGAAGACCGCCGCGAGCATCTGTTCTGCTCATGCCATTCGCGCGACCAGATTCACGACGTCGAGGTCGGCTTCGACGGCGACGGGCCGCATCCTCGCGCTGCGCGACCGCTTTCTGGTCGATTGCGGCGCCTGGAATCCGATCGGCGCCGGCATCGCCTACAATACCGCCGCGCATCTTGCCGGTCCGTACAAGATCGCCGCGATGAAGATTTCCGGCAGCATCGCCGCCACCAACAAGGTGCCGAACGCGCCCTATCGCGGCGCCGGCCGTCCGGAAGCCGCCTTCGCGATGGAGCGGATCATGGATCTTGTCGCCGGCGAGCTCGGCCTCGAGCCGGCCGAGGTGCGCGTTGCGCAACATGGTCCGTCGCCGACGAGATGCCCTATGCGGCGGGCCTGCCGTATCGCGACGGCCAGCCGATCGTCTATGACGGCGGCGATTATCCGGCGGCGCTGCGGAAAGCGCTCGCCGCGATCGGCGGCGTCGAGGCGTTTCGCGCGCGCCAGCGCGCAGCGCGGGACGAGGGCCGTCATCTCGGCCTCGGCATCGGCTGCTATGTCGAGGGCACCGGCGTCGGGCCGTTCGAGAGCGCGCTCGTCCGGATCGAGCCTCCGGCAAGATTTTTGTGACCTCGGGCGCCTGTCCGCAGGGCCAGGGCATGGAGACGATCTTTGCCCAGGTCGTCGCCGATGCGTGGCGCGTCAATCCCGATGACGTCGTCTTTTCACTTGCCGACACGGCGGCCATCGCCATCGGCTTTGGCACCATCGCGAGCCGCACCACGGTCACTCTGTCGGCGGCCATTCATGGCGCGAGCGAAAAATTGCGCACGAAAGTCTTTGCGATCGCCGCCAACATGCTGGAATGCGCGGCGAGCGACCTCGAATTGCGCCATGGCGCGGTCGGTATTGTCGGCGTGCCGGGCTCCGAATTGTCGCTTGCCAAGGTTGCGCAGGCGGCGCGGCCGGGCTGGGATAGCGGGCGTCCGCCGGGCATCGATGCCGGGCTCGAGGAGACCTATTATTTCGAGCCGCCGACGGTCACCTGGTCATATGCGGCGCATGCCGCGGTGGTCGATGTCGATGTCGAACTCGGACGCGTGCGGATCGAGGATTACGCCATCGCCCACGATTGCGGCGTGGTGGTCAATCCGATGCTGGTCGAGGGGCAGATCGTCGGCGGCGCCGTGCAGGGCATCGGCGGCGCGCTGTTCGAGGCCATCAACTACGATACCGCGGGACAACCGCTGACGACGACGTTGATGGATTATCTGCTGCCGACGGCCACCGACATTCCGCGCATCACGCTCATCCATCAGCATTCGCCGTCGCCGCTCAATCCGTTCGGCGTCAAGGGCGTCGGCGAGGGCGGCCCGATCGCGCCGCCGGCGGCGATCGCCAACGCCGTCGCCGACGCGCTGCGTCCGGTCAAAGTCGAATTCAATCGCACGCCGATCGCGCCGCAGGACATCGTTGCGGCGCTACGGTCGGCGGCGCGCATGTAGCTAGTCGCGCGCGACCGGACCGGCTTGGGCTTGGCTAAGGCTGCGCTCGACGCTCAAGCCGAACCACGGCCGCAGATAGGTGCCGAACACGCTGCCGGCGAAGGCGGCGACGAGCCACAGCCAGCCGTGCACGCTCGACGAAGCGATGCCGCTGAAATAGGCGCCGATATTGCAGCCATAGGCGAGCCGCGCGCCGTAGCCGAGCAGCAGGCCGCCGATCACGGCGGCGACGAGCGAACGCGGCGGCACTTTCCAGCCCGGATGGAATTTCCCGGCAAGTCCGGAGGCCAGCAGCGCGCCGAGGATGATGCCGAAATCCATCACCGAGGTGATGTCGGCGAACACGCTGTCATTGAGCGCCCTGGCGCGTTCCGCCGAATGCCAATAGCCCCAGGAGGCGACGTCGATGCCCGATGCCGCGAAAATCTTCGAGCCCCACAGCGCGAAGGCCGAGGTGATGCCCCACGGCCGGCCGGCGAGATAAAGCGTGGCGAAATTGCCGATCGCGAGCGCGACCGCGCCGGCGAGAAGCGGCCACGGCCCGTGCAGGAAGCGCGTCCAGCCGCTGGCGGTCGGTGACGACGCCGTAGCGCAATTCGCCATGCATGCGCCGCTCGATCACGACGGTCAGCGCGGCGATGGCGGCAAATCCGGCGAGGCTGACGGCGAGCGCGGGCGCCCAGCCCCAGGCGGAGATCAGCGAGATCGGCCGAAATTCGGCGTCGCCGACCACCACGGCAGATGCCAGGCGCCGAGCGCCGAGCCGATGATGAAGAAGGCGAGCGTCACCAGCATGCGCGAATTGCCGCCGCCGGCGGTGTAGAGCGTGCCGGAGGCGCAGCCGCCGCCGAGCTGCATGCCAAGCCCGAACAGAAACGCGCCGACCACGACGGAAACGCCAACCGCGCCATATTCGCCGTGCACCGGCTGGCCGAACAGCGTGCCATGCGCCAGCGCCGGGAAGAACAGCACCACGGCGACCGCCAGCATCAGCATTTGCGCGCGCAATCCTGCGCCGCGGCCGTCGGCGATAAAAACGCGCCACGCCGAGGTGAAGCCGAACAGCGCGTGATAGAGCACGAGCCCGAGCGCGCCGCCGACCAGGAACAGCGCGCCCTGCCGCCAGCGTATAGGCATCGCCGAGCGCGATCGCGCCGGCGCCAAGCACGGCCGAAGCCAGGATCACGACCCAGGTATTGATCGGGGGCGCTGCGCCGCGCTCGCTGGCGAGCAGGCGTGCGTCAACGGAAAGATCGGTCATGGAGGACTCTCAGAGCCCCGGAAACCCAGCGTCCGGGCAAACGGCGGCGAATGCCGCCGAAGGTTTGAACTGGACCAATGATTTAGGGGTCAACCGGGCTCCTTCCAAGCCGAAAGCGTTGCGTTCTTCGCGCCGCGGCGAATGAGATATTCTGTTCGGGCAATTCCCCGGAGAAATGTTTTCCAGGCACCCCTTACTGCCGCTTGAACCCGCCGGCGCCCGGCGATAGCGTTGAAGAAAATAACGCGGGGAGGGGACTGCCATGGCATCCTTCGCCATCACGCCGTTGACCGGTCACACCGGCGCCGAAGTCACCGGCCTTGACTTCACCGCGCCGATCGACGGCGACACCCGCGCCGCGCTGAGCCGCGCCTTCGCCGAGCACCATGTCCTGGTCATGCGCGCCCAGCATTTTGCCCCGGACGAATTCAAGGCCGCGGTGCAGCTGTTCGGCGAGCTGCAGCCGCACGACAAGAAGGAGCATCACGTCCCCGATCATCCGGACGTGTCCTACGTCTCCAACGACGAGTTCGTGAACGGCCGGCGCATCATCCCGGGCGAGACCTTCCACACCGATCATTCCAATCATCCGCGCCCGCCCAAGGCGACGACACTGTTCGCGGTCGAGCTGCCGTCGCGCGGCGGCGACACCCAATACGTCAATATGCACGAGGCCTACGACGATCTCCCCGCCGAAACCCGGCAGAAGATCGACGGGCTCAAGGCGGTGCATGTCTATCTTGAGCAAATACAGTCCGCGTCCGCTCGGCCTTCTCACCGAGGAAAGCCGCAAGAAGCTGCCGCCGCCCGGCATCCACCCGCTGGTACGCACGCACCCGGAGAACGGCCGCAAGGCGCTGTTCCTCAATCCGGTGCGCATCGAATCCATCGTCGGCATGGAGGACGAGGACGCGCTCGAGCTGGTCGCCGGCTGATGCAGCACGCCACCCAGAAGAAATATGAATATCGCCACCAATGGCGCCACGGCGACTGGGTCATCTGGGACAATCGCAGCGTCATGCACCAGGCCAATCCCGACTACGACATGAACGAACGGCGCTATCTCTACCGCCTGATGCTCAAGGGCGAAGTGCCGGAGTGACGGCATTGAAAGTCTACCGAGGGCAAGCGCACCATCGACGGCATTGTCGTCACCGTGGACGGCGAGCGCCTGCCGGAGCATTACGAAGTCAAGCAGTTCACCAATCGCGGCTTCGAGTGGACCTATGAAGGCACCAGCCCGCAGCAGCTCGCGCTGGCGATCCTGTTCGACTATCTCGCCGACGGCGACCGCGCCGTCGCGTTGTCGGCGCCTTACATGAAGGACGTGATCGCCAATCTCGACAACGATTGGCAGCTCACCGGCGAGGACGTCGACGCCTATCTGCGCCACGGCACGGCGGATGAAAGTTTCAGGGAGAGCGGCAATGATCAATCAGCGCCAGATCGACTTTCGCAACGAATACCGCTCCCGCATCATGGGATGGTACGACGGCTATTTCCACATCGTCATCATCTACGCGATGGGCGCCGCGGCGTTCTATATCTATGTCGAGCACATCCACGGCGTGACCGCGCTCGAATGGCTGACCGTGCCGCTGACTTTCCTGTTCACCAATATCTTCGAATGGGCCGTGCACAAATACATCATGCACCGGCCGGTCAACATCAAAGGCCTGCGCGCCATCTACGAGCGGCACACGCTCAACCATCACCAGTTCTTCACCGACAACGAGATGCGGTTTCGCGACCACAAGGACTGGCGCGTCACGGTGTTCCCGCCTTACGCGCTGGTGGTCTTCATCCTGATGTCGATCCCGCCGGCCGCCGTTCTCGGCATGTTGTTCTCCGCCAATGTCGGCTGGCTGTTCATGTCGACGACCACCGGCATGTATCTGATCTACGAGTTCATGCATTTCTGCTGCCACGTCGACGAGAACGCCTTTGTGCGCAATTGTCCGTTCGTCAACACGCTGCGCCGCCATCACACCGCGCACCACAACGCCAAGCTGATGATGGAGGTCAACATGAACCTGACCTTCCCGATCGCCGACTGGCTGCTCGGCACCTCGGACCTCGACCGCGGGCTGGTCGGCACGCTGCTCAACGGCTACGACACGCACCACCTGAAGAAAAACCTGCGCAGCGCGCCGCGCCGGCCCGACGAGGCGGCGGCGGCCCCGGTGGGAACGAACTAGAGTTAGCGCCATGCCCAACGACGTCAAAGCGGCGGTCTCGGCGATCACGCTCATTGTCGCGCTCGTGCTCGCTTATTGGAGCGGCTCGCCCATTCGTCCCGATTTCTCGACCTTCGTCGTCATCGTCGCGATCTTGATGATCGCGGCGATGTGGGTGTTCCCGGAGGCCGGCGTGAAGAAGGGCGACCTTAGCCGGGGCAAGTGATACGTCGAGCGGTGCAATGGCAAAAATAAAAGTCGGCCTCATCGGCAGCGGCTTCGTTGCCGAGCTTCACATGTACGCCTACAGGCGCGTTTACGGCGTCGATGCCGAGGTTGCGGCGGTGGTGTCGCGCGGCGACCATGTCGACGCATTCGCGAAGAAACATCGCATCGCGCAGACCTATCGCGATTATCGCGAGCTGCTTGCCGATCCGGCCATCGACGTCGTCGATATCTGCACCCCGCCGGCGTTGCACGCGCAGATGATCGTGGCCGCCGTCAGCGCCGGCAAGCATGTCATCTGCGAGAAGCCGTTTTCCGGTTATTTCGGCCAGCGCGGGCGATCAGCAGCCGATCGGCAAGCATGTGCCGAAAGCGCTCATGTATGAGCGCGTCATGGCGGAGATGGAGAAGACGCGCGCTGCGATCGCCAGGAGCGGCAAGCTCTTCATGTATGCGGAGGACTGGGTTTACGCGCCGGCGCTGGCGAAGACCGTCGAAATCCTCAAAGCCACCAAGGACAAGATCCTGTTCATGAAGGCGGAAGAGAGCCATAGCGGCTCGCATGCCGCGCACGCCGCGCAATGGGCGATGACGGGCGGCGGCTCGCTCATCCGCATGGGCTGCCATCCGTTGTCGGCGGTGCTCTATCTCAAGCGGGTGGAGGCGCAAGCCCGCGGCGAGACGATTGGCGTCGCCGCGGTGACCGCCGATGTCGGCAATGTCGCGGCCTGCCTTGCGCCGGCGGAGCGCCAGTTCATCAAGGCCAATCCGGTCGATGTCGAGGATTGGGGCACGCTGACCGTCACCTTCTCGGACGGCACCAAGGGCACGATCTTCTCCGGCGACATGATCATGGGCGGCGTCCGCAATCTGATCGAGACCTACACCAGCGGCGGATCGCTGTTCGCCAATATCACGCCGAACAATCACATGCTGACTTACATGACGGACGAAGAGAAGCTCGCCGGCGTCTACATCACCGAAAAAGTCGACCGCAAGACCGGCTGGCAATTCGTCTGCCTCGAAGAGGAATGGACGCGCGGCTATCTCCAGGAAATTCAGGACTTCCTGGAATGCGTCGCAACCGGCCGGCAGCCATTGGCCGATCTCGATCTCGCCTGCGAAACCACGCGCGTCCAATATGCCGGCTATTGGGCGGCCGCGGAGGGGCGGCGAATTAAGTTGGATTAAACGCGGCGGCGAGCGCGGCCCCGCCTCAGCCGCGCTTGCGCTCCTGCGGCACCATCGAGAGCGTCAGCCGTTCGGTGCCGCGCAGCACGTCGAGCGCGACGTCCTTGCCGATCTTCTCGCCGGTGAGCGCGCGCACCAGATCGTCGGCGCCGGCGATGGTTTCGCCGTCGAGCGCGACGATGATGTCGCCGGACCTTAAGCCCGCGCGCGCCGCGGCCGAATCCGGCTCGACCGTGCCGACCATGACCGCGCCTTCCTGGGTGAGGCCGAAGGCGCGCCGCCGGCGCGGCGGGATCGCGGTCTGCTGCGCGGCGATGCCGATGAAGGCGCGCCGCACCCGGCCGTGCCGCACCAGTTCGCCGAGCACGAAGCTTGCGGTATTGGCGGCGACCGCAAAGCAGATGCCCTGCGCGCCCATGATCACCGCGGTGTTGATGCCGACGACTTCGCCGCGCGACGACACCAGGGGGCCGCCGGAATTGCCGGGATTGAGCGCGGCGTCGGTCTGGATGACGTCGTCGATCAGCCGGCCGTTGCGCGAGCGCAAGCGAGCGGCCGAGCGCGGAGACGACGCCGGTCGTCACCGTCGATTCGAAGCCGAGCGGATTGCCGATGGCGATCACGAGTTGGCCGCGTTTGAGGCGCTTGGAATCGCCGAGCGGCGCCGCCGGCAGCGTCACCGGCTCGTCGACGCGAATGAGCGCCAGATCGGTATCGGGATCGTCGCCGACGAGGCGCGCGTGGAGATCCTGGCCGTCGGCGGTCGTCACCTCGATGCGCGAGGCGTGCCGGCCGGAGCGGCCGGCGACGTGGCTGTTGGTGAGGATGAGGCCGTCCGGCGCCACGATGACGCCGGAGCCGGTGCCGCCGCGGGATTGCGCCGGTCGGCCGGGCTGACCGGTGTGGACGGCAAGGCGCACGACGGCGGGGCCGACACGGTCGACCACGTCGATCACGGCCCGCGAATAGGCATCGAGCAGCGCCTGGTCGTCGGCCGGGACGGCTTGCGGGATCGCGGCGCGGGCGGCGCTTCGGGCGCTCCGCAGAGCGTCGGTCAAGGGTATGATTGTCATGGATTATCAGCATCTTAGCCCGGCCTTGCGGCCGGGTCTTGGTGAATGTGCGGATCGGGCCCAGATATGGGGAGCGCGCTGCCGCCAGGGGAAGGGCGGCAATGCGCGCGGCTGGCGATGCGCGCCGCCGTGTGTGATTGACAGGGTCGGCTGCCTATGATGCCGAGACGCTTGAGGGGAGAATTCATGACATTCGCCAAAGCGGCGCGCCTTGCCGCTTGCTGTTTGCGGCCTGCTGCCGCTCGCTCTGGCCGGCTGCGGTCAGGGCCAGCAGCAGGCGCGCGCCGCGCTGCCGGCCGTGACCGTCGCCAAGCCGGTGCAGCGCACCGTGGTCGATTACGACGAATATGTCGGCCGCTTCGTCGCGGTCGAATTCGGTCGAGATCCGCTCGCGGCTGTCCGGCTATCTTTCCGAGAATCCATTTCCAGGACGGCCAGATGGTGAAGAAGGGCGATCTTCTCTTCACCATCGACCGCCGGCCGTTCGAGATCGTGCTCGAGCAGATGCGCGCCAATCTCGCGCAGGCGCGCGCCAATCTCGCCTTTCGCCGAGGGCGATCTCGAGCGCGGCCAGGCCTTGCTGGGGAACAAGACCATCACCGAGCAGACCTACGATCAGCGCAGCAGGCCAAGGCCGTGGCCGAAGCCGCCGTCGCCGCCCAGGAGGCGATGGTGCATTCGGCCGAACTCGACCTCGACCAATATAGCGAGTTGCGTTCGCCCATCGACGGCCGCATCGGCGACCGCCGCGTCGCGGTCGGCAATCTCGTCACCGGCGGCACCGGCGGCAACACCACGCTGCTCGCCACCGTCGTCTCGGTCGATCCGATCCGCTTCGAATTCACCTTCGACGAGGCGTCGTATCTGCGCTACGTGCGCTTCGCCATCCGCCGAGCAATCGACGTCGGCCAAGCGCGCACGGCAATCGTTCCGGTGTACGTTCGCTCAAGCTGATCGACGAGAAGGATTTCGAGCATACCGGCAAGATCGATTTCGTCGACAACGTCATCAATCGCATCCTCCGGCACGATCCGCGGCCGCGCGGTGTTCGCCAATCCCGACGGCATCTTCACGCCCGGCATGTTCGGCCGCATCCGCGTTCCCGGCTCGCCGCCTTATACCGCGCTGCTCATTCCCGACGCCGCGATCGGCTCCGAGCAGGCGCGCAAATACGTGCTCGTGGTCGACGACGGCGGCGTGGTGCGGCAGAAATACGTGACGCCCGGCCAGCTCGACGGCGGCTTGCGCGTCATCAAGGACGGCCTGGCCGCCACCGACCGCGTCATCGTCAACGGCCTGATGCATGCGCGGCCGGGCATCAAGGTGAAGGCGCGAGCAAGCAGGGTGCTCCCGCCGGCGCCGCCCGGCGACGCCCAAGGCCGGCGACCAGACGCCAAGCCGGTTGATGCCGTAAGATGCGCATCTCGCACTTCTTCATCGACCGGCCGATCTTCGCCGCCGTGGTCTCGATCGTGTTCGTGATCCTCGGCGGCGTGTCGTTCTCGCGCCTGCCGGTCGCGCAATATCCCGAAATCGCGCCGCCGATCATCAACGTCTCCGGCCAATATCCCGGCGCCAGCGCCGAGGTCGTCGCCTCGACCGTGGTCACGCCGATCGAGGAGCAGATCAACGGCGTCGAGAACATGCTCTACATGTCGTCGAACTCGACGGCCGACGGGCGCTTCTCCATCCAGGTCAGCTTCGATCTCGGCACCAATCTCGACATCGCCCAGGTGCAGGTGCAGAACCGCGTCGCCATCGCGCAGCCGCGGCTGCCGGCCGACGTGCGCAATATCGGCGTCACGGTGCACCAAGGCCTCGCCCGACCTGATGATGGTCGTGCATCTTTATTCGCCCGACAAATCGCGCGACTCGCTGTTCATCTCCAACTACGCCACGCTCGAAGTCACCGATCCGCTCACCCGCGTCGACGGCGTCGGCTCGATCACGGTGTTCGGCAGCCGCGATTATTCGATGCGCATCTGGCTCGATCCGGACCGCCTGCAATCGCTCGGCCTGACCGCGAGCGACGTGACCAACGCGCTGCAGGCCAGAACATCCAGGTCGCCTCCGGCGTGCTCGATCAGCCGCCGGTCGCGCATCCCGGCGCGTTCCAGATCGCGGTGCAGACGCTCGGCCGGCTCGACAATCCGGACGAGTTCGGCTCCATCGTGGTCAAGCAGACGCCGGGCGCCGTGGTGCGGCTGCGCGACGTCGCCACCGTCGAGCTCGCCGCGCTCGATTATTCGTCGAATTCCTATCTCGATCACGATCCCGCGGTGGCGCTCGCCATCTTCCAGCGGCCGGGCTCGAACGCGCTCGCCACCGCCAAGGGCGTCACCGACCTGATGGCGCGAATTGGCGAAGCGGTTTCCGCCCGGCGTCAAATACGCCATCGTCTACAATCCGACGCAGTTCATCCAGCAATCGGTCGACGCGGTGATCGACACGATCGGCGAGGCGATCGTGCTGGTCGTGCTGGTGGTGATCGTGTTCCTGCAGACCTGGCGCGCGGCGATCATTCCGCTGATCGCCATCCCGGTGTCGCTGATCGGCACGTTCTTTTTCATGGCGGCGTTCGGCTATACGCTGAACAACCTGTCGCTGTTCGGGCTGGTGCTGGCGATCGGCATCGTCGTCGACGACGCCATCGTCGTGGTCGAGAACGTCGAACGCAACATCGCCTCCGGGCTGTCGCCGCGCGACGCGGCGCGCAAGAGCATGGACGAGGTCGGCTCGGCGCTGGTCGCGATCGCGCTGGTGCTGTGCGCGGTGTTCGTGCCGTCGATGTTCATCACCGGCATATCCGGCCAGTTCTACCGGCAATTCGCGCTGACCATCGCCGGCGCCACCGTCATTTCGCTGATCGTGTCGCTGACGCTGTCGCCGGCGATGTGCGCGCTGCTGCTCAAGCCGCACGAGCCCGGCCATCGCGACACCTGGTGGGAGCGGCCGATCCACCAATTCTTCGGCTATTTCAATCGTTACTTCGACAAGGTCGCCTTCGGCATTTCCTGGCTCGCCACGCGAACAGTGCGGCGCGTCGTGATGATGGTCGCGATCTATCTGGTCGTCATCGGCCTCGGCTTGAACGCGTTCCGCGCGACGCCGGTCGGCTTCATCCCGCAGGTCGACGCCGGCTACATCATCGTCGTCGTGCAACTGCCGCCCGGCGCCTCGCTGGCGCGCACCGACGAGGTGCAGCAGCGCGCGCTCGACATCGCGCTCGGCGTGCCCGGCGTCGCGCATGCGGTGAACATCGTCGGCTTCTCCGGCGCGACCTTCACCAATGCGCCCAATTCCGGCGCGCTGTTCCTGGTGCTCGACGACTTCCGCAAGCGCGGCCACGATCCGCGCCAATCGGCGGCGGCGATCCAGGCCGAGCTGATCCGCCGGCTGTCGGTCATCCAGGACGCCTTCATCGTCGCGGTGCTGCCGCCGCCGGTGCGCGGCATCGGCACCGCCGGCGGCTTCCGCATGATGGTCGAGGATCGCGCCGGGCAGGGTTCGGAGGCGCTGCGCGCGGCGACCGAAGCGCTGGTGGTGCGCGCCGCGCAGACGCCCGGCATCGCCAGGCGTTCTCGCTGTTCGAAACCTCGACGCCGCAGGTCTATCTCAATATCGACCGCACCAAGGCGCAGCTGCTCGGCATCAACGTGCAGGACGTGTTCAACGCGCTGCAGATCTATATCGGCTCGTCCTACGTCAACGACTTCAATCTGTTCGGCCGCACCTTCCGCGTCACCGCGCAGGCGCGCGACGAGGACCGGATGGATATCCGCCGACGTGCTCAAGATCAGGGTGCGCAATTCCAACGGCGATACGGTGCCGCTCGGCTCCTTCACCACCGTGGACAACATTTCCGGCCCGTATCGCGTGCCGCGCTACAATCTTTATCCCGCCGCCGAGATCGACGGCGCCGCGGCGCCCGGCTATTCGCAGGGCCAGGCCATCGCGATCATGGACAAGCTCGCGGCCGAGACGCTGCCGGAAGGCTTTGCCACCGAGTGGACGACGCTCGCCTTCCAGCAGATCAGGGCCGGCAACACCGCGATGTTCGCCTTCGTGCTGGCGGTGGTGTTCGTGTTCCTGGTGCTGGCCGCGCAATACGAGAGCCTGACGCTGCCGCTCGCGGTCATCATGATCGTGCCGATGTGCCTCGTCGCCGCCATCACCGGCGTCATCCTGCGCGGCATGGACAACAACATCCTCACCCAGGTCGGCTTCGTGGTGCTGATCGGGCTGGCGGCGAAGAACGCGATTCTGATCGTCGAATTCGCGCGCCAGCTCGAGGATCAGGGCCGCAGCCGCTGGGAGGCCGCCGTCGAGGCGACGCGGCTGCGGCTGCGCCCGATCCTGATGACGTCGTTCGCCTTCATCCTCGGCGTGACGCCGCTGGTTTGGGCGATCGGCGCCGGCGCCGAATTGCGCCAGGCGCTCGGCACCGCGGTGTTCTTCGGCATGATCGGCGTGACGGCGTTCGGGTTGATCTTCACGCCGGTGTTCTACGTCATCGCCCGCACCATCGCCGAGCTTACAGCGCGGCGCGGCAGGGAGCGGCCGCCGCCGCCGCAGCCCGCGGAATAGCCGCTATTGTCGGCTGCCGCGGAATAATGCGAATGTTACGGTGTTTGTCGCGGCGTGCCTGACTGCGCCGCGACAGTCCGGTATCGCGGGGGCGACGCATTGCCGGGAGGATCTACCCGATGATTCGCAAACTTATTGTTGGATTTGCCATTCTCATGCTCGGCGTAACGGCCGCTGCCGCGCAGAGCTGCCAGGACAATATCGATAAGCGACAGACACTCATGAAGCACAGCGCCGAAATGGCGAAAACCGGCTCCGGCATGATCAAGGGCGATACGCCGTTCGATCTCGCCAAGGTGCAGGAAATCTATGCCGCCTTCGCCGAGGACGCCGGCGCGATGCCGACGCTGTTTCCGGAGTGCTCGAAGACCGGCGACAACACCACCGCCGCGCCCGCGATCTGGGACAAGCCGGACGACTTCAAGGCGGCCATCGCCAAGTTCGCCGCGGACATCAAGGCGGCGCAGGACAACACCAAGGATCTCGACAGCCTGAAGGCCAATTTCCAGACCCTCGGCAAGGATTGCGGTTCTTGCCATCAAACCTTCCGGGTCAGACCGAGCTGAACTCCAATCGCGGGTCGATGAGGGCGGCCGTTGGCAACGACGCGCCGCCCTTCGCTATTCGTCGCCCGGGCATTGCGGCCAATTGCGATTCCCATACTATGGGGGTGAGTTGCGGTGCGTGGCCTACCGGCCGTCTTTTGCCTATCTCACGCTCTGAGCTGATCCCGCATGGCGCTACAGGCACCGGCAATCGTTGATGTGCGCCCGGCCGGCGTAAGCAAGACGGCCGGAATTTCAAACTGGCTGCGCGGCATCGGCGTGCGGCAGGTGCGGCTTGCCTGCGGCCTTGCCATGTTCGCCTACATCTTCTCGCATTTTTTCAATCACGCGCTCGGCAATATTTCATACGGCCTGATGGAAACATGGCTGTCCTTCCACATCTGGTTTTGGCGAATCCCAGTCGTCAATGCCACGCTCTACGCCGCTGCAATCACGCACGCCGGGCTCGGTCTGTGGGCGCTCTATCAGCGCCGGCATTTTCGCTACACGTTCGCCGAAATCACCCAGCTCGTATTGGGTCTGAGTATTCCGCTTTTGATCGCTCTTCATTTCGCAGCCGCGCGAGGCGGAGGACTTCTGTTCGGGCGGGGCCCGCCAAACTATGCATCGATATTGCTCGGTTACTGGGTCGCGCGCCCGTTCATGATCCCGGTGCAATATGTTCTTCTCACGGTGGCCTGGGCCCACGGCTGCATCGGGCTTTATTTCTGGCTTCGGCTGAAGCCATTCTTCAAATGGGCGGCGCCATTTTTGCTGGCGGTGGCCGTGCTGCTGCCACCGCTGGCGATGCTCGGCGTCTATCAGGGCGGGCGCGAGGTCATTCAGCTCGCCAAGGATCCGCAATGGCGTGCCGGGCATATCAATCCTATACCTCCGGCGCAGCGCGCGGTCTTCGACGACATTGCTCTATTTTATTTCCCGGCCGCCTATCTGAGCCTCATCGGGCTGGTCTTTGTCGCGCGCGGAGTGCGTATGCTGCGCGAGCGCCGGCGCGGCATGATCACGGTCTCCTACCCCGACCGGCAGGTGCGCGTGCCGAGGGGCTTGAGCGTTCTCGAAGCGAGCCTGCGCTTTAACGTGCCGCATGCCTGCGTGTGCGGCGGCCGGGCGCGATGCTCGACCTGCCGCATTCGCGTCGTCAGCGATCGCGGCGCGTTGCCGCGGCCGTCCGGCCGCGAATCGTTTGTGCTCACCCGCGTCGGCGCCCGTACCGATCCCGCGATCCGGCTGGCGTGCCAGCTGCGGCCCACCGCCGACGTCGCCGTCATCCCGGTGCTGCCGACGAACGTCGGCGCCGATTTTGTCCGCAACCGGCGCCGTATCCATATCGGCGAGGAGCGCTACATTGTCAGCATGTTCGTCGACATGCGCGGCTCGACCAAGCTCGCGGAAGCGCGGCTGCCATTTGACATCGTGTTCCTGATCAATCGTTTCCTCGGCGCCGCTTCGCAGGCGGTGCTTGATGCCGGCGGACAGCCCAATCAGTTCGTCGGCGATGGCATGCTCGCTTTATTCGGCCTCGATGCCGATCCGCCGACCGCCTGCCGGCAGGCCATGGGCGCCGCGGCGGACGTCGCCGCCAATGTCGAATACATGAACCACCAGTTCGCAACCGAACTGCCCGAGCCGATCGCCTTCGGCATCGGTATTCACGGCGGCGACGTCATCATCGGCGACATCGGTTTTCGCGATCACACCGTGTTCACCGCGGTCGGCGACGCGGTAAACGTCGCTGCGCGCCTGCAGGACATGACGAAAGAGCTCAACTGTAAGATCATCGTGTCGGAGGAGGTCTGCAAGACCGGCGGCATCGCCGCCGACGCGCTCACCCGAACCGAGGTATCGATTCGCGGGCGCGACGGACCGATGACGGTTCGCACCGCCGCGGATCCGACCGTGCTGGCAAGCCTGCTCGATCCGCAAGCCGCGGCGCTTTCGGACGAGCCGCAAGTCGCATGACGCGGATCGCCGCGCTGTTCGCATGGGCGGCGGTGGTCCTTGTCATCGGGCTTGGCGCATTCTGGATTCTGACTTTGCCGGCTCTGGTTCCGGCTTCGGCGTTGGCTGCCTACACGCCCAACCTCGACAACGGCCGGACGATGTTCAATATCGGCGGCTGCTCGTCCTGCCACGCCGTTCCTAACCGGGATCCCGACAAAGTCGACCGCACGCGGCTCGGCGGCGGTCTGGCGCTGAAATCGCCGTTCGGCACGTTTTACGTGCCGAATATTTCGCCCGATCCGAAAGACGGCATCGGCAATTGGAGCGAAGCGAATTTCGTCACCGCGCTGTGGAAGGGCACGTCGGAGCACGGCACCAATCTCTATCCGGCATTTCCCTACACCTCCTATCAGCTCATGCAGCTCGACGACGTGCGCGATCTCTTTGCCTATCTGAAGACGCTGCCGCCGGTGCCCGGCCGGGTGCGCCGGCACGATCTGTCATTTCCGTTCAACGAGCGGCGCCTGCTCGGCGGCTGGAAGCTCCTGTTCCTGCACGGCGGACCGTTCGCGCCCGATCCGTCGAAATCGGCGCAATGGAATCGCGGCGCCTATCTGGTGAACGGACCGGGCCACTGCGCCGAATGCCATTCGCCGCGCAATGTGCTGGGCGGCATCGTCGACAGCGAACGCTTCGCCGGCGGCCCGGCGCCGGACGGCAGCGGCTGCGTGCCCAACATCACGCCGGTCGGACTGCAGCGCGGCGACGAGGTCTGGTCGGAAAAGGACATCGCGAGCTTCCTCGGCGACGGCATGATGCCGTCCGGCGATTTTGCCGGCGGTACGATGGCCGACGTCATCCGCAACACGTCGTTGCTCAGTGCCGACGACCGCGCCGCGATGGCCGCCTACATCGTCACCCTGCCGCCGGTGCAGGGCCCGGCGCCGCCGCCGAAGAAACACAATGACTAAGACCGGGCAATCTTCACCTCCCCCTGCAAGGGGGAGCGTAGGCGGCCTCCGGTCGCCGTTTCTTAAACTTAGTGACGCCGATGCGAAGCATCGGCTATGGAGCGAAGCGAACCGGGCGGGGGTCCGTCCGCCGAGCTACAGAACCCCCACCACGATCCGAGCTGCGCTCGGATCGATCCTCCCCCTTTCAGGGGGAGGAAAAGATCGATGAACACCGGCAAAGGCATTGTGCTGAAGCTGATCTCGGCGGTGCTGTTCGCCGTGATGTCGGCGCTGATCCGCTATCTCGGCGCGCGCTATCCGATCGGCGAAGTGGTGTTCTACCGTTCCGCTTTCGCCATCGTGCCGGTGATGCTGGTCTATGCGCTGCGCGGCGAGCTTGCGGCGGTGGTGCGCACCGAGCGGCCGCTCGGCCAGGCCGGCCGCGGCGCGCTCAGCATCGTCGGCATGTTCTGCAATTTCGGCGCGCTGGCGCGGTTGCCGCTCATCGAATCGAACGCCATATCTTTCACCTCGCCGCTGTTTTCGGTGGCGCTCGCCGCGCTGATCCTCAAGGAGCGCGTGCGCATCTACCGCTGGTCCGCCGTCATCATCGGCTTCATCGGCGTGCTGGTGGTGCTGTCGCCGCATCTGTCCGGCGACGAATTGACCGTCGCCATGGCGAGCGCGACCAGCATCGCCGGCATCGTCTATGGGATCGCCGGCTCGGCTGCCAATGCCGGAACCGTGATCCAGACCCGCCGGCTGACGCAGAGCGAGTCGACCTCCTCGATCGTGTTTTATTTCTCGCTCAGTTGCGCGCTCGCCGGTCTCGTCACCTGGCCGTTCGGCTGGCTCAGCCCGACCGGGGGCGAATTCGCCGCCCTCATCAGCATCGGCTTTCTCGGCGGCACCGCGCATATCTTCCTGACCGAGAGCTATCGCTACGCGTCGGCCTCGGTGGTCGCGCCGTTCGACTATACGTCGATGATCTGGGCGCTGGTGCTCGGCTATGCGATGTTCGGCGAGACGCCGACGCCGATGATCGTCATCGGCTCGGCAATCATCGCCGGCGCGGGCTTGTTCGTGATCTGGCGCGAGCGCCAGCTCGCTTTGGCGCGCAAGCGCGAGGCGGAGGGCGAGCTCGGCGTCGCCGCTACCGCTACGAGGCTCCGAATGCCTTGAAGGTGATGATGGTGCGGGTATCGGCGATGCCGGGGATGGTTTGCACCTTCTCGGCGATGAAATGGCCGATATCGGTTGCTGTTTCGACGTAGAATTTCACCAGCAGGTCGAAATCGCCGGCGGTCGAATAGATTTCCGAGGCGATCTCGGCGTCGGCGAGCTTATTGGCGACCTCGTAGGACTTGCCGAGCTGGCATTTGATCTGCACGAAGAAGGGGACCATGCGCGCCTCCGGGCCGGAAGACCTATATAGCATAATCGTCATTCTGGGACGCGAGGGAAGACGGGCCGCGGCGCCCTGGAATGACGTGGTCTGCGCTCGCGTAGTATCATCATGGCGTTGCTGGAAAGACGGAAAATGCGTGCACCGGTCAACCTTCGCCTCAATGCCATCGTCGATCCCGAGCGCGCCGGCGGCCGCGATCTCGCCGACCTGGCGCGGCTTTGCGCCGAGGGCGGCGCCACACTGGTGCAATTGCGCGACAAGATGAGTGAAACGCGCGCGATGGTCGAGAACGCCCGCGCCATCAAGCAGGCGCTGGCGCCGTTCGGCGTCCCCTTCGTCGTCAACGATCGCATCGACGTGGCGCTCGCCGCCAAGGCCGACGGCGTGCATATCGGTCCCGACGACATGGCGGTCGAGGACGCCCGCGCGCTCCTTGGCCGCGACGCGATCATCGGCCTGTCGATCAAATCGGTCGCGGAGGCCGAGGCGGCGCCGGTCGAGTTGATCGACTATGTCGGCTCCGGCGGCGTCTATGTGACGCTGTCGAAACAGCAGAAGAACAAGCCGATCGGCCCGGAAGGACTGGCGCGGATTGTCGCGGCGCTGCGGCAGCGCGCGCCAAAGCTGCCGCTCGCCGGCATCGCCGGCATCGACGCCAGCAATGCCGCCGCGGTGATCGCCGCTGGCGCCGACGGCGTCGCAGTAATCTCGGCGCTATCGCTGGCGCCAGATCCGGCCGCGGCGGCGCGCTCACTGCGCGGCATTGTCGATGCGATGCTGGCGAAGCGAGGGACATAGGGCGCGCCGCCATGGCAAAAATTGCGATCTCATACCGCCGATCGGATTCGCAGGACATTACCGGCCGTATTTTTGACCGTCTCGTCCAGCGATACGGCAAGAATACCGTGTTCCGCGACATCGACAGCATTCAGCCCGGCATCGATTTTCGCCGGCAAATCGCCGATGCGTTGCGCACGACGGACGTGCTGCTTGTCGTCGCCGGGCCGGGCTGGCTCGGCCAAGGCAACGGCGCTGCGACCAGGATGGAGAATGAGGCCGATCCGGTGCGTATCGAAGTGGAGACCGCGCTCAAACGCGACATCCCGATCATTCCTATCCTGGTGAACGGCATGAGAATGCCGCAGATCGGCGCGTTGCCGTCGAGCCTGAAGGATTTTGCCTATCGTCACGCCGTCACCGTCGACGGCGGCAGGGACTTCGATCATCACATCGACGGCCTGATCCGCGCGCTCGATCGCATCGTTGCGCCGCAAGCGGGTGACGCCGCGCCCGCGCGGGGCGGTGACAGCGCAGCGCGGCCGCCGTTGCCTTGGCGGAATTACGGTCTGATAGGCGGCGTCGTTGTCGTGGCGCTTGTCGTTGGGGTTGTGCTGCTCGGCAGACCGGGTAGGCAAGGTACGCCGCGGTTCAGCCGTCGGCTGCTCAAGTGAACGCGCCGGCACCGATGGCTCAATCCGCCGCATCCTTGCCGCCGCCGGTTGCGACCGCGCCGGCGCCCGTCATGCAGCCGCAACCACGCGTGGCCGACATTCCGATCGCCGCCACGCCGGCCTTCGATTGCAGCAAAAGCCACGCCGTCGATGAGCTTGCGGTCTGCCGCAGCGGCCAGCTTTCCTATCTCGATCAGCAATTGAATGTCGTCTTCAATGCCCTGCGCAATCGTTTGAGCAAGGACCAGCAAGCCACGCTATGGGCGCAGGAGCAGGTATGGCTCAAGCAGCGCGCGGCCTGCATCAGCGACGAGGCCTGCATTCGCGACGCCTATCTGTCCCGAATAGCCCAACTGCAATCTTGGCATTAGCTTGGCATTAGCGTGCAAATGAGCGTTCCCATCGCCGTAACCATCGCCGGCTCGGATTCGGGCGGCGGCGCCGGCATTCAGGCCGACCTGAAGACTTTTGCCGCGCTCGGCGTCTATGGCGCCTCCGTCATCACCGCGCTGACCGCGCAGAACACCAAGGGCGTCGCCGCCATCCACGAAGTGCCGGCGGACTTCATCGCCGCGCAAATCGACGCGGTATTTTCCGATTTCGACGTTCGCGCGGTGAAGATCGGCATGCTCGGCAATGCCGCGGCGATCGAGGCCGTTGCCGCCGGGCTGGCGCGCCATGGCGCGCGCAATGTGGTGCTCGATCCGGTTATGGCATCGACATCGGGCGAAAAACTTTTGCGCGCCGATGCCATCGGCGCCTTGCGCAAGCTGATCGCCCGCGTCGATGTGCTGACGCCCAATCTGCCCGAAGCGGCGGCGCTTCTCGGTGCAGCGGTGGCGCGCGACGAAGACGAGATGCGCGCGCAGGGACAAAAACTGCTCGCGCTCGGCGCCAGCGCGGTGCTGATCAAGGGCGGCCACGCCGGCGGACCGGACAGCGTGGATCTTTTGGTCGAATTGGCCGGCTTCACGCGCTTTGCCGCGCGGCGCGCCGAGACGGAAAACACCCACGGCACCGGCTGCACGCTGTCCTCGGCGATTGCCGCGGGGCTCGCCAAGGGTTTCATGCTCGGCGAGGCGGTCGGCGAAGCCAAGACCTACGTCAGCGCCGCCATCGCCGCCGCCGACCGGCTCAAGATCGGCTCCGGCCGCGGCCCGCTGCACCATTTTCCGAAGTGGTGGTAGCTCACGCCGCCGCCGGCGCGCCGGGCTGTTTCATCGGATGGGCGCGGGCGAAGGCGTCGATCGCCGAAAGCTCGTTCACGATGCGGGTGAAATTCGGAAACGGCGCGGTGTCGACCGCGTAGTATTTCGCGCCCGCCGCCTGGCTGGCGAGGCAGATATCGGCGAGCGTGATCGTATCGCCGTGCGCATAGCGGCCGGTGGCTTTGTCCTTCAGATGCGCTTCCAGCGCGGTGATCGCGGCGAGGTGCCAATGCTGGCACCATTTGGTGACGGCGGCTTCGTCGAGTTTGAATTCGTGCGCCAGATATTCGCGCACCCGCGGCACGATCAGCGGATGCGAATCGCAGGCGACGATTTGGGCGAGGCCGCGCACCCGGGCGCGGCCGCGCGGATCGCGCGGCAACAGCGGCGGGTTGGGATGGGTCTCGTCGAGATATTCGATGATCGCCAGCGATTCGAACAAAGCCGGCCCGCCGTCGTCGGGGACCAAAGCCGGCAGCGCCATCATCGGATTGACCGCGCGATAGGCCGCCTCGCGCTGGTCGCCCTTCATCAGATTGACCTGGATCACCTCGTCGGGCGTGACGCCTTTGAGATTGAGCGCGATGCGCACGCGATAGGTCGCGAGCGAGCGCCAGAACGAAAACAGCTTCATGGCAATCTCCTAATCGGTGCCCGGATCGGCCTTAAGCCCGGCCGCCTCGATGCCGGCCAGCGGCGCACATTTCATCCTTGTCGGACGTGTCGCCGGAAACACCGCAGGCGCCGATGATAGTCCCGGCCCCGTCGCGGATCAGCACGCCGCCCGGATTGGTGACCATGCGGCCGCCGCTCGCCGCTGCGAGCATGGTGAAGAATTGCGGGGTTTTGGCCGCCCGGCTCGCCAGCGTGCGCGAGCCGAAGCCCATGCCGAGCGCGCCCCAGGCTTTGCCGAACGCGATGTCGAAACGCAGGATGCCGGATTTGTCCTCGCGCTTGAACGCGACGAGATGGCCGCCGGCATCGAGCACCGCGACGGTGAGCGGCTGCAGATTGCTGTCGCGCGCCTTCTTCAGCGCGACATCGACGATGGTGGAAGCTTGCGCAAGCGTAATCACTGACATGTTGGCTCCGATAGTTGCCTGGGAAAGTTTCTACTGCTTGTCGCGGCTCGCCCAATAGACCGACTGGCGCGCGCCGTCGCCGCCGCCGAGACCCTTTTTGTTCGCTTCCTCGAAGGCCGCGAGCGCAGCTTTCGTCGCCGGCATATCGGCGCCTTTCGCGGCGCCGGCGTCGACCATGGTCCGCAGGTCCTTGACGGCGTTGGCGATGCTGAATGTCGTCGGGCCCGGATCGCGGTTTTCCATCATGGCGACGATCATGTCGGCGCGCATTTTCAGCCCATTATTGGCGCCGTTGCTCTCGACGAAAAGATCGAGTAGCCGCTTGGGCTCCCAGCCAACATCGCGCGCGATGGCAAACGCTTCGCCATAGGCCTGCCAGGCGACCATCAGCGGCAGATTGATCGCGAGTTTCATCGAAGAGCCGGCGCCGACCGGGCCGCAATGCTCGACCTTGCGGCAGAGCTGTTCGAGGATCGGCTTGGCACGCGCCGCGTCGGCGGGTTCGCCGCCCATCAGGCCAAGGAGTTTGCCTTGCCGCGCCGGCGCGGTCGAACCGCCGACCGGGCATTCGACGAAGACGGCGCCCTTGCTGCGCACCTTCGGCGCCAGCGCGGTCTCTGCTTTCGGCGGCACCGTGCTCATCTCGATGAACAGCTTGCCTTTCACATCGCCGGATAAAAGGCCCGACGGCCCGTTATAGACCGCGTCGATCGCTGCGCTGTCGGTCAGGATGGTGATGATCGCCTCGCTGGCATCGGCGACCGCGCTCGGGCTGGCGGCGACGTCGGCGCCGGCATCGGCGAGCGGCTTGGTTTTCGCCGCGGTGCGATTCCACACGGTCACCTGATGGCCTGCTTCCAGCAGGCGTGCCGCGATGGCGCTGCCCATGGCGCCGAGACCCGCAACTCCGATTTGCATACGGCACTCTCCCAACGTCTCCGTCCCGGCGCGGACGATATGCGATCAATGCGCGGCGAGAAAGCCGCTTGCGCCTGTGGCGACCCAATGCCATAGCCTCGCGTCCCAACGCGCAACGGAGCGGCAACGGCATGGCTTCGGCAAAGAAAGGCATCGTCGGCATTATCGGGCTTGGCATCATGGGCGGCGCTTTCGCGCAGAATCTTGCCAAAGCCGGCTGGCGCGTCATCGGTTACGACATTGCGCCGGATCGCCGGCGCGCGCTGGCGCGGCTGGGAGTCGAGATCGCAGCCGACGCCGCCGACGTGGCGCGCCGGGCGAGGACCATCATCACCAGCCTGCCCAAGCCCGAAAGCGCTCGCCGCGACGGCTGCGGCAATCGCCAAAGCGGATGCGCCGCGCCGCGTGGTCGTCGAGATGTCCACGTTCACGCTCGAGGACAAGACCAGCGCCGAGAAGGCGCTGCGCAAGGCCGGCCACGTCATGCTCGATTGCCCGGTGAGCGGCACCGGCGCGCAGGCCAAGATGAAAGATCTCGTGGTCTATGCTTCGGGCGATGGCGGCGAAATCAAGAAGCTTGCTCCGATGTTCGCGGCGTTCACGCGCGCCGTGCACGATGTCGGCGCCTTCGGCAACGGCAGCCGGATGAAATACGTCGCCAATCTTCTGGTCGCCATCCATAACGTGGCGAGCGCGGAAGCGATGGTGCTCGGCATGAAAGCCGGGCTGCCGCCGCAACTCATATTCGATCTGGTCAAAACCGGCGCCGGCAATTCGCGGATTTTCGAGCTGCGCGCGCCGATGATGGTGAAGGACCGATTACGATAATGCCGACGATGAAGATTTCGGTCTGGCAGAAAGACATGGACGTGATCGGCGGCTATGCCCGCAAGATCGGCGTGCCGACGCCGATGTTCGACGCCTCCGAGGCGATCTACAACAAGGCGCTCAAGGCCGGCCACGGCGCTGAGGATACCGCCGCGGTCTGCGCCGTGCTGGAAAAGATGGCGGGCGTGAAACGCAGGTCAAAGAAAAAGCGCTGATCAACCACTGGTGTCATCATCCGCGAAGGCGGATGATCCAGTAATCCCGCCCGTTCCGTAATACTCAAATGCAGGGGATACTGGATGCCCCGCCGTCGCGGGGCATGACAGGAGAGGGAGGAACGCATGTCATCGCTTGAAGGCGAGGCCCGCATGGCCGCGGCCGCGGCGACCGCAAGACGCATCAGCAGCGCAGCGAGATCCGCGACGGCATGCGCATCGACTGGGACGTGCCGATCACGATGGACGACGGCCTCGTGCTGCGCGCCGACGTGTTTCGGCCGATCGCCGAAGGCCGCTATCCGGTGATTTTGAGCTACGGCCCCTACGCCAAGGGGCTCGCCTTCCAGGACGGCTATCCGAGCGCCTGGCAGCGCATGGCGGAAAAGCATCCCGACGTCACCGCCGGCTCCAGCAATCTCTATCAGAGCTGGGAGGTCGTCGATCCGGAGAAATGGGTGCCGCACGATTACGCCTGCGTGCGCGTCGATTCCCGCGGCTGCGGCGTGTCGCCGGGCTTCATCGATCATTTCTCGCCGCGCGAGACCAAGGATTTCTACGACTGCATCGAATGGGCCGGCGTGCAGCCGTGGTCGAACGGCAAGGTCGGGCTCAACGGCATTTCCTATTACGGCATCAATCAGTGGCACGTCGCGTCGCGCGAGCCGCCGCATCTTGCCGCCATGTGCATCTGGGAGGGCGCCGCCGACTGGTATCGCGACATGACGCATCACGGCGGCATCCTCTGCACGTTCTGGGAAAACTGGTACGACATGCAGGTCAAGACCGTGCAATACGGCGCGGGCGAGCGCGGCAAAAGAAGCCGCGTGCATGGCGAGCTGGTTTGCGGGCCGGAATTTTTGTCGGACGCGGAGCTCGCCAAAAATCGCAGCAATTTCGGCGCCGACATCGTCGCCCATCCGCTCGACGACGAGTATCACCGCGCCCGCTCGCCGGTCTGGTCGAAGGTCAAGGTGCCGTTTCTGTCGGCGGCCAATTGGGGCGGCCAGCCGTTGCATCCGCGCGGCAATTTCGAAGGCTTTGTGCGCGCGGCGTCGAAGCACAAATGGCTCGAAGTCCACGGCATCGAGCACTGGACGCATTTCTACACCGATTACGGCCGCGACCTGCAACTGCGCTTCTTCGATTATTTCCTGCACGGCAAGAAAAACGGCTGGAACAAGCAGCCGCCGGTGCAGCTTCAGGTCCGCCACATCGACCGCTTCGTCGAACGCACGGAGCGGGAATGGCCGCTCAAGCGCACCAAGTGGACCAAGTTTTATCTCGATCCGGCTGGTGGCGCGCTCGCCGGCAAGCCGCCCAAAAAGAAATCGGTGCTGAAATTCGAAGCGATGGGCGACGGCGTCACCTTTCTCACGCCGCCGCTGGCGCAGGAGACGGAGATTACCGGGCCGTCGGCGGTGAAACTCGTTGTCTCGTCCTCGACCGCCGACGCCGACATATTCGCCGTGCTGCGCGTCTTTTCGCCCGACTTCAAGGAAGTGGCTTTCCAGGGCGCCATCGACCCGCACACGCCGGTGGGCCAGGGCTGGCTGCGCGCGTCGCATCGCGCGCTCGACAAAAAACTGTCGAAGCCGTACCGGCCCTATCACAGCCATACCAGGAAGCAGCCGCTCAAGCCCGGCGAGGTGGTCGCGCTCGACGTCGAAATCTGGCCGACCTCGATCGTCGTGCCGGCCGGCTACCGCATCGCACTGACTATCCGCGGCAAGGACTATGTCTATCCCGGCGGGAGCGGCGGACGATTGTCGAATTTCAAGAACGAACTCACCGGCTGCGGGCCGTTCCTGCACGACGACGTGCGCGACCGGCCGCCGCAGATTTTCGGCGGCGTTACCGGATTGCATTTCGGCGGCGCGGCACGGCCTTATCTGCTGCTGCCGATCATTCCGCCGAAGAGATAATGATCGTATAAAGCAGTTTCCGGCGGATGCGCCGCAACGATAAATGTCTTTAACAGGCGTGGGAGGACATAATGTCTCGTAAAGTCAGTATTCCTCGAAAAGTCACTTTGCAGAAAGTTACGCGCCGCACGCTTTTGGCTGGTACCGCGGCCGGTGCGGCCGCCGCGCTCGGCGGTTTTCCGGCGCCCGCGATCGCGCAGGCGGCGCCGTTCAAGCTCGGCCTGCTCACGGTGAAGACCGGGCCGCTCGCGCAAGGCGGCAACCAGATGGAGCAGGGCGTCCTCACCTACCTGAAGGAGACCGACAACACAATCGGCGGCCGCAAGGTCGAATTGGTTTCCGCCGACACCGGCGGTTCTCCGGCCGGCGCGAAAACCAAGGTGCAGGAACTGGTCGAACGCGATAAGGTCGACGTAATTCTCGGCCCGCTGGCCGCTTTCGAGCTGTTGGCGATCACCGATTATATCCACGAGCAGAAGATGCCGCTGCTCAGCCTCGCGGCGGCCGACGACCTGACGCAGCGCAAGCCCAATCCGTATTTCCTGCGCGCCTCGGCGACGTCGTCGCAGGCGATGCAGCCGATGGGTCACTATGCGGCGACCGAACTGAAGCTCAAGCGCGTCGTCACCGCCGCGGAGGATCTCGCCTTCGGCTACGAGGAGATCGGCGGCTTCCAGGCCGCGTTCGAGAAGGACGGCGGCTGCGTCGTCAACAAATTATGGCCGCCCTTGGTCACGCCGGACTACACGCCCTACATCGCGCAGATCGCCGATTGCGACGGCGTCTGCCAAGGCTTTGCCGGATCGAATCCGCTGCGCTTCATGAAGGCCTATGGCGACGCGGGGTTGAAATATCCGGTGGTGACCGGCGGGACCGGCGGCGACGACGCTTTGCTCAAAAGCTTCGGCGATGAGGCGATCGGCCTGATTTCCTGCTTGCCCCTATTCGATCGACATCGAGACCGACGCCAACCACCGCTTCATCGACGGCATGCTGAAGAACTTCAACACCGTTCCCGGGTTCTATTCCGCCGGCCTCTACATCAATTGTCAGGTCGTCGATGCTGGCCTGAAGGCCGTCGGCGGCGACATCGCCGACAAGGAAAAATTCATGGCGGCGCTCCGCGCGGTCAGCCTGACCGATACGCCGCGCGGCCCGATCAAGTTCGATCATTTCGGCAATGTGGTCGGCACATTCTTCATCCGGCGCTGCGGTCCCGACGGCGCCAAATACGGTCTCAAGCTGTGGAACAAGATCATCAAGACCTACGAGAATGTCAGCCAGTTCTGGATTTGGCCGGAACAGGAGTTTCTCGCCCACCCGGTTTATTCGCGCGACTATCCGCCGCTGAACAAGTGTTGAAAACGGCGCGACAATAGCGGGACTTTACAGGCGGCAGCGGCTTCGCCAATGATGGCTTGAACGGATGCCGCGCGGGGGACGCGGCGGCCAATGACAGACGCTTTCGTAAGAATGAGGCGCCACAGGGAGGATCGGAATGTCTCGCAAGCTTATGTCTCGGAAAGTTAAGCCGCCGCGCGCTTCTGGCCGGCACCGCGGCCGGTGCGGCCGCCGCGGTCACGCGCTTTCCGGCGCCCGCCATCGCCCAGGCGGCGCCGTTCAAGCTCGGCCTGCTCACCGTGAAGACCGGCCCGCTCGCCCAGGGCGGCATCCAGATGGAGCAGGGGGTCATCACCTTCCTGAAGGAACGCGACTACACGATCGGCGGCCGCAAAGTCGACTTCGTCTCCGCCGATACCGGCGGCAATCCGGCCGGCACCAAGACCAAGGCGCAGGAACTGATCGAGCGCGACAACGTCGACGTCATTCTCGGTCCGCTCGCCGCTTTCGAGATGTACGCCATCAACGATTACATCACGCGAGCAAAAGATGCCGACGCTCTGTCTTGCCGGGGCGGACAACCTCACGCAGCGAACGCCGAATCCGTATCTGTTGCGATCGTCGGCCACGTCTTCGCAGGCGATGCAGCCGATGGGGCATTATGCGGCGACCGAGCTGAAGCTCAAACGCGCCGTCACCATCGTCGAAGACTTTGCCTTCGGCTACGAGCAGATCGGCGGCTTCCAGGCCGCGTTCCAGGCGGACGGCGGTTGCGTCGTCAACAAGCTGTGGCCGCCCTTGGTTACGCCCGACTACACGCCTTATATTGCGCAGATCTCCGATTGTGACGGCGTCTGCCAGGGGTTTGCCGGATCGAACCCGTTGCGCTTCATGAAAGCCTATGCCAGCGCCGGCCTCAAATACCCGGTGGTGACGGGAGAGACCGGCGGCGACGACGCGCTTCTCAAGAGCTTTGGCGACGAGGCGATCGGCCTTGTCAGTTGCCGCCCTATACGCTCGATCTCGACACGGACGCCAACAATCGCTTCATCAATGGCATGCTGAAGAATTACGACACCGTCCCGGGCCAATATGCCGCCATCCTGTATGTCAGTTGCCAGGTGGTCGATGCGGCTCTCAAAGCGATCGGCGGCGACGCCAGCGACAAGGACAAGTTCATGGCTGCGTTGCGCGCGGTTAACTCTGACCGACACGCCGCGCGGACCGGTCAAGTTCGATCACCTCGGCAACATGGTGGGCACCTTCTACGTTCGGCGCATTGGCACCGAGGGCGCCAAATACGGGCTGAAGCTCTGGAACAAGACCATCAAGACTTACGAGAATGTCAGTCAGTTCTGGACCTGGCCGGAAGCCGACTTCCTCGCCCATCCGGTCTATTCGCGCGATTATCCGCCGCTGACCAAGTGCTGAACGTACCAACGGCTTGTCGAGCGTAGGCAAAGCTACAAACCGGGAAGCAGTCGGGCGAGGGCGGCGGATATGACGTTCTGGCTGCTGCTTACCGTCAACAGCGTGACGTTCGGCGGCCTGCTGTTTCTGTTGTCGGCGGGATTTTCCCTGATCTTCGGGCTGATGCGGATTCCCAATCTGACGCACGGCTCGATGTTCATGGTCGGCGCCTATCTGGGCACCACGCTTGCTGTCGGGCGCGCTGGGCTTTACGCTCAATTTCTGGCTGGCGGCGGTGGTCGCCGCGCTGGAAGTGGCGGTGCTCGGCGCGCTGATGGAGCGGTTGTTGCTGCGGCGGCTCGCCGGCCAGCAATTGGCGCAAGTGCTGGTGACGCTCGGCGTCTCCTTCATGGTCGCCGATCTCTGCCTGATGGCGCTGGGGCGGCGATCCGATCTCGGTGGCGACGCCGCACGAACTTCGCGGGCTTCATGCGCGTCGGCACCGCGGCGTTTCCGCTGTACCGGATGGCGGTCATCGCCATCGCGGTCGTGTTCGCCATCGCGCTGTGGCTGATGCTGGAACGCACCCGGCTCGGCGCCATGATCCGCGCCGGCGTCGACGATCCGCAGATGGCGCGCGTCGTCGGCATCCGCGTGTCGCAGCTCTTCACTCATCGTATTCGCGCTCGGCGCCGGGCTCGCCGGCTTTGCCGGAATGATCGGCGGCCCGATCCTGTCGGTCTATCCCGGTCTCGATCAGGACATGCTGCCGCTCGCGCTGGTGGTCGTCATTCTCGGCGGTACCGGGAGCCTGCTCGGCTCTTTTGTCGGCAGCATCATCGTCGGCTTCCTCTACAATTTCGGCCAGGCGCTGCTGCCGGAGCTCGCTTATTTCATTCTGTTCCTGCCGATGGTGGTCGGTTCTGGTGCTGCGGCCGCAGGGTCTGTTCGGAGGACAGATCCTGTGACCAGCTCCGATCATCGCCCGGCGCATCGCCATCGCTCTCGCCATCCTCGCGCTGATCGCCGTGCCCTATGCGATCCGCGAAGTCTATTACGTCAATATCGCGAGCCAGGTCCTGCTCTACGCGGTCTTTGCGCTGGGGCTCAATGTGCTGGTCGGTTACGCCGGCCTGGTGTCGCTCGGCCATGCCGGATTGTTCGGCGTCGCGGCCTATGTCGTGGCTTATCTGCTGGCCGCGGGCTACGGCCACGCGCTGGCGATCCCGGCGCGCTTGCGGCCGGGCTCGCTCGTCACCGCCGGCTTCGCCGCGCTGTCGCTGCGCGCGACCGGCATCAGCTTCATCATGATCACGCTGGCGCTCGGCGAAATCATCTGGGGGCTCGCCTATCGCTGGATCAGCCTGACCAATGGCGACAACGGCATCAGCGTGGCGGCGCGGCCGGCGCCGTTCGGATTTTCGCTCGGCACGGCGCGCGGCTTTTACGATACGACGCTCATCGTGTTTCTGCTGGCGATCGCAGCGGTGGCGATTTTCGTGCGCTCGCCGTTCGGCGTTGCGTTATGCGGCACGCGCGATCAGCCGCGCCGCATGAACGCGCTCGGCTATCACGTGCTGGATGATCCGGTTCTGGGCCTTCATGTTCTCCGGCCTGTTGACGTCGATCGCCGGCATCCTGTTCGTCTACTACAACGAATTCATCAGTCCGCAGGCGCTGGCGCTGACCGCTTCGGCGGAAGGCTTGCTGATGGTGATTTCGGGCGGCGCCGGAACGCTGCTCGGCCCGGTGGTCGGCGCCGCTCTCGTCGTCATCGTGAAAAACGTGGTGAGCGCCTATGTTACGCGCTGGAATTTCATGCTCGGCGCCATTTTCGTCGCCATCGTCGTGTTCATGCCGGAAGGCCTGGTGCCCGGCGCGGTGCGGCTCGCGCGCTCGGCGTGGCGCGCAAGAAGCGGGCGCGAAAACCGTCGCTCCGGCCGCGGGGCTTAAGCCATGACCGCGCTCGCCATACGAAACCTCAGCAAATCGTTCGGCGGTTTGCGCGTCACCACCGACGTCAATCTCTCGGTTGAGCCGGGCGAGCGCCGGCTGATCATCGGGCCGAACGGCGCCGGCAAGACCACGTTATTCAATCTCATCACCGGCGAGCTTGCGCCCGACGGCGGATCGATCGTCTTCTTCGGCCAGGACATCACCCGCATGCCGAGCCGGCGGCGCACCCATCTCGGCATGGCGCGCACCTACCAGATCATCACCTTGTTCGCCCGCGACACCATCGAGCGCAATGTGACGCTGGCTTTGCTCGGCCTGTCGCCGCTGCGCTGGAATCCGTGGCTGGCGCTCGACCGGCAGGACCATTTGACCGCGGCCGGGCGCGAAGCGCTCAAGCGCGTCGGGCTCGATCACATCGCCAAGCGGCCGCTGGCGCAGACGTCATACGGCGAGCGGCGCCGGGTTGAGATCGCCATGGCGCTCGCGCAGAATCCGAAAGTGCTGCTGCTCGACGAGCCGTTTGCCGGCCTTTCGATCGACGAACGGCAGGACGTGCGCAAGCTTCTGCAGGCCATTCCGCGCGAGGTGACCATTGTGATGATCGAACACGACATGGACACCGCGCTCGATCTTGCCGATCGCATCACGCTTCTGCATTTCGGCGAGGTGATCGTCGAGGGCACCCGCGCCGAAGTGGTGGCCGATCCGCGCACGCGGGAGGTCTATCTTGGCGAATAGTGCGCTCAGCCTTGCCGACATCGATGCCTTCTACGGCGACAGCCATGTGCTGCAGAAGGTTTCGTTCCAGCTCGGCGAGGGCAGGCTGCTCGGCCTGCTCGGGCGAAACGGCGCCGGCAAGTCGACCTGCATGAATGTCAGCGTCGGCCTGTTGCCGCCCCGCACCGGCAGCGTCGAAGTGTTCGGCACGCCGGTGACGCGTCTGGCGCCGGAAATGATCGCGGCGCGCGGCGTGGCGCTGGTGCCGCAGGGCCGCCGCATCTTCAAGAGCCTCACGGTGCGCGAAAATCTCATGGTCGCCGCCCATAAGGGCTTTGCCGGCGGTCGGCATGCGCCGTGGACCGCCGACACCGTCTTCGCGATGTTCCCGCGGCTGGCCGAGCGGCGCGGCCAGATCGCCGGCTACCTGTCCGGCGGCGAGCAGCAGATGCTGGCGATCGGCCGCGCGCTGATGGCCAATCCGCGCGTGCTGTTGATGGACGAACCGTCCGAAGGCCTGGCGCCGCAAATCGTCGCCGAGGTCATGGCGACCATCCGCAAGCTCAAGGCGAGCGGGCTTTCGATCGTGCTGGTCGAGCAGAGCCCGAAACTCGTGTTCGATATCGCCGACGACATCGTCATCCTCAATTCCGGCCGTGTCGCCGTGGTGTCGAGCGCTGCGGCGCTAAAGCAGGACGGCGTCGACCTGCGCCAGCATCTCGGGGTATTTTGAAGCCCCGTGAAGCGCGATAATCGACAAATAGAACGCGACCGTGCGTTAGGCATGAACGCCGCCATCACGCGGCGCGACTTCCTCAATGGCGTTCAAATCGCCGTAGCCGGCGCCGTGGCCGGTGCCTTGCTGCCGGAATTCATCGCCACCGGTTTCGCCGCCGGCCCGGCGCCGCAAGACCTGCCCGGCTACTATCCGCCGGCGCTGACCGGGCTGCGCGGTAGTCATCCGGGCTCGTTCGAGGTCGCGCACAGCCTGCGCGACGGCGATTTCTGGGCGAAGGCTGGCACGATCAGCGCGCTCGATGAGGCCTACGATCTCGTGGTCGTCGGCGGCGGCATCAGCGGGCTCGCGGCGACGCATTTCTATCGGGCGCGGCGGCCGGACGCCCGCATTCTCATTCTCGACAACCACGACGATTTCGGCGGCCACGCCAAACGCAACGAATTCGATCTCGGCGGGCATCTCGCCTTGCTCAATGGCGGCACCATGCTGATCGACAGTCCGCATCCTTACAGTGCCGTCGCGGACGGTCTTCTCAAAACGCTCGGCATCGATCCCGTCGCGCTGTCAAAGAAGTGCAGCCACCGCGATTTTTATTCCGCGCTCGGACTGCGGCGCGGGGTCTTTTTGGACAAAGAGAGTTTTGGCGCCGACGACCTGATCGTCGTTGCCGACGGCGTATCGTGGGCGCAGCTGCTGGCGCGGTCACCGTTGCCGCCGCAAGTGCAAAGCGACATCGCGCGCATCCAGGAGGCCGCGATCGACTACATGCCGGGTCTCACCTCCGATGAAAAGAAGACGCGGCTCGCGCATATGAGTTATCGCGACTACCTGTTGAATGTCGTCAAGGCCGATCCCGGCGTCATCCCGTTCTATCAGGCGCGAACGCACGGCGAGTGGGGCGTCGGCATCGACGCGGTGTCGGCGCTCGATGTTTGGGCCTTCCATTTCCCTGGCTTTGCCGGCCTCGGGCTAAAACCCGGCGCGGCGCCGCACTCCGGCTATACGGCGGCGGGCTACGCCAACCCCGAAGGCGGCTCGTACACGTTTCATTTCCCCGACGGCAACGCCTCGATCGCCAGGCTCCTGGTGCGCGATCTTGTCCCCGGCAGCGTACCGGGGCGGAGCGCCGAAGACGTGGTGACGGCGCGGATCGATTATTCGCGCCTGGACCGGCCGGCGTCGCCGGTGCGCATTCGGCTTAGCAGCACGGCGGTGCGCGTGCGCAATACCGGCGATCCGGCTTCGCCCACGGGCGTCGAGGTCGCCTATAGCCGCGGCGGCGAGATCAGCTCGGTGCGCGCGAAGACCTGCGTGCTGGCCTGCTATATGATGATGGTGCCGTATCTCGTCGCCGAATTGCCGGAGCGGCAAAAGGAGGCGATCAGGTATCTGACCAAAACACCGCTCGTTTATACGAATGTGGCGCTGAAGAATTGGACGCCGTTCAAGGCTCTCGGCGTGTCGGCAGTCTATTGCCCGGGCTCATATCATTCATCGCTGTTCCTCAACCCGGTCGTCGATATCGGCGACTATCGCAGCCCGCGTTCGCCGGGCGAGCCGATGCTGATCCAGATGATCCGGACGCCCTGCCAGCCCGGGCTGACGGAGCGCGAGCAGAACTGGGCAGGGCAGTTCGACATTTTCACGACGACGTTCGAAACCTTCGAGCGCAACATCCGCGATCAGTTGGCGCGCGTTCTGGGTCCGGGTGGGTTCGATCCGGCTACCGACATCATCGCCATCACGGTCAATCGCTGGCCGCACGGCTATGCCTACGAATATAACCAGTTGTTCGATCCGGAATGGCCGGAAGCGGAACAGCCGCACGTGATCGGCCGGGCCCGCTTCGGCCGCATCGCGATCGCCAACTCGGACTCCGGCGCCGCAGCCTATACCAACTCGGCGATCGACCAAGGCTACCGCGCGGTGCAGGAATTGCTCCAGGCATAAGGGAGGGCAACGATGTCCAAAGACAATAGAGTGGTGGGATTCGTCGGGCTGGGCACGATGGGTGGCCGGATGGCGGCCAATCTGCAGAAGGCCGGATTCAAGCTGGTCGTCCACGACTTGCACCGCCAAGCCGCCAGCCATCATCTCAATGCCGGAGCGATCTGGGCTGATAGCCCGCGCGCGCTCGCAAGCCAGGTCGACGTGATCTTCTCGTCGCTGCCGGAGCCGTCCGACGTGGAGGCGGTCGCGCTGGGGCCCGACGGGCTCATCGCCGGCATCAAGCCCGGCGCCGCCTATTTCGACCTGTCGACCAATTCGCCGAGCGTGGTGAAGAAGCTGCACGCAGCCTTCGCCGCGAAGGGCGCGCATATGCTGGACGCCCCGGTGAGCGGCGGCCCGGCGGGAGCGGCATCCCGCAAGCTCGCGATCTGGATCGGTGGCGATGAAAGCGTCTTCAACGCGCACAAAGCCGCGCTCGACGCGATGGGCGACAAGGCCGCCTATATCGGCCCGATCGGCAGCGCCACCGTGGCCAAGCTCGTCCACAATATGTCGGGCTATGCACTGGTCTGCGCGCTCGCCGAAACCTTTGCCATGGGCGTGAAAGCCGGTGTCGAGCCGCTGGCGCTGTGGCAGGCGGTTCGTCAGGGCGCGGCCGGGCGGCGCCTCACGTTCGATGCCCTGATCGATCAGTTTCTGCCCGGCAAATACGATCCGCCGGCCTTTGCGCTCAAGCTTGCCCACAAGGATGTTGCGCTCGCCAATGCGCTCGGCCGCGAGCTCGGCGTGCCGATGCGCATGTGCAATCTCGCTTATGCCGAAATGACCGAAGCCATGGCGCGCGGCTGGGGCGGCCGCGATTCGCGCTCGGTCATGCTGCTGCAGCAGGAGCGTGCCGGCGTCGAAATTGCCGTCGATGCCGAGCGGTTGCGCGAAGTGCTGGCGCCGGCCGCGCCGAAAGATGGTGCGAAATCCGGTTGATGCCGGCGGCGCCGTCTGCCGAAATTCGACCGCCGTGTAAGGCTTAAACGATATTGCAAATTGCCTAGCGCGCCGTCACGATGGCGCCGTGGGGTCTGGAGGGGCGTTACTTGATTACCGTTCCCGAATTGGCGGCGGAGGCGCTGGGCTCGTACCTCCATGAGCATTTGAGCCGCAGGTTTGCCTCGACGCATGCCGACCTGACCGAGCTCATCCCGTCGATCGCCCGGCTTTCACTGGAATGCATCGGCAACAGTGACGCGCTCTACCACAATGTCGAGCACACCATGCTGGTGACGCTGGTCGGCTACGACATCATGAAGGGCCGCGCGCTGCTCACGCCGACCTATCCCAGCGACTACGCCCATCTCCTCGTCGCCTGCCTGCTCCACGACATCGGCTATGTGCGTGGCATTCTCGCCGGCGATGGCGCCGACGGCTATGTCATCGACGCCAAGGGCGGCAAGGCAAAGCTGCCCCGCGGTGCGTCGGACGCCGCGCTGTTGCCCCACCACGTCGACCGCTCGAAGCTTTTCGTCATGGACCGCATCTCGAAGATCGAGCTGCTCGACGCCGAGCGGATCGCGAACGCCATCGAATATACGCGGTTTCCTTCGCCGCACGAGCCGAACGGAAATGGCAGCGAAGACGGCTTGCTGGTGCGCGCCGCCGATCTGATCGGCCAGCTCGGCGATCCGCATTATCTGCGCAAGGCCAATGCGCTGTACTTCGAATTCGAAGAGGTCGGCATGAACCGCCAACTCGGCTATACCTCGCCCGCCGATCTCACCGATCTGTATCCGCAATTTTATTGGAACAGCGTTTCGCCGCATATCCAGAGCGCCATCCGCTATTTGAATGTGACGTCGAGCGGACGGCAATGGATAGCAAACCTCTACAGCAATGTGTTCCGCGCCGAGCGCGATCTCAGCCTGAGCGGCCCGCAGCATTAATGCGGCTTCGCGCCCGTCATGATAATGTCACGCCGGCCATTCCATCTTTGCCCGGTATGACGCAGGCGCACGGCAAGCCGGATGCGCTCGCGAGGAACTAGTCGCAATCCGTCATGACCATCGCACCCGGTGAACTCGGCGACCACGTCATTGCCAAGCGAGGCCGCGCCGCGCTTGCCGTCACCGGGCTCGCGGCGCTCGGCATCGTGTTCGGCGATATCGGCACGAGCCCGCTCTATACGCTCAAGACCGCCTTCGACTTTCTCGGCGGCGAGGCCACGCCGGAGCGCATCCTCGGCATCCTGTCGCTGGTAATCTGGACGCTGTTCGTCATCACCTCGATCAAATACGTCACCATCGCCATGAGCATCGACAACGACGGCGAGGGCGGCATCCTCGCCTTGATGTCATTGCTCGGCGTAAAGCAAAAGCACCGCCCGGCGATCCTCGTGGCGGGCTTGCTCGGCGCGGCGCTGATTTATGGCGACGGCACGATTACGCCGGCGATTTCCGTTCTCTCGGCACTTGAAGGACTGGAAATCGCGGCGCCGTCGCTCACGCACTATGTGGTGCCGGCTGCCGTCGTCATTTTGGTGTTGTTGTTTGCCGCACAGCCGCTCGGCACCTCGCGCATCGGCGCCGCATTCGGGCCGATCATGGCGGTCTGGTTCGTGTCGATCGGCGCGCTCGGCGTGTGGGGCATCGCCCGCGACCCGTGGGTGTTGGCCGCGATCAACCCGCTCTATGGCGTTCACCTCCTCGCCAGAAATGGGATTCGCGGCTTTTCGCTGCTGGGCGGCATTTTCCTGTGCGTGACCGGTGCCGAGGCGCTTTATGCAGACATGGGGCATTTCGGCAAGACGCCGATCCGCCTGGCCTGGTCGTGCATCGTATTTCCTTGCCTCGTGCTCAACTATGCCGGCCAGTGCGCAATCGCACTGCGCGGCGAGCCGATCGCAAATAATATCTTCTACCGGCTGTGTCCGGAGCCGCTGCTCCTGCCGCTGATCGTTTTGGCGACGGCGGCGACCATCATCGCCAGCCAATCGATCATCACCGGCGCCTTCTCGATGACCCGGCAGGCGATCCAGCTCGGCTGGCTGCCACGGCTGCATATCAAGCAAACCTCGGAAAGCGGCTACGGCCAGATCTATGTCGGCGTCGTCAATTGGCTTTTGATGGCGGCCACCATTGCGCTGACGCTGTTGTTCCACAGGTCCGACAATCTCGCCGCGGCTTATGGCATCGCCGTGTCGCTGACGATGCTGATGACATCTTTCCTTCTGTTCGTCGCCATGCGCGAAATCTGGCAATGGAGTTTATGGGCGAGCGCCGGCCTCGCCGGCCTCTTCATCTTTGTCGATGCCGGATTTTTCGCGGCGAATTCGCTGAAAATCGCCGAGGGCGGCTATGTGCCCTTGCTTCTGGCCGCGGCCGTCTATGGGCTGATGCTGATCTGGCATCGCGGCACGGTTGCGGTGGCGCATAGCCACGAACAGTTGCCGGTCACAGTGCCGGAGTTTCTCGCCGACCTTAACGCGCGCGGTATTCCGCGCGTACCGGGGACTGCCGTCTTTCTCACCCGCACCGCGAGCCGCGTGCCGCCGGTGATGACTTGGCATTTACAACACAATCGCGCGCTACACCGGTTCGTTCTCGTCTTGAGGGTTGTGACCGAAACAAAACCCAGGGTGCCGGCGGCCGAACGTATGTCGGTGGTGCGCGAAGGCGAAAATTTTTGGCGCGTGACGGCGCATTACGGCTTCGCGGAACGGCCTAATATTCCGCACCTCCTGGAGCAGGCCCAGCAGAAAGGCTGCAGCGTTCGGCTCGACGACGTGACCTATTACGTTGGTCACGAAAGCATACTACACCGCCAGCGTGACGCGGCGCTGCCGCATTGGCAGGAGATATTGTTCGCCGCAATGCTGCGCAACGCCTCGCACGTCACTGATTATTTCCGCCTGCCGACCGAGCAGGTGGTAGAGATCGGCCGGCAGATTTCGATTTGAGGACGAAAACCGGCGCGGCGCCTTATATTCTCATTGCACGCTTCGCCTGGCTATGCTTTTCCCGCTGAGCAACCTGAATTCAAGAAATGCCCAAGGACCTGAAATGACCGAGCAATGGAATAAATACGGCCCGACCGCCGCGCGCAAACACGGCAGGCCGGGGCGCGACGTGCGGCCGAAAAGCGTGACGATCGACATTCATGCCCACGTCGACGTGCCGGAAGCGGCGAAGTTCGTCGCGCCGCATCTCGATATGAGTGACAATTCCGCTCGCGCACTTTGCCACTCCGGAATCCAAGGCGCTGACCCAGAAGCAGGCCGCCGATATCGCCGCCCGGCGCGATCACGAACATCGGATGGCCGATCTCGACGCCATGGCGATCGACATCCAGATGATCGCGCCGCCGCCGCTGCAATGCTACTACAGCGTGCCGCTCGATATCGCGGTCAAAGCCGCGCAAATCGTCAACGACGGCATCGCCGAATTCTGCGGCAAATATCCCGACCGTCTCAAAGGTTTCGCCTCGGTGCCGATGCCGGACGGCCAGGAGGCGGCGAAGGAGCTCGAACGCTGCGTCAAGCAACTCGGTTTTACCGGCGTGGAAGTCCTCACCAACATTAACGGCAAAGAATTATCCGATCCGGCTTTCGCGCCGTTCTGGAAAAAGGCGGAAGAGCTCGGCGTGCTGGTGATGATCCACCCCAACGGCTTCACCGAGGCGTCGCGGCTGACACGGTTTTATTTCAACAACGTCATCGGCAATCCGCTGGAGACGACGATCGCGCTGCATTACCTGATCTTCGACGGCGTGCTGGAGCGGCATCCGAAGCTGAAAATCCTCGCCGTGCATGGCGGCGGCTATCTCGGCGGCTATCCCGGCCGTATCGACCACGCCTGGGGCGCGCGCTCGGACAGTCACGGCTCTCTCCCGCAGCCGCCAACGACTTATCTGAAACGGATCTATGTCGACACGGTCGTGTTCACGCCCTACCAGCTCGCCGAACTGGTGCGCGTGTTCGGCGCCGACCATGTCGTCATGGGCACCGACTATCCGTTCGATATGCTCGAATACGATCCGGTCGGCCACATCGCCGGCGTCGAGGGATTCGATGCCGCGACCATAGCGGCGCTCGCCGGCGGCAACAGCAAGAAGCTGCTTGGACTGTAATCCTGCCCCGTCGCCGAACTCGTTATCTCGATTCAGGCGCCGGCGCCGCCGGGAGTCCGGGCGGCGGCGCGACGATTTCCGGCGGCGCCGGCGGCAGAGGCGACGGCTGTGGCGAAGCCGGCGGCGGCGAAGGCGGAGGCGGGTTGACGAGACGGGCATAGACGCTGCCCGGCTGCACCGTCATGACGAACGTGGTTGGCGTCTCGCTTGGCCCGAATGGGCCGGGCACCTGATGCGACACTGGCGGCAGCGTCTTCAGATAGGCGGCGATCGCCAGCGCGTCCGCTTTGGTGATGCTGGCGTAATTCCGCCACGGCATCGGCGGTCCGAGAATACGCCCTTCGGGCGTTTCGCCCTTGGTCAAGGCGGTGGCGATCTGCGCCGGCGTCCAGTTGCCGAGGCCGGTCTCCTTATCCGGCGTCAGATTCGGACCGACGAAAACGCCGAGGCCCGGAATCCGCAAATCCGACGTCGGAGCCGCCAAGAAACTTGGTCGCATCCTCCTTGCCGAGGAAATGACCGGGCGTGTGGCAGTCGGTGCAGCTCATCAGGCCGACCAGATATTTGCCGCGCGCGACCTGATCGGCTGCATTCGCGGCGCGAAGCGGCAGCGCAACCCAGGCGCCGGCGAGCGTGAGCGCCAGTGCAATCGGAAGTGTCCGCATTTCAGCCTCCCCACTTTCGGTCGATCAAAGCGCCCCTCGCCGGCATGGCATCATGCCGGTTTCCCAGCATGACAAAAAGGAGAATACCGGCCAAGACAATGCGTTCCAAGACGACCGCGTTTATTTGACGCGCGACGGCGCCTAAGCGGATCGCCGCCGCGGCTTCTTGCCTTTGCCCGGCCTGAGCTGATGCGCCGTCGCGGAACTCGCCGGCGCTGCGGCGCAAGGCGTCCTTGAGGTCGAGCGGCCGGCCGTGTTTTTTCAGAAGATCGCGGAACGCTTCGTCGGTCAATTCCGCAAAGTCCTTCATCTGATCCTTGCCGAGGAGATCGATCTGCCGCCAGGTCTCCTCGTCGAACTGCACGCGCTTGCCGGGCATCAGCTCGCCTTTTTGTGCCGCCCATTCGAGCGCGCCGGCTTTTTGGCCGCGCGCGGGGCCGAGCGCGCCGGCGCATGCCGCGCGCCGCCGCCCTTCACGCTCTGCCGCAGCGCGTCGATCAGGTTGATGACATTGGAGGGCGCACGTTCCTTCGGTGCCTGGATCTTCTCGCCCTTCTGCTTCTTGCGCAGCAGATCCTTGAGCGCGTCCTCATAGTCGTCCTTGAATTGCTGCGGCTTGAAATGCCCGGCCTTGGTCTCGACGATGTGAATGGCGAGATCGATCATGTCTTTCGGGATTTTCTCGTCGCCGATGGTGTCGAAATACTCGTCTTCGTTGCGCACTTCGTAAGGATAGCGCAGCGTGATGCCCATCATGCCCTTGCCGCGCGCTTCGAGCGCGATGACGTGCTCGCGCGAGGTGAACACCACCTTGCCCAGCGCCACCATGCCTTCCTTGCGGATCGCTTCGCGGATCACCGCGAAGGCCTGCTGGCCGACATCGCCGTCCGGTACGATGTAATAGGGATCGCGCATATAAAGCTCGTCGATCTCGCTGCGCGGCACGAACTCGTCGATATCGATGACGTGCTTGCTCTCTAGCGCCACCGCCTCGAGCTCCTCCGGCTCAAGCTCGATATATTCGCCTTTGGCAAGCTCGTAGCCCTTGACGATAGCGGCGGCCTCGACCTCGTCACCGGTATCGGCATCGATTTTCTTGTAGCGGATGCGGTTGCCGGTCTCTTTGTTGATCTGGTGGAAGCTGATCTTTTCCCGCTCGGAGGTTGCCGGGAACAAGGCGATCGGGCACGAAACCAGCGACAGCTTGAGGTAGCCTTTCCAATACGCACGCGGGGCCACGGCACTCACTCCATACTGCGAGGGAACTTGCTTCAACGATATCAGGGACTGCGTGTTCCACAAGGGAACCCAGCTGCTGCCGTTTCTTCTTTGTTCCGGATCAACGCGCGCCTAGACTTGCCCGTTAACGATGATTCGTGGCGAACACATCATGCCGGCTGCAACAGCGACAAAAATCAGGACACGCGCCGAGCCCGCAAACGAGCCCGCGCGCGAGACCGCACCCAAGTCCCGGCTGTTTCACGCCAGGATGCTGGTGACGCGCGTCGAGGAATGGTGTGTGGAAGCACAAACGGCCGAGCAGGCACAGGCGCTCCTTGCCGCCGGCGCCGGCCATCGCTGCGCGCCGGGCGAAAGCATCCAGGTCGAGTTCGAGCACCTGCTCGACGATTAGGGCGTGCACTCCTCGATCCGCCAAGCGGACTCGAAATCGCTGGCTTCGCTTCGTTGCCATCGTCCCAAATCGGACCTTTTGCCGGCCGGGAAACCCAAAAGCCCCTGTTGAACTTTAGCCTGTCGCGACCTGTAATGCCGAATCCAGGCTGAGGAAGCATGAGCTCCACTTCAATTCGCGCATCCGCCGGCACGGTTTCGGGTCTTACGGCAACGGCGATCGTTATCGCCGACATGGTAGGCGTCGGCGTCTTTACCAGCCTCGGATTTCAGGTCGCCGACATAAAATCCGGCTTCGCGCTGCTGATGCTGTGGGTGGTCGGCGGCGTCGTCGCGATCTGCGGGGCGTTCTGCTACGCCGAACTGGCCACCATGCTGCCGCGATCGAGCGGCGAGTACAACTTTCTGCGCCAGATCTATCATCCGGCTTTCGGCTTTGTCGCCGGCTGGCTGTCGGCGACCGTCGGCTTCGCCGCGCCCATCGCGCTCGCCGCCATGGCGTTCGGCAGCTATTTCCAAGCCATCGCGCCGCAGGCGCCGCCGCTCATTCTCGGTATCGGTGTCATCTGGCTCACCGCGCTGGTGCATCTGCGCGGCGTACGGTTCGGCGGCGCGTTCCATAACGTTTGGACGGCGCTAAAACTCATCCTCATCGTTGCATTCATCGTCGCCGGTTTTGCATTCGGCGATCGACAGCCGGTCTCGTTTGCGCCGAGCGCCGGCGATCTCTCCGCCATTGCCGGCGCGCCGTTCGCCATCAGCCTGGTGTTTGTGATGTATTCGTATTCCGGCTGGAACGCGGCCACCTATATCGCCGGCGAATTGCGCGAGCCCGCCCACAATTTGCCGCGGGCGTTGCTAGCGGGCACCGCCATCGTGATCGTGCTTTATGTCAGTCTCAACGCGGTGTTTTTGGCCACTACGCCAATCCGGGAATTGGCCGGCCAGCTCGACGTTGCCTCCATAGCCGGCCAGCACGTGTTCGGGTCGTTTGGCGGGCGCATCGTCGGCGCGCTGATCTGCCTCGGGCTGATATCCTCGATCAGCGCCATGACCTGGATCGGCCCGCGCGTGACCATGACGATGGGTGAGGACATGCCCGTGCTGCGTTTGTTCGCGCGCCGGTCCAAGCACGGCGTGCCGGCCGTCGCCATTATCTTTCAGCTCCTGGTGGCGAACCTGCTGCTGTTGACCCGGAGCTTCGAAGCGGTGCTGGATTTCATCCAGTTCAGCCTCGCTTTTTGCTCGTTTTTTGCGGTCCTGGGCGTCATCAAAATGCGCATCACCCAGCCAAATCTATTGCGGCCGTATCGCACCTGGTGCTACCCCCTGACGCCGCTCGTTTTCCTCGCGGTGACGTTGTTCGTGATGTATTATCTCGTCGTCAACCGGCCGCTGCAGTCTCTCGGCGGCCTCGCCATCATGTTGGCAGGTCTCGTGATCTATTATATGTCTCGCCTGCTATCCAAGACCCCCGCTCCGGACATTTCCCAAACAGTGCCCCTGAAGGTAGATGCCCTCGACCGCGCCTAAGTTGATGGCGTCCGCCCTCGGTGCGGGCCTCCTCGCCCTGACCCTGGCGCTGATCCCAGCCCCGGCTTGGAGCGCCGAGACATCGACGCCCGACGATACGGCGCGCTTTCTCGCTGGGCTGCCGCCCTCAGCCGACTCGCCGCTTGCATCGCTCGCCAAGACGCCGGCCTGGGACGATCACGCGCGCGACTTCAATTCCATTTTTGGCCAGGTCGACAAGACCAGACTGTCGAAAGTTCGCGCATTTTCCCGGGAACACCTGACCGACAAGCAGCAGACCATGCTGTACATGTTCGGCGGTCCGGATTTCCTCTATGCCGTTTCGTTTTTCCCAAGCGCCGCGACATACGTGCTGGCCGGTCTCGAGCCGGTGGGCCAAGTTCCACAATTGACCGCTCTGCCGCGCCCGGCCGTCGATTCGACGTTGCATAACATCGAGGTCTCGCTTGGTTCGCTGCTGAGCATCAGTTTCTTCATCACCAAGAACATGCAGACCCAATTGGAGAGCGGTCCGGTCTACGGAACGCTGCCGGTCCTCTATGTGTTTCTGGCGCGCACCGGTAAGACCATCCACGACGTGACTTACGTGAACCTCGACGCCGAGGGAAATATCGAGACGGCGCCCGCGCCGGGCGACAAAGCCGCCGCCAAGAAATTTGCCGAAAGCGCGGCCAAAGGCGTGAAGATCGTCTTTTCGGACGGCAATGGGCCCAACCAGACGCTGTACTATTTCAGCACCAATCTCGCCGACGACGGCGTCAAAAACAGCGGCTTCCTGCAATTCTGCGACAAGCTCGGCGTCGCCGACAGCTTCTTCAAGAGTGCGTCCTATCTGCTCGCCAGCGGTGGCTTTAACAAGGTGCGCAATTTCATTCTCAGCCGCAGCGCCACGATCGTGCAAGACGACACCGGCATCCCGATCACCTATTTCGACCCGAAAAAATGGCGGCTGCAGCCGTTCGGTCACTATCTCGGTCCGATTCCCGAATTCTCCTCGTGTTACCAGTCCGGGATGGAGGAGCTGTTTCGCAAGGCCAACCCCATCCCGATCGATTTCGGGCTCGGCTACCGGTGGCGAACCAACGAATCGAACCTGCTGGTCGCGCAGAAGATCGCACCCGTGGATGGCTCGGCTATTAGCTCCGCGTTAACCACCGCGTCCGACGCGTGGTGGGGCGACGCGCCAAAAACATGCGGCGGAAAGCCCCCGGCCGAAGCAAAAGGGTCGCTTTCGCACGGATTTTCGGGTTTTTGGTGGTCTGGCGCCAGACCGTCAAAATAGGAACAAAGTCGTCACCGAGATTGGCGGGTCGTCGGGTGGGGAAAATTAAGTGTCACAAGGGGTTGCCGGCCCAGCGCCGCAGGCTTCCCGCAGGCCAGCCCTAGGCTCGGCCGCGGGCCAGCGCGCGCGTCATCACAAACTCGACCCGGATGTGCGGCGGCGCGTCGAACCTGCTATCGCGCGCCGGACTGCCGCGCGCGGGCATGGTGGCCGCGTCCGCTACGAATACGCGCACTGGCCCCGTCGCCGGACGAGCGCGCTGCGGAACGTGATCGAAGAGCACCTGTTCCAGATTTCCGTCATTTCTTTGCTGGTGGGTGCAGTGGGCTGGGGTTTGCTGCTTTACAACGAATACCGCTCGGCGTTTTCGGACGGTGCGGCGACGGCCTCTGCGCCGGCCAATGCCGGTAATGCCGACCTCGGCAAAGCGGAACTATTCGCCTCCTCGACCTACGCGCCCGCGCCTCTCGGCCGCGCCCAGACGCCGGCCGTGGCGGCCGCGCGTGTGACAGCCAGTGGCGACAGCGCCGCCAGCGTCGTGGCGCGCGACTGGAGCGTTTTCCAGCCGGCGCGGATGGCCGACCAGGTTGCGGTGCCGGCAAAGCCGGCCACGATCGCGCCGCCGCCCGCGCCTGCCGTCCGCGTGGCGACGATCGCGCCCCCGCCGGCGCCCCCGGTCCGCGTAGCGTCGCTCGCGCCCGCCACGTTGCCAGTTGCGGCGCCTCACCCCGCGCCCGCCGCCGTCGCGTCGCTCCTTCCCGTCAACATCGAGGCGAAGACGAGCCTCGTCGATTTCGAAACCGCGCCGTTCCCCTATCACGGCAACATGCCCGGCTCGGACCATCCGTTCCTCAATGCCGGCGAAGAAGGCCACCGCGGCCACGTCAATTTCCGCGGCCATGTCCTTTGGGAAGCGGAGACCTACAGCGACGACCGCGTGCTGCTTCACATCCCGCCGGGGTTCGATCCCAAACGTCCCGCCGTCATGGTGGTTTTCTTTCATGGCCACGGCGCCGATCTGGCGCGCGACGTGCGCGACCGGCAACGCCTGCCGGACCAGATTACGGCGGCGGGCGCCAATGCGGTCCTGGTGGCGCCGCAGTTTGCCTTCGATGCGGCCGATTCGAGCGCGGGAAAGTTCTGGGAGCCTGATGGGTTCAAGCGCTTCCTCGACGAAGCCGCGCAGAAGCTCGCCAAGATGTATGGCGATCCGCGCGGCGCGACGGCGTTCGCCGACATGCCAATCGTCATTGTCGCCTATAGCGGCGGCTTCGGCCCGACGCTCGCGGTGCTCGATCGCGGCGGCGCCGAATTCGCGCCTGCGCGGCCTCGTTTTGCTCGATGCGCTCTATGACGGGATCGATACGTTCGCGGACTGGATTGCCAATAACCGATCGGCGTTCTTCGTCAGCTCCTACACGCCGTATACCGAGCGCCACAATGCTGATCTTGAGCACCTGCTGAGGGAACGCTCCGTGCCGTACGGTTCGGAGCTGCGCCTTAACCATCTCCAGGGCACAGTCGCGTTCCTGCCCGCCGGCGACGTCCCCCACCAGGATTTTGTAACCCATGCCTGGACCGATAATCCGGTCACCGACATTTTGGCGAGAATGGACGACGTCGATCTGAAGCTTGAAACCGCTACGATCGCAGCGTCAAAACGCAACTGATGGGCTTCGTCCAAGCGATCGGCCCGCCGCGCGGTCCGCGAACTGCGTCGACGCCAGCGACGATCCCGCCCCAACCTATGTAATATGATGGGATGAAGGGGCTGTGCCCCGCCGTCGCAAATTGGTCATCACGGCGTGCAACGGCTTGGCCAAGCGACGGATTTTTTAGTGGCATTTTTGGTGCGTCATGACGACGGCTGAAGCCTTGAGTGCTCCATCGTCCGCGGGCGCGGTCGCCTTCCTCGGCAAAGAGCGCGCCTATTGGCGGCTCCGCATCAAGGGCGCCGCGCTGCTCGTTCTCACGCTGGGGCTTTACCGCTTCTGGTTCGCCACCGACGTGCGCCGCTTTTTGTGGTCGAGCACCGAGATTGGCGGCGAAACGCTGGAATATACCGGGCTTGCCACCGAACTGCTCGGCGGTTTCATGCTCGCGCTCGCTATACTCGTCCCGCTCTATACGGCGTTCGCCATCGCCGCGCTGGAATTCAGTCCGCACCCGCTCGTCTCCGCCGCGCTCGGCCTGATGCTGCTCGCGCTCGGCGCCGAATTCGCGCTGTACCGGGCACGCCGCTACCGGCTCACCCGCACGGTGTTTCGCGGCCTGCGCTTCGATCAGCACGGTTCGGCGTGGCGATACGCGCTCTATGCGCTCGCCTGGTGGGTGCTGGTCGCGCTGACGCTGGGGCTGGCTTATCCGTGGGCGCAAGCGAGCCTGCAACGCTTCAAGATGCGCCATACCTGCTACGGCGATTTGCCGGGATCGTTTGCCGGATCGGGACTCGATCTGTTCCTGCGCGGCGCGCCGATCTGGCTTGTGGTGGTCGGACCTGTCGTGGTCGCTTTCGTCGCGCTCGGCGCCATGGTCGACTGGGATGCGCTCAATGGCATGATGGCTGACGGCGAAAATCCGTTCACCGTGCTCGCCGGCAGCGCCGGTATCCGCATGTTCTTTGTTGCGACCGCGGCGTTGGGAACGAGCGTCGTCGCCGCGGTGCTGCTCTATCCGCTGTTCCAGGCGGTGACGCTGCGCTGGTGGATCTGCGGCCTTCGCTTCGGCGAGGTTACGGTGACGTCGCGGCTGCGCACCGCGCAGGTCTATCGCGTCTATCTGCGCTTCATCCTTTATATCTTGCTCTTGACGCTCGTTACGCTGGCCGGCGCCGCCGCCTGTCTGTTCGCCGTCACCGCGCTGGCCGGTCCGCGCCACGATTCCGCGCTGGCCGAAATGCTGGCGACGGCGATTACGGTCGGGCTGTATGTCGTCATCGCGCTCGGCGCCTCGACGGTGCATCAGGTGGTGGTGAGTTTCGCGCTGTGGCGGCTTGGCGCCCAGTCGGCCGAGCTTTCCGGCGCCGGCGCGCTCGAAGGCGTGCGGGCGAGCGGCGGCGCCGAGCTCCGCGCTCGGCGAAGGCCTTGCCGATGCGCTCGGCGTCGGGGGCTTCGCGTGACGGAGCCATCGATGCCGAGCGGTCCCGCCGTCTATTTCGACGGCACCTCCAGCGCCCGCAACGCCGTCACGATCGAGGCCGGCGCGGCGGGTCTGCGCATCCTCGCCGCCAACCGCCATGTGCTCGACGAATGGTCCTATGCCGAGTTGCGCCGGCAGTCGGCGCCCGATGGCATGCTCCGCCTCGGCCGCGCCGGCGAGACGCTGCTGGCGCGGCTCGAAATCCGCGACCCGGTCATGATCGGCGCGATCGAGGATCGCGCCGCCTCGCTCGACCGCACCGGCGCGGCGGAGCGGCGACTGCGCCGCAAGGTCGTGGCCTTGAGTTTTGCCGCCGGCGTATCGCTGATCGTCACCGCGGTCTTCGGTCTGCCGGCTTTGGCGAGCCGCCTCATTCCGCTCATTCCGCTGTCGGTCGAGCACAAGCTTGGCGACGCGGTCGACCGCGACATCCGCGCGTCGCTCGACGCCCAACATCTCGGCGCCGCCTTTACCTGCGGCAGCGCTCCCGGCGAAGCCGCCGGGCGGGCTGCGCTCGACAAGCTCGTCGGCGAACTTGAAGGCGCCGCCGCGCTGCCGTTTCCGCTCCATGTCGACGTCGTCCGCCGCGCCGAGCCCAACGCCATGGCGCTGCCGGGCGGCCGCATCTACGTCAATGACGGGCTCATTGCGAATGCGCAGACGCCGGACGAGTTGGCCGGCGTGCTGGCGCACGAAATGGGCCATGTCGCGCACCGCGACGGCACCCGCATCGCGCTGCAGACCGCCGGCCTGTCGTTTCTGTTCGGCATGATGCTCGGCGATTTTGTCGGCGGCGGCGCTGTCGTTATCGCCGCCAGGACCGTCCTGAAATCGTCTTATTCCCGCCGCGTCGAGGCCGCGGCGGATGCCTACAGCGTCGATCTGATGCAAAAGGCGGGCGGCGATCCGCATGCGCTCGGTGCTATTCTCGCCCGCATCGTCGCCGACAAGGACCGGGGCATAAAAATCCTGCTCGACCATCCCGAGACCGGGGACCGGATCGCCGCGATCGACGCCGTGGCGGTTACCGGCACGACCGTGCCATTGCTCGAGGCCGCCGACTGGAGCGCGCTCAGGCAAATTTGCTCGGCCCAGCCGCCAAAGCCTGCTACGACGGGCGCCGGTCAAATCAAGTAGCGACACAGCAAAATCTCGATGCGCCGGCGCAGCTACAGTGAGGAAGAGATTTCGCGGCTTGCGATCTGGTCGCGGCGCATTGCGTTATTCTCGCTCGCCGCGACGCTGATCGCCGTGGTCATCGTCCGCTCCGGCGCGCTCGATATCGTGCCGGCGCTGTCCACGCTCGGCGGCGCGCTGGTCCTGGCTTGCGTCGCCATCCTGCTTGCTTTGGGCGCCGGCATCGTCATCTGGCGCGAGGGCGTCGGCGGCGGCCGCTACGCGGCGACGGGATTTGTGGTCGGCCTCGCGCTGATCGCCTATCCGGCCTATCTCGGCACCAAGGCCTACCGGCTGCCGATGATCTACGACATCACCACCGACCCGATCGATCCGCCGCAATTCGACGCCATCGCCCGGTTGCGGCCGCGCGACGCCAATCCCATCGCTTATGCCGGCCTCTACACCGCCGAGCTGCAGCACAACGCCTATTCCGATATCGAGCCCGACGACACCACGTCGTCGCCGCAGCAAGCCTACGACGCCGCCATGAAAGTCATCACCAAGCGCCGCTGGCGCGTGGTCGATGCGCGGCCGCCGCTGGCGGGCCCGCGGGTGATCGATACGCACGCGTCGCCGGCCGCGTCGTTGCGCGACGGCATTATCGAGGCGGTGGCGCGCACGCCGATCCTCGGCTTCCGCGACGACGTGGTAGTGCGGGTTCGCGCCACCGTCGACGGCGCGCGCATCGACGTGCGCTCGGCCTCGCGCTACGGCCGCCACGATTTCGGCGCCAATGCCAATCGGGTGCGCAACCTGATCGACGATATCGACGACGTGCTGGCAACGCCGCAGCCGGCAAAGAAGCTGGCGCCGCCGCCGAATCCGGCCGCGGCCAAGGGCAATCAGGCCAAGCGATAGGTGCCGCCGATCGACGGCGGCCCCTCGGTCGCGACCACGCCGCGCGCGACCAGGTCTTCGAGATGCGCCAGCACCGATAAAGCGGCGGCGCCCACCAGACGAGGATCGAGCCCGATATAGACCACCTTGACGATGGTCGGGATGTCGGCTGCGCCCTTGCCGAGACGATGCAGGATCGACGCTTCGCGGCCCTGCCGGTGCCGGATCAGAAATTCGACGTAACGCGGCGCGTCGCGAACGGCGGCGCCATGACCCGGCAGATAAAGCGGCTCACTGCGTCGCGCGAGTTTTTGCAGCAACTCCATATAGTCGGTCATGGCGCCGTCGGGCGGCGCCACGATCGTGGTCGACCACGCCATCACGTGGTCGCCGGCAAACAGCAGATCGGATTCCTTCAGCGCAAAACTCATGTGATTGGCGGTGTGGCCCGGCGTCGTGACCGCTTCCATCGTCCAGCCGTCGCCGCTCACCACTTCGCCGTCGGCGAGCGCGACGTCGGGACGGAAATCCATATCGGCTGAAGCGTCGAGGCGGCGCGTCTCGCCGATATGGAGCGGCCGCGCCAGCCGGTGCGGTCCTTGGGCGTAAACCGTCGCGCCGGTCGCCGCCTTCACCTTGGGCACCGCCGGCGAATGATCGCGATGCGTATGGGTGACGAAAATGTGGCTGACGGTTTCGCCGCGCACGGCGTCGAGCAGCGCCGCGACATGGGCGTCATCGTCGGGTCCGGGGTCGAGGATCGCCACTTTGCCGCGGCCGATGATGTAACTCATCGTGCCTTTGAAGGTGAAAGGGCCGGGATTGTTGGCAACGATCGCCCGCACGCGCGGCGCGACCTCGCGCACTGTGTCAGGCGCGAGATCAAACGTCTTGTCGAAGGGGATGTCCTCGGTCATGCGGCCTTATACGGCCTGCACGGCGCATGGGGATGCCCAAAATAATAGAGCCCCGGTGCCGGGAATGCCGGGGCTCCAGCAACCTCATTCAACACGTGAGTGAGACCGAGATCGCCGAGCCTTACCATGCAAACGACGGGCCAAGTGCTGCGCCGCAGCGGACCCAGAAAAATGGGGCCAATTGGCCTGCTTTCGCAGGGCAAATCCCAGCTTTGGTCGTCCAACAGGCGATTGCTGGCTAAATTGCGGGCATGCCTTCATTTTGGGCATGAGGTCCTAAAACGGCAGCCGGCTGCGCATGGCGGCGGCCAGCGTCCCCTCGTCGAGATAATCGAGTTCGCCGCCGACCGGCACGCCGTGGGCGAGCCGCGTCACCTTCACATTGGTGTCGTGCAGAAGGTCGGTGATGTAATGCGCGGTGCTCTGGCCATCCACCGTGGCGGAGAGCGCGAGGATGACTTCCTTGACCTGCGGGTCGCTCGCCCGCTTGACCAGCGCGTCGATCGAAAGATCGTCCGGGCCGACGCCGTCGAGCGGCGAAAGCGTGCCGCCGAGCACGTGATATTTCGCGTTGATGGCGCGCGCGCGCTCCAGCGCCCACAGGTCGGCGACATCGGCGACGACGACGAGCGACGAAGCGTCGCGCCTGCCGTCGGTGCAGACCGTGCAGGGATTCTGCGTGTCGATATTGCCGCAGATGCGGCACACCACGATCTTCTCGATCGCGGTCTGCAGCGCCGCCGCCAGCGGTGCCATCAGCAGTTCGCGTTTCTTGATCAGGAACAAAGCCGCGCGCCGCGCCGAACGCGGGCCGAGGCCGGGCAGGCGAGCCAGAAGCTGGATCAGGCGCTCGATCTCGGGGCCGGCGGCGATGGTGGGCATCAAAACAGCTTCAATCCCGGCGGCAGCGGCAGGCCGCCGGTCAGCGCCTGCATTTTTTCCGCCAGCATGGTTTCGAGTTTGCGCCGTGCGTCGGCGTGCGCCGCCACGATGAGGTCTTCGAGGATTTCCTTCTGATCCGGCTTGAGCAGCGTATCGTCGATCCGCGCGCCGCGCAGATCGCCCTTGCCAGAGAGCTTTAGGACGACCAGGCCGCCGCCGGCCGCGCCTTCGACTTCGAGGCGCTCAAGCTCGGCCTGCATCGCCTCCATTTTCGATTTGAGCTCGGTGGCCTGTTTCATCAGGCCGAGAAAATCAGGCATCGAGGTCGCTCTCGTTCGCGGGAGCCTCCTGCAAATCGTCGGCATTTGCCGGTGACGCGCCGGCCGGCGGCCGCACATCGACGATCTCGGCGCCGGGGAAACGCGTCAGCACCGCCTGCACCAAGGGATCGCCGCGCACGTCGTTTTTGAGCTCGGCCTTGCGGGCCTCGGCCTGCGCGCGCAGGCTCGGCATGCCGGTTTCGGCGGAGACCACGACCATCCAGCGCCGGCCGGTCCAGTCGTTGAGCTTCTTGGATAATTCGCCGACCAGGGATTTGCGCGCGCTCGCTTCCAGCGCCAGTTCGAGCTTGCCGTCCTCGAAGGCGACGAGCCGCACGTCGCGTTCCAGCGCGCTCTTGGTGGTGAGGTCGCGCTTCTCGGCGGCGAGCGCGATCAAATCCTCAAAACTTTTCACCGCGCGCGCTGGCAGCGCGGTTTGGCTCGCTTGCGCGATCGGTTCGTCGAACGGCGCTGCCGCCGGCGCCGCACTCCCTCCCATCCCTCCCCCGCGAGCGGGTGAGGGGAAGGAGGGTGAAGGTACGTTGCGCGGGGCTTCGCCGCGCGGTTCTGCGCGCGGCGCCAACGCGGCGGGCGCGGTCGCGCCCGCGCCGTTGCCGCGCGCAGTATCGCCGAGCGCAGTGTTTCCCAAAGAACGGATCACCTCGTCGGGTGTCGGCAGATCGGCGGCATAGGCGATACGCACCAGCACCATTTCGGCGGCATCGACCGGCCGGCCGGCGGCCTCGACCTCGGCGATGCCCTTGAGCAGCATCTGCCAGGTGCGCGCCAGAACGCGCATCGACAGCTTGGCTGCGAAGGCGCGGCCGCGCGTGCGTTCGGCTTCCGTGAGCGAGACATCGTCGGCCAGCGCCGGCACGATTTTGACCCGGGTGACGAAATGGGTGAATTCGGCGAGGTCGCCGAGCACCATGGCGGGATCGGCGCCGGATTCGTACTGGTCGCGCAATTCGGCGAGGGCGGTGGCGATATCGGCGCGCATCAACGCTTCGAACAGATCGATGACCCGGGTACGATCGGCAAGCCCGAGCATCTGCCGCACGTCTTCGGCGCGCACTGGACCCGCGGCATGTGCAATGCCTTGATCGAACAGCGAGAGCGCATCGCGCACCGAGCCTTCGGCTGCGCGCGCGATCAAAGCGAGCGCTTCGGGTTCGGCCTCGATGCTCTCCTTCGCCGCGATGCCTTGCAGGTGCTTCACCAGGAGCGCGGCATCGACCCGGCGCAGATCGAAGCGCTGGCAGCGCGACAGCACGGTGATCGGCACTTTACGGATTTCGGTGGTGGCGAAGATGAACTTGGCGTGCGGTGGCGGCTCCTCCAGCGTCTTGAGCAGCGCGTTGAACGCGGCGCCGGACAGCATGTGCACTTCGTCGAGAATGTAGACCTTGTAGCGCGCCGAGACCGGCGCGTAGCGGATGGCGTCGTTGATCTGGCGCACGTCCTCGACGCCGTTGTGGGACGCGGCATCCATCTCGATGACGTCGAGATGGCGGCTCTCCATGATCGCTTCGCAGTGGATGCCAAGCACCGGCATTTTGATGGTCGGCGCGGTGACCGAGCCGTCGGGCAATTCATAATTGAGCGCGCGGGCGAGAATGCGCGCCGTCGTGGTTTTGCCGACGCCGCGCACCCCGGTGAGGATCCAGGCCTGCGGAATGCGCCCGCTCTCGAACGCGTTCGAGACGGTGCGCACCATGGCGTCCTGACCGATCAGGTCGTCGAACGTCGCCGGCCGGTATTTGCGCGCCAGCACGCGGTAGGAGGCGGATGGTGTTGTTAAATCGTTCATCGCATCAGATTGCGGATATTTGGAACGTAGCCCGGATGAAGCGAAGCGAAATCCGGGATCGTCCAACCCGCATTGCGCTGCGCTCCATGCGGGCTACGTGAATCAGGATAAGGTGGGAGGCTGACGAGCGACCCGAACCGCGCTCGTTAGGGCTGCTTCCTTCCGGACCTGACCCGGTTGGCGAGTGGCTCGTCCACCGCCAACCTCCCGGGGACTATATTGGCCGGGGAGGGTGGGAAAGCAAGCGTGCCGGCTCACCCCATCTCCTTGCCGACGTCATACTCATACAGCCAGCCGGTCTGGAACGCGGTGTTGTCGCGGCCGCCGAAACGCTCGCGTAGCGCGAATTTCGCGTCGCGCTTGAGCCGCGCCCACGGCGAGGTCAAGTGGTTCTCCTTGGCGCGGGCGCGCGAGCCGAGCACGGCGCCCGTGGTGCGCGGCGCGCGAAGCCGCTCATAGGTGGCAAGCGCCGCCGGAAGATCGTCGGGCTGCCGCGCGATCGCCGCCGCCAGCACGCAACCGTCCTCGATCGCCATGGCGGCGCCCTGGCCGAGATATGGCAGCATGGCATGAGCCGAATCGCCAAGCAGCGTCGCGCGGCCTTTGCTCCAGCGCGGCAGCGGATCGCGATCGTACAGCGCCCATTTGTACCAGCGCGTGCTGCACGGATAGAGCAGCGTCAGCGCCGGATGCCAGCCGGCATAGGCTGTGGTCACTTCCGCCACGTCGCATTCGCGCGTCCACGATTCCTCGGTCCAGGCGTCGCTGTCCAAATGTGCCACGATATTGACCAGCGCGCCGCGGCGCACGGGGTAATGCACGACATGGCCGTGCGGGCCCATCCACATCGTGCCGTCGCCGGTCTTGATGTCGCGCGGCACGGTCTCGACGGGCGCCATGCCGCGCCAGCAGATACAGCCGGTGAAGCGCGGCGCCTCGGCGCCGAACAGACTGTTGCGGACGGCGGAATGAATGCCGTCGGCGCCGACCACGATGTCGGCCTCGACCGTGCTGTCGTCGGCAAAGCGTGCCGCCGCCGATCCGTTTCCCGTCTCAACCCCGAGGCAGCGCGTCCCGCGGCGGATCTCGGTTGTCTTAAGGGCGCCGCGCAGCACCTCGAGCAGATCGGCGCGATGCACGGTGAGATTAGGCGCACCGAATTTACTGCGGAAATCGCCGCGGCGCATGCGCGAGATGAACCGGCCGGTCTTCCACGAACGCATCACCAGGAATTCCGAGCCGTAGCCGATTGCTTCGATCCGGTCTTCGATACCGAGTGCGCGGAACGCCTTGATCGCATTGGGCGAGAGGTTGAGCCCGGCGCCGATCTCACTGTGCACCGGCGATTGCTCATAGACCGTGACTTCGGCGCCGCGCTGTTCGAGCGCAAGCGCCGCGCTTAGTCCGCCGATCCCACCGCCGACGATGGCGATGCGTGGTGCGCGCGGCATTGCCGTTTCCTTCCCCTCCGCCCCAAAGCGGCCATTTTTTGGCGGGGTCAAGCATGCATGCCGCCGTGAAAAGGCACAATGCGTTCATTGCGCAGTCATCGTAATTGCCGTTACATCGCCGCGCCGATTCGATAGTTTTCGCGTGAATTTTCGCGAAGGGACAGCCGGGAGGCCGCCATGGTTCGTGGGATGCTGCGTTTGCTTGCCATAGCCGCGATGTTGGCGCTGGCGCCGACATTGGCTTTGGCTCAGCAGGACAAGGACGAGCATAAGGGCCCGCCGCCGCACCCGGCCGGCGGTCCGCCGAAGCCGCCGCCGCCGCATCCCGGTCCGCCGCCCGGCGGCCCACCGCATCCTGCCTTTAAGCCAGTGCCGCATCCCGGTCCGGTCGGCGGCCCGCCGCATCCGCCCGCGCCAGGCGGTCCGGCATTTGCGCATCCCGGCGGCCCGCCACCGCCTGGCGGTCCGGCCTTTGCGCATCCGGGCGGTCCGCCCCCCGGTGGACCGCAGTTCAGCTACCACGGCCACCCAATCAACCGCGTCCATATCAATCCGTTTATCTATCCGCCGGGCTGGGCCTATCGGCAGTGGGCCATCGGCGCGTTCCTGCCGCCGCTCTTCCTGACGCCGGATTATTTCTATCCGGATTGGGCCGCGCTCGGATTGGCGCCGCCGCCGCCCGGCTATCAGTGGGTGCGCTACGGACCGGATATGCTTCTGGTCGAACTGGACAACGGCCAGGTCGTCGACGTGGTCTACGGCGTGTTTTACGAATAACCGCAAGCGAACAGGACCGGCGAGCGGGTGAGGGCGGCTTTTCCCCTTCACCCGCTCGTTCCCTTTCATTGACTCAGCTCCCTTCTCGCACAGGGGAATAGGGAACTGCGCCTTGACCTTGCGCGGCGGCACGGCTTCAATCCGGCGAAAATATCGGCGTTGCGAGCGCCGCCAGGGAGCCGGATCATGACCTTCCGCATCGCCGTCGTGCAGCCGATCGCGCATCCCCCCGGCGAGGACGCGCGCAATGTCGCGGATGCCGTCGCCGCGATCGAGCGCGCGGCGGGCGACGGCGCGGCTTTCGTCTGCTTCCCGGAAACCTATCCCGGCCCGTGGCGCATGCCGGCGACGTTCGATCCGACCACGGCGCTCGCGGACGCCGCGGCGAAATTCGGCGTGCATACGGTGTTCGGCACTATCGAACCGATCGATGCTAAGACGGCAACCGCGCACAACCTCATCGTCATGGCCTATCCCGATGGCCGGGCGCCGGCGCGCTACCGCCGCACCCATCCGAACGGGCCGTGGATTTATACCGGCGGCAAAAGCTGGGAGTTCCAATACGTCGCCGGCAATGACTTTCCGGTGTTCGACACCGCGCACGGCAAGGTCGGGCTGGCGATGTGCAGCGAAGTTTATATGCCGGAAGTGACGCGCGCGCTGGCTTTGCGCGGCGCCGAGCTGATTTTCATGCCGGCCGGCGTCGACAAGGGCCGGCTGTGGGCGACATGGCGGGCGCTGATTTTCGCGCGGGCGATCGAAAACCTGGCGATCGTGGTGACGACGCAGAATCTGTTCGATCACGCGCAGCGCGGCCTCGCCATGGTGGCGGCGCCGGAGGAGATTTTATTCGAGAGCACGGCCGCGGGCGTGAGCATCGTCGATGTCTCGCTCGAACGCGTGCGTTATCTGCGCTCGACGCGCGACGAGGTCGGATCCTCGCTCAAGTGCGCCGCCAAGCAGGGTGTGCTCGGGCCGCAATGGCAGCGCCCGGAGCTTCACGACACGCTGTATCCGCGGCCGTTGCGCGAAGCGGCCGAATGATGCCGCTTTCCCCCGACTGCGCCTGACCGTCGTGCCCGCGCGCTCCGATCTCGGTCCGCCGCCGCGGCTCGGCTATACAGCGAGCCCGCTCGACCGTGCCGCCGCGTTGCGCAACGACACCGCCACGCTGAAAAAATTCAGCGGGCACGTACGCGCCGGCGTCTATGTCGTCGGCGGCGAGCTGGTCGTGCTCAAGACAATTGGCGAGGACTGCGACCCGCTGTTCTCGCCCGGCGAGACCGGCGCGTTCGGCGCGGCGCGCGAGAATGTCTTCCTCGGCCTGCTCGACGGCGTGCCGCGCTTCGGGTTGGGCCTTGATCCGGAAGCGGTGGAACGGCTCAAATCGCGCAACGATCTGAAAATCACGGATCTGCGCAGCATCGCGGTGCAAGGCCTGGTCGGGCCAGAGCATCTGCCGCCGCTCGCCGAGGCCAAGGCGCTGGTCGGCTGGCATGCCCGCCACCGCTTCTGCCCGAATTGCGGCTCGCCGACCAACGTCGTGGAAGCCGGCTGGCGCCGCGACTGCCCGTCGTGCAAGGCGCAGCATTTCCCGCGCACCGATCCGGTCGTGATCATGCTCGCCATCCAGGGCGACCGCGGCGTGCTCGGCCGCTCGCGCCGCTTCGCGCCGACTATGTGGTCGTGCCTGGCCGGCTTTGCCGAGCCGGGCGAAACCATCGAAGAAGCGGTGCGGCGCGAAGTGCTCGAGGAATCCGGCATCGCCTGCGGCCGCGTCAGCTATTTCGCCTCGCAGCCGTGGCCGTTCCCGTCCTCGATCATGATCGGCTGCCATGCCGAAGCGTTGTCCGACACCATCGTCATCGACCGCGACGAGCTGGAAGACGCGCGCTGGTTCGATCGCGAGGAGCTGGCGTCGATGCTCAAACGGCAGCATCCGCAAGGCCTGACCACGCCGCCGCCGGTCGCCATCGCGCATCACATCATCCGCGATTATGTCGAGAACGGCAGCGATGTCCTCCGCTAACGCGCCGCGCATTCTGTGCGCCGGCATTATTGTGCTCGACGAAGTGTTTCGCGTCGACGAATTCCCGCAGCCGGACGGCAAGGTGCAGGCCAAGGGATTTTTCGCGGTCAATGGCGGCTGCGCGGCCAATGCGGCGGTGGCGATAGCGCGGCTCGGCGGCCGCGCTGCGCTCGCCAGCCCGATGGGCGGCCCCGCCGGCGAGGACGAAAACGGCGACCGTGTGCTCAAGGCGCTGGCGCGGGAAAAAGTCGATTGCACGCACTGCCAGCGGGTCGGCGGACTTGCAACCGCGCTGTCGGCGATTGTCATGAACGCGCGCGGCGACCGCACTATCGTGACCTATCGCGACGAGCGGATCGCGGCGACCGTGCCAGCCGATGCGGACGCCGTTGTCGCCGCCGCTGACGCGATTTTGGCCGATAACCGTTATCCGGCCTTCGTGCGGCCGATCTGCGAGGCGGCGCGCCGCCGCGAGCTGCCGGTCGTGCTCGACGGCGACCGGCCGACATTCGAGGACGATCCGCTGTTTCGCATCGCCACCCATGTCATCTTCTCGTGGGAATGCTTGCGCGAGACGACCGGCGTCACCGATCTCGGCGAGGGCTTGCACCGCGTCGCGCGCAACACCGACGCCTTTCTCGCGGTCAGCAACGGTCCGGACGACATCGTTTATCTCGCCGGCGGCGCCTTGCGCCGCCTGCCGGTGTTCCGGATCGACGCGGTGGATACGCTCGGTGCCGGCGACGCTTTTCACGGCGGCTTTGCGCTGGCGCTGGCGGAAGGCCAAAGCGAAGTCGAGGCAATGCGCTTTGGCGCCGCCGTCGCCGGGATCAAATGCACCCGGCTCGGCGGCTCGACCGGTGCCCCGACGCGCGCCGAAGTCGAGGCTTTTCTGGCCAGGCAGCCGGCAAAAACCACCGCTTGATTTGGAATATTGTTCTCTATAGATAGATGTTCACGCACTTTCTTGGAAGAATATATCTTATGGATGCCATCGACCGTAAAATACTTGCCGTTTTGCAGGAAGATGCCGCGCTTTCGGTTGCCGAGATCGGCTCGCGCGTCGGCCTGTCCTCGACGCCGTGCTGGAAGCGCATCCAGCGGCTCGAAGCCGACGGCGTCATCCAAAAACGCGTCGCGCTGGTCGACCAGGACCGCATCGGGCTTGGCATCAGCGTTTTCGTCTCGATCGAAACCGGCGATCATTCGCAGGATTGGCTCGGCCGCTTCGCCAAGACGGTTACCGCCATGCCGGAAGTGATGGAATTCTACCGCATGGCGGGCGACGTCGATTACATGCTGCGCGTCGTTGTGCCGGACATCGCCGGTTACGATGCGTTCTACAAGCGGCTTATCTCCGCGGTGCCGCTGAAGAACGTCACCTCGCGGTTCGCGATGGAAAAGATCAAGTCGACGACGGCGTTGCCGATACCGGAAGTCAGATAACAGCAATCAGTAATCGGAGGTCTTCTGATTACCGATTGCTGACCTCTGATTCCCGATCACGTTGCCGTTCGCGCGATCGACGTCGACTGCCGCGGCAGCACGTAGCTTTGATCGCTCAGCGTCAGGTTGCCGGTCATGACGTAACCGTAGGTCGGATTGTAGCTGTACTGCACCTGAGCGAGGATCAAGTAGGTATTCGGCACCGCAAGCGAAGACGGAATCGTCACTACCGTGCCGACCGACAGCGCGGTGCCGCCAAGCGTGTCGCTCCACACCACCGACGCCTGACCCAGCGCATTGATCGAAAGCTCCGACACCACCTCCTGGAGATTGGTGGCCGAATACGGCGTGATGATCGCCGGGCCGGCGGCGAGGACGTTCGACATGTCGGCGTTGGTGATGTCGGTATATTGCGACGCCAGGTCGGCCAGCGCATGCGCGGTCAAGGTGACCTTGCGTTGCGCGGCAATGCCCTGCGACGCCTCCACGCTGCCGAGATAAAGCGTCATCATCACCGGCAGCAATACGGCGAATTCGATGGCCGATACGGCGCTCCGCTCGGCGGCGAAATGCGCGATTGATTTGACGATCGTCTTCGCGTTCATGATGCGCCCCTCACGATGCATAGGGTTCGTTTTTGAACACGGCGGTCGCGGCAAACAGATTGTAGCCGCCGTTCAAATTGCTCAAGTTGAAGCCGAGCAAATTGACGTAGACCGGATACTGGTAATAGAGCCGCAGCATCACGATGTCGCCCGGTCCGCCGGGGTTGTAACCCAGCGCCGAGGAATTGAAGCTGCCGTTCGAGACTGGCATCCCGGTATTGACGGCCGAGAACGACGAATAGGTCTCGACGTCGACATAGACGCCGCTGGCGCAGTTGAAGATGCCCTGAATTTGGTCGCAGACCTGCGCTTTGAACTGCGCCGCCGACCAGCCGTTGATTTGCGCTTGGCCGGTAAAGATCAGACGCGCCGATGCGGCCGCTGCGGTCTCCAGCGCCTGCCCGGCGAAAAAAACCAGCGCCGTTTGCAGTATGGCGAACAGTCCGGCGACGAACGGCGTGGCCAATAGCCCGAATTCCACCGCCGTGGCGGCTTCTTCTTGTCTGATGAAGCGGCGGATGAGCGGAGCTGTGAAGATTTGAGCAATGGCCGCGCCAGCCCGCGAAGTCAGCCGGGCGAGCGCGAGCCGATCGAACGCTGTGCGATGAAGCATGGCACCCTCAACCGATTAACATCGCGCGTCGGCGCGACGCCCTCCGGTTGAGGCATAGCAAATGGCCCGTTGGCGATTTATTGTGGAGACTGTCGAGACCGTGGGGCCGATATTAAGCCCCCGCTAACCGTACCGCACCGCGCCGGTGATTATTTTTCGCTATTTGCCGCCGGCGCCCGCGCTCATGGCCTGAGTGTCGCGGGTGACCGTCTGGCTTAGCGTCCGGTTGAAGTAGTCATTGGGCAAGGCGGTTTCTTTATCGATGTCGTCCTTGCTGGTGTCGCCGAGCGTGATCCGCGGCGAGCATTCGGGCGTGCAGCTGTAGGTTTGGCGCGTATAGCCGCGATACACCACGACGGTCGGATCGCTCGGCTCCTTCACCTCGACAAGATGCTCCGTGAGCACGGCACCGCTATGGTCCATGACGATGAAATTCGTCTCGCCGTAGCCTTTGCCGGTGATGATAGCGATGCCGCCTGGCTGGATGGCGAGATCGGCAATGAGCGGATTGCCGATCACGACGGTAGCGGCCCGCTCCGGCAGTTTCATGATCCTGGCTTGGTCGACCGAGACGACGATCGGCTCATCGGCGGCGGCTGTTGCCGCTACCGTCACGAGGAGCAGCGCTGCCCACAGCCAGTGTAGGGCCGCCTGGCCCGCCCGGCCTCGCACGCACAACGCCGTCATCGATACTCTCCGAAACGCTACGCGGATTCGACAACCAAAAAAGTCCTAAGCCGACAGGTCCAATTGACTGCAAATTCATGAACGAAGTGCAAATCGGCCGGGTCTCACCGGGCCGGCGAAGCGTAGGAGTGACGCTTGCCTAACGATGCCGCCAAGCCGGCTGCCGGCGGGGCCGCTGCGCCGCGGCAATTACTGGGTGAAAGGGTGCACCAGCTGGCCTGGAAAGCTCGTCGGAAATTCGCGCTCGGCGATGCCGTAATGGTCGGGCAGTTCGCCGGCCGGCATGTAGAACGTGCCGAAGATCACGTCCAGGATCGGGAACGTCGCGGCAAAATTCTTTTCGCCGCCACGGTCGGCCGCGGTGTGATGCCAGCGGTGAAAGACCGGACTGGCGATCACGTATTTGAACGGGCCGAGCGTCCAGTCGAGATTGGCATGCACAAAGGCTGAAGTTGCGATCGTGAAGGGCCCGAGCACGACAAATACGTTGGGCGAGATGCCGAGGAGAAGCATGATGACATCGGCCGCTACGCTGCCGAGGAACAGATTGACCGGATGGAAGCGCGCCGCCGAGATCCATTCCAGTTCTTCGGAGGAGTGGTGCACGGCGTGGTACTTCCACATCGTCCGGTGGCCGTGGAACAGGCGGTGCGTCCAATACAGGATGATGTCTTCGCCGATCAGGAAGATGATCATTTGAACGGGCAACGGCAGCGCCGCAAGCGGCCCATGGCCGTTATCATAAAAGGCGATCAGGCCGTCCGCGGTGGTGATGCGGAACAACAGCGCGGCGCCGACGATGAGCATGCCGATGCGCAAATAACGCGTGATGACCGGGATGAAGAACCAGTAGCACAGGTCGGTGACGAGATCGCGCTTGCGCCACCAGGCCTGGCCGGGATTGCAGGCCCAGAACCAGGTGAGAACGGTGAAGACAAGCGCCAGCCCGAGCGAGATCGGAAGGTTCTTCAGAAATGTCTGACCGAAGCTGATGACGAAGGAGAGCAGTTCTTGACTCATCTGCGAAGCTGTCTCTTGGCTGTCTCTTTCAAAACTGTGGCGCGGAGAAGATCTGCCGCGGCTCGTCCGGACCCTCGCGTCGCTTTGGTATCGGGGAAGCGGCTTAAGACGCCGTGAATGCCAAGACGCGGAGGAATGCGCGCAGCGGCGATCTGACCATGTGGCTGGCGGCGTTTGAAGCAAGTTGCGTAACGCGCTTACCCGGCCGAAACGGTTATCTGAAAGGGCTATGCACGTTGCGTTCATGGACATCGCGCAGCGGGCGACGACGATGTTTGGTATACCGATCGTAAAAATCCGCGGCCGCCGGCCGCCGGTCAAAACGGCATAGCCGCAGCAATCCGCCCGGCGCAATACAGTGTTAACTACATCGCGGAAAGCTCGATTGGTCGCGGGTTTCAGCGATTGGTTTAACCCCGTCGAAATTTCTCCCCGATAAGGTCCGGCACGATCCAAACGGTGCGAAAAATGCCGTTGGGTCAGCTCAGACAGCCACGTGTGGACCTTAAGGAGCCAACTCATGAAGACCCTTTTCTCGCGTTTCGTGAAGGACGAGTTGGGCGCCACGGCCATTGAATACGGTCTCATCGCCGCCGGCATCTCGGTTGCGATCATCGCCGTCGTCCAGGGCCTCGGCACCAAGCTGAACACCACGTTCAGCAGCGTTTCCAGCGCCCTCAAGTAAGCGTCGTTCTTCTGCAATGCTACGAGAGGGCTCCGGTTATCGCCGGGGCCTTTTCGCTTTTTTGCGGCCGCTTTGGTTTTGCCGCTAACGCGGTCTCAACCGGCGCGGCGTAATCCGGCGAACGACGACGTCGAGCGGCCATGCCATGCTGACCGAAGCGATCGGATTGACACTGTTCCCGGCGATGATGGCGTTTGCCGCGTCGAGCGATCTGTTGACGATGACGATCGCCAATCGCGTATCGCTGGTTCTGATCGGCGGCTTCGTGCTTCTTGCCGTGCTCTGCGGCTTGAGCGGCGCCGAAGTGCTGTCGCATTTCGGCGCCGCCGCGGCGGTGCTTGCGGTCGCGTTTATCTGCTTTGCCTGCGGCTGGATCGGCGGCGGCGACGCCAAGCTCGCGGCGGCAACCGCGCTGTGGCTCGGATTTGGCCACCTGTTCGATTACCTCGTCTATGCGTCGCTCCTCGGCGGCGCGCTGACCTTGCTGATCGTCCAGTTTCGCACCTTGCCGATGCCGCGGCTGCTGATCGGCCGGGAATGGGCGGAGCGGCTGCACCGCCAGGGCGGCGGCGTGCCTTATGGCATCGCGCTCGCCGCGGCCGCGCTGGTGGTCTATCCGCAGACCGAATGGATGACGGCGTTCGGCCTCTAACGTCCGAAAACTCCACGCTCGCCGGTCCGGCCAATCGCGTGTCAACACAAGATTAACGCGATTTGGATACGCCTTATTAACCATGCTTTGACGTTTAGCTGCTGAAATCCGGCATGATGGCCAGTTTCGGCCGTGGCGTCACGTGGAAAGTGAAGCGTAATGAAAGCCGCGCGTCTCGTCGTACTCGGTGTCGCTGTCGCCGCCGGCGGCATCGCCGCGTATTTGGCCGCCGGCAGCAAAGCACCGCCGCCACCGCCGCCGGCGCCGGTCGTGCAGCTTGAAACGGTCGACGTGCTGGTCGCCAAAGCCGATCTCACCCGCGGTCAGGTGATCGAAAATCAGGATATCGGCTGGCAGACTTGGCCGGCCGACGCGGCCAATCCGAGCTTCATCAAAAAGTCCGAGCGGCCGGACGCGATCGAGCAATTCGTCGGCGCGATCGTGCGCGTGGCGATGGTCGCCGGCGATCCAATTCGCGACCCTATGTCGTGATGGCGAAGGGCTCCGGCTTCATGGCCGCGGTGCTGCCGAAGGGCATGCGCGCGGTCGCGGTCGATATTTCGCCGGAAACCGGCGCCGGCGGGTTCATCCTGCCGGACGACCGCGTCGACGTCGTGCTGACGCGCCGCGACAAGGCGGCGGAGAAGGCAACCGGCGTCGAGAAATTCGTCAGCGACACGATCTTGCGCAACGTGCGCGTGCTGGCGGTCGATCAGACGATCGATGAAAAGGACGGCACCAAAGTCGCGTCGGCAAGACCGCGACGCTGGAATTGACGCGAGCGCAGGCCGAGACGCTGGCGCTGGCGCAAGCAGACTCGGCACGATCTCGCTCACGCTGCGCAGCATTCTCGACGCGAATGCGTCGCCCGCCGAGGGCGGCGACAACAGCAAAGAAGCGGCACCATCAATACCGTGCGTTTCGGCGTCAGCACGCTGGGAACCGGCCATTGAGCGCGCGGAGGGACTTGACCATGACAGCAAGGACGTCGATCCGCGTGGCCGGTCTCGCTTTGCTGATCGGCGCGTCATCGATCGTGCCGTGGGTCGCTCCGCCAGCCGTCGCCGGCAACGTCGCGTTCAGACGCCGCCGACGCAGACGGTTCATGTCACCGCCAGCGACGTTGAATCGCAGGCGCTCACGCTCGGCATCAGCAAGTCGGTCGTCATCGATCTGCCGCGCGACATCAAGGACGTGCTGGTCGCCGATCCCAAGATCGCCAACGCCGTCGTGCGCTCGTCGCGCCGCGCCTACATCATCGGCAGCGCGGTCGGCCAGACCAACGTGTTCTTCTTCGACGCCGACGGCAAGCAGATCGCCGGCTTCGACATCGCGGTCACGCGCGATCTCAACGGCATGCGCCAGGCGATCCGCGCAGGTTCTGCCGGATGCCGATATCACGGTCGAAGGCATCGGCGACGGCGTCGTTCTCTCCGGCACCGCGTCGAGCCAGGCCGAGGCGCAGCAGGCCTACGATATCGCGGCGCGGCTGCTCGGCGTCGGCAGCGCCGATACGGTCTCGGCTGGCAGCAAAATCGTCAACGCCATCGTCGTTCGCGGCCGCGACCAGATCATGCTCAAGGTGATCGTCGCCGAAGTCGAGCGCGACGTCCTCAAGCAGCTCGGCATCAATCTGTCCGGCGCGTTGAACTACGGCACGGCCGTGGTCAATTTCAACACCAACAATCCGTTCTCGGCCTCCGGCCAGACGCTCAGCAACAGCCATCACCGGCGGGTTCAAATCGGTCAGCGCCACCTTGCAGGCGATGGAGCAGGCCGGCGTCATTCATACGCTCGCCGAGCCGAACCTGACCGCGATTTCCGGCGAAACCGCGACCTTCGTCGCCGGCGGCGAATTTCCGGTCCTCAACGGCTTCAGCTGCTCCGCCACGGCGCACCGGCAGCGTATGCAGACCTGTCAGCCCTCGATCGATTTCAAGAAGTTCGGCGTCAGCCTCGACTTCACGCCGGTGGTGCTGAGCGAGGGCCGCATCAGCCTCAAGGTGATGACCGAAGTGTCGGATCTTTCGACCCAAAACTCGCTGACAATTGCCGTGCCCGGCACGACTCCGAACACGCCGGGTTCGTCGGCGACCATCCCGTCGATCCGCACCCGCCGCGCCGAGACCACGGTCGAAATTCCGTCCGGCGGCTCGCTCGCCATGGCCGGCATGATCCAGGAACGAAACCAAGCAGGCGATCAGCGGCCTGCCCGGTCTGATGGAGCTTCCGATCCTCGGCCCGCTGTTCAAGAGCCGCGACTACATCAATCAGCAGACCGAACTGATGGTGCTGGTGACGCCCTATGTCGTGCACGCGGTGGCGCAGAAGGATTTGTCGCGGCCCGACGACGGCTTCGCCGATCCGAGCGATCCGGCGAGCGTGCTGCTCGGCCGGCTCAACCGCATCTACGGCGTCGGCGGAGGGCACCGCCCGACCCGCCCGACAACTACCACGGCAAATACGGATTCATCCTCGATTGACGCCGGCCGCAGGAGACGACGATGCAGACTGACCGCACGACTGATCGCCGGCCGCCGTCGGCCGCCGCGATCGCGGTGCGCGCCGCCGTCGCCGCCGGCTGCGCGCTGTTCGTCTGCGGCTGCAATACCGACCAGCAGGTCGCCGGCGCTCCCGAAGTCCCGGCCGATTACCGCCTGCGTCATCCGATCACGCTGCAGGAATCCGATCGCACGCTCGAACTCTTCATCGGCTCCAATCGCGGCGAACTCAATCCGACGCAGCGCGCCCAGGTGCTTGTCATTCGGTCTGCGCTGGAAGCGCGAAGCGACCGGCGGCATTGTCGTCGAGCGGCCGATCGGCAGCAGCAACGAGCATGGCGTCGGCCGACGCCATGCGCGAGATCGTCTCGATCCTCGCCGCGAGCGGCATGCCGCCGCAAAGCATCGTCGTGCGCACCTATCCGGCGAGCGGGCCGAATCTCGCCACGATCCGCATCAGCTATCCGAAGATCTGCCGCGCAAGCCGGCCCATGCGGCCTGTGGCCGGAGGACATCGGCCCGAGCATGAACCGCGACTATTTCGAAAACCAGCCGCCGTGGAACTTCGGCTGCGCCACCAGCGCAATCTCGCCGCCATGGTCGACAATCCCGCCGATCTGGTGCAGCCGCGCGCCGAGACCGCCGGCCTATGCGACGCGCCGCACCACGGTGATCGAGAAATATCGCCAGGGCCAAGATCCCTCGACGCCACGGATTCGACCAACAGTGCGTCAGCCAAAATCAGCGACGTCGGCAAGTAACGTGACAAGTAGCGCAACAGGTAACGTAGGTGAGTAATGCTGGGCTATGATGAAGCAAGCCAACCAAGCCGTTCGGGAAGAGACCGCGCCCGCCGACATCGCCGGCCGCGATGAGCACATCGCGCCGGCGCCGCGCGTCTCGGTGCAGGCCTTCTGCGAGAACGTCGACACCGCCGCCGCGATCCAGGCGGCCGGCGAGGATCGGCGGCTCGGCCAAGGCGCATCTGCGCATCCAGATGGGCGGCCTCACCGCGGCCGTCGAAGCCTATCAAAGCTCGCCGACGCCGAACGTCATCATTCTCGAATCGGACAACCGCAGCGAAGACATCCTCGCCGGCCTCGATCAGCTCGCCGATTATTGCGACGCCGGCACGCGCGTCGTCGTCATCGGCCGCATGAACGACGTCATGCTCTATCGCGAGCTGGTGCGGCGCGGCGTCAGCGATTATCTGATTTCGCCGGTCGGCGTGTTGCAGATCGTGCGCGCCATTTGCGGGCTGTTTTCGGCGCCCGACGCCAAGCCGGTCGGCCGCATCATCGCCGTGGTCGGCGCCAAGGGCGGCGTCGGCGCGTCCACCGTCGCGCACAATATCGGCTTCTCCATCGCGCACGATCTTCAGCTCGATTCGGTCGTGACCGATCTCGATCTTGCCTTCGGCACCGCCGGCCTCGATTTCAATCAGGACCCGCCGCAGGGCATCGCCGAAGCGGTGTTCTCGCCCGACCGCATCGATACCGCCTTCGTCGACCGCCTGCTGGCCAAATGCACCGATCATCTGAACCTGCTGGCGGCGCCGGCGACGCTCGACCGCGTCTACGATTTCGGCGCCGACGCGTTCGAGGCGATCTTCGATTCGCTGCGCGCCACGGTGCCTTGCGTCGTGCTCGACGTGCCGCATCAGTGGACCGGCTGGACCAAGCAGACGCTGGTCGGCGCCGACGACGTCTTGATCGTCGCCGCTCCCGATCTCGCCAACCTGCGCAACACCAAGAACATCTACGACTTCCTCAAGGCGGCGCGGCCGAACGACCATCATCCGCGCTACTGCCTCAATCAGGTCGGCGTGCCGAAGCGTCCCGAGATCAAGGCCGCCGACTTCGCCAAGGCGCTCGAGGACGAGCCGATGGCGATCATTCCGTTCGAGCCGCAGCTGTTCGGCGCGGCGGCCAATAACGGGCAGATGATCGCGGAGATTTCGTCGGGCCACCGCACCGCCGAGATGTTCCGGCAATTGGCGCAGCATCTGACCGGGCGCTCGGAGCCGAAGAAGCAGCGCTCCGGGTTGCTGTCGCCGCTGATCGAAAAACTGTTGCAGCGATAACAGTAACAGCGTTGGAGTTGCGTTCGTGTTTGGCAAGCGTCCCACTGGAAGTTCCTCCGATGCGCGGCCCGCGTCCAGCGCGCGCCGGCGCCTGCCGCGCGTCCGGCGGCGCCGCCGCCTGCCGGTCCGGCCGCGGCGGCGCCCGGTGGAGCCGGCCGCACGCCGATTCCCGTCCGCCGGCCTCGGCGCGCCGATCGTCGGCGCGCCGACCGGCAAGCCGAATGTCGGCGGGCCGCCAAATCAGCCGCCGCAGCAGGTGCCTTCCGCGGTCGATTCGCGCCGCTCGGAATCCTATTACGAGGTCAAAGGCACGATCTTCGGCGCGCTGATCGAGGCGATCGATCTCGCGCAGCTCGCCAAGCTCGACGCCGATTCCGCGCGCGAGGAAATCCGCGACATCGTCAACGAAATCATCGCGATCAAGAACATCGTGATGTCGATCTCCGAGCAGGAGGATCTGCTCGACGATATCTGCAACGACGTGCTCGGCTACGGCCCGCTCGAGCCGCTGCTGGCGCGCGACGAAATCGCCGACATCATGGTCAACGGCTCGGGCACGGTCTACATCGAAGTCGCCGGCAAGATTCAGAAGACCGGCATCCGCTTCCGCGACAACCAGCAGCTTCTGAACATCTGCCAGCGCATCGTCAGCCAGGTCGGCCGCCGCGTCGACGAATCCTCGCCGATCTGCGACGCGCGCCTGCCGGACGGCTCGCGCGTCAACGCCATCGTGCCGCCGCTGGCGATCGACGGCCCCGCGCTCACCATCCGCAAGTTCAAGAAGGACAAGCTGACGCTCGAGCAGCTCGTCAAATACGGCTCGATTTCGCCCGAAGGCGCGGAAATCCTCAAAGTCATCGGCCGCTGCCGCGTCAATACGCTGATCTCCGGCGGCACCGGCTCGGGCAAGACGACGCTGCTCAACTGCCTGACCCGTTACATCGACGACGACGAGCGCATCGTCACCTGCGAGGACGCCGCCGAACTGCAATTGCAGCAGCCGCACGTGGTGCGGCTGGAAACGCGGCCGCCGAACCTCGAAGGCGAGGGCCAGATCACGATGCGCGATCTGGTGACGCAACTGCCTGCGCATGCGGCCGGAACGCATCATCGTCGGCGAAGTGCGCGGACCCGGAAGCCTTCGACCTGTTGCAGGCGATGAATACCGGCCACGACGGCTCGATGGGCACGCTGCACGCCAACACGCCGCGCGAGGCGCTGTCGCGTCTCGAATCGATGATCACGATGGGCGGCTACTCGCTGCCGTCGCGCACCATCCGCGAAATGATCTGCGCCTCGGTCGACGTCGTCGTCCAGGCGGCGCGCTTGCGCGACGGTTCGCGCCGCATCACCCACATCACCGAAGTGATGGGCTGGAAGGCGACGTCATCATCACCCAGGAGTTTTCCTCTACGACATCATCGGCGAGGACGCCAACGGCAATCTCATCGGCCGGCACCGCTCGACCGGCATCGGCCGTCCGAAATTCTGGGAGCGTGCGCGCTACTACGGCGAGGAGGCGCGGCTCGCCGCCGCGCTCGATGCGGCGGAAGCCGCCGACGATGCGGCTAGAGCCTGACGCGCGGAAGCAGTCAATGGAGTACCTACGGTCTGTTCTTTCTGGTGGCGGTCGCGATCGGCGGCGTCGCGTGGGTATTCGTCTATCCGATCCTGTCCGGCGAGAAGAAGGCGGAGCGGCGCATGGCGAGCGTGGCGCGCTCCGAGCCATGGCGGCGCGGCCGACGCGCGCGGCGGCGGCAAAATCGCGGCGCGAGCAGGTCGAAGGCACGCTCAAGGAAATCGAGCGAGCGGCGCAAAAAGGCCAAGCGGCCGCCGCTCTCGGTGCGGCTCACGCAGGCCGGGCTCGATTGGTCGAAGCGCCGCTTCATGGTGACCGCGGCCGTGCTCGGCGTCGGCGCCTTCGTCGCCATGATCGTGCTGGGCGTGGGGCTGTTGCCGGCGCTCGGCTTCGGCTTCGCGGCCGGCTGCGGCCTGCCGTTCTGGATGCTGTCGTTTCTCAAGAAGCGGCGCGAAGCGAAATTCCTCAACGCATTTCCCGGACGCCGTCGACGTCATCGTTCGCGGCATCAAGGCCGGCCTGCCGCTGCTCGACAGCCTCAAGCTGATCGCCACCGACGCGCGTGGAGCCGGTGCGCAGCGAATTCCGTCGCATCGTCGAGACGCAGACCATCGGCATGCCGATCGGCGAAGCCTGCCTGAAGCTCTACGAAAGCATTCCGGTGCCGGAAGCGAACTTCTTCGGCATCGTCGTCTCCATCCAGCAGCGCGCCGGCGGCAATCTGTCGGAAGCGCTGGGCAACCTGTCGCGGGTGCTGCGCGACCGCAAGAAGATGAAGGCGAAGATCCAGGCGATGTCGATGGAGGCCAAGGCGTCCGCGTCGATCATCGGCGCATTGCCGATCGCGGTCATGGGGCTCGTCTGGCTGACCAGCCCGACCTATATCGAGCTGCTTTGGACCGACCCGCTCGGCCGCGTGATGCTGGCCTGCTGCGCCGCCTGGATGATGATCGGCATCTTCGTGATGCGCAAGATGATCAATTTCGATTTCTAGGGCGATGCAGCCGATGACCTCGCTCCTCACCCAATATCTCGATCTGCAGACCATGACGATGCTGTTCGCCGCCATCGCGGCGGGCGCGACGGTGCTGACGCTGGCGATGCCGCTTCTGGTCACCGACACGCTGGCGAAGCGCATGAAGGCGGTCGCGCTCGAGCGCGAGAAGATCCGCCAGCGCGAACGCGAGCGATGGCGCAGGGCAGCAAGGTCGCGCTGCGGCAATCGCCGAAGAATGTACATGAAGCGCGCGGTCGACAACTTCAATCTGATCGAAATGGGTCGGCCAGGAAGCAGGCGCGCACCATGCTGGTGCAGGCCGGCTATCGCGGCCAGGCGCCTTACATCACCTATCTGTTCTTCCGCATGGCGATGCCGGTGGTCATGCTGTTCGGCTCGCTGTTCTATATTTTCGTCGTGATCAATCTCGACTATCCGCCGATGGTGAAGTTCGGCGATGTGCATCGGCTGCGCCTATTTCGGCATGCACAGCCCGAATCTGTTCCTCAAGAACAAGATCAAGCGCCGCCAGCTTTCGATCAAGCGCGCGTTTCCCGACGCGCTCGATCTGCTGCTGATCTGCGTGGAATCCGGCATGTCGATCGAGGCGGCGTTCCGCAAGGTCAGCGAGGAGGTCGGCACGCAATCGGTGGCGCTGGCCGAGGAATTCACGCTGACCACGGCGGAATTGTCCTATCTGCCGGATCGCCGCCAGGCTTACGAGAACCTGGCGCAGCGCACCGGCCTCGAAGGCGTCAAGGCGGTCTGCCTCGCCTTGCAGCAGGCGGAGCGCTACGGCACGCCGCTCGCCACGACGCTGCGGGTGCTGGCGCAGGAAAATCGCGACATGCGCATGTCGGAAGCCGAGAAGAAGGCCGCCGGCCTGCCGCCGAAGCTCACGGTGCCGATGATCGTGTTCTTCCTGCCGGTGCTGTTCGTCGTCATTCTCGGCCCGGCCGCGATCCGCGTGATGGCGCTGCAGTAGCAGCTCACTGGCGGATCGACGTCAGCTCGAACCGCCGCGGTAATCGCGCCGGCCGTGCCGGCTCGCACATCGGCACGTCGCCCTTATGCGCGCGAGCATCTGCTGCAGATAGGCGACATTGGCGGCGGCCTGATCGGGCGGCAGATCGGCGCGCGCGATCTGCTCGGCTTCGGCAAAGCGGCCCTGCAATCCGACCACCAGCGCGAGGTTCTGCCGCACGCGCGGATCGGCCGGCTGCTGCGCCGCCGCGCGCCGCAGCGTCGCTTCGGCGCTTTCGGCAGATCCTTCGACAGCGCGTAGGACAGTCCGAGATTGGACAGCACGGAGGGCTCGTCGGGCACGATCTTGAGCGCGGTGAGGTAATGACGCTGCGCTTCGTCGTGACGGCCCATCTGGTCGAGCACGGCGCCCTGCGCGGACAGGATGTGCCAGTCGGGCTGTTCGGGCGTGTGGGCGCGGTCGAGCACTTCGAGCGCCTGCTCGTAATCGCCGGCTTCCGCCAGCGCGCGGCCGTATTCGCCGAGCACGACCTTGTTGGCGGGGTTCTGCATCGAGAGCCTGTTCGAGGATGGCGACCGCCTGGGCGCGTTGCCCGGTGGCGCGCAGCGCCTGCGCGTAGCGCAGCGCGACGTCGACGTCGGACGGATTGGCGCGATATTTCTCGCCGTAGACTTCGACGTCGTGCTGCCAGTCGGCGTCCGAGCGGTCGGTCGGCGCGAGCGCGAGCGAGCCGGTGGTGTCGGCGGACTTGCGTCGTCTGGCATCCCGCCGCTCCCGCGGCGATGGCGCCGACGATCGCGGCGGAGGCGAGCAGGCGTGCAAAGCGGGATCGGGTTGAACGCATCTCGATCGCTGCCGGATAGCTGCCGAAGCGCGGCGACGGGCACGCAGCCCGTGCCGCAGGGTCGATCAGCAATAGATCTGTTAACCCTAACGAGGCGTTAACGAATTGTGGCCGGGCCCGCGGGCCGCCGGAGGCGGCGACAGTCACACCGAGGCGTGGGCGACGCCGGATTTGACGGTGAGCGCGTCGCCGGCCGCTTCATAAAAGCTCGCGCCTTCCGGCAGCACGAGCGCGGCCGAGCGCACCGCGTGGGTCGCCGGATCGACGCCGTCCGGCGCAATGCACCTTGCGCCACCGCCAGCGCCGCCTTGCGCAGCCGCTGGCGCGCCATGATCACGCCGTTGTCGGTCGAGACCAGGTTTTCCTTGCTGCGGTCCTGGATCGGACCGGTCGATCTCCTGGATCGCGGCATCCTGCATGGCGATGCCTTTGACGCCGGAATAGGATTTGTGATGCTTCTGCGCCAAGCGGTCGATCATGTAGTCGTTGTCTTTGTTGATCACCGGGCGGAACGAGCCGGCAATGAGATTGACGTGGATGCCGCCGCCGTTTCGCATGGTGTCGAGCTCGTGCGCGGTGAGCGCGCGCGCCGGATGATGGGTGAAGCACCACACCATGCAGTTCTCGTCGTCGATCGGCACGAAGGCGTGGCCGTTGAGCGCGTTGTCGCCGTAAGGCGGGATCATGGTGTGGAACGGCATGATCCATTGCGTGATGCGCCAGTAAAGCTTGCCCGGCGTCGCCGGCCGCCGCACGCCGATCACCATGCCGCCTTCGGTTTCGATCACTTCGAAGCGGGCGTCGGTTTCGCGGGTGAATTCGGCGCCCTGGCTGACATGCAGCGGATCGCTGCGCAGATCGTGGCGGTGCAGGAACGAGACGTGCACGGAATCGATGCCGCCCTCCAGCGCCTGCAGCCAATTGCATTCCTGCGTCCGCTTGGTGACGAAGCGCTGTGAAGCGGGAACGGTCGCCCATTCGAAATTCGGCAGCGGCGGCTGTTGCGCCGGCGGTCCCATATAGATCCAGATCACGTCGCCGAATTCGGCGGCCGCATAAGACGTAAGCTTGATCTTGTTGCAGAAGCCGCTTTCGACCGGCTCGGAGGGGACTTCGACGCACTGGCCGGTCACGTCGTATTTCCAGCCGTGATAGGGACAGCGCAGCCCGTTTTCCTCGTTGCGGCCGAACCACAGCGAGACGCCGCGATGGGCGCAGAATTCGTCCATCACGCCGACCCGGCCGGCGCTGTCGCGAAACGCGATCAGCCGCTCGCCGAGCAGCTTTACCCGCACCGGCGGGCAATCCGGCTCGGGGATTTCGGCCGACAACAGCGCCGGAATCCAATAGCGCCGCAGCAAGCCGCCCATCGGCGTGCCGGGCCCGGTCAGCGTGAGAAAATCATTCTGCTCGCGCGTCGTCATGGCAGTTCTCGCTGCGATTGCAGCTTATACCATTCGGACAGTGTAAGTCACCGCATCCGCCCATCTGTCATCGTCCGCGCAGGCGGACGATCCAGTAATCGCGAAAGCTGAGGAAAGACGCATCGCAGCGCGGATCAACGGGCGCGTCGATTACTGGATGCTCCGCCTTCGCGGAGCATGACAGCTTCGTTTACGTCATCACCCGCACCGGCTTGCCGTCGAGGAAGCCGCGGATGTCCTCGACCACGCCGGCAAAGTAGGCCTGGTAATTCTGCGTCGAGACGTAACCGAGATGCGGCGTGATGACGACATTGTCCATCTTGCGCAGCGGATGGTCGAGCGGCAGCGGCTCGACGTCGAACACATCGAGCCCGGCGCCGGCGATTTTCTTCGCCCGCAGCGCCGCAAGCAGCGCTGTCTCGTCGATGATCGGGCCGCGCGACGTATTGATCATGAACGCGCTTGGCTTCATCAGGCCGAGTTCACTGGCGCCGACGAGGCCGCGGCTGCGCGGCGACAGCACGATATGGATGGTGATGAAGTCCGACTGGCGGAACAGCTCGTCCTTGGTGACGTAGCCGACGCCGGCTGCCGCGCACTTTTCCGGCGTCAGGTTCTGGCTCCAGGCGATGACCTTCATGCCGAAGGCTTTGGCGATATTGGCGGTGTGGGCGCCGAGCCGGCCGAGCCCGAGCACGCCGAGCGTCATGCCTTCGAGATCGGGGCCGATGGTCGATTGCCAGGTGGCGCCGGCGTGAAGCCGCGCGTTCTCGTGGCCGATATGGCGGGTCAGTTCGAGCATCAGCCCGATGGCGATGCCGGCCGTCGGGTTGCCGAAATTAGGCGTGCCGCAGACCGTGACGCCGCGCGCCTTCGCCGCCTCGGTGTCGATCGAGGCGTTGCGCATGCCGGTGGTGATCAGAAGCTTCAGGTCGGGCAGCGCGTCGATCACCTGCTTGGGGAAGCCGGTGCGCTCGCGCGTGGCGACGACGATCTGGAATCCCTTGAGCGCCGCGATGACCTTGTCCGGGCCGCCGAGATGCGCGTTGAACACCTTGATGTCGAGGTCGCCCTTGACCTTGGACCAATCGGCGGATGTGAGCACGACATTCTGATAGTCGTCGAGAATTGCGCAGCGAACCGCCATTGTTTCCACCCCTGCATGTTTGGGGGTCGGTTCTAACGCATGGCCGCCGCGAAAAGAAGCTATCCGTCACCTCAGGATGACGGAAATAGACGTGGTCGAAAAAGCTTAGGCGCGGCGTTCGGCGACGTTGTGCAGGGCGGGGTGTGACGGCGCGCCGCTGGACGACGTCTTGGCGTTGAGGCTGCCATACTTGGCGTGCCATTTCGGACCGGGGCCGCGCATATAGTGCAGGTCGGGACGGTAGGAACCGCCGCTCTCACCGGGGATTCGCCACAGGTCGCGAAGCACTCTGGAGAAATCACGCCACATGATACACTCCCGTAGTCCTTTTTCGACGCGGCCTGCCCGGAACGCAGGCGTCCTTTTTTCAAACACGCGTTTGAAACGAATTGTCGGTGAGAAATCATTAAAATTTGTTGCGATTTCGGCAGACTCAAGTTCCAATTGTGATCAGACCTTACGAAGCTTTAATGCGATCCATAAAATTGGAACCGGATAGTTCCGGCGCAACGGCGCGCCAAGCCCTGAGCCGCGGCGCTTGCCGCGGACGGCCGTCGTCGTTACATCAGCCTTAGTTTTTCCCGAAATGCGCGCCTTTACGGCGGAAACCTGTGCCGGTCGCACAGGCGAAAGCGGCGCCAGCGAAGAAGGGCAGGGCGCCCAAGCCTGCACAAATATGGCCCGTCAATTCGTCTATCACATGGAGGGTTTGTCCAAGACCTATCCGCCCAGCCGCAAGGTTTTGGAGAACATCCACCTGTCGTTCTATCCCGACGCCAAGATCGGCGTGCTCGGCGTCAACGGTTCCGGCAAATCGACGCTGCTGCGCATCATGGCCGGGCTCGACACCGAGTATTCCGGCGAGGCCTGGGCGGCGGCGGGCGCCCGCGTCGGCTACCTGGCGCAGGAGCCGCAGCTCGATGCGGCGAAATCGGTGCGCGAGAACGTCATGGAGGGCTTGGCGCCGCAGAAGGCGGTCGTCGACCGCTACAACGAGCTCGCCGCCAATTATTCCGACGAAACCGCCGACGAGATGACCAAGCTGCAGGACGAGATCGAGGCCAAGGGGCTGTGGGATCTCGATTCCAAGGTCGATCAGGCGATGGACGCGTTGCGCTGCCCGGCGGACGACGCCGGTGGTGGAAAAGCTGTCCGGCGGCGAGCGGCGCCGCGTCGCGCTGTGCCGGCTGCTGCTCGAACAGCCGGACCTTCTCCTGCTCGACGAGCCGACCAACCACCTCGACGCCGAGTCGGTGTCGTGGCTCGAAGGCCATTTGCGCAACTATCCCGGCGCCATCCTCATCGTCACCCACGACCGCTACTTCCTCGACAACGTCACCAGCTGGATTCTCGAGCTCGACCGCGGCCACGGCATTCCCTACGAGGGCAATTATTCGTCGTGGCTCGTGCAGAAGCAGAAGCGGCTGGAGCAGGAAGGCCGCGAGGAAGAGGCGCACCAGCGCACGCTCGCGCGCGAGCAGGAATGGATTGCCGCTTCGCCGCGGGCGCGCCAGGCCAAATCCAAGGCGCGCTACGAGCGCTACGAGGACTTGCTGAAGAAGGCCGGCGAGAAGCAGACCCAGACCGCGCAGATCGTCATCCCGGTCGCCGAGCGGCTCGGCCAGAACGTCATCGACTTCGAGCAGCTGCGAAAGGGCTACGGCAACAATCTCCTGATCGACGATCTGACTTTCAAGCTGCCGCCGGGCGGCATTGTCGGCATCATCGGGCCGAACGGCGCCGGCAAGACGACGCTGTTTCGCATGATCACCGACCAGGAAAAGCCCGACGGCGGCACGATCAAGGTCGGCGAGTCGGTGCAGCTCGGCTACGTCGACCAGTCGCGCGATTCGCTCGACGGCAAGAAAAACGTCTGGGAGGAAATTTCCGGCGGCGCCGACCAGCTCCAGCTCGGCAAGCGCGAGGTGAATTCGCGCGCCTATTGCTCGGCCTTCAACTTCAAGGGCGCCGATCAGCAGAAGAAGGTCGGCGCGCTTTCCGGCGGCGAGCGCAACCGCGTGCATCTCGCCAAAATGCTCAAATCCGGCGCCAACGTGCTCCTGCTCGACGAGCCGACCAACGATCTCGACGTCGATACGCTGCGCGCGCTCGAGGAGGCGCTGGAGGATTTCGCCGGCTGCGCCGTCATCATCAGCCATGACCGCTGGTTTCTCGACCGCATCGCCACCCATATGCTCGCCTTCGAGGGCGACAGCCACGTCGAATGGTTCGAAGGCAATTTCCAGGACTACGAGAAAGACAAGATGCGGCGGCTGGGTACCGACACCATCATTCCGCATCGGATCAAATACAAGAAATTCTCGCGCTGACGCCGGTCACGGCTCGGAATTCAGTCCGCACCACGGCGGCACCGGCTTGGATTGGCCGGCCGCGATGCCGCCGAGATGGCGTTTGATCTCCTCATATTGCGGATCGTCGGGCGCATAGACCAGCTGGCCCTCGGCAATCGGATCGGGCCACAACGAGCGCAGCTGCAGCGTGATGGTGCCGTCGGCGGCCATTTTCGCCGTGCCGACGCTGTCGATGGCTTCGCATGGGATCGGCGGATTGTTCGGCAAATCTTTGTGCGGCAAATCTTTCTGCGGGACGTCCTTCTTGAACTGCGCGCCGGCGGCAACCGCAAAGCATGCGCTGAAGACGACAGCGATCGCCAATGTTCCACAAGGCGTATGCCGCAAAGACATGTGCGCGAAGTCCTGCTAGGAAAAAGCGAGAATAGTCGAACCGGCCGGGAAAGTCGCAAACTCTGGCAAACCTTAAGTTGGCAAGCCTTAAGTTAGGAAATCTTGAGCCATGGAAGATTGGAGCGCCCGGCAATATCTGAAATTCGAGGATGAGCGCACGCGCCCGCCGCGCGATCTGCTGGCGCAGATGCCGCTGGCGCGCCCGCGGCTCGCCGTCGATCTCGGTTGCGGGCCGGGCAACTCGACCGAGCTTCTGGTCGAGCGCTTTCCACAATCGGACATCGTCGGGCTGGATTCCTCGCCCGACATGCTGGCCAAGGCGCGCGAGCGGTTGCCGCAATGCAAATTCGTCCAGGCCGACATCGCGACCTGGCAGCCCGGGCCCGGCACCGACCTCATCTTCGGCAACGCGGTGATGCAATGGCTGCCGGACCATCCGGCGATCATGCGCCGGCTGTTGGAAGCGTTGCCGCAAGGCGGCGTGCTGGCGATCCAGATGCCCGACAATACCCGCGAGCCGGCGTTGATGTTTCAGCGCGAGGTCGGCGAGAGCGGCCCGTGGAAGGACAATCCGGAAGTCAAAGCCGCGCCGCGCGACGACCTCCCATCCACCGACGCCTATTACGATCTGCTCAAGCCGGTCTGTTCCCGCATCGACATCTGGCACACCATCTACAATCACGTGATGGCGTCGCCGGCGGCCATCACCGAATGGTTCAAGGGCTCCTCGCTGCAGCCGTTTCTATCGCCGCTCGATGCCGCTGCCCGCGAGAAATTCCTCGCCGCCTATACAGCGAAAATGCGTCGCCGCCTACAAGCCGCGCTACGACGGCAAGGTGCTGTTGCGCTTCCCGCGCCTGTTCATCCTGGCGGTGCGATGAGGTTTCTCACCCGTCATGGCCGGACTTGTTCCGGCCATCCACGTCTTACTCTTTGGCGCGCAATGAAGACGTGGATGCCCGGCACAAAGGCGAGCGAAGCGACGCCGTTCTTCGAACGGCCATGGCCGCGCATGACGACTATATTCATCACGCTGATCGCGTTTCTGACATACGCGACGTCGCCCGCCCTCGCCGACGCCGCGTTCCAAACCTGGCTGCAATCGCTGTGGCCGCAGGCGCAGGCGCTCGGCGTATCGCGCGCGACTTTCGATACGGCGACGCGCGGGCTCGAGCCCGATCTCACGCTGCCCGATCTGGTGTTGCCCGGCCGGCCGGAAAGGCCGGCGCGGGCCAGCCCGAATTCGTGCAGACGCCGGCGGATTATCTCAAGGAGCCCGCGATCGAGCAGCTCGCGGCGCAGGGCCGCAAGCTGCTCGAGCCAATATCGTGCGCCGCTCGACCGCCATCGAGCGCCAGTTCGGCGTGCCGCCGGCGATTCTGCTCGCGATCTTCGGCCGCGAAACCGATTACGGCCGCGCCGTCGACAAGCGCAACGCCATCCGGGTGCTGGCGACGCAGGCTTATCTCGGCCGGCGCAAGGACCAGTTCCGCAACGAATTCCTGCTGGCGCTGAAAATTCTCGACGACGGCAAAATCAAACTCGCCGACATGAAAAGCTCCTGGGCCGGCGCCATGGGGCTGACGCAATTCCTGCCGTCGGATTATCTGAAATACGCCGTCGATTTCGACGGCGGCGGCAAACGCCGACATCTGGAATTCGGTGCCGGACGCGCTCGCTTCGGCGGCGAAGCAATTGGTCGGCAAAGGCTGGCAGCGCGGCTTGCGCTGGGCCTACGAGGTGCATCCGCCGGCCGATGTCGATTGCACCATCGGCGTTCCCGACAACACACCGCCGATCGGCGACTGGCTCAAGCGCGGCTTCGTGCCGGCCTATGGCCGCAAGCCTTCGCGCCGCAGAGCGCGGCGGACGCTTCGCTGTTGCAGCCGGCCGGGCTTTACGGCCCGTCGTTTCTCGCCACCAACAATTATTTCGCCATCAAGGAATATAATTTCTCCGATCTCTATGTGTTGTTCGTCGGCCATTTGAGCGACCGCATCGCCGATCCTCGCCCTTTCGAAACCCCGTGGGGCAAGGTGGCGCAATTGCCGACCGCCGATCTCGACCGTATGCAGCAAATCCTCACCGCGCGCGGCTATTACCGCGACAAGATCGACGGCAAGGCCGGGCATGCTGACGCGCGCAGCGCTCGGCGACTATCAGAAGAAGAACGGGCTGAAAGTCGATTGCTGGCCGAGCGCCGCCGTGCTGCCAGAGCAGATGCAGGTGCATTGACGAAGCCGCGCGTAATTTTCACAATGCCGTCATGCAGATCAAAGCCGCCGTGGTGCGCGAGAGGTCGGCGCCTTTCGTTATCGACACTTTGGAATTATGCGAGCCGCGCGCCGATGAGTTGATCGTGCGCGTCGCGGCGAGCGGCATGTGCCAGACCGATCTGCACGGCCGCGACGGCTACTTTGCCAGCCCTTATCCGGCCGTGTACGGCCATGAAGGCTCAGGCGTCGTCCACGCGGTCGACAGCGCGGTGCGGAATTTCGCCCCCGGCGACCATGTGGTGATGTCCTATCCGTGGTGCGGCGCCTGCGCCAATTGCCGGCACAGCCGGATGAATTACTGCCTCGACGGCCGCAAGCTGAAGATGGGCGGCACGCGCGCCGACGGCTCGACGCTGCTGTCGAAAGACGGCGCGCCGGTCTACAGCGCGTATTTCCAGCAATCCTCGTTCGGCACCTTCGCGCTGACGCAAGCGCGCTGGACGGTGAAGGTGCGTAACGACGCGCCGCTCGAACTTTTGGGCCCGCTCGCCTGCAGCGGCCAGACCGGAGCGGGCGCCGTGCTCAACGTGGCGAAGCCCGATCCGGGCGACGGCATTGCCGTGTTCGGCGTCGGCGCGGTCGGATTATCGGCGCTGATGGCGGCAAAAATCGCGGGCTGTTCGCCGATCGTCGTGGTCGACGTGCACGAACACCGGCTTGCGCTGGCCCGCGAGCTCGGTGCTACCCACGCGATCGACCACAACGCCTGCACCGACGTGGTCGGCGAAATTCGCGGCATCGCCAAAGGCGGCGTGCGCCATGCCATCGAGACCTCGGCGCTGCCGGAGGTTCTGCGCGAGGCGATCGAAGTGCTGCTGCCGGGCGGCACCTGCATCCTGCTCGGCAGCGCCCGCAAAGGCACCCACGCCGCCTTCGAAATGCCGTTCTTGCAGCAGGGCCGCGTCGTGCGCGGCGTGGTTCAGGGCGACAGCATGCCCGGTGAATTCATCCCGAAGCTGGTCGACTACATCATGGACGGAAAATTTCCGCTTGAGCGGATGATCACGTTCTACGATCTCGCCGACATCAATCGCGCGGCGCAGGAATCCTCGGCCGGGAAAACCATCAAGCCGGTGCTGCGGATGCCGGCGCACAACTGACCGCAACTTTGTCACGCTCCGCGAAGGCGGAGCATCCAGTAAACGCGGCGGTTTACGCTTTTGCGCGGCTCGGAAACAGATGTGCTTACTGGATCGTCCGCCTTCGCGGACGATGACAATACTGGTCGTCTCTAATCGTCGCCCGGCACGGCATCGGGGAGACTGTCGTCGTCCTCACCCGCCTCGTTACTCTTGTGCGGCCGCGTCCTTATCGAGCCGGTGACATTGGGATCGCCCAAATGCTGGGCGGCATACTGCGCCCGTGCCCGTTCGGCGACGACTTCGCCGGGGATCGCGGCCGGCTCGCAGATGTGGCGGCTGTCGTAGTGCCGCATCAGATCGACGTGAATGTGATTGTAGTGATAGACGTTAGCGCCCGGCGCCAGCACGGTAGTGAACTGGTCGCACGCGGCGGCCTGCACGTCGTGCAAAAATCCCTGTTCCTCCGGCGTGCCGTGCCAGCCATATTGCACGCTGATCTTGTGGCCGTCGGCGAGATCGAATTCGGCGACATCGAGCGCATTGCCGAAAGCGTGTTCGGAAATATGCGCATTCGGATCGCCGTTCATGCCGCGGCAGGAATAGGCGGAGATCTGCTTGATCTGCACCACCGGCTGGCGAAACCAGTGCAGCGCCGCCGGCTGCACCGCGGCGCCGATCCATTGATCGAGCGCGGAGACGATCGGGCAGGCCAGCGTCGCCGGCGGTTGCACGCCGACCGGCGTCGCGGCGGCGGTCGCCATCGGCCCGCCCGGCGGTCCAAGCGGCGGTAGCGGCTGCTGCGCTTCGGGCGGGCGTGGCGAATAGGACGGCGCGGCGGGTCCACCGTAATAGGGATGCGGCGGTCCGCCGGGAATGCCGATATCGTCGTCGTTGTCGCCGGTTGGCGGCAGGCCCGGCGGGTCGAGCGAAAGCGGTTGGCCGATCTGGGTCTGCGGGTACGATTGCTGGGCAGGGTAGTTTTGCGGCGCAGGATAGGACTGCGGCGCTGGATAGGCCGGATAGGCTTGCGGGGGAGACTGCTGCAACGGCGGCAGCGCGTTCGACTGCACCGCGCCCGACGGCGCCGCGGAGGGCGCCGCGGCCGGCCAGGTTTGTGGCATCGATCCGCTCGGAATCGCACCCGGCGGCCGCACCGGCTCGTCGTCGTAGGACAACGGTGCGCTCTCGCCCAGGGCGGAGACGCGGATCGGAAAGTCGATGCCGCACGCGCCGGGTCCGCTGATCGCGGTAATGCGCACGCGATCCGGCGTCTCTTTCACCGCACCCGATGCAAGGCACGACGCTTCCGCGTCGTGCCGCCAGGGCTCGCGTTCGGCCATCAGATAATGGCTGCAGCCGGCGAGAGCGATCAGCGCGACGAGGACGAGGGAGCTGACGAAATACCAACGAACTCCACGCGTCATGCGCCGACAATGCGAGGAATTCCGTTAAGGACTATTCAATGATGGCGCGGCCGCCGCGCGCGAAGCTGTTCATTAACCATGCCTCTTGATCCCGGCACGGCTTTCGGGCCACATCGCGCGAGGAAAGCCGGGGATCATGGACAGCGCCGCGCAGAGTGTTCGCCCGGATCGGACCGCGATGCTCTCGGCGCTCGATCTCGTCCGCCGTATCGAGGTAGGCGAACTGACGCCACGCGCCGTCGTGGAAATGTGCGCCGCGGCGATCGCTGAGCGCGAGCCGGAGGTTGGCGCTTTCGTTGCGCTCGATCTCGACGCGGCGCGCCGCGCTGCCGAAGATCCGCGGCTCTCCGCCACACCGCTGCGCGGGCTTCCGGTCGCGTTCAAGGACATTTTCGACACCGCTGATTTTCCGACGCAGTACGGCTCGCCGATTTATGCCGGCTACCGGCCGCGCGCCGACGCCAGCGCGGTGGCGATGACGCGCCGCGCCGGTGGCATCGTGCTCGGCAAGACGGTGACCACCGAATTTGCGTCACTGGTGCCGTCGGTGACGCGCAATCCGCAGCATGCCGCGCATACGCCCGGCGGCTCGTCGGCGGGCTCCGCCGCCGCCGTCGGCGCCGGGATGGTGCCGATTGCGTTCGGCACCCAGACGGCGGGTTCGGTGATCCGGCCCGCCGCGTTCTGCGGCGTCGCCGCCTTCAAGCCGTCCTACCGGTTGATCCCCCTGGTCGGCGTCAAGGAAGTGTCGTGGCACCTCGACACCGCGGGCCTGTTTGGCGCCGGCGTTGCCGATGTCGCCTTCGTGGCGGCGGCCGTGCTCGATCGCGATTTGCGCGTCGATCGCGCTCAACCATCAGCTCCGCGCATCGCGCTCGCGCGCACCCATCTGTGGCCGCGAGCCACTCCGGCGATGCAAAATGCGGTCGAGACCGCCGCGCGGATCGCGGCGGCGGCGGGCGCCAAGGTGGCGGAGGCGACGCTGCCGCCGCTTCTGGAACAGGCTTATGCCGCGCAGCACACGATCCAGGATTACGAAACGATCCGCGCGCTCGCCTTTGAATACGAACGCCATCGCGACCAGATCGACAAAAGCTTGCGCGATCAGCTCGATGCCGCGGCGGCGATCTCGGCGTACGACTACGACGCGGCACGGCGCATCGCGAGCCGCGCCCGCCAGGTGCTGGCCGACACCATGGCCGACCACGACGTGATCCTCACTCCGTCGGCGCCCGGCGCCGCGCCGCACGGGCTCGGCGCCACCGGCAATCCGATGTTCAACCGCCTATGGACGCTGATGGGCGCGCCGTGCATCAACGTCACGGGCCTGAGCGAGAACGGCTTGCCGCTCGGCGTGCAGATCGTCGGCCGTTTCGGCCGCGACCACGCAGCGCTCGAAGCGGCGCTGTTTGTGGAGCGGGCAATTAAGCGGAAGCTGGGGGTGATACCACCCTGAGGTGGCCGCGCCTAACGTGACCCTGGAAGGGCTGGACATCACCGCTGCACGATGACGGTCGCGCCGATTTTGGCGCGATTATACAGGTCGACGATGTCGTCGTTGGACATACGGATGCAGCCCGACGACACGCCGCCGCCAAGCTTCCACGGCTCGTTTGTTCCGTGGATGCGGTAGAGCGTATCGCCCAGATAGAGTGCGCGCGCACCTAACGGATTATCCGGGCCGCCGGCCATGTGCGGGGGCAAGTCCGGAAACCGCTTGCGTTCGTCCGGCGTCGGCGTCCAGTCCGGCCATTCGCGTTTGGCGGTAATCGTGTTGACGCCCGACCAGCCATAGCCCTCCATTCCAACGGCAATGGCGTAGCGGATGGCCTTGCCGCCACCGAGCACGTAGTACAATCGCCGTTGGCTGGTGCTGACGACAATGGTTCCCCCCGCCTGCGTCGTCGGATAATCCACGACCTCGCGGTGAATGATGCCATAGACGATTCCGAATGGGGTCCGAAGCGACCACACTTGCCCAGACGTCAGCAAATCGGCCCGCGCAGGATTTGCGCCATAGATGCCGGCCAACGTGCTGGCGATAACTGTGAGGAGCAGGCCGATCCTTTTCACCACGATTGAACTCCACGCCTGAAGGGCAATAGCTTTTAGGAAGATGGCCGAGGAGCATAACAGGCGGTCTTTCTTGCTGCTGTCACTGCTGAGCCACAGTATAAGAAAACCGGGGACCAAAGGATTTGCTGCCCGCGACCGCTCGGCGCTGGAAGCGGCGCTGTTTCTGGAACAGGCGATCACGCGGAAGATCGCATAGTCGCTCGTCATTCCGCATTGCCGCGAAAGCGGCAAGTCCGGAATCCATAATCACAGGTCAGCGAATATGGATTCCGGGTTCGCGGGCTAAAGCCCGCGCCCCGGAATGACCACCGCTATTCCGCCGCGGTCCGCGCCAGCGCCACCGGGTCATAATTGAGGATCGGCGCCAGCCATTTCTCCGCTTCGGCGAGCGTCTGGCCCTTGCGCCTGGCGTAATCCTCGACCTGGTCACGCTCGATCTTGCCGACGCCGAAATAATAGCTTTCGGGATGGCTGAAATAGAGCCCGCACACCGAGGCGCCCGGCCACATGGCGAAGCTTTCGGTGAGTTTCACCCCGATGGCGCGCTCGCCGTCGAGCAGATCGAACAGTGTCGCCTTTTCGGTGTGATCGGGCTGTGCGGGGTAGCCGGGCGCCGGCCGGATGCCGCGGTATTGTTCGGCGATAAGCTCGCCGGCGCGCAATGTTTCGTCGGGTGCATAGGCCCAGAATTCCCGGCGCGCGCGCTGGTGCATGCGCTCGGCCAAAGCTTCGGCCAGCCGGTCGGCGAGTGCCTTGGCCATGATGGCGGAGTAATCGTCGTTGGCGCGCTTGAACCGTTCGGCGATTGTCTCCTCGCCCAGCCCCGCGGTCACCGCGAAGGCGCCGATATAATCTTGCAGCCCGCTGCCGCGCGGCGCGACAAAATCGGCGAGCGCGACATTGGCGCGGCCTTCGCGGCGGGCCAGCTGCTGGCGCAGCGTGTGCAACGTCGCCATCGGTTTTTCGCGCGTCTCGTCGGCGAACAGGAGAATATCGTCGCCGTCGCTATTGGCCGGCCACAGTCCGATCACGGCGCTGGCGCGGAACCACTTTTCATCGGCCATGCGCCGCAGCATGGCTTGGGCATCGTCAAACAGGTCGCGCGCCGCTTTGCCCATGGCGGCGTCATCGAGGATCGCCGGATATTTGCCGTTGAGCTCCCAGGTCGCGAAAAACGGCGACCAGTCGATGTACTCGATCAGTTCCGCGATCGGGATATCGGCGAAGCGCCTGGTGCCGATGAGCCGCGGCGCCGGCGGCACATAGCTGCCCGACCAATTGAGTTTCAGTGCGTTGTCGCGGGCGGCGGCGAGCGGCAGCCGCTGCTTGTTCTCCTCACCGCGCGCGTGCGCCGCTGCGATCCGCGCATATTCGGCGCGGATGTCGTCGACGTAGCGCGGGCGGGACTCGCGCGACAACAGCGCCGACACCACGCCGACGGCGCGGCTCGCGTCGGTGACATAGATCGCCTGGCCGCGCTGGTAATGGGGATGGATCTTCACAGCGGTGTGGACGCGGCTCGTAGTGGCGCCGCCGATCAAGAGCGGCATATCGAAGCCTTGGCGCTCGAATTCCGCCGCGACATGGCACATTTCGTCGAGCGACGGCGTGATCAGGCCGGACAGCCCGACGATGTCGGCTCTTTCCTCGACCGCGGCTTTGAGGATTTTCTCCGCCGGCACCATGACGCCGAGATCGACGACGTCGTAATTGTTGCAGGCAAGCACGACGCCAACGATGTTCTTGCCGATGTCGTGCACGTCGCCTTTCACCGTGGCGAGCACGATCTTGCCGTTCGATGAGGCGTGCTCGCGGCCGTCCTTGTCCTGCTCCATATAGGGCAGCAGATAGGCAACCGCCTGCTTCATCACCCGCGCCGACTTGACCACCTGCGGCAAAAACATCCGGCCGGAGCCGAACAGGTCGCCGACTACGTTCATGCCGTCCATCAGCGGGCCTTCGATCACGGCGAGCGGGCGCGGCGCATTGCGGCGCGCCTCCTCGACGTCGGCGGCGATGAAATCGGTGATGCCGTGCACCAGCGCGTGCGACAGCCGCTTCTCCACCGGCCAGTCGCGCCATGCCAGATCGGCTTCCTTCTTCTCCTTGCCGTGGCCGCGGTGCCGTTGCGCCAGCGCCAAAAGCCGCTCCGCCGCGTCGGCGCGGCGGTTGAGAACCACGTCCTCGCAGGCCTCGCGCAGTTCGGCATCGAGATCGTCATAGACCTCGATCTGGCCGGCATTGACGATGCCCACATCCATGCCGGCTTTGATGGCGTGATAGAGGAACACCGAATGCATCGCCTCGCGCACCGCTTCGTTGCCGCGGAACGAGAACGACAGGTTGGAGACGCCGCCGGACACATGCGCGTGCGGCAGGTTTTGCCGGATCCACCGCGCTGCTTCGATAAAGGCTATGCCGTAGCCGTTGTGCTCATCCATGCCGGTGGCGACGGCAAAGATGTTCGGGTCGAAAATAATATCCTGCGGCGGGAAACCGACGCGGTTCACCAAAATGTCGTAGGCGCGCTTGGCGATCTTCTGTTTCTTCTCCAGCGTATCCGCCTGGCCGGCTTCGTCGAATGCCATGACCACGACGGCGGCGCCAAAGCGGCGGACCAGTTCGGCGTGATGGACGAAGGCGTCCTCGCCCTCCTTGAGCGAGATCGAATTGACCACCGGCTTGCCCTGCACGCATTTCAGCCCGGCCTCGATGACCGAGAATTTCGACGAATCGATCATCACCGGCACGCGGGCGATGTCGGGCTCGGCCGCGACCAGGTTGAGGAACGTGGTCATGGCACTTCTCGGAGTCGAGCAGGCCCTCGTCCATATTGATGTCGATGATTTGCGCGCCGTTTTCGACCTGGTCGCGCGCGACCGCGAGCGCCGCCGGATAGTCGCCCGACGTGACGAGCTTGCGGAATTTTGCCGAGCCGGTGACATTGGTGCGCTCGCCGACATTGACGAAGGGAATCTCCGGCGTCAGCGTGAACGCTTCGAGGCCGGACAGCCGCAGCCGCGGCGGGATCTGCGGGATCGGGCGCGGCGGCTTGCCGGCGACGGCGCGCGCGATGGCGCGGATGTGGTCGGGCGTGGTGCCGCAGCAGCCGCCGACGATATTGACGAGGCCCGAGGCGGCGAATTCCTCGATCAGCGCCGCCATCGCCTCAGGGCCTTCGTCATAGCCGCCGAATTCGTTGGGCAGTCCGGCATTGGGATAGGCGCAGATCAGCGTGTCGGCGACGCGCGACAGCTCGGCGATATGCGCGCGCAGCTCCTTGGCGCCGAGCGCGCAATTAAGCCCGACCGAGAGCGGCGCCGCATGCGCGATCGAATTCCAGAACGCCTCCGGGGTTTGCCCTGACAAAAAGCGGCCAGAGCGGTCGGTGATGGTGCCGGAGATCATCACCGGCACGCTGATGCCTCGCGCGGCCAGTTCCTCGGCGATGGCGTAGATCGCCGCCTTGGCGTTGAGCGTGTCGAAAATGGTCTCGATCAGCAGCGCATCGGCGCCGCCGTCGAGCAGGCCGCGGATTTGCTCGGTATAGGCGATGCGCAGCGCGTCGAAAGTGATGGCGCGAAAGCCGGGATTGGACACGTCGGGCGAAATCGAGGCGGTGCGGTTGGTCGGTCCGATCGCGCCGGTGACGAAACGCTCGCGGCCGTCCTCGTCCTGGGCGATGGCCGCAGCCTCGCGCGCCAGCCGCGCGCCTTCGACGTTGAGCTCATAGGCGATCTCGGCCATGCCGTAATCGGCCTGGGCGATGCGGGTCGACGAGAACGTGTTGGTCGAGACGATATCGGCGCCGGCGCGGAAGTAAGCCAGATGGATGGCGCGCACGGCATCCGGTCGGCTGAGAATGAGAAGATCGTTATTGCCGCGCACTTCGCGGTTCCAGGCATCGAAGCGGGCGCCGCGAAAGCCTTCCTCGTCGAGCCCGAGCGCCTGGATCATCGTTCCCATGGCGCCGTCGAGCACGAGAATGCGCTCGGCGGCGAGACGGCGCAGCGCGGCTTCGGCTTTGGAAGCGGGGAAGGTTTTACTCATCGCGTTACGCGCGCTCCTTCTCTGCTTGAGAATGAGTGCGTGTTGCGATGGCCTGGTCAGGCCGCAGGCCGAGCAAGTGACAGATCGCGTAAACAAGATCGGCGCGGTTCATGGTGTAGAAGTGAAACTCGGTGACGCCGTGGTCGACCAGATCGATGACCTGTTCGGCGGCGACGGCGGCGGCGATCAGCTTGCGGGTCGCCGGATCGTCATCGAGCCCGTCGAAGCGTTCGGCGAGCCACGCCGGAATGGACGCCCCGGCGCGCGCGGCGAAGTTTCGTGTCTGCTTGAAATTCTGCACCGGCAGGATGCCCGGCACGATCGGGATGGTGATGCCGCTTGCGCGCACGCGGTCGAGGTAGCGGAAATAGAGGCTGTTCTCGAAGAAGAATTGCGTCATCGCGCGCGTCGCGCCGGCATCGACCTTGGCCTTGAGCATGTCGATGTCGGCTGCGATCGACGGGCTGTCCGGATGTTTTTCGGGTAAGCGGAGACCGACACTTCGATATCGGCGGCGATCCGCTTGATGCCGGCGACGAGATCGGCGGCATTTTGGTAGCCGCCCGGATGCGGCGCGTAGCGCTCGCCGATGCCGCCTAGCGGATCGCCGCGCAGCGCCACGATATGGCGCACGCCGCGCTTGGGCGTAAGCCCGGATCACCGCATCGATGTCGGCGCGCGTCGCGGCGACGCAGGTCAGGTGCGCCGCCGGCGTCAGCATCGTTTCGGCAAGGATGCGCTTGACCGTGGCGTGGGTGCGCTCGCGCGTCGAGCCGCCGGCGCCATAGGTCACCGAGACAAAATCGGGCTTAAGCGGCGCCAGCCGCCCGATCGCTTCCCACAGCGACTGCTCCATCTCGGACGTCTTTGGCGGAAAAAATTCGAACGAGACATGCAGCCCGCGCCGCGCACCCTCGACGAAACGGCTCGCACGCGTCGCACTCATTACGCCACCTGTGTTTTCGCCTGCGCCAGCACGATGCGCGGATCGCGGGCGAGCCACAGCGACACCGCGATCTTGCCTTCAGGCCCGGGCGGGAAAGTCTCTTGCCGCAACACGTCGAGGCCGGCGCCTTCCAGCCACTGCGTTACTGTCTCGGCGGCAAAGCCGAGCCGGCGATGGGCGTGCTCCTCGCGCAAAAATTCGAGATCGTGCGGCGCGAAATCGACGACGAGTAGACCTGCCGCCCGGCCGCAGCACGCGCGCCGCCTCGCGGATGGCGCGCGCGCTGTCGTCGAGAAAGTGCAGGACTTGGTGGATGATGACGACATCGAAGCTCTCGCGCGGCAAAGCGAGGTCGTAGATGTCGCCGTGGCGCACGCTGCAATGTTTCAGCCCGGCGCGGTCGAGCCGCGCGCGCGCCAGCGCCAGCATGTCGAGCGACAGATCGAGCCCGAGGCCGCGCTCGATATCTTCGGCAAAGAGTTCGAGCATGCGGCCGGTGCCGGTGCCGAGATCGAGCAGCGCGCGAATGGGTCTTGTCGGCCAGCGCCGCGCGGATCGCGTCTTCGACGGCGGCGTCGGCGACATGCAGTTTGCGGATACGGTCCCATTCCGCGGCATGGCGGCGGAAATAATTCTGCGCGGCGGCGGCGCGGGCGTGGCGCACCGCGGCAAGCCGCTCGCGGTCGCGGGCGATGACCGCGATCGTCGGGATCGAGCCGGCCGATCAGCGCGCGGGCGATGTCGGCGGTGCTGCCGCGCTCGCCGAGCCGGAAGAAGGCCCACGAGCCTTCGCGGAAGCGCTCGACCAGCCCGGCTTCGGCCAATAGCCGCAAGTGGCGCGACAGCCGCGGCTGCGACTGGCGCAGGATTTCGGTGAGGTCGGAGACGGTCAATTCGGCCTCGGCCAGCAGCGCCAGGATGCGCAGCCGGGTGGCTTCGCCCGCGGCCTTGAGCGTTGTGGTCAGGCCGGCAAAGGTCAGTTGTCAGCATCCATCGCGGTATTCTTGGCATTTTCCGGCGCTATTGAGCGTTCGGTAATTCATATAAGGATATCTTTATATCATTAAGTAGGCGTGAGGCAAGATAACAATGGGCTGGCCTCCCACACGTTGCCACCATCTGGGCCGGACAAAGCCGCGGCGACCACTGGCGGCTGCCGTGAACGCGTGCCAATTTCCGCCGCATGGCCGAGACGGCAAAACCCAAGCAATCGCCGCGTGCCGCCGCGTCTGGCGACGATCCTTATGCGCTGCGCGACGGCGAAATCGCGGTCGAACTGCCGGCGCAGTTCGACGCCTCGCTCTATTACATCGGCCGCATCCGCACGCCGTGGAAGCGGCGCGACGCAATGCCCGAAGAACGCGCGCCAGATCGGACGCCGTCTGCACCGTCGAGCTCGATCCGCGCTGGGCCGCGGGGCTGTCGGGTCTCGAAACCGTCAGCCACGTGGTGCTGCTGTACTGGATGGACCAGGCGCGGCGCGATCTCGTGCTGCAATGGCCGCGCCATTATGCCGAGCATCGCGGCACTTTCGCGTTGCGCTCGCCGGCGCGGCCCAATCCGATCGCGGTCTCGGTGGCGCGGCTCATCGGCATCGACGGCAACACGCTCTCGGTGGTCGGCCTCGATTGTCTCGACAATACGCCGCTGATCGACATCAAGCCGTATTTCGCCTCGACCGATTCCGTGCCGGACGCGAAGGTCGGCTGGCATGATGGCGCGTGAGCGCTGAGCCTCAAAACAGCGGCGGCAGCACGCCGACCGGAATGATGCCGAGAAAGATCACGCCGTCGTCGACGCGCAGCGGCAGGGCGACCGCCGGCTTTTTGTCGATCTCGGTCGGCTGGCCCATTTTCTTGATGTTGTCGATCAGGCTCGAATTGGCGCTTTGGCGCACGACGCCGCCCAGTCCCGGCACCAGGCGGTCGAGCGCGTTGAGGCCTTGCTGCGGACGAGCCGCTGCCGCCGGTGAGCCGGTCGATGCCTTGTCCGATCAACTGATCGATGCCGAGCAGCGGCACGATATTCTCGATGCCGGCGACGGCGACATTGATCGTCGCCGTCGAGCTTGCCGTCGCGCGTTCACGGTCAGCTTGCCGGTGCCGACGATGATGGCGTCGGGGCGCTCGATGCGGATCGATTTGATCTCGATGCCGCCGCCCGAGGCCTGCATGTCGCGAAACAGCACCGGCCATGGTTTTGGCGAGAAATCCTTAAAGCCGCGCATGCACGGCGTCGATGTCGCCTTGCAGCGGCTCGGCGAGCAAGGGATGAAAGCTCGGCGCCATCGCCGCCGCGAAATGCCCGGTCACCTCGATCACCGGATTGCTGCGCGCCGAGCCTTCGATGATGCGGCCGTCGACATCGACGCTGTCGGCCTGGAAGATCATGCCGGTGCCGGGACCGGCAACGCGATCGAGCCGCGGCGCTGGAGCGAGACCGAGATGCGCTCCGGCTCGGGCGGCAGGCCGAGCAGGCGTCAATTGCGCGCGCGACCAATTGGCGACGAAAATCGGCGGCTGGCCCGGGTCGGCGAGCGTGACCGGGCCGGTGATTTCGCCGTTCAGCAGCGTCGGGCGATAGAGCTGCGGCCGAAAAGGTGACGTCGGTGGCGTGCACGTCGAACGGCGGCTGGTTGCTGTTGAACGTGGCCGCGGCCTTATCGCAGCGCGTGACGATGCTGAACGGAAAGCCGCCGATGCTCTGGCTGCCGCAGGCATAGACGCGGCCGAGCGCCGCTTCGCGGTCGATCCAGCCGGACAGCGCGCGGTCGGCGATCGAGGCGGCGTAATACCAGAGCCAGGTCCAGCCGACGGCGACGACGATGACAATGGCGATGGCGGCAAGGAACGGCCCCAACCAGCCGCGCCGCGGCGCGGCGCGGGCGCTGGCGCGGCGGCCGCGGCGCCGCTCGCATCATGTTGAGCGGGGATTCGCCGGACATTGGCGCGATCTTATGGCCTCGTCAAACGCGGCGCCATTGTGCCGCCTTTCTCATCCTGTTAGGCGAGCCAAAGCAAGGCCGCTTAGTCAAGCGAGGATCAATGAATACCAGCGCCGAGCACGAAACCGGGGACCTCTGGGTTTTCGGCTATGGCTCGCTGATGTGGCGGCCGGGCTTTGCCTATCTCGAACGGGTGCCGGCCCGGCTGATCGGCTGCACCGGGCGCTTTGCGTCTTTTCCTTCGTTCATCGCGGCACGCCGGAGCGGCCCGGCCTGGTGCTGGGGCTCGATCGCGGCGGCATGTGCCGCGGCATCGCCTATCGCGTCGCCGCCGCGGCGCGCGCCGAAACCATCGGCTATCTGCGCGTCGCGCGAGCAGGTCACGACGGTCTATGTCGAGACCATGCGGCAGATCGAGCTTGAAGACGAGACGCGGCGGCGGGTGCGGGCGCTGTGCTACACCGTCGATCGCAGCCACGTGCAATATGCCGGCCGGCTGACGCTCGCCGAGAGCCTGCATCACGTGCGGCAGGGCCACGGCCGATCCGGCGCCAACCGCGATTACGTGCTGGAAACCGTGCGCGCGCTCGAGGCGCTCGGCTATCGCGAGACCGAATTGCATCTGCTCGCCGAGCAACTGCAAGCAGGGATCAGGCCGCAAGCGTCAGGAGCCGGGCAAGTTTAGCGACTTGTTTTCCGATTCCCGCAGCAAGCGCCCGCTCGCCGTCTCGATGCTGTCCTGCAGCCGGGCGAAGAAGGTGTCCTTGTCGAGACCGGGCGCGATCGGATCGAGAACTTCGACGACGATGGTGCCGGGCAGGCGGAAGCAGCGATCGCCGCGGCCAATACAGACCGGAATTGAGCGCCATCGGCACGCAGGGCACGCCGGCCTTGCCGTAGAGATAGACGATGCCGGGCTTGTAGTCCGGCTCGGCGCCGGGCGGCCGCCGCGTGCCTTCGGGAAAAATGATGAGCTGCGCGGCGCGCGCGCCGGCGAGCGCTTTTTGCGCGCGCGCCGTCATGCGCGCCAGCGCCGCCATTCCGGCGCTGCGGTCGATCGGGATGAGGCCCGCTTTCCGCATGTACCAGCCGAACAGCGGAATCCACATCAATTCGCGCTTGAGGACGTAAACCGGATCGTCGAGCACCGCGTAGAGCGCGAACGTCTCCCACGCCGATTGATGCTTGCAGGCGACGATGCAGGCGCCTTTCGGGATTTTTTCGGCGCCGCGCCATTCGACTTTGGTGCCGCAGACCACGCGCAACAGCCAAAGGCTGGTTCGCGCATAGGAGCGGATGAAGACGCGCAGCGCCGGATAGGGCAGCACCAACGTCGGCAGCGCCACGATCAGGTGAACGGTCAGGTTCGCATAGAACAGCGCGTTGAAAAGCGAGCGAACGGGCGAGAATCGGGAGCGATGCGGGACACGGAGAACCTGTCGGGACGTTTCCGATGCCGCCGTTCCGATTTTCGGATTTAGGCGAGAGACACGGCATCGCGCCGGCAATTCGCTCGTTTCCGCGAACGAGTCGAACCGCATGCGCACCTTGGCGGCAAGGTATTTGAGATATTCCGACAGCACCAGCCTGGTCGTCGCGCCGTTCGACCACCACGGTTCGATGCGCAAGCGATCGGAGACGACCGGGAACGGAATCAGCGTGACATCGGGAAGCTGGTGCGACAGTTCGGCGAGTGCGCGCGGCATGTGATAGGCCGAGGTGACGACGATCAGCGAATGGAAGCGGTGCTCCAGCGCCCAGCGCCGCGCCTGCACCGCATTGCCGAGCGTGTTGAGCGCGGAATAATCGAGGTCGACGCAGCAGGCCAGCAGCGCGATTGTAGTCGACGACCTCGCGGGCGATGTCGCCCGTCGTGGTGCCGGGATTGACGCCGGTGATCAGGAGCCGCTTGCCGCGGCCGGAGGAGAGCAGTTCGAGCGCATCGGTGACGCGCGAGGTGCCGCCGGTCAGCACGACGATGCCGTCGGCATTGCGGTCGAGCACGACCTGCTGGGCCGGCAAGAACCAGATGAAGCAGGCGAAGCCGGCGGCCAGCAGGACGGCGCCAAGCGCGGCGAGCTTCAGGCCGATCGACCTGATGCGCCGTGTTTTGACGGCGGTCCTGAGGCTGAGCATCGCCGCGCGCGTCCCTCGCGCCAATCCAATGCCAGAATCGCCACTGCGAGAATTCAGGCGGAAATTATAGCCGCGTTTGAAGCTGTAGCCGGCTCAATCGATGCTTCCAGGGTCTGGTTGACGGTGCGGCGCGAGGCAAAGCGCGTCACGACGGCCATCAGCACGATCAGGACGAAGATGGCGATATAGCCGGCAATGCCGATCGAAAAGCTGCCGAACAGGGCCGCCGCCTCGTCGCCGCCGGGCGTTCCCGACGAGCCAGGCATTGGCCGCGCCCAGGATGCCGAACAGCGCGATGGCGCCGCCGCCGCCGATGGCGCCGCCCTTGAAGCCGAGAATGAGAAAATGCCGCTGGAACTGGCCGGCGATGAAGCTGTCGGTGGCGCCGACATAATGCAGCACTTCGACGATCGGCCGGTTGGTCGCCATGGCGCCGCGGGTCGCGAAGGTGACCGAAAGCACGGTCACGGCAATGACCAGCGCAAGGATGGCGATGCCGACGGCGACCGCCGTCTCCGCCATGGTGCGCATGCGGTCGATCCAGCCGCGATGATCGTCGAGGCTGGCGCTCGGCACCTGCGCGGCAAGCGGTTTGGCGCAGAGCGGCGAAATCCGGCGCCGCGCCGGAGGCGAGCTTGACGACGATCATGCGCGGAATCGGCAATTCGCCAAGCGCGAGACCGGAGCCGAGCCACGGTTCGACGAGCTGCGCGGATTCTTCTTTGGTGTAGGCGCGCACGTCGGCGATGCCGGCGGTGGCGCGCGCGACGTCGATCGCCGCGCGCACGTCGGCCTCGATGTCGCGCCCGGAAACCGGCCGGACCTGGATGGTGACTTCGCGTCCGACGTCCGATTGCCAGTCGCTCGCGGCGCCGACCACCATCATCACGGCGCCCGCCGTCAGCGCGGCGAGAAACGTCATGATGGCGACCACCGCGGTCAGCGAGCGGCCGGCGATCGAGCCGCTCGGCACGATCGGTGTCGAGCGGCGCGTTGCGCGAATATGCCGGGCCGCCGCCGCGCTCGCGTCGTCCCACGGCTCCGCCATGGCCTCGAGCGGTTCAATCGTAGACATGCAGCCGTCCTTCATGCAGCACCAGACGGCGCGCGTCGTATTCGTCCATCAGGGCGATATCGTGCGTGGCGATGACGACCGAGGTGCCCGATTTGTTGAGCTCGATGAACAGCCGCAGCAGGCGTTGGCCGAGATTGGGATCGACATTGCCGGTCGGCTCGTCGGCGAGCAGAAGCTGCGGCCGCGCGATCACGGCGCGCGCAATCGCGGCGCGCTGCTTCTCGCCGCCCGAGAGCACCGGCGGCAACGCGCCCATGCGCTCGCCGAGGCCCACCCATTGCAGCAATTCGACGACCTCGGCGCGGTAGGACGCCTCGTCCTTGCCGAGCACGCGCAGCGGCAGCGCGACGTTCTCGTAGGTGGTCAGGTGGTCGAGCAGGCGGAAGTCCTGAAACACGATGCCGATGCGGCGGCGCAGCGTGGCGCGGCCGTCCTTGCTCAGCGTCGCGGTATCGTGGTCGAACATGGAGATCAGGCCGCGCGTCGGCTTGAGCGACAGAAACAGCATGCGCAGCAGCGAGGTCTTGCCGGCGCCGGACGGCCCGGTGAGGAACTGGAACGAATGGCTGTCGATCCGGAAGCTGAGGTCGCGCAGGACCTCCGGGCCGAGCCCATAGCGCAAGCCGACATTCTCGAATCGGATCACGCGGTCCTCCGAAAGGCCCTGCCGGCGGAGCCTGATTCGCCTCGCCCGGCCAACTTAACACCGGCTGCGGCGCGGGGCGCGCCGGCCCGGCTTGGTTTCCAATCCGTTAACGGATCGCCTGCTAGGGTTTGCCCCAAAGCGTGCCGCGCTCCTGATTCGCCAATGCTGATCGTCTGCCCGAACTGCGCTACATCCTACGACGTCGACGTGGCAAGCCTGCGGCCGAACGGGCGCCAGGTGCGCTGCGTCCGCTGCCGCACGGTCTGGCAGGCCCGAACTGTCCCATGCCGACAAGCTGATTGCCGCCGCCGAGGCGCTGGCGCCGGCGCGCCGGGCGGTCGAGGCGGTGGCGGAAGCCGTCGCCGAGACCGTGCCGGCATGCCGGCAGACCGTGGCGAGCGCGCGAGGCCGCGCCTTTGCCAGCCGGAACCGCCGGTCGAGCGCCGCCGAGATGCGTCCGGCGTCGCTGAGGAGAGCGGAGCTTAGCCGCAGCCGACGCCAGTCCGTCGAGGTGGAATCCCCGCCGATCGCGCCGGCCGATCTCGATGCCGGCGAGGCCGCCGGTTCGCCGTCGATGGCCGAGCCGCACGAAGCGCCGAAGACGTGCCGCGCGAGGACATCGAGAGCGTCGCCGCGCGGCGCTTTCCGCGCCGCGCCAAACGCAAACGGTTGGCATTGGCCGCTGTCGCGCCTGCAGTCGGCGATGATGGCGCTGATCGTCGCTCGATGCGATCATCGTCGGCTGGCGCACCGATTTCGTGCGCGCGATGCCGCAGACCGCGTCGTTCTACGCCTGGATCGGCATGCCGGTGAATTTGCGCGGGCTCGATTTCGACAGCCTCGCCACGGCGACCGAACAGCATGAGGGCGTGCCGATCCTGGTGGTGGAAGGCAACATCGTCAACGACACCAGCAAGACCGCGGACGTGCCGCATCTGCGGTTCGCGGTCCGCAATGCCGCGCGGCAGGAAATCTATTCCTGGACCGCCGTTCCGTCGCGCGCGATGCTGCCGCCGGGCGAGGCGGTTGCGTTCCGCACCCGGCTCGCCTCGCCGCCGCCGGACGCCCACGACGTGCTGGTGCGTTTCGTCAACCGCTACGACATGATAACGGGAGCGCGCTGACCATGGCCCGCATTCTGATCGCCGAGGACGAGGAAGCCTTGTGCGCGATGTGCGCGCGCGCGCTTTCGACGCGTCGGCCATGAGGTCAAGACCGCATGCGACGGCAGCGATGCGCTCGACGTGCTCAAGCGCGAGGGCGGCCGTTTCGATCTTCTGCTCACCGATATCCGCATGCCGATCATGGACGGCATCGCGCTGTCGCTCGCCGCGGCGCGCGACTTATCCCGACCTCACCATTCTGCTGATGACCGGCTATGCCGATCAGCGCGAGCGCGCCCACGGCCTCGATGCGCTGATCCACGACGTGATCCCGAAGCCGTTCACGCTTGCCGCGCTGCGCGGCGCGGTGGACGAAGCGCTGACGGTCAAGGCGCGCTGAGGCACTAGCGCGTCAGAATTATCATCCGAGACGGCATAGGGCCGCGGCAGCGGCTCGACCGGCAGATCGGGATGCGCGCGGCCGAAATCCGGCGCCGGCGAATCCTGGCCGATCTCGACAATGCCGCGGCGGATCGCGCGCGTTCGCGTGAAATGCTCGAACAACGCCTCGCCGTCGCCGCGGCGGATCGCGCGCGTCAATTGCGCCAGATCCTCGTTGAAGGTGCCGAGCATTTCCAGCACGGCGTCCTTGTTGGCGAGGAACACGTCGCGCCACATGGTCGGATCGGACGCGGCGATGCGGGTGAAATCGCGAAAGCCGCCGGCGGAGAATTTCAGCACTTCGGAGCGCGTCACTTCGGCAAGCTCGTCGGCGGTGCCGACGATCGTGTAGGCGATCAGATGCGGCAGATGGCTGGTGATCGCCAGCACCAGGTCGTGATGGTCGGCCGGCATGGACTCGACATTGGCGCCGAGCGCGCGCCAGAACGCGGCGAGCTTTTCGACGGCGGCGGGATCGGCGTCTGTCGGGCGGCGTGAGGATGCACCAGCGGCCGACGAACAGTTCGGCAAAGCCGGCGTCGGGGCCGGAATGCTCGGTGCCGGCGACCGGATGCGCCGGGACGAAATGGACGCCCTCGGGCAGATGCGGGCCCATGTCGCGCACGATCGCGCCCTTGACCGAGCCGACGTCGGAGACGATCGCGCCCGGCTTGAGATGCGGCGCGATCTCCTTGGCGATCTCGCCGCAGGCGCCGACCGGGGCGCAGACGATGACGAGATCGGCGCCCGCGACCGCGGCGGCATTGGTCTCGACCACCTGGTCGGCGAGCCCGAGCTCGGCGACGCGCCGGCGCGTCGCGGCGGAGCGCGCGCTCGCCACGATCTCGCGCACCGCGCCCTGCGCGCGCGCGGCGCGCGCGATCGAGGAGCCGATCAGGCCGACGCCGATCAGCGCGAGGCGGTTGAAGAGCGGTGCGGGTTTGGTCACAGCATCACGCCGGCTTTGCCAAAAAATCCTTGAGCGCCGCGACGACGAGCCGGTTGGCTTCCTCGGTGCCGACCGTCATGCGCAGCGCGTTCGGCAGCTTGTAGGCGGTGGTCTGCCGCAGGATCAGCCCGCGCGCGGTGAGGAACGCATCCGCGTCCTTGGCGGTGCGGCCCTTGGTTTCCGGAAAATGGATCAGCACGAAATTGGCGACGCTCGGCGTCACCTTCAGGCCGAGCTTGCCGATCTCGGCGGTGAGCCAGGCGAGCCAGCGCGTATTGTGCTCGCGCGAGCGCTCCTGGTGCCCGACGTCCTCGATCGCGGCGATGCCGGCGGCGATCGCCGGGCCGGTGACGTTGAACGGCCCGCGAATGCGGTTGACCGCATCGACGATGTGCGCCGGGCCGAACATCCAGCCGAGCCGCAACGCCGCGAGCCCGTGGATCTTCGAGAACGTGCGGCACATCACGACGTTCTCGGACGTGGCGACGAGCTCGATGCCGGCCTCGTAATCGTTGCGCCGGACATATTCGGCGTAAGCGGCGTCGAGCACCAGCAGCACGTGCGGCGGCAGGCCGCGGTGCAGCCGCTTGACCTCGTCGAACGACAGGCAGGTGCCGGTCGGATTGTTCGGATTGGCGAGGAAGACGATCTTGGTCTTCTTCGTCACCGCCGCAAGGATCGCGTCGACGTCGGCGGTAAAATTCTTCTCCGGCGCGACCACCGGCTTGGCGCCGGCGCCGAGCGTCACGATCGGATAGATCAGAAAGCCGTGCGTGGTGTGGATCGCCTCGTCGCCGTCGACGAGATAGGCGTGCGCCAACAAGATGCAGCAGATCGTCGGAGCCGGCGCCGCAGACGATGCGGTCGGGATCGAGCCCGAACGCGCGCCCGATCGCCTCGCGCAAATCGCTCGCCGAGCCGTCCGGATAGTCCTCGAGGTGATCGGCGCAGGCTTTATAGGCCGCGATCGCGCGCGGGCTCGGCCCGAGCGGCGTCTCGTTCGACGACAGCTTGAACACCTTGGCGACGCCCGGCGCCTTGCTCTTGCCGGGCACATAGGCCTCGATATCGAGCACGCCGGGCCGCGGGTATGGGACGCGTCGCAGTCATTATTCTTTCTCCGAACTTATTCCTCCTGCTTTCAGGGGGAGGCTTTGACTTCGCGGCCACCGTATAGCGGGTCGCGTGACTGCCGACGAGGGCCGTCGAACGGATCGAGGCGCCGCTCTTGACGCAGCGCGTCGCGACACGGCGTCGATGCCGCCGCGCTCGACCGAGACCAGCAAGGCGGCGCCGTCGAAGGCGCGGTCGGGCACGGCGATGACGTCGGCAAGCGCCGCGACCGCGTTGACCGCGGCCGCGCTCCAGCCGGAGACCCGCATGCTCCAGACTTCGGTTTCGGTCACCATGGCGTCGGCGGCGACGCGCGAGACGACGAAGACCGGCATGGCGGCCGGATGATCGGCGCGCTCGACGAACGGCAGCCGCGCGATGATCTTCGGCGCGGCTGTCGAATTCGAGCGCCGTCCACCACGGGCCGGCGCCGGCGGTCGCGAAGGCCGGAATGAGGCCGAGATCGCCCTGCGATGCGCGACACCGCCTCGACGACGCTCGAGGCGCCCATATGCGGCACGAACGGCACCGTGAAACCGAAATGGAAGCGCGCGGAATCGCGCATCAGCGCGTCGCCGGCGGAAAGGTCGGCATGCACGGAAAACGGCGCCTGCACATAGGTGAAGGTCGAAATGATGACGCGCCAGATGCTCTCGGCGGTGTCGAGCGGCAGGTTGCCGTGATGGCGCTTGACCAGGCGGCGCATCATGTCGGCCTCGCGCGCCGGGCGGAAGGCGGAGCCGGTTTCCTGGGTCTTTTTGACCGCGATCAGGCGGTCGATGATCTGGCCGCGCTCGATCAGGAGCTCGTGCATCGCCTCGTCGATGCGATCGATCTCGCGCCGCAGATCGGCGAGCGTCTGGTCCTTTTGGCGCGGCGGTTTTGGCATGGTTAAGCTGGCAACGGCCGGCAATCGGCCCGATTGATAGGTGCCGTTAAGGCCGAAATCAAAGAAAACGTTGACTCCCGGCGGAAGCGGCCTATTTACGCCCTTTTGACCGCCACTCAGATGGCGGCCGAGCCACGCCGGGAAGCGTGGCGTTCTGGGAAATACCGATGGCCGACGTCAGCGCCACGCTCGATCTCGCCGACCGCACGCGCGAAGCGGACAATCCGCATTCGCCGGTGGTGCGTTTTGCCGCGAACAATCCGCTGCGGCTCGACGCCGGCGTCGATTTCGCGCCGTTGCAGATCGCCTATCAGACCTACGGCGCGCTCAACGCCGACGCGCAGCAATGCGGTGCTGGTCTGCCATGCGCTGACCGGCGACCAGCACGTCGTCAACGACCATCCGGTGACCGGCAAGCCCGGCTGGTGGGAGACCATGGTCGGGCCCGGCAAGCCGATCGATACCGAGCGCTATTTCGTCATCTGCCCGAACGTCGTCGGCGGCTGCATGGGCATCTTCCGGCCCGGCCTCGACCAATCCGGCGACCGGCATGCCGTGGGGTCTCGATTTTCCGGTCATCACCGTGCGCGACATGGTGCGCGCGCAAGCGATGCTGCTCGATCATCTCGGCATCGACTCGCTGTTCGCGGTGGCGGGCGGCTCGATGGGCGGCATGCAGGTGCTGCAATGGGCGGCAAGCTATCCGCACCGCGTGTTCGCGGCGCTGCCGATCGCGGCCGCGACGCGCCATTCGGCGCAGAACATCGCCTTCCACGAGGTCGGCCGCCAGGCGGTGATGGCCGATCCGGACTGGCGCGGCGGACGCTATTTTGCCGAAGGCACCAATCCGCGCCGCGGGCTCGCGGTCGCGCGCATGGGCGCGCACATCACTTATCTGTCCGACGCCGCGCTGCACCGCAAATTCGGCCGCCGCTTCCAGGATCGCGACAATCCGACGTTCTCGTTCGACGCCGACTTTCAGGTCGAATCCTATCTGCGCCACCAGGGCATCACCTTCGTCGAGCGGTTCGACGCCAATTCGTATCTCTATCTGACGCGCGCGATGGATTATTTCGATCTTGCCGGCGACTATGACGGCGTGGTGGCGAATGCGTTCCGCGGCGCGCCGACGCGGTTCTGCGTCATCTCGTTCACCAGCGACTGGCTGTTCCCGACCTCGGAATCGCGCGCCATCGTGCACGCGCTCAATGCCGCCGGCGCGCGCGTCTCGTTTGCCGAGATCACGACCGACAAGGGCCACGACGCCTTCCTGCTCGACGAGCCGGAATTGTTCGCGATCGTGCGCGGCTTTCTCGAAGGCGCCGCCAAAGCGCGCGGGCTGCAGCGAGGTAACGATGCTGTCGCGTCTCAAATACGATCTCACCATGGCGGAGGCGGCGCGCGGCCCGGGCGGCTCGCGCGTCGACTTGCTGGTCGTCGCCGACATGGTGCAGCCCGGCGCGCGCGTGCTCGACGTCGGCTGCGGCGACGGCGAGCTGTTGCGGCTCCTCGAAACCCGCGGCGTCGACGGCCGCGGCATCGAACTGTCGCGCGAGGGCGTGAACGAATGCGTCGCCAAGGGCCTCGCCGTGGTGCAGGGCGACGCCGATACCGATCTTGAAGACTATCCCGACGACGCCTTCGATTTCGTCATCCTGTCGCAGACGCTGCAGGCGACGCGCCAGCCGCGCGTGGTGCTCGAGCACATGCTGCGCATCGGCCGCCACGCGCATCGTGTCGTTTCCGAATTTCGGCCACTGGCGCATCCGCCTGCAGATATTCTTCGGCGGCCACATGCCGCACACCGACAATCTGCCCTATGCGTGGTACGAAACGCCGAACATCCATTTCTGCAGCATCAAGGATTTCCGGCAGCTCTGTCACGTCTCCGGCGCCAAGATGGAGCAGGCGGTGGCGCTCAATGCCTGGGGCGGCCGGATGCGGCTGAAAATGCCGTGGTGGTTCTGGAACCTGTTCGGCGAGCAGGCGGTGTTCCTGCTCAGCCGCCAGGGCTAGGACGGTTTCTGCTATATTAATGCGTAAGCTGTCGCGTTCGCCCGGCCGTTCGGCCGCGCGGGCCCGTAGCTCAATGGTCAGAGCTAGCGGCTCATAACCGCTTGGTTGGAGGTTCGAGTCCTCCCGGGCCCACCATGTAATCTTTAGCTTTTTTGCTTTCGCTTCGCGGGTCATTTTCCGGTTCGACCAATGAAACAACCAATAAAACGTTCGCTAGCTGCTTCGTCGTAATCGTCGCGCCCACGCGCCCCAAAGGTCGAACCAACCAATGCCCGAACGAGGACTCGTTCAAACTTGCTAGGGAAGATGCATTTTGGAGTCAGGCAGTCCGAGTCGCGCCCATTTATGAAAACCCCTCATAAGTCCATGCGCATTCTGGCGGCTAATCGCACGCCGGTGGGATCCTTATAAGAAGCGCGAGGTACTCGATAGCTGTCAGCAGACCGAGGGAATGCCGTCCGGCCACACCGCCGAATAGCTTAAAGCCGATGTATAGACCTCTCGATGACGACCGCATCCTATCGGACGAGCAGCGCGCCTCTGTCGCGCAACTCATTCCGATGATGGCGATCGTCCTGGTCGCCTTTCTCATCATCGGCCTCGCGTTGCCTGTACTGCCGCTTCACGTGCATGGAGATCTCGGCTTCGGCGCATTTACCGTGGGGCTTGTCACCGGTAGCCAGTTCGGCGCGTCGCTGCTCTCGCGCGTGGGGGCAGGGCACTACGCCGATCGGCGAGGCCCGAAGCGCGTGGTTGTCGTCGGCCTGCTGACCGCCATCGCGGCCGGGTTTCTCTATATTCTGTCGCTTCGTTTTGCTGGCTCGCCGCTTGTCTCCGTGACCATCCTGCTGCTTGGACGCGCGCTGCTTGGCCGAGCCGAGAGCTACATCATCACAGGGGCGGTAAGCTGGGGACTATTTCTGGTCGGCGCTAGGAACGCAGGACGAGTCATCGCCTGGATCGGAATGGCGATGTTCGCCGCATTGGCGCTCGGCGCGCCGATCGGCACCGCGCTTTACGCGCACGGTGGCTTTGCCGCCGTCGCCATTGCGGCAACGATCATCCCGCTCGTGACCCTCTTGCTAGTCGCGCGCCTGTCTTCTATTCCGCCGCAGCAGGGCACGCGGCCATCCGTTATGACGGTCGCCGCCGCGGTGTGGATGCCTGGATTGGGCTCTGCGCTGAGCAGCATCGGCCTCGGTGTGATGATTGCGTTCGGATCACTCCTCTCTGCGCAGCGCGGATGGAGTCCGATCTGGCTTCTCTTCTGCGCTTTTGCGATTTCCCTAATCGCAGCGCGCCTGTTCTTCGGTCACGTGCCGGACAGGCTCGGCGGCGCAAAAGTGGCGCTGGTGTGCGTATTGATCGAAGCGACCGGTCTCGCGCTGATCTGGCTGGCGCCTGACCGTCTCACGGCCGTAGCCGGCGCCGCGCTGGCAGGCTTCGGCTATTCGCTGGTCTATCCCGGCCTCGGTGTCGAGGCGGTGCGCAGGACGCCGCCGCAAAGCCGCGGCCTCGCGATGGGCGCTTACACCGTTTTTCTGGACATCGCTCTCGGTTTCGGCAGTCCGGCGCTAGGCTTGATTGCCGGAAAGTTCGACCTCGACACCGCGTTCCTCGCCAGCGCGCTGGTCGTACTCGGCTCGGCGGCCGTCGCGCTGTGGCTTCTCTATTCGACCCGCTTTGAAAGGAGCGAGCAATGCCTCATGTCATCGTAAGACTGTGGCCCGGCAAGTCGGAAAAGCAGAAAGCCAAACTCGCGGACGAAATCGCCAACGCCGTCATGCACATTCTCAACTACGGCGACAAGTCGGTTTCCGTCGCGCTCGAAGAGATCGAACAGGGCGCGTAGATGGGTCAGGTCTACAAGCCAGACACGCTGGGAAAGCGTGAACAGATATATAAAAAGCGACGCTACACGTCCGTTTAGCCGCGATGGCGCAATGCCTCGACTACCAGCGCGAAGGCCGCCGAAGACTGACGCCGGCTCGGATACCACAGGTGATAACCGGAAAACGGCGGGCACCAATCGGCTAGTACGCGCTTGAGCTTGCCGCGGGCGATGTGGGGCTCAGCCAGACCTTCCGGCACATAGCTCAGGCCGTGTCCTGCTAGCGCGGCGTCGAGCATCAGCGCGCTGGTGTTGAAGGTGAGCTGGCCCTCAACGCGCACTTTCAGCTCGCGGCTGGATTTTTCGAACTCCCAGGCATACAGCGCGCCATGCGTTGGCAGCCGCAAATTAATGCAGTTGTGGCCGATCAATTCTTGCGGCCGTTTCGGCTCTGGGTGCTTGCGAAAATAGGATGGCGCCCCAACCACCGCCATTCTGATATCCGGACCGATGCGGACGGCAATCATGTCCTTGCCGACTTGTTCGCCGCTGCGCACACCGGCGTCGTAGCGGTGGGTGACGATGTCGGTTAGCCCATAATCGACCGCGATCTCGACCTTGATGTCCGGAAAGTCGCGCAAGAGCTTCGCTAGCTTCGGCAACAAAATCGCCTCGGCGGCATATTCCATCGTTGTGATGCGAACGGTGCCCGCGGGTTTTTCGCGCAATTCGCTGATCGCCGAAAGCTCCGATTCGATCTCCTCAAATCGCGGGCCGAGTGTGTGCAGGAGCCGCTCGCCGGCTTCCGTCGGCGCCACGCGCCGCGTGGTGCGGGTGAGTAGCCGGACGCCGAGCCGCGCTTCGAGCTCCCGCATGGTATGGCTCAGTGCGGATTGCGACACGCCAAGCTTCGCCGCCGCCCTGGTGAAGCTCTGCTCGCGCGCCACAGCGACAAAGGCGAAAAGGTCGTCCAGGTGACCGCGCCGCATTTATGGCCTCCGCTCATAAGTGCATGCCGACTATAGCGGCTAATCGGAGGCAATGAGAGGGTCTACATTAGACCAAGACCATCAGTGAAAGACGTCCTACTACCATGGAAATCACACGAAACGGCTCACGACCGCCCGGCAAGGGACTGACGGGCTGGTTCACCGGTGCGGTCCGCATCGACAGGGGGAGTCGAGATAATGAGTAAAGTTTGGTTCATTACGGGTGCCGGTCGCGGCATGGGTCTGGAAATCGCAAAAGTGGCGCTGGCGGCGGGCCACAAGGTTGTTGCGACCGGCCGCAATACTGACAGGGTGGCAAAGGCGGTTGGCGAGTCCGCCGATGTGCTGGTTGTCAAGTTGGACGTCACCAACGCTTCGGACGCGGAGGCTGCCGCGAAGGCGACGATCGACCGATTTGGCCGCATTGATGTGCTCGTCAACAATGCCGCAAATTTTTATGCCGGCTACTTTGAAGAGCTGACGCCCGAGCAGATGGACTTTCAGTTGGCGACGAGCCTTTGCGGTCCGATGAATGTCACCCGCGCTTTTCTGCCCGTCATGCGCAAACAGCGTTCCGGGAAGATCATCTCAATTTCATCGACCGCAGGCCTTGTCGGGTACGAGTTTTGTACTGCTTATTGTGCATCGAAGTTCGGTCTCGACGGCTGGACGGAAGCCTTGCAGGCTGAGGTCGGACCGTTTGGCATCCAGACAATGATCGTCAACCCGGGCTCTTTCCGCACGGAGCTGCTCACCAAAGAATCGACGATCTACGCCGCGCACTCCATTGCCGACTATGACGAGCGGAGGATGCAGCAGGAACAATTCTGGACATCGAGAGACGGCAAGCAAGCTGGCGACCCGGCGAAGCTCGCTCGGGCGCTGATCCAACTGGAAGGCCAGGACAAATTGCCCCGTCGTTTTCTTGCCGGCGCGGACGCGGTTGCCACGGCAGAGAAGAAGATCGCCGAGCTACAGCAGCAGATCGACGCCTATCGGAAACTGTCGAGTTCGCTCGCGGTCGACCAGTAGCGAAGCTAGGTCACCGATGCTTTGGGCCAATTGCGGACATTGGAACGCGTCTCTTCCCTCGATCCCCAGCCTTCATCGGTGTAGATTGAAAATTCTGGAGACGCCGCGCAAATCGACTGATTGGGAGCGCGAATGCCGTCGAGAACAGATACTGCCGCGACGACTGCTGAGAATTGGCTTGCGCAGTTCGAAAGAGTTCTCGCGGGACCCAACGACGTTCTGCTAAAGAACCTGTTTCATGCTGATAGCCATTGGCGCGATGTGCTCGCGCTTACTTGGCGCATCAGGACGGTCAGCGGCGTGGACACCATCCTGAGAGAGCTGAAGGCGCATGTCGGCCGAGCACGACCCACTCTTTTCAGGACGAATGATCCCCATCACGTTGCGCCACGCCATGTAACGCGCGCGGGCACCGACACGATTGAAGCGATCTTCACTTTTGAAACAGCTGAGGGCCGCGGCAGCGGAGTTCTGCGGCTCACCCCGGATGTCAACGATGGCAACACGCTGAAAGCGTGGACGCTGCTCACAGCGCTCGACGAAATCAAGGGGCACGAGGAGCAGACTCGGGAGATCACGGCCTCAGGGCAAGGCCTATTCACGCGATTTTCGGGGCCCCAATTGGCTCGACCTCAGGAAAGCTGCCGCCGAGTATGTCGACCGCGATCCCGCCGTGCTCGTTGTCGGCGGAGGACAGGCAGGGCTCTCGATCGCCGCACGCCTCACTCAATTGCAGGTCGACACGCTGATCGTCGATCGCGAACAGCGCATCGGCGACAACTGGCGCAACCGTTATCACGCGCTGGTCCTGCACAACCAAATGCACGTCAACCACCTTCCGTACATGCGCTTTCCACCGAACTTGGCCGGCCTATATTCCCAAAGACAAAATTGCCGCTTGGTTCGAGGCTTATGTGGAAAGCATGGAGCTCAACTATTGGACGGCCACCGAATTCGAGGGCGGCACGTACAACGAAAAAGAGGGGCGATGGTCTGTCATGCTCCGCCGTGCGGACGGCACAAAGCGGGAGATGCACCCGCGGCACGTCGTCATGGCCACCGGAGTCAGCGGTATTCCGAGCCTTCCGGATATTCCGACGTTGCGCAACTTCGGCGGCGCTGTTCTCCACTCCAGCCAATAGAGCGACGGCGAGACGTGGAGAGGCAAGAAAGTCCTTGTCATCGGCTCGGGCAATAGCGGCCACGATATTGCGCAGGACCTGCACTCGAGCGGAGCAACGGTCACGCTCGTTCAACGCAGTCCGACCATGATCGTCAATGTCGAGCCGAGCGCGCAACTGCCATACGCGCTCTATGACGAAGGACCTTCGCTGGAAGACTGCGACCTAATCACGACGTCCATCCCGCTCTCGCTGGCAAGGAAAAGTCACATCCTCCTCACCGAACAAGCGAAGAATCTCGACAAGGAGTTGCTCGATGGGCTCACGCAGGTGGGATTCAAACTTGATTTCGGAGAGGACGGAACGGGCTGGCAGTTCAAGTACCTTACCCGCGGTGGCGGCTACTACTTCAATGTCGGCTGTTCCGATCTGATCGTTAAAGGTGAGATCGGGCTGGTGCAATTTTCTGATATCGCCGCCTTCGTCGCAGAGGGAGCGCAGATGCGCACCGGCGAAACGCTTGCCGCCGATCTGATCGTGTTGGCGACCGGCTACATGGGCCAGGAATATCTGGTTCGTAAATTGTTTGGCGATGATGTTGCGGCCCGCGTTGGCCCGATCTGGGGATTCGGCGATGAACAGGAGTTACGCAACATGTTCACGCGCACCGCCCAGCCGGGCCTGTGGTTTATCGCCGGCAGTTTCGCGCAATGCCGCATTTACTCGAAGTATCTCGGCCTGCAGATAAAAGCCTCCGAGGTAGGTCTGCTGCCCCAATTGGCGCCATTTGGAACGGTTCGGCAATGTGCGGCTCGGCCTCCAACCCTACGGGGCAATTCGCGCGAAGTTCTTAAGTGACCGGCTCATCGGAGTCGCGCTGGTCTGGCGGGTGTGGGCGGCCACCGGGAGTTCCTGAACACCATGCGTAGGCCTGCGGGCAATGTCCGCTATGGGTCAAAAGCTGCCGCGCCGTCGGACTGTGATCGTGTCCGCTTTGCCCCCAAAAGCGGACTCTAGACCGCAGTCGCTGCATGTCCGCTAAGGGCCAAAAGCGGACTCTTGCGCCGCAGCAAGAAAACGTCGTTATTCGATCGCCTCGTTCGCTCGCGAGCAGCATTGGCCGTCTTCAGGTTAATCAGGAAACGGGATCGGCGCGGCTGGTGGCGGCTTTTTGTTCGGAGCATTCTCCTGGGCCGGCATTGACGTATTTGATGGCGGCGACGGCGGCGGAGCATTCTCCTGGGCCGGCATTGGCGTGACTAGTGGCAGCGATGGGGGCGGAGCAATCTCGTGGGCCGGGATCGGCGCGGTTGGTGGCGGCGCTGGCGGCTTTTTGCTCGGAGCATTCTCCTGGGCGCTCGGCCGCGCGCCTAATTTCTGGAAATACAAGCTGCAAGTTGTCGATAGTTCCGTGCGCCGAGAGTCTAGGCACTTCAAGACCTCGCTTTCCCTTCGCGCCTCAGCACAGAGCCTTTGCACATCCGGTCCGCACGATGCTCGGAGGATGCTTCCTATTGTTGCCGGTGGGTTACTGACTGTGACAGGCGCAGCGGGTTGTGGGGCAGGACCTTGCGCGCTTGGATTGGAGCTACCTTTGCGAGTCTGTATAGCCGCGATCATATTTCCACAAGCTGCCGACAACTCACTAGTATGGGACGATAGACATTGAACGAGGCGGCGCGCAGCGGGTTGTATGCCGACACAAAACCTTTGCAGGTCTTGACCACACGCTGCGCGGAGCTTGGCGCCGCCGCGCGCTGCGGCCGCGATCATATTCCCACACGCTGCCGACAACTCACCAGTATGAGACGATAGGCATTGAACGAGGCGGCCCCCGCCAGGTTGCACGCCGACACAAAATGTCTGCAGATCTTGATCACACGCTGCGCGGAGTTTGGCGCCGCCGCGCGCTGCGGCCGCGATCATATTCCCGCACGCTGCCGACAACTCACTAGTATGGGACGACAGACATTGAACGAGGCGCCCCCCGCCAGGTTGCACGCCAACACAAAATGTCTGCAGATCTTGATCACACGCTGCGCGGAGTTTGGCGCCGCCGCGCGCTGCGGCCGCGATCATATTTCCGCACGCTGCCGACAACTCACTGGTATGGGACGATAGACATTGAACGAGGCGCCCCCCGCCAGGTTGCACGCCAACACAAAATTGCCGCACGTCCTCACCACAAGTCGCGCGGAATTTGCCGCCTCCCGCGCCAGCCGGACTGTTCGTCTGCGCAACAGCGGCAAACGTAGCAAAAAGTATTATTACCACGAGAGACCAACAAGCGCTTCGGCATACAACCATCTGGCATCCTCCCTGAGCCTTCTTGCAGATCATAGTAGGCGATTGATGGTCCCAAGCCTCAGGACAAGACATCGTGGCGAATCAAACTAGCAGAGTGGAAGTCCGCCCCCGATTTCCGCTTTGGGTCACCAACTGCCTCGCCGACATTCAGCCGGCGCGGCAGAAATTCTACCGACAAATGACACGCCGACGCGCGAGAAGCGCGGCTGAGATGGGCCATAAGCCGAAATCGCCCTTACCGCGCCCATAACGAGGTTTGGGCATTGATCGACGACTGCCGGATTTCCGCTCGGGCCGAACAGCCGACATTCACGGGCGGACTTGGCTGGTCGACGCACTGCGCATCATCGATTATTGCGGCGCCAGTGGCACAGCCTGGTTCTGCCCAGTTAAGAGCGGCGTGATACGCTGCACAGTTACGCGGCGGTTTTCCCTTTCCGGGCCTTGGGTCGGCATTTTCAGATTCTGCTCGCCGTAACCTTGGGTCGTGAGATTCTCGGCGGGTACCCCGAACTGCCCGGTGAGCACGAGCGCGACCGATTCGGCGCGTCGATCCGACAGCGACAGGTTGTCAATCTCGGAGCCGACGGCATCCGTGTAACCCTCGATCAAAAATACTTCGCTTGGGTTGACGGCGATCGCACGGTTGATGCCGTCAGCAATCACTGCCAAGAGCTCCACCTGGTCCGGGTTAACCTCCCATGAGCCGGTGTCGAACGTCACCGTATCGATGTCGACGCGCGGCATTCGCTCAAGTAGCGGTAGGCTGTAGCGGATCTCGTCGAGCGTATAGGGCCGCTCAATGTAATCCACCGGCGCAGCCCACAGGGCGTAATAGATGTCGTCGGGCTGCGCATATTGGGCGTCAACGATGTAGCGCTCGCGCGGGATGCGGATCACCGGCGGCGGAAGATCGATGAAATCGCCGAGAGGATTGGGCGGACCGCTATAGTGGTTGTCGATGATAATAATTTCGCGCCCGTCCGGCGTGCGCCGGTAGCGACGCAGCAGTCGGCCACTCTCGTCGATCTCCGTGTAGACGCTCGAACCGTCCGGCCGGTCGAATATCGTCACGGTCTCGGCGCCACGTCGCTCGATACGAACGTCTTGCGCCTGCCATCGGAACCGATCGAGCTCGTTGTGGCGGATGATGGTGCGTCCGCCTTCTTGGATGATTACGCGGCCCGGTTCCTCAATCATGACACGGTCGCCCTCGCGCACCTCGTGGCGGGCACCGCGCACATCATCGAGACGTAAGGCATTGTCCAGTGCCGGTGGAGGCACGAAGGTACGTTGCGTCTGCGCCGGCGGAGATCCGGGGGGCGGAGCTGCCGGTTGCAGCGCGGAGGGAGCGATGGCGGGCTTTCCGACCGGCTGTTGTGGCGCAATAGGACGCCGCGGCGGGATGGTGGGAGCATCGGCGCCACGCTGACCTTGCTGCTGCACGCGCGGCGTGGCCTGCGGAACTCCCAAGGGCTGTGCCCCCTGTGAGGGCGGCTGGACCTGAGGCTGCTGCACCTGAGGCTGCTGCACCTGAGGCTGCTGCACCTGAGGCTGCTGCACCTGAGGCTGCTGCACCTGAGGCTGCTGCACCTGAGGCTGCTGCACCTGAGGCTGCTGCACCTGAGGCTGCTGCACCTGAGGCTGCTGCGTCGAAGGTGATGGTGGCGGCGGCACCGGATGCGGCGGCGGCTGCACCGGATGTTGCGGTGGCGGAGGCGATGGCGGCGGCACTGGATGCGGCGGCGGCTGCACCGGATGTTGCGGTGGCGGAGGTGGTGGCGACGGCACCGGATGCGGCGGCGGCTGTACCGGATGTGGCGGTGGTGGCGGTGGTGGCGACGACGCCGGATGCAGCGGCTGCACGGGATGTTGCGGCGGTGGTGGTTGGCCCGACCCAGGCGACGACTTTTTCTCTTTGTCGTGATCGTTTGGAGGCGCCTGTGCGACCACGAGTGATCCATCCAACGCTGCGGCGTGAACCGATCCAAGCGTTGCCGCCGACAAGATCGTCCCGGCTAAAAACCACACCGTTGCGTTTGACATCGGATCTCGTTTTGAATGGAGGAGGAAGGAGATCAATATTAGAATGGTTGCGAGATGAAAATGTCCCAACTGGGGCAGAGATGACCGCAGCATTGCGTTAGATGCCCTAGCGTCACCACCGATCATCACAAAAGACGAAATTAGCTAGACTGGGGGTGAGTTCCGCTAACCCACGATGTCCGCTTTGGGTCATTAACTGCCGCGGCGCGGTCAGACCGGCGTGTCCGCTTTACCCCCGAAAGCTGCCGCGACAGTTGCCGATCGGGGCGTCAGCTAAGGGCCAATAGCGAACTTCAGGCCTCTTCGACGAAATTGAACCGGTGCTCGTAGAACGCATTGGTGGACTCCTATCGGCCGAGAACGACGTGGGTGGCATGCTCGGTCGCCCGATGTTCGGTGATGCGATAGCCGAGCGCCGGCAGGTCGATCCCGGCGAATATCGCTTCACCTTGCCCGAGCACGACCGGGGACAAGGCGAAATGCAGCTCATCGATCATCCCGGCGCGAAGATATTGACGCACCGTCTCGACGCCACCGCCGATCTTTACGTCGCGACCATTGGCGGCTTGTTTCGCCCGGTCCAACGCCGCCTCGACACCGTTGGTCACGAAGATGAAGGTTGTGCCGCCTTCCATCTCGATCGGATCGCGTGGATGGTGCGTCAACACGAAGGTCGGCGCGTGATAGGGCGGATTGTCGCCCCACCAGCCTTTCCAACTCTGGTGCGGCCACGGACCGCGGATCGGCCCGAACATATTGCGGCCGAGGATGAACGCGCCGAACCCGTCCATTGAACGATGCGCGTAGGCCTCATCGACTCCGTCCGAACCACCATCCTTACCGATCATTGTCCGGAACATGCGCGTGCCGAACATCCACTCATGCAGTTCCAGCCCGCGCTTGCCGAGCGGATGTTCAAGACTTTGCTCAGGCCCCGCTCCGAAACCGTCGAGCGAGATCGAAAAGCCTGCAACGCGCACTTTCGTCATGGCGAACCCCCTTTCATATCGGCCATTTATCTGATTGCAGGCAACGTGTCCGCTTTGGGTCAGAAGCTGCCGCGCCGTCTGATGGTGGTCGTGTCCGCTTTACACCCGAAAGCGGACATCGGCTGCGGGTCTAACTTCCCTATTATCGGGTCATAGTTTCCCTGTTCTGCCGAAATTATTCCCTGTTAGTTTTCACAGGGAATTTCTCCAAAAAGCCCGTGGTTGCAGCATTGAGTGATGATCGCGTTGCTGCATCAGGCTCAATTTTGCGATTTTCCCTGTTAATTTCCCTGTTAGCAGGGAATTTTGTTGCTGAGACGCGTTCGACATAGACTGCGTCCGCCACCATGTTTTCCTTAGGTTTTTGCAGCTTCGCCTTGTCGCTCGACCAATGAAACGACCAATGAAATGTTTCGAGGACCCGTTGACCGAAGAGCTAGCTCGGTTGACTGCTTAAGAAGGTGCAATTTTGGAGTCAGTTGTCGCTGAGACTTGTTATGAAATGTGTATTTTGGAATCAGTTTATGGCGAGGCTCAACTCGCTAGAAAAACATCATTTTATATCCACGTCCGCGCCGCGTTCTGTACTTGCTATAAAATCGTCATTTCTTAGCAAGTTGACGATCAATTCACACTCGTGCCGCGTACGGCTGCACAAATTGCGTCGGCAGGGATCGCTAAGTGGTCATGACTAGGCCGTGTACTCATAAATCCGGCTCAATGTCCGCTTCGCCCCCGAAAGCGACCGAAATGGTGCGTCGCCGCGAAATGATGCGATGGGCCAGTTTGAGACCTGAGCATGTGCAGCAATGTGCGTGAGAAAATCTGCGCCTATTCGATCACCTGGTCGGCGCGAGCCAGCAAGGTCGCTGGCACTGCGAGGCCAAGTGCTCGCGCTGTCTTAAGATTGATTGCAAGCTCGAATTCGACGTGAAAGTCATCCCGCATAAAGGGGATACGGATTGGATGGAACCGCTTATTTTCAAGATGAACGATTGTCTCCGGGGCGAGACGATCCCTGCGGCTAACCCGACTTGTGAATACTGCGGGTATCGCGAAGCCGCGGGCAAAGAATTGCAGGCGAGTGTGAAGAAACCCGTGACGAAATCGAACAAAAGCGCCACACTCGGTATATGAAAAGCTTCTCCGACAAAGTTCGCGACATCGTGAGGAAGATCCCGAAAGGGAAGACGATGACATACAAAGAAGTCGCGGCCAGGGCCGGCAATCCGAAGGCAGCCCGCGCCGTCGGCGCTGTCATGCGAACCAATTACGACCCATCCATCCCATGTCATCGCGTCATCGCAAGCGACGGCAGCATGAGTGGCTACAACCGCGGCGCTCGGCGCAGCAAAAAGTGAGGGAAAGAAATGTCGGGATACGGATCCAGCAAACACTGCGGTCGCTATCTACGCAGTGCGAGCGATCGTTTTCACTCACACCAGAATGGCTTACGAATTTCACAATCGGCGTCCTGATGCGATAGGCCAATATCGCGGAGCTCTCTTTCGCTCATGATCGAGAGTCGGTTTCGGTCTTCCACGCGACGCCACCATCGATTAAGCAAAACAACGCTGCGACCGACCATTTGCGTGAGGTTGACCACGCGATTTAGCAATGTCGCGTGAAGATTAGATTCCTGGAGGCGGGTCAGGAATCGTTCACGTATTGAAACAGCACCGTTGGCAAGCAGCGTCGCTGGATGCTCGAACATCTGAGCGTCCTCGGCATACGTTGCCAAGAGCGCATCTATATTACGCGAGTAATATGCTTCGAGTTGCCGTTGGACCACTGCTTTAGGAGACATGAATGCACCTATGACTTTTTCTAGTGTAGCGACCTAATCGCTGCATTACGCAACCGATGAACCCGGCCGGAACCGGACAAGACGCTAGCGAATCATCCGCACTGGCGTCGTTAGCAATACCTTTGATATTCGTCGTCCGGGCAGTGGCCCTCCGCTCACGACGTAAACGCCGGCAGAAATCAAAATGATGGCGATCCAATCTATAGCCGTTGGCCACTCACCAAGGACCGGGATGGCCAGCACCGCAATCATCGCCGGGCATAGGGCGGGGAACGCTGCACCACCCGACGCTCCGAGGATGCTGACGGCGCGACCGTAGAGTACTAGTGCAATTATCGCCGCTAGGAATCCCTGGACGAATGCCTGAATGAATATGTCGGCCAGCGGAGCCTTGAACAGGCTGGCTCCGGCGACGACGGCATAAACAGGCAGATAAAGAATCAGCGTGCCGACAGCAGCGATGGCAGCGGCGTGTAGGCCGTCGAGACGTGCGCGACGCATCACGACTGTGTAGCAGCCCCAAAGCAAGGCGCCGACGAGAAACAATACATCCCCGATGTTCTGTCGCGTTCCGATGGTGCCGCCCGCGCTCCAGAGAATTACGATGATGCCGGCCAGGATCAGCGCGAGGCCAACTTTCTTTGGGAATGTGAACGGCTCATGCAGTATGGGAGCCGCGAGGAGCGCAACCATCAGCGGTACGCCACCAGAAAAGAGCGCGCCCGCATGGGCCGCCGGGGCGAACAGCAGGCCGGCGTTCACGGCCAACACCATGGGCGCGCCGCAGCCGAGCACGAGGGCGGCGAGTCCGATCCAGCCGAGGCGCTCGATCGCAAGCCCCTTCCGCCACAGATACGGCACCAGGAGCAGTCCGCCTACGCCGAACCGGAGCGCCGCGATGTCCCACGGCGTGAGATTCGTGGTGACGCCGAGCCGGGCCACGACGATCCATCCGGCCCAGATGCTAGCGGCGGCGAGGCCGTAGAGGGCGCCACGCGTGTATTCGGCGGAGATTGGGGGCGACATTAATGTCATCTCCAATTACTTAGGCCGCTCACGTTGTTACGCCCACCCAATTCCTGGCGCTTGGGCGTTCTCCGAGCCAGAAATCGGGTCGGCATATCAGAGTTCCACATGGACGCGTAGCGCCAAGGCGCTGCTTCATCGGCTCAATCTGTTGTCTCGCAAACCCAACCTCTACCTCTCGCGCCCGCATCAACAGCGGCAGAACGCCGGGCCCAATAATCGGCCGCTGATCTATCAACTGGACGAACGCGGTTCTCGCGACCCGTCACGGCTTCACCCAGGTTCCGAATTTCATCCTGACCAAGGGTGACATCTCGGTTGGCGCAAAGCTCGCTTACGCCAAGCGATGCCCTTGGTGGAAAGCGCGCCCGACCAGATCAGACGGGTGCGATTGTGCACACAGAAAATGATCGGCCTGAAATGTCGTGATGGGTCATTCGCAACCGGAGTCGGACCAGCAGCAGGTCGAGCCGAGTCCGCTTCGCCCCGAAAGCGACCGAATTACTGCATGCCGCGAAATGACGCGATGGGCCAGGAACGGACATGTGCTCGTGATGCGGACTTGTGACCGTTTGCGCCCCCCAAGACTTCGGGTAGTGTCCATGCATGGCCGCACTGACCGAAGCGCTCGATGTCAAAGCCGTCGCCAACTCGCGTCTCTGGCCGGGCGACCGAGACGATGACCCGTCACTACGAGCGTTTCGCGCGGGGTGGCTTCGGGACGGTCGTGCGGTTCAGCTTTTGGTAGGAACAATGCCGTGGAACGCTGCGTTCGCACCTCGGTCGGATGTCAGCGGATGGAACGTCCAGATGTGATGCACTCTGGATTCGGGATCGCTGCGGGTGTGCGGCAAGTAGACAAGTGGGAACGACGACAGCGATGAACAGCGTCACGATATTCTGGTTGCAGCTTCTTTCGAGTGTCTTCGTCTTCAGCCTCGTCACGGCGTGGTACGTTTGGCCGTACCTAACCAAACTTTCTCGAAATTCCGCTCTAATTGCGCTGCTCTTTGTGCATGTGCCTCGCTATGTGGGCATGACTTTGTTGGTAACGGGCATGGTCGATCCGCAACTGCCCAGAGAGTTCCTTTCCGGTACTGCTTACGGTGATCTCTTAGAGGCGGCGCTGGCTCTCGCTTCCATCTTTGCTCTACGGAGCGACTGGCGTTTCGCCATTCCTCTGGTGTGGGTGACCAACACGTGGGGATTTGCGGACCTGTTGAACGGAGTGCGCGGCGTCTTGCAGTTGAACGTGCCGAGCTTCAACCTAGGTACCGTTTGGTATATCTTTACGTTCTACGCACCCTTAGTAATTGTTTCGCATTTGATGATCTTTTGGATTTTGATCAAGTCTAGGTCTTGGAAGAAATAGTGTTCAAGAGATACTGCCGCCAGAACGGTGATCTTCTATTCGTGTTGCCGAGGGTCGCAGCACTGCCCAGAGCATGGATTCGGCCCCGGCGGAGGTCGTTGGTAAGCTCGCCACGGGGCTGTCGCGACATCTGGTAGCCCCTGGCGGAAAAACCCCTCTAAAGCTCGCCCCATTGACTCTCGTTCCCTATTCGTTCTCCATGGGGTTATGAGCGTCATCTTCGAAATCAACCGAGACTTTCCGTATCAGGTGCCGCTGGCCTTCGATGAGGACGCGATGGACGTGCTGGACTGGCTCGAAGGCCGCGAATTCCGGTGGGATATGTACGTCGATCTGCCGGAAAACACGGTCAGGTATTGCTTTCGAACTTTGGACGACGCTTCGGCATTCAAGCGAAGGTTCGGCGATGCGTCGCAAGGGCGAGTTGTCGCCAGCGGGCATTGACCGGGGCTGGCCACATCAGATCGTCCTGCCAGCGCGGTTCAGTGAACGCGGCGACGGGTACCAAGAGATTCACGAGTTCTGCAAGGATCTGTCGATATGCAGCCGGGGGCACGCCGTCTTTTACGACCGCGAGTGGTTTCACGTTTACTGTTTCTCCGACCCAGCGGATGCCGAGAAATTCCTGCAAAGGTTCGGCGGCGAAAAATTCGACCCGAAACAACGAGGGAAGGGCAGCAATTGGGCGCGTTGGAATAAGCCCTAAGCTCCCTACATATAGTCCATGTGTGGTCGCGTTCGTCTGTCGTCTGACTATTCAGAAATCAAGATCAAGTTGAAGTTCGACCTGGATGCTCCGGCGCCGAACTTCGAGGCCGATTGGAACAAGCCGCCGACGGCACCGATGCTGGTGGCCATCCGCTCGGTCGACGGCAAGCGCACGCCGAAGATGATGCGATGGGGACTTCTGCCGCATTGGGCGAAAGATGAAAAGATCGCCTATTCGACTTTCAACGCCCGCGCCGAAGAGTTCACGGCGAAACCCGCGTTTCGTGACGCGTCGAAGCGAGGGCAACGATGTCTCGTGGTGACCGATGGGTTTTACGAGTGGAAGAAGCTCGACCCCAAAGGGAAAGAGAAACAGCCCTACGCAATCGCCATGGCGGACGATGGCCAGATGGTCATGGCAGGGCTCTGGGCGAAGTGGAAAGACCCAAAGTCTGGCGATGAGATTCAGAGCTGCACGATACTGACCACTAGTTCTAATGAAGTAATGGCGGAGCTTCATGACCGGATGCCGGTCATTTTAGATAGAGCGGATTGGCCGAAATGGCTGGGCGAGGAGCCTGCGACCGACGAAGAGCTGCTGGCGATGCTCAGGCCGAGCCCGGATCGGGTGTTGAAGGTTTGGGCGGTCGATAAGAAGGTGGGGAACGTTCGCAACAAAGGTGCCGAGTTAGTCCTTCCGATTTAGCGAAAATCCGTAATGGAGACGCCAACATGCTGCGGCGCAAATTCCCTCTCACGATCGTAGCTTATTTATTGCTGCCAGCCGTTGCATCTGCCGCCTCCGTGCACGGAAAGCGGCACATTTATCATTGGCACGGCTACGGTTTCCTCCCCGGTTATCATCAGCCGCCTAACAACAGCGTTCCAATTTATGCTTCGAAGGGATCAATCCACGGCACACCCGACTTTGCGCCAAGCTATTGGTATGGCGGCGGGTGGTACTATTTTGGCGAACCAGGCTTTTACCGCGGCCGCTGGAACGGCGGCAGTTACGGTCCGTGCTGGACCCATACACCTATCGGACTCATGTGGAATTGCGGATGAAGCCACCGGGCATCAGGCGCTTCGTCGTGGCGATGAACGGGCAAGCTGCGGTGCTCTTGCAAGATGCACTGATAAAGAAATTGTAATTTTGCCTTTCTTTATCAGTTGCCGCGAAAGTCCAGATGGAGGCTCTTACTCTAAGCGACCGATAGGGTCCGTTTCTGCGCGTACATCGACTCGTCGGCCGATTTGAGAAGCGCACTGGCGTTCCCGCCATCATCCGGAAAAAACGCGATCCCAACACTCGCAGTGATCGGCATACGATTGCCCTCCGCGCCGATAGAGCAAACAATCCCCGATTTAAAGCGGGCGCGCATGCGCCATGCGGACACCGTATCGTAGTTGGCCGGGAGAACCACTCCGAATTCGTCACCTCCGATCCTGGCCGCCAAACAATCCTGGCCCGTCAATTTCTTGATCTCCGTTGCGAGCGCTATCAGGCCTTTGTCCCCAACGCGATGCCCGTGCATGTCATTGATCGATTTCAGTCTGTTCATGTCGACAATCATAACTCCCGTCTGACGGTTGGTGCCGCGTGCTAACGATATTGCTAAGTCAAGTTGCGCATCAAACATGGTTCGGTTTGGTAGACCCGTTAGCGCATCACGTTGCAGCGCCGTAACGTCAACATGCATCAGTATGGCGTGCCGTTTCCGGTTAAATTCGAATGCTGAAATTAGGACCTCAAACCAATGATACAGTCCATTAAAGGGACAAGCATAGGTCGCGATAAAAGAAGGCGAGTCGCCATTCAAGACCGCGCGCAATCCGGCGAGAACTTCAGCTGCCTCAACGCAGCTTCGTTGGATCGCGGCCTCACATTCTGCGATATAGTTCCAGCCCGGCTGCTTGGCTGAAAGCATGCCGATCCTCGCAGTCTCTTCCCATTTTCGATTGCAGCGCGTGATCGCACCCGTTGGGCCTACGACCGCGATTTCCGCAAAGAGGAAATCTAAAAGATCAAACGCAGTATTCTAAATCACGATACGCCCGCACAGACTTGTCGGACCGAGCATCAGGAGTGATCTTGGTCTAACGTGTTGGAGGTTGTGCCAAGGTTGTTAATTCTTCCACATGTGTCGACTCAGGATACCAGCGCGTATTTGATACAAAATGCTGATGATGCATAGCGAGGACGATCAAAGTTTGTGCTATAAGGCGCTGTACTGCTCTGTGGGGTTGCGAACATGATCACTGTAGAGGACTGCCGCAGAAAGGCGACCGAGGGGCTGGGCAAAGCTCAAGCCGCGTCCGATCCCAAGACAATTGCAACTTTGCGACGCGCTTCCGACGCCTGGACGGCGCTTGCTCAGCGCATTGAGGAAGCCGACCTGCGTCAGCACTCTCACGTGCCTGTGCGGCGTCCGGCAGACCTAGCGAAGCCGGCAGACAACCAGTCCGTCGACAGCGTGCAAATCGGAGACGTCTTGCGCGAGCGCCTGCGTCTCAGCGACGACGCTGATGTTGAGTGATACAAGCACCAGCCGCAAAGCGCGGAAGGTTGAGGGATTATCACAATTCCCAACGAAGATCTCGGGTTGTCCAGTTCACCATCGACGTCGTGTAAGTCGATGCGAATGTAGCTCCGCTATTCCGCAACTTGCTAGCAAAGATGCCTTTCCTAGCAAGTTGGCCGCGCTTTGGTCGGTCCCGATTATGGCGGCCTCAGGCTTGGATTCGCCTAATGACAGGTTACGGAACTTCCGCGACGCGGCTCGCCTTGTCTCGAGATGACTTTGGGGCGCCCCTTTTTGGCATACGAGAGCGTTCGATCTTTACGCCGACGTGGCCGAAGGCCGCGGCGACCGGCGCGTGAGGCTTGCACACGGTGACGCGAATCGCGTTGACGCGGGTACAGCGTTTAAGCACCTTGTTGGCGACCGCTCGGGCGACGACCTCGAGAAGCCGGTATCGCTGCGAGCAAAATACCTCGGTCACTATTTTCACCACCAAATCGTAGGAAACGGTGTCCTCAAGCTTGTCGCTACGGGAGGCTGCGATGAGATCGATTTCGAGGACGAGGTCGAGCAGAAACGTTTGACTGACCTTGGATTCGTGCGGCATCGAACCGTGACAGGCTCGGAGCGCGAGTCCATTGATGAAAACAATGTCACTCATCGCGCCTGGCGGATTGCAGCGGTCAGCGATAGAGTTCCAGTTCCGGACGCGCGTCCGGGATAAAGCCATCCCGGTTCGGCATCACCACCTTCGGCAGCGTGGTAGCGTTCATAGTGTCTGTCGGCTTGATGATCTTTGCTTCCGAGAGGATGTAGGCCACGATCGCGTAGACATCGTTGTCGTTGAGCGAGCCTGGTGCGCTGAACGGCATTGCCCGTTTTACATAATCGAACAGCGTCGTGGCATACGGCCAATAGCTCTCCACTGTCTTGATTGGCGTGGCGCTCGCCAGCGTGCTGCGGCCACCGAGAAGGCGATCGCCGCCAATGCCTTTAGCGGGATTTCCTTGGCCCTTGTCGCCATGACAGGCGGCGCAATTGTCGGCGAAGACTTTTGCACCGTCCGCCGGTGTACCGCTGCCGGACGGTAAGCCGGTGCCATCGGCCGGGATCGAGAAGAATTTCGCCAGTTCCTGCGGGTCGACCGTCGTGCCGAAGCCGTAATGCGTTTGGTTTTGCGCGAATGCTGCGGATGGCGCCACGACCGCAATAAAAATTGCGCCAGCTTTGAGCGCGATGTTATGCGTGGACATTGGAGACATCCCCCGTTGGATCGACGGCCCAGCTCTGTATAGCATTGAGGTGGTAGATTGACCCAAACGGACCGTTCGATCCGCGGATTGCAATCAATTGCTTGAGCGTCGGCTGGATGTAACCGGTCTCGTCTGTGCACCGGCTTTGCAGGATCGCGGGCTTGCCGTCCCACATCCACGGATAGCTGAAACGAACCGTGCAGACCGGTTCCGCAGCGACATTAAGTTGCGCCGGGTACCAGGTCTGGCCGCCATCGGCAGAGACGTCGACAGATTGCACGCGGCCCCGTCCGCTCCAGGCGAGGCCCGTGACGTTGTAGAATCCCGGACCCGGCAGCTTCATTTCGCCGGACGGGAAGGTGATCACCGATTTCGCCTCCATCTCCATGCTGAACTGCCGGGCTTTCCCGTTGGCTAGGAGGTCGGTGTATTTCGAAGTCTCTTCGCGCGTCATGAACGGCTTGTCGCTGATCTGCAGCCGGCGGAGCCACTTGATGTGTGTGTTACCCTCGTAACCCGGCAACAGCAGCCGCAGCGGATAACCCTGTTCGGGTCGTATGGCCTCGCCGTTCTGGCCGTAGACCAGCAGCGCATCCTTCAGCATTTTTTCCATTGGGATGCTGCGCGTCATGACCGCAGCGTCGGAGCCTTCGGCCAGTACCCATGTCGCGCCGTCTTGCAGACCGACCTCGCGCGCAATCGTGGCGAATTGCACGCCGGTCCACTCCGATGTGCTGAGAAGACCGTGCGTACCCTGCACCGTTTTTGCGGTCGGCTTGTTCCATTCGGTCAGGCCGTTTCCCGAACATTCTATGAAGTGCTTTCGCGTAACGGTGGGGTAGCGCTTGAGATCGGCCATCGTGAATTTTTTCGGCATATCCACCATGCCATGAACGAAAAGCATGTGATTGGCCGGATCGATTGTCGGGATGCCGCCGTGATGGCGCTCGAAGTGAAGGCCGGAGGCAGTGAGATTGCCGAGCATCTTGTCGAGTGGCGTCAGGCTCCAGGACGTATACTCGTTGGGCGTCGGAAAGCGCACGCGCACTTCGGTCTCGAACTGCGAGCGCGTGCCGTAGCCGCCGTCGGCCGCCACCGCGCGTCCCGGCACTTTGGTCGGGTCTGGCGGCACATCGTATTCGACCGCGCCGGGCGGGGCCTTTTGTGCCATCGCCGCGGTCGAACCCAACATGCCTGCAGCCGAACCGGCAGCGAAAAGAAATCTCCGGCGATTAGTCGGAGTCGAGCGCGGAAACATTCCCTCCTGGCAATCGCAGTCCTGTTCCGGTTGTTTTCGCTTTGCAATGTGCCGCGCCTCGGCCGCGATGATTTCATCGGCCATGCGGCGGGATTTATCATCGTAGATGATCGAGCCGTTCGCCACGGTGCTCTCCCTTAATGCTCCCCGGCTCGCTCTGCATCGAGAGGTCGGTGGATTATTTTCCGTAAGCTTAGCGGGAACGGGAAAGAAATCTCTCTCGTTGGGCCTATTGAACGATTGACGCGACTAATGAAATGTATGGCAGCTCTGCGCCGGTGCGAGCCGTCAACGGCTCGCTACCGCGGGAGTCTCTGCTCGCACCATCTGTGTTTCGGTGGCAAAGCCCCAAACCGGATCGAATCGATGGATGTGATAGACGGGACGCGTCTTCATGTCAGGCGGATATTCGCCTCTGCGCAGTGTCGTCGCGATGCACTGCACCACCGTCGCCGGAATGCTGCCAACATGACCCGTGGCAGCACGATGCACATGACCGCTGAAAACGGCGACCACCCGCCCGGACTGCTGCAAAGCTTGGCTCAGCCGCGACATCATCTCCGGCGTCTCGAAGTGCAGCCGCTCCGGTCCCACCGTTACTTCAAACGGCGGATGGTGGGTGAAAACCGCAATCGGTTTGGTCCCGGCATCGACGAGCTTATTCAGCCGCTTGACCCGCTCGGGGCAAAAGTCACCCTTATTGCCGACTGAACTCAGGGTATCCAGCCCAATCAGCCTGACCGGATAATCGTCAATCGCGTAGTCGATGAAGTCGGAATCAGACGCGAGATATCCGCGCGTCGAAAAGGCCGCGCGCAAATTCGCTCTATCATCCTTGTTGCCGGCCAGGACATAGACCGGCGCGCGCGCCTTTGCGAGCGTGGTCACCGCCTGAGCGTATTCGTCTTGCCGTCCGTTATGAACGATATCTCCGGTGTGAACGATCACGTCGGGCGCGGGATCGAGTGCGTTTATGTCGGCAATCGTGAGCTCGAAATCGCGTATTCTCTGATCGGTGTCGGGTGTATCCAGGGCTAAATGGGTATCGGAAATTTGCGCGATGATCATGATGCCGGCCTCTAGCGTGTCGATCGCAGGCCTGCGTAATACTCCTTGAGGATCGTCACCACCTCCGGCCGGCTGAATTCGGGCGGGATGTCCGCATTGCTCGACAGCATTTCACGCTGCTCCGTACCGGAGATCGAAATGTGATACTGCGGATCGTGGGGACAGGTCTTCGCCGTCGCCATTCCGTAACACTTCCGGCAGTAGAAAGTGACGTCGATCTTCAACGGCTTGGTATGAAGTGCGCCGGGCCACAGCTGATCGAAGATGTGATGCGCATCGAAGGGGCCGTAGTAGTTGCCGACGCCGGCGTGGTCGCGGCCGACGATAAGGTGCGAGCAGCCGAAATTCTGGCGAATGAGGGCATGAAGCAGCGCCTCGCGCGGACCGGCATAGCGCATCTCGATCGGATAGCCCGCCTGAATGACCGTTCCCGGACGAAAGTAATTGTCGATCATCGCCTGGATCGCCCGGGTGCGGACATTGGCCGGAATGTCGCCTGCTTTCAATTTTCCAAGCACTTGATGGATGAAAACACCATCCATGACTTCGATGGCGATCTTCACCAGATACTCGTGGCTGCGGTGCATGGGATTTCGAGTCTGGAAGGCGGCGACATTCGACCAGCCCCGCTCGATAAACATCGCCCGCGATTGCGCCGGGCGGATGTAAAGATCCGGGTATTTGGCGGGATATTCGCCTTCGCTCAACACCGACACGGGTCCGGCGAGGTTGACGTCGCCCTGCTGTAGCAACTTGGCTACGCCCGGATGCTTCGGATCGGCGGTACGGTAGACGTGTTCGGCCTCGAGCTTCTTGTCGATTGAATATTTATCGCGGACTTCCATGACGGCAAATATTTCGCCGGTCTTTTCGTCGACGAGTGAGACCTCTTCTTCGGCATGGATGCTGTCGGCAAGGTCCTTATCGATGGAAAGCGTAATCGGGATCGGCCAGAAAACTCCATTAGTCAGTTTCATGTCCAGGCACGAACCGCGCCAGTCGTCATGCCCCATAAATCCGTCAAGCGGCGTGTAGGCCCCCATTGCGAGCATGAAGACGTCTGAGACAACGCGTGAATCAAGAGGAATTCTTTTAAGCTTTTCCGCCCGCTTGTGCTCCGCGGCACGCTCCGTCTGCGGCACCAACAGCGGCTTGACCTGCTCCGAATTGTGCGGCGGCACGAGCTTCGACATGGCAGTTTACGGCCGTTTTGGAGTCTCGTAGTCGGCTTCTTTCTGGAACGATTCCCAGACAGTTTCGAAACCAACAAACCCCTTTTCGTTTGCCGGTTTCTGACGCGTCGTCAGAAAGCGCGCGTGGCCGTCAGGAACTTTGGTGATTGGCTTTTGCTCGCTCATAAGTCACCTTTTTTGCATTGAAATAGGGTTTGTCATTCAAACTGGTCGCATAAGTGACGGGTCGACAGCCGCCTGTGCGCCGATCGCTCCGCCCGTCCTTGCTTCTTCATCGGTTGGCTCCCGCACCGTCACGATCTCGAGCGTAAAGACGACCTCTCTGCCGCAAAGCGGATTATTGCCGTCGACCGTCAGCGTTTTGTCGTCGACCCTCGTCACGAGAAAGCTGCGGGTCTGACCCTTGTCGCTTTCCATGAGAATGGAAGTACCGACTTTCCGATATTCCTCGGGAACGTTCTCGATGTGATCCGTAAAAATCAGCGACTCGTCCCTGTCGCCGAAGATCCGATTGCCGTCGATCGGCACCTCGATGACCTCGCCTGCAGATCTGCCCTCCAGTTCCGCGTGTACGAACGGCGCCAAAATTTCATTGTGTCCGTGAAGATAGCCCAACGGGAATTCGACCATCGTGAGGACATGCCCCGATGCCTTGTCGGTCACCTTGTAGGTAAGTTCGACGTATTTACCATCATGGATGGTTTCACTCATGTCGAATCCGAATCGCTCAGAAGATGGACGCACCGAAAATCCTGATTTTTCCATCCTCATAGCCGAGGACAAGCCGGCCAAGCCATTCACCGTCTTTTTTAGTGCTGCGTTGCCGGTAGAGAACCGTCACATGTTCGCCTCGGCGGATAATACCGAGATAGTCGACGTCTTCAGACAGATTTCTGGCAAGCTCGCTGTTGGCGAACTGGTGGCCAACCGCAACTTAATTCATGGCGAGCGCCATGGTACTGGAGAAATTCTTAACGAACTCTCCGTACTTGCCTTCATTCGAATTCTTGAGGAGATCGCGCCACAGAGGGTCGGCTATGGCCCGTATCTCCTCGTCGGCTTTTTCAATAATGTTCACGCGCGGTTCTCTGGCACCGTGAAAGACCGAATTTGTAGAGTGCGTCGAAAGCGACATATTGGTCTTTCTTTGCATCCAGGCGGACGTTCAACGCGATCGTTCGCACGGAGGAATTGTTACTCGTCCGCCCCAACCAGGTGATAACAGGGCGCCTTCTCCATGGTGTATTCGCCGGTCTGCGGATCGCGGCGCGAAACAGTCAGCACGTGCCAGTTTGCGTCGTCCACCTTCATGGCGTCGCCGCGATAGTAGTAGCCGGGCCAGCGAGTCTCCTTGCGGAACAGAGTGTGCTGAGTAACGCACTCTGCGGCGCGATGCCGGTGCTTCAGCTCCCAGGCACGCAGCAACTCGTGAATATCCTTTGCGGCCAGGCTCTCGAGATCTTCCTCCATAACCTTGAGCTTCTTGAGTGCGATATTGAGGAGCTTCTCGTTGGTCATGTAGCTGACCGTCACCCCGCCGCAATACTCGTCCATGAGCTTCTGCAGACGATCCAAGCCCTGCCTGGGATTGATGTAGTGCGGGTTGACATCGCCCGCCACGATCTCATTGCGGTAGATCTTGTAGTGCTCGAGCGGCTTGTAGATCTCCTTCTTGCGGCGGTTGATCTGCTCCTCGGATACCACGATGCCTTCGGCCTTGCCGTCGTCGATATATTTGCAGGCTGCCTTCGCGGCGAGACGGCCCTCTGTGAAGGAGCCAGATGAAAAGGCGTGCGGCGTGCCGCCGACCGCGTCACCGGCGCCGAACAGGCCTTCGATCGTCGTCATGCGGTTGTAGCCCCAGAAATACTCGGGCGGAGAAACATCCTCGGGACCCGAGCACCAGGCGCCCGAGCAGGTTGCATGCGAGCCCATGACGTAGGGTTCGGATGTGGTCAGCTCGGGGTTCTCGTTTTTGGGATCGACGTCAGTCGCAGCCCAGAGCACCGCCTGGCCGATAGTCATACCGAGGAAGTTCTCCCAACCGACCTCTTCCAGATGAGGATCCTGGAAGGCCTTCATGGTCACCATGTGAATGGGGCCGCGGCCGGCATTCACCTCACTAATTATGCAATGGTTGCGCAGACAGGTCGGGATCGGCCTATGAGTTAAGTGCGAAGCTTCCGGATCCAGATACTCCTTTCCGACCATTTTCTGAAGTTCGGGGAACCACTTGGATTCATACTCCTCGCCCAGACAATTTTGCGTGTAGGTCTTCAGGTGCAGGAAATAGGCACCGACCGGCCCGTAACCGTCCTTGAAACGCGCCAGAACGATGCGGTTTTCCATCTGAGTCATCTTGGCACCGGCTTCAATCATGAGCCCATAGGCAGACGCGGATGACCAGGGCGCATACCAAGTACGGCCCGCTCCTTCGCCAACCGAACGCGGCTTGAAGATATTGGAAGCGCCACCTGCGCCGCAGATCACGGCCTTGGACTTAAAGACGTGATAGTTGCCTGTGCGCACATTGAAGCCCACGGCGCCGGCGACCCGATTCTCCTTGCTGTCATCCATCAGCAGGTGGGTGACGCAGATGCGGTTGAATACCTTGTCCGCAGATTTCTTGGCGGCCTCGGCCACGATGGGCTTGTAGGACTCGCCATGAATCATGATCTGCCATCGCCCCTCACGCAGATAGCGCCCGTTTTTCGGGTCGCGCATGATAGGTAGGCCCCACTCTTCGAACTGGTGCACCGTCGAGTCGACGTGACGGGCCATATCGAACAGCAGGTCTTCGCGCACCAGCCCCATCAGATCGATACGAGCGTAGCGAACATGGTCCTCCGGATTATTTTCGCCCCACCGAGTCCCCATGTAGCAGTTGATGGCGTACAGACCCTGGGCGACCGCGCCGGAGCGATCGATATTCGCCTTCTCGGCAATAATAATCTTCTTATTCTGACCCCAGAATCTGGCCTCCCAAGCGGCACCGCTGCCGCCGAGGCCGGCGCCGACGACCAAGATATCGATGTTGTCTTCGACGATCGTTTTGTAAGCCATCAGTAATAGACGCCCTTCTTCATCTTGAGACCGGCTGACTGAAGTGTATGCAAACCGCCGTCATCCATGCGGATCCACTTTGGCTCATTGTAGAGAAGCTGGCCGTCACGCATTTCCTGGCTGGGCGCGGGAACGTCGGCGAGCTTCGGGATCGCCTGCCCCCAGGGCTTAGTCGTAATCGGCGAAAGGAAATTCTTTTCCGTGCCGTTCCGATATTTAATCTTCCAGGCGATCGTGCCTTTCTCTTCGTCGCGGAGGACGCGAACGCTATGACCGAGCGGAGCGAAGTCAGCATATCCGCGCACATCGATCGCATTCTGCGGGCAAGCCTTGACGCAGGAATAGCACTCCCAGCACATGTCCGGCTCGATGTTGTAAGCGCGACGATAAGTCGGATCGATGTGCATGATGTCCGAGGGACAGATGTCGACGCAATGTCCGCATCCGTCGCACCTTGTCATGTAGACGAACGTTGGCATTAGTCGGCTCCCTTAGCTATTCCAGTAGAACTTGCGACCTGTTTTCTAATAGTGGCGTGGCGCTTCGCGCTTGATGCCAAGTCCCATTTGCATTGGGGCGTTTCGCAACAACTCCATGGAATGTCGTTTCTGTTGTTGAGGATCGTCACGCGTCAGCGTTGGCAAATTCTGGGCTGATCCGTTGGCCTTCGATACTCGTTTCTCGAGCGCCGCGGCGGGCTTGAAGAACATGTGCGAGAACTTCGACCACGGAATCGAGACGAACAGGAATGTGGTGACGATCAGGAACAGGCCGAGGAGAATGTCAGACGAGCGGACGTGGCCCGACGTCTCCGCGTAGGCCCAGAGCAGGCCAAATGTGACGCTGAGGACGAGCGACACGACGAATAGATCGGCACGCTCGAAGCGGAACGGGGAATTGCCTTCCGCGGCGACATCGACCCGGATGAAGAACCAAAACCAGTAGCCGCCGAGGCAGACCATCAGTCCGCCGATATACCAAAGCACCGGCAGGTAATCGGGCGTCGGCGTGGCCTGCGTTGGATAGGCAAACACCATAACGAGTGTCGTGACGAGATAGATCACGAAGCCGTACATAGTCAGGAGATGTGCGAGTCGCCGGCGCGTGTTGCAGAACTCGCCCGAGGCTAGCACATCGACCACGGCTGTCTGCACGGCGAGCGAGACCATTTCACCGCCGCCGACCTGCCGCCGCCCCTTGCTCTTCGAATTGTGCCAGTTGTCGAAAAAGTATCGCGCGCTTCTCTTGTGCACGATATCGAACAGCGTGCCGGCCGCAACCAGGAGGGCCATCGCCACGACGTACGTCTGCATGACGACGGGTGGTATGGACGCTGAAAGTTCGGCGAACGGATTGATGGTGAACATTTGCCCGACGTTTCCTCCATGTCCTCGTTTTGACAATCAGGATAACCGCCGGAATCAAGACTTACAATCATTCGAATGTGCCGTGAGCGTTTGTCCATTCACGCAAGCGAACGTTTCGTTCGATGAATCTTCTTAAGCGTAGCGTCTCAGCTGGGTCTCAGCAGCGTCTCAGCGATGCGCGCACGAGGTCGCGCGCGTTCAATCGATTCTACAGGGCAATCAGACAACAATAATAAGTTGGATTCGCCCACCGCAGCGCAGCATGTTGGATCCGACAAGGAGCCCAATGTGAGTGAAGCCATTCTCGTCACCAACGCGCCGGTAGCGCGGATCGGCCGGCAAGCCGGCATCGGCGCTTTTGCGCCCGTTCCCGGCCTTTTGCTGACAGCGGGAGTGGCAGGGCTCGCCTTGGCGTTGCGCCGCATCCCGGGTGTCGGCATTTTAAGTCCGATGATTCTGGCAACGCTGATCGGCATGGCGCTGCATAACGCTTTCGGCACTCCCGCCTGGGCTAAGCCCGGCGTCACATTCAGCCTGAAACGTGTACTGCGGCTCGGCATCATCCTGCTCGGCTTGCAGTTGATGGCATCGCAGGTCGCGCAGGTCGGCCTCGCCGGCGTCGGCGTCATCGCGGTGACGTTGGTTGCGACCCTCGCTTTCACCAAATGGCTCGGCCGCGTGATGGGCGTCGACGCCAAGTTGACCGAACTGATCGGTGCGGGCACCTCGATCTGCGGCGCTTCGGCTGTGATCGCGACCAACACAGTAACGCGCGGCAGCGACGAGGACGTCGCCTATGCCGTGGCCTGCGTCACGGTTTTCGGGTCGCTGTCGATGTTGCTGTATCCGTTGTTGCCCGGGTTATTGCATCTGAGCCCTGCCGCCTTCGGCCTATGGAGCGGCGCCTCGATCCACGAGATCGCGCAGGTGGTTGCCGCCGCCTTCCAGGACGGCAACCATTCCGGCGAGATCGGCACCGTGGCCAAGCTCACCCGCGTCATGATGCTGGCGCCTGTCGTCATTACGCTGGGTATTGTCGCCATGCGGCGGGCCGCCCACGCCACCGGTCAATCCGCCTCCCGTGCCGCGCCGCCCATGCCCTGGTTCGTGCTGGGCTTCATCGCCATGGTGATCCTCAACAGCGTCGTCACTATCCCCATTGGCGCCAGGGCCTCGATTGCCCTGGGCACGACCTTTCTGCTCTCCGTAGCGTTGGCCGCGATGGGCATGGAGACGGACTTCCGCAAGCTCAAGGCCGAAGGCGTCAAGCCGCTGCTGCTGGCCGCGGCGGCTTGGGTGTTTATCTCCACATTCGCGCTCGTGCTGGTGAAGGTTACCGCCTATTCTTGAGGTATGACGCTTGAGCAGCTTCGCATCTTTGTTGCGGTCGCCGAATGCGAGCACGTCACCCGCGCAGCCGAAGCGCTGCGGCTAACCCAATCGGCCGTCAGTGCCGCCGTTGCCGCGCTTGAAGGCCGCTATAACGTTACGCTGTTTGACCGGGTCGGCCGCCGCATCGAGTTGAACGAGGTGGGACGTTTGTTCCTGCGTGAAGCCCGCGCGGTCCTTGCCCGCGCGGCTACCGCCGAACTCGCACTGTCCGAAATGAGCGGGCTCAAGCGCGGCACACTCAGCGTTCATGCCAGTCAGACCATCGCGAGCTATTGGCTGTCGCCGCGCCTGGTCGCCTTCCGCAGCGCCTATCCGCAGATCGAGGTCAAGCTGGCGGTCGGCAATACCGCGCAAACCGCCAAGGCCGTGATCGACGGAACCGCCGAGCTAGGTTTCGTCGAAGGCCGAGTCGATGACCCCGTGCTCCAGCAAAGCACAATCGATCAGGACCAGCTGATCATCGTGGTCGGTGCCGGCCATCCCTGGGCGCATAAAAAGCACCTCACCGAGCGAGACCTCGTCGAGGGCGATTGGGTGCTGCGCGAACCGGGCTCGGGCACGCGCTCGGAGTTTGAAGCGGCACTGTCCAAAAAGGGCGTCTCGCCGGAAGTGTTGAAGATAGTGCTCGAACTGCCGACAAACGAAGCGGTACGTGCCGCCGTCGAGGCGAGCGCCGGCGTAACCGCGATTTCAGAACTGGTGGTGGAGGCCGCGCTCCGCGCGGGCACGCTTGTCGCGATGGCGTTTCAATTGCCGACGCGCCCTTTCCTCGTCCTACACCATCGCGAGCGGTATCAATCCAAAGCGGCGCAGGAATTCCTGAAGATCATCACCAAACTTGCCGAGCCCCGCCCGCTCACTTCGCATCGTGAATGAATGAAACTATTCGCCAACGAGATCACGACGCCGTCCTTCCAATGCCGCGGCATAGCGACGCAACACATAAGCCTCGGTTAGGATGCCGACGACGCGCCGGTCGAGCCTCGAATCGACGACCGCGAGCGCTTCCGCTTCTGCACGATCGAAGGCAAGAACCGCTTCTTTGACCGCCATTGCCGGCAATAGCATCTCTTCGGCGAAGTGCAGGAAATCCTTGATTGGACCCTCCGTCGCGATTTCGGTGCTGTAGGCGTCCGCGACCAGGACGAGACCAACATAGCGGTCGGCCTCATCGACTGCCATCACATAAGCCTCTGACCCGAGCGGGAATGCCTCGCGGAATGCCGCGACGGTCGCACCGACATACACCGTCCGTGCGTCCTGACGCATCATTTTCTCGACAGTGAGATCGCGCGTCCAGCCGATATCGGCGGCGCTGCGAATGGTTTCGCCGCGCAGGTGGAAGCGCCAGGTAGCGAACGAGTACCCGAACACCTCGCGCGTCAGCTGCGCTGAAATGATCACGGCAATGAGCACGGCGGTGCTGAGCCACAGATCGCCTGTTGTTTCCAGCGCGATGAATGTCATCGTCAGCGGCCCGCCGATGACCGAGGCCGACAATGCGCTCATGCCGATCACCGCGGCCGCGTTGGTATCGACATTGATTGCCGGCCAGAGATGCGAGATCGATTCAGCGACCAGATGGCCGCCGAGCGCGCCGATCAGAAGCGAGGAAAAGAACAGGCCGCCGCGAAATCCAGAACCCAGTGACGCGATCGAGGCCGCGATTTTCAGTACGAAAACGATCGCTACGGTGCGAATCGAGAGGTCGAGCGTCCCGATAATGTGCAACGCGCCATGGCCGGACGACATCACCTGCGGCGATACGAGTGCCATGAGTCCGACGACAAGACCACCGGCCATGGTGCGCAGCATCGGCCGCATCCGAATCCGCACAAATAGCGCTTCGCACAGCGCGACACCGCGCATGAGAGTGATGCCAAGTATCGCCGACAGCAGGCCAAGCATAGCGGCAAGGAGGAGATCGTGGGTCACGAGAATAGTCTCGTCGGGAGGGACGACGCCGAGATCGGCCGGTTCGATCGACCGCGCGACCAAAAATCCGATCAGGGACGAGATGCCGACCGGGGCGAGGCTTGCCGGCGCGTAGCTACCGAGGATCAGTTCGAAGCCGTAAAAGGCGCCGGCGAGCGGAGCGCCAAACGCGCCAGCAATGCCGGCGGCTGCACCGCAACCCACCAGGATGCGCAGGTCACCGCGACGCAGACGGAACGCATTTCCAATACGCGACGCGATGCCGCTTGCAAGCTGCGTGTAGCCGGCCTCGAGACCGACCGATGCGCCGACGCCGCTCGACCACACCGTCTGTGCCGCGACGATGGTGCTGCCGAAAAGCGACATACGGCCGCCGTGCAGGGCATTGGCTTCGATCGGATCGATTTCCCCTTCCGGCCGCCACCGTTTGAGGACTTCGCTACCGATGCCGAAGAGGAGACCGCCAAGCAACGGAACGGAAAACGCCAGAAACGGATCGATCGTAAGCCTCGCTGACAGACGCTCGCTGCCCTCCAGGTGAAAGAACAACTTATGCAGGAGATCGACGCTCGCTCCCATGCCCGCTACGACCAAGCCACCAGCGACGCCAACCAGAACCGCGAGTAAGATGAGACTCGATTCACGCGCGCGCACGACCGCACGCAGCCGCCGCGGGATTTCCAACGGGTTCGCGACTTTAGCGATCTCGGCAATCACTGCGAACCATGCCGTTGACGATTGGATTTAAAGAGCAAGTAGCGCTGAATTATTTCCTGCATTACCCGCTACTTAGTGCTTGAGGCTGTTGCGGCTAATAATTGGCAACTGCCATTTTGCGATGGCATGAGGGTCTTCAGCGGCCATGGTTAATCTCTGGCGCGATCCATGCGCCTGTCTGATCAGGCGGTCTTCTTCTGCGGGGAGCCGAGTTCTTCGAGTTTGCGCTCCCACTTCATTTCGGTTGCGAATGCCTTGCATTCTTCCGGACTCATGAACACGGTCTCTTTCTCACCCGGATAAGAGCGGCTCACGACGTCTTTCATGTAGCGCGAGATCACATCTTCCATGATCGGGATGAGGTCGGTGTAAATGCGCGAGTGACGCGGAACGTGCTCTTCCCAAAGATGGAAGAGATCCGAAGAAATGATGTGAACGCCGTGCGCGCAATTTCCGGCGCCGAGACTGATCACAGGCACCGACAGGGTTTGCGCGAGATACTCTGCGACTTCCGAGGTGGTCACTTCGCAAAGGATAGAGAAACAGCCGGCATCGACCATGGATTTGGCGTCATCGACAAGCTCCTTGGCGCGCTTGACGGTCTTGCCCTGCGCGACAAAGCCGCCCAGCTGCGGCATGCGCATCGGCGTAATGCCGATATGGCCCTGGACCGGAATGCCCGCGCGCACGATCGCTTCGATATTTTTGGCGTGATACTTGTTGCCTTCGCATTTCATCACTTCAGCATTGGCTTCGTGCACGAAGCGTCCGGCGTTTTCGACGGCCTGTTCCGGCGAAACGTGGAAGCTCCAGTACGGCATGTCGACCATGCGCAAGCCGTATTTCGAACCGCGGTCGATCGCCTTCGACATCATCATGACTTCTTCGAAGCTGACCGTGACGGTGCTCTTGTGGCCGAACAGGATCATGCCGCCGGTGTCGGAGACGCAGAGAATGTCCATGCCGAGGCGGTCGGAGACGACGGCTGTGCGATAGTCATAAGCCGCGAGCTGCGTGATCGGCTCGCCCTTCTTCATTTTGGCATTGAGCGTATTGATGGTGACTTTTCTGCGTGCCGGCGCGTCAGCCATGACTGGTCCCTTCGGTTACAAAATGGGCCTACAAGGGGGAAGATCGGTAGCGGAATGAACCGGTTGGCCGTTCTTGCGCCCGCGAGGCGGCATGGGGCGCTCAGTACCACAACCAGTCAAATACGCACGGCCTATCTTATGTTTGCCTTCGGCTATGACTAACCAGCCTTGGTCTGGAATGAGCGCCATGGCGCGCGGGCGCGGCGCTTGGTCGTATCGTAGAACGGCATAGGTGCCCGCCGGATGTTGCGAAATACGCCGGTGGCATCGTGCAAGCCGGCTTGCGTTCCGGCGAGCACATATCCGAGGCCGAGAATGCCCCCCGCGACGGCACTGTCGCAGGCTGACGTTACAACAATTTCGCCAGGCGCGTCGGGGCGCTTGAGCCGCCGTGACGGCTGCCACGGCCAATTCAGCCCGTCCGCATCGGCGCGAAACGAGATGAGCGAGACCTGATGCGCCGCCGGGGGCGAGCGGTGGAAATTCCCAAGTCCCGCTTCCGATGGCGCAACCGGCAGGCGGAATTCGTTGGTGAATAGCACCAAGCCCGCCTCGATCCGGAGCATATCGATGGCGATGAACCCGGCGGGCCGCGCGTGGGCCGCCAGCGTTTGCCAAAGATCGGGTACGTGCCGCTTTGCGACAATGATCTCGAAACCGGGTTCTCCAGTGTAGCCGAGGCGGCCGATCCGGCAGTCGACCCCGTTGAGCTTTGCGTAGCTGAAACTGAAATAATCGAGCGGTTCGATTGCACCGACATCGCCAAGCCGGCTCAGTGTTTCGAGCGAGGCGGGGCCCTGGAGCGCGACGGCGGCGATTTTGCTTCCAATATCGGTAATGCAAAGCCCGGGGCCTGCGCGGCACTGTAAATCCAGAATGTCTTCGCGGCGTCCGCTCATCACGTCATAGCTGTCGGGGCCCACCCGCCAAACGGTCAAATCCGCGACCGCATGACCTTCGGCGTCGACACGCAAGGCATAGCGGATATTTCCAACATTCAGCGCGTTCAGCGATCGTCCAGCGAAGGATTCGATAACATCGCGTGCACCGCTGCCTTCAAGGCGGGCGCACTCGAGAAACGAGAAATCGAACAGCGCGCAGGCGGTACGGCAGGCTTTCGCTTCCGCCGCCGCGTCGCCGAAATCATCGATCCGTTGAAAATCCGCAAGTGCCATCGGACCAGTCACCTCACCAGCCGCCAGCAGACATTGGCGAGTATGAACGCGCCGATGACCACAAGAACAGCGGAAACGATACCGCGCAAGACGGCGCGTGGAACGCTGTGGGCGAGATTGGCGCCGAACCACGACCCGACGGTCAAGCTCGCGGCGAGGACGCCGGCCAATGTCACGTCGAGCTTGCCGTAGAGGACATTCCCAAATGTCGCTGCAATCGCCACCGGAAGCTGGATGGCCTGACTCAAGCCGACGGCGGTCAGAACCGGAACACGCATCGAGATCAGGATAGGCACCAGCACCATCGGGCCGCCGGTACCGGTCACCGAAGATAGGAATCCGGTGACGGCTCCGATGACGAGCAAAACTTTGCCCTGTATTTTCGTGTTGGCGGCGTTGGCTAGCTTCTGCGTGCGCAGCGCGTTGAGCCCCGACAAAAAAGTGAGTAGGCCAAGGAGCGCCGCCAGCAATTGCGCGTCGAATACGCTGACAGCCCATGCACCAGCAAATGCCGCGGGCGTCGCGGCGAGGCAAAGCCATATCGCCATGCCCCAATGAATTGATTTGTTGCGCGCGAAAACCACGGTCGCCACCAGGCCCGACAAGATATAGGCGAACATCGCCGCGGGGATGGCAGCTTGGATGGGCAGGCCGGCGAGAAAGACCAGCGCCGGTACAAGAATAACGCCACCGATCCCGATGCACCCGATTAGCAGGCCGGCAAACGTGCCAAGGAGCCCGATCCAGATCAACGCCGCTATCGCCACCGGCGCCGTCCGGTCTTTTGTCGGAATATCATCGCGAATCCCGTGGAGTGAGATTTATTTTGCACTGCACACTAAGATCCTGATCTGAGACCAAATGACCGACTTCAAGATTTTTCTTAAGTTGCGTCTATTTTGGGGTACGATGGCTCTCGCGCTGAGGATAGCCAATTATCGCGGGTCAGTGAGATGTTCATCCGGCAGTTCCGCTATCTCGTCGCAGTGGCCGAGGAACGTCACTTCGGCCGCGCTGCGCAACGCTGTAACGTCACGCAGCCCAGCCTTTCCAGTGGAATAAAACAGCTCGAACTGGAACTCGGCGTGCCGATTTTCCTTCGCGGCCGTGGGCAGCGCTTCCACGGATTGACGGCAGAGGGCGAACGCGTTGCGGTGTGGTCGCGCGCGGTGCTGGCTTATTGCGACGCGATGCGTAAAGAGGTCGCACTGATGCAGAACGACCTCACCGGACATCTGCGCATCGGCGCGATGCCGTCGATGTCTCCGGTGCTGCCGTATCTGATCGAAACCGTGCGCAACAAATATCCCGGTGTCCGTGTTGATGTGCAGTTCATCGGCAACGAAGCGATGAAGCTTGGATTAAACAATTTCGCGCTCGACGTCGCGCTGACATATCTCGACAAGGCGGATCTCGGACGCAAGAACACACTGCCGATCTATACCGAGCAGCTCAGTCTTTTGGTGCCGGACCGGCCGGAATTCCAGCAGCGCGATACGATCACGTGGAAAGAGGCGATGCAGTTGCCTTTGGCCATGCTGCGGCCCTCGATGCACGAGCGGCGTTTCGTGGACCAGGTCTTCAAGAGCATCGGCGCTTCGCCGGTTCCCCGTGTGGAATTGGAATTGATCCTGCATCTGATGTTCCAGGTGCAGTTTACCGAACTCTGCACTTTCATCCCGTCGCACTTCGCTCACGCTCCGGGGTTGCACCGCGGCACGCGCGCTCTGCGACTGGTTGATCCGGTCGTCACCCAGGAGGTCGGCCTGTTCTGGGCGGAAGGCGAAATCGTGCTGCCGATGGCCAATGCCTTCGTATCGATTGTGCAAAAACTCAATAAATCGGGCGAGCTGCGCAAGCGCCTTGAAGGCGACAACCCCGTGATTTATGACGGCCCGGTCACAAGGCGGAAGAAGCTGGAACGCGTCTGAAGATTGTTCTGCGCATCGATGTCAGCCAGATACGAGTTCTAACAGTTGCCGGGCGGCCGTCGCCGGATCGCTTTGCGCCAATAGTGTGGAGCCCTTGAGAATAGGCCGTCTAAGATTACGCACGGCGCCGTTTGTAACGACACGATCGGCATAGAAGTAGGGTTCAGGGCTCTGCGCGTCTCCTGGCGAAAAATGGAGATCGTTTTGCTTCCCGGCGGGTTCGGATGCGCACCTCAGCGTGAGCGTCTGCGGCGCGCACAGGACGCAAACGGTTTTTCCGACGGCGGCTTGCGCCGCGGCCTCCAACACAGCCGCCGCGCTTTGAAACCACGCCGTCAGTTGTCGGAGACCCTTCTGGCAGGATCGCGGCGAATGGTCCTCGGCATCGCCCGTCATCAGTCCGGCAAGCTCATAGGGCAGGTCCTTGGAGAATTTGTCGCGATCAACACCGCGGTGCAGCAATTCGACCAGAAGCCACGCTTCAACCTCCGTGGGCGAATGCTCCTCGGGATCGAAGGTGTGGGGCATCGGGTTGCCGTTCTCTAGGAACTGCAATTGGAGGCCTGGCAGCCGCATTTCTAGGGCAAGACCCGCGCCAAAGCTTTTGGTGACGAAAGCCGCGTCCGTGGCGCGGAATTCGAGATCGGTACGTTGCTCCAATGGGCCACCGCTTACATAGCTGTTGGCGATGCGGGCAAGCCACTGGATCAGGTTGGTCGCTTCGGTTCGGGCCCGGATCAATTCCGCCGGATCGGCGTCAACCGAATTTGTCATAGCGGATGTCTCTGATGACGGTGCCGCCGGCGATCAGCGAGCGGATCGTACTGTCGACCATAACAGGCGGACCGGCAATGTAAGTGAGGAAATCCGACTCGCGCCCGGCTAGCCCTTTCGCGGCAATCTCGTGAACCATGCCGGTTTCGAGCTTGAGGGCTGTAAACTCGGCGTGTGAGGGAGTTGCAGCCACCTCATCCGATAAGGCTACCGTAACTTCGAGATTACCGTGGGAGGCCTCGGCATAGCGCGACAGTTGCGCGAGATAGAAAGTATCTGCGAGCGTGCGGACGCCGAAGAAAACCGCACCTTTGTGGTTGCGAAAGTGATCCGCCCGCACCGCGCATTCGAGGATTGACATCATTCCGGCAATGCCGGAGCCGCCGGCGATACAAACCACGTTGCGTGCCTCTTCGGGACGAAACACGGCGCGGCCGAGTGGGCCGAAGACCTCGACCTCAGCCTCATCCTTCAGCTCGTCAAACATCCAGTCGCTAAAGCGGCCGCCCGGCTTACGCTTGATCACGAGTTCCAGCTTGTCGACGTCGCCATCGAAGTTTACCATCGAGTAGGCGCGGCCACCGGGTACGCCCGCGGCTTCTAGTACCACAAACTGGCCGGCCTCGAATGTCATGGGCGCCGATAAGCGCAGATCGAAATGAACTACATCCTTGGTCAGTCTGCGGAGGCCGCAGACTACCCCTTTGTGCGGCGCCGGCCGCGATTTTTCCAAGATCAACAGCTCTGACGGGACACGCAACACACAATCAGAGCGCGCGCGCGTCTGGCACATCAGAATGTCGCCCTTCTCGGGGTCGAGTCGTGCGCCGCCCGGCGCCTCTTTCCACCGGACATCGACCTCGCCGGACGTGACACGCGCGCGGCAGGTTCCGCAGGTGCCGGTGGCGCATTCGAAGGGAAGATTGATGCCCTGCCGCAGACCGGCGTAGAGGATCGATTCGTTGTCGCCGCAGTCGAATGCGAGCTCGGCATTTTTGTTCTGGACCGTGATCTTCATCGAGGCTCAAAACCGTCGCTACGTGGGAAGAGGGACCTACTTGAAGAAATCGTCGTCCATGTCGCCCTCGCTCTCGAACTCGTAGGTCAATTCGTCTTCGATGTTCGCGAGGATAGCGCCGTTCTCCTCTCTGATTTCGTAAGTCTTGAGCGGCCTTTCGGTTTCGCCCTGCATTGTGAGAGTCTTCAGATTCCACGCCCACAGGTGCTTGGTGCAGGTGAGAATGCAGCGTGCGATGACGGCCGACTCCGCGAGGGGCTCTTCCATATGCGGGCAAACCGGTGGGATGGCGCGGAAGCCTTCGCCATAGTTGGCTACGACGATCGGGATCCCCTCGACGTCGAATTGCTTCACCGAGTTCTCGGCGATCTCGGCGACGTCGCATATACGCTTCCACGTCATCGCTAATATTCCCGGGGTAGCGAGGCGAAGGCGGTCCGCCTAGCCGGCTACGTCATCAGATTGGCCAGTGCGAACCTTTGTCGAGTCGCCGATTTTCGATCCGCACTTCGCGGCTGACAAATTTCGCCTTGTTGTCCACGATCTTGAACGTGTCGATATATTTGCCGACCAGGAATACGCGGCTCTCGCCGGCATCAATGTGCGAATTGATGCCATCCAGAAGGTTCTGATAGACGACGACGGAACTCACCGCCTTCGCCATTTTCATGCCTTCATCCACATCGACCGTATAGACGGACGTGTGTCGGCTCAGCGGTGAGTGATCGGTATTATGCTTGGGCAACAGCTTGACCATGGTCGCAAGCCCATTCCGGTCGAGCGCGAGGTAGGTCACGTCCTTGTTGATCTCCGGACTCCATGCGCGGATCGCGTACTGGAATTGGTCGTCGCAATGCGCGAGCCAGTCACTCCAATGCTGCTGGTCGAGCAGGATGGTCGATCGGTAAATTGTGTCACGAACGAGTGCGGCTACGTCCACGGCTAGGCCCCATCAAAGCACCACACGATCAGCCAACCTCCGGCAGTCGCTTCGCGCAGCGCCGAATCAACAGAAGATAATCGAACCCGCTGCTTCGATCCGCGTTGGCGTTATTCCGCGGCAACCGAGACCGGCTCCGAATACGGCATGTCCGGCTTGCTCGGCGTTCGGTTCATCCAGCGGCCCCACTCCTGATAATAATGCCGCATGCCGTTCTCATCGTGAATGGTCTGATTTTCATGGCGGCCCTGCAGAATGCGGCGCGGTTCGGAACCAGTTGCCATCGTTGTGCCCTGGCCCTGCACGCCGATCAGGTCCTCGTGCAGGTTACGGCCGAACGGCCCCCAGATCGAGTTGTGATGATTGATCCGGGTCTGCCGCTCTTCCGGCGTGTCGCGCTTGAGCCCGAAGCCGCGGAACTCGATCATCACCTTGTCCGGGCCGAGTGGCGTGACGACGTCGAAACGCAGCGCCGAGCCGCGCAAGTTGAAGTTCATGCCCGGAAACAGATCGATCATGTACCACTGGTTCGGCGGCAGATGCGGAAAGGATAAAGCCGCGCGGCTGTCGAAGCCTTCGTAGTTTTGATAATTGACTTCGAATGTGCCGACGACGATATGGCCGTGCTCGAATGACTCATTTTTGCGCGCAAAATAGGCGTCGTTAAAGCCAGTCACGCGGTTATGGTAGTGCATGAAGTCGTGATAAAATTCGCAATTGGTGTCGTGCCACAGCTTGTAGTTCGCGTTCACGATCGCCTTGTGATAGTGAAACACCTCGAGCGGCTCGGCTTCGAGCGTCTTCCGCAGGCAGGCAAACGCCGGCGCGGCCCAATCTTCGAGCGACACTTGCGGATTATCGTCGAGGTTGACCCACACAAAGCCGCCGAATTTCACTTCGCAGCGCAGCCGGCGCAGGCCGACGTCTTCTTTGCATAACCGCTCCTGGTAACCTTCCTTTTCGCGGCTGATGTAAACGCAATTGCCGCGCATGTCGTATTGCCAGGCATGGAACATGCAGGTCATGCGTTTCGGATTTCCGGAAGGCTGACCCTCCAGGAAACTTCCCGAAGGACGCCTCTCGATGATCATGCCACGATGCGGACAGACATTGAGAAAGGCGCGAACTTCATTATCCGGTCCTCGGCAGACGATGACCGGCTCGCGCGCGATGGTGGTGGTGCGAAAATCGTATGCGTTCGGCAGCTCGGATTCATGGCAGACCGGGATCCAGGTCTTCCTGAAGATCTTGGTGAGTTCTTCTTCGAAAATCTGCGGATCGGAATAAATGCGGCTATCGACCCATTCGCTCGGCTTGAAGAATGGGATCGGCCATCCATTGCCGATGATTTTTTGCTGCCACGGCGCTTGCTCCTGCGGAAGTTCGTAATGGTGCCGAAACTCATACGCCCGAAACGCTGAATGTTAGGCTTATATAAGCCAAAATACGCCCGTAAGCCACAGATGTAACGTGCCGAAAATCGAAACTTCTTATCTACCAATAGATTGAGCAATGACCTCGAAATTGGCTTAGAAATCCGCGAAATCCTGATGCTGAGCGATCGCGCTCGGCGCGTTCGACCTCCACGGAGCTGATAGCGTGGCTCTATTGTTGCATTTGGAAGAACGATTTTCTCCGCAATCAATGGGTCCTGTCATGTTTGGCGTTCGCGGTCAGGGATCGACAGTTAGCTCAGCAAACCAACGCGGTTGTCGGCTCTACGACCGAGAAATGCGACGACAGAGCCAGGCCCGCGCAGCCGAGCATTGTGTTAGGCTGAAGGACACTGCCGAAGAGATTTAGACGATCGAAGAAACCGGAAGAGTTTCAAAATCGAATCAGAACAAAGGCAACGCTACAGGGGAGGTTGTGATGCTCGAGAGTTCTCATGGCTGCTCATTCCGAGCTTTCCGGGGGCGGCGCGCCGCGCCCAATCGGGAGGACGAAAGCCGCCGGGTTATTGCTCGCTGCCGTCGCCAGTGTCGCCGCGAGTTTTCTGATAGCGGCGCCGGCCGGCGCGGCGGACGACAAGAACTACGGCAAGCCGGGCGATCCGATCGATCTCGCCGTCGGCTATCAACCCTACTACACCGAATCGTGGTCCGGATTGATCATGCGCGGCAAGCAGTTCTACGAAAAATATTTGCCGAAGGGGTCCACGGTCAACTTTCAAGTCGGTCTGCAAGGCGCCATCATCGTGAACCAGATGATCGCGGGCAAGCAGGACATCGGCTACGCCGGCGACATGCCCGTCGATCGTGGCTACCAGCAAATCGGATATCCGCGATCTGCGTCTCGTCTCGACGCTTGGGCTTGGCTACGACCAGTGCAATATCTTTCTGGTCCGCAACGACGCGCCGGATTTCAAGTCGCCCGACGAGGCCATCAAATGGCTTTCGGGCAAAACGGTTGCGGTTCCACAAGGAAGTTGCGCCGACCGGTTTGCCCGGGCGGTCTTCAAGCGGATCGATATCCAGCCGACCAGTACCTCAATCAAAATATCGAATTGATCACCAGCGGGTTCCGGGCGGACAAGATCGACGCCGCGGTGGTCTGGGAGCCGACTGCGTCGCATCTCGTTCTGGATGGTCTGGCCCGCAAGGTTGCCACCGGTGCTTCCGTTAACGAACTGGACGGCGGTTACATGATCATGCCGCAGGCGTTGATCACGCAGCGCCCCGATGTCGTCAAAGCATGGCTGCAAGCCGAACTGGACGCGGAGCTGTACTTCGGCGATTCCAAGAATGCGATGGACATCGCCAGTATGGCGTTGGCGCAAACAACCGGTTTCCCGGAAAAGGCGCTGTGGGCGTCGGCTTTCGGAATCAATCCGAAATCCAGCGGCGGCACCGACACCCGACTGACACTATCTTACGGATTTACGCCGGATGCGATGGAGCACATTCAGGAGTCGTCCAAGTTCCTGCTCGAGATCAAGAGCATCAGTGCCGATATCCGGCCTGATGCCGTCGTGCCACAATTCACCGATGAGATCCTCAAGGCGCGCGGCTTGACGGCGCCGGTCGGAGTAGTCAAGGCGCTTCCGGACTCGGCGTATACCGGGCCAATGAAAGGTTTCATGCGCAACTCGGAATGCGTGCGTTAAGCCACTTCTCATCCGTGCGAATGTCAATCCATGGCTGCCCGCGCACATCGTGCGCGTGGCAGATAGTCAAAGCTCACGATGACACAGACAAGCCCAGCGAGCGTTCTGACCAATAATGTGACCGCGGGTACTGGCGGGCGAATGCGTCGCACGGCGTCAGCGCGACGGCGATCGCGCTGCATCGCTTTTCGCTTTGGGTCAAAAGCCCGAGGCCCTACCTGATGCTGATCGGCTTCGCGGTATTTATCGGCTTCTGGTATCTCTCGGTCGAGGTGTGGAAGCTGCCACGCTTTTCCGAAATGCCAGGACCAACCAGGTTTTTCGCGAGTGGTTCAGTCGAGATCCGACCTATGGGACGTCGATCTTCACGCCTGAATACTACATGCACATTTGGGTCAGCACGCGCCGCATCACGATCGCGTTCTTTCTCGCAACCGCCATAGGCGTTCCACTTGGACTCTTTCTCGGATGGTCCGAACGGTTCAAGCAATACGTTTTCCCGGTTTTTGAATTGCTGCGTCCAATACCGCCGCTCGCCTGGGTGCCACTCGCCATCGTGATGTTCAAGGGATCGGAAACGCCAGTCATCTTCCTGACATTTCTTGCCTCGTTCTACGCCACAGCGCTGAACACCATGCTTGGCGTCGAATCGATCGACGTGTCTTACATCCGTGCAGCGAATTGCCTTGGAGCGACGCGCTGGCAGGTTTTTCGCCATGTCATCGTTCCCGGCTCGATGCCGTTTATTTTCACTGGGCTGCAAATTTCCGTCGGCGTCGCCTGGTTCTCGCTCGTGGCCGGCGAAATGGTCTCCGGACAATACGGTCTCGGTTATCTGATCAACACCTCATATACAATGGTCCGCTATCCGACGATCATCATCGGCATGATAACGCTGGGAATTGTCGGATACATAACCAGCGCCGGGGTTCGCCTGTCGGCGATTATTTGATGCAATGGCGCACACGGGAACTCGCGCTGGGAGGCGATAGGTGAGCGTACAACCGGTGCTGTCGCGAGGCTATCCGCCGGCGGCCGCGCAATCCCGTTCGCAAGGCGGCGTTCGGATCAACGACGTCGTCAAAATCTACGGTACAAGCGATACCGGCGTTCTTGCGGTCGATCACTGCACGTTCGACGTTCAGCCTGGAAAGATCACCGTTGTGGTCGGCCCTTCCGGATGCGGCAAGACAACACTGCTCAACGCCATTGCCGGCTTCCACAGCATTTCGTCCGGCAGTATCTACCTTGACGACGAAATACTGTGCGGACCCGGCAGGCTCATGGCCCAACCCGGACCGGACCGGATCGTCGTTTTCCAGAACGGCGCACTGTTCCCCTGGAAAACCAATATCGAAAACGTGACATTCGGCCCCATCATGCAGCGCCAAATGTCGCGCGCTGAAGCTTACGAAAAAGCACGCGATATGATGGCCGATGCAGGTCTTCGCGACATCGAACACAATTATCCCGGTGAGATTTCGTCCGGCGTGAGGCGGCGGGTCGAGATTGTTCGGGCGCTGATGAACGATCCGAAGATATTGCTCCTCGACGAACCCTACCGGGCGCTCAATTCACTGACGAAGTCGGTGATGCACGAGGCGCTGCTTGAAGTATTTTACAAGAACTCGACGTGTCGATCTTTTTCATTACCCATGACCTCGAAGAGGCGATCTTCCTCGGCCACAGAGTGGTCATCATGACGACCCGGCCGTGCCGGCCGAAAAAAATCCTCGATATCGATATTCCACATCCGCGCGATTACAGCGTGCTTACCACCAAACGTTTTCGCGCATTTATGGATGAAACCGCCGCCGCGGTTCACGAAGAGGCGATCAAGGCTTTCGCCGCTGGCGAGAAGGAGCGCTGATCATGCCCGCTGCGAATGCACTGAGCCTGAAGGTCGCTTCCTTTGTCAGAAGTGATGATTTCTGGCGCGGCATCGTTTCCATAGTGACGTTTCTTATTCTCTGGGAGGTTGGATCGCGTTCGCACGCGTGGTTCGGATTCGCGGTTCCCTGGGTATCGCAGGTTCCTCCGCCGTCGGCTGTTTTAGTGGAGATGCTCAAGCTCATCCAAGAGTTCGAGCTTCTGGATGAGTGCATTCTTGAGCACGCTGCGCGTCTTCGAAGGTTTTTTTGCCGCGATGCTGATTGGGATCCCGCTCGGCCTGGGGATGGCGGTGAGCCGAACGTTTTACGGCATTACCTTTCCGGTGTTCGAAGTCTTGCGGCCGATCCCGCCGCTTGCCTGGGTACCGGCATCCATCATCTTCTGGCCAACCCAGGAACTCTCGATCGCTTTTGTCACATTTTTGGGTGCGTTCTTTACGATCGTCATCAATGTGGTCGGCGGCGCTCAGGCGATCGACATCCGCTATTTTCAGGCGGCGCGCTCGATGGGCTCCTCGACGTGGGATATCTTTCGCCGCATCATCCTGCCGGGCACGTTGCCTTCAATCGTGGTCGGGGCCACCGTCGGTGTCGGAATCACCTGGGCGGTGGTCGTGGCCGCGGAAATGATCTCGGGCGGCGGCAGCGGCGGCTCCGGCGGCGGGCTGGGTTTCTTCATATGGAATTCGTATGTCGGCGGTTCCTACACGCAAATCGTTGCCGGAATGATCAGCATCGGCATCGCCGGTTATCTGTCGAGTGCGGTGCTCCGCAAAGTGGGGCAGTGGATGACGCCGTGGCTCTCTGAGATTTGAATGCCCTTCTGAAAGTTGCGCGTCCACAGACACGAACATGCAGCAAATGTCCGCCATTCCATCGCTGGGATCCAGGCCGCTCCGTTCGGCCGGGGGTGAGATTAGGGTCAGCAACGTCAGCAAATCCTATGGTGTCGGCGAATTCCTCAAGGAGGTCGTGCATAACTGCAGCTTCACTGTCGAAAGCGGCAAACTCACCGTGATGATCGGGCCGTCCGGTTGCGGTAAGAGCACGCTGATTCGCCTGCTCGCCGGCTTCGAACGCCCGACGAGCGGCGCCATCACACTGGCCGACGGCAAAGCGGTGACTGGACCCGGCCTCGACCGGCTCGTCGTGTTCCAGGAAAGCGCGTTGTTTCCGTGGATGTCGACTTACGACAACATTATGTTCGGACCGCGCGCGCGCGGCGAGGACACGCCAGAAATGCGTGCCTTTGCCGAGCTGCTGTTGCAAAAGGTCGGCCTGGACGGCTTTCGCAAGAAGTATCCGTCGCAGCTGTCCGGCGGCATGCAGCGGCGCGCAGAGCTGGCCCGCTCGATGATCAACCAGCCGGACATTATGATCCTCGATGAGCCGTTCCGCGGCCTCGATGCGATGACAAAGAAGCTCATGCAGGAATACTACGCCAATCTTTACGAGGAATTCCGACGCACTACCTTTTTTGTCACCACCGATATCGATGAAGCAATTTATCTGGCCGACCGAATCCTCATCATGACGAATATTCCCACACAGGTGCGCGCTGCCATCGAAGTCGACCTGCCACGGCCGCGCCATATAGAGGACATTACTGAGAATGACGCGGCCAACGCGATCAAGATGAGAGCGCTTGGCCTTTTGCACGAGGAAGCGATGAAGTCGTTCGCGCGCGGCAGTAAGGCCGCGGCGGACTTCGTCGACGCTTATGCGAGGCGCATGGTCAAGGAGTAGTCGAATGGCAACGTCGCCGCGGCGTCGGTTGCTATTCCGGCTGGATGAAACATGACGGCAAATATTATAGACGGTAATGCGGTCGCCAGGAAAATTCGCGACGAGTGTCGCGAACGCATCAAGCGAATTGTTGCTCGCGACGGAACGCCGCCTGGTCTTGCGGTCATAGTCGTCGGGTCGGATTCCGCCTCGAAACTGTATGTGCGGAATAAGATTCGCGCCTGCGCCGATGTCGGAATCAAATCATTTCATTTTGATTATCCTTCGGATGTCAATCAGGACGTCGTTATCGAGAAAATTGTCCAGCTCAACGACGATCCAGCCGTTCACGGCATTCTGGTTCAGCTGCCGTTGCCCCCATCGTTCGATATGGCGCGTATCCTGCACGCCATAGCGGCCGACAAGGATGTTGACGGTTTCCATCTCTACAATGTCGGCGGTCTAGTGGTCGGGGGTACGGTATTTCCGCCCTGTACGCCCTACGGCGTACTGAAGCTACTTGAACACGAGAACATTTCGCTCGAGGGCAAGAATGTTGTCGTCGTCGGCGCGAGCAATATCGTCGGCAAGCCGATGGCATTAATGTTGATGCAGCGCGAGGCGACCGTGGCCATTTGTCACGCGAAAACCCGCGATTTGGCGCAATTCACACTACTCGCGGACGTTCTGGTCGTGGCGGCTGGGCATCCGAACCTGATTTTGCCCCAAATGGTACGCACCGGCGTGGTGGTTATTGACGTCGGCATCAATCGGTTGAGCGACGGCAGGCTCGTCGGCGATGTCGATTTCGAAGGCGTGGCTGAAAAAGCATCTTACATAACACCGGTGCCGGGTGGTGTTGGTCCGATGACCGTCTCGATGCTGCTGATTAACACGGTTACGTCCTGTGAACGATGGCAGCATCACATGTCGATACCGGTGTTCCGAGAGTTTTTGCCGTCGCGCGCCATCGGATAGTCCGCTGCTCAGTGCGTTTATATGCCTTTTGCTCGCAGGAGTTAGTCGAGATCAATTTGCGAATGCGGATTATGCTCGCGGATAACTTGAATACCGTTGCACAGTGTGTACCGCTGGTCCGGGCAGACCTCGATTGCTGCATCGAGCGCCTCGTGGCCCGCTGCGACGCTTGACGAGCGGGCGATAACCCACCGAACGTGTTGGCCGGAGCGATCCCACAACTCGACACGAAACGGCAGTCGGGTGTTTAGTTTGCGATTGATGAGCTCGCGAAGGACTTCATCGACGTGGTGATATAACTTCGATGCTGCAAGTTTCGCTGTCGCAGTGAGATCGGCGGCTGGCTCGCTTGTGACGATATCGCCGGCCAAAAGGTTCTTAGTGATCATGGCAACCTCCCTTGGCCCGGTTGCGGCGCGTTAAGCCACATTTCCTAGATTTCGACAACGATCCGTCTCAACGGTGTTCCGGTCAAGAGAGGGATAGTGCAGCTCAATAAAGCAAGCGCAACTGCAGGATTTCCATGCGATGTCTGCTTTTGGAGTAAAGGAAAAACGAGGTCGGTACGATCAAGCCTGCGCTCGCGGTCCAGAAACGCTCCGTATTCGATTTGGCAATTTTCGCTGTTGACCGCCCGTGGCGTGACGATCGGAATAAAGAACACTGCTTGGTCGACCGCCGCCTTGATTTCCGATTCCCACAGCCTGCCGGGCGCAATCCCCTCCGGGTCCTGCCATAGCCGAAAGTTTCGCTTGGTGCGGCCGAGTTGCGCGCTCAACTCACGCTGAATGCCGTCCCGGAGGGCCGACAGCGATCCTTTGAACGCGTCGTCATCCTCACGCGAATAGCTGAAGAAGCCGACGACTTCGGGGAGGTCCGACAATGAAGACATTTGGGAGCCGTCGACCGTGCGAAGAGTTACGCTTTCAAGTGTAAACTATCACAGAAAAGCCGCGCGCAAGCCGAGCCCGCAGTGGCTTACGGGTTAAATTTCGACTGTGATCTCATCGACGTTCCAGCTATGGGCTGGAATGTCCGCTATGGGTCATTAGCTGCCTCGGCCAGCATTGAACCGCCCGGCAGCTATTCCCCCAATAACGGACACAACAGCGGACGGTCGGCGAGCCCGCTATGGGCCATAACCGGAAATCGCGCCACCTTTCGCAGGCACGGTGATTGGGATAGTTTTTGTGTCATCAGGGGGCACATCGCCATGATACTTCCCCGTAGACAATTCCTGCGTCTTGCGGCGGGAGTTGCCGCATCGCCTACGCTGCCTCGCGTCGCGTCGGCGCTCGACTATCCAACGCGCCCCGTGCATTGGATTGTCGCAGTTGCTCCGGGAGGAGGGAATGACATCTTTGCCCGCCTGATGGGGCAATGGCTGTCGGAGCAGCTTAATCAACCTTTTATTGTCGAAAATCGGCCAGGCGCCGGAAACAATCTTGGTACAGAGATGGTCGCGAAAGCTTCCCCTGACGGCTATACGCTCCTTCTCGCCAGTTCAAATAATGCGAGCAACGCAGCGCTGTATGAGCATCTCAGTTTTGATTTCATTCGGGACATTGCACCGGTCGCAGGCATCGCCCGAACTACCCTTGTCATGATGGCCAATCCATCCGTTCCGGCCAAGACGATTCCGGAATTTATTGCTTACGCTAAAGCCAATCCCGGAAAGGTCAACATGGGCTCGTCCGGAGTCGGAAGCATAGGCCAGCTGGCCGGCGAACTGTTTAAGATGATGGCTGGCGTCAACATGATCCACGTGCCTTATCGCGGCAATGGGCCGGTCCTTGAAGCCTTGCTGGCCGGCGAAGTGGAGGTCGCGTTTCCATCTCTCGCCTCAGCGATCGAATATATCAAGTCTGGTAGGTTGCGTGGGCTTGCTGTGACCAGCGCTACGCGCTCTGGCGCAATGCCTGAGCTTCCGAGCATAGGCGAGTTTATCCCGGGCTACGAACTTAGTACGTGGTACGGCATGGGCGCGCCGACGGGTACGCCATTTGAGATCATCGATAAGCTCAACAAAGAGATCAACGCAGGCCTTGCAGATCCAAAGCTGACGGCGCAGTTTGCCGAACTGGGTGATGTCCCCATGCCGATGACCCCCTCCGAGTTCGGCAAACTGGTGGCTGCCGACACCGAGAAGTTGACTAAGGTCGTGAGGTTCGCAGGCATTACGTTGCAGTGATCTGGGAGTCGCAATGATTTTTTCGTCGAACCTTGCCTCGTCTACACGAATCTGAGCGGGTGCGTATTGGAGCAATGAACAAAATGAGGACGCTGTTCGACAAGGTGTGGGACAATCATGTCGTTGCCCAAGAAGAAGACGAGACACTGCTCTACGTCGATCGCTGTCTGATTCACGAAGGCTCACGTCATACGTTCGACACACTGCACCAGCGAGGACTATCGGTCGCCCATCCAGACAAAGTATTTGCGTTTTCAGATCATTATATTCCGACCGACCCGCAAGCGCGCGCGGGAGGAATTGCCGGCGTACCCGACCTTGAAATACGCGATATGCTCGAGCTGCTGGTCCGCAACACCGACGAATATAAAATTCCTAGGTTCGGTTGGGGCGACGAGCGACAGGGCATTCTCCATGTTGCCGGGCCGGAACTCGGTCTCAGCCAGCCCGGCATTCTTCTGGTAGGAGCCGATTCGCATACCTCGACGCATGGCGCATTTGGCAATCTGTCCTTTGGCATTGGTGCCTCGGAAACCACGCATGTAGTGGCGACGCAGACGATTTGGCAGCGCCGCCCGAGCACGCTCCGCGTCAAGATCGACGGAGCACTCGGTTTTGGCGTCACCGCCAAGGATATCATCCTCGCCGTCATCGCGAAGATCGGTATCGGCGGTTCGATTGGCCATGCGATTGAATATGCGGGCTCCACCATCACGCGGATGACGATGAATCAGCGGATGACGATCTGCAACATGTCGATTGAGGCCGGCGCAAGAGCTGGCATCATTGCGCCAGACGACACCACGTATGAATTCCTCGCCGATCGCGCCTTCGCGCCAAAGGGTCCGGCTTGGGACGAAGCGCTGAAGTTCTGGCGAACGCTGCCTTCCGACGCTGAAGCGAAGTTCAGCAAAGAGGCCGAGATCGATGCTGCCCGCGTCGTTCCCATGGTGACATGGGGCACTAATCCCGAGCAGGCGCTTCCCATCACCGGGCGTGTACCAGATCCCGAACAGGAACAAAGCGCTGAACGGCGGACCGAGTACGCCAAGGCCCTGTCCTATATGGGCTTGGAACCGGGCATGCCGCTCACCGACATCGCGGTCGATCGCGTCTTCATCGGCTCCTGTACGAACAGCCGGATCGACGATCTTCGCGCCGCGGCGGCGGTCGCCAGACTTGGACATGCCGTCGTTCCCGCTTGGGTCGTTCCCGGTTCAGACAGCATCAAGCGCCAAGCGGAGGCCGAGGGTCTCGATCGTATCTTCACTGAGGCGGGCTTCGAATGGCGGGCCGCAGGCTGCTCGCTCTGCACTGCGCTTAACGGCGATCAGTTGAAGCCAGGTGAGCGCTGTGGATCGACCTCGAATAGGAACTTTCAGGGGCGGCAAGGCCCGGGCGGGCGGACGCATCTTATGAGTCCAGCAATGGCCGCGGCCGCCGCGCTCCGTGGCCATTTGTTCGACGTCCGCGAATTGGGCGCAAGGAAGTGAGCGCCATGGAGCCGTTCTCGACTCTCTCCGGGATAGCCGTACCACTCAACGAAGCAAACCTTGACACCAATCAGCTTTGTCCAACTCGTTTCAACAAGGTGCCAAAAGGTCCGCGTTTCGCGCAGATTCTTCTCCATGATCGGCGCTTTAACGCGGATGGTTCTGAAAAGGCTGATTACATTCTCAATCAAGAGCCGTACCGCCAGGCAGTAATCGCGCTTGCGGGCCGAAACTTCGGAGTCGGTTCGTCACGAGAGACTGCCGTGTATGGTCTGATTAGCTTCGGCATTCATTGCGTTATCGCACCGAATTTCGGTGACATTTTCTTCAACAACTCGCTCAAGAACGGATTACTGCCAGTGCGGCTGCCTGCCGCGACCGTAGACGTCCTGATGCAACGGCTACTCGATCAACGCGGAGCGCAGCTTGCAGTTGACTTGCCAAACCAGGCGGTCACTGGCCCCGATGGCAAAATCTATCGCTTCGAAATTGAACCACTAAGCAAGCGACGCCTGCTTAGGGGGTTAGACGAAATCGCGCATACCCAGGAATACGGCGCCGTTATCAGGCGGTTTGAGGAAGATCAAAAGAGATCCTTCCCTTGGCTTCATTCATGAGGAGCCAGCGCTGACGTAGGCACGCTCGCCTTCAGGGCGTGCGCGAACCTCCGCGAGCTGGCCAAGAGACTTAGGCGAGACGGTATGCGGGTGTGTCCGCTTTGGGTCAAAAGCAGACGTAGCGGCGATCCCCCTTGATGTCCGCTTCTCTAATCGGCCGTTTGGGGTCAAGCACTTTCAGACTTTTCACCGCTGCAGTGTCGATGTCGCTCACGGGCTCGTGCTTCTCTTCGGAATCGGCACCAAGGCCCTTCCATCATGGGATTCGAAGACGAGGCGGAACAATCTTTACCGCGGCGTTGCCGTCAGACGAACGGTAGGTCCAAGCGGACATGCGAACTCACCTCATCCATCGTCCCGCGAGGGACATCATTCCACCGCTGGGTGGAGCTCGAGTGTTCTCCTATCGTAATTGATCCTGCACGGTTTTTATGCTGCCGCCGCGACGTGTTCCCGGGTCCAGCGGAACTCGGTGCCGTCAACCCAGATGCGGTGCATGATCACGGCCAGTCGGCGTGCCAGCGCCACGATCGCCTTCTTCATCCCGCGGCGCCTGGCGATCTGCATCGCCCAGGCTTTGAGCCAAGACCATTTCTTCGAACGCAGCATGCTCTGAGCTGCTTCGTAGAGCATGACCCGCATCATCTCATCTCCGCAGCGTGATATTCTGCCGCTTCGATCGATCTCGCCGGATTGATACTTGGAACACGTCAGCCCAAACACGGCACCGACTGCCTTGGATTTACGGAACCGAGCCGGTACGTCGACGGTGGCGCGATAGGTCAGCGCTACCACGGGGCCGACCCCGGGGGTCGTTATCAGGCGCCGGCACACCTCGTCGTCTCGCACGATGGCCAGCAAACGACGATGTAGGATGACAAACTGCTCGCGAAGCACCCGCCGGACGACAAGCAGCGGTTCGACCAGCACAGCCAGGTCGGGCAAGTTCTCGACCAGCTCCTTGATGCGTGCCTCGAACTTCACCGTCCCCACCATGCCTACCTTGAGACCGAAGTTACGCAAAGTCCCGCGCAGGTCATTGTCGACGGCAATGGCCTTCGACTGTAGTAGCTTGCGAAGGGTCAGCAGCATCCGCAGTTTTTGACTGCGTAACGTCTTCACATGCACCGGGCGGTAAAGTCCCACCCGCATCATCTGTGCGATACCGCGAGCGTCGTTGCGGTCCGTCTTGTTGATCTGCGCCTTCAACACTGCTCGCATGTGCCGTGTCTCAACACAGACCGCCGGTAACTCGGCTTCGGCGAGACCGCTGAACAGCCATTGCGACAATGGTCCGGCTTCCAATCCAATCCGCTTGAAGCGGTAGGCGGGGTTCCTCAGCACCGCCAACAACGCTTCGGGTTCGCTCGCGACCTTCACTTCCCGAACGATCTTGCCCGCGTCATCCACAATGCAGACGCTGGTCTCCTTGACCGATACGTCCAGTCCAGCAAAATAGTCCATGCTGCGCTTCTCCTTCTGATGCTTGAGGCCGTGCACACGGACCTCGTTGAACCATCAGCCTGAAGCGCAGCACCCACAATCTTTAGCTATCCACAAGAACGCCGGCCGATTACCCCATCTTTGCCCCTAAAAGCGGACTCTCCGGTCAGGTTCAAATGGCTTCGCGCAGGATGGCGCGAAACTTTCTATCACGTTTGATGTACCACTCGCAACTCATGGCTTCGGTGCGGGTTTTGCAACGTTCGGAATAGAGCAGAACCCACCTCCGTCCACGAGTTCGACTTAGCGCCGTTTCCGGCATTGTGTTGCTGGAGCCGTCTCTTTATGTCAGTCGTCCAGCCGACATAGCTTCGACGATCATTTTTGCGTCGGCTTCCCAACACATAAACGAAAAAGAGCATTTTTTGTTTTGGGAGCGGTTTAATCAGGACGAGACTTTTGCAGGTCAGCCTTGGTCTCGTTCGCAATTGGGTTTAGTTGGCCGAAGTGGTTCGGTCGCCAGAGTGATTTTCCGTCGGCCATTCGCGCGAGTATCAGGGAACGATGACTGCGGAGCTTCGCGCGATCGCTCGAACAGCGTGGCACCAGCGTTGCCTCCCAGCGAAGTCAGAGCGTCTTTCTCGCAGGTTGCCGCGATCGCCAATCCGATCGAAGCAAGATGGGCGCGGCGGTAGCAATAAACAGCGAGCAAAGCCCTTGCTGTGGGCGAGACGGTCGCAATGAGTTCGTTCAGCCCATGCGTGCTTGCGCGATACATCTCCCCCAGCATTTGATCAGCGACAGGACAGGGCTCCTCCTCAAGGACTGCGTGGTGTTCGGGCAGCATCGTGAGGTCTCCGAGACGGTTGTTCTAACGGTGACCATCCAATGCATCGCGTTAACGCGGCGTTAACCCAGCGAAGTCCGCTTTGGGTCATAAACGGCCGCGCCATTCACTGGTCGGCGCGGCAGCTATACCCCCAATAACGGACGCGAAGGCGATAGACCTTCGTGGCCGCTAAGGGCCAATAGCAGCCACGATTCGATTAATTGGCGGCCTGTGCGTCTGGGAATGGCTAGACCGTTAGTCATTCGCAAAACGGGCTTGATAGCCGTACCGGCTTCGCTGTCGGCCGCAGTGTTGAAGAACCGCCACATATAGTGTACCCTCCTATACTACATAGGAGGCGCCATGACGCACACCATTCGGGAAAAGTCGAAGCTCCTGGCCCGCGTGCGGCGTATTCGGGGACAGGTGGAGGCAATCGAGCGCGCGCTTGAAGCCGAAGTCGGCTGCGCTGACGTTTTGCAAGTCATTACCTCCGTTCGAGGTGCCGTGAACGGCCTGATGGCTGAGGTGATCGAGGACCACATCAAGTGTCACGTGACTGCACCGTCAATTGCTACCAAGGAACGCGATGAAGCGGCAGACGATCTGATCGAAGTCGTACGTGCCTACTTAAAATGAGTTTTGGCTTTCGGTGAGTAGGGGACCGGTCATGATAGATGTCCTTCGGAACGGTCGAAAGAATCACATTTTTCTTGGCGAGGGCCATGAGCGAAACGAGCGCCGCACCTGGATAGTGATTGCGCTTTGCAGCTTCATGATGGTTGCGGAAATCGTCGGCGGCTTACTGTTTGGCTCAATCGCACTCGTCGCTGACGGCTTACATATGTCAACGCACGCGAGCGCGTTATTGTTAGCGGCGCTCGCCTACAGCTACGCTCGGCGTTACGCCGAGGATGCACGCTTTTCATTCGGCACGGGCAAGCTCGGCGACCTTGCCGGATTTTCGAGTGCAATTGTCCTTGCCTTGATTTCGTTGCTGATTGGGTACGAGGCTATTACACGATTTATTTGGCCCGTCCCCATTAGCTTCAATGAGGCCATCCCCATCGCAGTGCTGGGACTAGCCGTTAATGTTGCCAGCGTTCTGCTTCTTAGCGGTGGGGGTCACCATCATCACGGTCACTCCCACGCGGATCATGACCACGATCGCAACGAAGCCCATAGCCTCCAAACCGACACTGGCCCTTTGTTGCTCGAAATAATCGAGGATGGCGTTCCACCTCGCTTTAAGCTTTCGTGCGCTGGCCAGCCTCTTGCGGCGGACGATGTTACTGTCGAGACCGTGCGGCCGGATGGCGCGCGTCAAGTCTTTGATATGGCCGCACGCAATGGTCAGCTCGAATCGAGAGACGAAATCCCGGAGCCGCACGAGTTTGTCGCGCGCGTCTCAATTAATCACGGCAGTGCTTATTCGGTGGATTTCCAAGAACACGAGCATGCGCACGGCACAGCGCACCGGGATAACAACATGCGCGCTGCTATCATTCACGTCTTGGCCGATGCGGCAGTGTCAGTGCTTGTTATTGTCGGATTGTCACTTGGTCGCTTTCTCGGTTGGACGTGGATGGACCCTGTCGCGGGCCTATGCGGTGCCGTTGTCATCGCCGTTTGGTCCTACGGTCTTGTGCGCGACACGGGTGCCGTATTGCTCGATATGAATCCCGACCGAGCCATGGCGGAGCGTATGCGAGCTGTGATCGAGACAGATGGCGACCAACTGACCGACTTCCACGTATGGCGGCTCGGACCAGGACACTTGGGCGCCGTTCTTTCGGTTGCGACCAATCGGCAGCGCGGACCTGAGTATTATCAATCGCTGCTCAGCCGGTTTCGCAGCTTGTCGCATGTGACGGTTGAAGTCCAACGTCCCTAACCCATGTCCGCTTTGGGTCAGAAGCTGCCGCGGCGGCTAATGGTGGCCGTGTCCGCTTTACACCCGAAAGCGGACAGGTGGGCGCCGCACGAGGCTCCAGCCGTAGAGGCTCACGGGTGTTTCAGGAATCTCAAGTAGAAGGCGGCAAACACCAGTACGATGCCGATGTTCAAGATGAGCCGTTCCCAGAGTCGATCCCTGAAGAACAGTACATCAACGCCGACGACAAGGGCTATCAGGGCCACGACGTAAACTGCGAGGATCATCGGTCTCATCATTGCGGCTCCAAAGTTTAAACCGATATTTCCGAATTCGACCATCATTGGTCAGCCGCATGATCCACGAGCGAGCCTGCGCGCTCCGGTCGACATTCTCTGTCGGCGTGTCCGCTTTGGGTCATTAGCTGCCGCGGCGCGGTCAAGCCGGCATGTCCGCTTCTCTAATCGGCCGTTTGGGGTCAAGCACTTTCAGACTTTTCACCGCTGCAGTGTCGATGTCGCTCACGGGCTCGTGCTTCTCTTCGGAATCGGCACCAAGGCCCTTCCATCATGGGATTCGAAGACGAGGCGGAACAATCTTTACCGCGGCGTTGCCGTCAGACGAACGGTAGGTCCAAGCGGACATGCGAACTCACCTCATCCATCGTCCCGCGAGGGACATCATTCCACCGCTGGGTGGAGCTCGAGTGTTCTCCTATCGTAATTGATCCTGCACGGTTTTTATGCTGCCGCCGCGACGTGTTCCCGGGTCCAGCGGAACTCGGTGCCGTCAACCCAGATGCGGTGCATGATCACGGCCAGTCGGCGTGCCAGCGCCACGATCGCCTTCTTCATCCCGCGGCGCCTGGCGATCTGCATCGCCCAGGCTTTGAGCCAAGACCATTTCTTCGAACGCAGCATGCTCTGAGCTGCTTCGTAGAGCATGACCCGCATCATCTCATCTCCGCAGCGTGATATTCTGCCGCTTCGATCGATCTCGCCGGATTGATACTTGGAACACGTCAGCCCAAACACGGCACCGACTGCCTTGGATTTACGGAACCGAGCCGGTACGTCGACGGTGGCGCGATAGGTCAGCGCTACCACGGGGCCGACCCCGGGGGTCGTTATCAGGCGCCGGCACACCTCGTCGTCTCGCACGATGGCCAGCAAACGACGATGTAGGATGACAAACTGCTCGCGAAGCACCCGCCGGACGACAAGCAGCGGTTCGACCAGCACAGCCAGGTCGGGCAAGTTCTCGACCAGCTCCTTGATGCGTGCCTCGAACTTCACCGTCCCCACCATGCCTACCTTGAGACCGAAGTTACGCAAAGTCCCGCGCAGGTCATTGTCGACGGCAATGGCCTTCGACTGTAGTAGCTTGCGATGGGTCAGCAGCATCCGCAGTTTTTGACTGCGTAACGTCTTCACATGCACCGGGCGGTAAAGTCCCACCCGCATCATCTGTGCGATACCGCGAGCGTCGTTGCGGTCCGTCTTGTTGATCTGCGCCTTCAACACTGCTCGCATGTGCCGTGTCTCAACACAGACCGCCGGTAACTCGGCTTCGGCGAGACCGCTGAACAGCCATTGCGACAATGGTCCGGCTTCCAATCCAATCCGCTTGAAGCGGTAGGCGGGGTTCCTCAGCACCGCCAACAACGCTTCGGGTTCGCTCGCGACCTTCACTTCCCGAACGATCTTGCCCGCGTCATCCACAATGCAGACGCTGGTCTCCTTGACCGATACGTCCAGTCCAGCAAAATAGTCCATGCTGCGCTTCTCCTTCTGATGCTTGAGGCCGTGCACACGGACCTCGTTGAACCATCAGCCTGAAGCGCAGCACCCACAATCTTTAGCTATCCACAAGAACGCCGGCCGATTACCCCATCTTTACTCCCGAAAGCTGCCGCGGCACTCGCTGACCGGCGTGTCCACTTTGGGCCACAAGCGGACATTGACGGCCCAAATGGGTCGGTCGTGACCGCAGTGGTAACATTGTGGCTCTCGCCGCGCGTTATGTAAGGGCTCGCGCGTTATGTAAGGGCTCATGACCTACGGCATTCATCCGTCCGCTGCCCATCGCCAAGCTGGTCGGTTAGCTTTAAGTGGCTAAAATCGTTTAGACTCCGAATTTGCATAGCTGGCTAATGCGGCATCGCTTGAGATATTATTCGCAGGGATGAGCTGCGTTGGTAGGGGAGAATTTTCATGCGCCGATGCAACAGCTTTACATCAACCGTCGCCTCGCTCTCTTTATCTTTCCTCTGCTCAGCGGGCTTCTTCCTCCCAGCACCCGCAACAGCACAGTCGCCAAGCGACGATGTGATCTATCTCAATCAGGCTTGGTCGCAGGATGATCGGGAATGGTACTATCATTTCTCGCAAGGTTCGGCGGTGGTCTCGTATGACCTCTTTCTGAATATGGAGGCCGCAGAAAGCCAGGACCTTTATCGCAATAGTCTAAACAGTCCGGAAAATGGCCTTGTTCCAGAACCAGTCAGCCCATTTAATCCCGACGGATTGCCGATCGGCATCAGCAAGACAGTGGTTGCGACTTCCATCAAGGGTTGGCCGGCCGGCGATTATGCTGGCGTCACCTGCGCGGCCTGCCACGAAGGGCAGTTGAAGTACAAGGGTAAGCTCGTTCGCATCGAAGGCGGCATTTCCCAAACAATGGATTTCCAGGGCCTAGTTAAAAACCTCAACGAGGTGCTTCGAGCGAACCTGACCGACGTTGCAAAGTTCGAGCGCTTGGCGGCGCGGCTCGGAGCATCGACCCCGGATGCCAAGGACAAGCTGCGCAAGCGAATTGAGAGCGAGATGGTTCGAGTCAACGAGTATGGCACCCGAACTTCGATCACTCCGCACCCGTGGGGTCCTGGACGCGTGGATGCCCTGACCATGATTGTCGACCGCACAACGGCCACGCTGTCGGGAATTGCCGAGAACTGGTCCACCGGAAACGCGCCAGTCAAGCCTCCCTTCCTGTGGAATGCTCCACAAGGACTCTGGACGCAGTGGGGCGCTTTTGCACAGGATCCGATCGGCCGCAATTTTGGAGAGACGATGGGCGTCTTCCTGCCCGTTGATCTCAGCTCTAAATCTCCCGCCGATGGCCTCTTCCAGTCAAACGGAGCAATACTTGACCTTCAGCGAGTCGAGGACCAGCTGGACCGTTTGGCGCCACCAAGCTGGCCGGAAGATGTGTTTGGCAAGATCGACCGCGACAAAGCGAAGGTGGGCAAGGCATTATTCACCGAACTGTGCGCAAGCTGCCACAACGCTTGGCCGTATCGGTGGACCGATGCGAACAAATACGGGAAACGTTTTATTCTCGTAGGACTGACTCCCCAATCATATGTGGGTACCGAGCCGCAGCTCTTTACCCTTAGGCCGCTGGCCATTACCGGCGAACTCAGCAAGTTCTTGCCCCCAGAGTTTCGAGACAAGCCATTGCTGGAGCCCTTCATATTCAGCACTGTGCTTGGAGCCGAGGCTCGGGAAACGGCGATTCGGAAACTCAACCTGACGGAAGCCCAACAATTGAACTTGCACGGTTATCGCGAACTCCCCACGCCGCGGCCGCCAGAGGGCGTCTACAAGGCGGCCCCGCGTGACCCGGCCGCGTGACACCATTCGGAGGTCCGCCAGAAAGCAGCTCTCGCTAAGTCTATGCACTCCGTGCCCGAAGCCTTGACTGATTTTCCGTCGGTCACGCTGCGCCAATGATGAACTCTTGACTGTAACTGCGGAGCTAGCCGATGTCCGATCATATCGATGGACCAAGACAGATAGGCGATCCGTCGGCCGACCTCACCGACCTGTTCGCGTTCACGAGTCCGGCAAATCCGGCGCATACTGTGCTAGCTGCGAATGTTTTTCCGACTTGCGGCGTGAATGCGATCTTCTCCAATGCGATCGATCACTCGATCGTCGTTCGCCGTGCCAAAGTTGCCGGTGTCGGCGACACCACGAAATTTGAGACGAGCGACCCGGAGATACGCTTTACCTGCAGATTTGAGACGCTTGAGCGTGGCGCGGCAGACCAAAAGCCGATCCAGCGCGGTACCTGTACGTTGCCCGATGGGCAGACGCTTCAATTCATCACCAATGACGAGAAAGGCGCATCCACGCCGGACGGCACCTTTCGCATATTTGCGGGCCTGCGTTCCGATCCATTTATCCTCGCATGGCTATTCGGAGGAGGCATGAGGAAATTCCAAAATCTGTTGTTCAACGATAACGTGCTCTGCATCGCCATCGAATTCGATACGCGGCATGTACTTGATCCAGATAGGGGCTCCCTATTCGCGGCAATCGCCGAAACGGTACCAAGGCCGCATCCGGCTGCATTCGTTGGACATGAACCTCCGCGCCTTGATTGGGTTGGCCGGCCTGAGCAAACAAATATGCGTCTTAACAACGAAGGTGTTGCTGCGGGTGCCGACGACCTTCGTGATCTTTGGAATCAGCAGACACCATTCGCGATCGATGAAAAGGTACGCCCGCTGTTCCTCCAGCGTTTGAAGGACAGCTTGGCCAACTGGGACATGCGCGACGGCAAGCAGGACTGGACGCCTTCTGCACTGGCTGCCAACGCCAATATGTTTCTCGATGATTTTATGCTGTTCGATGTCGCAAAGCCGATTACGGATACCAGTCATCTTGAAATTGAGAAGAGCACGCTCAATGGTCAGGCCTATCAGACTGGTGGCGGGCGCACAGTCGACGCCGATGTCATCGATGTTCTGCTGACGTGGATGGTGAACCGCGACCGCGAATTCCTGGAAGGCGGGACAACCAAGGCTACTAAGCCCGGCACGAAAAGCTTCCCGTATTTCGCTGAGCCGAACACCGATTTGCAAAGTGTCACGGAAAGCGTTGAGCTTGGCGCAGCACCCGAAAAAGTCTGGGAACTGGTTGGGAAATTTGGCGGAAGTTGGCACCCTTTGATCGCCAACATCAAGTTGATCGGAACGGGCATTGGTCAGTTGCGCGTCATAGAGACCATTGACGGCAAGCAGATCATCGAACGCCTGGATGCGCTCGACAACTCCGCCCGATCTTATCGCTACACCAACATAGGTGGCATTCCGGCTTCGGATTACACGGGCGTGCTGGAGGTCAAACCGAACGGTGTCGGAAGTTCCGTCGAATGGCGGTCGCAGTTTCTGCCAAACGGTCCGGGTACGCTTATCGTGAAGACCATTGTTTCAACTCTTTTCAAAACCGGGCTAGATAGCCTCAAGTCGAGGTTTTGAGGTTTCGCCATGTCCGAGGCGGCCGAATTTGACGACACGTGCTTCCGGACGACTGACGGCGACATCGCCGTTATCAACTTGGAAAGCGCCCGCCGCCGGTCTTGGAGCAGGTTCTACCAGGACCTGCTGCGGGAAGGCATAGCTGAGACAGTTGTACAACATGAGCAGCTATCGGCACAGTTTGTCGGCGATTTGACCGCGCTCGATCGCCTTGAGTTTCTGGCCAAACAGCTCTCACAAACGGATGCTGCTTCGGCGCGCACAGCGCTGATTCAAGCGCAAGTCGCGTCGACGACGCATCGATTCGCCGATGCAAGGCACCACCTCGAACAAGCTAAAATCCGCGGAGCACCCGAGGCAGACATCAGCCGTCTTCGGCTGAGTATCGATCAAGCCTGCGGGACTGACCTCGACAGGGTGTTGTGCGAGCGGCGTCAGACAGCCACGAAATCTAGCGGAATCGAGGACCAAGTGGCGTTGGGCGGACTAATGGCGGATTTGCGCGAATTCGGTGACGCCGATCGCATCTACAAGCAAGCGCTCCAGAACTACTCCGATGTTTCTCCATTCCCGGTCGCCTGGGTATGCTTTCAGCTCGGCGTGCTCTGGGGAGAATTGGCACCGGAGCCGCGAACGGCCTGCGCCGTGCAGTGGTACGAAAAAGCGCTAGAGCGATTGCCAAGCTATACGAAGGCGCGCGTACATTTGGCAGAAATCTATTTGTCTTGCGGGCGAGCAGACGACGCGGAGTCTGCGCTCATGCCGGCACTTCCGAGCGGTGACCCGGAAGTGCGCTGGCGCCTTGCGGATGTCATGACCGTTCAAGGCAAAGACGCCGACGCTCAGATGCAAGCCGCCCGTTCCGGATTTGGATCCATTCTTGAGCGGTACCCGCTCGCATTCGCCGACCACGGTGCGGAATTCTACGCGGGAAGCGGCAATGATCCTCGGCGAGCTCTTGAGCTTGCGCTCGTCAACGTTGCCAATCGTCCGACACTTCGGGCTTTCGAGCAGGCATACGAAATTGCAGTTTCCGCCGATGACGCCAATGCAGCAGCCTCACTTCTTGAAAAAGCCACCGAGCGTTGGGGTGATATTGCGGGATTCAAATCGTCTCCCTTGGCAGAATGCCGTCTCGCAAAACGAGAAGGAGCCGCCGCATGATAATCGACCGCCGAGTTTTCGTCGGGGGCGCGACACTCGGTGCTTTCGCGCCGGCGCTTGAGTTCTTGCCAGCACCACTTTCTTCACCCGGAGCAAGCGCAGGCCGCCTCGTTCTCATGATAGACGGATGGAGTGTCCCAAGCGACGGCGATGCCGCTGACGAGGTGTGGATCAGGGTGGGTCGCTCATGGCGAACCGCTTGGCGATGAATTGCCGCCGATCAATGCGCGGGAGCGGACACTCCCTCCGCCATCGCCTTGTTCGCATTTGTTCAAGAAACCCCTTTAAAATCACCGGACCGCTCCGCTGAATTCATGCCATCCTCAGGCGGTCAGGTGGTGTCCGCTTTGCCCCCGATAACGGACACGAAGACGGACAGCTGGCGAGTCCGTTTTGGGCCAAAAGCAGACATCCGTTTCTGGTCTAGAATGAAAACGGCCACCAGAGGCGGCCCATTTCCGCTTATCTGGATCGTCCGGCTGGGGCTGTCGCTGTTGCTGGGCGACGTGATGACGCGGCGGGTTTTTTAGTCACGTCGCATCGATTGTGTGACCGGTATGCCACGGAGCCCAAAATTCAGCACATTTTCCCCGCGGAACCGGCCGCGGGAGGAGTTTTAGGCGTGGACCAAGCCTGCTTGAGGGGAGTTAAATCGTCGGCAACAACTGGGAATGGGACGGGGCCTCCAAATGCGTCGCTTACTCACCACCTCATGCGCGGCCGTTAGCGTTTGTGTCGGCTTGAGCACCGCCGCGCTCGCCGCCGATATGGCTATCAAGGCGCCCCCGCCTGTACCGCTCTACGACTGGACCGGTTGGTACGTCGGCGTCAACACTGGCTACAGTTGGGGTCACAGCCGCTCCACGACCACAACTAATGATCCTGGGCTCGCAGGCGTTGTCGTTACCCAGACAGTTGATCATCGTGGCTGGGAAGCGAGTGTCGAAGGCGGCTATTGCTGGCAAAGGCCGACGACGAACTACGTGGCCTGTTTGGAAGCGCGCTATGACTTTCCGCGAGAGCACTCGGGTTCAAACACAGGGGATGTACCGGGTTCGACAACAACAATTGTCAACACTACCCATTACGATCCATTTCTGATCGGCCCGCATCTCGGCCTGCTGACAGACGCAAACCACACGATGTGGTATGCGGCTGGCGGCCTCGCCGTCGGACAAGTGGGCGGGAACGCTAGTGCTAATGATGGTGTTGGTGGGATATCCGCCGCAAATCCCGGCAGCAAATGGGAAGCGGGTTGGTTTGTGGGCGTCGGCGTCGAGCGCATGGTCGATCAGCACTGGAGCCTCAAGCTAGAATACGATTATGTGCAGTTAGAGGGTGACGGCGCTACTGCGTCTTATGTAGGGACTAATCCTCAAACTAATTTTACCCTACGCGGCGTCACTCCATCCGCTGGCACCGCCACGATCGGAGGCCACGGTTACGATAATGTTATGACCATCGGTATCAACTATCACCTGCATTAGGCGTCTTTAGTTTCCGAGCAGTGCAAGGCTGGCGCCTCGGCGGCCTCACGACGCCGTTCTATTCAGGTCCGCCCCGAATCGAATGACTGAAAAAGTGTCCGCTCCGTGCGAGTGGCCCTTGGCTTGAGATATTTATTCTAGAGCGCGGATGTCCGCTTTGGGTCATTAGCTGCCGCGGCGCGGTCAAATTAGGATGTCCGCTTCTCTAATCGGCCGTTTGGGGTCAAGCACTTTCAGACTTTTCGCCGCTGCAGTGTCGATGTCGCTCACGGGCTCGTGCTTCTCTTCGGAATCGGCACCAAGGCCCTTCCATCATGGGATTCGAAGACGAGGCGGAACAATCTTTACCGCGGCGTTGCCGTCAGACGAACGGTAGGTCCAAGCGGACATGCGAACTCACCTCATCCATCGTCCCGCGAGGGACATCATTCCACCGCTGGGTGGAGCTCGAGTGTTCTCCTATCGTAATTGATCCTGCACGGTTTTTATGCTGCCGCCGCGACGTGTTCCCGGGTCCAGCGGAACTCGGTGCCGTCAACCCAGATGCGGTGCATGATCACGGCCAGTCGGCGTGCCAGCGCCACGATCGCCTTCTTCATCCCGCGGCGCCTGGCGATCTGCATCGCCCAGGCTTTGAGCCAAGACCATTTCTTCGAACGCAGCATGCTCTGAGCTGCTTCGTAGAGCATGACCCGCATCATCTCATCTCCGCAGCGTGATATTCTGCCGCTTCGATCGATCTCGCCGGATTGATACTTGGAACACGTCAGCCCAAACACGGCACCGACTGCCTTGGATTTACGGAACCGAGCCGGTACGTCGACGGTGGCGCGATAGGTCAGCGCTACCACGGGGCCGACCCCGGGGGTCGTTATCAGGCGCCGGCACACCTCGTCGTCTCGCACGATGGCCAGCAAACGACGATGCAGGATGACAAACTGCTCGCGAAGCACCCGCCGGACGACAAGCAGCGGTTCGACCAGCACAGCCAGGTCGGGCAAGTTCTCGACCAGCTCCTTGATGCGTGCCTCGAACTTCACCGTCCCCACCATGCCTACCTTGAGACCGAAGTTACGCAAAGTCCCGCGCAGGTCATTGTCGACGGCAATGGCCTTCGACTGTAGTAGCTTGCGATGGGTCAGCAGCATCCGCAGTTTTTGACTGCGTAACGTCTTCACATGCACCGGGCGGTAAAGTCCCACCCGCATCATCTGTGCGATACCGCGAGCGTCGTTGCGGTCCGTCTTGTTGATCTGCGCCTTCAACACTGCTCGCATGTGCCGTGTCTCAACACAGACCGCCGGTAACTCGGCTTCGGCGAGACCGCTGAACAGCCATTGCGACAATGGTCCGGCTTCCAATCCAATCCGCTTGAAGCGGTAGGCGGGGTTCCTCAGCACCGCCAACAACGCTTCGGGTTCGCTCGCGACCTTCACTTCCCGAACGATCTTGCCCGCGTCATCCACAATGCAGACGCTGGTCTCCTTGACCGATACGTCCAGTCCAGCAAAATAGTCCATGCTGCGCTTCTCCTTCTGATGCTTGAGGCCGTGCACACGGACCTCGTTGAACCATCAGCCTGAAGCGCAGCACCCACAATCTTTAGCTATCCACAAGAACGCCGGCCGATTACCCCATCTTTACCCCCGAAAGCTGCCGCAGCAGTCACTAACCGGCGTGTCCGCTAAGGGCTACAAGCGGACTTACGCTCCACAGCAAAAATGGCGAGCTTTTTCGTCGTCGAGCAACGTTTGAGCGGCTTAGCTGCTTATGCGGTGATGGTGCTGCCAATAAATACGAAGAGCAAAATGGTAGTGAAAACGGAAAGTGCCAAAAGTCCGTCCGCCGGCGAGCGGTTGAGCCAACGGAATTGCTTGTCCAACAGTTCCTGATCGCGTCGCGTCATCGAGGGCGGTCCTCTAATCGAGGCTTGCAGCCCTCATTGTGCCGGTCACCTGTTCAAGAATGGGCCAGCAAAACTGTAAAATTTTAGGTAACTGCCGGTCGTAGGGTAAGCTATAGTCGAGCACGACGAAGGCGTATGGAGTTCTATTTTTCCTGTGAAAAGGTTTGATCGCATTTGATCTAATTTTTCGCCGGATATGACTCATTTTTCCAGCGATCTTTATGTGACCTCGTTTCAAAAACGCTGAGCTGATTTAGCGGCGACACAAGAGCTTTATGGGACAAGTGACCTCAAGGTTGGGGTCAAGCCCATGAAGCGATATCTGCGTAGATTGACGACGCGCACGCTGGTGTTGGTTTCGACAACAGCGCTTTTCACCAGCGTCTGCGCGGTGCAAGGTCAAACGAAAGAATACCCGCGCTTTATCAATGTCGGCAACGAAACGAATGTGCCGAGTGGCTGGGTTCAATTCTGCACAACTTACATTTCCGAATGCGCCACAAAAGCTGCCCAGCCGCGCGACATTGTGCTGGACGATAAAGCTTGGGAAACCCTGGTCCGCATTAACAAATGGGTGAATGACAACATTCAGCCCAGGACCGATATGGATCATTATGGCATGATCCAGTGGTGGCGTTATCCCGACGACGGCACTGGAGCTTGTCACAGCTATGCTTTGCTCAAGAGACGGATGTTGATGCAAGCCGGGTGGCCGCGCACCGCGCTCTTGATGACCATCGTGCATGAAGCCAATGGCGATGGCCACGCAGTGCTCACCGTCAAGACTGACAGGGGTGAGTACATTCTCGACAACTTAAACGAAAAAATAGTGCTCTGGTCCGAAACGCCGTACCAATATTACAAACGACAGTCACAAGCAGACCCCAACGTTTGGGTGTCTTTGGACGACACTCATGACGGACCCGCACTGCAGACATCCAGTCTGCGCTAGCAGTTCCTGTCCGCTTCGGGTCATTACCTGCCACGCGACCTAACGCGCTAGGCGCAGTTGCTGCGCATACATATCGGCGTAGGTTTCGAGGACAAGGGTGCTAATATTTGTCGTCATCTGTACAAAACCTCAGCAAGCCACAATGCCAATTGTGGGAACGGAAGCAAAAGCTCAATGCGGATCGCGAACGAGAACCTTGGTCATGCCTTTGGCAAACCGAGATGTTTCACTGCATTGTTGAATGCGACGTCGGCGCGCAACTCATCCGCGAGCGGCACATGGTCGAGGAACTCGCCCGCCTCCGGCGCGGATTCGAACGGATGATCGGCGCCGAACATTACCCGATCTTGGCCCAACGCCGCGAGAGTGCACTTGAGCGGTTCCGCCGAGCACATGCCCGAAGTCGTCACGATAACGTTTTCCCGGATGTACTCCGATGGCGGTTTTTTGAGCTTTAGGCCGTGAAACTGGGCGCGGCTGTCGAAACGCCACAACAGGAATGGCAGTGTCTCGCCGAGATGGCCCAGCATCAGCCTGCTGCGCGGGAAGCGGTCGAAATGTCCGCCGACGACGAGCCGCAACGCGTGCGAGCCGGTCTCGAAGCCCCAGCCCCACATGGGCCGCATTAGCACCTTGTAGCCGGACAGAACCGACGGCTGCGCCACGGGGTCGGCCGGATGCAGGTAGATCACCGCGCCAAGTTCATCCGCGCGTTCCCAAAACGTATGGAACGCGGCGTCGTCGAGATATTGCCCGTGCGTATGGCCATTGATCATGGCACCGCAGAATTTGAGTTCGCGGATGCAGCGTTCCAGCTCATCGGCCGCCGACCTAGCGTCCTGCATCGCGAGGTGAGCGAAGCCGGAGTAGCGATCGGGCCGCTTCTCGATTTCGCGGGCGAGAAAGTCGTTTGAACTCGCGCGCCCTGCGCGTGGCCGTTGCGGTATCGCGCTCGGCCTGCACACCGGGGCCGGCGATCGACAGGACTGAGCGCGCGATGCCGGCGTCGTCCATGCTTTGAAGGCGCAGCTCGCCGAAATCGGTGAGATTGCGAAAGAAATATTCGCCGCGCTCCGGTGCGACTTCGGTCATCGTTGGCCGCCAGTAATCGACCAGACCGGGCGACAGAAAGTGCTCTTCGAGCGCGATTTTGCGGACCATGCGTTTCCTCGGCGGCCTCCCAATATTTTGTCTGTGGCTCTATAACCGATATCCGGTGCAATGGTATAGCGGCCAATGCTATAAACGTTGCCGAGCGTGGGCGTGCGAGGGGAGGGTCTAAGTGGTCAAGACGATACGCGGCGTAGCGTTCGAGGAAAACCTCAACAATGCGATGGGTCTTGAGTTTTTCAACTTGTCCCATCGTTTCGGCTACCAGTCGCCAAACTGGCCCTATTTCGAAGACGTCAAGATCGAACGTATACATTATATGGCGAAATCCGGCGTGCTGTCGCAGCGCATCACAACATCGATGCACAACACCACTCATATCGATGCACCGGCTCACGTCGTGCAGGGCACGCCGTTCATCGACGAGGTGCCGCTGCCGCATTTCTTCGGCAGCGGGATCGTCGTCTCGATCCCCAAGAAAAAATGGGAGCAGATCACCTACGACGATCTAGAAAAGGCGGCGGGCAAAGCGGTGCGGCCGCGCGACGTCGTCATCGTCAATACCGGTTGGCACAAGCTCTATGAGGACAGCGAGGACTATTTCTGCTACGCGCCTGGCTTCGTGCCGTCCGCCGGCGAATGGTTCGTCGAAAAAAAGGTGAAGGTCGTCGGCCACGATACGCAGGCGAACGATCATCCGCTCGCCACCGCCATCGGCCCGCAACGCAACGGGCCGCTGCATCCGCACCTTGCCGCCGAATATAAAAAGTGGTCGGGCGGGCGCGACTGGAAAGACGATTTCCCGGATTGGGAGCCAGTGCACCGCATCCTGTTCAAGAACGGCATTCTCGGCATCGAGAATGTCGGCGGCGATATCGACAAGGTCACCGGCCGGCGCTGCACTTTCGCGTTCTTTCCGTGGAACTGGGACCGTGGCGACGGCTGCATCATTCGCCTGGTGGCGATCGCTGATCCGAAGGGTTCTTACCGGATCGAGAAGGGGGAGAAGTTCGCATGATCGTGCGTAAGTTTTCGGAAGCAAAGCCCTACGATGCGCCCAACCATCGCGACTATAAATCGTTCCGGGTGTTCGGCGCCGAGATGGGCGGTTCGCAGTCGCTCGTGTTCGGCATTTCGCACTTCCTACCCGGCGGCGGCGCCGGTCCCGACGCCTCGCCGCCCGAGAAGATCTACTACGTGCTCAAGGGCGAACTCACGGTGATCGTCGGCGGTAAGGAAACGGTTATCAAGGAAAGCGACAGTTGCTACATCGGCCCCAACGAGATCCGCGAGATCATCAACCGCGGCAACGAGGTGTGCACGATCGCGGTCGCCGTCGCGCCGGTGAAGTGAATATTCAGCTCTCCCCGCTGCGCGGGGAGAGCTCAGGCGTCCCACGGACGCCGTTCTTGACGTTAGGTGCGCCGATGCGGAAGCATCGGCTATGCGAAGCGACGGTGAGGGGCCTCGCCGCGATTCTGGGCCTAGCGGATAGCCCCCTCATCGCGACCCGCTTCCCGCGCGCGGGGAGAAAGGAAAATAGGTGCGCTGATGTCCGAAGACGTCCTGAAGAACCCGGCTGCGCTGTTCGACGTGCGCGGCAAGACCGCGATCGTCACCGGCGCGACCGGCGCGTTCGGCGCCGTCGCGGCGAAGACCCTGGCGGCAGCCGGCGCCGGTGTCGTGCTTGCCGCAAGCAACGCCGAGGGGCTGAAGAAAATCGCCGCGGAATGCCAAAAGCTGGGCGGCAAGGCTGAGCTGGTTGCCACGCGGCCGAGTTCGGAGGCCAACTGCGACGCCATCATAGCGGCCGCGGTGGAGAAATTCGGCGGCGTCGACATCCTGGTCGTGGCATCGGGCCAGAACAAGGTGTCGAAGATCGTCGATCAAAAGCCGGAAGACTTCCTCGACGTGATGGATGCCAATGTCACGCAATCCTGGCTGATGGCGCGCGCCTGCGCGAGGCAAATGCTCAAGCAGGGCCGCGGCGGCAAAATCATCCTGATGTCTTCAGCGCGAGGGCTGCTCGGTCATCCGGCCGGCTACACCGCATATTGCGCGTCAAAGTCGGCAGTCGACGGCATCACCAAGGCGCTCGGCTGCGAACTCGGCGTGGCCGGCATCACCGTCAATGCGCTCGGACCGACTGTCTTCCGCTCACCGCTGACCGAATGGATGTTCGCCGACGATGAGCGCGGCAAAACCGTGCGCGCCGGCTTCCTGACGCGCGTGCCCAAGGGTCGCCTGGGCGAGCCGTCCGATCTCGCCGGTCCGCTATTGTTCCTGGCTTCGAAAGCATCCGATTTCTACACAGGCCACATCCTCTACGCCGACGGTGGCTACACGGCGGGCTGACCGGGGCGAATTCGAGTGCAGGATTTCTAATGAACAAAGCAAAAATCGCCGTGGTCGGCGCCGGGCTGATGGGGCACGGCATTGCACAAGTGTTCGCGCTCGCCGGGCACGAGGTGGCCGTCACCGACTCGGTCGCGCAAAATCTCGACAGCGTAAAATCACGGATCGCGGCGAATCTGCGCGATCTCGACGACGACGTGGGCGCGGTGTCGCGGGTCACACCCCACTCCAAACTCGCCGAGGCGGTGCGCGACGCGGATTATGTCGTCGAGGCGGTGTTGGAGGATTTGCCGCTCAAGCAGAAACTGTTCGCCGAGATCGAGCGTCACGTGCGGCCCGATACGATCCTAGCCAGCAACACTTCAGTGATCCCGATCACCGCGATCATGCAGGGGCTGAACAAGCGCGAGCGCACGCTCGGAACGCATTGGTGGAATCCGCCGTTCCTGGTGCCGCTGGTCGAAGTCATCGAAACGCAATGGACCGCGCCGAACGTGATCGCTTGGACCATGGTGCTGCACCAGACGGCCGGCAAGAAGCCGGCGCACGTCAAGAAGGACGTGCCGGGGTTCATCGGCAACCGGCTGCAGCACGCGCTCTGGCGTGAGGCGATTTCGCTGGTCGAGCACGGCATCTGCGATGCCGAAACGGTCGACGCGGTCATCAAGGCGTCGTTCGGCCGCCGGCTTGCCGTGCTCGGTCCGCTGGAAAATGCCGATCTCGTCGGCACCGACCTGACGCTCGCCATCCATGATACGGTGCTGCCCGCGATCGAAAGCCGGCCGGGCCCGTCGCCCTATTTGCTAAAACTCGTGGCCGACGGCAAATTTGGCTTTAAATCCGGTCAAGGATTCCGCACGTGGAGCGCCGAGCAGCAATCCGCATTACGTACCAAGGTTATGCAACATCTTAAGTCAATGCGTGATCTCTGAAGGAAAGGATCGCCCGACCCTCGCCCGCCAGCATGATTGATTTTGCTGAATGACCGCTTTTGGTCATTAGCCCACGTGGCGCCAGGTCAGCTCGATGTTTCCTTTGCCCCTGAAAGCGGACACGGGCCGAGCGTCTAACTTCCCTGTTGTCGGGTCATAGTTTCCCTGTTCTGCCGAAATTATTCCCTGTTAGTTTTCACAGGGAATTTCACCAGAAACCCGCGTGGTTGCTGCACTAGGTGGCGTTCGCGTCGCTTTGGCAGGTCTGATTTTGCGTTTTTCCCCGTTAATTTCCCTGTTAGCAGGGAATTCTGTTGCAGAGACAGGTTCGAATGCGACTGCGTCCGCCACCACGCACATGTATAGATTGTTAGTCTCTGTACGAGCTCTCAATAGTTGTCTAGATATCAAAGGGTTATCGGCAAACGAATCGCGCGAAAGTTCTCTGCTTGGCGCGTTTCGGGCTTTTTCGGCACCTGTCTCTGCTACTGAAAATTCGGTTTCCCGGCAGCAATGGCGCTTTGTTTTAGAGACAGGTTTAAGTCTTACGAGGCTAGCAGTTCGACGATCGGAAATTTGGTCTCTTGGTGGAGATACTGCTCCAACAGGAGAGACAGTTGCATACGTTTATTCGCACTCAATCGATCAACGACGTATCGCCGGAGAATTCCATCGGACAGTAGAAGCCGCCGTGAAATTGCTCCGCAACTTCGTCCTCCTTGGCGCCCTTTGCCAAAATCTCTGGCGCGAATATTTCAGAGTCATCCTCTGGACGGTAGCCGAGAAACTTGACGTTGCTATTGTCCCAGCGGCTGCGAAGGTTGTTGGATACTCCGTAGACAGTGACGAAGTGATAGTTCTGATGATCGATGCAGCGGCGCGCCAGTTGGACCATGTCGCGGTGGCTGATCCAGGTTAAGAGTTGACGCGAGTCGACCGGCCGATCGGGGGTGCGAAACGTGCCGATGCGAAGACAGGCGACGCTCAAGCCATATTTGTCAGCGTAGAGCCGGCCCACTGCCTCGCCGAAGACTTTTGATACGCCGTAACGCGTGTCTGGCCGGGGGACTACAGTATTATCGATGAAGCGCTCGCGCCGATGAAAGCCCACGGCGTGGTTTGAGCTTGCGAAGATCACCCGTTTGACGCCTTGACGTCGCGCGGCCTCGAACGTGTTGTAACAGCCCTCGATATTCAGTGGCCGCACCTTGTCCCATGAAGATTCCACGGAGGCGCCGGCGAGATGCACGACGCAGTCGATGCCCTCCATAGCTTTTTCCATCGCCGCGTTGTCCCGGATGTCAGCGGTTATGACTTCTTCTTTGCCCTCGGCTTTGCCCAGCGGGGCAACGTCGAGGAGGCGAACGAGCGGATAAGAGCCGCGCAAACCCTTGCGCAATGCTACTCCGATTTGCCCTGCCGCGCCGGTGATGAGGATGCGCTTCATGTAGAATTCCTAGCCGCTCGCCGCGCCCGCGCCGCCAAACCGGCGTTCGTAGGCGCGAATATAGGCCTGCGGCGAAGGTTTTAGGTGTTGCCGCGTGAGTTTTATCAATTCGTCGCGCCGCGAGCCGCGTAATGCTTCGATCATATCGACGTGGTCGTGTCGCGCTTTTTCAAGCGCTTCGGGAAATGCGTTGGCATAAAATCGAATTCCGTAGATCTTCCGCTCGAGGGTCTTGATGGTCTCGATCAAGCACGCATTACCGCAAAGTTCGAACAACGTCTGGTGGAAGTCGAGGTTGGCGTAGAACACGGTGAGCATGTCGTCATTGCCGATCGCTGTTGCGTGTCGTGCCTGGATTTTTTCGAGTTCGGTAAGCCTCGTCGGCTGCAACTGGAAAAGGCAGAATCCGCACTGCCATGACTTCCAGTGCCTCGCGCACGGCATAGATCTCCATCACCTCCTTGGGCGTGAGATCGCGCACGATTGCGCCGCGATTGGGAATACGCTGAACGATGCCCTTTTTCTCGAGCTCAAATAAAGCGAGCCGAACGTCGCCACGGTGCGTGTTAAACCGGTCACAAAGGTCCTGTTCGATCAGGCGCTCGCGCGGGTGACGCCGGCCGAGCACGATGTCCTCTTCCAGGCCGGTGGCGATGACGTCGGCCAAGGGTTTTTCGCGCAGGTTTGCTCGCTGAAGCGATGTGCGGACCGCAATTGCGATCTTGCGCGTTCCGCGATGTTGTCCTCCTGACGGCCATGGCGAACCTCGGATCCGTTCCGTCTGCTGATGTCGTGCTCAGGGCTGAGGAACCTGCACCACACCGATTTAGTATTCCCGATAAATAGTGCGAAAATGAATTGTTTACAATCCTGTAAATAATACTGTATTCATTGTTTATCGGACGCGTACTGAATAGAACGCTGCTCGCCGTGACCCTCGGGGTGCACCACGCGGTTGCAATGCCGATGCACGCGATACCGCCGCGAGTTCAGACGGCGAGAAAACAGCAGGGGAGGTAAAGATGGCGAAGATCCAGAGTTCGACTTTCGCGAAACGGCGTGGCCGCAGAGATTTCCTCAAAAAATCCGCCGGCGTTATTGCGGTTGCCACGTTTGGCATTGCGCGCAAGGCCTTCGCGGCGGAACCCGTGAATATCGGCGGGCTGTATCCAGTCACCGGAAACTTCGCACAAATCGGCCAGGGCTGCGTCAACGCTGCCAAGCTTGCTGTCCAGATGGTCAACGATGCCGGCGGGATAAAGTCGCTCGGCGGGGCCAAGCTGAATCTGATCATATCCGACGTGCAAAGCGACGCGACCGTGACGCGCACCGAGACCGACCGCCTGATCAGCGGCTACAAACTCTCCGCGGTTCACGGCTGCTTTGCCAGCGCGCTAACCCTGATCGCGAGCGAAGTCGCCGAACGCGCGAAAATGCCGCTCCTGACCGGTTCGAGCTCAGACAAGCTCAACATAGATCGTCACTATACGTTCACGCCGTTCTCGCGCGCGTCGCAATTCGCGCTGGCGCAACTGCAGATGTCGAAACTGGTGAGTGATTCGCCGAAGGTTGCCGTGATCTTCGAGAATACTGCGTTCGGCACTTCGACATCCAACGGCTTGCGCGAGCAAGCGCCTGGTCAGGGTGTCGAGATTGTCATGTTCGAGCCCTATTCGGCCGGTCTGACCGACGCCAGCCCTCTAATCAACAAGGTCAAGGATTCCGGTGCCAACATGTTATTCCCGGTGTCCTACCTGAACGACCTCATCTTGATCATCCGCGCGATCAAGCAGAATGGGCTTCACATTGCCATCAATGGCGGTTCAGGAGGCTTCGTCATTCCCGACTTCTACAAGAACGTCGGCGGTGTAGCGGAAGGTTTGCTCGGAGTTGCGCACTGGAACCATGACGTCAACGCCGACGCCCAGAAGGTCAATGAGGTCTACAAACAACAGTACGGCGAATTTCTATTCGAATATGCCGGCGGCCTCGTCGCTCAAACCTTTATGATCGCAGATGCGCTCGAGCGAGCGGCATCGACCGACTCGCAAAAAGTGCGTGATGCGCTTCAACGCTCGATGTCTCTTCGGGTTACGCCGCAATGGGCCCAGGCGGCAAGGTGAAATTCGGTCCAGACGGAAAAAACATCTACGCGCATCCGGTTGGCGTACAGTGGCAGAACGCTGATCTTGCGACGGTGTTTCCGAAGGACGAGGCGCGCGCGCCATTGATGAAAGCCTGAGGATTCAGCGCGGCGCCGATGCTGACGACAATCGCACAGGCAGTGATAAACGGCCTGCTTATCGGCGGCATCTATGCGTTGGTGAGCATCGGCGTCACGTTAATCTTCGGCGTCGTTAAGATCGTGAACTTCGCCCAGGGCGAGTTCGTGATGCTCGGCATGTATATCAGCTACTTTCTGGCGAAGAATTTTGGTATCGATCCGCTCGTCTCGCTTGTTATTTCAATGCCCGTCCTGTTTATCGTCGGCGTTCTGCTGCAACACTTTCTGCTCCGCCGCGTCCTGGCGCTTGGCGATATGCCGCAGATCTTTCTCACCTTCGCGTTGTCTCTGCTGTTGGTGAACATCGCTCTCTTGCTGTTCACTGCCGACTATCGGACGGTGCAGACCCCGTATAGCGAAACGGCGATCCATCTAGGTACACTCTACATCCCGGTGGCAAAATTAATTGCATTTGCCGTCGCGATGGTGCTGAGCGGGTTGCTCTGGGTGTTCTTGCACACGACCGACCTCGGCAGGGCGATGCGCGCCGCGGCTCAGAACCGCGACGTGGCGATGCTGATGGGGATCAATCCCGACCGTGTGTTCTGTGTGGCGGTTGGTGTGGCCCTTGCGCTCGCGGGCGCTGCCGGTTCGCTGCTGATGCCGTTCTATCCGGCCTATCCATTGGTGGGCCAGGTGTTTGTGCTGATGGCGTTCGTCGCAGTCGTGTTGGGGACGCTGGGCAACGTCACCGGCGCGCTGATCGCGAGCCTGATGATGGGCGTGGCCGAGTCGCTCGGGATTCAATTCGTTGGCGCCGACTCTGGCTTAATCGTGGTGTTCGCGATGCTGTTACTGACACTCGCCTTCCGACCGAACGGCCTGTTCGGAGGATGGAGTCGGTGAAGAAGGGGCTCATCAGCCGGAGTGGGTTTTGGGTAGGTGTGCTTGCCGCAGTAGCGCTTGTGCTTCCCCTTCTGGTGTCGAGCACTTTTGCGATCGATATCTTTATTAGGATTTTGCTGTTTGCATTTATCGGCGTCGCCTGGAACCTGATGGGCGGTTACGCTAAGCAATTGTCGCTAGGGCATGCCGCCTACTTTGGCCTCGGCGCTTATACCTCGACGATTTTGCTTATCCGATACGGTGTTTCGCCTTGGATCGGGATGCTGGCGGGCGGAGTGGTGGCCATGCTGGCAAGCCTCCCGATAGGCGCGCTGTGCTTTCGGCTGCGCGGACCATATTTCGCGATTGCCACGATCGCGACGGCGCAGGTCCTAATGCTGCTGTTCCTGAAATTTCGCGATTTTGCGTGGGGTGCCGAGGGCACGACCATGCCCAATCTCGGCGACGCGCCGTTGATGATGCAATTCGATGGCAAGGCGCCATATTACTACGTCGTACTCGCGCTTTTGGCGATAGGACTCGCGATCACCTACCGGATCGAGCGCTCGTGGATGGGATATTATCTCGTCGCCGTCGGTGAGGACGAGGATGCAGCGGAAGCCATTGGGGTCGACGCGCTGCGGATCAAGCGGAACATCTATCTGATTAGTGCGTTTTTGACCGCCCTCGCAGGAACGTTTTACGTTCAGTACATTTACTTCATCGATCCGAACACCGCGTTTAGCTTCAACGTCTCGGTCGAGGCGGCTTTGGTGTCTATCGTCGGCGGCATTGGTACGTTGTGGGGGCCTGTCGTCGGCACCGTATTGTTGGAAGCAACCTCTGCACTGTTGCAAAGCTGGCTTGGCGGTGGCCATGGCGGGATACAATTGACCGTCTACAGCCTGATCCTGATCGCGGTGATCCTGTGCCGGCCAGCGGGACTGATCGGCCTCTTAACCGACGCCTATGACCGCGTTGTTCACGCGGGCGCGGCACGCGTAAAAGAAGTGCCGCTCGATGGCTGAAGCGCTGGTCATCCGTAACCTCAGCCGGCGGTTCGGCGGACTGCGCGCCGTGCAGGACGTCAGCTTCGCGGTCAATGAAGGCGAGACCCTTGCGCTGATCGGACCAAACGGCGCCGGCAAGACGACGAGTTTCAATCTTATCACTGGTTATCATCGGCCCGACGCTGGTTCGGTGCTGGCCTTCGGCCGGGAGCTCGTGGGCTTGCGGCCGCACGAGATCTGCGCGCACGGCCTGGCGCGCACGTTCCAGGTCGCGCGGCCGTTCGGCAAGATGACGGTGCTGGCGAACGTGATGACTGGAGCATTTTTGCGCGACAAGAGGCTCGATGCCGCACGCGAGCAAGCGCGCGAAGCGATCGAGTTTGTCGGGCTCTCGCCCAAGGAGCATACGCCGGCGCGCGATTTGACTACCATCGATCAGCGCCGGCTCGAACTGGCGCGGGCATTGGCGACGCAGCCACGGCTGCTGCTTCTTGACGAAGTCATGGCCGGTCTCAATCCGGCAGAGATCGATCAGGCCGTCGCACTGGTGGGAAAACTGTCCCAGCGCGGACTGACTATCGTCATCGTCGAGCATGTGATGCGCGCTATTATGGCGGTCGCGCGTCACATCGTGGTGCTCGACCACGGCCAGAAGATCGCCGAGGGCAATCCCAAGGAAGTCGTCGCCAATCAGGACGTCATTCGCGCCTATTTGGGAACCGGCTACGTGCAGCCGCCGAGCGCCGGAGTGCGCCCGTGTTGACGCTTTCCGGAGTGAGCGCCGGTTACGGGTCTGTGCCCGCCATAAGCGACGTCAGCATTTCAATCGGGGAGGGCGAGGCCGTCGGTCTGCTGGGTGCAAATGGTGCTGGGAAGAGCACCACGCTGCGCGCGATTTCCGGCCTGGTGCGGTTGACGGCCGGCACGATTGCATTCCGCGAAACGAACATTGCGTCGCTGCCAGCTTACAAGGTCACCGAACTCGGCATCGCGCATGTGCCGGAGGGCCGTCAGGTCTTTCCCGAACTGACGGTGAAGGAGAACCTTGAAATCGGAGCCTATATTCCAAGTGCCAAGGCGTCGCGGGCACGCACACTCGAGCTAGTCTTCACGATCTTTCCGGTATTGGCCGAGCGCCGCAAGCAGCTCGCCGGCACGATGAGCGGCGGCGAGCAGCAGATGCTCGCTGTGGGTCGCGGCCTGATGCTCCAGCCTCGCTTACTGATGCTCGACGAGCCGTCCTTGGGGCTGGCGCCCGTCGTGACCGATGCGACCTTTGAGAAAATTCAGGAAATCCATGCCATGGGCACGGCGATTCTGCTTGTGGAACAGAATGTCAGCCGCGCGCTCTCGCTTGTGCAACGAGCTTATGTGCTGGAGAGCGGCAAGGTGATTATGCAGGGAACGAGTGCTGAACTGATGAACAATAAGCAGGTCCAAGCCGCTTATCTTGGCATATAGGAATGAAAGCATTCGTACCGGCGACATGCCTGACACGTCGCGATTTTCATCTATTATCGGCGAGTTTCCCCTGATAAGAGACCGTTTTGATATGGACTGCCTGGTTGGCACGCAGTTCGAGTCCTCTAGAGACCACCACACAGTCCTAGGCGAACAGAGATTTCCCGGCTCACTGCGAAACGCCGCGAACTGGTGGGGGTTCCTGAATCATTTTGTCTCTAAGCGGGCGATTGGATTTCGGTGGCCAATTCGGCGCCTTTGTCTCTGGGCTGCCGAATCACAGGCGAGCCAACCATCGTCAATATTTGCCATTGTACTGATTGTCAGCGGCGAACCGGCTCTCCGTTGAGTTCTAACGCCTACTTCGACAAGGCCAACGTGCATCTCCAGGGGGAACACAAAACCTATTCTCGTCCCACCTCCAGCGGTCGACAGTTTCACAATTATTTTTGCCCAAACTGCGGATCAACCGTGTGTTGGACACTCGATATTCGGCCGAATGATTATGGCGTCGCGACCGGCGCCTTCATCGAACCGAGCTTTCCCCCTCCGACCGTCTCGGTCTGGGAATCCTCGAAATATGACTGGGTGACGCTACCGGCGGACATAGAGCGATTTCCACAAGGGCTAACGTCTGAAAATTGAATGCTTTATTCGACATAAAAGAGGCCACACACGCCAATGCCCGCGGGGGTCGCCGCCGGTCGGGACGAAGCGGCCGACGATGTCTGCTTTGTCCGTCGTCAGATAATTTGAGACAGATGGCGGTTTGATTTACGGGAGTGACCGGCTCATCTGGTTTTAGTTTATGCGGCTTTCTTTTGGTGCTGCAAGCGTCGTTTTTGGATTGTGTTCCGTTTGATCCTTTCTCTTTCCAGCAGGATTGTTTGACCGCGCCCGAAGTACACGTCGGCCGGGGTTAGATTGCTCAAGCTCTCATGATAGCGCCGATGTTTGTAGTGATCGACAAACCGGCCAATGCTGGCCTCAAGATCACCCGGCAGGTAGTAGTTTTCCAGGAGGATGCGGTTCTTGAGCGTTTGATGCCAGCGTTCGATCTTGCCCTGTGTCTGCGGATGGTAGGGCGCGCCGCGAACGTGTCCCATGTTCTGTACAGTCAACCAATCTGCCAGCTCAGCCGAGACGTAGCTGGAACCATTATCGCTGAGCAGGCGCGGCTTATGGACGATCCGTACCTGGTCACAGCCTGAGGCCGCGAGAGCCAGATCCAGCGTGTCGGTCACATCCTGCACCTTCATCGTCGTGCACAACTTCCATGCGATGATGTAGCGCGAGAAGTCATCCAGCGCCGTACTGAGATAGAACCAGCCCCAGCCGGTCACCTTGAGATAGGTGAAGTCGGTCTGCCAGAGCTGGTTTGGCGCCGTCGTCTTGTCCTTGAACTCGTCGGCTGCCTTCATGACGATGTAGGCCGGGCTGGTAATCAGATCATGCGCCTTGAGCAGCCGGTAGACCGAAGCCTCCGACACAAAGTAGTTGGCCGTATCGGTAAAGCGCGTGGCCAGTTCCCGTGGTGATAGCTCAGGCTCATCCAACGCCAGTTGAACAATCCTCTCGCGTATTGCGTCAGGGATGCGGTTCCAGACGCGCCTCGGCCTTGGTGACCTATCTTCCAGCGCTTCTGGTCCGCCGGTCTGCAGTCGATCGTACCAGCGGTAGAACCTTGCAGGCTGGATGCCCAGCTTCTCCAGCGTCCGGCGCACCGGCAGATGGGATTGCTCGACCAGGCGGACAATCTCCAGCTTCTCGGAGGCGGGGTATCTCATTCCTCGTCTCCCCCATCCGCGATCATGCTTTTTTTAAGCAGCCGCAATTCGAGCGTCTGTTCAGCCACGACCGCCTTGAGCTCCTGCGCTTCACGCCGTAGGTCCTTAACCTCGCCACTGGTCGCGGCCCGCGCCGTGTCGCCTGCTAGACGGCGCTTGCCGGCCTCCAGGAACTCTTTGGACCAAGCGTAATAAAGGCTCTCGGCAATGCCTTCACGGCGGCACAGCTCGGCAATGCTGGCCTCGCCGCGCAGACCGTCCAGAACTATCCGGATCTTCTCTTCGGACGAATGACGCTTGCGGGTTGCCCGGCGGATGTTCTTCACGATCCGCTCAGACGGCGATTCAGGGTGCACGGATTGCTGTCTCATCTCCACTCCTTAATGGTTACGATGAGCCAGAAATCCTCCGTTCCTCAACCCGTTAAATCTGTCTCACAGGCGCTGATGCCGGACAGGTCTTGCCCGACGCGGCGTGCCTCCCACGCCATGTTAAGCGGCCAAGACCGAGTGTTCCCTTGCCGGCCCTGGTCTTGGCCGCTTTCGTTCTGTCACTGCTAGCCAGCCTGAGCCTTTTGCCCGTTTGCACAGTCCAACTTATTGGCGGGATTCATGTTCCTATCCGACGAGTCCTTCAGATAGGTCGTCACCACTGCGACGGCGCGGAAATCATGCATGGTGGATTGGTGCGAATTATGGCCGGCGCCACAATTGTCCCTTGTGTACCGTTAAATGAAAATAAAAAGTGGAACGGTTGCGTACCGTCAGGAGGAGACCGATCCGCCTGCTCGTGACTCGGACTTTGGCCGTTGCGCTGGGGTCACCTGGATGCCGGCGATCGCATAACCGCGCAACTTATCGCGCAGACAGCGAAGGGAGATGTTGAGGATCTTTGCCGCGTGAGTTCGATTGCCGCCGCAGGAGGCGAGCGTGAGAATAATATACTCCCTGACCGTGTCGGCGAGTGTCGCGTCATTTTCTACGATCATTCTAACCCCGCATCTTCTTGGCACTGTCATGCCGGCGAGCATAATAGATTCGGGCGCTCCGCGAATCCGTATAATTACTGAGACAGGCCGCGGGCTACAGCGCGTTAATTTTTCTCAGGCCACAAGGACTACGAGATCCCGATCTATCGGACGTGAAAGGCAGCGGAGGCAGGAAGATACCGTTCGCTGTATCATCGCGTCCAAATTTGATTTTCTGTCCCCAAGCACAGGTTACCTCAGCTTAAGCGCAAGCAGTGGTATTTTAGTTTGCACGGTCCGATTTGGGGTCGCGAAAGTGAACTGGGGCAGTGATGAGCGAAGTCTTCATTGTCGATGACGATCCGTTGTTGCGCGCGGCACTCTCAATTGCGTTGAGAGACGAGGGTTTAAAGGTCACAAGTTTCGTCGATGGTGAGTCCTTTCTCAATGCTGCGCAGTGGCGAACGCCGGCATGCGTCCTGATTGACATGCATCTTCCGGGTTGCTCCGGTCTTGAATTGCTCAAGGCGCTTGATGCGCGGCAATACCCGGCCCCGATCTTTATTATCTCCGGCCGCGGTGACATTCCCACGGCGGTCGATGCGATCCGCAACGGCGCGCTCGATTTCATCGAAAAACCGTTCGATCCCGCGAACTTGGCAATTCGCGTACGCGACGCGATCCAAGCTTGGCAGAATCTCGGCCAGGAGGGCAGAGATTTCGCGCGGGATTTTGATGGTCACGAACGGCTCACCGGACGGGAATGGGACGTGCTGGAGCGGATAGCGCGCGGCGCCTCCAACAAGGAGACCGGCAGGGAGCTCGCCATCAGCCCGCGCACCGTCGAAGTGCACCGCGCGCGCATCATGGAAAAGCTCGGCGCCAAGAACGCCGCCGACCTCATGGGTATCGTGCTGGGCAGAAAGCGTTTGCATCGCCCGACGCTGCTGAACGGCCGCCATCAGAGCGCGCCGTAAGGCTGGTCATAAGTACCCGACTAGGCTACGACGAGGCCAGCGTATGAACCCGTGCATCAGCAACGGCGGCGAGTGGCAAGCGCATGTGTGGCATTGAAATTGGACGACGCAAGTGCGCAGCATTTGCGCGCGGCGGTCGAACGAACCGCGCCTCCTGCGTCACGCATAAATCTATATCTTATAAATCACAGTTGCAGGGTAGATTTCGGCCCATTGTATATTACAATTGTTGCAGGGACTTGGCTTGTATCGGCGGCGCCGGAAATTGCGCGCCGAAGGCCGTTGTGGCGGCCAAGCGCAGCATGTCGAAAATGGCAATCTTTGAAGGGAGGGAGTTATGACAGTTCCCGTTTGATCCATGTGTCTCATTTCAGCAAATCTGGCGCGGTGGTATCTTCTCTCGACATTGGCGAAAAGCAGTCGATCTTTTCACAGGGAGATGCCGCGGATTGCATCTTTTACATCCAGGAAGGCCAGATTCAGCTCACTGTCGTATCAATGGAAGGCAAGGAAGCCGTCATTGCGCTTCTTGGTGCGGGCGACTTCTGCGGCGAGGGCTGCCTGGTCGGCGAGCCTCTTCGTATGTCGACTGCCACGACCATGACGAAATGCGTCGTTGCTCGGCTGGAAAAGGCGGCGGTCATCCGCGCCATTCATGAGGACGCGGCGTTTTCCGAATTCCTTGTCGCGTACGTTCTAAAACGGACGGCTCGATTGACGGATACTCTGGTCGACCAGCTTTTCAATTCGAGCGAGAAGCGCCTTGCACGCGTTCTGCTCTTGTTGGCAAACTACGGAAAGGAGGGCCGGTCTGAAACTGTGATCAACAAGATCGATCAGGAGACACTTGCGCACATGATCGGTTCAACTCGGTCCCGCGTCAATTTCTTCATGAACAAATTTCGCAAACTCGGTTTGATTGAATATAACGGAAGAATTACGTCCATAGCTCGTTGTTGCGCGTCGTCCTGCACGATCAAATGCTCGGGGGCATAATGCGTCGGGCCGTGAGTGAGCCGTCAGACGATCTGAACGACGAAGTCTGCATCGCGAGACGGCGTGAAAGACTTCACCGATAGAGGATATTTGGCCGGCCTTGGGAACGTCCGATCGCGGTGATGCGACGCGCGGCGATGTCAATTGCGCAGCCGCTTCAGGTGTCGTAGCGGCCTGACTTTGCGATGACAGCAGACGTGCGATCAATTCCAGACCATTCAACAGCCGGCGCTCGAATTCTTGCGCTAATGTGTCCTGGCGACCGCAGGAGTTCGCCAATCTCCTCACGCAGTGCTTCTCCGCGGTCAAGTGTGGCCTGCAATTCGCGGTCATCGCATCCAGCTGTTCGACGTCGCGCACGTTCCGTCGCGACCGGCGCGGCTTCGGAAACTGAATTACGGTTTCATACGCTGACATCGAATTGCTCGCGATCCTGCCCTCATGACTCACCGATATCCCGTATTGAGGCGCCCGGCTGATCAAAAGTGCTCACAAATAACGGAAGCAAATCGTACCTCTCCTTGTGCACTGTCGAAGCTCGACGGCGGCTCCGGATACGGTTGCCGGACATATCGCGGAAGTTGAGAAATTCTGCCAACGAGCGGAGGCCGCCAGGCGACGATAACTCGAGGGCGAGCCCGTCGAACCGGCTCATCGAGGATGGCGCGATGACATTCGAAAGGATGGACTCCGCCGGCGCCAGATCAGGCGGAGCAGAATGTGATCGTAAATCGTGCGCCGACGCTATTATCACCGGGGACGATATATAATTCGCCGCCAATCTGCTTTACGAGCAGCTGTATGATTTTCATTCCAAGCCCTTTGCCGTCCGCGGGATCGAATTCCGCGGGCAATCCCGGCCCCTCGTCCACCACCGAGAGCGAATGAGTTCCAGGCGCCGTCGTTTCAATTCGGACGGTAATGTTGCCTACGGTGTATTTCGTGGCGTTGGTGATTAGCTCGTTGACGATAAAGCCGAGTGGAATGCCCAGTGCTGTCGGTATTTCGAAAGTCAGGACTTTGGACAATGATGGCGCGACTGGGAGGATCGTCGAAAAGCAGGCTCGCAAGATCGTCGCACAGGCCCTGAAGATATTGCTCTGAACTCCACTCTCTCCTGATGATCGAGACGATGGAGCTGGCAATGCACGCGTCCCACCGCACCGACGCGGCGCGCCGCGACACTCAATTGCGCGGCCGCTTCTGGCGTGTGGCGGTACGGCATTGCATTGTCAGCATGCCGGAGACCAATTGCAGACTGTTGAGGAGCCTGTGCTCGAATTCCTGCGCCTGCGCGTCCTGGCGCCGCAATATTTCGTGCTTTTCAAGTAGCAACTAGCTCCTCACGCGCGAGAGCGGCCTGCAACGCGGCATATTGTCTGCGTGCGGTCGTGCCCTTCGCGGCTGCACGGCGCGCGCGGCTGGGAATTTCGGACTTTGGCTTCGTGTGATGAGCCGGAAATGCCCATGACGTCTCCCTCCGGGTGCTCTCGTGAGGTTGAAACACAAGGCGACCTGGAGAGTCCGGAAGCGCCGTTGCTTGGGAACTGAAGACCCTCACGTATGCAATATTGCACAGTGCCAGCATGCATCCTGTCCAAAATTGCACACCAAATTAATAAAATTGCCGTGGCAGAATTGTGCGTGATGCAGTACCAACTGTCTTGCGCGCGTGGATCGTCTCGATCGTCGTGATATTGCCGGAATGGCCGGAACGCTCGGCGGCATGGAACTAGGGGGCTCGAATTCCGCCTTTCAGAGCCGAATATTTGAATCGCCTGTGCAATATTTAAACAGCGCCAGCCGCCATCGGCGCAATGCTCTTAAAATGGGAGCGAATCAGTCGGGCGCCGCGGTAACTAACGGGACCTCCGTTCGATCCAGCCGCTATTCGTCGCCAAGTACGGCGGAGTGATCGGATCCAGCTATGGAGCAAAGCATACGCTCTATTCGCAGGGCGATGCCGCCGATTGCATTTTTTATTTTCAGAAGGGCCAGGCCCAGATCAAGGTCATCTCCAAGGAGGGCAAGGAAGCCGTCATAGCGGTGGTTGAAGCCTGGCGATTTCTGTGGCGAGGGATGTCTGGTGGGCGAACCGCTGCGCATGTCGAAGCTGTGACCATGACGGAATGCCTGGTTTCGCGACTGGAAAAGGCCGCGGTCATCCGCGCCATTCACGACGATCTGGCATTTGCCGAATTCTTTCTGATGTACGTTTTGAATAGGACCGTTCGGCTGACGGACGATTTAATCGATCACATGTTCAATTCGAGTGAGAAGCGCCTCGCGCGTAGTTCTCCTGTTGTTGGCGAATTATGGAAAAGAAGGCCGGGTAGAAACCGTCATAAGCAAGATCGATCATCAGACACTTGCGCAGATGGTCGGTACGACACGTTCTCGCGTCAATTTTTTCATGAACAAATTCCGTAAACTTGGCTACATCGATTATAACGACCGCATCAGCGTTCATAGTTCATTGTTGAACGTGGTGCTGCTCGATCAACCGGACGTGCGTCGATGGGCTCGGAGCGTCCGAGATTTGAACTGTAATGGAATTGTAGTCGGCAATGATTCCGCGCGACGCCGACCGGCACGTGCGCGCTGCACCAAATTCGATAAATAATTACCGCCGCGAGTCTATTCGGCGCTGCTGTGCAATATTGAACTGCGCGGCGCCCGGCGGCGTGGTAGGCGTCGAAAGGTTAGTTGATAATCGCGTCTCGGTGCTTCGCATGAATGAAATGCACGAGACCACCTATTCGCTCCTCGGCCGTCAGATGAGATGGCCGTGATGAGGATCAGCGTCGCCTGCTAGCAGTTGGTCGTTTGCGTCATCAGTTCACGCGGCGTGCGCGGGACGGTCGGCGGTCCCATGCCGAACGTCGGATCGAAGCGCACTGCCCCAACAGAGGAGACGCCGATGGATTCCGCGGTCGTCAAACGCTCTATCGTAATCTCTGGGCACAAAACCAGCGTCAGCCTCGAAGATGATTTCTGGAACGGCCTCAAGCAGATCGGGCGAGAAAATAAGACCACGCTCTCGGGTCTTGTCGCTGACATCGATGTTCGGCGGCTGCATACCAACCTTTCCTCCGCTATCCGTGTTTTCGTGCTCCATCACTTTCGCTCGCAAATACCGCAGACTTCCACAGAATGACATCGAAGCCGGCATGGACAACGCCGCGCAATCACAGCACGTGCTGTGCACGCCCATCTTTTTGGATCGGATGGACAAACTGGCGTGACATCGAGCGGTGAGATATCTTCGTCGGTGAACGTGTAATGCGGCGCGTTGCTTGCCTCCGGTGTCCAGTCTCAAAGGCGCCGGTGCGTTTGCGCACATCGTTGCGGCATAAAACTGCGAGTCGAGTCATCGATACGGCGACGCGACGCGTCGCCTAGCGTAGTATTTTTACCTAGGAAAATTTCGATGCCCGGCTGACACGCTTTTATTGCAAAATTATATTTTGACACGGCACTGTTGATGCCTCCGACGGTGAGCGATCAAGGCTCTATCGTCAAGTGTAATTGTTGAACGACGCGTCGAACATCGTGACGGGCATCGACGGCTTCTGGCGACAGAAGTCAAAGTTGCCGGCGCAGGCGCCAGGCAGATGAGTGCGAAATTGATCAAAGCAGATTCTCCTGATCGAAGATAATCCCGGAGACGCCCGTTTGCTCCGCGAGATGTTCAATGATCACGGCGCGCACGAAGCCGAAATGACGCACGTGGATTGCATGAGTGCGGCCGAGAAGCATCTTGGTGGAGCATGCGGTCGACATCATTTTGCTCGACCCGGGATTGCCGGATGCACAGGGACTGGGAGCGATACGCCGCACCCACGCCGCCGCGCCACGCGTTCCCTCTCGTGGTCCTGACGGCCTTGGACGACGAGTCGTTAGCCGAGCAAGCCTTGCAGGAAGGCGCACAAGATTATCTCATCAAGGGCCAAATCGAGGTGCGCGGCATACTGCGGGCGCTCCGCTATGCCACCGAGCGCAAGCGCCTGGAGCGGTTGAAGGACGAATTCGTCTCGACGGTGAGCCATGAACTGCGCACGCCGCTGACTTCGATTTCCGGTTCGCTCGGCCTGCTTATGGGCAATGCGGCAGGAAGCCTGCCCAAGCCGATGGGCCGCCTGCTTGCGATCGCGCACACCAACAGCCAGCGCCTGGTTCGGCTCGTCGACGATATTCTCGATATCGAGAAAATGCAGGCGGGACGCATGGTCTTCAATTTCAGCCGCGTCGAAGTTCGGCCGCTGGTTGCGCAGGCGATCGAGGCCAATCGCGGATTCGCCGAAGGCTATGGCGTGCGAGTTCGGCTTGAAGTCGGGCGCGCTGCGGGCTGACGTGCGCGCCGATCCTGATCGGCTGCTTCAGGTCGTCACCAACCTACTTTCGAACGCAATCAAGTTCTCTCCAGCGGATAATGAGGTGGTGGTCGCGATCGAGAAAGGAACTGACATGGTTCGTCTTACGGTTCGCGACCATGGTCCGGGCATCCCAGTCGACTTCAAGCCGCTCATCTTCGAGAAATTTGCGCAGGCCGATGCCGGGGCCGCGCGGCAGAAGGGCGGTAGCGGACTTGGCCTGAGCATCGTCAAGCAGATCGTTGACCGGCTCAGTGGCGAAGTGGGCTTTGCCGACGCTCCCGGCGGCGGAACGATCTTTCACGTCCAGCTACCGTGCTGGGATCATGTGGCCAGTCTCGCGATCGATCGCGATGCGAAACCGGATGCGGCGCGCCTGTTGCTGTGTGAAGACGATCTCGATACTGCGATCACGCTGCGCGAGCAGTTGAGGCAGGCCGGATTTGCCACCGATTTCGCCTATTCCGCAGGCAACGCGTTCACGCGCGCGACGGCAACTCAATATCACGCAATTCTGGTGGATATCCACCTGCCGGATGGCGATGGCGTAAGTCTGATCGTGCGCTTGCGCGAGCTTGCCGCAATATCGCGACACACCGATCATTGTCGTATCCGGCGATACCAGCCACGGGCGGGACGATTTACGGTCTTCCAAGCTCAATGTACTGGATTGGCTGAACAAGCCAGTGGACTTCGACCGCCTGGTGCGGCTGCTGGCCGAGCCTGTCGCGCACGAGGCGAACAGACGTCCGCGAATCCTTCATGTCGACGAAGACAATGCAGTCGCCCACGCGCTCGGCGAAATTGGCGACGTCGTGAAAGTCAATTCAATCGAGGAAGCGCGGCGCGTGCTGAAGACGACCGACTTCGACCTTGCGGTGCTCGACGTGGCGCTCGTTAAGGGGGCTGGCCCCGATCTCTTGCCGAAGTTGCGCGACAGCAAGGGCAATGTAATTCCCGTGGTCGTTTTTTCCGCCAACGGAGCGAACCTGGCATCGGATACGCAGGCGCAAGCCGCTTTGGCCAAGTCGCACACATCAATCGATAGTCTCGTGGCAACAGTGCGTGATCGCCTCGCATCCCGACGAACGAGCTCATCCCAGGAGGTCGTATGACCGACATTCGCATTCTACTGGTGGACGATGAGCCAGACATCCGCGAGGTCGTCGACGTGTCGCTCGGCCTAGACCGGGAATTCAGGACGCGGGCCTGCGCATCGGGCGCGGATGCGCTGGCGACGGCCGCCGAATGGTCGCCTTCGCTCATTCTGCTCGATGTCATGATGCCCCTCATGGACGGACCGACAACGCTTGCCAACCTGCGCAAGAATCCGCGGACCGCCCACATCCCGGTTGTTTTTCTGACCGCCCGTACGCAGGCCTGCGAGATCGAGCAATACATCTCGCTTGGCGCCCAGGGCGTGCTGTCCAAGCCATTCGATCCGATGACGCTCGCTGCTTTGGTGCGTAGCCATCTACCGCCTCCAGCAGGTGATCATGCTTCCTAAAGGAAACAAGACGAAAGCCGTCCGCTCTCCCACCCCTGCGGCGATCAGCAATATCAGCGTGCGCAAGAATGCGGAAAAGCATCTAGCGAAGACCCAGGCCGAACGCCGGCTTATGGAGGAGGCGTTACGAGAAAGCCAGGAACAATACCGGATGCTCCTCGACGGAATCGAAGACTACGCTATCTTCTTGATGGATCCGAAGGGCCAGATTGTCAGTTGGAATACAGGTGCCGAACGAATCAAAGGTTACAAAGCCGATGAGATCATCGGTCACAACTTTTCCTGCTTCTTCACGCCGACAGATATTGAGCGGGGCAGGCCGCAGGAGGTCCTTCGGATCACCGCCGCGAGCGGTCGGTACGAGGAACAAAGCATGCGCGTGCGGAAGGACGGCTCGCGTTTTTTGGCGAGTGTCACCTTCACGGGGTTGCGCGACCAAACCGGCAAACTGCGGGGGTTTTCCGAGTTTAGCCACGACCTTAGCGAAAGCGAGGAGGCGGGGGCGAAGTACCGCGGACTGCTAGAGGCGGCGCCGGATGCGATGGTAGTGGTGAGTCAGGGCGGAAAGATAGTTCTTCTCAATCTTCAGGCGGAGAAACGGTTTGGCTACCGCCGTGACGAACTCCTCGGGCAGAAGGTAACAAACATCATTCCGCAAGGCTTCGTGGAACGGCTGATCGCGGACGATCTGCGATCCGCGGAAGACGCGCTGGCGCAGCAAATCGGGACCGGCATCGAGCTGATTGGGCGGCGGAAGGACGGCAGCGAGTTCCCGATCGAGCTGATGCTGAGCCCGCTAAAAAGCGCCGAGGAAATCCTGGTGACGGCGGCGATCCGCGACATCAGCGTACGCAAGGCCGCGGAAAAGCACCTGGCGCAGATGGAAAGCAGGTACCGTGGGCTGCTGGAGGCGGCTCCGGATGCGATGGTGGTGGTCAACCAGAGCGGAGAAATTGTCCTGCTGAATGTTCAGGCGGAAAAACAGCTCGGCTATCGCCGCGATGAACTTCTTGGGCAGAAGGTAACGAACATCATTCCGGAGGGTTTCGCGGAACGGCTGATCGCGGATGGTCTGCGATCCGCGGAAGACGCGCTGGCGCAGCAGATCGGTATGGGAATTGAACTCGTCGCGCGGCGCAAGGATGGCAGCGGGTTTCCGATTGAGCTTATGCTAAGCCCGCTGAGGAGCGCCGAAGGGACCTTGGTGACGGCAGCCATCCGCGACACAACTGCACGCAAAATCGCCGCCGCCAACCTTCTGCAGAAGGTGGAAGAACTAAAGCGCTCGAACGAAGAATTGGAGCAATTTGCTTCCATTGCCTCGCACGATTTGCAAGAGCCGCTGCGGATGGTGGCCAGTTACACGCAACTCCTCTCCAGACGATACAAGGGAAAACTCGACTCCGACGCCGATGAGTTCATCGCATTCGCGGTGGACGGCGCGAGCCGCATGCAGCGGTTGATCCAGGATCTGTTGGCCTACTCGCGCGTCGGAACAAGAGGAAGCGATCTGCTCGATATCTCCAGTGAAGCCGCCTTGCGGCAGGCGCTTCTCAATCTACGTGGCGCCATCGAGGAAAGTGGTGCGCTGGTGACGCATGATACCTTGCCGACCGTGTTGGCGGACGAAACGCAACTGATCCAATTATTTCAGAATCTCGTCGGCAACGCCATCAAGTACCAACGTCCCGGAGTTCCCCAAGGTCCATATCGCGGTAACCAAGAGCAGCGGGAAAAAATGGATGTTCTCGGTGCAAGACAATGGACTGGGAATTGAGCCGCAGTACTTCGAAAAGATTTTCGGCATGTTCCAGCGGCTGCACAAACGGGAAGCATTCGCCGGTACCGGGATTGGCTTGGCCATCTGCAAAAAAATCGTCGAGCAGCACGGCGGCCGTATCTCGGTCGATTCCAGACCAGGGCATGGTTCCACATTTCGCTTTGCCTTGGCAGAAAGTGCGAAGCAGTCATGACAGCCATCGGAGAAACAGGCATGCCCATCGAGGTTCTCTTGGTCGAAGACAGTCCCGGCGATGTCCGGCTGACGCAGGAAGCCTTCCGCGACGCCAACACGTCGATCCACTTGCACGTCGCTTCCGACGGCGTGGAGGCCATGGCCTTTCTGAGACACGAGGGGACCCACGTCCATTCCCCACGTCCCGATATCATTTTGCTAGATCTGAACCTTCCTAAAATGGATGGCCGCGAGGTTCTGGCTCACATCAAGGAGGATGACATCCTGAAACTGATCCCCACGGTCATCCTGACCACGTCCGACGCAGAAGCGGATATTGTGAAATGCTATCAACTCCATGCGAACTGCTACCTCAAAAAGCCCGTGCAGTTGGACGCATTCGAGCTCCTGGTGAAGAGCATCAACGATTTCTGGCTGACAAAGGTCGAGTTGCCGCCGCTGACGCGAGGCGGCTGACATGAAATTGATCAAGACAATTCTCCTGGTGGAAGATAATCCCGGCGACGCTCGTTTGGTCCGCGAGACGTTGAACGAGCAGGCCCCGCACTACACAAAACTGACGCACGTAGGATGCATGAGGGAGGCCGAGAAATATCTTGCGGAGCATACGGCTGACATCATCCTGCTCGACCCGGGATTGCCTGATGCACATGGACTGGAAGCGGTACGGCGGGCCCACGCCGCGGCACCCGGTGTCACCTTGGTGGTCTTGACGAACTTAGACGACGAGTCACTGGCCACACAAGCCATGCAAGAAGGTGCGCAGGACTACCTTGTCAAAGGCCAAATCGAGACGCGCGCTCTTCTGCGGGCCTTACGCTATGCGATCGAGCGCAAACGCCTGGACCGATTAAAGGACGAGTTCGTGTCAACGGTGAGCCATGAGTTGCGCACGCCGTTGACCTCGATATCCGCTTCGCTCGGCCTGCTCATGGGCAAGGCGGCCGGCAACCTGCCTGATTCGATAGTCCGTCTGCTTGCGATAGCGCATACAAACAGTGAGAGGCTCGTACGGCTCGTCAACGACATTCTTGATATCGAGAAGATGCAGTCTGGACGGGTCGTTTTTAATTTCGCACGCGTCGATGTTAGATCGCTGGTCGAGCAGGCGATCGAAGGCATTCGGAAATTGGCCGAAGGCTGTGGCGTGCGAATTCGGCTTGAGGGCGTGCATGCGGTCTGTGACGTGCGAGCCGATCCGGACCGGCTCGCCCAGGTCGTCACCAACCTGCTTTCGAACGCCCTCAAGTTTTCTCCGGCGCAGGGTGAAGTGGTGGTGGCGATCGGGGAAGCAACCGACGTTGTCCGTATCTCGGTGCGCGACCACGGCGCCGGCATTCCAGTCGACTTCAAGTCGCATATCTTTGAGAGGTTCGCGCAGGCCGATGCAACGAACGTACGGCAAAACGGCGGCACCGGCCTTGGCCTAAGCATCGTGAAACAGATCGTCGATCGGCTCGATGGCGAGGTGGGCTTCGCTGACGCGCCCGGGGGCGGGACGATCTTCCACGTCGCGTTGCCCTGTTGGGGGCAATTCGATGCGGCCAAAACGCTTGATCCGATTGTCACGGTATCGCCGCTATAACGATGGCTTCCGGCTGTCAAAACTCGAGTTGTCGTTAGGGGCGCCAAGCGGATGAGCCCGAAATTGATCAAAACACTGCTCCTGGTCGAAGACAACCTCGGGGACGCACGTCTTCTTCGCGAGATGCTGAACGGGCAGAACTCGTTTAACACTCAATTGACGCAGCTGGAGTCCATGACCGCGGCCGAGATGCATCTGGCGAAGCACGCGGTCGACATTATCCTGCTCGACTTAGGCTTACCCGACGTCCAAGGACTGGAAGCGATACGGCGGGCTCACGCCGCCGCACCCGGCGTTCCTCTGGTGGTGCTGACAGGATTGGACGATGAGTTGCTCGCCGTGCAAGCCCTGCAACTCGGCGCTCAAGACTATCTCATCAAGGGCCAAATCGAGACGCGCGGGTTATTACGGGCGCTGCGCTACGCCATCGAGCGCAAGACCATGGAAAGCGCGGCGCTAACGATGGCGCGGCAGGTGGCGCATTCGGCCGAGCACGACTTTCTGACCGGTTTGCCCAATCGGATGCTGCTGAACGACCGTGTTGGCCAGGCAATCGCCTTGGCAAGGCGTCACACGAGAAAAGTTGCAGTGCTGTTTTTGGATTTGGACGGCTTCAAACACATCAACGATTCGCTGGGACATCCGATCGGCGACAAGCTCCTTCAATCCGATCGCAAAACGTCTGGTGGATTGCATACGCGGCTCGGATTCCGTCAGCCGGCAAGGCGGCGATGAGTTCGTCGTTTTACTTTTGGACCTTGAACACGCGGAGGATGCAGCCGTTACGGCGAGAAGAATACTGAAGGCGGTGGCACAGCCTCATTCCGTCGATCAGCACGATCTTCACGTCACCGCCAGCATCGGCGTGAGCGTCTATCCAGACGATGGCCTGGATACGGATACGCTCATCAAGAACGCAGACACCGCGATGTATCAGGCCAAGGAAAACGGGCGCCGGAGCTTTCAGTTTTTCAAGCCGGCGATGAATGTCCGGGCCGTGGAGCGGCAATTTCATCGAGGAGGGTCTGCGTCGTGCCTTGGAACGGCGGGAATTGGTGCTGCACTACCAGCCGAAGGTCAATCTGATGACGGGAGCGATTGCCGGGGCGGAAGCGCTGCTACGCTGGACGCATCCGACGCGAGGGCCGATCGCTCCGGCGGAGTTTATTCCGGTCGCCGAAGAGTGCGGTCTCATTCTGCCGATCGGCGCCTGGGTCCTTCGTGAGGCTTGCGCGCAAGCCCGGGCCTGGATGAATGCTGGCCTGCCGGTAACGAGCATGGCCGTAAACGTCTCCGCGATGGAATTTCGCGACAAGAACTTTCTGGATGGTCTGTTCGCAATCCTGAGCGAAACGGGCCTCGATCCGAGATCTTCTCGAACTGGAACTGACCGAAAGTGTGCTGATGAAACGTGCCGAGTTCACAGCTTCCATCCTGCAAACCCTGAGGAAAAGAGGAGTACGGGTGGCCGTCGATGATTTTGGCACGGGTTATTCGAGCTTGAGCTATCTGCGAAAGTTTCCAGTCGATGCGCTCAAAATCGATCAGTCGTTCGTCCGTCAGATCAGCACCGCCGGCGACGATACGACCATTGTGAAAGCGGTCATCGGCATGGCCAGGAGTTTGAAGCTGCGGGTCATTGCGGAGGGCGTGGAAACGCTGGAGGAGGTAGCATTTCTTCGAGCGTACCGGTGTGAGGAGGCGCAAGGATATTATTTCAGCCGGCCGGTTCCTGCGCAGCAGTTCGCCATGTTGCTGAGAAACGGCATCCCGGAATCCTCCGTCGCTTAGCACGCGTCGGCCTGCGGGACGGTCCCGGCGCCGACCGACGGCCAGCCATCAGCCGAATTGTCGGACCAGTCCGGCGGCGAGGCGCTTGAGCTTCGCGCTTGCTTCAGAAAGCTGGTCCAGTGCCGCCTTCGGATCCTTGCGATTGATGGCTGTCACACAAGCCTCCAGTTCGGTGTGGACCACCCGCCGAATGGCGACTGCGGTTTGCTCGTTGCTCAATGTGTCACTCGATCCGGCAGGAATTTTCAGGTCGGAGATTCTACCAACGACCAAACTTTAGAGCTAGAGACATTAAGAGGCCGGCCGATAAGCCGCTCAAATTGCATCGCCCGCCGACGATGCAAACTCCCGGATTTTGCCCGGCCGAACGGTCGGTCCACCGACGCCCATGAATTGGATCACAACGCTGTCTAAGTAATACTGCGTATTTGATATTGTATTACTTGTAATTTCAGTATATTTTGGGTACGCATAAGTACTTAGTAAGTATGGAGTTACTATATAATCTCGATGTTATTTACCGTGGCCGGCAAATCGCCTATGCGTTTCGGCTTCGGGGGACTGTTCGATGAGTGTGGATGTTTTTGACGACCGCCTCGTTCGGGTGCGTCACCGCTTCGTGTCGAGCGTCGAAGGCAAAATCGATGACGCCTGCGCGGCGATTCCGAACCTATCGGATGCCATGCCGGCCGCGGCCGCTTCCGTCGGCGACGTCTACCGCTCTGTGCACAGCATCGTTGGCATCGGCCGAACGATTGGCTTTCCGGCCATCGGCCGCGCTGCACGTCTCGTCGAAGACCTCCTGCGAGCGGCATATTGTGCCGGACGCGGGCTGACGGCGGACGAAATCTCGCTGCTCACAGATTTGCTGAATGCGCTGCGCGAAGTCGCCTCGAGCGAATTGCGATCCTTTCACCCGGTCGGGGAGTGACTATGACGCTGTGTATGCGTGCTTTGTTCGTGCTCGGCTTTGCCGTCACCCTGCCTGCCGATGCTGCTTGCCACGGCGGCGCAATCCCAATCGCTGCTGCCCGTCCCCCGCCCCGTTTACGCGCCGCGATCTATCGCGGCCGTCCCGGCGGCGGCTTTGCCGGCGCCTGCCGCCGACGGCGCCTGCTCCGAGCGGCCTCGTCGCCGAGATCACGCTCGCCGATATCGGCTTCGTCAACGGTTTGCGTTTCTCCAATCTGGGCGGACGCCGCGATATTTTCGTGCCGACTCCCGGAAGGCGATGGGCTGGCGGTGAGTGACCTCGTATTGGCGATTGACGATGTCAGCGCCCACGATGCGCGGCGCAATCTCGAAGTGCAGGTCAACGACCGCACCGCGACCGCGATTGCGCTCGACGGCAATAGCCACGGCCGGACGATCCGCGTCCCGTTGGGCAAGACCAAGCCGAAGGACGGCTATCTCAAACTGTCATTTCTCTATTCCGGCGCTGCCACGATAGATCGCTGCATCGACGTGCGCGCCGTCGGCGACACGCTGACGATCGATCCCGAGACTGGCGTCGACGTCTATGTCGGTCAAGCCGCCATACTTGGGGTTGCCACGACGGCTGCGCTGATGCCGCGCGACGTCGCGATCATCCTTCCCGACCCGGCGCGCCGCGGCAAGTGAGATCGCGACCGCCATCACGGTCGCACGCTCGCTCATCTCCAGCGGGCGGCATGTGTCGTTTTATCGCGGCTACGACACGTTGGCGGAACTTGCCCAGCACGACGCGGATGGCCGCTGGACACGCGGCATTATTCTGGTTGGTCCGCTCGCTGACACGGTCGGTGTTCTCGATTCGCCGGTTGCCAAAATTGCCGGAGATCCCCGGTCGTTTGGTACGCTTGCAGCGGTCGGATCGGTGGCGCGCCAGTTCTGGTGGTCTCCGACACTGATGTCGTCAGCGCCGGCCGCCTGTTCGCAAGTCCATTGTTGGCGGTTACGCGCGGTATTCCGTCGGCAACAGTCGGCGCGGCCGCGCCGGCCGATTTACCCACCGATCGCATGACCTTCGACCAACTCGCGGTAGCGCCGGCCCAGGCTGAGGTGTACGGTCGAGCTGATCTTGTCGCCGTCGTCGACACCCGCCGGCTGCCGAGCGGAACGCGTGCGACGCGGCTTTTGCTCGATCTCATGGTGGCGCCCGACGGCGCTGGTGAGAAAGCGGTCGTCAGCGTTTTCGTCAACGAGCGATTGCTCGGCAGTACGGTTGCCGCGACCGGCGAAGCGACGCATCTCGATCTGTCTTTGCCGGACGGACTTGTCGGCACCATCGCCAATGTCAGGGCCGTCATCGAGCGCGACAGCGCCCAGGGCGATTGCCGGTTCGAGCCTCAGGGCTATCCGGCCCAGCTCCTCGGATCGTCATCGCTCGTACTTGCGGGCACCGACGGCGCGGCACACGATTTTTCGGATCTTTCGTCCCGCTTTGCGCACGGGCTTCAACTTCTGCTGCCGGCGACCGCCGCCGATCAGCCCAGTCTCGTGCTCGGACTGGTCGCCGAGGTGGTGAACCAATTATCGCCCGACGTTACGCCGCTCGCGGTCTATTTCACCGCCGGCAATGCGCCGACACCGGCCGAGCCTTTCATCGCCGTCAGCGACGTGCCGCCCGCGGGCGCCACACCGCGCGTCCGCTTCGACCGAGGGCGCGTGGCCGTAACCGATCGTGCCGGACACACATTGCTCGATCTCGGCGGGTTCGTCAGCGGCGCGGTCGCGCAGATCGTGACGGCGGGCGACTATCCCGGGCTTTGGATCAAGCCAATGTCGGCAGACGGTTCCGGCGCCGGCCGACCTTCATCTCGATCACGGCGACGTCGCGTTCGTCGATGCCAATGGCGTGGCGCTGGCGATGTCGACCGAGCGCGACACCGTTGTCAAGATTTCCTATCCGGACCAAGTGTCATGGCTGAGCGTCGCCGAACGTTTCCGTTCCTGGATCATCGCCGGCCTCTGGCTGTTCGCGACCACTGCTCTGCTGTTGACGCTGCAGCGCATGTTCCGCCGCCGGTCGCCTCGTATATCCGACTAGACCATGCCGCTGTCGCCGTCGGACCGCGCGCTTGGCGATCTTCTTGTCGGCCGGCGCATCATCACCCTCCCGCAGCTCGACGAGGCGGTCGATCTGGCGGAGCGGTGGAACGTGCGGCTCGGCGATGCGCTGCTGTCACGCAACTGGATCGATCCGCGGTTCTACTACGAGACCTACGCGCAGAACTTCGACCTGCCGTTCGTGGATTTGATCCGCGAGCCGCCGGATCGCGCGCTGTTGCGCGCCTCGGACGCTGAAATCTATGCGACCCGGCTGACCATGCCGTGGCGGCGCGGCGACAGGCGCTTGTTCATCGCCACCGCGGAGCCGGGACCCGAAACGGTCCTTTTCGCGCGCGGCAGATGGGGCGCCGACATCGAGTTCGTCGTTGTCTCGAAATTCGACATCGTGGTTGCGGTCCAGACCGCTTTCGCCAACGCCCTGTCGCACCGCGCAGTGTTCGAACTCGCCGAGTTCGATCCGCAAATGTCCGCCCGTACGGTATTCACGACACCGCAGATGATCGTGGCTTATCTTGTTCCTTAGCGCGATCTTGGCCGGACTGGCGCTTGCTCCGCTCGATACGCTGATCGTGCTGAACATCGCAATCAGCATTTATTATCTCGGCAATTTCGTCTTCAAGGGCGTTCTGGTTTCGCTCGGCGGCGGTCGTTCCGCCGACATCGACGAGGTCATCGCGATCGAAGCGCGCGCGTTGCGTGCCGAGGATCTGCCGGTATTTACCGTTCTGGTTCCGATGTTCCGCGAGGCCGCGATGCTGCCGCGTCTCGCCGACGCCTTACGCAACCTCGACTATCCGCTCGGCAAGCTCGACATCAAGATCGTGCTCGAGGCCGGCGATGTCGAGACGATCGAGGCGGCGCGCGCGCTCGGTCTCGAAGGCGTGTTCGAAATCATCATCGTGCCCGCCTCGGAGCCGCAGACCAAGCCGAAGGCCTGCAATTTCGCGCTGCGCTTCGCCCGCGGCGAATATCTGGTCATCTACGATGCCGAGGATCGGCCTGAGCCCGACCAGCTTCGCAAGGTGGTGGCGACCTTCCGCCGCTCGCCGCCGAATACCGCCTGCCTGCAATGCCGCCTCAGTTATTACAACGTGAGCGAGAACTGGCTCACGCGCATGTTCACGCTCGACTATGCGCTTTGGTTCGATCAGGTGTTGCCCGGCCTCGAGCGGCTCGGCATGCCGATTCCGCTCGGCGGCACGTCCAATCATTTCCGCATCGACGTTTTGCGCGAGCTGCACGCCTGGGATCCCTTCAACGTCACCGAGGATGCCGATCTCGGCATCCGCATCGGGCAGAAGGGCTATCGCGTCGGCGTCGTCAATTCGACGACGTTCGAGGAGGCGAGCTGCCTCACACGGCAATGGATCCGCCAGCGCTCGCGCTGGATCAAGGGCTACATGCAGACGCTCCTGGTCCATACCCGGCGGCCGCTGCATTTCCTGCGCACCGCCGGGCCGCTCGGCTTTCTCGGTTTCGTCTTCTTCATCGGCGGTACCGTGCTCGCGGGACTGCTCAATCCGATTTTCTGGCTGTTCTATGTGATCTGGCTTGTTGCGGCGGCCGCGAGCTTCGATCCGATCTTTCCCGCAGTCCTTGCTGTTCCTGTGCCTGTTCAATCTGCTCGCCGGCAATGGCGCCTTTACCTATCTGATCATGCTGGCGCCGATCCGGCGCGGTTGGCTCGAACTCATTCCGTTCAGCTTCACGCTGTTCGGTTACTGGGTGCTGATCTCGGTCGCGGCCTATAGGGGCCTCTGGCAGCTGATCCGCGATCCGTTCTTCTGGGAAAAAACCCAGCACGGAGTGTCGCGGCATGCGGCGGCGCAATTGTCCACGGCCGGAGGCGCGCCATGAATGGCGCGCCATGACGCAGACTTCGCCGCCGCCCGTCGCCTCGCTTGCGTTCGTGGTGATCCTGGCGCTTGCGGCCGTCGCGGTGCGCCATGGCCTCGTCGCTGACGACGCACTGCGGCTGTGGGCGGGCGCCAGCACCGCCGCCGATGGCCAAGTGCCGATCGGCCGGATCGTGGCGGCCTATCCGACATTGCCGTTCCTGACCACGACGCTTGTCGCCTGGCTCGCGCCTGCCGGCACGCCGGCGCCGGCGCTGGTGGCGGCCGGCCTGTTCGCGCTCGTCGCCGCCTTTTGCTTTCTGTCGTTTCGCAAAGCCGGGTTGCCGATCGTCGCCGCCGCCGTCGTTCACGCTGCTGATCGCGTTCCATCCGGCGCTGCTGCGGGCGGTCATCGCCGGGCCCGCCGACATGTTCCTCGCCGTATTTCTGCTGATGCTGTGCCTTGCGCTCTATGACCTGCGCGCGCGCAGCGGCACGATCGGAAGTGATGGGGGTTGGGCTTGCGCTCATGGCGCTTGCTTTCTCGCACCCGATGGGCGCCGCGTTCGCCTTCGCGGCGGTGCCGTTTCTGGCGTTCGCGGTCCGTCCCGTGCTGGTCGCGAGCTCCGCATTCAACGTGGTCATCGCGCTGACTCTTTCCGACGCTTTTTCGCGGTCGCGGCCTTCAGCTATGTGTCGTGGATCTTTCCGGGCGATGGCTGGAGCTTCTTCGCGGCTCCGACCGAAAGCCTGTCGCTGTGGACTGCGGCCGTGGCGCAGGTGTTCGGCGACGGCTCTCGCGCGATGCCTGACGCTCGATGCGAGCCTGGCAATGGCAGCCGCGCTCGCTAGTCGGGGCGCCGATCGCCGTGGTCGATGCTCGCGCTGGTCGTATCGGCGGCGGCCGCTCGTCATCCCGGCTGTGGTCTTCGCCGCCAGCGCGATCGCCGCAACCGCGATCAGCGTCTTGAGCGGCTTTTTCGGCGATCCCGCCGCGATCGTGGTCGCGGCGCCGGTGTTGGCGGCGGCCGTCGTGATCCGCGTGCCGATCGCGCGCGAGCGCCTCGGCCTCGCTATCGCGTTGCTCATGCTCGGATGGCTCGGCGGACTCGTCAGTCTCGCACTCGTCGATCCGATCACCGTGAATTATTTGCACGCCGTGTGTCGAGCGCGGCGGCAGCGAGCGGCTCGACGCGCTCGCGCGCCGGCGGCGCCGCCGTCGGACGCGACGGCGTGCTGGCCGACGTCGACAACGCTCCCGCCTTCGTGCTGGGACGCGGCCGCGCGCGCGGAATTCTCGGTCCGCAGAGCGAGCCGTTCGCGCTCGCGATGCTGTTCGCCCGCATCGACACGCCGTTCGTCGCGGTGCCGGATCCGCAGAGCGAGACCGGGGCGAACGATCGCTCAACAAAGCATTTCCGTCGTTGTTCCGCGAGGGCGCTCCGGGTTATCGCGTCATATACCAAAATAATACTTGGCGGTTGTTTGCTCGATTAAAAGAGTGATGGGACTTTCAAGAATTAATATCTGAAATGTACAATATAAATACAGGAACGATATGAGTAAAAATACGGAGGCGGCAATGCGGATACTTGTGATCGACGATTCGGAAGACTCCCGCGATCTCACCGAAGGCGCGCTGTTGTCGGCGGGCTACACCGATATCGTCACCGCAAGTTCGGCATGGGAAGCGCTGAAGATTCTCGATGTCGGCCGGAGCCACCGATGAAAAGTCCGCCGTCGACGTCGTGTTGCTCGATATCGTGATGCCGGAAATGGACGGCGTCGAAGCCTGCGCGCGCATCCGCAACGATCCGCGCTATGCCGACTTGCCCGTCATCATGGTGACGTCGCTCGACGACATGAACTCGCTGGCCAACGCGTTCGTCGCCGGCGCAACCGATTACGTCACCAAGCCGGTCAACCGCGTCGAATTGGTTGCGCGCGTGCGCGCGGCGCTGAAGCTCAAGCACGAACTCGACCGCCGCCAGGCGCGCGAGCACGAACTGCTGGCCTTTCTTTCGAGCTGGGGCGACCGGCGGGCCGGCCTGTGGATCGACGAGACGACAGGACTGTTTGTCGGTGAAGTGGCCGAGGCCTATCTCACCGCCGCTTGCGGATGCGAGTCCAACGAAGTGATCTCGGTCCTCGCGCTCTCGCTCGACCAGTTCGACGCCTATCGTAAGGTCAAAGGAGAAGCCGCTGCCCGTAGCGTGCTTGCCGAAGTGTCGCGCGCGGTGCGCCGGCTCGCGGCAACGATTGGGATCGTGGCGGCGTCCTATCGCAACGGCATAATCGTGTTCGTCGCCCCCGAGGTCAGCGCTAATTCCGCGCGCGAGCTTGGCGAGACGTTGCGCAAGACGGTCGCGAGGCTGCGCCTGCCGAATTCCGAATCGGTCGTGTCCGACTACGTCACCGCAAGCGTAGTGGCGATCACCGGGCGGGTGAAACGTACCGTCGATAGTGTGCAGTTGCTCACGCACGTCAATTTCCAAGTTGAAAGACGTTACGGGCACCGGCGGCGATCGCGTTTTGGCGATGACGATCTAGGGGACCAATGGCAGAGCGCGCTTGCTGCGCACCGTCAATTATATCGGGTGGGGTAAGACGTGCGTAAACGTTGCGTTGGGATTGCGCTTGGACTCCTGTCCGTGCCTTCCGCCGCTTGGGCAGGTGCATGGACGCTGCCGCAAGGCACCGGGCGGTGGTTTGCGACGGTCACCGCCGCCTACATCGACCAGCTATTTTAACGGCAGCGGGCTCGCCTCCACGCCGCGCTACAACAAAGACGAGGCACAACTTCTCATCGAATATGGCCTCACCGACCGGTTGACCGCCATCGTGGAATCCGAACTGCAGCATATCGACATCGCCGCGCCAACGAGCGCCGAGCGCACCGGTCTCGGCTATACCGAGTTCGGCGCGCGCTACGGTTTCGTGGTGGAACCGGCCTGGGTCTTTTCCGGCCAGGCGACGCTGCGCGTGCCCGGCACCGACGATACGTCGAACCCGGCCGCGATCGGCTATACCGACGTCGAGGCCGACTTGCGCTTGCTGCTCGGTCACAGCTTCAAGCTCGCCGACATGCCGGCCTTCTTCGATCTGGAGGTAGCCGAACGCGTGCGCACCGCGGGTTATCCCAGCGAGTTCCGCGTCGATGCGACACTCGGCGTGAAGGTGTTGCCGCGGTGGCTGTTGCTGGCGCAGAGTTTCAATGTCATTTCTGAGGGTGCCGGAATTTCGATCTTCGGCGGCAGCTACGAATACTACAAGCTTCAACTCAGTGCGGTGTATGAGCTTACTCCGACATGGTCGCTGCAGGGCGGCGGCTACACCACCTATGCCGGCCTGAATGCACTGCAGGAGAATGGATTGATTTTCGGCGTCTGGCACAAGTTCTAAAGAGTGCGCCTTAGAGCGTGATCCAGAAAAGTGGCAGGCGGTTTAAAGATTATGCTCCAATAAAACAGCTGGACTATGATCCGATCTAATTAAATCGGATCATGGTCTAGCCTGGGTTGCAGTCCCGCGTCCACGCACACATCAGAACATGTTCGGCGGGTTTGCCCTGGACGGTGAAATCGGTGTCGGTCAATCCGCCGGCGTCGGGGTCAGTGAGCCAGCGCCAGATCAGCACGCCGCTGATGGCCGGGCGGTCGAGAATATCTAGCCAGTCGGCGATCACTGCCGCCTGGAGCGATGGATCGGGCACGGCCTTGCGTTCTTCCGCGCTCTCCCACGGCTTTGCTGCGGCGCCTTCGGCGGAGCGCAACCCGATTTCGCCGATGACGATAGATTTTTTGTTTTGCACCGCAAGCGTGTCGAGACGATCCGCGATAGCGCGCATCGTACTTCGTCGATAATCGCGATCGTCGTCGGCGCCGAGCGGCGGATAGAGCGAAACACCGATAAGGTCGAGGCGATCCCAAAACGGGACCTTTTCGACGCCCTCGACATTGTGCGCCACATAGAGCAAGCGGCCGGAATAAAGGCCGCGCGCCCCGGCGATCAGTGCGTTCCATTCCACTCGTTGCGTAGTTTCGTCGAGTTCAGTGCCGATCGCAAGCGCCTCCGCCCGTTCCTCCTCGGCGATGCGCGCGATGCGCTCCAACTCGCGTTGATAGTTTGCGAACCATACCTTCCAGGTCTCTTCCGACGTCATGGCGACCGTGCCGGCCCAACTGTTCGGAACCCAGAGGTGGGGCTTGACCAGGACGGTCAACCCGAGCGCGTGCGCATCCCGAATTGCAGCGCGTAGTTCTTCATCGCTCATGTCGGTGCCGCGGACGAGGTCAGGGTTCGTCGGACTTGATTGCCAAAAAAACGGAACGATCGCGACCGCGCGGGTGCCGAGCTCTTTGGCGTTCGTAAGCGCCAGCTTTGCCGACGCGCTGCCGAACGGATGGTCCGGCGCCGCAATGACGTTAAAACCGTCAAACTTCCGTCCGGGCGCCGACTCGGACCGGGCGACGAATAATGTCACCGCGCCGATCGCAAACGCGACAACGAGCGTCAATGAGGCGATTGAGCGCACGCGTTAAATCCGCTTGAGCGCATAGCAAATAAAAAGCGGCCAGGACCGGAGCCAGAAGGGTATCGCCCGGTCTTGGCCGCTTGACTTGGTGTGTGGACCACGCCGAGCCAGACACGATCATAGATGCGTCGGATTAAGCGGTCCTTGCCGGCGACATAAGTACGAATCCTTATGTCGCTTGTGGCGTTGCGCCAAGCACGGCTAGGCAACGGCCTTCACGGCCCTCGGCCTTTGCAGCAACAGCGCGGCCTGTACCGCGGGCACCGGCTTACTGAACAGATAGCCCTGCACCTCGGTGCAGTCTTCTTCCTTGAGCTTCTGCAGCTGCTGCTCGGTCTCGACACCTTCGGCGGTCGTCTTCATGCCTAGGCTCCTGCCCAGGCCGGTGACGGCTCGGATAATTGCAATCGATTCCGGACGATCAAGTTCGTTCACGAACGAACGGTCAATCTTGATCTTGTCGAACGGGAATTTCTGCAGATAGGCGAGGCTCGAATACCCCGTTCCGAAATCATCCATGGCAATGCGGACGCCGAGATTGCGTAGCTCATCGAGAATTGCGATGTTTGATTCGGTATCCTGCAATAACACGGCTTCCGTGATCTCGACCTCAAGGCGACGTGCAGGCAAACTTGAAGCACCGAGCGCCGCGACGACATCGAGCACGACTGCTCGGTGCCTGAACTGCGCCGGGGAAAGATTTACCGCAACGTGGACATCATCCGGCCATGTCGCGGCTTCGAGGCAGGCCCGCTTTAGCACCCAGGCGCCGATCTGGCCGATCAGTCCGATTTCTTCGGCGAGCGGGATGAACTCCATCGGCGATACCATGCCGCGCTCGGGATGATGCCAGCGCAGAAGCGCTTCGAAGCCGCTGATCTTTTGCGTCTTGAGGGTGATGAGCGGCTGGTAATAGACCTCGAACTCCCCAAGCGCGAGCGCGCGGCGCAGATCGATCTCCATCGTTCTGCGCGCCTGCATCCTGGCGTCCATGTCCGGCTCGAAAAACCGGCACGAGTCGCGACTGTCGTTTTTCGCCCGATAAAGAGCCAAGTCGGCATTTTTGAGAAGCTTGTCCGGATTGCTGCCGTCGTTGGGTGCGATCGATACGCCGACGCTGGCGCCAATCACCACCTGATGCCCGTCTAGGTCGAACGGCTTGGCGATCTCGGCGATCAGGCGCGTCGCAAGCGCGGTGGCGCCAGACGGTTGCTCGGTTCCGCTCTGTACAATGGCGAATTCGTCGCCACCGAGCCGCGCCACAAGATCGGCCGGACGCGCCGAAGCCTGCAATCGATCGCTGACCGCCCGTAACAGGGCATCTCCGATCGGATGGCCGAGCGTGTCGTTGACCATCTTGAAACGATCAAGATCAATGCATAGCACGGCGAGCTTCTCGCGATCGACGCTTTCGAGCGCCTTGACCAGATGTTCTCGGAAAAGAACGCGGTTAGGCAGATCGGTAAGTGCATCGTAATGCGCCATGTGCGCGATCTGCGCCTCTGCCTGGCGGCGCGCCGTGATGTCCTCGTGGGTCGACAAAGAGCCGCCGCCGGCAAGCGGCTGGTGCAGGACGGAAATAGTTCTGCCGTCTCGCGTTGTCCGGGTCATATGCCACGGCCGGGGCGCTCGGGCTGCCGCTAGCCGTTGTTCCACGAAGTCGGGACCAAGAGCGTCGCCGAAATCGCCGCTCGCTGCTCGGTATTCCAACGACGTCCGTAGTGGCGTACCAGGAAGAATCATATCAAGCGGCAAATGATATAATTCTCCATATCGTTTATTGGTTGTGACAAGCTTCTGCTCATCGTCGACCATGCAGAAACCGAGCGGCATATTGTTTACCGCGGCGTTGAATTGCTCGTATTGCTGGCGCACCAACGCGCGGAAGTGGTTCTCGGTGCGGCGAACGATGTTGGCCTCGTGCGTTTTCACCTCATCTGCGCGCCGCCGCTGGGTGCGGAGAATGAATTCAAAGAGGACCACCAACCCAATGCCTATTGCGAACGCGCAAATGGTCACGGCCAGTACGCCAGTTTGGACATAGGCCAATTCGCTTAGCCGCTGCATAGCCGCACCATCACGAGCGTTCGAAGCGGCGAAAATCCGGGCCTCCATATTGTCGAATTTGGGATCGACATCGGTTCGATCCAGCTCGTTGGCGCGGGTGATGTCGCTGGCGTCGACCGCAGCGAACATGCGATCAATTGCAAGGAGGTATTCCTTATGGATCGCAAGCACATCGCCGATCAGGGCGCGGTCGGCGGGTTCGCCCAGTTTGCTCGCGGTATCGAGTGCCGCCAACAGCGAGGCGGCGGCCTCGTGATGTTGGAATATCACTTCTGTGCTAGGCTGCAGGCGATACTTTCGGTTCAGAGATTCTTCGGCGGCCACCGCGAAATCGGGCCTGGTCGAAGGCGTCGCTCAACTGGTTGAAGCGTTTCGCCGCCTGCGCTGTCCGATTGGTCGAGAACTCTCCCCATACGGCAACAATTGAAAGTACGATCAGCACGCTGGCGAGGCCGAATGAGGTCAGGTGGCTGGCGCGATGCCCGTAAACAATTGTCGCGCGGCGAAAGAATGCCCTTCCGAGATTTATCAGTTGGTGCACAGTTCGCCCCGGGCGGTTTAATTTTATAATTTTGTAAGAATGCCCACCTTCAACGTCTTACGAGAGCGCTACGGCGAACTTTTCCGGAACATTTGGCGGTGTATAGCTTGTCGTTTGTTGCGATAATTGCTCGCTTTTGAGCCCGCGACCCTGCTTGGGATTAATTCACCCAGATCGTTCAATACGCATTTGTACGTATGAACAAAGATCGGTGGCACTAAGTTGCGCCTCCGCATCGATGTTCGCGTTCTCGATGCCCGCTTTGGGTCATAAACAGACATGACGCGGTAAATCCGGATGTCGGCTTTTTAGCCCAAAGTGGACATTGACCGCAGTCACGAAATGTCGGCTTTGGGCTAGGAGCAGACTCATGCGCTACAACAATCATTATCAAGGAATTCGTCAACTACTTACCCTCGATTGGCCGGTGGTTGATACGCCGTTCCGTGGGTGAATTGCCACAACCATCGCAGATAAATCTTCGCGCAAATTGGCTCGCGGTCGCGCGCATTCGACAAAACTCTGACCCAAATTATAACGCGAGCTTAAGCATCTCCAGCGCTATTCGGCGGTTTCGTGTCTCGTTTTGACATGGCGCAATAACTTTAATGCCGATCGTGCGTTTTCCGTGTGAGAAACAGCTGCGGGTCAAATCCGTAGACGTTCTCAAGTTCTCCGTGACAAATCGTTCCTAGCGGGTCTTCGCGGAGCCCGAGAGCAATGCAATGAAAATGCAGACCATCAGGCAAGCAAGCCGCATGCTTCGGCGATCCGCGCCGTGTCTTCTCGCGGCCGGGATCGGCATCGGCATGTCCGCCGCGGCCGCGGGCATGACGGCAAATCGGGAGGGACGGAGTGCCGAGCAGCAATTCAATGTGATGGCTGAAAACAACTTCATGGTCGTGCAAAACGGCGTCAATGAATATGTCAGCAAGCTCCGTGCCGTGCGCGCGTTATTCGACAGTTCAGAGGCGCCGGTATCGCGCGACGCGTTCGAGGCATTCACGCGGCCGCTCTTGCTAGAAAACTCCGCCATTTCGACACTGTCATGGGTGCCGCGCGTGCTCAACTCCGAGCGCGCCGAACTTGAGCGCGCGGCAGTACAGCAAGGCGTTCCGGATTTTCACATCAAGATGATGAACGCCGACGGCAAGCTGTCACCGTCTCCCGAGCACAGCGAGTATTATCCGGTATTCTACGCGACGGTGCCTAAGACCTCACCGCTCTATGGCCTTGATCTGCGCTCCGAACCACCGACGCTCCTGGAAATGGAACACGCACGAGATCAAAATCGGCTGGGCATTTCCGGGCTGCGTACTCTTATCACCGGTGGCGGCAACCGGGGCGGGTTTCTTTTCTCTTTGCCCGTTTACAAGCGTGGATCGCTTCCCGATTCCATCGAGGACCGGCGGCGCGATCTCGCCGGTTTCGTGCACGGCTCGCTTGTTATCGGCAAGATGTTCGAAAACATTATCACTGCGAACAAAACGCCGGTCGGACTTGATTCGCTTTTCTTCCTGCCTGACGCGGACTCGGCCGCGCTGCCGATCCACGTGTACGGATCGGGCCTGCGATCGACTGCGCTGCAGCCGGCGAATCGCGGTTCGCTTGCGGCCGGCCTGCATCTCTCCCGAGATATCACGGCCGACGGGCAACCTTGGCTGACGATGGAAATGGTCCCGATGCCGGACGGTCCATTGGCCGTCCAGCATGATCGTTCCTGGATCGTATTGATCTTCGGTCTCATCATCACCGGTGCTGTCGTCACCTATATCCAGTCTTCACGGCGCCACGCCTTCCACATGATGCAAGTGAATCGAAAAATATCCGATCAGGCGCAAATAGACGCGCTGACCGGGCTTGCCAACCGCCGGACTTTCATGGAACGGCTTGGCGCCGCATTTGCGGCATGCCGCCGTGGCGCCCAGCCGTTTGCTGTGCTTTATTTTGACCTCGATCATTTCAAGGACGTCAACGACACGCTCGGCCACGCCGCCGGCGACGAACTTTTGCAACAGGTCGCCTCCCGTGTGCTGGGTGCTGTTCGCGGCAATGACATCGTGGCGCGTTTCGGCGGCGATGAATTTGCCATCTTGCAAAGCGATGCCGACGATCTTGCGGCGACGGGCGCGCTGGCCGCCAAAACTGGGAAGATTGTTGCCGAACCCTATTCCATCGAAAGCAATGAAGTTCATATCTCGGCCAGTATCGGGATATCGCGTTACACGCCGGATGTCGTCGGGCCCGATGCCATGATGATCCAGGCCGATCTCGCGCTCTATCGCGCCAAGGCGGATGGGCGTAACTGTGTCCGCTTTCACAACGCCGAGCTCGACCGCGAAGTGACCGAGCGCGTAATCCTCACCGACGAGCTGCGTGGCGCGGTCGATCGCGACGAGCTTGATCTTTACTACCAGCCGCAAGTCGAGATCCGCTCGGGACGGATCGCCGGGATGGAAGCTTTGTTGCGCTGGAATCATCCCACGCGCGGACAAATTCCGCCATCGGTGTTCATCCCGATTGCCGAACGCTCCGGGGAGATTCAGCCGCTCGGGCAATGGGTGTTCGATGCCGCCTGCCGGCAGCTTCAGCTATGGCAAAACGAGGGCATCGCCCCCGAGATCCTCGGCGTCAATTTCTCCGCCCTTCAATTTAAAGGTTCGAACGATGTTGATCGCGATGTCGCCGCGAGCCTCGACAAGTGGGGTATCGCACCCGGCAAAATCGAGATCGAACTGACCGAGTCCGTGCTGATGGAGATCACGCAGCAGCATAGCGACCGCTTCGAGCGTTTGCGCCGGCGCGGCGTGCGGATAGCGATGGACGATTTCGGCACAGGCTATTCATCGCTCAATTACCTCGCGAATTATCCGATCAACCGCATTAAAATAGCGCAGGAACTGGTGTTCGGCGTTGATACCGATTCGCGCAGCGCAACCGTCGTGCGCGCCGCGATTCGCCTAGCGCATGAACTCGACATCGAGATCATCGCCGAAGGCGTGGAAACCGAGGGTCAGGAACAATTCCTGTTGTCCGCAGGCTGCGAGCTCGGCCAAGGCTATTACTTCAGCAGGCCGGTCAATGCCGAGGGCGCCTCCGAACTATTGCGTACCGGAACGATCAAGCCAATTCACGGGGCGCTGCGGCTGGTGCGGACCACGGCAGCCTAGCGCTTTCGGCTGTGACAGTCCCGCGGACTTTTCAAATCTCATCACCCTTGGAATGGATTTATCCGGCAACGCGGGCCGCATAAAATCCGACAATCGTGTCCGCTTCGGATCAGAAGCACCATCAGCCTGAAGCGCAGCACCCAAAATCTTCTGCTATCCACAAGAACGCCGGTCGATTACCCTATTTATGGGCCACAACCGCACTCGTGCGCTGCAACAAATAATCGCGGAAAACCTGATCTTTTATCGGTACGAGACGTTGTCGTTCTGGGGGGACATCGAGCTATGAGGTTGCAATGATAACTTATCGTAGGCTGGCACCGGCACTTGCGCTTTTCGCGATCGGGCTTTTGACCGGACCAAACCTTAGCCTGCCTGCGTTAGCCGCCGACCCTTGGGGTACCTGGTATACGAAGGACAATGAAAGCCAGATCCGCATCACAAACTGCGGCGGTGCGCTCTGCGGCTCACTGGTCTGGCTGCAGGAGCCGAACGACCCAACGACCGGTGAGCCCTTAACCGACAAGCACAATCCCAACCCCAGCAAGCAAAGCCAGCCGCTCCTCGGTACCCAGATTGTACTCGGCATGAGACCGAGCGGGCCCGATCAATGGTCGGGCGAACTCTACAACGCCGGGGACGGCAAGACCTATACCGGTTCTTTCACCATGACCGGCGCGAACACCGCCGAAATCCAGGGCTGCCTGCTGGTCTTCTGCCAGTCGCAGACTTGGACGCGCGCGAATTGACCGCCGACACCGAGTTCAGGTTTGGGTCAAAAGCCAACGTGATACGGGTCAAGCCGTGACGTCCGCTTAACCTCTGAAAGCGGAAACTGATCGAAGGAGCTTGTACGTCCGCTTTGGGCGAGAAGCCGACATTGCGGCGGCGAACCAAGATGAATATCAGTGCCGCGGCGCGCCGGCTTTGTCGGCCGGCTTAGCGACGTTGTCTCTCGTGCTTTGGCCGTAATTCGCAAGCGACTGCCACGAAATTTTGCACGGCCGGAGAGCGGTCATTCTGCCGATATGCCAGCTCCAACAATGCGCGTGGCGCGTTCCCATCAATCGGAAGGTAGACGACCGCATCGGTCAAAATGTGGCTCATCGACTGCGGCACGATCGATACGCCCAGGCCCGCGGCTACCATCGGGATGACAGACACAATTTGCGGTGCCTCTAGGCTCAACTTTGGGCTAAAGCCCGCGCTTTTGAAAGCGGAAATGATTAAATCATAGTTCTCGGGATTAAGCTCACGCGGATGTTGCAGAATAATGGTTTCCTTGGCGAATGCACGAAGGGATACCGAAGTTGACCGGCTTAGTGGGTGCCCGGTCGGCACGGCCATGACGGTGGGTTCGTCGACGAGCAGCTCGAGTGTGAGACCTTCGCTTTCGGCGATCGGCGTGCGAATGAAGGCAATGTCAATCTTTCCGGCGCGCAGTTGCGCGATCAGCAGGGCTGTGTTGCTCGCTTGGGGCAACAAAACGACATTGGGATAATGCGTCCGATATTCGCGGATGATTTTTGGTACGAGCGGATGGAAGTAGGTCCCGCCGCTGGAGCCGATGTTGAGATGTCCGGTTTCGCCCCGGGCGCGGCGCCGCACGCCGATTTTGGCCTGCTCAACCTGCTTGAGGATGACGCAAGCATCCTCAAACATCAGCTTTCCGGCATCTGTCAGTTCGACGCCTCGAGTGTCGCGAACGAACAGTGCCGTTCCCATCTCATTTTCCAACTTCCGAATCTGCAAGCTGAGCGGCGGCTGGTTGATGCCCAGTCGTCTGGCGGCGCGGGTGAAATTCCGCTCCTCGGCGACCGCAACAAAATAGCGAAGATGGCGTAGTTCCATCAGCTATGTGTCCTTGCGGAAGTGAAATTAGAGGTCGCCCGGAATCACCTTTTTTGCTGTTGGGTGCGGCCGTCAACGTCAAGCAACCATACACGACAGATATGGCAGAAGCCACGGCCAGGTATTGGACAGACACTTTTTCGGTCGCCATATCTCGCTTACGAGCGGGTCATGCAACAAGATCCCAAGCACCCTTCCTTTGACGTGATGGGCTTACTCACCCAACACAACACGCGATGGACGTTGTCGAAATATAAGGAAAATCAAACTGTCTACTCGCAGGGAGACTCGGCGGATTCGGTTTTTTACATCGCCAAGGGCAAGGTCAAAGTTACTGTCATTTCCAAGCTTGGGAAAGAAGCCGTCGTCGCAATCCGGGGGCCGGACGAATTCTGCGGCGAAGGAGCGCTGACTGGGACGCCGCTGCGTTTGGCTACAACCACCACGATGACGGCATGCGAGATCATACGGCTAGAGACGGAAACCTTAGCCCGTCTCCTTCATGAGAATCAGCAATTTGCTGACTATTTTCTTGCTCATCTTTTAACTCGAACCGCCCGAGTCGAAGCGGACCTGGTCGACCAATTGTTCAATTCCAGCGAGATGCGACTGGCACGGGCTCTTCTGCTGTTGGCCAATTTTGGCAACGATGTCGGTCTGGATCCGATACCCGTAAAGGTGAACCAGGATACACTCGCCGCGCTGATCGGAACGACGCGGTCTCGCGTGAATGTATTTATGAACAAATTTCGGAAGATGGGTCTGATCAAATACAACGGCAAACTGGAAGTTCAAAAGGCTCTGCTGAACTTCGTTCTAAATGAACGACCACATATTGAACCCTAGAATTGCGGACTTGGCTGCCTTACTCCGGCGACCAATCATGAGGATCCTCGCATAGCGACAAATGTCCGCAAAGGGCTGCACAAGCGGATACCGAGCCGTCAAATTCCAGCGTCCGCTACCCCGAAAGCAGACACGGATAGGCGGCTTGGCCGCGTCCGCTTTGGGACAATAGCTGACGTCCTGCCTGAGGTTCGAAATGCCTGAAAGGTTGCCCATTGAGGCGCTCAAAAAATGCCCCAGCGGGGGGCTTGGGGCTGGGGCTTCTGATCTTCGAGACACAACTCATCCCGTGACCACCAGCCTAACGACACACCAGCGCATTAAGTTCCTGCAGTTGATCGTGGAGATTAGGTGTGAACCTGAACCATTCACTCTTAAGGTTGTTGTTCTAGCGAAAGAGAACCCATGACAATCGATAATGATCTGTTACGCGAGGATTTGCGCGCATGGATGAAGTCTCCGGCGATAGGACTACCGGAATATTCGGCCGACCCGATTGTCCAGTGCCGTGTTGGCAGAATGCTTGCCAACGTCGACGCGAAGTCTTTAGCGTCGCGCGCAAGAAGAATTAGTGATCAATTCTATACAGACTAGCCTTCCGGATGAGCCATAGCCTCCGAGTTGGTCTCAACCCCAATTCACCAGACGTTGGACGCTGAAGCACGACCACGCGGATGGGCACCTTTTTTCGACCACGCTAAAAGCTTCGCGCAGGATTTATGCAGAAGACCAATTTCAAGGAGCAATTTACCAACGTTGCCGATGCCTGCGCACTAGCTCAGAGCATCGTCGACACTGTGCGTGAACCTGTCGTTGTACTCGACAAAGGTTTACGCGTGATCGCTGCAAGCCGCTCTTTCTATTCGTCATTCAAGGTAAGCCCCGAGGAGACACAGGGCAAACTTCTTTACGCACTCGGCGATGGACAATGGGATATTCCAAAACTTCGCGTATTGCTGGATAAAATTATACCGGAACACGGCGTGATGGAGGAATATGAGGTCGAGCATGAGTTCCCGAACCTCGGACACCGCACCATGCGCTTGAACGCCCGCCAAGCGTTCTACGAGGGGGGCGCCGACACAACCATTCTTCTCGGAATCGAGGATGTCACCGAGCGACAAAAGTTGGAGCATCAAAAGGACGAGTTATTGAGACAGAAGGAAGTGTTGCTCGACGAGATTCAGCACCGCATTGCCAACAGCCTGCAAATTATCGCGGGCATTATTTTGTCGAAAGCAAGCACGGTTAGTTCCGAGGAAGCGCGCCTGCTTTTGCAGGATACTCATGATCGGGTCATTTCAATTGCCGCCGTTCAACAACAGCTCAATGCATCGGGGATAATAGGAGCTATTGAAATAATTCCTTATCTCACAAGGCTGAGTGACGCCCTCACGACCTCAATGATTGGAGACAGTCGGCCGGTCACAATGAAGGTGATGGGAGCAGGAGGCAGTTTGAGTTCGCGTCAAGCTGAGAGTATTGGCCTGATCACGACCGAGCTTGTCATGAATGCTCTGAAGCATGCATTCCCAAGCAAAAGCACGAAAGGCCAAATCATCATTGCGTATGAAATCGATGGAACGAATTGGAAGCTTTCGGTTGCTGACAATGGAATTGGTAAGCCGGACGGCGTCTTTGCCCAACCAAAAACCGGGCTCGGAACCGGCATAGTCAAGGCGCTCGCGCAAGAACTCAGCGCCAAAGTTGAAACTTCGGCCGGGCCTGAGGGCACAACTGTGTCGATCACTCATGCCACTTTCGCGACCCCGGAAATCAAAGCCGCGTAAAGGGTGGCAAGCATGTCCGCTTCGTGTCATTAGCTGCCGCGGCACTTCGATCTCCGCTATTCCCCCGAAAGCTGCCGCGGCTGTTTCACCGCGTTTCTTGACCAACGTTGTGACGATGTGGATTTCGGTCACGACAAAACGAAAGCGGCCAAAAACCAGAGCCAGAAGGGTATCCCGCTCGGTCTTGGCCGCATGATTTGGCGAGGTAGTGTGGAGACGCCGCATCGCCTTGACCGTAAGTGCGCCGGATTAAGAGGTCCTTGCGTGGTACATAAGTAGGAATCCGTAGGTCGCTTGTGGCGTTTGCGCCATAATGCCGCAAGGCATTGGAATATTGGATTTGCCAAAACTCGGAAGTTCGTTCGGGACGACGATAATCTGCTGATCTAATTTCTCGCGGTGCTCACTTAAGCATTGTTCAACTTTGAACAGACGTACCCAAACAACGGGTTCAGATTATGCGCTTGATGATTCGTCCACGTAGGGATCATGGCAAGTCCGACAGATAATAAGCAAAAAGATTACGCGTATACGCCGCGCATTGTTTGTACCTAATGACCGCGGCAACCGATCCGGATTTTAGCTCCATTCAACACGAGATGGCAGCTCAATGGCTAAAACTCGCGGGTGAGATCGGTATCCATTTGAATCGGTGGAGTGATTTAGGCCGTCTCGATTGGCGCGCTCGTCATTAGAGATTTTCCTAACGCCGGGACGTTTGACGTCTCCTGGGGAGCGCGGGGAATGAACAGATTCGCAAAACTTGCGTTCCTCTTGTGTCTCGCGTTAATGACCTCTGCGGTCTCGAGATTGGCCTTTGCCGCCACGCCCGATGAGCAGATTTCGGCGCGGCTCGATGCGCTGGAAAAGGAAAACGCCGCGTTACGCGCGCGCGTCAACCGCCTTGAAGCCTCCAAAGCAGCGAGAATGCAGCACGGGCCGGTGGCCACCGAGGTACGGCAACTGCAAAATACGGAAGCCTTGGCTGCCGAGTTGAATATGATTTCCCCGAGAAACGCCGGCCAAGCCGTCGAAATCGGACCTGCGAAACCGGCGCATCGCTTCGAGATCAGCGGATCGCTACTGTATTTGCAGCCGGGCGCCGGCGATCTCGAATACGGGACGCTGATCAGTCCTCTCCCCATAACAACACCCAATTGGGCCAACCAATCCCTGAAGCCAGACTTCAGTCCTACCTTTCGTGTTGGGGCGCGTTACATGCCCAACGAGTCCAACGATATCGAATTGGATTGGACACATCTGAACACCACCGCGAATGCGTCGTTTTCTGCGGGGCCTACGCAAATGGTAGGGCCGCCTTATTTGATTGGCCCGGAATTGGCCTTGTACTCGCTCGGGAACGGCTCGGTACAGTCCGAATATGACGCAGTTAATTTTGACGGAGGGCATACCTTCTGCACCGAATGTTCATTCCAGTTGCGCGCCTTCGGCGGGGTGGAATTTGCTCGCATCGGCCAGACTCTTGGTGGGCTGTTCCAGAGCGCGAATGGCACAGCGTCCAGTGGATACACCTCCAACTCGCTATTTACTGGCGCCGGGCCCCGTTTGGGATTGAAGGGCCAGTATGTTTTGGGCGACCTTGAATTCATCGGCGAGTTCGCGGGGGCAGCCTTGGTCGGCACCGCGCAGAGCAACATCAATTTTTCAACAAATTCTCCGGTAGTGGGACCCAACAACCAAGCTTTGACATCGCCCAACGCGACGCAGATGATTCCCAGCGTCGACGCTAGATTGGCCACCGCCTATTCTTTTCCGTCCAGCTACTACGGGCAGTTCAAGATTGAGTTGGGTTATCAAGCGGCGGTCTATTTCAATGCCGTCAGTCAGTATTCGTTGACCCAGGTACCGACGACGGTCCCCCCCGTGGGAGTTTTCCTGGCGACGGAGCAGCATTCTCAGAGCAACTTCACGGACCAAGGCCCCTATTTGAGCGGTAGTTGGGCCTTCTAGCAGAGTAGCTGGCCTACTATCGGGAATATCAGCGGACTCGTCGCGGCGATTTCAGCATCGAGCCCAGTCAGGCGATCGTTTTGAGCGTGGGATTGATAGAAGTTAGTCGCCCTTTGACCTTCGCCGCGGGCCGCGGCGAGCCGAACAGGCGAAACTACGAGAGGCGCTTGGAGAGCGCGCGTAGAGCATTATGTCCATCAACATTTCAGATCCGATCGACAAGCTGCATTCAAAGTTGGATGCTGCACTGCTAGGGGTTGATTTACCTAGATCATTCAATACGCATTTGTACGAACGAACAAAAGTCGGCGATGCTGGGTTATGGGTTTTGACCATCGCGACAAAGCGCTCCGATGGCTGGGCGCAAGAGAGCCGCGGCGTCGGGATACGAGCTGACAGGCTCACAGTAACAAAAGCATTTTCGCACCTGCTCCGATAGCCGAATTGGATAAGAAATTCTGGTCCTTCGCATTCGCGGCAGAAACGGACCTCGACGACCTGATGAAGAAAAGGCGCCAGGAAAATTAATTCTCGAACGTGTTTGTGAATACTGCCGAAGGAGAATACTTTGAAAGCGCGAACAAATAATATCGTATCGAAGTTGCTCGCTGTGGGAATGGTACTCGGTCTTGTGGTCGCGCCACCCGCCCAGGCGTGTACAGGAATTGAGCTTATTGCCGTTGACGGAACCGTAGTTCACGCGCGGACTTTGGAGTTCGGCATCGATCTCAAGTCCAATGTCATCATGGTGCCACGGGGTTATTCACGCACGGGAACGACCCCTGACGGCAAACCCGGCAAGAAGTGGACCGCTAAATACGCGAGCCTTGGCGCCAATGCCTTGGACATGCCAATCCTTATCGATGGATTGAACGAACGGGGCCTCGCGGTTGGACTGTTCTATTTCCCGACATCCGCGAGGTATCAACCCTACGCCACGGGCGACGCGGACAGGACCGTCGCGCCATGGGAGCTTGGCTCCTACATCCTCGAGAACTTTGCGACGGTTGACGAAGTGCGGGCAAACCTCCCGAATATTATTGTGCCCGGCGTGGTTCTTGGGGCGTGGAAATTCTCCCCCCCAGCGCACTACGTCGTGCACGATGCCACCGGCAAGAGCATTGCCATCGAGTACACGGACGGCAAACTCAACATCTACGACAATCCTTTGGGCGTAATGACCAACTCTCCAGCGTTCGATTGGCAGATGACTAATCTGCGGAATTACGTGAACTTTTCTCTGACGGACTTACCGCCAGTTCAGGTGGGCAGCGTCAAGCTCGTGCCCTTCGGCCAGGGCTCGGGAATGCTGGGACTCCCGGGAGATTTCACGCCGCCGTCACGGTTTGTGCGTGCCGTTGCTTTCAGTCAGTCGGTGTTGCCCTCGCAAACCGGATACGAGGCGATTCTGCAGGCGTTCCACATCCTCAATGATTTCGACATCCCGAAGGGCGCTTCGCGCGGGCGTGACAAAGACGAGCACGGCAACGTGGTTGCCGACTACACGATCTGGACCAGCGCCAGCGATTTGAAGGCGATGCGGTTCTATTTCCGCTCCTATGAGAACAGCGAAATCCGCATGGTCGATCTTACGAAGCAGAAGCTGGACGGCAAGGACATCGTTACATGGTCGATGAAAGGCGGTGAAGTGGTGAGAGAATTGGGAATCCCGTCACAGTAGGAGCGCTTGGATAGCCTTTGGGCCTCTTTCTAGCGATAACACCTCGGAAGGTTTAACGCTTAGCGTGTCACGGTTCATGCGCGTCGTGTGTGGCGCGTGATGCAGAAGCCGTGATGAGTAGTCTATTCGCCGAACGAATTGCAGCGGTGCGTCAGCGTTTCGTCGCCAAGCTTGCTGCCCGCATTGACGAGATCGAGTTCTACCATCCCGCAACTTGGCCGCGAAGGCAAACTCGACGCCCTTGCGCTGGCGAGTGGTCGTGAATGTCCGCTTTGGGTCATTAGCTGCCGCGGCAGCCCCAATTGGCGATGTCCGCTTCTCTAATCGGCCGTTTGGGGTCAAGCACTTTCAGACTTTCCGCCGCTGCAGTGTCGATGTCGCTCACGGGCTCGTGCTTCTCTTCGGAATCGGCACCAAGGCCCTTCCATCATGGGATTCGAAGACGAGGCGGAACAATCTTTACCGCGGCGTTGCCGTCAGACGAACGGTAGGTCCAAGCGGACATGCGAACTCACCTCATCCATCGTCCCGCGAGGGACATCATTCCACCGCTGGGTGGAGCTCGAGTGTTCTCCTATCGTAATTGATCCTGCACGGTTTTTATGCTGCCGCCGCGACGTGTTCCCGGGTCCAGCGGAACTCGGTGCCGTCAACCCAGATGCGGTGCATGATCACGGCCAGTCGGCGTGCCAGCGCCACGATCGCCTTCTTCATCCCGCGGCGCCTGGCGATCTGCATCGCCCAGGCTTTGAGCCAAGACCATTTCTTCGAACGCAGCATGCTCTGAGCTGCTTCGTAGAGCATGACCCGCATCATCTCATCTCCGCAGCGTGATATTCTGCCGCTTCGATCGATCTCGCCGGATTGATACTTGGAACACGTCAGCCCAAACACGGCACCGACTGCCTTGGATTTACGGAACCGAGCCGGTACGTCGACGGTGGCGCGATAGGTCAGCGCTACCACGGGGCCGACCCCGGGGGTCGTTATCAGGCGCCGGCACACCTCGTCGTCTCGCACGATGGCCAGCAAACGACGATGTAGGATGACAAACTGCTCGCGAAGCACCCGCCGGACGACAAGCAGCGGTTCGACCAGCACAGCCAGGTCGGGCAAGTTCTCGACCAGCTCCTTGATGCGTGCCTCGAACTTCACCGTCCCCACCATGCCTACCTTGAGACCGAAGTTACGCAAAGTCCCGCGCAGGTCATTGTCGACGGCAATGGCCTTCGACTGTAGTAGCTTGCGATGGGTCAGCAGCATCCGCAGTTTTTGACTGCGTAACGTCTTCACATGCACCGGGCGGTAAAGTCCCACCCGCATCATCTGTGCGATACCGCGAGCGTCGTTGCGGTCCGTCTTGTTGATCTGCGCCTTCAACACTGCTCGCATGTGCCGTGTCTCAACACAGACCGCCGGTAACTCGGCTTCGGCGAGACCGCTGAACAGCCATTGCGACAATGGTCCGGCTTCCAATCCAATCCGCTTGAAGCGGTAGGCGGGGTTCCTCAGCACCGCCAACAACGCTTCGGGTTCGCTCGCGACCTTCACTTCCCGAACGATCTTGCCCGCGTCATCCACAATGCAGACGCTGGTCTCCTTGACCGATACGTCCAGTCCAGCAAAATAGTCCATGCTGCGCTTCTCCTTCTGATGCTTGAGGCCGTGCACACGGACCTCGTTGAACCATCAGCCTGAAGCGCAGCACCCACAATCTTTAGCTATCCACAAGAACGCCGGCCGATTACCCCATCTTTGCCCCCGAAAGCGGACACGGCCTGTGCGTCTAATTTCCCTGTTATCGGGTCCTAGTTTCCCTGTTCAACCGAAATTATTCCCTGTTGGTTCTCACAGGGAATTTTGCCAAAAAGCGCCGTCGTCGCGGCATAAAGTGATGATCGCGTTCGCTGCGTCAGGCCTATTCCTGCGATTTTCCCTGTTAATTTCCCTGTTAGCAGGGAATTCTCTTGCAGAGACCGGTTCGAGGCAGACTGCGTCCGCCACCAGAATTCGTTAGGTTTTTGCCGCTTCGCCTTGTCTGTCGACCAATGAAATGTTTCGAGGATTAAGCCCTATTAGCAATTCGAACGGGATCGTTTAGATATTTGACAATGTGCGACCGCGCGCAGCGCGACGACCCTGAGAAAATCAATGAAACTTCTTCGTCGAACTTTTCTTCAACTGGCAGTCGGCAGCCTTGCGTCGCTAACCACGGTGCGCATCGCCGGGGCTCAAACGTATCCAACGCGACCAGTGCGCTTGCTCGTCGGCTATGCAGCCGGCGGCCCACTCGACACCAGCGCACGGCTGATCGCGCAGTGGCTGTCGGAACGCCTCGGTCAACAATTCGTCGTCGAGAATCAGCCAGGCGCCGGTAGCAATCTTGCCGCCGAGACCGTCGTGCGTGCCCCGCCAGACGGCTACACCCTGCTCGAAGTCTCGGCATCGAATGCCTGGAACGCCACACTGTACGATAATCTTACATTCAATTTCATTCGCGACATTGTGCCGGTCGCGGGCGTCAGGCACGCGGCAGGCGTGATGGAAGTCCATCCTTCGCTACCGGTCACAACAGTTTCCGAATTTATCGCCTACGCCAAGGCCAATCCAGGCAAAATCAACATGGCTACCGGTGGCGTGGGAAGTGCACCGCATCTTTTTGGCGAGTTGTTCAAGATGATGACGGGCGTCGACCTGGTCACGGTGAACTATCACGGCTCGGGTGCTGCGTTGCCCGATCTCATAAATGGGCAGGTGCAAGTCATGTTCGATGTTGTAATTTCGTCGATTGCCCACATCAGGGCCGGCGAGTTGCGACCGCTGGGGGTGACGTCCTCCAATCGTTTGGCCGTATTGCCGGACGTTCCGACAATCGGCGATTCGGTGCCGGGTTACGACGCGAGCAGTTGGGACGGCATCGGCGCTCCCGTAAACACTCCCTCGGAGATCATCGCAATCCTCAACAAGGAAGTGAACGCGGCTCTCGATGATCCAGCATTCAAAGCGCGGCTCACCGATTTGGACGCGGAGCCATTCGCGGGCTCACCCACCGAATTCGGCAAATTCATCGCCGAATATACCGATAAGTGGCGCAAGGTGATTCAGGCGGCCGGCATTAAAGGGGAATAAGAGCGGTGGGCGGCACATCAGTTTTTATGACAGGCGAGATCTGTGCAGACCTTCCCAGGTCTTGCAGAGTGCGCCACGAACGGGCCGCTCAATTACGGCTGGGTGCAAAATATATCGCGGAGGATGTTGGATGCCCCATAATAGAAAAATGACTCCGGACGAGGCCAGAACCGTCCGGAAATTTGCCCTGTTCATCCGGTCAGCGGCACAGGCCAACGAGCTGCAAGCTTCGATCTATCAGCGCGCCTTGCTCAAGGCGCAGATGGATTTAACCGAAGCGTTGATCGAAGCGGCCAAGCCCGTGATCGAAGCGGCAAAGCGTGGTACGCAGCAGGGGAGGAAACAAAAGAAGAAAGGTCGGTGATTAAACCTGCCGCCGGTGACCTTATTTGCCTTTCAACTGCTTGAGTTTTGGGCGCAGCAACGCTTTTAGTTTACTTCTGACCTTTCGATCTTTCTTAATGATGCTTCGGATTGCCGGAGAAGTGTCGACCAGATGTACGCCGTGCTTTTGAAGGGCGCGCTGCTTTTTCTTATTGAGTCCCTTTAACTCAGTGGACGTAAATATGTCGCGGATAATAGCCATTCCATGTCCCTCCTTAGAATTGTCGTGCTGCCCGTGGGATGCGCATTGTCGAGATTGGTCGCTCTGGCTGTGTCATCATCTTCCCGATCACCTTCTGGAAATCTCTAAGAAGGCGATCGATCATGCCGGCGCGGAACAAATGCGGTTTATAGACACAGCAGCCCACCAGCCCTTGGCCGCTTTCACGCAGCATCAAAATAACATCAAATTTCGTTATAGTCACCAGCGGTTGCATTATGGCGGGATTCGCTTCCTCGAAAGCGAGCTTGTGTCCGGCAATCGGTCGTAACGCTGGATTCTGCAGCAAGATCATTACATTAGACAGTGCGGCCGGCTCCAGGTCCCGCTCTTGTTTGAGCGTCTCGGCGAGCTCATCGAAAGGAAGCTCCTGGTGAGTAAAAGCTGCAACGGCTGTCGCACGAACGCGGCGCATGACCTCGCGAGGCGTGGGGTCGCCACCGAGATTTGTGCGAAGGATGACCATATTGGCCAGCGGGCCGATGAGTTGCTCGCTGCCCGGTCGGTTGCGATTGGTGACGAGCGTGGCCACGCGCACGTCCGCCTCAACAGTGTAAAGATGCAACAGCGTTTTGAATGCGGCGGCGAGCACCATGAATAGGGTGCCGCCTTCTTCTTGGCCAAAGCGTTTGATCGCCTTTGACAGCTTCACCGGCAATGCCAGCTCGCGCCGCGCGGTGCGCCAGTCACCGATCGTCGGTTTTCGACGGGCGCGAGCAAGCTGCATCGCCGGCAGCGGATCGCACAGCTGCTGGCGCCAGTATGCGAGCTGCGCAACAACCTCCGGGTACGATCGCCATCGCTGCTGCCAGCGCGCAAAGTCGGTGTACTGAATTGGGAGCGGCGCGAGCGGCATCTGCCGGCCGGTGGAGAAGGCGTTGTATATGGCGCCAAGCTCCCCGGCGAGGACGCCGAGCGACCAACCGTCGCAGACGACCTGGTGCATGGTGATAAGCAAGAGGTGTTCTTGATCGGCCAGGCGCAGCAAGCGAGCGCGCAACAGGGGGCCTCGCGTCAGGTCGAAGGAATAAAGCGCCTCTTCTCGAATAAGGCGGTGTCCTGCAGTCTCCATCTTGGATTTCGGCAGCCTATGCAAATCCTCCAACCGCAGAGGCACCGTCAACTGTGGTGCAATGACCTGCAAATATCGATCGTTCTCCACGGCGAAGGTCGTGCGGAGGATTTGGTGGCGCCGCACGATTTCGTTAATGCTCCGTTCCAGAACCGCCACATCGAGAGGTGAGATCAGTCTGAGCGCGTGAAGGATGTTCAAACAAGGCACGTCAGGTAATGCATGTTGAAGCTCGCACAGACGTTCCTGGACGATCGAGGCGGGAACCCTGTCTTCTCGAGCTGAGCGGGGGATCGCCGAAGAAACTCGGCACGCTTGGTCGGCGTTGTTCAGCCGTTCGATCTGGTGCGCCACCTCGGCAATGGTGGGCCCATCGAAAAACCGTAAAGCCTCCACCTCGACGTTTAGCTTTTCATAGATGCCCATGAGGAGGCGCGCCGCCATGAGCGAGTCGCCGCCCAAAACGAAAAAGTCATCATGAATTCCGATATGATCAAGCTTGAGGAGCTCTTGCCAAAGCTCGGCTAACAGCTTCTCAAGCGGTGTCCGCGGTGCGACGAAATCGATGGGCGCTTTGGCATCGCCCGCGACTCCCAACTTCGCTGCCAGGTCGACACGTTTGACTTTGCCTGTCGGCCCTTTGGGAATTTCTTTGACAAACACGACCTGCCGCGGAACTTTGAAATAGGCGAGGCGCGTACTGGCAAATTGCCGAATCTCTTGCGCTGTCGCGCTGGCGTGCGGCCGCAGCACCACGGCAGCCGCCACGTCTTCGCCTAATGTGGGGTGAGGTGCGGCAAAGGTTGCCGCTTCCGCAACCGCGGGATGCTCAAACAGAACCGCATCGACCTCAGGCGGAGCGATCTTCTCGCCGCCCCGATTGATGATCTCGCGCGAACGGCCGACGAGAAAGAGATAGCCGTCTCCATCGAAGAAGCCTACATCGCCGGTCTTGAACCACTCCCCGGCAAACGCAGCCTCCGTCGCTGCGCGGTTGCCGTCGTAGCCCGACAAGACGCCTTGGCCGCGAACGACGACTTGGCCTATCTCACCATCAGGCAGCAGTTTTCCGCCGTCCTCCATAATGCCTACGTTCAGCGTTACGGGTACGCCTACAGACCTTGGCTTGCGCGCCCGCGGCGGCAACGGATTGCACGCGATCGGCGACGAGGCGACTTCCGTCATGCCGTAATAGTCGACGACCGGCGTCTGGAAGATCTGCTCCAATTCGACGAAAAAGCGAGGAGGAAGAGGCGCCGATGAGGTGCGGATGAAGCGAAATCGGGATGTTGCTACTTGCTCGCGATTGTCGCGCGCAAAGTTGAGAATCGCTTGATGAATTGTCGGCACCGCCGAGTACCAAGTTGGCGAAAATTCGCCTAGCCAATTGGCAAAATTACCGGCGTCAAATCCCGCGGTGCATACGATGCTGGCACCCGCCGCCAGCGATGCCATCATGGTGGCATGCAAACCGTGCCCGTGAAATAGCGGCAGGACGTTCAAGCAACGATCGCTCTCCTGCAGCGCCAGGGCAGAGACGGTGCCGAATGCCGAGGCGCTAATCATGGCGTGGGTCTGTGGCACAAGCTTGGGCCGCGACGTTGTCCCGGAGGTAGGCAACAGCACAGCGATATGATCAGGCCTAACTGACTCATCGGATGACGCAGCGCTGTGCTCCCCAGTGAGTTTGAAAAGACCAGCCGCCATCTCCGGCAAAACCGATAGCTCGATGACGCGCATTCCGCGGGCGAGGGCTAAACGCCGTGCGGGCGATTCGATTCCGGTTTGCGTTATCAATGCATGCGGTTTCAGATCGGTAAAATATCTGTCGAGTTCTTCGGCGCCGTAAGCAGGATTGATTGGGATGCAGGTCGCAGCCGAAGCGACGGTAACAATCGCCACCGCCAGTTCCGGGCCGTTTGGCAGCACTACAGCGACTCGGTCATGGCGGCCGATGCCCATCGCCCGCAACGCCTGTTCTGTTTCAAGCAAATGCCGATGGAGGGCCCCGTAAGTCAGCGCAGCGCGCCCGGGACCAAGAATCGCTGGTGCGTCGGGAATACGCTGTGCATGCCGTTCCAGCAGGCGCCGAAGGCAGGAAAACGGAACGCCAGGTCTCGTCTCTAAGGAATGTTCGTTCGGCATGATTTGGGGTCCGCGCGGCAGCTGAGCCTCGATTCAACGCGTTGACTTCAGCGAGAGCGGTTGCATGCCGAGCTCCTGGTAGGTCGCAGTTGCGACGGCTTCGAATTCTTTTGCTCTGACCTGATCACCGCGCCGGACGTAAATCCCGGAAAGTGTCGTACGGCAAAGAGCAGCCAGCGGGCGAGCTTGGCACGCGTCGGCGAGGCGAAGAGCAGCATCAAGCTCCTTCTCTGATCCGTCGAGGTCTTTCGGCTCAGACGCCCAACGGGCGCTGCCGACCAGGAATCTCGCCCAGGCCTCGTCTCCTTTCGCCTCGTGCACATCCGCCATCTCTGCTGCCTGCTCTCCAAGGGTGAGGGCTGCTTCAACCTGGCGCGCTATCAGGGACACCAGTCCGAGGCGAACCAACGATCTGGGCTTATCCACTAAGAGGCCCATCTCTTCACCATTGCTCATTGCCTGTGCCGCAAATTGAAGCCCCTCCTGCGTACGGCCCGAACGGGCATAGGCAACACCGAGGACGGAGACCAGGCGAATCCGCCAAACTTGGAACACCCAGCGGTCGCACAGGTCCAAACCGCGTTCCAAGGCGCCGACCGCTCCTTCGATCTCGCCCTTACGAAGGAGCACGGAGCCGATCGAAAGCCAGCCCAGCAATTCGCTCAATTGATGCTCGGCGCTTTCCGCAATTTCGAGCGCACGTTTTGCCTGCGTCATGGCAGCGCTGAAATTGCCACATTCGATCAGAGCAAACGCTAACCAGGTCCGGTTTAGGACGGAGGGAATGATGATCAAGTCGTGATGGTCGTGTCGGAGTTCATTGGCGTTGAATTCAAGGCCTTGCTCGAGCAGCAAGATCGCTTGTCGATATTCCCCGAGGGCGTGATAGCTCTGCCCGACACGGAAGAGTGATTGCCCGAGCATGACCCGGTCGCCGCATTCGCGCGCAAGGCGAACGCCTGTCTCACCGAACTCGATGGCACGACGCTGTTGGCCGATAAAGAAAAGGTGATTACATCGGAATGCGGCGTATTGGGCGCTGCGCTGCTTGTCCCCGAGGCGGGCGAGAATGGGTTCAATCTCGTCCAGGCAGCGCAGGATCCGATCGTTCTCGAAGCTCGGCAGCAGAGCGTTCCGAATCTCGAAGCGGAGATCCACCGCCTGTTTGAGATTGTCGGGAGTTTCCGGCAACCTCTTCAGGACTGTCAACGCGCGCTCAAAAAAGCGCGCAGCATCCGCGTTTGCGTAAAGCGAGTACGCCTTAAGGCCTGACCGCTGCAGGTATTCGAGCGCTTTATCCCAGATTGCCCCTCTTTCCGCGTGATCAGCCAGCCGTTCGACCTGCTCATCGAGGCGTCCAGCTGCAAGCGTTTCGAGTGAGCGAGCCGCGCGCGCATGTAAGGTCATTCTTCGTTCCCGCAACAAGCTCGCATAGGCAACCTCGCGCGTCATTGAGTGCTTAAAGGCATATTCCATTTCCGGGAAAAGCGCTTTTTCGTACAGGAATTCTGCGACTTGCAAATCGTGAATCGCACGCCGGAGGTCAGGTTGCGCGATTCCGGTCACGGCCTCGAGCAGCGCCTCTTTAATATCGTTGCCGATAACCGCGGCGCACTGGAGTAATTCCTTTAGCTCCGGCCGCAGGCGATCAATGCGCGCTGCCAGGAGCGCTTCAATTGTTCCGGGAACGAAGTCGGCCGCGAGCGGTCCGACCACACGCAGGCGACCGGAGGTTTGGTCCAGCACGCCATTTTCGATCAGGCTCCGCACACACTCCTCGAGGAACAAAGGGTTACCCTGAGTGGCTTCAATCAACCTTTTCTTGATCGGAAGGAGCTCCGCGTCAGAACCAAGCAGCGTGTCGAGTAGTTCACCGGCGCTGGCCGCGGCGAGCGGATCGATGTGCAGCTCTGAGAAGTAGCTTTTTCCAATCCACCGATTCCCGTATTCGGGACGATAGTTCACGAGCAACAAAATTCGTGCAGCGGGAATGCTCTCCAACAGCATTTCAAGGAACGCTTGGGTTTCTGCGTCGATCCAGTGCATGTCCTCGATCGCCAGACACAACGGTTGGTTTTGCGACTCGCGGACCAGAAGCCTCTTGACGGTGTCAAATATCAAACTCTGGCGCTCAGCAGGCTCGAAGTTCGCCCAGGCATCATCGCTCACCGAGATACCTAAGGCCGCCGTGATGAGCTGCAGCTGTGCGAGTAGTTTCTCATCACCCAGAGCTAACAGTTTTTTGCCGACGCGTTCGCGAACTTGCTGTTCGGTGTCGCGGTCTTGGATCTGGAAATATCGACTCAGGAGACCGACCAGCGGAAGATACGACGTTGCCTTGTCGTATGATGCCGATCCCCCTTCCAAAATGAGCCAGCCCTGCACCCCGAGAGAACGGGCGAACTCCAAGAAAATACGGGACTTGCCTACGCCAGGCTCGCCAACAAGCGCGACCACCTGGCCTTGTCCCGCCTTTGCGCGCGTCGCGGACCGGTTTAGACTTCTCAATCTCGTCTTGACGGCCGACGAACTTTGATAGCCCACGGGCGGCGAGCGCATGCATCCGGTTGCGGGTGTTGACACCCTCGAGTTCGTAGACCTCCACCGGACCGGCAATACCTCTAAGCGGCACCGACCCGATAGTCTTCGCTCGAACGAACCCCTTGGCCAGAGCCAGCGTGTCCCGTGTCAGCAGGATCGTACCGGGCGCCGCAAGTGACTCCACTCTCTTCGCGATGTGCGTTGCGACGCCGTCAAAGCGCAAGTCGATGAAATCTTCTACCTGGTGCTTGACGGTTACAACAACCGGACCAGAATTGATCCCGATCCGAACTTCAAAAAGCATTCCGAACTCACGCCGAACTTCGGCGGCCCGAATGAGGGATGCCTCTTGCATGTCGAGCGCCGCGTAGCAGGCTCTAACCGCGTGATCCTCAAGAGCAACGCGCGCCCCGAAGCTGGCCATGATCCCATCGCCTTGCTCTTGGGTAATCCCTCCATAGTGGTGAACAATGTCGTGCATCGCGTCGACGGTCGGTTTTAAAATCTGACGAGCGTCCTCCGCGTCGCGGTCATCAATCAACGCCGTCGAGCTCGCGATGTCGGCGAAGAGAACGGTTATAACCTTCCGTTCGACATCCTGTGATCCTCGAACCCGCTCCATCGGATGTTGCGGTGTCTGGATCTGGAGGAATTGTCGGATGTCGTCCTTAATACGCCACGGCAGTTGCCACAAAATTTCTGACTTAAGCGCACGAGTGCATGGCAGTGTGGGCAAAATTCACGCAAACTGGCGCCGCATGACAGGCAGCGATCCGCCAAATCTATATTCTGAAATCCGCATTTAGCGCACTGTTGGAACGTTTTCACGCTGGCCTCGCAAGGCCCGGTTATGACGCCGCAGGAGTGGTTGGTCGCGAGCCCCACACGGACATTCCCATGAATCATAGCACAATTGCCATGGAAACGTGAACCGGATTGCCAATCTGTCCCGCCAATGAATAATTCGCGGAGGTCGCTACTTACGGTCTGGCCAATCTTAATACGATTGTACAGATCGTTGGACAGAGCCTGAAGATACGTAGCCACCAAGTTTCCAAGGACTCGTTCGGTCAATGGATGTGGTGACTGGGATCAATTCGGCTGTAGCCTCCGTTGCGGCGCCAAGCGGGCGCTAGACGCTCTAGGGGTCGCCCACCCTTTCGGGGCCGGAGCGCGGCCAAGTCGGCGCCATGCGGACACCCGCGTACGATAACCGAAATCTCACTATCCCGGGCGGAATGTGTCGAGTATTATCTCAGGAGCCGACCATTGAATTGGAATTTTTCATGCCGCGGAAATCCCCGAGCGATGTGGATCGGATTGTAGGCCGGAACATTCGAATTTATCGATTGGCAAAAGGTCTATCGCAAACAGACTTGGCTGTAAAACTCGGACTTACGTTTCAGCAGGTCCAGAAATACGAGAAGGGCAGCAATCGCGTCGGTAGCGGACGCCTCTTCCAGATCGGCACCATTCTTGGCGAGCCCGTCACTTCGTTCTTTGCGGGCAGCGAGGCGGCCACTGACTTCGAAAAATTCTTCGCCATTCGATTTGCTCGCCGATCCCCATTCGCTCAGACTCATTCAGGCCTTCGCGCAAATTCAAGATCCGCAAGCCCGCAAAGCCTTATTGGCATTGGCGGAAACGATGATCGACCCGCTCAAACGTTAGGCTGGCGAGCGCCGTCGGCTTGAGAGGACAACCATCAATGATGTCGAGTGGGCTGCACCAGCTGTTCGGCACCGTCTGTTTGCGGTTCCTCGCTGACGGATGCGATTGCCATGCATAGAAAATGCAAGCCAACCTCGCTTAAGGCCCGAACGTCCTCGATCGCGTAGGATAAATAGGCCACGATCATATCGCGGTTCGGCGGCCGTTCGAATTTGCTTTCATTCCTTTGAGTCATTCTCCAACCTCAGTTACGTTTTGGACAGCCAGTTCGACGTTCGCCAGCGCTCACAGACGAGAATGGCCGCAATTTCGAGCCGTTTAGAGGAATGTTTGGATCGCCCCGATGGTCCCGCCAAAATTGGGGACCAGCAGGTTGACCGCGACCATCAGCAACAGCCCGACGACGCAGAAGATGATGAGGGCGATCAGCTCTGGACTGGTGACCGCCGCCATAATCAGATGCGAAGTGGTTATGTTGCGGGGAATCCGGGCGTCCGTAGGATCGGCCAGGATGAAACGTGCACCTTGGAGAGATGTAGGGCCCATCGCAACCTCCATTTGGAGTGCCTTCCGCAAACAGCGTTCACCGCCGTAAGCTGGATGGGTGTGTTGCATTTGCAGCAAATGTGAACGCCTAAAGCGGGAAAGTCTGTGCCCTAGGTCACAGCAAAACGCCCGGCGTTGCAGCCCTCATTTTTTCGATGTATCGGCTCGAACCACGGACTGATTCCGGTGAGCACCAAGGTGAACCATGTCGTCCACCAATTTGCGTAGCGCCTCGGGCTTGCGAACGATCGTCCAGCGATCCTTTACCTCCAAAATACCTTGCCGTCGCCATTCGCGAAGGCAGCGGTTGACCTTCTCCCGCGTTCCGCCGGTCATTTCCGCCAATTCGCTCTGGGTAAGAGAGAGTTTTACCGGGTCGTGACCCCGCGATTGATAAGACAACAGGGTCTTGGCTAGACGCACTGGCAAATTGAAGAACGCAATATCGGACATCCGTTCGTCAGATCGCCGAATCCGCGCACAAAGGATTTCCATCAACCTCATGCAGGCGGCCGGGTTACGTTCGAGAAACGGCAGAAAATCTCGTCGCTCTAATACTACAAGTTCACAATTGGTGAGTGCTGTGGCATTGGCGGAGCGGGGCTTGCCATCCAGGAGCGCGATCTCGCCAAAGACCTCGCCTGGCGGCAGATCGGCGAAAATAATTTCCCTTCCCCTGGCGGTTGGAAGTGAAATCCGCACAATGCCGAGAACGACAGCCATCATACTGTCGCCGTGATCGTCCAACCGGCATATGCTCTCGCCAGCTGCAAAATGACGTGAGTGAGCGGCTGCGGCGATTTCTCGGTGTGCGGCTTCGTCGAGCGAACTAAACAGCGCGCATTTTTTCAGCAACTTTCTACCGCGATCGGTTGCCGGGAGGTTGGCCATGCGTTTCACCCCGAATCAGTGTCGTGGCCAGATAAGAATGCCGCCTCGGCGTACGGCAGCCACGTGCTCTGTTTCGATTTTGGCGGGGGCGTCGGCCGCGCGCAACCGTTGAAATCTGAGCTAATGTCAGTTTTGGCCCAGAGCGGACGTGCCAGTGAGGTCGGCCAATGATCACAGAACGCATCATGACTTGAATGGATCGAGTCTGCCTTTGACCGAAAAGACGACATCAGTGGGCTCAATTCGCTGTGACGGATGGCACAGCCCTCGCTCCAGGGCGGCGCTACATAGTCACGGCCGAGGCCATAAGGGAGGAAAGGGAAAGGTGAACTCGGAAAGGAGCAGACAGATGAGAAAATATTTTACGATTGCACTGGGATTGACGATTTTCGCCATCACCCCGGTACCCGCCAGAACCATCCATCAGTCAGCAACGCAGTCGACGCAGAAATCTACGTATTTCCGCAATCCCGCCTTCACAAGGTGCAACGACCCGCGCGGTGATAGTAGGTAAACTCCGTAAGTCGACTAATACTCCAGACGTGGACTGTGTTCAGCACTCGTTCGGCGCCGACATCGCACTGGCGTGCTGAATCAGGCGACTCGACGACGTGGTCACGGTACCGCGTTCGGAATTAGGACGGCACCTAAGTCCGCTTCGATTTGGGACTGTCGCTCTCCGGCTCGGTAAACGACCTGTCTTTCTCCAACTCCGCAGCCTTTTCCATTAATTCAATACCAAGGGCTTCAAGAGCCTGAGAGGTAGACAAGTCGGGGCAACGGCGGGCGAGCGCCACGCAGTATTGTGCCTTTTCTCGGAGGTATAGAGCATCGACCATCATCATGGCCTCGATGCGGTCCAGTTGTCGCCCAGCGCCCCTAAGATTAATCGGCAATGCGGTTTCCAACTGTGCCCCAAGTCACACCAAAACTGCTCTAGTCCGGCGAAACCGGACGCCTTAGCGAGGACGCGGTAGAGGAGCAGTGCGGCCGACCTAAGCGTAGCCATTCGGCTCTGCCGAGTTCGCTTTGGGTCAAAAGCTGCCGCGGCGGCGAATTCGGCGATGTCCGCTTCTCTAATCGGCCGTTTGGGGTCAAGCACTTTCAGACTTTTCGCCGCTGCAGTGTCGATGTCGCTCACGGGCTCGTGCTTCTCTTCGGAATCGGCACCAAGGCCCTTCCATCATGGGATTCGAAGACGAGGCGGAACAATCTTTACCGCGGCGTTGCCGTCAGACGAACGGTAGGTCCAAGCGGACATGCGAACTCACCTCATCCATCGTCCCGCGAGGGACATCATTCCACCGCTGGGTGGAGCTCGAGTGTTCTCCTATCGTAATTGATCCTGCACGGTTTTTATGCTGCCGCCGCGACGTGTTCCCGGGTCCAGCGGAACTCGGTGCCGTCAACCCAGATGCGGTGCATGATCACGGCCAGTCGGCGTGCCAGCGCCACGATCGCCTTCTTCATCCCGCGGCGCCTGGCGATCTGCATCGCCCAGGCTTTGAGCCAAGACCATTTCTTCGAACGCAGCATGCTCTGAGCTGCTTCGTAGAGCATGACCCGCATCATCTCATCTCCGCAGCGTGATATTCTGCCGCTTCGATCGATCTCGCCGGATTGATACTTGGAACACGTCAGCCCAAACACGGCACCGACTGCCTTGGATTTACGGAACCGAGCCGGTACGTCGACGGTGGCGCGATAGGTCAGCGCTACCACGGGGCCGACCCCGGGGGTCGTTATCAGGCGCCGGCACACCTCGTCGTCTCGCACGATGGCCAGCAAACGACGATGTAGGATGACAAACTGCTCGCGAAGCACCCGCCGGACGACAAGCAGCGGTTCGACCAGCACAGCCAGGTCGGGCAAGTTCTCGACCAGCTCCTTGATGCGTGCCTCGAACTTCACCGTCCCCACCATGCCTACCTTGAGACCGAAGTTACGCAAAGTCCCGCGCAGGTCATTGTCGACGGCAATGGCCTTCGACTGTAGTAGCTTGCGATGGGTCAGCAGCATCCGCAGTTTTTGACTGCGTAACGTCTTCACATGCACCGGGCGGTAAAGTCCCACCCGCATCATCTGTGCGATACCGCGAGCGTCGTTGCGGTCCGTCTTGTTGATCTGCGCCTTCAACACTGCTCGCATGTGCCGTGTCTCAACACAGACCGCCGGTAACTCGGCTTCGGCGAGACCGCTGAACAGCCATTGCGACAATGGTCCGGCTTCCAATCCAATCCGCTTGAAGCGGTAGGCGGGGTTCCTCAGCACCGCCAACAACGCTTCGGGTTCGCTCGCGACCTTCACTTCCCGAACGATCTTGCCCGCGTCATCCACAATGCAGACGCTGGTCTCCTTGACCGATACGTCCAGTCCAGCAAAATAGTCCATGCTGCGCTTCTCCTTCTGATGCTTGAGGCCGTGCACACGGACCTCGTTGAACCATCAGCCTGAAGCGCAGCACCCACAATCTCTAGCTATCCACAAGAACGCCGGCCGATTACCCCATCTTTACTTCCGAAAGCGGACATTGGCTGCAGAGTCTAACAAGCCCGCAAACCCCCAACCAATAGATGACCAATGAAACGCCGCAACCAAACGCGAACAGACGTCACCGAACCGGCACGAAAACGCCAATAATCACTGACTTTTTCGGGTAGGGTAAACCGGACATCAAAATGAACCGGCGGAGTTGTAGCTATGTCCGCTATCTTCCAGTCCGGTTTTACAATTTGGTTCGGAGGCAGGGAATTGAGATACCTTATGGTCTCGCCCAGGGAGTCAGGCCATGAAACTTCCCCGTCGAAAGGTTCTGCATCTGGCGGCAGTTGCCGTGGCGCTCCCGGCCGTCTCGCATTTCGCTTGGGCGCAAGCCTATCCGACACGGCCTATCACGATCATCGTCCCATTTGCTCCCGGCGGGTCAACGGACTCAATCGGCCGCATCTTGGCCGACAGGATGCAAGCGTCGCTTGGTCAGCCCGCTGTCATCGTGAACGCGGGAGGAGCCGGAGGGGCCATCGGTGTTAGCCGCGTTGCCCGTGCGGTGCCGGATGGCTACACGATCGATATTGGCCAATGGTCTACGCATGTGGTGAACGGAGCAGTCTACCGTCTCGATTACGATTTAGTGAAAGATTTTGAACCAGTCGGTCTGATTGCGAGCAATCCATTGCTTATCGTGGCAAAGAACGCCTTGCCGGCGGATGATCTCAAAAGCTTCGTTGCCTGGCTGAAGGCAAATCCCGACAAGGCGTCGCAGGGGATTCCTGACCCGGGACAGCATGCCGTAGGAGTGTTGTTCCAGAAAGAGACTGGCACACGCTTTCAGTTCATTCCGTATCGTGGTGGTGCGCCGGCATTTCAGGACTTGGTGGCGGGTCGGATCGATTTGTTGATCAGCCAAGCGGCGGGTGCCCTTCCGCAGGTTCGCGCCGGTACGGTCAAGGCCTATGCCGTCATGGCCAAGAGCCGGCTCGCCTTGGCACCCGATATCCCGACGGTGGACGAAGCCGGAGTGCCTGGGCTTTATGTTTCACCGTGGTTTGGAGTTTTTGCGCCCAAGGGCACGCCAATGACTATCATCAGCAAGCTCAATGCTTCGCTCGTAGATGCCTTGGCCGATCCGACAGTACGGTCCCGGCTTACCGATCTTGGGCTTGAGATTTTCCCACGGGACCAGCAGACGCCGGAAACACTCGCCGCCTATCAAAAGGCAGACATTGAGAAGTGGTGGCCGATCATCAAGGAGGCCGGGATCAAGGCAGAATGATCCCACAAAGCCCGACCGCATGGAGTGCCTTCATGAAACTTCCCCGCCGCAAATTCTTGCGTCTGGCCGCGGGCGCGGCAGCGCTGCCGGCCGTGCCGCGTATCGCGCTCGCGGAAACCTATCCCACTCGACCCATACATTTCATCGTCGGCTTTGCTGCTGGCGGCCCGAACGACATTTCCGCGCGCCTAATTGGCCAGTGGCTGTCGGACCGGCTCGGGCAGCCATTCATCGTCGAGAACCGGCCGGGAGCCGGCGGCAATGTTGCAACCGAGTTCGTCGTTCATGCGCCGGCGGACGGCTATACGCTTCTCCTGGTTCCCGCGCCGGCCGCAATCAACGCGACGCTCTACGACAATCTCAACTTCAATTTCATCCGCGACATCGCGCCGGTCGCAGGCATCCTGCGCGTGCCCGAGGTCATGGTGGTCAATCCGTCGGTTCCGGCCAACACCGTTCCTGAGTTTATTGCCTATGCCAAGGCCAATCCGGGCAAGATCAACATGGCATCGGCTGGCAACGGGAGCGTGCCACATGTTGCTGGCGAGATGTTTAAGGTTATGGCCGGTGTGGATTTGGTTAAGGTGGGTTATCGCGGTGGAGGGCCCGCACTTATCGATCTGCTGGGCGGACAGGTCCAGGTTATGTTTGAGCCCACTCTTTCGACGATCGCGTACATCAGGGCCGGCAAGCTGCGTGCGCTGGCGGTCACCTCCGCGACGCGCTCGCCGGCATTGCCGGACATCCCGACTATGAGTGAATTCGTGCCGGGCTATGAGGCGACGGCGTGGTTCGGAATCGGCGCGCCGCAAGGTACGCCCGCCGAAATTATCGACAAGCTCAATAGCGAGGTCAACGCCGGCCTCGCCGATCCAAAGATTAAGGAGCGGCTCGCCGACCTGGGCGGCATTCCAATGCCGATGACACCTGCGGAATTCGCCAAGCTCATTGCCGACGAAACCGAGAAGTGGGGCAAGGTAATCCGGGCGGCCAACATCAAGCCGGACTGACCAGACGCACGACGCCGAAGTTCTGTAACGTGCCGTTCTGCGATTTGCGTCCGCCCGATGTCCGCTTAGGGTCAGAAGCTGCCACGCGACCTAACTAGAGGCGCGGCTGCTTTACCCCCGAAAGCTGCCGCGGCAGTCAGTGACCGGCGTGTCCGTTTTGGGCCGAGAGCTGACGTCCGCTTCCAACTCGACTGCATTGCCCGAGCCGACGTGGTGCCGACAACGAAAGGATTGTCCGCGCGAGCGGCAGACGTGGGCGATCCCTGGCACTGTCAACTCATTACCCGCTACGGCTGCGCGCGACCCAGGGCTTCCATAAGACCGTCGGCAAGCTGACCGAGTAAAAATTTTGTCCACTCTCCCTGAAGGTACTGCAGACGGTCGTAACTAGGGTCGGATTTTCGGGACAGCCAGTCATCGGCTTTGCCGAGGACGCATGCCGTAACGACATTGTCCGCATAGGCATCAAGTCCGCGGTCGAACGTGGGATCGAGGCGCGCGCGAGCAAATGCGTCGGCGTCCGCGGCGGCATAAGCCTTGGCGTAGGCATTAGCGTAGAGAGCAGCATTCTCCTCGACGGTGCTGCGCCTCGAACCCACGAACTCGGGACCGATTTTGCCGCCGCCATGGATGTGGAGAAATGCCTCGTCCAAAACCGGACGCCATTTGTCAGCCGGAATAAGACGGCCTGCGAGTGCCTCGGTGTGCAGCACTTGCAACGCTTTCGGACGTTCGGCGTGCCGCCAGGGGTGTGTCCCGGGACGCATGCTGAAATTGACGATCACGGGGCCGATGGTATTGGCATGCCAATCGTGTACGACGGAAAATGGAACCTTGCCGTCGAGACGCTTTAACTCGCCATAAAATTTCAGCCCCCACATGCGCGCATCTTCCGGCGCAGGCAGATCGTAGCCAAATGGAAAACGGGACTCGAATAATCGTGGCGCCGCTTCGGCGAGCCAAAGCGGCATGACCGTCGGCGGACAATCCGACGGGCCTTTCAGCCCCCCGCCGAGGATCGACAGAATTCCAGAAGGTACACGGCGCGGTGTTTTGCCTTCGTAATAAATTTTCTTAGCCAATTCGCCGGCACTGGCCCGCTCAAAACGCTCGAACGCTTCGGCCGCCGTGCGCACCATACCCAGCGAATGTAATTCTTCGGAATTTTCCATTAGGGGTTCTTCGTCTGAAAGGGGCCGCATCTATGCCACCTTTTTGCAGCGGGCTAGGATAAAATCATCCGGCGGCGGCTCTCGCAATCCCATGCCGTCTCATCACCCTCCGCATGTCTCCCTTGGGCCAGAAGCTGCCACGTGATCTAACCAGATGCGCGGCCGCTTTACCCCCGTAAGCTGCCGCGGCGCTCGCTGACCAGTGGTCCGCTTTGGGCCAGAAGGAGACATTTCCTCTGCGGCTTCAGGAAATTTCTGGTCGCCGACCGAACCATGCGTTTTCAAGCAATTCGCGTACTGGCTGGTACTCAATAGGGCGTGGATTGAAATATGGATTGGTCGTTACAAGTTTTGCGGCCTTGGCTAGATCATCCCTAGACATCCCAATGCTTTTCAACGCCGTTGGCGCGCCAATACGCGTCAATAAGTCAAATATGGCGCCAGCAGCATCAGAATTTTCGTCACCAAAGGCACGTGCAATCCGTTTCATGGCTGCCGGCGCTGCATCGCGATTGTATCCAACGGAATGCGGAAGGATAATCGTGTGCGCGGCTGCATGTGGCATCCTGAAATAACCCCCGAGAACATGGCAAATCTTGTGGTGGAGCACGGTGCCCGCAGAATTCAACGTAGAACCGCAGAGCCACGCGCCATAGAGCGCGTCCCCTCTCGCGTCTACGTCGCGTGGATTGTCGGCAACACGGGGCAACGCATTGCCCATCGCGCGCAATCCTTCCTCTGCAAACAAGGCGGTCACAGGATTAGGATTCCTTCCAAAGAATGAACAAGCCGCGTGGGCCATCGAATTGATCGCGCTCAGAAGGGACGTTTCCAGAGGTAGATCAACCGACAGTTCAGGATCGTAGATGATCGTCTTGGGCTGCATCCGGCTGGAACGCTTGAGGACTCGCTTGCCGTCCTCAAACATGCCTTGCAGCTCGCTCGTCTCCGAACCCGAGTAAGTGGTCGGAATCGCCACAATTGGGATGCCCAATTCGAGTGCGATCGATTTGGCCAATCCCAACGCCGAACCGCCCCCGACGGCGACGAGACAATCGGTACCGAACTCTCTCGCTTGCCGTCGTCCCTCGACAACGAGGTCCTCCGAAACGATCGAGTTGGCGATTGGACTGACTTGCACGTTCCGACCATCCAAGGTCTCGGTAATCTGCCTCACCCGCCCCTCTCTCCCGGGTGTGCAACAAAACATCACGCTTGCGGCACCAAGGTGATTCACCTCGTCAGTCAAGGTGGCAACCTTGCCGGGGCCAAAGATGATCCGGCATGGATACCCGACGTATGCAAACGCCTCCATAACTGCGCTCCTCACCTCGCCGAAAAATTTTGAGGCAATTGCACGATGTCGGAAAGGGGTCAAAAGCTGCCTCGCCTCCCGGCCATGCTCGTGGCAGCTTTGGGTCAAAAGCTGCCGCGCCGTCGGACTGTGACCGTGTCCGCTTTGCCCCCAAAAGCGGACTCTAGACCGCAGTCGCTGCATGTCCGCTAAGGGCCAAAAGCGGACATGGGTCGATAGGCAGCCCGAGGGCTCAGAACTTGAGCATGTCGACAGTCGTCAACGTGACTTTGCCAGCCATTACCGGCGCGTTCACCAGATCCCATACAACGTATTGCTCGATGTAGGTATTTTCCGCAGACACAGCATCAACCGGGACGATGATTTTCATTCCTCGCTCGGCGGCGCCGGAGACCGTATGGAGAACTGCACCGTGCGCGGCAGTACCGACTGCAATGACCGTTTGAATCCCTCGGTCTTTGAGTATCTTCTCTAGGTCCGTTTGATCCGTGCTGAAAAACTTGTCGAGTTGGCCCTGCACCAAAGGCTCATCGGGTGTCGGAGCGACATCCGTCCATATGTCCGATTGAGTTGAATGCGGGATGAGGCTGTAGACGACCAGCATCTTTTGCTCACGCGCTTCCGCCAGAAGCCTCTTTATCGTCGGCAGTGTCGCAACGCAGCGCGGACGCCGGGTGTCATTACACGTCTGATGTAAGACATCGAGCATCAGCAGCGCGGTCGTTTTCGGATCGACCGTAACCGCCTGCAGCGCAGGTGCCGGCGGTGCCTTCACGCTCGCCCACTCGTCGATGACATTGGCCGCTGTTACTGGTGAAATAGCACCACCCGTCAAAGTGACCACCGTTCCGACAACTACACAAATGAGTGAGAACCGGCTCCTCATTGCTCCCTCCCTCGATTATAGCTGGCGCGTCTCGGCCAGCGCTTAGTTATTCAGGATGCGATATTCCATCGAGCCCCGTCAAAGCCTTTTGATAGCTCATCAAACCTGACTTTGATACGCGCCCCGACGAAACGCGTTCGCGCTACGCATGTCCGCTTTGGGTCAGAAGCTGCCGCGGCGGCTAATGGTGGCCGTGTCCGCTTTACACCCGAAAGCGGACATCGGCTGCGGGTCTAACTTCCCTGTTATCGGGTCATAGTTTCCCTGTTCTGCCGAAATTATTCCCTGTTAGTTTTCACAGGGAATTTCCCCAAAAAGCCCGTGGTTGCAGCATTAAGTGATGATCGCGTTGCTGCATCAGGCTCAATTTTGCGATTTTCCCTGTTGATTTCCCTGTTAGTAGGGAATTTTGTTGCTGAGACGCGTTCGACATAGACTGCGTCCGCCACCGCACCCTCTTTGATTTTGCAGTCGTATTTGACCAAATTGTAAAACCGGACTGAAATCTCCTGTTGCGTCCGATCGTCCGGTTCATCAATAGCCTTGAGCCGACAATCTCCGCAGCCCGGTGGCAAATACAAGCTGATGTCGACTTCGATCATCAGAGCTTCTCGCAATCCGAGATTGCCGGAAAGGCTGACACGCTGAAACCCTATGGCATCCAGAAGGCAGAAAGGTAGCGACGGACCCCCTTGTAATCCAAAATAGCCAGCGGCTCGTAATCTGTTTTTTCCCAATCCCGGTCCAGCACATTAGTCAAGTTGTCAAGAATGAACCATTCTCCATCTTGATAAACCGCTACAACCATATGATCCTCACTGGTCGCCTGTTGGTGCACAATGACGAGCCTCACGCGGTCCGCTGAAATTCCAACCTCCTGAGCTGCTGCATACTTCGCGAGTGAATAAGATTTGCAATCGCCGCTTCTCATTGTGATCGCTTCAAGCGGACCGACCCAATCGCCAGGCGCGGGCTTGATCATGAGATTGATCGATATGTTTAGATGTCCTAGCAGGGCTTCGCCCCGATACTGGCGAATCTCATCGAGCTTTTGCGCGAGTGCGGGTATTAATGGGCAAGGATCATTCTTGGATTGCAGGCACTCGTAAAAGTAAGCTTTCTCAAGATGCATTTGGCGTCCCAGGGACTCCCATATTCCAACGAGAGGGACTTCCTTATTGTTGATTTCAATGGTGTGGTTTCCGAATGGGTCACTTGGACGCTCGTCGCCGGAGGCAGGTAAAGCGAAGCCAACCACACCTGCGACAACCGTGGCCAATATCGTGACGCGCATTTTCGGTACGCCTTCCGTGGCTGCTCAGCCGCTGCTCACACGTCTCATATGTCGATAATGCTCAAGCGGGGTGTGCCACTAGCTGATCGGCGATCACCTCGTGCGCTAACACCGGCGAGCGATCCGGCGCTTTGACCCGAAACCACGCCACATAAAGCGCTGGCAGGAACAACAGCGTTAGCAGCGTACCAACGATGATGCCGCCCATCATCGCATAAGCCATCGGTCCCCAAAAAATCTCGCGCGCAATCGGAATGAGCGCCAGACTCGCAGCAGCAGCGGTCAGCAAGATTGGCCGCATGCGATGCTCCGTTGCTTCGACGACCGCCTCCCATGCGGGCCGCCCTGCCTCTTTCAAGTGTTCGATCTGCACAATCAATATCACCGAGTTGCGGATCAGAATGCCGATCAACGCGAGTACACCGAGAATGGCGGCGAATCCGAGAGGCGCGCCGCTTGGGAGCAAAGCTAGCACCACGCCGATCAAGGCGAGGGGTGCGACCGCGAAGACCAGGAAAAGCCGCTGGAAACTTTGCAGCTGAATCATCAGGATTGTCGCCATGATGAATAGCATCAGCGGAACAACGGCCTCAATCGGCGCCTGGCTCTTGGCGCTCTCCTCGACAGCGCCTCCGACCGCCACCGAATATCCCGCAGGCAACCCCTTTGCGAACTCCGCCACTTGCGGTGCGAGCTGGTCCACCACCGTTTTCGGCTGCACGTTGTCGAGGGGGCTTGCTTTGAGCGTTATGGTCGGAACCCGCGATCGCCGCCATATTGTCGGCTGCTCCAATTCGTAACGCAGGGTCGCGACGGCACCGAGCGGCACCGGTTGGCCGCCCAAGCCGACCAGCTGCAGGTCCCGCAGTGTGTCGATGGACGCACGATCTGCCGCGGTCGCGCGGCCCACCACATTTATCAGGTATATGCTGTCCCGCACCTGCGTGATCGACGTGCCGTCAAGCACACCGTTCAAGGCAGTCGCAATGTCCTCGGAGCTGACACCAAGCTGGCGCGCCTTGTCCTGCAGAACGTCTACTTTGACGACACGCGCGGGCTCCATCCAGTCGAACACCACGTTGTCCAGATGCGGGTTGGCGCGCACAATGCCGGCGAGGCGCTGCGCGAGTTCCTTGACGCTGGCGATATCGGGTCCGCTCAACCGGTACTGCACGGGACGTCCGAGCGGAGGGCCGACCTCGAGCAACTTCACATAAGTGTCCGTACCGGGAAATGTTCTCTTCAAATACGTTTCGAATTGCGCCTTGAGACGGTTCCGCGCCGTAATGCCACCCTTGGTTACGACAACCGTCTGGCCAAACCAGGCGTTGGCCGTCTGCAAATCAAACGACAGAACAAACCGAGGAGCGCCAGTCCCGATATAGGTCGACCAATGGTCGACGTTCTCGTTTCCCTGCAGCTGTTCGCGCTCGAATTGGGCCATCTGCGCATTGGTTTCGGTAATCGAGGCGTTCTCTGGCAAGGTCCAGTCGATTACAAGTTCACTGCGGTCCGACGATGGAAAGAACTGCTGCTGCACGAATTTCATTCCGAACAGCGCAAGGAGGAATGCAGCGACTGTCACCCCGATGGTGATCCACCGACGATGCATGCAAGCGACAAGCAGACGAGTGAACAGCTCCCCAACATGCCCCTTTCCTTCATTGTGGGTTTTCATCTGCCTCGGCAGGATCGTGACGCCGAGCAGTGGCGTAAAGAGCACGGCGACAATCCACGACACGATCAAGGAGACCGCTATCACCACGAACAGGGTGAAGGTGAATTCACCAGCGTTGCTGCTGTTGAGGCCGATTGGGATGAATCCCGCCACAGTCACCAGCGTACCAGTCAACATGGGAAAAGCGGTGGACGTGTAGACGTAGGTCGCCGCCTTCTCCAAGGGATCGCCTACTTCCAGCCGCGCCACCATCATTTCGACTGCGATCATTGCGTCGTCGACCAGAAGGCCAAGGGCAATGATCAATGCGCCGAGCGAAATCCGCTGCAGCGAAATTCCGGAATACGCCATCACGACGAACGTAATCGCGAGCACCAACGGGATGGCGATCGCAACAACCAGACCGGCGCGAAGCCCAAGGCTGAGGAAGCTGATACCGAGAACAATGACGACTGCTTCGAAGAGCGCTTCCGTGAAGCCCGAGACCGCGTGCTCGACGACCACCGGCTGATCCGCGACCAGATGGACTCCCACGCCGATCGGCAGTTCGGCTGTAATCTTCGCCATTTCCTCCTTCAGAGCGTCGCCGAACTTCAGGAGATTCGCGCCTGACTTCATCCCGATGGCGAGTGCAATCGCGGGCTGGCCGTTGAAGCGAAACAGCGTCGTCGGCGGATCGACGTAACCGCGTGTGATGGTGGCCACATCCGTTAATGGAAAGAACCGGTCGTTGACGCGAAGATTGATCGCCCGCAAGCTTGCTTCCGACGTGAACTCGCCACTAACCCGTACGCTGATGCGCTCCGGACCGGCCTGAAACACACCGGACGGCGCGACGGCGTTTTGCTCCTGTAGAGAGGAGATGATCGCGCGGGTGTCGAGACCAAGTGCCGCGATGTTTCGGGTCGAGAATTCAAGGAAAATCACTTCATCCTGCGCGCCTAGAATGTCGACTTTTCCGACATTGGGAACGGTCAATACCTTGGCACGAATGTCTTCGACGTAATCCCGCAACTGGCGCTGACTCAAGTCGTCGCCGGTGAAGGCATAGATGTTGCCGAACACATCCCCGAAGCGATCGTTGAATTCCGGCCCGACGACCCCTTGCGGAAAGTCGCCCTTGATATCCGCGATCATGTTGCGCACTCGAACCCAGGTCGGTTTGACGTCGCTGGTTTTCGTGCTGTCGCGCAGATAGACGAACACCGTTGTTTGGCCCGCGACAGTTACACTCTTCGTGTAATCAAGGGACTCCAGCTCTTCGAGCTTCTTCTCGATCCTGTCGGTGACCTGGCGCGTCATCTCCTGCGGCGATGCGCCCGGCCATTGCGCCTGGATGACCATCGTCTTGATGGTGAAATCGGGATCTTCCTGCCGCCCGAGCTGCAGGTACGAGTAAAGACCCGCCGCCATGAAGGCGAGCATGAAATACCAGACAAGCGAACGATGTCTGAGTGCCCAGTCGGAAAGGTTGAACGAGCTCATGGCGTAAAGTCCTTGTCTATTCGGACCTGCTGTCCTTGTTTGAGGCTATGAATTCCGGCAGTCACAATGCGCGTTCGGGCCTCCAGACCGGCGGTCACCTGGATGCCGCCGTCGTCTCGAGAAACATCGATCTTGCGCAGCGACACGGTGCTCGCGGGCAGGTCGACGACCCAAACAAAATTCTCACCGTCCTTGCTGAGAACCGCGGACTCCGGCAGGCTCAGAATTGAGCGTTGGTCGTTGGCAAGCCGCGCCGTGACGGTCGCTCCCAGCCGGAAGCTCGATGGCGGATCGTTCAAGGCAATGCGGACGCGCTGCGTGCGCGTGACAGGATCGGCCTGCGGCGCAATCTCACGAATTTGGCCTTCAATCTGAATGGCGGGAAGAAGCTGTAAGCTCACGGTAAAGGACAAGCCGACACGCAACGGGACCGGAAAGTCCGGCCCGATATCGACGACGGCCTCTCTAATGTCTGGCCGTGCCACGGTGACGACGGTCTGGCCGGGTGACACCACTTGTCCCACATCGGCTGCCACGGCAGTGACGACACCGGCAAAATCGGCCTTCACCTGCGCATAACCAAGCTGCTCGATCGCCTTCGTGAGGTTCGCTTGCGCACGCGCTACCGATGCTTCGGCCCCGGCTCGAACCTGCACTGCGTTGTCCAGGGTCTCCCTGCTCGTCGTGTCGGTCGCGATCAGTGTTCGCTGGCGTTCCTCCGTTGCGCTTGCGTTGGCAAGTTGAGCCTGGCTTCGCGAGAGGTCCGCCTTGGCTGAGCGCACAGCCAGTTCGAGTGCCGTGGAATCGATCGCGCCAACAATCTCTCCCTGCTCAACCGAATCTCCGATATTGACGGGACGTGCTATGAGACGCCCCAGCACGCGAAAACTGAGATCCGTCTTGTACCGCGGTTCCACACTCCCAACAGCTGCGGTGCTACCCGGCGCTGTCGGTTCGACCACCGTCGACAGCACGGGTCGAATGGGCTCTTGCGCCTCAGTCTCTTGCTTGCAGCCGGCAGTGAACAGCACGAACACGAAGGTGCTGGCGATGACGATTGCGCGCATCATGAGGTCCCCCCTTCTTCGGTCACGGGCTCGCCAGAACTGAGCAGCTTGCCGCCATCGACGACAACGCGCTCTCCAGGCTTAAGCCCTCCCTTGATCAACACCTCTCCGGCTTCGTAACAGCCGATGTCCACCGTCTTGAGCGACGCAGTCCTAGTTGCCGGGTCAACGATCCAGACCGCGGGGCTTGATCCCGAGCTCGTCAGGGCTGTCCAAGGTACCGCGATCTGTGCGACGGGCTTCGCTTTGGCTGTGCCGGCCACAGCGCTGCCAAGGGTCATCGCCGGCGGCGGGTTTTGGATCGCCACCTTGACCCGAACGGTCGACGTTTTCGGATCAATGGCAGGCGATACTTCCCTGACCGATCCCGTGGCAGTTACGTTGGGGTCCGCTACGAGTGCCAGCGATATTTTGTCACCAGTGAAATCCCCAAAGAAAATGGATTCATAGACGTCGAAGACAGCGTCGCGGTCGCCGTCTTGCGCCAAGGTGAAGACCGGTTGAGCCGCCTGTACCACCTGGCCGACCTCGAGACTGCGCGAGGTAATCACACCCGCGGCGCCGGCGCGTAGCTCGGTATAGCCGAGGGCATCTTTCGCCGTGCCGAGCTGCGCCTGCGCGGCTTCAAGGTTACTTTCTGCGCTGCGCAATGCTTCTTGTGCTTGGTCGAAGGCCACTTGGGTGGTGAAACGATCGGCAAGTAAGGCGTTCTGCCGGTCAAAATTCGCTTGTGCTACGCGCAACTGGGACTCTGCTGCGACCTCCGCGGCGGTTGCAGCGTCGAGATCGGCTTGCTGCTCGCGCGGATCGAGCCGCGCCAAGACCTCACCTGCATCGACGTGGGCACCGACATCGGCGAGGCGCTCCGTGACGCGGCCACTGACGCGAAACGAAAGATCGGCGCGGAAACGGGCTTGAACTTCGCCGGTCAGCGTCACAGAAGCCTGTCGGTCCCGCAGTTGCACAATTTCCGTGCGCACAAGCGCCACAGGCTTGCTGGCGTTGGTGGAGCGTTCACCGCAGGAACTCAACGCTACCCCCAGTAGCGCGACCGCAAGGACGCAGATCGGATGCTCCAGACACCGGTTGCCGCCCCTTTGGGCTGCCTCGAAGCGAGAGGAAAAACGCATTTTAACGATCCTCGATGTATATAAACTATACCGTATAGTTTATTTCACTTGCCTTTCCTTCTGTCAAGTGCCAAATGCAGGCGAAGGCGGCGTTCTCGCATGCGCGATTGCACGAAGGGAAGTGATCATGACCAAGAGCGGAGAAGCAAAACGGTCGCGCGTACGGGTTGGTAGGCCGCCCAAGTCCCGTGCCGGGGACGTGAAAGAACGAATCCTCGACGCCGCCCAACGGGTCTTTCTTGAAAAAGGCTTCCAAACCGCGAGTATCGACGAGATCGCGGTGTTAGCCCCTGCGAGCAAGCCAACGATTTATGCACACTTCCCCGGGAAAGAAGCGCTTTTTGGTGCGGTCGTGGCTCGCGTCATCAACGGGTTGACGAATTTTGAGAGCTACATGCCCGAGGGGCGTACGGTGGAAGAAAAGCTCACGAGCCTCGGCACAGCGGTTGTCGAAAGATTCATCGATGACACGGTAGGAATCACTCGTGCTACGATTGCTGAAGCACAGCGACTCCCCGAGTTGAGCCGGCACGTGCATGACACCGCGCGGGATCGGGCCGCAAATGCCGTTTCCCTGCTCTTGAGCGATGCGACACACACGTTGCCGCACCGAACTCGCGGACCCTTTGGCACCAAAAGGAGCATCGGCACAGCCCAGATCTTCATGGATCTCATTCTGCTTCCAATGCTCATGCGATCTCTGATGGGGGATCCGACAAAAGCACTTCGAAAGGAATTGCCATCATTCGTCCGCGAACGCGTCAATTTTTTTCTGGCGGCTTGTGAGACGGATTGGAAGCAGTGAGCCGAAAGCGGTTTTAGGCGCGTCGATCAGCTTTATTCCGAACCGTCAACAGCGAGAACGAAGGTAACGAAGCTCGCGATTATCGAGCTGCTGTGACTTCAAAAGGCAGTTTGAGCGGCTTGCAAATCGCGACGACACGCCTCGCTGAATTCTCGGAGCGGGTCCATTTCCTTTATGACTTCAGTTAGGTCTGCAAACGTCCTGTTGGGAGAAAGATAGGCTTCGATGATCAGCTGTCCCGCTTTTTCGGCCGCCTCAACGACATGGTCGCGCGACACGACCCTCATTCGCCCTATGAGCGCGTACATGCTGACCAATTTCGATATCTCTGACGGGTCGTTCGCGAGCGCGTCTGCATAGAGCCGGGATGCCTCTTCGATAAATTTTTTGTAGAGCTTTTGGCGATCGGCGACGGCCTTAGTCTTATGGCGGATGCGATCCTGGCGCCGCATTGTCGCCCAGTTAGATAGACTACTCGCCACGCTTCCGAGTGCCGTCCCTGAAAGCGCTGCCAGGGAAATGTAGACCGCGTCGATCATTGGTTTGCTCCGACGATTGAGCCGCTGTTTTGGTTGAAAACAGATCGGCAGGCAGCGCTAAGATCGGACTGTCTGGTCCGCAGGCACATTTCGACCTTCGTGACGTCAGGAATGTAGATAGCGCACAATCGAAACGCGTCGGGCGCGCAGGCGGCCCTTTGGTCGGCGGTGCCGCGGTAGCTCTGGGCGAACGCTGCCGTGCTGCACAACGCAGCCAGCACCGCGAGCGGAAGTCGACGGCTGGAATTGGTCATATACTGGGCGCTCCTCTAATTTGAGTTTTCATCTTGAAGCCACCGGGTGTCCTGCCGCGTCGATAAAAAGCTGGGAAGGCAATGACACCCGGACGTCACACCTTCCGAGAGGGGGTCCTTTCTTCTAAACTATACGGTATAGTTTATTTATGAAGCTGTCAACCCCTGGGATGGGGGACGCACAATTTGTCACGAAAGCTTGACTGCGGCGCATGTCCGCTTGGGGTCAGAAGCATCACGCGATCTTGGGGGCGTGTCCGCTTATCAGCGTTCGGCGGTTCGGGTTTGACAGCACGGAAAAATGCTTTTAACGCCCGTGATCGCTGTAAAAGCGGTTTGACACTGCAAGTAATTGAAATCACGAGCCCGTGGCACAACTCCCGGTCCCACCACGACTTATTGAATTTTTGTCGCCGGCACGCGCGACTATCGGTTCGAAAGCCCGCCCATAACTTCAATGAAACGAACGATCGCTTGAAACCCGTCGCCCTGACGAAGATTGGTCATGACGAACGGTCGTTCGCCGCGCATTTTCTTTGCGTCCGCTTCCATCTTCGACAATGAAGCGCCGACATGGGGCGCAAGATCGATTTTGTTAATGACCAGCAGATCGGAGCGGGTAATGCCCGGTCCGCCCTTGGAAGGAATTTTATCTCCCGCCGCTACGTCGATCACATAGATCGTCAGGTCGGCAAGTTCCGGTGAGAACGTCGCGGCCAGATTATCGCCGCCGGATTCGATCAGCACGAGATCGAGATTCGGAAACTTTGCTCGCATGTCGGCGACGGCCGCCAAGGTTCATGGAGGCGTCCTCGCGGATCGCGGTATGCGGACAGCCGCCGGTTTCGACGCCGACGATGCGGTCGGCCTCGAGCGAACCCGAGCGCACCAGAAACTCGGCGTCCCATTTGGTGTAAATGTCGTTGGTGATCGCGGCGATATCGTAGGTGCCGCGCATCGATTTGCAGAGCGCATCCATCAATGCGGTTTTGCCGGAGCCGACCGGACCGCCGATGCCGACGCGAAGCGGACCATTTGGACTAGGCATTCTCGATCCGCCTCAGCTGCGGAACAATCGCGTGTATTGGGTTTCATGCCTGATGCTGGCGAGGTCGGCGCGAAACGTCGCGCTGCCGACGATCGTCAAGCCCGGCGGCCAACGCGTCGTGCGCCGTCGTGGCGATCGGCCGGCTCAAGCAAGTTTAACACGCGCTGGCTGTCGGTATGGCCGAGCGGGATCAGGCGAACGCCCGCCGATATCCAGTTTGACACGACCGCGGTCAGAAAGGCGTGCAATGCCGGCGCGAGCGGAATGTCATGCCCGGCGCAGGCCGTGGCCACGGCGACCGGATAGGCGAAGGGGACCCTGCCAAATCTGTTGCAGCTTGCCGAGCGCCGCACATGGCCACGCCGCTTGCGTCACTTCCATGAAAGCGCGTCCCAGCGTCGTCGTTTCCTGATATCGCTCGCGCGTCGGCACGAATGCCGCCGCGAGCTCCGCGACCGCGAACAAATCGGCGTCGTCGCCGCAGGTGACGGCCCGATGCGTTTGGGCAAAGAAAATGCCGTCGCTCATGCCTGCGCCCGAAGTCAGCATCGCTTCAAGCCAGCGCGCGCAGCGTCGCCACGTCGACGATGTCGCCGGCCTCGACCGCCCATTCGATGCCGCTTGAATAGGAAAAAGCGCCGACCGGATAGGCCGGCGACAGCCAGGTCATCAGCCGGTAGAGCGCCGCGCTGCGGCAAGATCTCGGCGTCGGCCGAACTGCGCAGAACCGCCCGCGCCATGCGCTTCTCACCGGCCATGATCGTGCCCGTTATCACGGGAATGCGCGGGCTGATGATGGTCGTCGTCGTGGTGATGATCGCCGGCCGACGCCGGCATAGGCGCCGCCCTCCGGATCGAACGGCGCCTCGATCTCGACGACTTCGGCGCCGAGCTGCACCGCCATATCGGCAATGACGTGATCGCGCCGGATGCGCAGCGATGTCGTCAGCAGCTGCGTCGGCAGATGCCGGTTGCCCAAATGCCAGGCGACGCGCGCGAGATGCTTTGGCATCGGTGCAGCGGATTTCCAGAAGCGGCTCCGGCGCGGCGACGACTTCGATCAGCCGTCCGTCTTCCAGCACCAGCGCATCGCCGCCGCGCAATCCCGCCGGCCGCCGGCAGATCGAGCAGAAAGGCAAGTCCTTGCGTTCCCGTCATGGCCACGCGGCGGCGGTGCCGGTCATCGTAATCGAGCACGACGCGGTCGGCCGGTTCGCCCGACCACGTCGCAGCCGCTCTTGACCGAGATCGCGCGCATCACGTCAGGCGTGTGCCTTTGTTCAGAACAGAAAATAGCGCTGCGCCATCGGCAGGACTTCCGCCGGCGCGCAGGTGAGAAGCTCGCCGTCGGCGCGCACCTCGTAGGTTTCCGGATCGACCTCGATGTCCGGCGTGGCGTCGTTGTGGATCATGCTTTTCTTGGAGATCTTGCCGCGCGTGTTCTGCCACGGCGACGAGCTCCTTCTGGATGCCGAGCTTCTTGCCGAGGCCCGCCTTCACCGCCGCTTTCGAGGCGAACACGACCGAGGACGCGGTGCGGGCGCGGCCGAAGGCGCCGAACATCGGCCGGTAATGCACCGGCTGCGGCGTCGGGATCGAGGCATTGGGATCGCCCATCGGCGCCGCGACGATCGAGCCGCCCTTGATGATGCAGTCGGGCTTCACGCCGAAGAAGGCCGGCGACCACAGCACCAGATCGGCGAGCTTGCCCTTCTCCACCGAGCCGATGAGTTTCGACACGCCGTGCGCGATGGCCGGATTGATGGTGTATTTGGCGACGTAGCGCTTCACCCGCGCATTATCGTTGTCGCCTTTCTCCTGCGGCAGGCGGCCGCGCTGCTTCTTCATCTTGTCGGCGGTCTGCCAGGTGCGGATGATGACCTCGCCGAGCCGGCCCATGGCCTGGCTGTCCGACGACATCATCGAGAGCGCGCCGATATCGTGCAGAATATCCTCCGCCGCGATGGTCTCCTTGCGGATGCGGCTTTCGGCGAAGGCGAGATCCTCGGCGATCGACGGATCGAGATGATGGCACACCATCAGCATGTCGAGATGCTCGTCGATGGTGTTCTTCGTATAGGGCCGCGTCGGATTGGTCGATGACGGCAGCACGTTCTTCAGCCCCGCGACTTTGATGATGTCGGGCGCATGGCCGCCGCCGGCGCCTTCGGTGTGGAAGGCGTGGATGGTGCGGCCCTTGAACGCCTTGATCGTGTCCTCGACAAAGCCGGATTCGTTGAGCGTGTCGGTGTGGATCATCACCTGCACGTCGTAGTCGTCGGCGACCGACAGGCAGCAATCGATCGCCGCCGGCGTCGTGCCCCAGTCCTCGTGCAGCTTCAGCGCGCAGGCGCCGGCTTTGATCATCTCCTCAAGAGCCGCCGGCCGCGACGCGTTGCCCTTGCCGGCAAAGCCGAGATTGACCGGAAACTCGTCCGCCGCCTGGATCATGCGCGCGATGTGGAACGGGCCGGGCGTGCAGGTGGTCGCGAACGTGCCATGCGCCGGGCCGGTGCCGCCGCCGAGCATCGACGTGACGCCCGACATCAAGGCTTCGTCGACCTGCTGCGGGCAGATGAAGTGGATATGCGTGTCGAAGCCGCCGGCGGTGAGGATTTTGCCTTCGCCGGCGATGACTTCGGTGCCGGGGCCGATGATGATGGTGACACTGGGCTGAATGTCGGGATTGCCGGCCTTGCCGATGGCGAAAATATTGCCGTCCTTGATGCCGACATCGGCTTTGACGATGCCCCAATGGTCGAGGATGAGCGCATTGGTGATGACGGTGTCGACGGCGCCCGCCCGGTTGGTGATTTGCGATTGGCCCATGCCGTCGCGGATCACCTTGCCGCCGCCGAATTTCACCTCCTCGCCGTAGACGGTGAAATCCTTCTCGACCTCGATGATGAGATCGGTGTCGGCGAGCCGGACGCGGTCGCCGGTCGTCGGGCCGAACATGTCGGCATAAACGGTGCGGCTGATTTTACCCGGCATGGCGGCGCCCTAGAGTTTTCCCATGATCGCTTTGCGGAAACCGTAGATCGTGCGCTTGCCGGCGACCGCGACCAGTGTGACATCGCGCGTCTGTCCCGGCTCGAAGCGCACCGCCGTGCCTGCGGCGATATCGAGCCGCATGCCGCGCGCTTTCTTGCGGTCGAATTTCAGCGCCGGATTGGTCTCGAAGAAATGATAGTGCGAGCCGACCTGGATCGGCCGGTCGCCGGTATTGGCGACCGTCAGCGTGACGCTACGGCGGCCTTTGTTGAGCTCGATGTCGCCGTCCTTGATGAAAAGTTCGCCGGGGATCATCTGTGCCGTCTTCTCTTACCGGATCGGCTCATGCACCGTGACCAGCTTGGTTCCGTCGGGAAACGTCGCCTCGACCTGAATCTCGGGGATCATCTCGGCGATGCCGTCCATCACTTGCGCGCGGGTGAGCACATGGGCGCCTTTCTCCATCAGTTCGGCGACGCTGCGTCCGTCGCGGGCGCCTTCGAGGATGAAATCGGAAATCAGCGCGACCGCTTCGGGATGATTGAGCTTGACGCCGCGGTCGAGGCGGCGCCGCGCCACCATCGCCGCCATGGCGATCAAAAGCTTGTCCTTTTCGCGCGGTGTGAGATGCATGTTGCCTCAGTTCAACCACAGCCGCGGCAGCGGCGCCGACCGAGCGCGGTCAGCACCTTCATAAGATCGTGGCGCAAAGCCGCGCCGTCGGCAGCGACACAGCGCGCGAGCGCAAGTCCGTTCCAGGCGGACGCATCGACCTCGCCGGCAAAATCGTGCCGCATGGCGCGAACCGCCGCAACGTCTTCCTCGTCGCCGGGGATTTTGAGCACGCTGGCCATCGCGACGCCGCCGCCCGCGATGGCCGGCTCCTGCAAGCGTTTTGCGATGCGCCGTCGAGGCGGACGATTCGGCAAAAACCAGCGACCCCCGACGCGCACGCGCCAGCGGTCGATGAAGCTTCCCGAGCACGGTTTCGCCCATGGCGGAGCGGCCGAAAACAATCGCTTCGGCGAGAAGCAAGCCGGCGCCGGGCGCAAGCTCGACATCGATCGTGCGGCGCAAGCGGGCCTGGTCGAACAGGATCGTCTCTTGCGGCAGCCAGCGAGCATTGCGCCGGGACCGACTTCGAGCGTCACATCGATTTCGGTATCCGGCCCCAGCGAGCGATAGATTTTTTCCGCCGCGGCCGTGGTCACAGTCAGCCTGGCGCCGGCGCCGACTTTGATGCCGATATCGAAACGGTCGCCGCCCGTCATGCCGCCGGCGGTGTTGACGATGACGGCGTCGAGGGCGTCGGCCGTCTCGATTCGGAAACCGCGCCCGCAGCGATCCCGCTTCATGCACGCGCTCTCGCCGGCTGCCGCCGGGACCGCGCCGCAACGGTAAGCGCGATGCGTCCGACCGCGCGATTGCCGGCAAAGATTTCATCGCGTAACGGCGCGCTCGCCATCGTCACAGGGTTCTGTCGCAAATCGCAGCTTTCAGATCGCCATGGCCCGCTTCAGCGCCCCTTCGTCGATGTCGTCGCGGTTGCAGGAATAGACGACGGCGCCGCGGTCCATGACGACGAAATGGTCGCCGAGTTCGCGGGCAAAGTCGAGATATTGCTCGACCAGCACGATGGCGATCTTGCCGAGCGATCGCAGATAGGTAATGGCGCGGCCGATATCCTTGATGATCGAGGGCTGAATGCCTTCGGTCGGCTCGTCGAGCAGGAGGAGCCGCGGCCGCATCACCAGCGCCCGGCCGATGGCAAGCTGCTGCTGCTGGCCGCCGGAGAGGTCGCCGCCGCGCCGGCGCAGCATGCTCTCCAGCACCGGGAACAGCGAAAACACATCGTCGGGCACTGCTGCGTTCGTCGCGTTGAGCGGCGCGAAGCCGGTCTTGAGATTTTCCTCGACCGTCAGCAGCGGAAAGATCTCGCGGCCTTGCGGCACATAGGCGATGCCGCGCCGGGCGCGCTCCGGCGGCCGCAGCGCGGTAATGTCGCTGCCTTCCCAGGTGATCGTGCCGCGCGTCACCGGATGCTGGCCGGCGAGCGCATCGAGCAGACTCGTCTTGCCGACGCCGTTGCGGCCGAGCACGCAGGTCACCTTGCCGGGTTCGGCCTTGAGCGACACCGCGCGCAGCGCCTGCGCCGCGCCGTAGTGGAGATCGATGCGTTTGCGTCGAGCATGGCTCAGCGTCCCAGATAGACTTCGACAACCCGCTCGTTCTCCGACACCTGATCGATCGTGCCCTCGGCGAGCACCGAGCCTTCGTGCAGACAGATGACCTTGACGCCGAGATCGCGCACGAACGTCATGTCGTGCTCGACCACGACGATGGTGTGTTCGCGATTGATCTCTTTCAGAAGTTCCGCGGTCTGCTGCGTTTCCGCATCGGTCATGCCGGCCACCGGCTCGTCGACCAGCAGCAGTTTCGGGTCCTGCGCCAGCAACATGCCGATTTCGAGCCATTGCTTTTGGCCGTGCGACAGGCTGCCGGCGAGGCGGTCCTGCACCGCGGTGAGGCGGATGGTCTCCAGAATCTCGTCGATGCGCTGGCGTTCGTCGGCGGTTTCGCGCCACCACAGCGTCGTGCGCACGCGGCGGTTGGCTTTGAGCGCGAGCTCGAGATTGTCGAACACGGTGTGGCTGTCGAACACCGTCGGCTTCTGGAATTTGCGGCCGATGCCGAGCTCGGCAATCTCGGACTCGTCGAGCTTGGTGAGATTGTGGAGCTGTCGAAAATGACCTCGCCGGTGTCCGGCCGGGTTTTGCCGGTGACCACGTCCATCATCGTCGTCTTGCCGGCGCCGTTCGGACCGATGATGGCGCGCATCTCGCCCGGCTCGATGGCGAACGACAGCTTGTTGAGCGCGTGAAACCGTCGAACGACACCGAGACACCTTCGATATAAAGCAGGGTGCGATCGAATGCTTCCCGCGCCTGATCTTCGGCCTGTGCCAGTCGATCTTGAAGCTTCATCGGCGATCCTCATTCCGCCGGCTGCGGCTCGGGCGGCGGCGCGGCGACGCCGTCCTCGGCCGCGGCCGAAACCTGGGCGCGCCGCAGCGCCGTCCAATGATGCAGCGTGCCGATGATGCCGCGCGGCAAGAACAGCGTCACGCCGATGAACAGGCCGCCGAGCATGAACAGCCAGTACGGCGCCAGCATGCCCGAGGTGAAATAGGTCTTGGCGTAATTGACGAGGATGGCGCCGACCGCGGCGCCGATGAGCGTGCCACGGCCGCCGACCGCCACCCAGATCACGGCCTCGATCGAATTGCCCGGCGCGAATTCGCCGGGATTGATGATGCCGACCTGCGGCACATACAGCGCGCCGGCGATGCCGGCCATGCAGGCCGACAGCGTGAAGACGAAGACCTTGTAGGATTCGACCCGATAGCCGAGGAAGCGCGTACGCGATTCGGCATCGCGGATGGCGATCAGGACCTTGCCGAATTTCGAGGTGACGATGGCGCGGCAAACCAGAAAGCCGAGCATCAGCGCAACGCAGGTGATCGAGAACAAAGCCACGCGCGTCGTCTCCGCCTGCACGTTGAAGCCGAGAATGTCCTTGAAGTCGGTCAGCCCGTTATTGCCGCCGAAGCCGAAATTGTTGCGGAAGAATCCGAGCATCAGCGCGTAGGTCAGCGCTTGCGTGATGATCGACAGATAGACGCCGGTGACGCGGCTGCGGAATGCGAACCAGCCGAACACGAAGGCGAGTACGCCCGGCACCAGCAAAACCATCAGCGCGGCATAAGGAAAAGCTGAAAGCCGTACCAGTAGAGCGGCAGTTCCTTCCAGTTCAGGAACACCATGAAGTCCGGCAGGATCGGATTGGCGTAGACGCCGCGGGTGCCGATCTGCCGCATCAGATACATGCCCATCGCGTAGCCGCCGAGCGCGAAGAACGCGCCGTGTCCGAGCGAGAGAATGCCGCCATAGCCCCAGATCAGATCGATCGACAGCGCCAATAGCGCGTAGCAAAGATATTTGCCGAACAACGCCACCAGATAGGTCGGCACGTGGAAGGCCGAGGATTCCGGCACCGCCAGATTGAGCACGGGAATCGCGACCGCGATGGCCGCCAACACGATCAAAAAGATCGTCGCGCCGCGGTCGAGCGATCGGATGAGGAGATGAGAGGTCACGCCTCGACCGCCCTTCCCTTGAGCGCGAACATGCCCCGCGGCCGTTTCTGGATGAACAGGATGATCAGGACGAGAATCGCGATCTTGCCGAGCACGGCGCCGGCAAAGGGCTCGAGAAACTTGTTGGCGATGCCGAGCACGAACGAGCCGACGAAGGTGCCCCACAGATTGCCGACGCCGCCGAACACCACGACCATGAAACTGTCGATGATGTAGCCCTGGCCGAGATTGGGGCTGACATTGTCGATTTGCGACAGCGCCACGCCGGCGATCCCGGCGATGCCGGAGCCGAGGCCGAAGGTGAGCGCATCGACCCGGTTGGTGCGGATGCCCATCGAAGCCGCCATGGTGCGGTTCTGCGTGACCGCGCGCATTTCGAGCCCGAACCGCGTGTAACGCAGGAGCGCCAGCAGCGCGACGAACACCGCGAGCGCGAAACAGATGATCCACAGCCGGTTATAGGTGATGGTGATGCCGCCAAGATCGAACGCGCCGCTCATGAATGACGGATTGCCGACTTCGCGATTGTTCGGCCCGAACATGGTGCGCACGGCCTGCTGCAGGATCAGCGACAGACCCCAGGTCGCGAGCAGCGTTTCCAGCGGCCGGCCGTAGAGAAAGCGGATGATGCAGCGCTCGATCAGGATGCCGACCAGGCCGGCGAACAGAAAGGCGAGCGGAATGGCCATGGCCAGCGAATAGTCGAACAGGGCCGGCGCGCTGGTGCGGATCGTTTCCTGCACGACAAAGGTGACGTAGGCGCCGATCATCACCATTTCGCCGTGCGCCATGTTGATCACGCCCATGACGCCGAAGGTGATGGCAAGCCCGATCGCGGCGAGCAGGAGCACCGAGCCGAGCGAAATGCCGTACCAGGCATTTTGCACGGCATCCCACAAAGCAAGCCGTTTCTGGATGGCGGCGATGCCGGCATTTGCCGCCGTCATGACCGGCGCCGCGGTTCCGGCCGGCAGGCTCGACAACAGCGCCGAGCGCGTCCTGGTCGTCGCGCTGGCGAATGATATCGACGGCGGCGAGCTTGTCGGCATCCGTGGCAGTCGGCCGAATTGAGCACGATGGCGGCGCGCGCCTGCAAAAGCGCCCGCTTGATGCGGCCATCCTGCTCCTTGGCGATGGCGCTTTCGAGCGCCGGCAGCGCGCTCGCCTCTCGCGACTTGAACACCGCCTGGGCGGCATCGAACCGCTTGCCGGATCGGCCGAGAACAGCGTCAGGCCGCCGAGCGCGGCATCGAGCGCCCCGCGCAGCCGATTGTTGATGTTGACGGTGTCGAGATCGGCCGGCGGATCGCCGGGGACCGGCTGCCCGGTCGCGGCGTCGGTAAGCTTGCCGGCGTCGTCCTGGATATAGACCGCCTTGTTCTCGGCGCTGAACATCAGCTGGCCGGCTTGCAGGGCGCGCAGAATGGTTGCCGCACGCGGGCTGTCGCTCGCGGCAACTTCGTTGATGCCGGTCAGCGTCTCGTCGAAATCGTCGGCGGTAAAATGGGCGATCGCCTCGTCGAGGCTTGCGGCACGCGCCTGCGCACAGCCGAAACCGCGCCTAAGGCGAAGCCGAAGGCCAAAAGCAGCGTGACGAGACAAGCTCGGCCAAAACGCATCGCAATTATCCCCGGCGCTGTACCGGGAAGGCGGCGCCGCCGCCTCCCGCGGTGTCTAAGTCGCAGCGTCGGTACCGCCGTGACCTACATTTCAAGCGCTTAGTTCAAGCGCTCGCACTTTCGGCATCACGAACCGCCGCAGGTTTTGGTGACGGTGTTGTAGTTGCCGCAATTGAGCTTCACCCAATCCGCCACCAGGTCCTTGGAGCCGGGAAGATAAGGCGACCACGCTTGGCCCGGCACCAGATCCTTGGTCTTCCACACCACGTCGAACTGGCCGTCGGGCCTGATCTCGCCGATGAAGACCGGCTTGGTGATGTAGTGGTTGGGCAGCATTTCCGACACGCCGCCGGTCAGGTTGGGCTGTTTGATGCCGGGCAACGCGGCGATCACCTTGTCCGGATCGGTCGTGCCGGCCTTCTCCACCGCCTTCACCCACATGTTGAAGCCGATGTAATGGGCTTCCATCGGATCGTTGGTGGTGCGCTTCGGATTGCCGATGAAGTCGTGCCATTCCTTGATGAAGGTGGCGTTCGCCGGCGTCTTGATCAATTCGAAGTAGTTCCAAGCGGCGAGATGGCCGACCAGCGGCTTGGTGTCGAGACCGGCGAGCTCTTCCTCGCCGACCGAGAACGCCACGACCGGAATATCGGTCGCCTTGATGCCCTGGTTGCCGAGCTCCTTGTAGAACGGCACGTTGGCGTCGCCGTTAATGGTGGAAACCACCGCCGTCTTCTTGCCGGCCGAGCCGAACGCCTTGATCTTGGAGACCTCGGTCTGCCAGTCGGAGAAGCCGAACGGCGTGTAGTTGATCATGATGTCCTCGTCGGCCACGCCCTTTTGCTTGAGGTAGGCTTCGAGGATTTTGTTGGTGGTGCGCGGATAGACGTAGTCGGTGCCTTCCAGCACCCACCGCTTCACCGAGCCGCCGTCCGCGCTCATCAGATAGTCGACGGCCGGGATCGCCTGCTGGTTCGGCGCGGCGCCGGTATAGAACACGTTGCGCTCGCCCTCTTCGCCCTCGAACTGGACGGGATAGAACAGGATGTTGTTGAGCTCCTTGAACACCGGCAGCACCGACTTGCGCGACACCGAGGTCCAGCAGCCGAACACGACGGCGACGTGATCCTGACTGATCAACTCGCGCGCCTTTTCCGCAAACAGCGGCCAGTTCGAGGCCGGATCGACCACGACGGGCTCGAGCTTCTTGCCGAGCAGGCCGCCTTTCTTGTTCTGCTCGTCGATGAGCATCAGCATCACGTCCTTTAGCGTGGTCTCGCTGATCGCCATGGTGCCGGACAGCGAATGGAGAATGCCGACTTTGATCGTATCCTCGGCGCGGGCAGGCATTCCCGCCACGAGCCCCAGAGCAAGTCCGGCGGCTCCGGTAAGCAAGCGGCGGCGGCTTTGCTGAAAAGTGAACGACCAAGGACTGGACATGAGACGCAGCTCCCGTTTTTTGGGCGATCTGCCCCCTGGGGCAGCCCCCTACAACGGTTCGTCGCAAGGCACATGCCAACTTTGTGTCATGTTAAGATATTGATTTATCTGCGGTAATAACTTTGGACAATTTTCGAATGCAGCGGCTGCCCGATTTATGGGCAACGCGATGGAGTGCTGCAAATTCGGACAGCAACGGTTCTGGGCGCGAAGCGCGGCAAGACGTTTCTCCTTCAACCGCGCCTTCTGATGCTCGACGAACCGTCGTTGGGGCTGGCACCAGTTCGACGATCGGGAAGTCGGTCACCGGCGGAGAAACGTGCGCTCGTTCGCGCTCAATCGATCAAGGATGTATCGCCGGAGTATTCCATGGGACAGTAGAAACCACCGTCCATCGCCTCGGATTTTTCGGTTGCAGAGACCGGGTTGGATAGGACTACGTGCCTGGCAGACGGTTGGAGTCCTCCCGGGCCCACCAGTCATTTTTTATCTGTTTGATTGTGCTTAGTGCTTTCCTCAGAAAGTCAGACCGCACGAGGAGGACGGCGATGGTTCAAACGCACCAGCCAGGGCAAACCGCATTCAGATCGGTCCTGCCCGAAGACATCGAAGGAGACATCGAATGAGATGGACCATGATGGATTTACTGTTCGCTGGTGTCGGGTGGACCGACCTCGCGATCACCCTCAACCGGATCGCGGTTGGGGCATTCTTTATGCATTCGGGATATCACAAGCTGTTCAACGCAGAGCGCCACCGCTATATTCGTCGATGAACTCAAGGCGCTCGGCGTTCCAGCAGTGGGCTTCAATCAATGGTGGGTGCCGTTGGTCGAGTTCAGCGCCGGCGCCGCCGTCCTTATCGGGCTCTTGGCGCCACTCGCCGCGCTTGGCCTGCTTGTCATCATCCTCGTCGCCATCGCCACGTCCGGGCGGCAGCGAATCAAACTCTACAAGCCGATCGATGAAGGAGATCGCATCGACGATTGGCTCTATTTACCGGAGACACTTTATGCCTTTATGTTGATCATAATCGTCTCGGCCGGTGCCGGGCCGTACAGCCTCGATGCCCTGATCCTGGCCTGAGCCTGATGAATAAGCACGCCTGTGTGACACCGCGTGCTCACCGGTTATCTTCTTCCGATGCCGCAGCGTGCCGGCAAACCGCCGCCATCATGAGTGGTCCGCCGTGATTGTCACGACTTTTCCAAAAACTGTGCGTGTTATCGAGCACACGTTGATACCGTTGAAAGACGGCACGAAGCTCGCTGCCCGCATCTGGTTGCCGGAAGATGCCGAGCAGAACCCGGTTCCTGCGATCCTGGAGTATCTCCCCTATCGCAAGCGCGACGGCACCTACGAGCGGGACGCGCTGACTCATCCCTATCTGGCCGGTCACGGCTACGCCGGCGTTCGCGTCGACCTTCGAGGCAGCGGCGAATCGACGGGCTTGCTGTTCGACGAGTACGCCAAGCAGGAACAAGACGATGGCGTGGAGGTGATCGCCTGGCTGGCGGCTCAGCCCTGGTGCAATGGCTCGGTTGGGATGATGGGAATTTCCTGGGGTGGGTTCAACGGACTTCAAATTGCGGCGCGCCGTCCCCCGGCACTCAAAGCAATCGTCACCATTTGTTCGACCGACGATCGCTACGCCGACGACGCGCACTACATGGGCGGCACGTTTCTTACCAAAGCAGGACTTGAATGGGCCTTTTTCTTTTTCAGCTTGATGTGCCTTCCGCCCGATCCGGCGCTGGTCGGCGATAGCTGGCGAGCGATGTGGCTGGAGCGCCTGCAGAACATACCGCTGTTCCAGGAAAATTGGCTGCAGCACCAACGACGCGATGCGTATTGGAAGCACGGATCGGTATGCGAGGACTACGCAGCGATCCAATGCCCGGTCTATGCCGTCGGTGGTTGGACCGATGGTTATAAGAATGCAATCCCGCGCCTGCTGGAGGGACTAAAGGTGCCCCGCAAGGGTCTCATCGGGCCATGGGCACACGCCTATCCGCACTTTGCACTTCCCGGACCCCAGATCGGATTCCTCCAGGAAATCCTGCGTTGGTGGGATCATTGGCTGAAGGGCGTCGATACGGGCGTGATGGATGAACCGATGCTGCGTGCGTGGATGACGGAAAGCGTAAAGCCGGCGGCCCACCACGACACATTGCCGGGCCGGTGGATTGCGGAACCTTCGTGGCCGCCGCCGGGAATAATGCCGCGGCGGCTGTTCTTGACCGATGCGGGGCTGCGAGACGCCGCGGCACCTTTGACGGCTCGCGCCGTATGCTCGCCGCAGACGGTTGGTAAGTGTTCAGGCGAATGGGTTCCATTCGGCCGTGGGCGCGATCAGGCACGCGACCAGCAAGAAGATGACATGCGCTCCCTGGTTTTCGAGACGGCGCCACTCGATGAGCCGATCGAGATCCTTGGCGCTCCGATCGTAACGCTCGATGTCGCGTCCGACCGGCCGATTGCGAATCTGGTCGTTCGGTTATGCGATGTGCACCCGTCCGGTGAATCGCTGCGTGTCAGCTATGGCGTGCTGAACCTCACGCATCGCGAGGGCCACGAACAGCCCGCGCTGCTGGCGACAGGTGAGCGCTACCGAGTGCGCATCCAGCTCAACGATGTGGGCTCGGTATTTCCAGCCGGCCACAAAGTGAGGCTTGCGATATCGACGGCTTACTGGCCGATGATCTGGCCCAGTCCGGAGACGGCGACTGTGCAGATCTTTGCCGGCACGCTCGATCTGCCGCAACGCCCGCCCAACGTCGCAGACGCCAGCGCTCTCGCCTTTTCCTGAACCGGAGACGGCGCCACCGGAGAAGCCGACCATCATTCATCGCGATGGCGTGCGGATCGAGCGCATCGACCGCATCGGTCTGGAATTGGGCACACAGTGGAACACGCAGTATCACGTCGAGGAGAATGATCCGCTCAGCGCCGTTGCCGAACTGCGCAATACTCAGACTCTGTCGCGAAACGAATGGCAAATCCGGGTCGAGACGCAGCTGCGGCTGTCATCCACGGGCAATGCCTTCCTGCTGCAGGGAAGTTTGCGCGCCTTCGAGGGCACGAACGAAGTGTGCCATCGCGACTGGGATCGCTCTGTTCCCCGAGATTTCTCATGATAAACGGCATCAACGATGAACTCATTCTCGCGGCGCGTCTTCTTCTCGCGACACTATTTCTGATTTTCGGCTGGAGAAAGGTGAGGGACTATCCGGGCACCGTAGCTCAAATGGTGCAGCTCGGCGTGCCGACGCCGGTCCTGGCTACTGTCGTATCGATTTTCATGGAGATTCCGGTTGCGTTCGCGATCGCTGTCGGCGCATTCACGCGTCCCTCGGCCGCACTCATGGCTTTATACGCGCTGGGAACTGCGCTGATCGGGCATCGCTACTGGACAGTGAAAGGTGCGGATTATGTCGACAGCCTGGACGGTTTTTACAAAGACCTCAGCATCATGGGAGGCTTCTTGCTGTTGTTCATTACCGGCGCAGGAAAATATTCGATTGATGCATTGTTCGGCATCGCCGCGCCATAACCTGCGGGCTATCGGGCCGACGATGCAATGTCACGTCGCGTATGTCCGGTGCCAGACATGTGATCGACGATCTCATCGACAGCCATCACGACGAAGCATAACCTTGCCGAAATCCTCGCGCGGTTTTGGCATTTGAAGCGACCCGCGGACGAACACGAAGCCCCAACAAGTATTTAGGTTTCTGACCGGAGGCTCGGATATGTCGCTAGACAGCACGCCTGACTGCAACCGCTCACTCGAGGCTGCCGGACCCGACCACGGCTGGCTTCGCCGATAAGCTTTATCGGCTGGATGGCGGTCATTCGCTTGCGAACGACGAATCGGTCTGGACCCCCGGCGAAAATGTCGGACGGAGCATCCAGTTCTCGTCGACGTGTTGGCTGATACAGCATGGAAGCGAATGGTTGCTCTGGGATACGGGCGTTCCTGAATTCGCGTTGAACGACCCCAAAGGCTGGTCGACCCTGCCCAAATTGATCGTCTACCATCTCGATAAGACGCTGACTGATCAACTCGCCACGATCGGACTTAAGACGACCGACATTACTTATGTTGCGCTGTCCCATACTCACGGCGACCACATTGGCAATGTTCGCTTGTTCCCGGATTCAACGGTTCTGATACAGCGGGCCGAGTATGAGTGGATCAGTTCTCCCGATGGCCCGAACGACAACGTGAATCAATTGAAGGCCCTCGCACGCAAGCTTATGGGCACTCCAAAGCATCTTAAGCTGCTCGACGGTGATACAGACGTATTTGGCGATGGCAGTGTCACCCTGGTTTCCACGCCAGGACATACTCCCGGCAGTCAATCATTGATGGTGCATCTGAAGAATTCAGGCTTCATCATTCTGTCCGGCGACGTGGTTCATCTGGAAGAGAATTTTGAAAAGGACACGGTGCCGTCCTTGAACACGGATAAGGCCGCGTCAATCGCCTCGATGGAGAGGATTAAGCGGATGATCGCGACGTACAAGGCGAAGTTTTTTATCAATCACGACAAGGCGGAATCCGACACCCTAAAGCTGATCCCCGCATTCTACGACTGATGCCTCGATCAGTGCGCTCGATCCCCGCTAACGCCAGCGAGCGCCCGGCCGATACAGAGGAAAATTATGGTAACAGTGACTTCTCTGGCAGCTGCGCCCACATCGATCGCCGGTGATGCCACACAGGCCGTCTTGCTGGAGTCGACGTCAGCGACAACGACCTATCGCCGTATGACGGTCGACGGTGTCGGAGTTTTTTATCGCGAAGCTGGCCCAAAGAACGCGCCGACGATCGTGCTGCTGCACGGTTTCCCCTCTTCCTCGCGCGAGTTCGATACGCTCATCCCCTTGCTCGCCACACGCTATCATCTGATAGCGCCGGATTTTCCGGGATTCGGTCAGAGTGATGCTCCGCCACCGTCGTCGTATGCGTACACCTTTGATAGTCTGGCCAAGACGATCAACGGTCTCCTCGAGCAACTCCAGATCAACAAATACAGTTTCTTCCTTCATGACTATGGCGGGCCGGTCGGCTTTCGCATCATGGCGGCGCATCCGGAGCGGCTGCAGACGCTTATCGTCCAGAATGCCAATGTCTATAAGGAAGGCTTGGGCGCCAAGTGGGTCGGCATTGCGCAATATTGGGACGATCCGAAGGCACATCCAGAAGTGTTCGATGCCTTCGTGTCGCTCTCAGCCACCGAACAGCGTCACACCCTCGGTACCTCGCATCCCGAACGTTATAATCCGGACACCTGGACTGACGAGTACGCCCACCTGTCGAAACCGGGCCAACGCGAGATCCAGGCCAGTCTGCTGTACGACTACCGGACGAATGTCGCATCCTATCCGGCGTGGCAAGCGTGGTTGCGCGAGCACAGGCCGCCGACTTTGGTGGTCTGGGGAGGTAATGATCCCTCGTTCATTGCGCCCGGGGGAAAGGCGTTCAAGCGCGATGTCTCGGATGCCGAAATTCACATGCTCGATGCCGGCCATTTTGCCTTGGACGAGAAGAACGACGAGATCGCGAAGTCTCGTTCTAACGTTCCTGGCCAAACATTCCGTCTGACCGATCGGTCAGATTATTCCACGTGCCCCTCAACTTTATCACCGAAGTCCAAAAAGGAGACGTCCATGAGCGAAGTACAAGTCGGGCAGAAAAGCTATCGAGATGCCGCCGAAGGAGGGGTTCACCGTCGCGCACTTTCTCACCGTCGCCGACGTCGAACGATCGCTCCGATTTTACGAGAAGGTCTTCGGCGGTCGCGTCGACAGCAGAGGCGACAAGAGCGGCGCGCCTGGCTACCTCCAGATCGCCAACACGTGGCTCATCGTCAACCCCGGGGGGGGCCCGACGCCCGACAAGCCAAAGACAACGCTCCGCGTCCCCCCCGATCCCGATCAAGTCAGCAGCTTCATGAATATCCGCGTCGCCGATATTCAGGCATGCTACAAATTATGGAAAAGCCGGGGCGCCGAATTCATCACCGAGCCAAAGCCCAAATACGGCGAGACGCGCTGCTACATTCGCGATCCTGACGGCTACATTATAGAAGTTGGGCAAAGCAATCCGGGCGTCACTTACGGCTAAGCGGAGATTATTGCAGCACTGATAAAAGCGGCCCATCGGAGGATCGGTCATGCGGGCGCAAATCTGCTTTTTTGTCAGCATCGTCTTCAGTTTCGTTGCTTGGCATACAGTCACCGCTAGCCTGATCTTGCCGGAACTGCGCCGCCGAGGCCGCAACGAAGCCTTGCGTCCGCTGCTCATGTTTCATTCTTTCCGCTTCGTCGGCTTGGCGTTCCTGGTCCCCGGCGTCGTGTCCCCCGATTTGCCAGCGGCTTTCGCCGAAGGCGCCGCCTATGGCGATATCGTCGCCGCGGCGCTCGCTTTGTTAACGCTGGCCTTGCTGCCCGGCAGGCTTGGCATCGTCGCGGCCTGGGTATTCAATCTTTGGGGCAGCGCCGATATCCTCCACGCCAATTACGAAGGCATTCACTTAGGCGTCCAAGCCGGTCAATTGGGCGCTGCCTACTTTCTCCCAACGTTTATCGTGCCGCTCTTTCTGATCACGCTCGGACTCATGTTTTGGCTTCTACTACGAAACGAAAACGAAGCCGCCGTGCCGGCCGCGCGGCGGCTCGCCTAAAGTGAGCCGCGCCACGACCTACGCCGCTCTCCGCTATCCGCAGGTGAGTTTGCTACCGAATACCGCGTCGATGCACAGCAACTGAAGCAAACGGAAGTCAGAGAAGAACCTATGAAGTCCGTGAGGGATGGTATCGACCGGGCGGCCAAGCCAAGCGGAACAGGTTGCGTCGAATGCCTGGCTTCGGGCGGATGGTGGTTGCATCTTCGCAGATGCGCCCAATGCGGTCACATCGGCTGCTGCGATAGTTCACCAAATCAGCATGCATCGAAACATAGCGCCGCGACGGGTCACCCGATTATCGTGAGCTTCGAGCCGGATGAGCGGTGGTTTTACGACTATCGTACAGAGCAATTCATTCCCGGGCCGAAGCTTCCCGCTCCTCATTGCCATCCGTTGGATCAACCGGTGCCCGGACCGGCCGGAGCGGTGCCTTCAAACTGGCAAACGCTGCTTCACGAATAGGGGGCGGCTCCTTGGTGCGGCCGCAAAGCCACGCGGTCAGATCTCGGCGTCACAAGGCCCCCGCCTGAGACCGAGCATTTCGCGCTGTCCCGACCATTCATCCGATCGTCTTCGCCGGCGATGAAAGACTATCGCGAAGAGCCGGAAGGAGGCGTGATGTCCGTGACCGGATTGCTCGGCCGTTGCGGGACGGTCGGTGCGGCCGGCGCGACTGCAGTGACCGGGGACTTCTGGCTTGTTATCGACGTCGGAAGCGGCAAGCCGTGCGGATAATAGGTCCAAAACACAAATATCGCCGTGAACAGCACTGCCGCCAGCACGGCGGCGAACCCTCGGCGGCCGAACGACAACAGGTTGGCTACGAAGTTCGCAATAAGGACGAACACCGCCAGCACCGCGACATAGAGCCAGTCCACCTGTGTAAGATCGATCGGCATGGGATTGTCATCCCCCTTGGGCCATTGTCGCGCGCCATAGTCACGCGCCATGGTCACGCGCCCTAGACTTCAGGAACGATAGCACGTCTTCAGACGGGGGTCTGTGACGATCTGCTGGATTGCGGAAGCCATCCCCGGCCCAGCACGCACGCGCAAGACTGGTTGCCCGAACGCTTACCCCTTGCCAAGATCAAAGCGGCGATTGGAGGCGACCGGGAAGCGGCGGCTTTCTGTCGGGCGTGCGATTTCTCCGGACATCTTTTTTCTGCGGCTTATGCGGCCTGATCGTCGTGCCGGTCGCGGGCGAGAAATTTCTTGAAAGGAGCGATGGCGATGGAACTCGGGCTTGCAGGCAAGACGGCGCTCGTCACTGGCGGCAGCAAGGGGATAGGCCTTGAAACGGCGCGCGCGCTGGCGCGCGAGGGCGTGAAAGTCCTGATCTGCGCGCGCCGGGAAACGGCGCTCGCCGAGGCGGCGCGCGATATTATGGCGACTACACAAGCGAAGATCGAGACGCACCCGCTTGATGTGACCAAAGTCGAACAGATCGAAACAATTCCGCGCGTTGTGCGCGAAATACTCGGCCGCATCGACATTCTCGTCAACAACGCCGGCACCGGCACCTACAAGCCCTTTCTCGACGTGACCGACGAGGAGCTGGTCGAGGGCATGGCGATCAATTTCTTCGCGCAATTTCGCATTTGTCAGCGCATCGTGCCGATGATGATCACGCAGGGCGGCGGCCGTATCCTCAATGTGAGCGGCCAGACCGGGATCATGACGCTCAACCCACCGTTTCTATCCTCCTGCACGGGGCCTGCGAAATCGGCCGAGATCCGGTTCTCAAAAGTGCTCGCCAACGAGCTTGCGCCACACAACATCCGCGTCAACTGCGTGATACCGGGCTTCATCAATACGCCGGAGCGCTTCGCCAAATGGGAACGGGAACTCGCCAAGCGAAAGCTCAGTGCCGAGGACGCCGCGCGCGAGCGCGCGTCGTGGTCGAACAATCAGGGTATGCGCGATACGCGCTGGGGCACGCCCGAGGAGATCGCCAATCTCATTGTTTTCGCCGTCTCGGATGCGGCGAGCTATATCAACGGCGCCGAACTCGTCGCCGACAATGCCATGGATAAATCCTAGCAATCCGTCTTGTGCGCGCATGAAGCGAAAATATTTAGCATCATCGATCGGCTTGGTTCTCGCTTGCGCCATCGGCACGGCGATGGCGCAGCCCGCGGGACCGACTGCCGATTATAAAATCAACACCGATTACACCGCCACTTCGCCGGACGGCACGACCACGATCGAGCAATATGCCAGGACCGACGCCGACGGCGACTATTTCTGGCAGTCTTGGGCGCGGCATCAGGACAAGCTGACCATGCTCAAGCCGGAGCAACCGGACTATTCGGCGGGTTTCAGGTTCACCAGCGACTCGCAATGGGTCGTGCGCATGCAAAAGACCGGCTCGGGAGAGCAAAGCCTGTATTTATACAAATTGGGGCCGCAGGGTTTTGTTGCCGCGACCGCAAAGCCGCTCGACGATCTCGCCTGGGCCTATTTCAACAGCCTTCCGGTTTCCCGGAAAATTCCAAAACCGGATTTCCATATGGTGGCGGATTTGGTGAAGGGCGTTGACGACAATTATCACTCGATGGGCGAGAACTGGCCCGACAACCGCTATCTCGTCATCTCGTTGTCAGGCAGCGTGTTGCCCACCAGTCACCACGGCCAGATCGATGCACTGAACGGCTGGCACTGCCGCTATGACCTGCAAAGCGGCAAGTTCGACGTGCCGCCGGATTTTGCCGCTAACAATGTGAAGGCGATTGCGCCGTCCGGCCACTAGACCTGATCCAATGCGATCAAATCGGATGAGGGTCTGAATTCTTTATTTGAGCATGATCTTATCCGAAAAACGGTTTCCACCCTCGGATCGAGTCCGAGGGCAGGCTTTTTCGGGATCATGCTCTAAGCCGCACGCGCAACATTGGCAGTTCCGGCCTTCGCATCCGCAAGGATCATGTCCGCGCCCTTTTCGCCGATCATGATCGTGGCGGCGTTGGTATTGCCGGAAACGACGGCGGGCATGATCGAAGCATCGACCACGCGCAGGCCTGAGAACCCGCGCACGCGCAAGCGCTCATCGACCACCGCTTTCGGATCCGGTCCCATGCGGCAGGTGCCCACCGGATGATAGGTGGTGGAGCCACGGCGGCGGATGAAATCGAGCAGCTCGGCATCGTTGTCGCATTGCGCGCCCGGCTCAATCTCTTCGACGATATATTTCGCCATCGCCGGCGCCTGAAAGATGCGACGCATGACGTTGACGCCCGCGGTGATCGTTTCGCAGTCTTTTTGTGTCGCCAGATAATTCGGATTGATGGCCGGCGCCTGCCGTGGATCGGCGGATTTGATGCGCACATAGCCGCGGCTTTCCGGCCGCAGCAGCACGCAATTGCCGGTCACGCCCGGGAACGGGTGCAGGTCGCCGCCGATGGCTCCGGCCGAGAACAGCGAAATCGAGCATTGCGAATCCGGCGTTGCCGAGGTCGGCAGCGCACGCACAAAAACCGCGGACGAAACCGCGGGCACGGCGAGATAGCCTCGGCGCGTGAGAACGTAGTGCGCGCCGTAAGCAAGCTTGGTGGCCCAGTTGCGCGTCACATTGTTGACGGTGGTCGTCTCCTTGCAGCGCAAAATGATGCGGCCGGAGAAATGGTCGTTGAGGTCGTTGCCGACGCCCGGTCGCATCCGCGACGATCGGAATTCCGTGCGACTGGAGAAGCGACGCCGGTCCGACGCCGGAGAGCTGCAAGAGCTGCGGCGAGTTGAATGCGCCGGACGCGACGATCACCTCGACATTGGCGCTCGCGCTGTGTTTGTCGTTGCCGAGCGAGATATTCGACGCCGGTCGCGCGACGGCCGTTGAAGGTGATGCGGGTGGCGAGCGCATCCGAGACGACTTTCAGGTTCGGCCGCCGGCGCGCCTGCTTGAGATAGCCGGCCGCGGTCGAGGAGCGGATGCCGTTGCGCATTGTCGTCTGGTAATAACCGGCGCCTTCCTGCACCGCGCCGTTGAAATCGTCGTTGCGCGGATAGCCGCATTGCACCGCCGCCTCGACGTAAGCCACGGCGAGCGGATGCCGGTCGCGCAAATCCGAAACCGCGAGCGGCCCGCCGGCGCCATGGAATTCATCCGCACCGCGTTCGTTGTGTTCCGCCTTGCGGAAATAGGGCAGGACGTCGTCGAAGCTCCAGCCGGCATTGCCGAGCTGCCGCCAATGGTTGAAGTCCTCCGCTTGTCCGCGGATATAGATCAGGCCGTTGATCGAACTCGACCCACCGAGAACCTTGCCGCGCGGCGCGATGACCTCGCGGTTGTGGCAGCCGGGTTGCGGCTCGGTCGCGTAGCACCAGTTGTAACGGCTATCGGTGAAAAGCCTGCCGAAGCCGAGCGGAATATGAAGCCACGGGTGCCAGTTGTTGGGGCCCGCCTCCAACAACAGCACGCGGTGGCGGCCCGACGCCGTCAGCCGGTTGGCGAGAACACAGCCGGCGCTGCCGGCCCCCACGATGATAAAGTCGAACGCCTCTGAATTAGGCATGCGTTTCCTCAACCGATACGGCCTCTTGGGGGCGCTTTTTGTTCAGCCGATGACCAAACTCATTATCCTCATTAAATCAATATCCTCAACGAATGCAATCGCCAAGCAGCGGGTTCGGTTGCGTAACGGCTGCCGATGGGCGGACGCCCCGCCGGGTCAAGACGTCAACGTGTGGGATAAGTCCCCGAAGTAAAGTAGACGGCCAGGTGACGGAGCGATGGCTCCCGTCATCACAAACAGGCCCATAAGGCGGATCATGCGACGACGCGCTTCGCGCTTGCGCTCCTGACCGGGACAGGGGCGCTTTGCCAAACATCAAGCCGGAGCTATAGTGTTTGGCAAAAGCTCGAGAAATTCAACGATCTTTGCGAGCGAATGCAAGACATCTTAGGGAGGAAACCAAAATGTCGATCACTCGTCGTCAAGCGCTGGCGTCCGCAGGCGCGGCCGCTGTAGCAACCGGTTTAGCCAAGCCGGCGATCGCAACAAATGACCCCATCCGCATCGGCTACCTGCCGGCGCTCACCGGTCCCTCGTCATCCACCGGCGTCGGCATCAGCCGCGGCACCCAATTGGCGGTGCAGGAGATCAACGCCGCCGGCGGCATCAATGGCCGGCAGCTCGAATTGGTCGTCCGCGACACCCAGAGCGATCCGACCAAAGCGGTCAACGCCTCCGCCGAGCTGACGAACCAGGAGCGGGTCCAGGTCGTATTCGGGCCGCTCAATTCCGGCGAGTCGCTCGCGGTCGTGCCGCTGCTCGCGCGCTCGAATACGCTGCAAATGCATCCTTGCTGGGTCGACAGCCTGGTCGACACACAGAAATATCCGATGTGCTTCCGCAACGCACCCACCAACCAGCAGATCGGCGGCGCCGCGAACCGTTACGTGGTCGAAGTGCTCAATCACAAGAAGGTCGCGCTGATCAGCGACACCACTGGCTATGGCACCGCTTCCGTCAACGCCTATGGACCAATGCTTAAGGCCAAAGGCGCCGACGTGGTCTATCAGGGCAACGTCGATGCCGCCAATCCGGATCTCAAGCCCGAGCTGTTGCGCATGCAATCGGCAGGCGCGGAAGCGATCATGCCGTGGAGCGTGAATGCCGGCTTCCTGTCCCGCATCATCAACACGCGTGGCGACATGGGCTGGGACGTGCCGATCGTCGGCCAGACCACGCTCGGCTCCGGCCAGACCAAGGCATTGCTGGAAAAACCCGAATATTGGGCCAAGGTCTATCCGAACAATTTCCGCAACGTCTGCTACACGCCGGGCGGCAAGCTGCCGGATCGTACCGGCGCCTTCCTTGACCGTCTCAAGAGCGCCAAGGTCGACATGGGCGATACGCTGTTGTGGTGGATCGCGCTCGGCTATGACAGCCCGCGGCTGATCGCCGAAGCGATGAAGAATGTCGGCCCCGAGCCGGACAAGGTCCTCGGCTATCTCAACCAGCTCAAGGGCTTCCCCGGCGTCTACGGCGACATCACCTTCACGCCGGACCAGCACAACGGCTATCCGGACAGTGAAGTCGTGATGGTGGAGGCCAATTCGCTCAAGGACGGCGCGTTCAACCTGGCTCCGGGCTACAGCGCTTGAGCCGATGGTCGAATCGATTGTCTTGTCCGGGGTGGCGATCGGCTGCATCTACGCACTGATCGGCATCACCTATAACGTGATGTTCTCGGCCTCGCGCGTGTTCAGCTTCACCGCTGGCACGCTCGGGATGCTCGGCGGCGTGCTGGGCTCGCTGTTCATCGCGCGTATGGGGCTGCCGGTCGCTGTAGGCTTTCTCCTGGCACTGGCCGGCGGCGCGATACTCGGCATCGTCACCGAGATCGTTGCCGTGCGGCCGGTGCTCAAAAGCCTCGACCAGCATCTCTACGTGCTCTCTACGCTGGCGCTGGCGCTGATCGTCCAGCAGTTCACCGCGATCGAGTGGGGCACGGACGCGCGGCCGTTTCCGCGGCTGTTCGATCTCGCCCGCGTCGCTTTCGATCAGCAGTTCTGGCTGCCGATGCTCGCCTGCGTGGCCGTGATCGTCGGCCTCGAACTGCTCTATCGCCATACACTGGTCGGCCATGCTTTCCTGGCGATCGCCGAGGACAATTTCGCCGCGCGCGCGCTCGGCCTGCCGGAACGCGGCCTTGCGCATGGCAAGCTACGCGCTCGCCGGCGTCATCGGCGCGCTCGCGGGCTTTGCCGGCGGCGAGATGCTGCTGGCCTTCTTCGGCAATGCGCCGATGCTGACCTTCTACGGTTTCGTGCCGGTGGCGCTCGGCGGCATGGGCAATAATCGCGGCGCCGTGATCGCGGGCCTCCTGCTCGGCCTGTTTCAGCAAGCCGCGAACTTCCTGGTCGGCGGCATCTTCGCCTCGGTGGCGGTCTTCACCGTGTTCATCCTCGTGCTGCTGGCGCGCCCCGAGGGGCTTGCCGGCGCGGCCTTGCCACGCCGGGTTTGATGGAAACGCCTGCCGCACAGTTGCTCCCGAGCCGCGCCAATGCGCTCGGCCCGCTCAGCATTGCCGGCGCGGCTTTGCCTTTCCTCGTGCTGCTGGTTCTCGGCGTCACGCTCCCGCTGTTCGGCGGCGGCTATTGGGGCGTGATCGCGACCCGCGCCTGCGTCTATTGGGTGCTGGTATCCGGCCTCAATCTGGTCGTCGGGTTCGCCGGCCAGATCGCCATCGGCTGGGTGGCGTTGCTTACGCTCGGCGCTTACACCACCAGCGTGCTCGTGGCCGGCAACGTCACGCCGCCATTGTCGCCCTATCTGGCGCTGGCGATTGCGGCCGTGGTCGGCGCCATCTTCGGCTTGATCGTCGGCCTGCCGGCGCTACGGCTGCGCACTTTCTATTTCGCCATCACCACGCTCGGCTTCGCCACCATCGTCACCCAGGTGGCGCTGGCGTGGCAGAGCGTGACCGGCGGCGGCGTCGGCGTTGCCGGACCGATTTTCCCGCCGCCGTTCTCGTCCCGCTGGGGCTTTTATTATTTCTGCTTCGGGCTGGCGGCGATCTGCACCTGGATGACTGCGAATATCGCAGCGAGCCGCTTCGGCCGCGCGCTGACCGCGATCCGCGACGCGGAGGTCGCGGCGGAAGCAAGTGGCATCTCCAAACCCGCTTTGTTGACGGCAGTGTTCCTGTTCAGCGGCGCCGTTGCCGCGGTTGCCGGCGGGCTATTCGCCACATTGCAATCCTACATCACGCCGGACGCGTTCACCCTCGATTTGTCGATCCTGTTCTTCATCGCCATCCTGATCGGCGGGCGCGGTTCCATTCTCGGACCGCTGCTTGGCACCATTCTCCTGACGGTGCTGCCGGAATTCGCCGCGCCATTGGTGGCGTGGTCGACGTTTCTCTATGCGGTGCTGCTGCTCGTCATCGTGCTGGCGATCCCCGGCGGCATTGCCGAGATCCTGGATTTCAAGAACCGCCGTCCGCTCGCGAGCGGCCGCGCGATCGTGCCGCGGCCCGATTTGCTGCCGCGCCTGCTCGGCACGCCGCGCGATGCCGGCGCCTTGACGCTTGAACAGGTGGCGCTGAGTTTCGGCGGCGTGCGGGCGATCGACGGTCTCGATCTCGAAATCCGTCTCGGCCAAGTGCATGGACTGATCGGCCCGAACGGCAGCGGCAAGACCACGACGCTCAACGTCATCTCCGGTTACTATGCGCAGCAGCGCGGCGCGGTGCGGCTGAACGGCGTCGCGCTGCCGGTACTGGCGCGCCACCAGCGCGCGCAGATGCGGATCGCCCGCACCTTTCAGACCCCGCGCATTGTCGGCGCCGCGTCGGTGCTGGAGAACGTCATGATCGGCGGCACCATCGACGGCGAGGGCACGTTCGTCGAATCGTTGCTGTCACTGCCGCGCCATCGCCGCGACGAAGCCATGCTGCGCGACGCCGCCATGCTGGCTTTGGCCGCCGTCGGCCTGGAGCGGCTCGCCGCGGTGCGCGCCGACCGGCTGCAGCACAGCGAGTTGCGATTCACCGAGATCGCCCGCGCGCTGATGCTGCGTCCGGCCTTCCTGCTGCTCGACGAGCCCGCGGCCGGACTCTCGGCCGACGAGATCACGCGGCTCGGCGCGCTTGTGCTCGGGATCGCCCGCGCCGGCACCGGCGTGCTGCTGGTCGAGCATCATGCCGATCTGATCTTCGACGTCTGCCACCACGTCACCGTGCTCAATCTCGGCAAGATGCTGGCGGCCGGGACTCCGGCCGAAATCCGCTCGCATCGGGAGGTGGTCAATGCCTATCTCGGCGGCTGAACCGCTGCTCGAGGTTGCCGCGCTTTCTTCCGGCTACGGCAAGATCGGCGTGCTGCGCGGCATCGACCTGACGGTGGGCGCGGGCGAAGTGGTGGCGCTGCTCGGTCCCAACGGCGCCGGCAAAACCACTTTGTTGCGTGCGGTGTCGGGACTGCTGCCGTGGTCGGGACGCGTGCGTTTCGCCGGTCGCGATCTCGCCGGCTCAAGTCCGCGCGATACCGTGAAAGCCGGCCTCGTCCATGTCGTCGAGGGGCACCGCGTGTTCACCCAGCTTGCGGTGCTCGATAACCTCTTGCTGGCGGCCTACGACCTGCCGCGCGGCGAGCGCACCGCGCGCGTCGAGGAAGCGCTCGGACTGTTTCCCGAAATCGCCGCCAAGCGCCACGAACGCGCTGCCGCGCTGTCCGGCGGCCAGCAGCAGATACTGGCGGTGGCGCAGGGGTTGGTTCGGCGGCCGCGACTGCTGATGCTGGACGAGCCCTCCGCCGGCCTGTCGCCGGTATTGGTGGATCGCGTGCTGGTGGTGGTGCGGCGGTTGCGTGAGGCCGGGACCGCGGTGCTACTGGTCGAGCAGTTGATCGAGAAAGCACTGGCGCTCGCCGATCGCGTCTATGCGCTGGCGCGCGGATCGATCGTGCTGGAGGCCCGGACCGGCGAGGCCGATCTGCCGCGCCGGCTTGAGCACGCCTATTTGGCGACCACCAGTCGCGACCGGTGATACCGCCTGCTGAACGGGGCGCTCGCAAGAATCTGAAAAGCCCGTAATCTCGTACCGATGCACGACATTCTCATCCGCGGCGGGACTTTGTTTGACGGCGCCGGCCGTCCCGGCATCGCCGGCGATCTCGCGATCGAGGGCGGCCGCATCGCCGCGATCGGGCACGCGGGTGCGGCGCGCGAGATCGTCCAGGCCGAAGGCCTTGCCGTTGCACCGGGCTTCATCGACATCAAGACGCACTCCGACTTCACGCTGCCGATCAATCCGAAAGCCGAGAGCAAGGTTCGCCAGGGCGTCACCACCGAGATCATCGGCCATTGCGGGTTTTCGGTGGCCCCCGTGCTGCCCGGCAAGGTCGAGCTGCTGAGGGATTATTTAAGCCCGAGCGCACCCTGGCTGCCATTTCGCGAAACGAGCTTTCCAGACTATCTCGCGACCTTCCCCGCGACCGCGGTGAACGCCGGCATGCTGGTCGGCCACAACACGCTGCGCCTGATGGTGATGGGCATGGCGGACCGTGCGCCGAGCGGTGCCGAACTCGATGCGATGATCGCGCTCCTGGAAGATGCGCTCAATGCCGGCGCGCTCGGCATGTCCTCCGGCTTGTTCACTCCGCCCGGCTCCTACGCGGCTGCGGATGAGCTGATCGCGCTCGGCCACGTGCTTAAGCGGTACAACGCCGGCTATTTCACCCACCTCCGCGATGAATCGAACAAGGTGATTGAGGCCATCGAGGAGGCGATCGATGTCGCCAGGCAGTGCGGTGTGCACGTCGAGATCGTGCACTTCAAGTGCTCCGGCATGGACAATTGGGGCAAGGCTGCCAAGGCACTGGCGATGATCGCGCAAGCCAAGGCGCGCGGGCTCGACGTCGATTGCGATTCCTATCCCTACGCCGCCGGCTCGAACCCGCTCAAGAACCTGCTGCCGCAATGGGTACAGGCGGGCGGCGTGCCCGCGATGATCGAGCGGCTTGGCCGATCGCGAGGCTCGCGAGCGCGTCCGCGCCGATATCGCACGGACGGCCTCAATAATTGGGGCCGCATACCGTCATGGGACTGCGTGCAGATCTCGATCTCGCCGCACCTGCCGCAGTACGCTGGCCGCACTATCGCAACGCTCGCCGCCGAACGGGGTGCTGACCCGATCGACACGCTCTGCGATTACCTAATTGAGGACCAGGGAGCGACGCGTGTGCTTGTAACATCGATCTCTGAGGATGACATTCGCGCGATCGTTGCTTCCCCGCTCGCGCTTGTCGGCTCGGACGGCAATTGCGTCGCGCCCTGTGGAACTGCTGGCAAAGGCATGCCGCACCCGCGCTTCTATGGCACATTCCCGCGCATCCTGAACCGCTATGTGCGCGAAGAGAGCGTGCTGCCGGTCGAACTCGCGATCCACAAGATGACCGGCGCCACCGCACGCGCGCTTAAGTTCATGGACCGTGGACTCTTGAAAGAAGGGTTTCGCGCCGACGTCGCGATTTTCGATCCGAACGATTTCAAAGATCGCGCTACCTATGCCAATCCGCACCAGTTTCCAAGCGGAGCGCGCACCAGCGTGATCGTGAACGGCACGTTCGTGGTCAAAGATGCGACCCATACCGGCGCGCTGCCGGGCACGGTGCTCAAACGTGATCGCGCCGGCGCGGTGGGTTAGACTGCCTGGCGACAGAGATTTTCTCGGATGGCGAATAGACCCCGCATGAGCCTGCAATACAAAGCCGCTGTGCTGCATCGCGCCCGCGCACCGCTTGCGGTCGAGCAGGTGGAAGCGGCGCCGCTCGGGACGTCCGATGTGCTGGTGCGGGTAGGCGCCGCCGGGCTGTGCCACACCGACCTTGAAGTGATCGACGGCTCGCTTCGCTATCCAATGCCGATCGTGCTCGGCCATGAGGCAGCGGGCGTCATCGAGGACGTCGGTTCCGGCGTTGCCAAATCGCGCAAGGGCGAAACGTGTCATCCTGTCCTGGAATCCGCATTGCGGGCATTGCTTCTATTGCGATCGCGATGTTCCGATCCTCTGCGAGGAATATCTCGCCAAAGGCCCGCAGGCGGTTCAGTTCGACGGGCAGAGCAAGGCGCGGCTGCAAAGCGGCGAGCCGCTCAAGCATCTGATGTTCTTGGGCGCCTTCGGCGAATATTGCGTCGTTGCGGATCAGCAGGCCATCGCCATTGCCAAGGACATGCCGCTTGATCGTGCCTGCCTCATCGGTTGCGGCGTCATGACGGGGGTGGGCGCCGCGCTCAATGTCGCGCGCATCGCCCGCGCCGACACGATCATGGTGGTCGGCTGCGGCGCGGTCGGGTTCGCCGCCGTGCAGGGCGCGCGTCTGGCCGGGCGCGAGAACGATCATTGCCGTCGATATCGACGACGCAAAACTCGAAGTTCGCCGGCAAAATGGGCGCGACTTCCGGGATCAATCCGCGCAACCAGGACGCCGTCGCGATCGAGCAAGAAGGAGACTGCCGGTCGCGGCGTGGATTGCGTGATCGAGGCGGCCGGAAGCGCGCCGGCTTTTCGGTTGACATTGGAAGCGGTACGGCCGGGCGGCGAAGTGGTTTGGCTCGGCAAGATCGACGTCGAAAAGGAGGTTGCCGTTCCGCTGGGGTTCGCTGATGCAGGAAAAGCGCATCCGGCGATCGAGTTACGGCAATGCGCGGCCGGCGCGAGATTTTCCGATGCTGGTCCAATGCTTACTTGAATGGCGATCTGATGCTCGACGAACTGATTACGCAGCGCATCGGCCTCGATGGGATCAATGAAGGATTTCGCGGCGTTGCGCGAGGGCAAATCAATTCGCAGCGTGATCGTTTTTTGACGCAATATCGGCCGATGTCTAGGCAGCCACGCCGATTGCCGCCTGGATTGCCTGGACGGTTGCGGTGGCCTCCGCCGCAGCGGCGGAATCCTCATTGCGCCGGCTGACTGGCTCCCCATCTCTAAAGAAGCTGCCGAGGACGTCGCGAGTGCATATTCGCTTTGTGGCGTTTGGTGCGACGGAGTAACCGACATGAATGCCCACCCGAAACGCAAAGCGCATCAAGATGATAGTAGCCGCGACCAGCGCCGACGGCTGGAGAAGGCGCTCGATGATGCGCTCAAGAACACCTTTCCGGCGTCCGATCCGGTTTCAATCGAGCAACCGGCGGGACGCGACCTTTTTCGTCGGCAGCCACTGATCGAAGGTGGCGATGACAATCCCCGCGCTTTGTAGGACAATCGGTGATCGACGGGCATCCAGCGCAAGAATGTACAAATTGGCATAGAGCAATCCAATTCTCATACCTGCCGCCGTGGCATACTGGCGATCGGTGGCGGTGGTCACTAATTGCGGGTCCGGCGGGACTGCGGCAAGGATGAGATCGCGATGGCGACACTCAAGATCAACGGCGAAGACAAGACTTTCGACGTCCCCGACGACATGCCGCTGCTGTGGGTGCTGCGCGATGTCCTGGGGATGACCGGCACGAAATTCGGCTGCGGCATCGCGCAATGCGGCGCCTGCACGGTGCATATCGACGGCAATCCGGTGCGCTCCTGCCTGCTGGCGGTCGGGTCGATCGGCAATCGCGCCGTCACCACGATCGAAGGCATCGGCGCCACGCCGGCCGGCGCGAAAGTGCAGAAGGCCTGGCTCGATCTGGAAGTGATCCAGTGCGGCTATTGCCAGTCCGGCCAGATCATGTCGGCGGCGGCGCTGCTCGCCGGTAATCCGCACCCCGACGATGCCGATATCGACGCGGCGATGGCGGGAAATATCTGCCGCTGCGGCACCTATGTGCGCATCCGCGCGGCGATCAAGCACGCCGCGGGCGAGGCCTAGGAGGCCGCGATGCGCGCGCTTAAAAATCTCCCGTTCGCTGCCTCACGCCGCACGCTGATCAAAGGCGGCCTGGCCGGCGGTTTCGTGCTCGCTTTCCATCTTCCGCTGCGCGCGGCGCCCGTCAACGAGCCGGAGCAGGCGCCCGACAATCCGGCCGGCCAGTTCGCGCCCAATGCCTTCATCCGCATCGATCATGCCGGCAAGACCACGCTGGTCATGCCGCAGGTGGAGATGGGGCAGGGCGTCTATACCGCGGTGGCGATGATCCTCGCCGACGAGCTCGATGCCGATTACGCGCAGGTCGTGCTGGAGCATGCGCCGCCCGACGACAAGCTCTACGGCAATCCGATCTTCGGCATCCAGGTCACCGGCAATTCCAATTCCATCCGCGCGTTCTGGAAGCCGTTGCGCAACGCCGGCGCCGCGGCGCGCGCGATGCTGGTGCAGGCCGCGGCGGCAGCAATGGCGGGTCGATCCGGCAAGCTGCACCGCGTCCAACGGCAAGGTCACGCACGCGGCCAGCGGGCGCGTCGCTGGCCTACGGCGATCTGGCCGGTGCGGCGAGCGCGCTGCCGGTGCCGGCCGAATCCGCCGCTGAAGGATCCAAAAGATTTCACGCTGATCGGCAAGCCGCTCAAGCGCTTCGACACGCCGAACAAGATCAACGGCAAGGTCGTCTACGGCATCGACGCGATGCTGCCGGGAATGAAGTTCGCGACGCTGGCCGCAGTGTCCGGTATTCGGCGGCAAAGTCGGGCATGTCGACGACAGCGCGGCCAAGACGATTCCCGGCGTTCGGCAAATCGTCGTGCTGGACGATCTGGTCGCGGTGGTCGGCGATCACATGTGGGCCGCCAAGCAAGGGCCTCGACGCGCTTGTCGTCACCTGGGACGAAGGCGCGAACGCGCACGGTCAATTCGAGCGACATCTGGGACGAATTTGCGCGCCGCCAGCAAACAGGACGGCGTGGTCGCGAAATCCGTCGGCGACGTCGCCAAAGGCTTGACGCAGGGCGACAGGCTCGACGGCGAATACGAACTGCCGTTCCTGGCGCACGCCACCATGGAGCCGATGAACTGCACCGTTTCACTGACGCCGGGTGCCTGCGAAATATGGATCGGCACCCAGGTCATGACGCGCGTGCAGTCAACCGCGGCGCAAGTTGCCGGCCTGCCGGTCGACAAAGTGACCGTGCACAACCATCTGCTCGGCGGCGGCTTCGGCCGGCGGCTTGAACCCGACATGGCGGCGAGCCGCCGTGCGCATCGCCCAGCAGGTCGACGGGCCGGTGAAGGTGGTCTGGACGCGCGAAGAGGACATCCAGCACGACGTCTATCGCCCGGTCTATCGCGACGTGATTTCGGCGAGCCTGTCGGACGGCAAGATCGTCGCCTGGAAATATCGCGATCACCGGTTCGTCGATCATGGCGCGCTGGGCTGCCGTCGATCTTCATCAACGGCATCGATATCGACGCGGTCGATAGCGCCGTCGACATGCCCTACGATATTCCCAACCGCCAGGTCGAATATGTGCGCGCCGAGCCGCCCGCCGTGCCGACCGGGTTCTGGCGCGGCGTCGGACCGAACAACAATGTGTTCGCCACCGAATGCTTCATGGACGAATTGGCGCGCAAGGCCGGCAAGGATCCGATCGCGTTCCGCCGCGGCATGCTGGGCAATAATCCGCGGCTGAAGGCCGCGCTCGATCTGGTGGCGGAAAAATCCGGTTGGGGCAAGCCGTTGCCGGCGCGCACCGGTCGGGGCGTCTGCGTGCAGCCGTCGTTCGCCAGCTTCATCGCCACCGTCGTCGAGGCGGAGGTCGACGACAACGGCGAAGTGCATCTGCGCCGGGTCACGTCGGCGGTGGACACCGGCATCGCGGTCAATCCCGACACCATCGTCGCGCAGTTGCAGGGCGGGCTGATCTTCGGCCTGACCGCCGCGCTGTACGGCGAGATCACCATCGACAAGGGCCGCGTGCGGCAGTCCAATTTCAACGATTACCGCATGCTGCGCATCGACCAGGTGCCGAATATCGACGTGCATGTCATCAAAAGCGGCGAGGATCCGGGCGGCATCGGCGAAACCGGCTGCACCGCCGGCCCGCCGGCGCTGCGCAACGCCATCTATGCGGCGACCGGCGTCGCGCTGCGCCGGCTGCCGATCGACCGCGCCGCGATCGCGGTCAAGGCGTGAATGCCATGCGCGCGCGCAGCACTCTTGCAGTCATTGTTATCGTCCTGATTGCGCTGGCGGTCTTCGGCTGGCGGACATTCAATCCGGGACCGCTGGCGTTCGCCGGCGGCTCGACGGTTGCGCTGGCGGATTATCACGATGCCGACCCGACCGGCGTTCCGGCAACGCTGGCCAGTGCCGACCCGGTGAAGCGCGGCGAGTATCTGGCGCGCGCCGCCGATTGCCTGGTTTGCCACACCGCGCCCGGCGGCGCGCAATATGCCGGCGGGCTTGGCGTTTCCGCTGCCGTTCGGGACGCTCTATTCCACCAATATCACGTCCGACAAGGATACCGGCATCGGCAATTACAGCGATCAGGATTTTCTCAACGCGGTGCAGCGCGGCATAAGGCGGGACGGCGCGCGGCTTTATCCGGCCATGCCGTATGCGTCTTACACTTATGTGACCGACGCGGACGCGCTGGCGATCAAGGCCTATCTGTTCAGCCTGCCCGCGGTGCACGCCAACAATCCCGCCGAACACGCTGACATTCCCGTTCAATCAGCGCTGGTCGATGATCGGCTGGTCGTTGCTGTTCAACGCCGATACGCGCTTTACGCCCAACACGGCGCAGAGCGCCGCATGGAACCGCGGCGCCTATCTCGCCGAGGCGCTGGCGCATTGCGGCGAATGTCACACGCCGCGCAATCTTGCCTTCGCGCTCGACAACCGCAGGAAATTCGCCGGCGCGGTGGCGGCCGGCTGGAAGGCCTTCAACATCACCGCCGACAAGGATACCGGCATCGGCGGCTGGAGCGATGACGAAGTGTTCGCCTATCTCGCCAACGGCCACGCACTCGGCCGCGGCACGGCGGCGGGGCCGATGGGCGAAGCCGTCGACCAGAGTTTCAGCCAGTTGGCGCCGGCCGACATTCACGCGCTGGTCAGTTACGTGCGCAGCGTTCCGGCGGTGACGTCGTCGGAGCCGGCGACGATCGCGCCGCCGGCGCCGGCGTCGCCCAAGGAAGGCGGCGCGGCAGCGGACGCCGCCGGCCGCAAAGTATTCGAGCAGGCCTGCGTCAGTTGCCACAACTGGACGGGGGTCAGCGCCATCTCGCCCTTCGCCACCATTGCCGGCGCCCGCGCGGTGAACGATCCATCGGCGACCAATGTCGCCCAGATCGTGATTTCCGGCACCACGCGGCACACGCCGGACGGCATCATCTCGATGCCGGCCTTCGGCGGCGCCTATTCCGACACCGAGATCGCCGCCGTCGCCAATTACGTCACCGCGCGTTTCGGCAGCGCGCCGTCCAATCTCACCGCGAAGGACGTGGCCGACTTGCGCGGCCAGACCGCGCGCTAGTTCGGCACTTTAGTTCTCCAGTAACGCGACGGTGCCGAGGCCGCCGTCCGAACAGATGCTGACGATAGCGCGGCTGCCTTTCGGCAGTCCGGCCAGCTCCTTGACCGCCTGACTTAAAATGCGCGCGCCGGTGGCGGCGAACGGATGCCCGAGCGCGACGCTGCCGCCGTTCGGATTTATCCGCTCGCGCGGAAAGCGTCCGAAGGTATTTTCGACGCCGGCCTTCTGGCGGACGAAGTCCTTATCCTGCAGTCCCTTGATGTGGCAGAGCACCTGCGCCGAAAACGCTTCGTGAATTTCCCACAGCGCGATGTCCTCGTAGTTTAATCCGTGCCGCGCCAACAAGCGGGGAATGGCGGAGACCGGCGCCATCAGCAGGCCTTCGGTGAAAATATCGACGGCCGCCATTTCGAAATCTACCAGGCGCACGCGCGGCAGCCGGGCCGGCAGCCGGCTCATGCCAGCATCGGTGCCGACCCAGATCGCGGCGGCGCCATCCGTCAATGGCGAGCTATTGCCGGCGGTGAGCGTGCCCCGGCCGCTGGTGCGATCGAACACCGGCTTTAATTTGGCGAGCCTTTCCAGCGAGGTGTCGCGGCGCGGAAAATGGTCTTTGTCGACGCCGTCGACGGCAATGATCAAGTCGGCGAAGAAGCCGCGGCCTTGCGCCGCGACGGCGCGTTGATGGCCCTCAAGCGCCAGCTCATCCTGTTCCTGCCGCCCGATATTCCAGTCCTTCGCCATATCCTCGGTATGTTCGCCCATGCTGCGGCCGGTGACGCGGTTTTTCACTTCCGGCACACGCAGCCGGATGTCGTGCAGACGCAGGGTGCGCAGGAGCTCGATGCGTTGCTTAGCGCTGCGGGCCTGAAAGATGCGCCGCAGCCAAACCGAGAGATTTTCCGTCAGGCCGATCTGGGCGCGGCTCATGCTCTCGACGCCGCCGACCAGCGCCAGCGCCGCCCGCTTTTCGCCGAGCATCCCGGCCGCTTCGAACACGCCGACCATGCTGGTGCTGCATTGCATGATGGTCGTAAACGTCGGCACATGCGGATCGAGCTTGCTTTCAAGCCAGATTTCGCGCGCCAGATTGTTGTAGGCGAGATTGAGCACCACCGATCCCCACACCCCGAAATCGATGGCGCCGTTCACCTGCGCCGCCATCGCCAGCACGACCGGGATCGATAGCGTGAGCGAATCGCGTTTGGCGAAAGGGCCGTCCACGGCGACGAACGGCGTCCGCACGCCGGCCGCCAGCCAAACCGCCTGATCGTTTGTCATTGTGGCCTCACTGTCGCCGGTCACGATGCCGATAAATCGTTGTATTGTGAAGGCGCGTTGCGGGCGGCCCGCGGGAGGGGTTTCGCGTGACATCTTATGTGCTCGCGATCGATCAGGGCACCACATCGACGCGGGCAATGCTGTTTCGCGCCGATACGTCGGTTGCCGCGCTCGCCCAGCGGGAATTCCCGCAGCATTTCCCCGCCGATGGCGAGGTCGAGCACGAGCCCGAGGATTTGTGGACGACGACCGTGGAAACCTGCCGCGGCGCGACGCGCGAGGCCGGCGCGCGCGCGCGCGATATCGCCGCCATCGGCATTACCAATCAGCGCGAGACGACGCTGTTATGGGATCGTGCGACCGGCCGTCCGGTGCATCGCGCCATTGTCTGGCAGGACCGCCGCACCGCCGATCTGTGCGCAAGCCTCAAGGCTGCCGGTCATGAGCCGACCTTCGCGGCCAAGACCGGGCTTTTGCTCGATCCGTATTTTTCCGGCACCAAGCTGGCGTGGCTGTTGGCGAGCGGCGCCGGCGTGCGTGAGCGGGCCGAGCGCGGCGAACTCGCTTTCGGCACCGTCGACACCTACCTGCTGTGGCGGTTCACCGGCGGCAAAGTCCACGCCACCGATGCGACCAACGCCTCGCGCACGCTGTTGTTCGACATCCACCGGGGCCGTTGGGACGACGGGCTCTTAAATCTCCTCGGCGTGCCGAAGGCGGTGCTGCCGCAAGTGCGCGATTGCTCCGCCGCATTCGGCATGACGGATCCCGAACTGTTCGGCGGTTCGATTCCAATTTGCGGCATCGCCGGCGATCAGCAAGCCGCGCTGATCGGGCAAGCCTGTTTCACGCCGGGAATGGTCAAGTCCACCTATGGCACCGGCTGTTTTGTGCTTCTTCATACCGGCGATACGCCGGTGGTATCGAAGCACAAGCTTCTCACCACCATCGCCTACCAGCTCGACGGCAAGCGCAGCTACGCGCTCGAGGGCTCGATCTTCATCGCCGGCGCGGCGGTGCAATGGCTTCGCGACGGCTTGCACGTCGTGAAAAGTGCCGGCGAGACCGACGAACTCGCGCCGGCCGCGGATCCCACCCAAGAGGTCATTCTGGTCCCTGCTTTTGTCGGCCTCGGCGCGCCGTACTGGCGGCCCGACGCGCGCGGCGCGCTGTTCGGCCTGACGCGGGCGACCGGCCCGCGTGAGCTCGCGCAGGCCGCGCTCGAAAGCGTGTGCTTTCAGACCGCCGACCTGCTCGCCGCGATGAAAGCCGATTGGCCAGCGGCCGAAACCGCGCTCAAAACCTTGCGCGTCGACGGCGGCATGGCGAATTCCGATTGGACCATGCAACGGCTCGCCGATCTGCTCGGCAGCATCGTCGACCGGCCGGCGATCAAGGAGACCACCGCGCTTGGCGCCGCCTATCTGGCCGGCTTACATGCCGGCTTCTTTCCGGAGCCGGATCGCTTTGCGGAGCACTGGCGGCTGGAGCGGCGTTTCTCGCCGCGGATGGATGCCGCCACGCGCGCGCACAGGCTCGCCGGATGGGCCTCCGCGGTGCGTCGACTGCTCGCGTGAGGGCCATATTCACAAGGGCGCAAGCCTTTGAATTGCTACGAGAAGCTTTCCAGGAACTTGCCTCGCTCCAGAAGCGTTGTCGCCTGCCGATGGTCGGGCCCAAATCCTGGAAATGATGAAATGTGCGGCATTTGCGGTGAGGTGACGTTTGACGGCAGCGTTGCGGGCTCCTCGCTTGCAGCGATGACGCAGCAAATGCGGCCGCGCGGTCCTGACGCGGGCGGTGCCTTTTCACAAAATCGTGTCGCCTTTGGCCACCGCCGTCTCGCCATCATCGATCTCGCCGACGCATCGCAGCAGCCGATGATCGATCCGGAGCTCGGCCTGGCGATAGTCTTCAACGGTTGCATCTATAATTTTCGCGAATTGCGCAGCGAGCTGACGGCAAAGGGCTACCGTTTCTTCTCGCGGGGCGACACCGAAGTCATTCTCAAGGCCTATGCGGAATGGGGCTCGCGTTGCGTCGAGCGCTTCCACGGCATGTTCGCGTTTGCGATCTGGGAGCGCAATTCCGGCCGGCTCGTGCTGGCGCGCGACCGGCTCGGCATCAAGTCGCTCTATTATGCCGAGCAGCCGGGCCGTTTCCGCTTTGCTTCGACGCTGCCGGCTTTGTTGGCCTCAGGCGACGTCGATACCGCGATCGATCCCGCCGCGCTGCACCATTACATGAGCTGGCACGCGGTGGTGCCGGCGCCAATGACGATCATCAAGGGCGTGCGTAAGCTTGCCCCGGCGACGATCTGCACCATCGAGCCCGACGGCCGGCGCCGCGAGGAAGTTTTCTGGCAGCTCGACGTCGGCCCGCACGCCGATGACCGCGGCCGCACCGAAGCGGATTGGAGCGAGCCGATCCGTGTCGCGCTCGGCAAAGCGGTCGAGCGCCGCCGCGTCGCCGACGTGCCGGTCGGGGTCCTTCTCTCGGGTGGGCTCGACAGCTCGCTTCTGGTGGCGCTCCTTGCCGCGCAGGGCCAGCAAGACTTGAAAACATTCTCTGTCGGCTTCGAGAAAGTCGGCGACGTCGAGGGCGACGAGTTTCGTTATTCCGACCTGATCGCGAAAACTTTCGGCACCGATCATCACCGCATCACAGTGGATTCGTCGCGCGCCATCGATGCGCTGCCGGGAATGGTCGCGGCGATGTCGGAGCCGATGATGAGCCACGACGCCGTCGGCTTTTACATGCTGTCGCGGGAGGTTTCGAAATACGTCAAGGTGGCGCAGAGCGGGCAGGGCGCCGACGAAATCTTTGGCGGATACCACTGGTATCCAGTGCTGATGCGCTCCAACGACGCGGCCGCGGATTACGCGCGGGTCTATTTCGACCGCGATCATGCCGAGATGGGCGAGGCGCTGGAGCCGGCGCTGATGAACGGGGATTACAGCCGCGATTTCGTCGAGGATTTCTTTCGTCAGTGTCACAGCGCGACGCCGATCGATCAGGCGCTGCAGCTCGATGCCCGGATCATGATGGTCGACGATCCGGTCAAGCGGGTCGACAATATGGCGATGGCGTCGGGGCTGGAAACCCGCGTGCCGTTCCTCGATCATGAGCTGGTGGAGCTCGCGGCGCGCATCCCGGGCGAGCTCAAGGTGCGCGATGGCGGCAAATATATTCTGAAGGAAGCATCGCGCGGTATCGTTCCTGACGAGGTGATCGACCGGCCGAAGGGCTATTTCCCGGTGCCGGCGCTCAAATATCTGCGCGGGGCGTTTTTCGACTTCGTCCACGACGTTCTCGATGCGCCGCAGGCGCGGCAACGCGGCTTGTTCAACCGGCCCTATATCGACCGACTGCTGGCAAATCCGGAAGGCGAATTAACCCCGAAGGGACACTCCAAGCTTTGGCAAGTCGCGCTGCTGGAATGCTGGCTGCAGACCCAGGGAATTTAAAGGATGGAATTCGGATTTGACCTGGCGGATCGACGATTGCGATTGCGGACAGTCGTCCCCGCGGGACGGCAGCCGCGCACCTTCGCGGCTGGCGATAAATTCCAATTCGGTATCGAGGAAGAATATTTTCTTTCCGATACCGAGACCTTCGATGTCCCGGCGGAGACCCCTGAGGCGCTATTTCAAACGGCCGGCTTCGGCGCGCCGGGGCAAATCGGCCGCGAATTCCTGCAGGCCCAGATCGAGGTCGCGACCGAACCGCATACTGTCGCCAACGATGCGCGGATCGAGCTCCGCCAGCTGCGGCTGAACGCGGCTGCTGCTGCGGCCGAGCATGGTCTGTCGATATTGGCCTGCGGCACGCATCCGCTCGCCTATTGGCGCGAGTCCGTGCAGAGCCCGAAAGACCGCTACACAAAGGTGATGGACGATCTACAGATGATCGGCCAGCGCAACATGCTGTGCGGAATGCATGTGCACGTGGAGTTTCCGGATCCAGCCCGCCGCATCGATGTGATGATGCGGATGTTGCCCTACCTACCGCTGTTCATAGCGCTCGCGACCTCGTCGCCGTTCTGGCAGGGCCGCACGACCGGGCTGAAAGGCTATCGCCTCGCGGCCTATGACGAGCTGCCGCGCACCGGCCTGCCGGAACTGTTCCGCACCAATGCCGAGTACGACGCCTATGTCGATGCGATGGTGCGCTCTGGCGCGATGGAGGATGCCAGTCATCTGTGGTGGTCGATCCGGCCCTCGCTCAAATATCCGACGCTTGAGCTACGCGCCCCGGACTGCTGCACCCGCCTCGACGACGCGATTGCCATCGCTGCGTTCTACCGCGTGCTGGCGCGTTTCATCTACTCGCACACCGAACACAATGCCGAGCTTAATGTCGTTGACCGGTCCATTGCGGTTGAAAATAAATGGCGTGCCCAGCGCTACGGCGCCCAGGGCACTTTCGTGACCCGGTCGGGCGGGTTCGCGGTTGGAGAAATGCTCAACAGGATTCTGGACCTGGTCGCATCGGACGCCGAGGCGCTCAATTGCACCAAACAGGTGGAACATTGCCGCAGAATCGTCAGCGGCGGCACCTCGGCCGATGCCCAGATGCGAATTTTTACTGAAAATCAAGACGAAAGCGCCGAGATTGCCTTACATAAGGTGTCTCAATGGATTCGAGACACCACATTGGTGGCTTAGCGCTTGAGGCTGGACAAAGGCGATCGCCATGTGCCGCTGGATTGCTTATCGCGGTGAAACCACTGCACTCGAACACTATGTGACTGAGCCGTCGCACTCGCTGATCTCGCAGAGCATCCACGCGCTCGAATCGACCGCGAGCATCAATGGCGACGGTTTTGGCCTCGGCTGGTACAGCCTGCATCCCGAGCCCGGGCTCTATCGCGAGATCAGACCGGCTTGGTCGGATGAGAACCTGCGCTATCTGTGCCGGCATTTGCAGTCGCACCTGTTCTTCGCCCATGTCCGCGCCGCGACCGGCACCCCCATCACCCGTGTCAATTGCCATCCGTTCGCGTCCGGCAAGTGGATGTTCATGCACAACGGCTTTTTGGATAATTGGAGCCGCTGGCGCCGCCTGGTCGAGGCGCTCATTCCCGACGAGCTTTATCCGTCGCGCAACGGCACTACCGATTCCGAGGCGATCTTTCTTGCCATGATGGGCGCCGGGATCGACAAGCCGCTCACCGCGGCGGAGAAAATCCTGGGCGTGCTCACGGACCATGTGAATCGGAGCGAACCCGGCGAGCGCTTCCGCTTCACCGCCGCGCTGGCCAACGGGCGCGACCTCTATGCCTTCCGCTACGCGGTGAACGATCGCGCCAATACGCTTTACTATCGGGAATCGGAGCGCGGTATCGTCGTCGTCTCCGAGCCGCTCGACCGCGACAAGAATTGGGTGGCGGTGCCGGACAACCACGTCGTCGTTGCGCTTGCCGGCGAGCGGGCGCGCGTCCTGCCGTTGTTCCATCGCCACCAGGAAGCGGCGGAATAATCCAATCGGCAAAGGACACGGACCGACGGCGCGGCGCCGCCGGTCCGCCATTCATGCGCGACAACCATGCGCGACAAGCCGTCAGCGTGACGGCGTGAATGAAGGCTCGTCCGAATAGGACCTGCCCATCGACACCACTCTCACCGGGCCGGTCGCCTGCGGCGTCATGCGATCGGTATCCTGCATGCGATGCGGCGCGGCGCCCGTATCTCTCGGCGGCGGCGGCGTATTGGTCGAACCCGGTGTCGCGTCGTCATCGTCGTCATCGGAGTGACGGCTCTGATGCGAGACCGCGTGGACCCCGGCATAGTGCGTGCCGCCGAGATTCGGCAAGCGCAGGCCGCCGCCGGCATATTGGGCGGCGTATTGCACGATGGCGCCCTGCACCAGGCCGCCGAGATCGAAGGCCGAAGCGGCGGTCGGCGCGGTTATGAACGGGGCCGACACCAACAGCGTAGCGGTCGCCACTCTCAAGGTCGTTTTGGTCAAAGATGCTCTGTTCGGTCTGTCGCGGGAAACCGTCTGATGGTTGCGCATTGGCCCTGTCCCTCACGTTGCCTACCCAAGTGAAGGTTGCGCCGATGGACACACCAATGCTGTGATGCCGGTCACAGCCTTGGTGTTCACACAAGCCGGTGTGTTTATACGGATATCTAGTTGAAGATATTACGGTTTCCAGCCCTGCCGCCAAACCGGCGGCGTCTTGGCGTCGATCAGAATGAAGGCGATACGGCACGGCTTGGTGCCGTTATTGACCCAGGCGTGATTGGTGCCCTGCTGCACCAGAACGTCGCCCGCCTTGACGCGAATCTCGCTGTCGTCGAGCAGCATGTCGATCTCGCCGTCGAGCACGATGGCGTAGTCGACGGTCCTGGTGCGATGCGTGTTGGCGTGGCGCGCATAACCTTGCGTCGCCGGGTCGATGCCCATCGATACGAGAATTCTGATGATGATCGACCGGCGCGGCTTGGGCCGCCGCCGCCGGGGCGAAATCGACGATGCGAAAGACGGTGCCGTTGGCGACCGGAGGAACGCCCACATGGCCGAGCGAGCGATCCGACGCGGCAGACACGTCGACCGGGAATTCGGTCGTCGACCATAACATTGTCATGCCGTTGCCGCCCTGACTGCGCTGCTTGGCCTGCAGCGGCGTATCGAACACCACGATGGCTTTGCCTTTGGCGTCATGCCCGGTCACGATCCGGCGCGTCGATTTCAGCTCCATGTGTATTCCTCCCTTTGGCTCAGTATAGCGCTTCAATTGGAACTTACGGAACCGCCAGGCGCCGGTTCCATCTGTCTAAATGCCGTTGAAAAAGCGATTGGTTCAAGTAATGTCACAACGAGGGTTCGGGCCTGCACTATTGTCGGGTTCGGGCAGCTGCGAGGCCCCCGCGATTCGTTCGGCAAGCGGGGAGTGCCGACCGCTCGGTGAGCGATTGAGGGAAAGTCCATGACCGCATCCGCGACGCAAATTGTGATCCGCCATCTCAGCGGATCCAAGACCAACCAGATTGAGCAATTCAATCTCGATGGTTTGAGCGAAATCACGCTCGGCCGCGATCCGACCAGCAGGATTGTCTTTGATCTCAACCGCGACGACGCGGTCAGCCGCAAGCACGCCGTGATTCGCATCAAGCAGGATAAGGAATTGTATTTCCGCATCGCCGACCTCAACAGCAGCAACGGCACATTGTTGAACGGCGAGCGCATTTCCGGCGAGGTCGAGCTGTTGCCCGACGACGTTGTCGAGCTCGGTGCCGGCGGGCCGAAATTTACCTTCGACGTCCAGCCGCGGCCGGCGAACTTGCCGGCGCGCACGCGCCAAATGGGGGCGATGGACGCGATCGAGGCGGCGGCGACCCGCATCGTCGCTGCCACGGAAGTTCCGCAAACCACCGAAGTCGCGGCTTATACCGGCACCGCGCAGCGAACCGCGGTGAGCGATCCCTCCACCATGGGCAAGGTTGCGGTCGGCAAGCAGACCATCCTGCGCATGTTGACCGAAGAGCGCGGCAAAGCCCGCCAGGTCTGGATCGCGGCGCTCGCCGCAGTAGTGCTGCTCGCGGTCATCGGCGGCGTTGCGCTCTATTGGCACGGTCAGAGCCAGGCCAACCTGTTGGCGCAGCAGCTTGCCGAGCAGGAGAAGGTCGCCGCGGCCAACAAGATCCAGGAAGAGGAAAATCTCTCCAAGCAAATGGGCATCTCGCCCGCCGAGATCAAACGGCTCGGCGACGCGACCGTGTTCATCCGCGGCCAGTGGCAGATTTACGATCGCGGGACCAACCGGCCAGTCTATCAGAAGATGGCCAATGTCGATGGCGAATGGCTGCCGTGTTATGTGCGGATGGATGACGGCAGCATCGTGCGATGGTTGACGCTCGATAACGACCGGGACAGCAACTATCAACAGATCGGCGGCAGCGAAACCGGCAGCGGCTTCGTTATCGGCGAGCAAGGCTTTATTCTCACAAACAAGGCCATCGTCGCCGGCTGGTCGTCGCCCTATGAAGACTTTTCCAGCAACGGCGGCGCGCGCGGCGCGGTCTACAATTTCGAATTCAAGGGCGGCCGTTATCCGACCAAGCAGAATATAGACCTCGACCAGCTGACCAATTGGGTTCCCGACAGCGGCGGCTGGCTTTTTGAATCGTCCCGGCCATTCGCGATTTCGGCCGATTCGCGCGAGTTGTTCGGCCGCAACGAGTTGCTAACAGTGCAGTTTCCCGGCACCAGGATCGACATCAATGCCACTCTGCTGCGGACCTCGATCGAGGCGGACGTGGCCGAAGTCAAGATCGATGTCAGCGAGCCGGTGAGCAAGCTGGAGCTCGCCGACGACTACACCGTGCAGGTCGGGGAGAAAGTCATTCTGCTCGGTTATTCCGCGGTGTCGAACAAGACGCACGCCCGCCAGGAAACCAACGAAGGCGGCATGGTGCGCACGCAGGATATCTACATCCCCGAGCCCACCGTGACCGAAGGCGTCGTCTCGCTGTTGCCGACCAAGAAGGACCAGCAAGCCAACGCCGACGTGAAAACCTACGACACGGTCGGCAATACCTATCAGCTCGACATCTATGCCGGACCGGGCTCGAGCGGCGGTCCGGTGCTCAACTCGGCCGGCAAGGTGATCGCGCTGGATTCGCTGCGCTCCAGTTCCGCGCAGCATGTTGCCTTCGCAGTGCCGATATCGTACGTGCACGAATTGCTGCAGCCGCAACGCAACGCGCAATAAGGACCGCGGCGCTCTTTTGATAACCCGCCTGGCGGTCCGATTTGATCGAGACGCCGCCGCGCTGAGTAGTCAGACATGGTGTAGTTGGACATGGTTCGAGCTCAGCCAGCGATGCAAATCATCGGCGCCATGCGGACCGATCCGGGGCTCGCGCGCGAGCTCAACGAGGACACCGTCGCCTGGGTGACGCCGCAGGACAAGGCGATCGCGGACAGCCGCGGCAGCCTCGCTCTGGTCGCCGACGGCATGGGCGGTCATGCCGCCGGCGAAGTCGCCAGCGCGCTTGCCGCCGACGTAATCCGCCGGCTCTATTACGATCTCGAAGGTTCGGTGCCGACAGTGCTGGCCGCCGCATTCACCGCGGCCAACCGGGCGATCCTCGAATACGCCGCCGAACATCCGCAATGTAAAGGCATGGGCACGACTTGCACCGTGCTCGCCTTCCGCGACCGCCAGGCCTGGCTTGCACATATCGGCGACAGCCGCGCCTATCTGTTGCGCGGCGGCGAGTTCATCCAGCTCAGCGAGGACCAGACGCTGGTCGCCAAGCTCGTTCATGCCGGGACGCTGACGCAGGAAGAGGCCGACCATAGCCCCATGCATAATGTCATTCTGCAAGCGCTCGGCACCAGCCAGCAGATGCGGCCGATCATCGGCGCCAAAGGCCTGCCGCTCGAATTCGGCGATGTCCTAGTGCTGTGCTCGGACGGGGTTTCGGGCCTCGTCCCCGACGCCAAGATCGCCGACTTGGCCGGCCGGCTGTCGCCGCAGGATGCCTGCGATGCCGTGATCGAGGCGGCGCTTGCCGCCGGCGGTCACGATAATGCTTCACTCGGCATCTTTAGTGTCGCCGAAGCGGCCGAGCCCAAATCGGCGCCGGAGCCGACCACCCGCCGCATGAAGATTCCGGTCGAGGCCGGACCGAAGCCCGACGCCGCGCCGAACCAGGTTGGCTGAACCAAATGAAGAAAGCGATCGGCCAATACGAAATCCGCGAACAGCTCGGCGAAGGCGGCATCGGGCAGGTCCATGCCGCCTACGACGCCATTCTGCAGCGCGAAGTGGCGCTAAAATCGCTGCGGCCGGAGCTTCTGAGCGATACCAATTTCGTCGAGCGGTTTCGCGCCGAGGCGACGAGCCTCGCCCGTCTCAACCATCCCAACATCACCACGATCTACTCGCTCATTCCGGACGACAAAAATCTCTACATGGTGATGGAGCTGGTGCGCGGTCACACGCTCGACGACATCATCAAGGAACGCAACGCGCCGATCCCGGCGCGCGAAGCGCTTGCCATCATCGCCCAGGCGGCCGACGGCCTTGCCTACGCCCACAGCATGGGCGTGATCCACCGCGACATTAAACCGTCGAACCTGATGGTCGCGGAAAACGGCGTGCTGAAAATCATGGATTTCGGCATCGCCCGCGTGCGCGGCTCGCAGCGGCTCACGCGCAGCGGCAGCATCGTCGGTACGCTTGCCTATATGGCGCCGGAGCAACTGCGTGGCGAAGAAGGCGATGACTCCTGCGACCTCTACAGTCTCGCCATCGTGCTCTACGAAATGCTGTCGGGCGCGCCGCCGTTTTCCGCCGCCAGCGAATACGATCTGATGCAGGCGCAGATCAATCAGCGGCCGGATCGCCTCATTCCGCGCGTGCCCGGTCTCGATCCGCGCGTCGAGAATGCGCTCTTGAAGGCTTTGTCCAAAAAGCCGGCGCAGCGTTTCCCGTCGACGCGCGCTTTCAGCGATGCGCTCGGCGCCTCCTCGCTGCGCATGGACGCGCCCAAGATTTTGCACAACGACACGCGCCTTCTGGAAACGCCGGCCATTCCCATTGTCGTAGCGCCGGTCGAGCAGTCGCTGTGGCAAAAACTGATGGCGCTGCCGGCGGATTTCCTGCCGTTCTGGGAGCGGCTGTCGCCCGACTTGCGCGCCGCCGCGCTCGGCGCCGGCGCCGCCTTGGTCGTGGGCCTGTTGGTGTTCGGCTTTCTGTTTTTCGCGTCGTCAAAGCCGGCGCCGGCGGTGGTTGCCGCGGTTACGCCGATGTCGCCTGCCGCTCCGGTGGCGCATTCACCCATGCTGACGACGGCGCTGACATCGGCGTCGCCGCAAATTCCCGCCGGCGCGGTCCCGGGCAATGCGCCATTGGGCTCGCTCAACGACATCCTGGCCGCGGCCAATCGCGGCGACCCGGCGGCGCAAAACGCTCTGGGCGTGAAATACGCCAATGGCGAAGACGGTCTGCCGCGCGACGACGTCAAAGCGGTCGAGTGGTATCAAAAATCCGCCGATGCGAGTTTTGCCAAAGGCGAGACCAATCTCGGCGACATGTATCTTTTCGGCCGCGGTGGCCTCGACAAGAATCCCGCCCAGGCTCTGTCCTGGTATCTCAAGGCCGCGGACCAGAATTGGCCCGACGCGCAATATCGGCTCGGCGTCATGTACGAGAAGGGGCTCGGCGCCACTCAGGATGTTCAGCGCGCCGTGAAGCTGTATCGCGCCGCGGCCAGCGAGGGCTATCCCGACGCCGAAGAATCTGCTCGGCATTCTGCTCGCGACCGGCAGCGATGGTGTGCCGCAGGACGATGCCGAAGCGATGGTCTGGTATCGCAAGGCCGCCGATGCCGGCTCTGCCAAGGCGCAGAAGAATCTCGGCGACATGTATTTCTTCGGCCGTGGCGTTGATAAGGACTACGCGCAGGCGATCGCCTGGTACTCAAAGGCCGCCGATCAGAGCTTTGCCGAGGCGCAGTTCCGCCTCGGCTTTATGAATGAAAAGGGCCTGGGCACGGCACAAAGCGATCAGGCGGCGGTCGATCTCTACCAAAAGGCCGCGCGCAACGGCAGCGTCGAGGCGCAGCGCGCCTACGACCGGCTGAGCCCGAAGCTCAGCAGCGGCAGCGGAAATAACAATAATCAGTAAAGGCCCGAGGTCCGGGCGAAGCCGGTCAGCGCGACGGCGTAAAGCTCGGCATGTCGTCGGACGTCTTCGGCGGGTTGCCGCCTCCTGACGAGCCATCCCCGCCGCCGCCCCCGGAACCGCCGGATGGGCCGCCTTTGGACGGCGTATCCGAAGAGGCCGATTGCGGTCCGCCCGATCCGGAACTGGGCTTGTTGTTGCTATTGGCGTCGTCGTTGGTGCTCTTGATGCCTTTGCCGTTTTTGCTGTCGGCCGCCGAATCGTCATCCGAATCGGAATGCGAAGGCGCAGCATGATGGACCGGCGCCTGATAGCCGTAAGGGTAGCTGCGCTGTTGCAGCGCGCCTCGGATCAGGCCGTCGATATTGATCTGAGCCGAAGCCTTGGTCGGCAGCAGTACGGCCATGGCCGATGCAAGCACAAAGGCGGCGGATATTGCGATCGAGGATTTGGCGATCGAGGCTGTGCCGATACCGCGCATCGAACTCTCCTAGTCGGTGCATCCCGCCGGCCATGGCCGGCCTGGCGGTGGATTGAACATTGCCTGAGGAATCGGCTTTCCGCAATGAGCGAGGCGGCTGGTGGTGAGTTCGGCGGCCGGAACTTGTTTTTCTGTATGGGCTTTTTGCCTTGGACTTTGGCCGCGGCCCTGCTGATTTCGCGGCAAGACATGCTATAGATTTCGCCCAAGGGCGCGCTAATTTCTTCCGGACAAGGGTGAAATGCCCGGTTGGAAGTGCAAGGGGTCGGCAATGCGTTATGACCGGCAGGAACAAGGCTGATGCCCAAGATCAGCATTTCCTACCGCCGCGCGGATTCCGAGGCGATGACGGGCCGCATCTTCGACCGGCTCGCCGCTCATTACGGCCGGGAAGCGATCTTCCGCGACATCGACAATATTCCTCCCGGCATCGATTTTCGCGTCCACATCAACGAGATGCTGCGCAAGACCAATATCCTGCTCGCCGTCATCGGGCCGAACTGGCTCGGCGCGGCGAGCGGCGCGGCCGACCGCATCCAGCAGGAATCCGACGCGGTGCGCGTCGAAATCGAGACCGCGCTGCGGCGCCGCACGCCGCTCATTCCGGTGCTGATCGGCACCACCACGATGCCGAACTCGGAACAGTTGCCGCCAAGCTTGAAGGATTTTGCCTTCCGCAACGCGGTCCGCGTCGATACCGGCCAGGACTTCGACTATCACATGGACCGGCTGATCAAGTCGATGGACGGGATGCTCGGCCAACTGCCGAAATCGCCGCCGAGCGCCGAAACCAGGATGCCGGGTGGCGTGAAAGCCGACACCGGCTCGCGGCAGGCGGTTACCGATCCGGCGCAAAAGCGGGATACCGGCTCGCGCGCCGCGCTGCTCGACACATCCGGAGCCGCACCCAGTAAATCGAGCAAGGAGCGCGCCGCGATCACGCTGCCGATTCCGCAGGTCTCGTCCGAAACTTTTTGGCCGGCGGACCGTCAGGGACAAATGGTCCGGCTTGGCATTGCTGGCGCCGCGCTGGTGCTTCTCGCCGTGGTGTTCGGCGTTTTCCTGCGCGGTTCCGGCAACGATCAGGATCGCCTGCTCACGCTCACCGGACATGCCGGGCCGGTGAGCACGGTCGCTTTTTCGGCCAACGGCACCTTGATCGCGGCGGGAAGCTCGGACAAATCGGTGTTGATATGGGATGCCGCCAGCGGCTCGCTGCTGCACACGCTGACGGACGAAGAAGAAGCCGCGAACACTATCGCATTCGAACCGAACGGCCGGCGTTTAGTGTCCGGCGGCAGATACGGCATCATCACCGTCCGCGATGTCGAGACCGGACAGCGGCTGCTGCCTTTGATGCGGCCCGAGTTGAATTATAATTTCGGTCAAAGCCTTCCCCCGGTGTTGGCGCTTGTGGTGTCGGCGGACGGCACGCGGGTCGTCGCCGGCAATGCCGACGCCACCGTCAAAATCTGGAATGCCGATAACGGCGCCATCGTGCATGCCCTTATCGGCCACAGCGACGCGGTGACGGCGGTGGCGTATTCGCCGGACGGCAAGACAATCGTTTCCGGCAGCACGGATGGCACGGTGCGGACCTGGGACGCCGATAGCGGACAGCAACTGCACGTTCTCAAGGGCCAAACCGGCCAGCAAATCCTGGCGGTGGCGGTTTCGCCCGACGGCAAGCGCATCGCCGCCGGCGGCAGCGGCGATGCGGTGGTGGTATGGAACACGTTCGATTTTCAGGCGCACACTTTGTCGACGCAACTCAGCGCGGTGGACGCGCTTGCCTTCGCGCACGACGGCCGCCGGCTTGCCGTCGGCGGCAGCGATTCCAGTATACAGATGTGGGACGCCGATGCCGGTCAGGTGATGCATTCGCTGCCCGGACATTCGGGAAACATACGGGCGCTCACCTACTCATCCGACGGCCGCCGCCTTGCCTCGGGCAGCGACGACCGCACCGTCGGCATCTGGCCGGGCAATTGATGAGATTTCCGCGCGATTCGCTGTTTCCTTTCGCGGCTTGGCAATGACGGCGCTGCCGGCGATTCCAGTGATCGACGTGCGCGACGGCGGCCCGCCGCGCCACGCGCAGGAAAGCGCGGTGAAAGCGCGCGCGTTGCGCGATGCCTGTCTTGGCTTTTTCCCCCGCGCCGCCTTGCCGCTCGTGCCGGCGCTCGATTGGGCTTCGCGCACCTGGCTGTCGCGCTCGCGCTCGCCCTACCTCGCCGAGATCGCGCAGATAGCCGGCCGTCTGGATTTTTCGGGTGTCTGGCTTCTCAATGCGTCCTATCAATGGGCCTGCACGTCGCTCGCTTGCGAGCAGAATGGCGCGCCATGGCTCGTCCGCACGCTGGATTGGCCGTTTGCCGGCCTCGGCCGCTACGCCGAAGTGGCGCATATGCGCGGCGACTGCGGCGATTTCTTCAGCGTCACCTGGCCCGGTTATGTCGGCGCGCTGACCGCGATGGCGCCGTCGCGTTTCGCCGCTTGCGTCAATCAGGCGCCGCTGCGCCGCGGCACCGTGCATCGCTGGCTGCGCGCCTACGATTTCGCCGCGAATGCGCTTGAGATCTGGCGAGCGGACGGCCTCATGCCGCCCGACCAGTTGCTGCGCCGGACCTTCGAATTGTGCGCTGACTACGCCGCGGCGCGGCGCATGCTGGAAAGCACGCCGGTGGCGCGGCCGGTGATCTATGTGCTGGCCGGCTGCGCGGCGAACGAGCGTTGCGTAATCGAGCGCACCGAGACCGGCTTTGTCACCCGCGAGGACAATACCAGCGCCGCCAACGATTGGGTGCCGGGCCGGCCGGGCTGGGAGGGCCGCATCGGCACGCGCCGCTTCTTGTCGAGTTCGTTCGCCGACGCCGCCGGCTACAGCCGGGCGCGCCGCGAATCGCTGGCGGGTTTTGCCGGCGCGCTGGCGGCGCCGCGTTTCGATTGGGTGCGCGAACCGGTACTCAATCCCTATACCCGGCTTGCCGTCGCCATGTGCCCGGCCTCCGGGCTGCTGCGCGTCGTCGGCTATGACGTGACGGCGGCAACGTTGCCGGAGCCGGTGACCGGGATGTGCGAAATCGCCAATCCGGCCGAGCCGCAGGCGGCCTGAAACGGCCTGTTGGACCCGCTGTCGCTGCCAAAGGCCGTTCAGCGTCCGTGGATAGCACTGCAATATCCACCGGCTCGATGATAAAAACACTGTAAATTCAACAATTTATATAAAAAGCGACGGACTGTGCCGCCTATCACATCCCGCGCTGCAACCTCGCAGTAAGTTGAAGCTACGAACAAAGGCCGGATATGGAGCGAGCCATGAACACCACCACAATGACCACCTTCCGCACACATCGTACCTCCCGCTGGTACCAAGTCGGATTGAGGATTGCCGAGTGGCAGCGCCGGTCGCGGTCGCGGCACGAACTGGAAAACCTCAGCGACGCGACGTTGCGCGACATCGGGATTACCCGCTGCGAAGCACACCGCGAGATCAACAAGCCTTTCTGGATGGCGTGATCGTCGAGACCTTCCGGCCCGCGCCATATCAGGCCACGCGGATGGGTCGCCCAGCGATGGGCGGCCCATTACCTTTTTTGCGTGACGCAGCCTTGCTTTGGTTTGCCACGGGCGCTGTGCCGGTTTGCAGGCCGGCACGCGTTTTTTGTACCATGCCGCGGCAACAAAGCGGCCGCCGGGAGGAATGAGACGCATGCCCAAGATCAAAACCACGGACGGCGTCCAGCTCTATTACGAGGAAGCCGGTGCGGGCACGCCCGTCATCTTCGTGCATGAATTCGCCGGCGACTACCGCACCTGGGAGCCGCAAATGCGCCGCTTTTCACGGTCGCATCGTTGCGTCACCTACAGCCAGCGCGGTTATCCGCCATCCGACGTGCCTACCGATCCGGCGCGCTACGGCCAGGATATCGCGCGCAGCGATGTCATCGCGCTGATGGATGCGCTTGGCATCGGCAAAGCGCACATCGTCGGCCATTCGATGGGCGCCTATACGGCGCTGCATGTCGGCATCCGCCATGCGGACCGCTGCATTTCGGTGACCGCGGCGGGCTGCGGCTGGGGCTCGCTTGCCGATCCGGCCGCGCGGGCGGCGATGCGCGCGCAGGCGGCCGAAAACGCCAAAATGTTCACCGAGAAAACCATGGCCGAAGCGGCGGCGATCTATGCCGACGGCCCGACCCGCAACACCCAAAAATACAAGGACCCGCGCGGTTACGCCGAGTTCGTCCGCATGCTCTCCGAACATTCGTCGCAAGGCCATGCGCTGACCATGGCGATGCTGCAAGCCAAGCGTCCGACGCTGTGGGACATCGAGCCGGAGCTGAAGACATTTTCGCGACCGCTCCTCGTCATCGTCGGCGACGAGGACGAGACCTGTCTCGACGGCAGCGTCTTTCTCAAGCGCACCGCGCCGACCGCGGGCCTCGTGGTGATCCCGCGAACGGGACACACCGTCACCAGCGAGGAGCCCGGCAAGGTCAATGCCGCGCTCGCCGAGCTGTTCGCCGCCGCCGCGGCCGGCCGCTGGCTCGCGCACAAGCCGCCGGCGCGATGAGCGCTCCCGCCGCCGCTCCCCGGCCCGGTCCTCAGCCACTGTCCTTCGCGGCGCCGTTTCGCCATCCGGCTTTCGCGGTGATCTGGACGGCGACGCTCGTCTCCAATGTCGGCGGCTGGATGTACAGCGCCGCCTGCGGCTGGCTGATGACGAGCCTCAATCCCGATGCGTTGCTGGTCGCTCTGGTCCAGGCGGCAAGCACTTTGCCGATCTGCATATTCGCCATTCCCGCCGGCGCGCTCGCCGATATTTTCGACAAGCGCAAATTTCTGATCGTAGTCGAAATCCTGGCCACCGCCGTCTCTGCCGCCTATGCGGTCGTGGTCGGCCTCGGTTTGGCGACGCCGCTCAATTTGCTGGTCTCAACGTTCGTGATCGGCGCCGCCGGGGCCATGACCATCCCGGCCTGGCAGGCGATCGTGCCGCAACTCGTTGCCAAACCCGATCTGCCGCCCGCCATCGCCGCCAACAGCGTCGGCGTCAACATTTCGCGCGCGCTCGGTCCCGCGCTCGGCGGGGTGACGATCACCGCCTACGGCATCGTCGCGCCGTTCTGGATCAACGCCGCGTCCAATCTTGCCGTCGTGGCGTCGCTGTTGTGGTGGCGGCCGGCGCGCCGCGCCGGCACATTGCTGCCCGCCGAGCGTTTCGGTCAGGCGATTTTGGCCGGGCTGCGCTACGCCAGGCACAATTCGCATCTGCGGGCGACGCTGGTGCGGGCGGCCGGCTTCTTTCTGTTCGCCAGCGCCTATTGGGCGCTGCTGCCGCTGGTCGCCCGCCAGCAGATTGCCGGCGGACCGGGTCTCTATGGCGTGCTGCTCGGCGCCATCGGCGCCGGCGCGGTCGGCGGCGCGTTTTTTCTGCCGTGGCTGAAAATAAAGCTCGGGCCGGACCGCGTCATGGCGCTTGGCGCGCTCGGCCAGGCCGTGGCGATGGTGCTCTACGGAATTGCGCATCAGCCGGCGACGGCATTGGCCGCGAGTGCGATTGCCGGCGCGTCATGGATTGCTTCGCTGGCGACGCTCAGCGTGTCGGCGCAGGTCGCGCTGCCGGATTGGGTGCGCGGGCGCGGTCTGGCGCTTTACTCGACCGTGTTTTTCGGCTGCCTCGCGCTCGGCAGCGCGGCGTGGGGCGAGATTGCCGAATCGGTCGGCTTGCCGATGGCGCATTTCCTCGCCGCCGCCGGCGCGGTTGCGGCGATCGTGCTGACCTGGCCGTGGAAACTGCAAACCGGCGCCGGCATCGACCTGACGCCATCGATGCACTGGCCGGCCCCGCTCACCGATCAAACCATCGCGCGCGACCGCGGCCCGGTTTTGGTGACGGTCGAATACCGCATCCGGCCGCAGGATCGCGACGCTTTTCTCGACGCCATTGCCGACCTCGAACACGGGCGGCGGCGCGACGGCGCCTATGCCTGGGGCGTGTTCGAGGACGCCGCCGAGCAGGGGCGGATCCTCGAAACGTTCCTGGTGGAATCCTGGATGGAGCATTTGCGCCAGCATGAGCGCGTCACCAACGCCGATCGCGTGGTGCAGGAGGCGGTGCAGCGGTTCAATCTGTCCGGCCCGCCAATAGTCACGCATTTCATCGCCGCCGAATCCTGACGACTGGCGCAGCCGATGTTTTATTTTTGCGGACTGGGAGCTGATTCCGACAAAATCATCTTGGCGATGGTTTCCCAAGCCAGATTCTTCATCGCCACCAAAGGCGGATTGTCCAGCACGGCGACATTTTCGCTGCGCTGATTGCAGCTCGCCACCAGCACCGAGATCTTGATGTCGCCATCGGTGTAATAGCGGTCGCCTTCGCCGTTGCGGCCGTCAACGGTCGGACCGACGCCGGTGACCTCATAGATCGTTTGCACCACGTGGGCTGCCTTCAGATCGGCGGTGAGCAGGTCGCGTTCGGCGTCGACGTCCGGCCCGATGTGATGAGTCACCCGCGCGTCGTCGCGGCTGAAACCGACGCCGCGATCAAACGTCGCCGCGCCGAGCCAGACCGCGCGCCCTTCTTCGCCGCGTTCGAGCGCGCGCCAGAAGCGGACATGATTTCTCCGGTCGGCGCTGGTGCCGACCGGCTTTTCGAAGGCAAGGTCCTGCCGCTTGCCGTTGTAATACAAATGACTGACCGGCGCGTCGTGATAGGGCCGGTCAAGCAGCACGCTGCCGACGATCTCGATGCTCGAGCGCAGCGTGATCGGGTCGGCGGGATACCAGCCGGCGGTGTTCATGGCGCACAGCACGTCGTCGCGCGATCCGACCAGGCCGACATTCATCGGATCGCCCGGAATGCCGGCGGCGGTGCGCGTCACCATGGTGAACCCTTCAAGGGCATGCTGGTGCTCGTAGTGCCGCCAGAACAACGGCAGCACGATGTAGGCCAATAGAAAATAGAGGCCGACGATTGCGCCCGTGGCCGTGAGCAACAATGCTCCCCATTGCATGTGGTGGGCGCGAATCTGCATCGGCCCGCAGCTTATCCGCAAATACCGGCACTGCGTTGCCGGCCGCGCAGCATGTCCCGCAACCGCTGCGGGGTGACCGGCAACTGCGTCACCGCGCCGGGCCGGCCGAGCGCGTCGTCGATCGCGGCGGCGATCGCGGCGCCGACCGCATTGGCGCCGCCTTCGCCGGCGCCTTTGACGCCGAGCGAATTGAGCGGCGAGGGGGCGTCTTCGGTGATCAGCACACCGATCGGCGGCATTTCGCGCGCCGTCGGCATGATGTAGTCGGCGAAATTGACGCACAGTGGTTCGCCGCGCGCGTCATACAAAAACTCCTCGAACAGCGCGCCGCCGAGGCCTTGCGCCACGCCGCCGGCGATCTGGCCGTCGACCAGCATCGGGTTCACCGCTTTGCCGATGTCATAGGCGACGAAGTAGCGCTCGACCGCGATGCCGCCGGTCTCGCGGTCGATGCGCACCACGGCGCAATGCACGCCGTAGGGATAGTTCATGTGCTGCGATTCGAAAAAGCCCTCGGCGGCAAGCCCCAGCGCCGCATCGCCGAGCAGCTTTGAACCCGGACTGAGCGCGCGCGCCACCTCGCCGAGGCTCACCGACGGTCCGTTCGGGGCGAGCTTGCGCACCACTTTGCCGTCGATCACGTCGAGCGCTTCGGGCGGCGATTGCAGCAGGCCGGCCGCCGCGGCAATCGCCTTGGCGCGAAGTTTTCTCGCCGCGATGCCGGTGGCTTCACCGGTCATCACGGTGACGCGGGAAGCGAACGTACCCATGCCGTAAGCGATACGGTCGGTCTGGCCGTGCACCACGCGCACGCGGCGATAATCGACGCCGAGCGCATCGGCGCAAATCTGCGCCAGCACCGTTTCCATGCCCTGGCCGACCGAGGTCGCGCCGGTCACGATCTCGACCGCGCCGGTGGCGTCGATGCTCGCGTGCACGCCGTCATAGGGCCCAAGCCCGCTTTTCTCGACGAACATGGCGAGCCCTGCGCCGACCGCTTCGCCGGCGGCGCGCCGGCGACGTAAATCGTCGCGCAGCTTCGGCCAGCCGATCGCCGCGAGCGCCTTGTCGAGCAGCCCGGCATAGTCGCCGGAATCGTAGGTCATTTCGGTGCCGAGCGTATCGAGATGACGCGCAAACGGCATTTCGGCCGCGGCGATGAGGTTGCGGCGGCGGATTTCCACCGGATCGACGGCAACGCGCGCGGCGATGGCGTCCATCAGCCGCTCGCGCACGAAGGTGCTCTCGAATCGTCCCGGCGCCCGATAGGTGCCACAGGGCGTCTTGTTGGTCAGGCGAATCCGGCCGGCCATGCGGTAGGCGCCGACGCGATAAGGGCCGAGCAGCATGGTGGCGGCGAGATCGGGCACCGTCGCGGCATGCGTTCGCACATAGGCGCCCTGATCGTGAAAAAATTCGCCGTCGATGGCGAGCAGCCGGCCGCTTTCGTCCACCGCGGCGCGGACGCGGTAATGCTGCTGGCGCGAATGATTGGTGGCGAGCAGATGCTCGCGGCGATCCTCGATCCATTTCACCGGGCGCTGGAGCCGCAGCGCGGCGAGGCAGGCGAGCACGTCCTCGGGATAAAGCTCGCCGCGCACGCCGAAGCCGCCGCCGGTATGGCCTTCGTGCAAATGCACCGAAGATGCCGCGCGGCCGAGCATGCGGGCGAGGCTGTCGCGATTCCAGTGCGGCACCTTGGCGGCGCCGTAAAGCTCAAGAACATCACGTCCGGCATCATAGCGCGCGATGGCGCCGCGGGTTTCCAGCGGCACGCCGCTGTGGCGTCCGAGTTTTAGCTCAAGCGCGATGACCGCGTGCGCCGCCGCGAAGGCCGCGCTCACGTCGCCAAAACCCTTGCTGACGATGGCGGCTTCGGTCGAATGGCCAGTCGCGAATTCGCCGGGCGGTGCGTCGGCGGCGAGCAGTTCGGGCAAAACCTCGATCTCGACGCTCACCAGGTCGGCGGCATCCTCGGCGCTATAAGGATCGGCGGCGAAGACGACCGCAACCGGCTCGCCGACATAGCGCACCCGGCCGCGTGGCGAGGATCGGCTGGCGGTACGGCTCAAGTCCCTCAATGCGGGTAAGGCGAAAATCGATCGGCGGAATATCGGCGACATGGGCTGCGGTCCACACCGCGGCCACACCCGCTGCGGCGAGCGCGCCGCTCGCGTCGATCGAGACGATGCGGCCATGCGCGTGCGCCGAGCGGACCACGCGCATGTGCAGCTGATTGGCGAACGAGACATCGCCGGCGAAGCAGCCCTTGCCGGTGACGAGCGGGCCGTCTTCGAGGCGCGGAACCGAGCGGCCGACGAAACTCATGATCATCTTGGGATCGCATCGAGATACGCGGTCTCGTTGATGCGCCGGATGCAGATTTTGCCGTCGTCGATGTCGATCTCGTTGAGGCAGCACGGATCCTGCGCCAAACGCCAATAGGCCGACAGCGGCAGATCGAGCAGTTCGAGCAACAGCGCGCGGTTGACGCTGTCATGGCCGACCACAACGACGGTCGCGTCGGGATGGCGCGCCAGCACCATCCGCAGCGCATTCGCCGTTCTCGCCGCCAGGTCCTGCAAGGATTCACCGTTCGGGAAGCGCACCAGTTGCGGGGCGGCGAACCATGCGGCGAATAAAGCGGGATCGAGCGCCTTCGCTTCGGCAAACGTCTTGAATTGCCACGCGCCGTAATCGATGTCGTTGAGATCGTCACAGGTTTTGGCGGCAATGCCGCAGGCCTTGGCGATCGCGGCCGCGGTTTCGATGCAGCGGCTCATCGGGCTGGTATAGATGTGGCTCGGCCTAAAGCCGCCGGCGATGCGTTGCGCGAAGGCGGCGGCCTCGGCGCGTCCGCGAGCGGTGAGGTCAAGCGGCGCGCGGCCGCGGAACCGTTCCGGCTTGATGCCGTCGACGTGACCATGCCGGGTCAGCAGGATTTTGGTCATTCAAAGCCGGCTACTTCCAATTCAGCCGCTCGAGGATGGCGCGGCCCATGACCCATTCCTTGTCGGCCGCGGAGAGAAAATCGAGCGTCTCGGTGAAGTGGGTGACGCGTTGCTTGTAGGTCGCCTTGGCGTAGGAATTCGTCAGGTCGGTGCCCCAATAGCAGCGGCGCGGGCCGAAGGCGTCGAACAGGCGGCGGATATGCACCGTCATGTCGCGGAACGGATAGGATTCGTTCGAGTAGAACGGCGTCGTCGACAGCTTCACCGAGACGTTCGGATATTTGGCGAGCGCCGCGGTCTCGGCGATCGCCTCCGGCAGCTTGCCGGATTTGGCGACGTCGCCGGTGACGCCGAGGTGATCGGCGATCATTTGCAGCCGCGGGTAGCGTTCGGCGACGCGCGCGAAGTTTTGCATCGGCGCGCCGTAGAACATCACCGGAAGCTCGTACTTCTCCGCCAGCGGCCAGAACCAGTCCACAGTGCCGTCGCTGAGCCATTTCCATTGCGGCGGATGGAACGTCAGCCGGACGCCGACCATGCCCGGTTGCTTCTTCCAGTCGGGCAGGCGCGCCGCCGATTTCGCGTCTTCCACCGCGATGCGCCCCATAATGGCGAAGCGCCCGGGATATTTCGCGCACCGCTTCGAGCGCACAGTCGTTGCGGTCGCCTTCCCAGGACGGCGGCACGATGACGGCGCGGCTGACGCCGGCCTCGTCCATCATCGGCACGAATTTGTCGGCGGTGAAAGGCTCGGGAAGCTGCGCCACGCGGTCCGGCAGCCACGGCCGGTCCGGTGTATTGGCTTTCCAAAAATGAACTTGCGCGTCGACGATCATGTCCGCCTCCCGGATTTTGTTGGCGCGAGTGTGCCGCGTGGCACGCCGCGCCGCAATGCCGTCGCCGGCGCGCGCTCCGCTACAGGCGGCGCAGCGGCATCGACCACGCCAAAACCGTGCCGACGCCGGTGAATACGGCGATGGTGAGGAAGGCGGCGCGGAAGGCATCGGCGATCTGCCCCTCGACGATGGCCTGCCGCGCCGGCGACAGCGTCGCCAGCGACGTCCGGTCCCCGCTCGATAATCGTGCCGAACAAATTCGCCGTGTCGCGGTCCGTTGCGCCGAGGATGGAAAACAGGATCGCGGCGACCGTCGCGGTGCCGAACGCGGCGCCGACCGAGCGGGAGAATTGCACCATGGCGGCGCCGGTGCCGAGCAGCCGCGGCCCCGACACCGCCTGTACCGTCACCTGGACGACGCCCATGACAGTGCCCATGAACAGCGCGATGACGCAGAACGACCACGCCAGTTCGACGGTGCTCAGATGCGGGATAAAGAAGGCGAGAAAGACCAGTCCTACCGTCGCCGCCATCAGGCCATAGGTCGGAAACGGCGCGGTTAATCCGGTCCTGGTCACCATCTGGCCGGTGAGCATCGAGCCGATGCCGATGCCGGCGGTCAGCGGCAGCAGCATCAGCCCGGTCTCGCCCGGCGAGGTGCCGCGCACCGCGCGCAGATAAATCGGCATGAAGGTGATCAACGAAACCAGCGCCGCGCCGTGGCAGGCCGCCATGGCGTCGCTGCGCCAGATCGAAGCCTGCTTGAACAGCAGCGGCGGGATGAGCGGCGACGTGGTCAGTCTTTCCTGCCAGACCAGCAGCCCGAGCGAAACCAGGCCAAAACCGAGCAACGCGAGCGCCATCGGCAGCGCGCTCAACTCCATGCGCTGCACCTGTTCGAGCGCCAGGATGACCGGCCCGACAAAAAAGATGAACAGAACCAGCCCCGGCGAGTTGAATGTGGTGCGGCGGCGGTCGCCCTGGCGCGCCGGAATGCGGAACACGAAAGCCATCGCCAGCAGGCCGAGCGGAATGTTGATGAGAAAGATCGATTGCCAGCCGAACGCCTGGGTGAGATAGCCGCCGGCGACCGGGCCGAACGTGTTCGAACTCACCGCGATGCCGGCGAGATAGCCCTGATAACGGCCGCGTTCGCGCGGCGCGAATCGCTTCGCCGATCAGGGCTTGGGACAGCGTCATCAGGCCGCCGCCGCCAAATCCCTGCACGACGCGGAACGCGGTGAGGAGTTCGATATTGGGGGCGAGCGCGCACAGCACCGAGCCGGTCATGAAGATGCAGAGCGCCATGATCATCATCCAGCGCCGGCCGAAGGTGTCGCCAAGCCGCCCATAGACCGGCGCGGCAATGGTGTTGGCGATCAGGTACGACACCACCACCCAGGACGCGCGCTCGATCTGGCCGAGGCTCGAGGCAATCGCGGGCAATGCGGTGGCGACGATGGTCTGATCGGCAACCGCCAGAAACATCGGCAGCATGATCGGCGGAAACACCCGCAGGAATTGCGACCCGGCCGAGGGCGCGGCGACGCTGGCCGCGGTCCCGTCCGGAGCCGGGACGCCGGGCGCGGCGGCTGGCGTGACAGTGGGTCCATCCCCGGCTGCCGGTTGATTTTGCGAATCGTTCATCGCTCGATTTTTGGCGTGATTTTTGAAATGCGGGTCACCAATGCTGCACGGCGGCGCGGGATGCAAATCCCGCCAACAGGCGATTGGGGCGATTGTCCCATTTCTTGCGGGTTCAAGTCACGGCGAAATCCGGCCGGCCCAGGCGGCCGTCCGGGCCATGGCCTTCCACGTCAAGCGCGGGCGCGGGCCGCAAAACGCCGCTGGAGAAGTGCAAAAGTGCAAAAGCGATCAGTAAAAAAATGTCTGCAAAAAAGCACCGGCCGCCCAAGCGGGGCGACCGGCCTTTCTTCGATGCGAAGGGCGTGTCTTAGCCGACGTAACTGACGCGCTCTTGTTCGAGCGCCTCGTCCTCGTTCTTCGGCGGCGCCGGCAACTGCAGCACGGTTGCCTCCTGGCCTTCGCACAACAGCGTCAACAGCACTGTGCGCCCGTCCGGAAATTCGAGCGCGTCGTGATGCGCGGCCATCTTGTCCTTGTTGACTTGGCGAAAGATGGCCGTTTGGTGATTGATCGTCTTGGTCTTCCAGCCCAGCAACCCGGCCGGCAGGCAGGCAACGTCGCCGACGAAAGCGAGCTCCGTGCCCGGCCGAATGCACACTGCCATTCCGGGGTCATCCGAGGCCGAGAACCCGCGGGTCCCGGTCCCAAAGTCACGCGTCACGAGTTTATCGCCGACTTTCGCCGGCCTCGACCGCACGCTTTGAAGGCTAAAGTCACACATTGGCGACTCCTTTTTCCCAGAGCGATCTCTCTGTGTCAGTCAGCCCACCAACCCTGACCACAACATCAAGCAAGATTGGTGCCGTAGTGAGGCGCAGGTAGGACATTTCAGTGCACGCCAGGATCGGGCGCGGCGGCGAGCGTCGGGAATTCGGCCATCGCCCGCACTCAGCCGGCGCTATGCGGTTCATTGGTCTGTCAATTTTATGAGTCGGTTTCGGCGCTGGAGTCGGCCGGGTTCCGGCCCGGAGAGTCGCATTTTTCGGCAACTTGCCTGCGATGCAGGCGGGCGGCGGGATCGGGAGTTTCGTGCCGATTCGCGCCGCAGATCGCGCCGCTATTGGACGGTGATGCCGCCCGTCATGCCGTTCCAATCGTGGTCGGCGCAGCGCAGATCGTATGTTCCGGGCTTACCGGGAGTGAGAAAAACATCCTTCGCTCCGCCGGGCTGGACCACGACCTCGCTGCGCTCGCGATTGAGCGCATCGGGATTGTCGATCTTCGCGGTGGCGAAAAATACCGGCGCGGTGAATTCGTGCGTATCCTTGCCGTGATTTTCCAGATGCAGCCGGTAGTGAACGCCATGCTGCAAGACGAGATGGTCCGGCTCGAATTTGTAATCGATCATGGTCACGCTGACGGTCGTGGGATCGGCTGGCGCGGCGCCAACAAGCACGCCAAGCGCGAGCAGCAAAACAAGCGCCGCGGTGGCGCGAATCATGGCCGCGATTTCTGGGCTGCGATCCCTGGGCCGGCGCCGGCATCGACGTTCCTCCATCGTGCAAACTGTCCGCAACCCTGCCGCGGCGTTTGCATCGTTGAACCAACACTCATTGAGCGACGAAATTCCGCGGCCGGGGAACTTCCCGACGACCGTTTTATCGCGAGATTATATCAATGACCCATATATCAGTGACCAATGGCCGCGTGGGCTTGAATATGCACCCGCCGGACCAGAATCAAAACCAGCGGAATCATCAGTGCCGCCACTATGGCGCAAACATGGAAGACGTCGATATAGGCCAACAGCGTCGCCTGGGTCTGGATCAACTGGCCGATCAGTCCCATGGCCTGGCCGTTGGCATCGCCAGGCGCTGCGCCGTGCGACATGAAATACTGGGTCAATTGCTGCACCGTGGAGTGGAATACTGGCGACGACGGCACGGTATTTTCGGCCAGCCGCGATTGATGGAATTGCTCGCGTTGGGTCAACACCACATTGGCCAGTGAAATGCCGACGCTGCCGCCGAGATTGCGGGCGACGTTCATCAGCGCCGAGGCCTGATTGGTCTTGTTCGGCCGGCAGGCCGTCATAGGCCACGGTATTGATCGGAATGAACAGGAACGGCAGTCCGACCATCTGATAGACGCGCACCCAGCTGAAATAATCGAAGCTGGCGTCCGGCGTGAGCGAGGTCGAGTACCACATCGACAGCGCGATGCCGGAAAGGCCGATGACCATCAGATATTTCGGCTGAAAGCGTCCCGTGACCACGCCGGCGATCGGCATGATCACCAGCATGGCGATGCCGCCCCACATCATGGCGAGGCCCGACAGCATGGCGGTGTAGGGAAACGCGGTCTGCAACAGCTGCGGCATGATCTGGTTCGAGCCGAACAGGATGGCGCCGATCATCAGCATGACGCAGAACGCCATGCCGAATTGACGATGAAACAACAGCCGCAGCTCGACGATGGGCTCCTTCTGATTGAGCTCCCAGGGAACGAAAGCCAGGAACGCAATCGCGGCGAGGACCGAGAATGTGATGATGGTGCCCGATTTGAACCAATCGTCGATCTGGCCGCGGTCGAGCACGACTTCAAGACAACCGAGCGTCATCGCGATCAGCGCGAAACCCACCCAGTCGACTTTCAGTCCGCCGGCAAGCCGCTCGGCGCGCTCGCGTTCGAGCACTTCCGGCTCGTCGACCAGCCAGTGCACCAGAGCAAGCGAGGCGATGCCGATCGGCACGTTGATGAAGAAGATCCAGTGCCAGGAAAAATTGTCGGTGATCCAGCCGCCGATGGTCGGGCCGACCGTCGGCGCCACGATGACGGCGACGCCGTACAGCGCGAACGCCTGGCCGCGCCGCGACGGCGGAAAAGTGTCGGCCAGGATCGCCTGCTCGCTGGTCGGCATGCCGCCGCCGCCAAGCCCCTGGATGATGCGAAAGAAGATCAGCGCGCCCAGACTCGGCGCCAGCCCGCAAAACAGCGAGCTCACCGTGAACACCGCGACGCAGATCATGTAGAAGCGCTTGCGGCCGAGGACGTTCGACAGCCAGCCGCTCGCCGGCAGGATGACGGCGTTGGCGATCAGATAGGTCGAGACCACCCAGGTGCTCTCGTCGACGCTGGCGGCGAGGGAGCCGGCGATATAGCGCAGCGACACATTGGCGATCGCGGTGTCGAGCACGACCATGAAGGTGGCGATCGAAACCACCACCGCGACCAGCCACGGATTGCGGTCGCCCGCGGCCGAGCGGCTGGAATTCCAGGCCGCGGAGCGCGGCGGCTCGTCGCTCATCGCACCTTGACCGTCGGCACCACCGACATTCCCGGCCCGAGCAGCACATCGGGCGGCTGGTCGAACACGATCTTGACCGGAACGCGCTGCACGATCTTGACGTAATTGCCGGTGGCGTTCTCCGCCGGCAAGAGGCTGAACGCGGTGCCGCTGCCGGACTGGATGCTGTCGATGTGACCTTTGAAGGTGCGATCGGGATAGGAATCGATCTCGATAGTGACCGGCTGTCCCGGCCGCATCAGATCGAGCTGGGTCTCCTTGAAATTGGCGGTGATCCAGACGTCGCGCGGCACGAACATCATCAAAGCCTGGCCGACGGCAGCATACTGGCCTTTGGCGGCGGTCAGATCTCGTCACCCGGCCGGCAACCGGCGCGGTGATGATGCTGCGCGACAGGTTGGCGTCGGCCTGCGCCAATTGCGCTTGGGAGGTTTTCAACTGCGCCTCGAGCACGGGAACCTGTTTCTCGGTGGCGATGGCGTTGGCCTGCGCAGCGGCGTAGGTCGCCTGGGCTTGCATGAGGTTCGAGGCGTATTGCTGCGCCTGTTCGACGGTGACGGAATCCGTCTTGACGAGCCGCTGATAGCGCTCGTCTTCCTGCTGCGCGAAGATCAGCGCGGCTTGCGCCTGCGCGGCCTGTTTTTCGGCTTGATCGATCTTGGCCTTCTGGGCGGCGATTTGCGCGATGAGATTGTCGGCGCTGGCCTGTTCCTGATCGTGCGCCGCGACATAGTCGCGATCGTCGAGACGGACGAGCTCGGCGCCGGCTTCGACCAACTGGTTGTCGGTGACGGGAACCTCGACAATCGCGGCGGCGACCTGCGCGCTGATCTGGACCGTGCGGGTATCGATAAAGGCGTCGTCGGTCGACTCATAGTTTCTGGCATGGAGCCACCAGAAGAACAAGAGAAGCAGCAAGACGACGCCGCCGATGGCGGCAACGGTCACCAGACCGCGACGCTCGTCATAAACATCGCGCCATGAGCGTTTTTTTGTCGCCGTGCCGACAGCCGTTTTCGTCACGCCGCCGGCGGGACCAGCCTCGCGGCCCGGCGTAGAATCGGAACGGCGTTCGTTGTCGACACGTTGATCCATGACCGACGCTTAAACGTTTGGCATGTGCAAATAGGTTGCGGGCGGCGCGTTTTCAAACGCCCGTATGCCAACTTGGCTTTTACCCGGTAATGGCGGCGGAGGCCAGTCAGGACGGTCCGGAAGGGTGCACGGCAGCCGAGATTTTTTGCACGAACTCGTCGAGTTCGTCGCCGGCAAGGTCGCTCACCGCCCAGAAGTCGAGACCTTGTTCCGACCAGTGGCGGACGTTGTAGCCCTGGATCGTCTCGGCCATCGCGCCGGCATGCGTGGCGCCGAGCCGCTGCGCCACGAACAGATTGATCACATGTTTGCGGCGCTGATAGACGACCGAGGCCACCGGCTCGCCGTCGATATAGTCGAGGCGGCCGCCCAACAGCGTAAAGCCCTGTGCGGTGAGGTCGATGACCGGCGGCGCCACGTCGACCCGGCCGTCGAACCATGGCTTGACGGTGTGCTGGTCGCTCGTCTCTACGTCCATCAGATGGCCGGCCTGCAGCGAGCGGATATGCGCCGAGACGACTTCGCCAGCGACCTGCTGGTTCTGGTCGCTGCGGAACACGCCAACGACAAGCGTCGCGGCGATGGCCGCCGACAGCGCCGCGCCGGCGGCAAAGCCGCCGAAGAACGTGCGCCGCGACGGCTGAAAGAATTGACGCGGCGCAATGATTTTGGCGGAAGGCTGCGGCAGCGCCGCTTCGATGCGGTTGCGCAGGCTCGCCGGGGCGGCGAATTTCAGGTCGGCGCCCGCCATCGCCGCGCGCATGGCGCGGAGCGACTTGAGTTTCTCGGCGCAGCCGGCGCAGGTCGTGACATGGGCCTCGACCTCGCGGGCATGGCACGGCATCGAGCTCGCCGTCGATCAGCGGGTGCAGCAGCAATTCGCAATCGGCGCAATTCATCGCACTGCTCCTTCCGCGGAGTTCCACGCCGCGCGCAACATCGATCGCGCGCGTGCCAGCCGCGACATCACCGTTCCGACCGGCACGCCGGAGACCTCGGCGATTTCCTGATACGACAGATCGTTCACCTCACGCAGCACGATGGCCTCGCGAAATGGCTGCGGCAATTCGGCGACCAGCCGGCGGATGGTGGCGCTGTCCTGTTCGCGAAGCAGCCCGGTTTCCGGCGAGGCTTGCGGCTCCTGCCACATCGGCACCTGTTCCGCCGCCGGCTCGTCCTCGGAATAGTCCGCCGCAATCTCCTGTTTGCCGCGCCGCACGAATTCGGCGTTGCAGACGTTGCGCAAAATCGCCAACAGCCACGGCTTCATCGCCGGACCGCGATAGCTGTCGAAATGGCGCAAAGCGCGCAGATAGCACTCCTGCACCGCATCCTCGGCGTCGGCACTGCTGCGCAGGAGATAGCGGGCCAGCGCGTACACGTCGTCGAGATAGGGCAGCGCGGCGTCGCGAAATCGCCGCGCCTTGTCTTGTTCGGCATTCGCATCACCTGTCATCGTGTTGCGCTCGGCCGTCCAAAATGCCGTCGGTCCAATCTGCTGCGGCCGATCGAGCATCACTGCGTGGCGTTGCTGCCCGACGCCGCTTCTACCACGATCGTGCCCGTCATATGCGGGTGAATGTAGCAGAAGTACTGGTAGGTCCCCGGCGTTGTGAACGTGAACGAATAGCTGTCGTCGGTGTCGAGCGCCTTGGATCTGGCGAACCCATTATTCGCCGAGGCGATGCCGTGCGGGATGTCGTCTTTGTTGGTCCAGGTGACGGTGGTGCCGGCCTTCACCGTCAAGGTTTGCGGGCCGAAGGTGAAATTGTCGATCGACACCGCGTTCGCGGCGCCGCGGTATCCGCCCTGCCGGGCAGCACGACCGCGGCCAGCGTGGTGGCGGTCGCCGCGCCGAGCGCGGCGGCGACGAGCGCGCTTCGCAGTGTCTTCGCGAGCACATGCGGGACATGACGACCTCCTTACGCCTTTGAGCGGCGAGTCGATGATGGCGAGCCGCTGCTCGTTCTGCTTGAACGTGACGCTGGCGATGCCGAGCATGCTGCGCAGCTGATCGTCGGGGACCTTCATCGGTCCCGGCGAGGGCGCTGTGCCCGGCGCCGGCTGCGGAAAGGCGGTCGAGCGCGCGGTGTGGAAGGTGACGTTGCCTTCCACCTTCTGCATCACCTGGTGGATGTGGCCGTTGAGCACCGTCACCGAGCCGAAGCGCTTGAGGTAGGACAGCGCCTGCGCGCTGTCGTCGGTGCCCCAGCCCCAATCCGGATAGATGGTCCACAGCGGGATATGGGCGAACACGACGATCGGCGTCGAAGCGGAGCGGCCCTTGAGGTCGTCTTCCAGCCATTCGAGCTGATCGGCGACCGAGAAAGCCGAGCCCGCCGGCTTTCAGATTGACGACATTGACCAGGCCGATGAAGTGCACGCCGTTGGCGTCGAAGCTGTAATAGCCGGTGCCTTTGGCGGCCTTGGCCATAGCGCTCGCGATAAAATTTCTGGTCGGGATCGAGAAAGTCATGCTCGCCCGGGACGTAATGCACGTCGAGGCGGGACTGCGAGATGATGCGGTCGGCGTCGTCGAACTGCGCTTCCAGCGACAGATGGCTGATGTCGCCGGTATGGATCATGAAGGCCGGCTTCTTCGGCAGCGCATTGACCTTGGCGATGGCCTCTTCGAGCGTGCCGAGCGCGTTCGGATTGGCCGGCTTGTCGAAGCCGACATGGCTGTCGCTGATCTGCAGGAAGCTTAGGCCCCGCACCTCTTGCGCGTTGGCCTCGCCCATGAGACCAAGCGAGTGCGGCACGCCGCCGGAAACGGTCCACAGCACGCCGGTGCCGACCCAGGTCATGCATTCCAGCACTTTGCGGCGGCTGACGCCGTCGTCGCGATCGGATTCGCTCATTGCCAGTCTCCTTCGAAGCCAAAATGGTCGAGCAATGGGGCTTCTGGGGACGAGAGCGGGCGACGGCGGTTTTTATTCCCGGATTCGAAGTTTTTTCGTTGTCTTCGGGCAGGTGGCCGCTCCCTCCGGCTATCCTGCTGGCCCTAAAGGGCTTGCCGGGGTGCGCGAGCAGTCCTCAAAAAGACGTGATCCGGAATGGTGCGGCGGTCGTCGATCGCCGGGAATAAGCCGGAAGATTTGCAGTCTTCTTCCGCGTGTGACTGCTGCGCCGCCTCGTTCGGCGTCCGCGGCACCGCACATCCGCTCGGAGTAACGACCCCCACCAACAGGAGATACGACAATGTTCACCAAGACAAAAATCGCGCTTTCCGCCGCAATGGTTCTCAGCACCGCGCTGTCGGCGTCAGCGGCCACCAAAGCTCGCGTCACGCAGGACAATCAGGTGGCGACATACGATACGATGCCGGGCTACGACAGCACCGGCGCCACCGTCGCGATTCCGGACCCGGACCGCAACACTCGTGATCGCCTCGCATCGAAGTGTTACCGGTTTTCACGTGACGTAGCTTTACTTGCAGGATAAGGCCGCCCCAAATGGCGGCCTTATTCGTTGTTTCGAGAATTCTGCCTTTTTGCGAACAGGTTCGGCCGCTGCTATAGGCTGAAAGCCAACAAGCGTGCCGGGCCATGCTGCAGACGACATTCTCATCGGTTGAGACTCGCGCCTCGTGGGTCGTCGCCAGCGCCGTGCTGGTGATCATGGCGATCGCGTTCGGCGCGCCGTGGGTCACCATCGTCGCGCTCAAGAACATCGCCGCCGAGGTCAACGGCGAACGCTCGGTCCCGGCCTTTGCCGGCGCGCTGATGTGGATCGGCTCCGGCGTCGGCGGCATCCTGATGGGCCGCGTCGCCGAGCGGCTCGGCATTCGTTTCACCGTGATATTCGGCGCGGCGATGATCGCCGCCGGACTGGCGATCTCGACGTGGGGTCCGCCGTGGCCGCTTTATATCGGCCACGGCCTGTTCATCGGCTTGCTCGGCCTCGGCGGCATCAATGCGCCGTTCTACGTCTATATCAGCCGCTGGTTCGACCGCCGGCGCGGCTCGGCGCTGGCGCTGATCTCGAGCGGCTCCTATCTCGCCGGCGCGCTGTGGCCGCCGATCTTCGCGCGGCGATCGCCTATGCTCGGCTGGCGGCAGACGATGCTTTATTACGCCGCGTTCGAGCTCATTCTCATCGTGCCGGCCGCGCTCGTGGTGCTCGACCCGCCGCCCGATACGCCGCATCACGCGACGCTGACCGGCGCGGCGGATGCCGAAAAATCCGTCCTGGGCTGGCCGCCCAATCTCGTCTTTGCGCTGCAGATGTGCGCGATCTTCACCTGCTGCCTGCCGATGGCGATGCCGCAGGCGCATCTGGTGGCGCTTTGCACCGATCATGGCATCAGCGCCGCGCACGGCGCGGCGATGGTGTCGGTGCTGCTCGGCGCGGCATTCTTCAGCCGCCAGATTTGGGGCGTGATCTCCGACCGGATCGGCGGCCTCTACACCATGCTGGCCGGATCGGGGCTGCAGGCGCTCGGCATGGCGGCTTTCGTGGTGACGCAGGACGAGGTCGGCCTGTTCACGGTGGCGGCGCTGTTCGGGCTCGGCTTCAGCGGGCTGGTTCCGGCCAATGTGCTGGCCTCGCGCGAACTGTTTCCGGTCGGCGAAGTCGTATTGGCGCATGCCGACGCTGCTGTTGTGCAGCGGCTGGGGCATGGCGGCGGGCGGCTGGATGGCGGGGATCATCTACGACCATTTCGGCTTTTACGCGCCGGCCTTCGCCGCCGGACTGGGCGTCAACGTTCTAAACTTCATCATCATCGCCACGCTGTCGCTGCGCAAGCGCCTGACCGCGCCGGTGTGAGTGCTCACTGCGCGTGCGGCGCGGCAGCCTTCGGCGCCGCCGCCGTTTTCGCCGTCGCCGCCGGATGCGCGCGCGCCGCGCAGAATTCATCGGCGGCGGCGACAATCGCGGCGCTGGTCAGCGCGCGGCGCTCGGTCGTGCCCAATTCCAGTTCTTCCTGCCGGTTGACGATCGATCCGGCCTCCAGCAGCAGCGCCGGCATGCGCGTCTTCCCGCAGCACGATCAACTGGTCGTAGCGATAGACACCGGCGTCGGCATCGAGCAGTTCGCGGCGGCGATGTCCCATCAGCGCCAGCGTGTAATGCGGCGTGAAGTGCAGGCCGCGCGCCTGCAGTTCCTTGCCGAGCAGATGGCCGAACATCAGGCTGCCGGCGCGATCGGCATTATCGTTCGAGATGAAAAGCGCGTAGCCCGGATAATCGTCGTTGTATTGCTGCTGCTGGCCCTCGTATTGCCAGCTCTGCATCAGATTGTCCGGCACCGAATCGTGATGGATGGCAAGGAACAGGTCGGCATGCATGGCGTTGGCTTTTGCCGCGCGCTCGACCAGGCCCCGCCACGGCGCCGTCGCGGTGATCAGCAAGACGGTTTTGTCGAAGCCGGCGTCAACCAGCGCTTTATCGATATCCTGGGCGAGCTGCAGATTGAACGCGTATTCGGGAATGCCGCGCGCGCTCAACGCGCCGGGTACCTCGACGGTATGGCCGACATCGACGACAACGCGGAATGCCGAACGCTGGCAGCTTAGCGCTGCCGGTTTTGCCGCAACGGGCGGCTGCTGCTGGGCCCACGCCGCAGACCCGCCGGCGCCAAGGAACAGGATCAGCGCCAGAATGGCGACAAGAGCGCAGAGCGCCGTTCCCGAGTGCCCTTTGATGTGCCGCACAGCGCTCATATCGTGCCCGTCTTTAGCACGGAACATCGCCGTCCACGCTGGCATGCACTTGTGCATAACGCCCGCCTGTCGTACCAAAAGCGCAGTATTTGCTGGGGTTGGGTACGCATTGCATGCCTAAAGTTGTCGGTATTGGCGTCTTACTGTTTATCGTCGCCGTCGGGTTCATTGTTGTAACCCAGGCGGGGGACATTGCCGCCTTATTCGAGGCGTTTCGCGCCGAGCCGCTGCCGCAAAAGCTGGCATGGTTTGTCGCCGTCCTCATTCCGCTGGCCTTTATCCCCACCGCGCTGTGGCTGGGCGAGAGGCTGATGCGGCAACAGCAAGCCGCCACTGCGCTTGAACTGCGGCTCGGCGGCGTGCGGCAGGGCGTGCGCGAGCTGGCGCGGTCGCAGGTCGACGCCGAAACATCGGTGCATCATCTAGCCCGCACCGATCCCGAGGATGCGATCGGCGCCGTTGCGCAGCGGCTCACCGAGGCGGAGCGCCTGGCGCAAATCCAGGAGGGCCGTAACGAGATCGGCGATCTGCAGTCGCGCGTCGATGAGCTACGCTTGAGGCAGCAGGGCTTGCGGGACCGGCTGATGCCGGTGCTCGACAAAAGGCGCTCGATCGAGCAGCTGTTCGCCGAGCTCGACGGCAGCGAGACCGACATCGACCGGGTGCTGGCCGAGATCGCCGGCGGCGACGACGCGACCGCTATCGCGGTGCGCCTGGAGAATTTGCTGGAATTCGTCCGGCAGAGCCATGAGCGCTGCGACGAGATCGAACAGGCGTCGAAAACGGTCGCCAGCCTGAAGCAGGACTATGCCGAGTTGCGCGGCGCGGCTCGCGCCCTACGCCGCGGCGAAGGACGGTGTCACCCGCCGCATCAAGGATCTCGGCGAAGCCCGCGACCGCCTGGCGGCGGAGATGGAGGCGCTGCAGCAGACGCCGCAAGGCAGCCTCGGCGCGCGCGTGCAGACTTTTGCCGATGACAAAAACAAGCTCAACGCCGGCCTGACCAGTCTGGAACTGCAATTTTCCAGCCTGGCGACGCTGCGCAAGGATGTCGAAGCCCTCGCCGGCAATTTCGGCCGCGCGCTCGATTTGCTCGGCGTTGCCGACGGCGGCATGCTCGATACCGGCGCCCGCATCGAAACGGTGTCGGAATTCATCAAGGCGACGCAAGGCCGGTTCGACGAGATCGAACGCACCATGGCGACGTTCGGCCAGCTGAAAGGCAGGCTCGGCGACCTGCAATCGCGGCTTGCACCGCTGGAGGCGAAGGACGGCGGCATCGCCGATCTGATCGCCCAGGTGCAGGACTTGCGCGACCGGCTCATCGCCAAGATCGGGCTGTTGGAAGCCGACGAGAACGGTGGCCTTGGCCGCGCGCGTCAATACTTTCGTCGAGTCCAAGCGCGAACTCGAACAGCGCGTGTCCACCGTAACCGAGCAATTTTCCAAGCTGGCGACGATCCGCAGCGACATCGCCGGCCTGTTCGACAAACTGTCGAACGCCGCCGACACGAATTGACCCGCGTTCGCACTGCGCGCGTCGTGACGATGGGCCCGGGTCGGGACATTTGTTGAGGGAGCCGTCTGTTGAGAGAGCCGCACATGCCCGTCCGCGAGCCGTTACTGACCACGGTCTCGATCGCCGATCTTCGGCCGACCCAGATCACCGTCGGCATGCGCGAGGTCGCGGCCAAGCGCAAACACTGGCGCGACACCGGGAAGAAAAAAGGCGGGAAAATTTCTCGGCAAGCACATGATCCCGGTGATCCTCGGCCCGAAGAAACGCCATTACATCATCGATCATCATCATCTCGCGCTGGCGCTCCATGACGAAGGGGTAAAGGAGGTCGCGGTGACCGTCATCGCCGACCTGAGCGAACTCGAGCCTGATGCGTTCTGGACCGTCCTGGACAATCGCTCCTGGATGCATCCGTTCGACGCCAAGGGTGAGCGCCGCCACTACAAGGACATTCCCAAACGCGTGACCGAGCTGGTCGACGATCCGTTCCGCTCGCTGGCCGGCGAATTGCGCCGCGCCGGCGGCTTCGCCAAGGACACGACGCCGTTTTCAGCGAATTTCTCTGGGCCGATTTCCTGCGCCGGCGCATGAAGCGCAAGACCGTCGAGCGCGATTTCGCCCGCGCCGTCGAAAAGGCGCTGCAATTGGCGCAGCAGCATGGAAGCCGGTTATCTGCCCGGCTGGTGCGGCCCGGTGCCGGAGGAATGACGCAGCGCGCGGCGGGCCCGAACCGGCCGATCCGGGATGCTCGAGGAGGGCCCGCTTTTGTATAATGTGTGGCGGTGACATGAGGGATGGGTCGGCCCAGGTGCTTCCGGCCGGGAATAAATCTTTGCGCGAGGCTTGCGGTGGTGCTGCTGTCGGCGGCGCTTGCCGGATGCAGCAGTGCGAAAAAGGACGACATTGCCCCCGATCCCAATACGCTTCCCGCCGACTACCGCACCCAGATCTCGAAATTTCTCGTGCAATCGCTGACCACCCGGCCGGACTACCGCGGCGCGTTGATTTCCGCGCCGGTGCTCAAGCCGGTCGGCGACAGCCAGCGCTACGTCGTATGCGTGCAGCTCAACGGCGGCGGCGTGGCCAAGACTAAAGTCGCCATCTATTTCGGGGGACAGATGTCGCAATTCATCGACGCCATGCCGGAACTGTGCGGCGACGCGGTCTACACGCCGTTCAAGGAGCTCGGCGCCGCCCTGCCGTCGGGGTGACCGGCGCATTGACCTCATCGGCCGCATTGGCCTTACTCAACGTTTGACACCACCGGCAAGCGAGACACAATGGATAGCGATGTTCTGATCGTGGGCGCGGGGCCGACCGGATTGACGCTCGCCATCGACCTCGGCAAGCGCGGCGTGCGCTGTACGCTGATCGAGCAAAAGCCGCAGCCGGCGTTCCTGCCGAAGATGGAGCGCATCAACGCGCGCAGCATGGAGATCTACCGCCGCATGGGGCTGGCGGAACAGATCCGCGCCGCCGGGTTGCGGTCCGATTGTCCGATGGACGTCTACATTATGCTCGCGCTTGACGAGGCGCCGCTGTTGCATCTGCCCTATCCGTCGGTCGATGCGGCGCGCAAGACTGCGCGCGCCACCAACGACGGCACGCTGCCGCTTGAGCCCTATCAGCTCATCTCGCAATACACGCTCGAGCCGCTGTTGAAATCCATCGCCGAAACGCTGCCGTTCGTCACGGTGCGGTTCGGTTGCGAATTTTTGTCGTTACGACAGGACGGTGCAGGCGTCACCGCGCGGGTGCAGACCGCCGACGGCGCGACGCGCGAGATACGCGCCCGCTATCTCGCCGGCTGCGACGGCGGCAACAGCGCGGTGCGCCGCGAGCTCGGCATCGGGCTGTCCGGCGAAGGCAATCTGCTGGGCTTGCGCCAGGCGCTGTTTCGCTGCGACGAATTGTTCGAAAAACTGCCGGTCGGAACTGGTCCCGGCCACGGCCGGCACTATCATGTCGCCGACAACAAATCGACGTTCCTGATCATGCAGGACTCGACCAGGCACTGGACGCTGCACTCCGTCGTCGACACCGACGCAGAGATGGAAGCGGCGTTTCGGCGTGCCGTCGCCATCCCGGTCAAATACGACATGCTGTCGTGTGCGCCGTGGCGGCAAAATCTTTTGCTTGCCGACCGCTACGGCAAGGGCCGCGTGTTCCTCGCCGGCGATGCGGCGCATCTCGTCATTCCGACCGGCGGGCTCGGCATGAATTCCGGCGTCGGCGACGCCGTCGATCTGTCGTGGAAGCTCGCCGCGACGCTGTCCGGCTGGGGCGGGCCGGCGCTGTTGCAATCCTACGAGGTCGAGCGCCGCCAGATCGGCGAGCGCAATGTCGGCGCGTCGCGTTACGCCACCATCGGCCGGCGCAAGTGGCGTTCGATGTGGCGGCCGGACATCCGCGAGGCGACACCGGCCGGCGCTGCGACCCGGGAAAATCTCATTGCGGTCGCCAATGTCGAGCAGCGCAAGAGCAACGAAATGATCGGTGCCGAGCTCGGCTACCGCTATGTCGATTCCCCGGTCGTCTGCAACATTCCCGGCGGGCCGGAGCATTTGTTTCGCGAGTATCAGCCGACCACGTGGCCGGGCGCACGGCTGCCGCATGTCTGGCTCGGTGGCGGCACGCCGATGGCCGACCGCATTCCCGCCGGCTACGCGATCCTCAAACTCGGCGGCACCAAGGCGGATGCGGGCCCGCTCGAACGCGCCATCGCCGCGCGCGGCGCGCCGGTTGCGGCGATCGAGGTGCCGGACGCCGTGGCGCGCGAGGTTTATGGCTGCGATCTCGTGCTGACGCGGCCCGATCTGCATGTGGTCTGGCGCGGCAATACCGCGCCTGAAGACGCCGCGCAGGTCGCGGCCATCGCGACAGGGCACGCGCCGCACAACTAACCGAACGGCACGAAGGCCAGCGCCGCGCCGCCGAGGGCGCAGAACGCGACGACCAGCCAGGGTGGCGTCTTCCACATCAACAGCAAGAGGAATGCCGCGACGCCCAACGCAAAATCGCCCGCATTGGTAATGCCGGACGTCCACACCGGACGATAAAGCGCGGCGAGGAGCAAGCCGACAACGGCGGCATTGACGCCGCGCAGCGCCGCTTGCGCCCACGGCCGGTGCCGTAACGCATCCCAGAACGGCAGCGGTCCGATCACCAGAAGGAAGGCTGGCAAAAAAACCGCAACGAGGCATACGAGCGCGCCAATCCAACCGTTCGGCTGTGGGCCCATGACGGTTCCGAGATAGGCGGCAAATGTGAACAGCGGGCCGGGTACCGCCTGCGTCGCGCCGTAGCCGGCGAGGAAGGCGTCGTTGCTGACCCAGCCCGGCGGCACCACTGCGGCTTGCAGGAGCGGCAGTACGACGTGGCCGCCGCCGAATACCAGCGAGCCTGAGCGATAGAAGGCGTCGAACAATTGCAATGAATGGTGCGGCGCCGCCGCATTTACCAGCGGCAGGCCGATCAGAATGACGAAGAAGGCTGTGATCGCCAGGCTCGCTGCGGTCCGGCTGACCGGATGCGGCAGGGCGGTGTGTTGCTCTGCCGGCGCGCCGCGGAACAGCACGAAGCCGATAAGGCCGCCAAGCACGATGGCGATGATTTGGCCGAACGACGACGGCATCGCCAGCACCAGCGCGGCGGCGCCGACCGCCAGCGTCGCGCGCTCGCGATCCGGCGCTAGCGCGCGCATCATGGTCAGAACCGCATTGGCGACCACCGCGACGGCGGCGACTTTCAACCCATGCAGCCAGCCGGAGCCGAGTGCATTGCCGAGCGAGGTGACGCCGTAGCCGAACAGTATCAGCGCAATCGCCGACGGCGCGGTGAATGCGGTCCACGCCGCCAGCGCGCCGAGATAGCCGGCGCGCGACAGGCCGATGGCAATGCCGACTTTACTGGACGCCGGGCCCGGCAAAAATTGGCTCAGCGCCACGAGATCGACATAGGTTTTTTCGTCGAGCCATTGGCGGCGCACGACGAATTCCTCGTGGAAATAGCCGAGATGCGCGACCGGGCCGCCGAAGCTGGTGAGGCCGAGGCGCAGGAAGGCGGCGAACACTTCGCCGGGGTCGCCGCGGGCAACCGCGTTAGCCGAAGAATCCCCCCGCGCGCCGCTCATTGGGCCCCGCCTGCGCTTCGCCGGTATTGTTGACACGAAACGCATAATTTCGCGCGCAGCAAGGACGTTCTCAGCTGCGGTGTTTATTTGCGCGATTTTTCTCCTTTCATTGTGATATTTGGAGTAGTTTTCTGCTGTTTGGCGCTAGCCTGAACCTCATATAAAGAAGAACATTCTATAAGAGGCGCCAATGACCTCTCCGCTCGAACAGAAGAAAATCAAAGTCACCGGCCCGGTGGTGGTGACCGCCAATCGCACCGGCGACGGCGCGGTCATCTATCGCCTTGCCGATGGCGGCTGGACCACGACGCTCGACGCGGCCGCGGTCGTTACCAATGTCGCGGGCGCGCAGCAACTCATGTCGGCGGCGCTTGCCGACGATCTTGGCGCGATCGGCGCTTATGTGGCGCCGGTGGAGTTCTTGCCGGGTGGCCAGGTGCGGCCGGGAAATCTGCGCGAGCTGATCCGGCTCGGCGGCCCGACAATCGAGTTGCCCGTGGTAATTGCCGCCGCGGCGCGGATACGCGAAAGAGAACACGCGCAAAACTGAACCGCCGGCCAGCAAGGCCTTTTCCATGTACGTCTATGATGCCTTCGACCGCACGCTGGTCACCGAACGCGTCGCCGAATTTCGCGATCAGGTGGCGCGGCGGCTGTCGGGCGAATTGACCGAGGAAGAGTTCAAGCCGCTGCGGCTGCTCAACGGCGTCTATCTGCAGCTCCACGCCTATATGCTTCGCACCGCCATTCCCTACGGCACATTGTCGTCGGAGCAGTTGCGCATGCTCGCCCATGTCGCCCGCAAATACGATCGCGGCTACGGCCATTTCACCACGCGGCAGAACATCCAGTATCACTGGATCAAGCTCGCCGAATTGCCCGACGCCATGGCCGATCTCGCCTCAGTCGGCATGCACGGCATGCAGACCAGCGGCAATGTGGTGCGCAACATCACCACCGACCAATGGGCCGGCGTCGCGCCCGACGAGATCGAGGACCCGCGGCTGTGGGCCGAGATCATCCGCCAGCATGTGACGCTGCATCCCGAATTCTCGTTCATGCCGCGCAAATTCAAGATCGCGGTGGGCGCCGCGGCGCACGACCGCGCCGCGCTGCGCATCCACGACTTGGGCCTGCGCCTGCATCGCGACGGCGCGGGCGAACTCGGTTTCGAGGTCATGGTCGGCGGCGGGCTCGGCCGCACGCCGTTCCTCGCCCAGACCATCAAGCCGTTCCTGCAAAAACGCGACGTCTTGAGCTATGTCGAGGCGATCCTGCGCACCTACAATCAGTTCGGCCGTCGCGACAATATCTACAAGGCGCGCATCAAGATCCTGGTGCACGAATTGGGGCCCGAGGCCTTCGCCAAGGAAGTCGACGCCGAATGGCAAAGCATCAAGGACGGCGCGCTGGCGCTCGATGATACTGCGGTCGACGAGATCGCCGGGCGGTTCCAATATCCGGTCTATGAAAAGCTGACCGACAGTCAGCGCGAGCTTGCCGCGGCGCGCCGCGCCGACCGCGGTTTCGACGCCTGGATGGCCAATTCCGTCGCCAACCACAAAATCCCCGGCTACGCCATCGTGACGCTGTCGCTCAAGCCCGAAGGCGGCACGCCCGGCGACGCCACCGCCGCGCAAATGGACGCCATTGCCGATCTCGCCGACCGCTACTCGTTCGGTGAAATCCGCGTCGGCCACGAGCAGAACCTGGTGCTGCCGCATGTCGCGCAGCGCGATTTGCCGGCGTTGTGGCGCGCGCTCGACGCCGTCGGCGTCGCGCTGCCCAATGTCAACTTCATCTCCGACATCATCTCCTGCCCCGGCCTCGATTATTGCAGCCTTGCCAATGCGCGCTCGATCCCGATCGCGCAGGAGATCACCCGGCGTTTCCACAACCTCGATCTGCAGCGCGATCTCGGCCGCCTGCACGTCAATATTTCCGGCTGCATCAATGCCTGCGGCCATCACCATGTCGGCCATATCGGCATCCTCGGCGTCGAGAAGAACGGCGAGGAGTTTTATCAGATCACGCTCGGCGGCAAGGCCGACGAGAACGCCGTGCTCGGTACGCTGATCGGTCCGGCGGTGCCCTATGCCCAGGTCGCCGACGTGGTCGAGGATATCGCCGCGGCCTATCTCGAACTGCGGGCGCGGCCCGACGAGTTGTTCATCGACACCGTCAAGCGGACCGGCGTCGAGCCGTTCCGGGAGCGCGTCTATGCCGCTCGTTGAAAACGGCAAAATTGTCGAGGACCGCTACCTGCGCGTCGACGACGATGCGCCGATTCCGGAGCGGGTGCCGGTCATCGTCTCGGCCAAGCGCTTTTTCGCCGATGCGGACGCGCTCACGCGCCGCGACGGCTCGGTCGGCGTGGCGTGGCCGAACGACCGGCGCGTCGCCGAATTGCAGCCGTGGCTCGGCCACCTGGCGCTCGTCGCGCTCAATTTCCCGAAATTCCGTGACGGCCGCGCCTATAGCCAGGCGCGGCTGTTGCGCGAGCAATACGGCTTTGGCGGCACGCTGCGCGCCACCGGCGACGTATTGCGCGACCAGTTCACTTTCCTCGTGCGCGCCGGCTTCAATTCCTTCGAGGTGAAAAAACCGGCCGACGCGCGCGTTTTCGCCGAGTCGGTTGCGCGCTACAGCGTGTTTTATCAGCCGACCGCCGATGGCCGCGTGCCGGCGCTGCGCCGGCGCGTGAAGAAGGCGCCGGCTGCGAAGTCGGGCGAAACAGTATAGCATCGTCATTGCGGGGCGCCGCGAAGCGGCGAGCCCGGAATGACGAGGATGAGGCACTCATGACTCCTGTTGTCGCAGTGATCGCGCCCGGCGCCATGGGCGCTGCGGTCGGCAAAAGGCTCTTCGATAACGGGGTAAAAGTTCTGACTTCGTTGCAGGGCCGGAGCGCGGAAACCGTGGCGCGAGCGAAGGCCGCGGGCATGGCGGCGGCGAGCGACCATGAAATCGCCGGCGCCGATTTCATACTGTCGATCCTGCCGCCGGGCGATGCGCTCGCTTTGGCGCAGCGCTTCGTGCCGGCGCTGACCGCGAGCAATGCCAAGCCGATTTATGTCGATTGCAACGCCATCAATCCGAAAACCGTCGAACAGGTCGCGGCCGCCATCGCGCCAACCGAATGTGCCTTCGTCGACGCCGGCATCATCGGTTCGCCGCCGGCTCCCATCCCTAACCCGCAACCGGGGCAAGAAAAGGTGGCCGGCAGTCCGCGCTTTTATGCCTCCGGCCCCGCCGCTGCACGCTTTGCCACGCTGCGCGATTACGGGCTCGACGTTCGTGTGCTCGACGGCGCGCTGAGCGCCGCCTCGGCGCTGAAAATGTCCTATGCCGGCATCACCAAGGGCACGCAAGCGATCGGGGCCGCGATGATGCTGGCGGCGACGCGCGCCGGTTCCGCCGCTGCGCTGTTCGACGAGTTGCAGGCAAGCCAGAAGGAGTTATTTCCCTGGCTCAAGCGCAGCCTTTCGCAAATGCCGCCCAAAGCCTACCGCTGGGTCGCCGAGATGCACGAGATCGCCGGCTTCGTCGGCGACGATCCGACGGCGCGCAAGCTCTACGAAGGGGCTGCGGATTTCTACGAGAAATTCGCCGAGAATTTCGAGAACGGCGACAAGAAAGACGCCGCCGCGCTGGCGAAGTTTTTTGGGAAGGGATCGGCTTGAGTTCTGTCGCAGGTGAGTACCCCGAAGCAATGCCGTCGGGCTGGGAGCCGCCTTATCCAGCTTGGTCGGCGGAAGCGGCGTCCGACACCTCCAAAGTCGTCATAGGCTGCTATGGCGTGCTGGTCGCAAAAAATGATCCGGCAGCCCGTATCGATGCTCTGAGGACGTTTTTCGAAGCACCCAACGGCCCGCAGAATGTCGAGTGGGGTCGCTTCACGGACCGCGCTGGCTGCAACACCGATGTCGCAATAGCCTATTGGCCCAATGCCGCGTTATTTGACTCATGGCAGTCGGAGAGCGGCTTTGGCGAATGGTGGCTGGATCCGGAGCGTGTCGTCGATTCGAGCGGCCGGTTTCGCGAAGTCATGCGCATTCCGGTCGGGCGTCTCGAAACTATCTTCTCGTCAAAACACCTGGAAGGTGTCGCCAAGGGAGGCCACCGGCTTGCTGGCCCGATCAAAAAACACGCCTATTGGGGCGCCATGCGTGACAGGATTCCGGAATCTGCGCGTAACCGCTTCGAGAGCGCGCATGGCAGCAAGATGCCACAGCTCCTTCGAGGACCAACCCGCGGTACGCGTCGACGTATACAAGTTCCCAAGAACCTTGCTGTTATTCGCTCGGGGCAGAACTGGGCGGATTGCGCGGAAGCGGAGCTCAAAACCTATCAGGAGTTTGTGCATCCCGTTCTCATCGCGGGACTCGAATTTTTGCGAGATAATCCACTCGATACGGGTTGTTGCGAGATGCGGTTCGTCAACGAGTCGACCTCAGAGGGCAAGCCGCTCCAGAAGTCACATGGCCTCGGGTATTTCCTGACGTTGGCCCACCTCGAACGGTGGGTCTCATCGCATCCGACGCACCTCGCTATCTACGACCGCTTTATGGAGATGGTGGAGAAGCACAATTTCCAGCTCAACATTAAACTTTGGCATGAAGTGGCGGTCCTGCCGGCCAAGGATCAGGAATTCGAGTACATCAATTGCCATTCTGAAACTGGTCTACTACCCTATTTTGATTCAATTTCATTCTAGGGAATAGATAGCTAGCGGTTGAGCCACCGCCGCGCGAAGCCAAGGATGCCCTGCGGCAGGAAAATGATCATGGCGATAAAGACGACGCCGAGCGGGATCAAATACGGGAACTGATCGCCGAAAAGTTGCGACAGCAATTGACGCGCCAGCTGGAAAAATCCGGCGCCGACAATCGGCCCGACCAGCGTGCCGACGCCGCCGATGACGTTATACATCACGGTATCGCCGGACGTCAGAAAGTAAACGAAGTTGGGCGCGACGAACTGGTTCTGCACGGCGTAAAGCACGCCGGCCAATCCGGCGAATAATCCGGACAGCATCACCGACATCATCTTGTAGCGCTCGACCGCATAGCCGATGGCGCGGGTGCGCGCCTCGTTTTCGCGGATCGACTGCAGCACCATGCCGAACGGCGATTGGGTGACGCGCCGCAAGATCAGGTAGGACGCCGTCACCACCGCGAGCACGAACCAATGCATGGTCGTCGAGTTGAAACGCGCATCATAAAGGAACGGGATGGACAGATGCGGGCGGCTGAAGATCAAGCCGTTCTCGCCGCCGGTCACCTTGGTCCAGGTGAAGATGATGACGTAGAAGATCTGGCTGAAGATCAGCGTGGTGATGGCGAAATAAATGTCGCGCAGCCGGATGGAGAAAAAGGCGACGAACAAAGCGGCGCCGGCGGCGCCGGCCAGTCCGGCCAGGATGGCGAGCCACAGATTCGGCGGACTGACCGCAATCAGCGCGCCCGCGGCGCCATACATGCCAAGCCCGAAAAACGCCGAATGGCCGAACGAGACCATGCCGGTATAGCCGATCAAAAGATCGGACGACATCGCCAAGAGGCCCCAGATCAGGCATTCGGTGAGGAAGCGGCGCCAGAATTCGGGCAGCACGAGCGGTGCCACGATCAAGAGCGCTATCACCACGCAAAAACCGACCCAGAAAACGGCGGTGTGGCTCAACTTCATCTTGTCGAGCGGCATCACTTTATCGAGCGGCGCAACGGTCATCGCGGTGTCGCTACGAACAAGCCGGTGGGACGGAACAGGAGCGTGAGGATCAGCACGACAAAGGAGACGATCACCGCCTGCGACGGGTCGAGCCAGATCGCGGCATAGGCCTCAAGCAGGCTGATGAAGATGGCGGCGGCAATCGAGCCGCCGAGATTGCCCATGCCGCCGACCACGACGACGATGAAGGCGCGCAGCACCCAATCGAGCCCCATGCTGTGATCGACGCCGGTCGTCGGCGCAAACAGCACGCCGCTCGCCGCCGCCATGGCGGCGCCGATGGCGAACACGCCGGTGTAAACCCAGGGCACCGGAATGCCCATCGCTTGCGCCATCACCCGGTCCTGCGCGGTGGCTCTGATCCAGATGCCGAATTTCCCATATTTCAGGAACAGCCAGAAGCTGCCGATGATGGCGCCCGACATCGCCGCGATGAAGATGCGGTACCAGGGATATTGCAGGTAAAACAGCGTGAACTCGCCGCTCATCGGCTCCGGAATGCGCCGTGCCGTCGGGCCGAATTCCCATAGCGCGAAATTTTGCAGAACGAGCGAAATCCCGAAGGTGACGAGGATGGTGTTGAGCGGATCGCGTCCGATCAGCGGCCGCAACGTCACGATCTGCAACGCCGCGCCGAGAATGGCGACGATCAGCGCCGCCCCGACCAAGCCGAGCCAGAAGCTGCCGGTGGCGGCAACGATGACGACGCCGACATAGGCGCCGAACATGAACAGTTCGCCATGGGCGAAGTTCACCACGTCCATGATGCCGAAGATCAGCGTCAAGCCGGACGCGACCAGCGCCAGGATCATGCCGGTGACGATGCCGTTCACCGTCTGGATGATGATGAGGTCAAGCGGAATAGCCTGGAAGAATTGACCGATCGCGCCCATCGCTCACACCCCCAGATATTGCTTGATGACCGGATGATGCACGTCGATCTCGGACGCCGCGCAATGGTGGCGCACGCTGCCCTTCTCCATGATGTAGACGCGCTGGCTTGCCTCCAGCGTCAACGGCACGTTCTGCTCGACCAGGAGGATGGCGACGCCTTCGTTGTGCAAAAACTCGATGATGTTGCGGATCTGCGACACCATGCGCGGCATCAGGCCTTCGGTCGGCTCGTCGAGCAGAATGATTTTTGGCTCCAGCATCATGGCGCGGGCGATCGCCAGCATCTGCTGCTCGCCGCCGGACAGCGTGCCACCGGCCTGGCCGCGGCGTTCCGCCAGCACCGGGAAGAACGTAAAGACCTTGTCGAGCAGGTTTTGGCGCTTCTCCTCGGTGACGCCGTCGCGGTCCAGCCCGGTGCGCAAATTCTCCATCACCGTGAGCAGGCGGAAAATGCGCCGGTCTTCCGGCACGTAGCCGATGCCGAGCCGGGCGAGCTTGTGCGGCGGCAGGCCGGTGATCGCATTGCCGTTGAGCAGCACGCTGCCCTGGCTCGGCCGCACCAGCCCCATGATGGTCTTGAGCGTGGTGCTTTTGCCGACGCCGTTGCGGCCAAGCAGGCCGACCACCTCGCCCGGGCCGACGGTGAGCGACACGCCATGCAGGATATGGCTCTTGCCGTAGTGGGTGTGCACTTCCTCGAGCAGGACGAGCGGCGCACTTCCATTGGCCAAGAGGCTCATGTCGCTCATGTCTTGAGATAGACCTCCAGCACTTTCGGATTTTGCTGGATTTCCTCGGGCGTGCCCTCGGCGAGAATGGCGCCGTAGTGCAGCACGGTGATGCGGTCGCAAAGCTCCATCACCACGTTCATGTCGTGCTCGACGATCAGGATCGTGAGACTATTTGCCGGGTCCTGGGCGATCCGCCTGATCAGCTCCATGGTCTCGTCGGTCTCGGTCTGGCTCATGCCGGCGGTGGGCTCGTCGAGGCAAAGCAGTTTCGGCTCGGTCGCCAGCGCAATGCCGATTTCGAGATTGCGCTGCTCGCCGTGCGACAGGTTGCTCGCCAGTTCGCCGGCTTTGCCGAGCAGCCCGACGGAATGCAGCGCAGCCTCGGCTTTCCTGTTGATGTCGGCGAAGGCGCTGTGATGCGCCAGCATGTTCCAGCCGTGCCGGCGCGATTGCGCGGCGATCCGTACGTTTTCGAGCGCCGTGGCGTTGGGCAGGATATTGGTGATCTGATAGGAGCGCGCGATGCCTCTTTGCGAGATCGCGTTTGACGGCAGGCCGGAGATTTCCTCGCCGTTGAAGACGATACGGCCGCTGGTCGGCCGCAGCACGCCGGTCAGGCAGTTGAAGAAGGTGCTCTTGCCGGCGCCGTTCGGTCCGATAATGGCGCGCACCTCATCGCGCGCGATCTCGAAATTGACTTCCGAAAGCGCCGCGAGCCCGCCGAACCGGACGGACAGCAATTCGGTCTTCAGTATGGGCACCAACTCCGCGCCCCGGCCGGTTGCCGGGGGGCGGAGCTCGGTCGACAGTTGGGCGCGCACTTAGAGGCTTCGGACTGATCGCTTAAGCCGACGGGAAGTGGCACGCCGGCGGAACAAGCGTCTTGTCCTTATCCACCGTCTGCTGAAGGTGATAGGTGCCGCCGCCGATGGTGAAGATGAACTCGCGCAAGAAGGCCTGATGGTCTTCCTTGCGCAGCGTCTTGTCGCCTTGCGGGAAGTCGTCGCTTTCCTTCACTTCGAGACCTTCCAGCGCTTCGATCAGTTTCGACGAATCGTCGCGGCTGTCGAACTTCGACTTCTCCATCGCGATCTTCATGGCATTCAAGGCTTCGTAGTTCGACTGCACGTATTTGTCGGGCAACGGGCCTGACGGGTCGATTTTCGCCAGCCGGCCTTTGGCTTCGTCGAAGAAGCGGTGCAGATAGGGCGTGTTGAGCGGGCCGTCGAATACCGGAATGTAGCGGTTGATGCCGGTGAACCCGTCGAGCTTGTTGCCGACCGCGATCAGGTTGGTCGATTCCGAGATCGAGCCGTCGCCGGCGAATTTGTACTTCTTGGTCAGGCCGAGGTCATAGGCCTGGTTGGCCAGCGTGACGCCGTCTTTGCCGAAGAAAATGCCGAAGAAGCCGTCGAAATCGCCGGAGATCTTCGACAAAAACGGCGTCATGTCGGCGGTGCCGAGCGGAATGCCGGTGGTACCGACGACCGTGCCGCCGTTTTTCTGGATCTCGGCGATATAGGCGTCGCGCGTCGACTGGCCCCAGGAATAATCGCTGTGCGCGATGTGCCACTTCTTGCCCATTTTGGTGAGCGTGGGCGCGAAGGCGACCGCTTGCGCCGGCGCATAATCGTGGAGGCGGAAGGTGTAGCGGTTGCAGGCCGACGTGGTCAGCGTGGTGTCGAGGCAGACGGTGATCATGTTGACGATCTTGGCGTCCTGCCAGACCGGCATGCAGGCGAGGCAGATATTGGAGAGGAAGCCGCCGGCGTGGATGTCGATATTGTCCTCGTCCACCATTTTCGCGGTCTTTTGCCGGGCGACCGCCGGCGAGCTCTCGTCATCGACGATCACCAGCTCGACCGGGCGGCCATTGATGCCGCCATTGGCGTTGATACGGTCGGCCGACATTTGCAGGCCGACCACCGCGGTTTTGCCGCCGGCCGCGCCAGCGCCCGACAGCGGCTGCTCGGAGCCGACTTTGTAGGACTTGGCGGCGCCGAAAGCCGCCCGCCACGGTGCCGGCACCAGCATCATGGCGCCGATCGCGCCGCCGCCCCATCCGATAATGCGGCGGCGCGTGACCTTGCCGCGGTACCAGATGTCTTTTGCCCACTCCTCGTGTTTCCAATTCTCGGTCATCGGTAGTCTCCTCTGGATTTCTGATGGCCTGTGCCGGCCCTTAAACGGGCTTCTGGCAGGGAAATTAGGCCCTTAGCAAACGCGACTTTGACCGCGGTTTCAACCGAATTCGCATTTCCGGTGCCCGCCCGATCCGGCATTTCCGCGCGTAAGATCGTCGCGGCCGCCGGCTTTTTCCGAGCCGGCTTGATGCTAAAGTGGGCAAAAGCTTCACGGCAAACTGACAGCGGATAAGGAACCGGTCATGGCAACAGCCACGATGCGACGGGAAAATCCCGAGGCGCTAACAACCGGCCGCGCCGCGCGGCTCGCGATCCGGCGCAACGCGCATTCGGGGCCGACATCGGGCCTGGCGCCCGGCTTCGTGCAGGCCAATCTCGCCATCCTGCCGCAAAACCTGGCCCAGGATTTCATGCAGTTTTGCCACAACAATCCGAAGCCGTGCCCGCTGATCGGCGTTTCGGCGCCGGGCGACCCCCGCATCCCGGCTTTGGCCGACGATCTCGACATCCGCACCGATCTGCCGCGCTACCGCGTCTGGCGTGACGGGGTCTGTGTCGATGAACCAACTGACCTGATGAAGTGGTGGCGCGACGATCTCGTCACCTTTGCCATCGGCTGTTCGTTTTCATTTGAAGAAGCGCTTGTCGAAGGCGGCATCGAGCTGCGCCACATGACCTGCGACTGCACCGTGCCGATGTATCGCACCTCGGTCGAGACCCGGCCGGCCGGCCCGTTCCACGGCCCGCTCGTGGTTTCGATGCGGCCGATGAAGCCGGCCGACGCCATCCGCGCCGTGCAGATCACCACCCGTTTCCCGTCGGTGCATGGCGCGCCGGTGCATCTCGGCAAGCCGGACATGATCGGCATCAAAGACATCGCCAAGCCGGATTGGGGCGATGCGGTGCCGATCGGCGACAAAGAAATCCCGGTGTTCTGGGCCTGCGGAGTGACGCCGCAATCGGTGATCATGGCGGTACGGCCGGAATTCTGCATCACGCATTATCCCGGCGCTATGCTGATGACCGACCGCCGCAACACCGAATTTGCGATCATGTGAGCGAATGCTCGTCGACTTCCAGCAACATTACACGCCGCCTGATTTATTCAAGGGCGATCCGGCCAAAGCGACGGTCGATCTCGATCGCGACGGCAATCCGCATTATTTTCTCAACCCGCAGCTTGCCGATCTCCCCGCGCATGTCCGCATGATGGATTTAGCCGGCATCGATGCCGGCGTGCTGTCCTGCGGGCTCGGCTTCGATCAGCCCGACATCGCGCTCTGCCGCGCCATCAACGACCGCATGCGGCAGGCCGAGCTTGCGCATCCGGGCCGTTTCATCGGCCTCGCCCATGTGCCGGCGCTCAAGCCGCAAGACGCCGCGGCCGAATTGAAACGTTGCGCGGTCGAGCTTGGCTTTCCCGGCGTCGTCATCGCGTCGGAATTGCAGGATCAGCCGCTCGACTGCGCGGAGTTGCGGCCGTTCTGGACGTCTTGCGCCGACCTTGGCCTTTACGTTTTCATCCATCCGCTGCCGCGCGTGATCGCCTGGGCGCGGATGGATGCCGACGATCTCGGCCGCATGCTCGGCTGGGAATTCTCGCTGATGACGGCGGCGGTACGTCTCATCAATTGCGGACTGCTCGACGACTTGCCCGGCCTGAAGATTCAATTCTCGCATTTTGCCGGCGGCATCGGCCGCTATCTCGGCCGCATCCGCGGTTTTCAGCAGCGCGGCAAATGGGGCACCGCTAAAATTCCCCGCCACGGCCGCGAACCGCGCCAGCCGTTTGACCATTATCTTGAGGAACGGCTTTACTACGATATCGCCGGCTGGGCCGGCCCCGATCACGCCGCGGAATGGGGCGCGCATTGGGTCAAGTTCGGGCTGCAAGAACTGCCGCTGTCGCAGCTTGTTTTCGCCAGCGACTATCCGCAAGCCGTGCGCGAGCCGGGCGAGGTCGCGGGCTATGTCGAAGCGGTAGGCGCGCTCGGCGCCGCCGGCCGCGCGCTCATCGGCGGCGCCAACGCGGCAAAGCTCATCCCCGATCTGCCCCGCCGGCTCGCCGCTCGCCGTTCGGACCCGGTTGCGGTGCGCGCGTGAACGACAAACCCGCAGCGGTCGAAGCGTTCGATCCGGCCGCGCACGGCTGGGAACGGGTGCGAGAGCATAATTTCGGCGAGCTGGTCGGGCCGATCTGGCGCCGCGGCGACGCCCTGTTCGGCTTCGTTTCCACCGACAAGCATCGCAACCACCGGGGCATCGTGCATGGCGGCATGCTGACGACCTTTGCCGACCAGGCGATGGGCATGACCGGCCGGCGCAAGACCGGCGAAAAACCGCACGCCACCATCGAGATCAACATGCAATTTATCGGCGCGGTGAAGGTCGGCGACTTCGTCGAGGCGCATTGCGAGATCGTGCGCGAAACACGTTCGCTGCTGTTTATCGAATCGAAGCTGAAGGTCGGCAGCCGCATTGTCGCCACCGCGAGCGGCATCTGGAAGATCTTGGGGGAGGCCTGAGGCTCGCTGTTCCCCTCACCCTTGTGGGGAGGGGATAGGGGTGGGGGGTCGCGAGGTGACGCGTAAGCGTCTACGCTTTCACGTCACCTCACGACCCCCCTCCCAACCCTCCCCCAACAAGCATGCACTCGGGCGCGCGCAAGCGCGGCCCGGGTGGGGGAGGGCTAAGCGCGGAACTTCGCCAGCGTGCCGCCCTTCATCACCGAGCCGGGCAGCGGGTGGCCGACGACGTCCTCGGCAAGCTTTGCGCATTCGATCAGCGCGTCGAGATCGACGCCGGTCTTGATGCCCAGTTCATTGCACATGAACACCAAATCCTCGGTGCAGACATTGCCTGCGGCGCCGGCGTGGCCGGCGAATGGGCAGCCGCCAAGGCCGGCGACCGATAAATCGAAGCGCGTCACCCCCATTTCGAGGCCGGCATAGGCATTGGCGATCGCCATGCCGCGGGTGTCGTGCAGGTGCAGCGCGAAGTCGAGCGCGGGCCAGCGCTCGCGCAGGGCGCCGATGGTGCGCTTGATCGCCAGCGGCGTCGCCCAGGCCATGGTGTCGGCGAGCGTCACATAGCGCAGCGTAACGCCGTGCTCCCTCGCCACGTCGAGGATTTGCGCTACCAGCGCGACGATATGCGAAACCGGAATGTCGCCGGCGAAATTACAGCCGAATGCCGCCATGATGCTGCCGCGCTCGACCGGAATGCCGGCTGCCTTGTACATGTCGACAATCGCATGTTGGCCGGCGAGCTGCTGCGCGGCGTCGCGGTTCTGGTTGCGCTTGGAGAATTTCTCCGAAGCGGCAAGCTGGATGGTGCCGGTATTGGTCAGCCGGTCGTGCTTGAGCGCGCGCGCAAAGCCTTTCTCGTTGAGCCACAGCGCCGTGTAGGCGACGCCAGGCTGCGGGGTAATGGCGTCGACGACCTCGTCGGCGTCCGCCATGCCCGGCACGTTCTTCGGGTTGACGAAGGAAACGATCTGGATGTGATCGAGGCCGGTTTGCGACAAAGCATCGATCAGCGCGATCTTGCGCGCGGTCGGGATCGGACCCTTCTCGATCTGAAAACCTTCGCGCGGCCCTTCTTCGTTGATGTGCACCGCCGCCGGTATGTCGCTCATGGTTGTTGCTCCGGTGCGACGGTGACGATGCCGCGCTTGGTCAACGCCGCGATCTCGGCCGGCGCCAGGCCGGCTTCGGCAAGGATTTCGGCGGTATGCTCGCCGAGTTTTGGCGCCTGCCGTCGCAGGTGGAAATCGTGATCGCCTATCTCGATGGGCAAGCGCGGTAATTTGGCGCGGACGCCGTTCGGAAAATCGATTTCGAGCATGCGGCCGCCGGCGTTGAGCTGCGGATCGTCGAACAGGTCTCCAGGCTTTGCCACTGGAGCAAAAGGTATATCGATGCGGTCGAACATTTCGGCAAGCGCGGCGAGCTTATGCCGCGCGATGATGCCGGCGACCACCGGCACCAATACCGTGCGTGCCCGCACCCGGTCCTCGTTGGTCGCGTAGGCCGGATTCTGCAGCAGGTCGGCCCGGCCGAATTCCTGGCAGAAGCGCCGCCAGTGGCCGTCGCTGGTCAGCCCGACAAAGATCTGCTCGCCGTCGGCGGTGGCGAACGGCTCATAGATCGCCCATGCTCCTTCGCGTGACGGCATCGGCGGCATCGGCTGTCCGGTTACGACTTCGCCCGCCATGTGCTGCATCATCAAAAACGCGGTCGATTCGAATAAAGCGGATTTGACCATTTGGCCGCGGCCGGTGCGCTCGCGCTCGCGCAGTGCCGCCTGCACGCCGATGACGGCGAACATGCCGCCCATGATATCGACGACCGAAGAGCCGGCGCGCAGCGGTTGGCCCGGCGGTCCGGTCATATAGGCAAGGCCGGCCATGAACTGCACCACCTCGTCGAGCGCCGGGCGGTGCTCATAGGGTCCACTCAAAAAACCTTTGAGCGCGCAATAGACCAGCCGCGGATTGAGCTTCGCCAGATCGGCATAGCCGCAGCCGAGCCGCTCCATGGCGCCCGGCGCATAATTTTCCAGAACGACGTCGGCGGTTGCCGCCAGCCGATGCAGCAAATCGCGGCCGTCATCGGCTTTCAGGTCGACGGCGAAGCTACGCTTGTTGCGGTTGAAGGTGGCGAAGAAACCGGCGGCGAAACCGATGCGACGGCGGGTCGAATCGCCGTCGGCGGGTTCGATCTTGATCACGTCGGCGCCAAGGTCCGCGAGGATCAGGCCTGCGGTCGGCCCCATGATGGTGTGACAGAATTCGAGCACGCGAATGCCGGCGAGCGGCGCGGGCGCGGCCGAATTGACGCGGGTCGGATCGTCGATGCCGTAGCTCACGGTTTGCCGGTGTCCTGTGGATAAGCCAGCCAGGGCCAGCATCGAGCCTGCGTCAAAAGCTTCATAAATTCAAGTATTTACGACGACAATTTGCATTGGTTGTATGAATATGATTCAAAATCTTAAGTTGTGCACAACGCAGTGATTCGCGGCAAAGGAGTGCGTCCCCTCAAGGAGTATCCACCCATAGGAGACAAAGAGCATGCAACCGCTCTTGCGAGCCTTGTGCTGCTTGAGTTGTGCGTTGCTCGTCAGTGTTACCCCCTGCCTCGCCGCTCTGATCGAGCCGGTCCGGGCAATTGTTACATCAGCCATGGCCAGGGCTTTCAGCCGGTCAAAGGCGAGATCGACGCCGGTCCGGGAGACACCGTCATGGTGAGCGCGGGCGGCATGGCCGAGATCGTTTATTCCGAAGGCTGCAAAGTTGAAGTCGTGCCCGGCGCGGTTACGACCATTGCCGCAGCGTCGCCCTGTGGGCCGCCGAGCCAGCAGGTCGTTGCGCCGCCGCCGCCGCCCGACGACGGCTGGGCGATCGGAACCACAGCCGCCTTGGCGGCGGCAGGCCTCGGCGTCGCGATCTACGCCGTCGAGAATAAGACTTCCGGCAATTGCGGCTGCGGCTCCACGCCTGCCAGTCCGTGAAATTCCAAATGCCCTAATGCTAAACCTCCCCCTGAAAGGGGGAGGATGGCGAGCAGCGCGAGCCGGTGGGAGTCCGTGACTAAATCGCCATAACCCCCACTCGATCCTCGCTTCGCTCGGATCGTGCCTCCCCCTTTCAGGGGGAGGGAAAAATTCGCGGCTTCAGCTAAGCGCCCTTCGCGCGCGCGTCGCGGATGGCGCGCCACAACACTTCTGGCGTTGCCGGCATGGCGACGTGGTTGATGCCGAGCACCGAGAGCGCATCGACCAGCGCGTTGGCAACCGCCGGCATGGCGCCGACGCAACCGGCTTCGCCGGCGCCCTTGACGCCGAGCGGATTCGTCTTGGTCGGCACCGGATTGGAGTCGACATGGAACGCGCCCATGTCGCCCGCGCGCGGCATCGCATAATCCATGAACGAGCCGGTGAGGATCTGGCCCTCGGTGTCGAACTTGATGTCTTCCATCAAAATTTGTCCGATGCCCATGGCGATGCCGCCGTCGACTTGGCCGTGCAGCAACAGCGGATTGATGACGGTGCCGACGTCGTCGACCACGTTGTAATTGACGATCTCGACGGTGCCGGTGTCTTCGTCGATCTCCAGCTCGCAGACATGCACGCCGTTCGGATAGCTCGCCACCTTGCCGCTATAGATCGCCTTTTCGATCAGGCCGGGCTCCATGCCGTCGGGCAGGTTTTTCGGGTCGAGGGAGGCCTTGGCCACGTCCTTGATGGTCAGCGTCTGGTTGGTCTTTTTGCTCGAGAACAGGCCCTCGTGGAAATTGACGTCGGCCAGGTCGAGCTTGAGCATTTTGGCGGCGATCGCCTTGCCTTTGGTCTCGATCTTCTCGGCGGCGAGCGTAAACGCCGAGCCGGAATACGCCGCCGAGCGCGAGCCGCCGGTGCCTTCGGCGAAAAACACCTGGTCGGTATCGCCCTGGATGTAGGTGACTTCGTTCGGGTTAAGGCCGAGCCGGTCGCACACCACCTGCTTGAACGCGGTCTCGTGGCCCTGGCCCTGATTGACGCTACCGGAAAATATCGACACCGAGCCGGTGCGGTCGAACCTGATCTCGGCGCCTTCGAGTCCGGCCGCCGCCGAGCGCTCGATGGTGTTGGAGAAACCGAAGCCGCGCAGCTTGGCGTTCTTGCGCGCTTCGGCGCGGCGCTTCTCAAAACCTTTCTTGTCGGCGGCTTCGAGCGCGAGGTCCATGTTCTTTTCGAACTCGCCGCAATCGTAGGTGAAGGTCACGCTGGTTTTGAACGGCATGGCGCTCGCCGGAATGGTGTTGCGGCGGCGCAGTTCCGCCGGGTCGATGCCGAGCTGGTCGGCGGCGAGATCGACCATGCGCTCGATGACGTAACCGGCTTCCGGCCGCCCGTTGCCGCGATACGGCCGCACCGGTTGGGTGTGAGTGAATACCGCGGTGACGTCGATATGCGAGGCCGGCGTGCGATAGACGCCGGCCAGCGTGCCGAGATTGCCGGTAAAGGCCGGCATGCCGGTCTGCATATAGGCGCCGATCGCGGCGATGATTTTGGCCCGGAAGCTGAGGAAATTGCCGTCCTTGTCGAGCGCCAGTTCCGCTTCGGTGACGTTGTCGCGCGCCTGCGCGTCGCACAGGAAACATTCCGAGCGCGTCGCCACCCATTTGACCGGCCGTCCGGTGAGCTTGGCCGCGCACAGCACCAGCGCGACTTCGTTATAGACGGCCGACTTCATGCCGAAGCTGCCGCCGATGTCGCCGCAGACGACGCGGATCTTGCTGTCGGGAACTTTTAGGACGAATTGCGACAGCTCGGTCTGGAACACATTGGTCCGCTGCAAGGTCGTGTAGACCGTGTAGCGGCCCTCGGTCGGCTCGAACAAGCCGATGCAGCCGCGCGGCTCCATCGCCGCGGCGGTGACGCGATTGATGACGAATTTGTGCTTGACCACATGCGCAGCGCGGCCGAACGCGGCGTCGGTTGCTTCTTTGTTTCCTTCGATCTGCACGAAGCCGATATTGTTCGGGCAATCTTCCCACACCAGCGGCACGCCGGGCTTCGTCGCGTCGCCGGTCGCGACCACGGCCGGCAGCGGCTCGTAATCGACCGCGATCAGTTCGGACGCGTCTACCGCCTGGTAATAAGTCTCGGCGACGACGAAGGCGATATAGTCGCCGATCATCCGCACCCGGTCCTCGGCCAAAGCCGGATAACGCGGCCGGTAGCCGGGCACGCCGTCGCGGCGGGCAAGCCCGCCGGGCACCGGCAAGTCGCCGAAACCCGCGGCTTTGTAGTCGGCGGCGGTGATGACCGCGAGCACGCCGGGCGCAATTTTGGCCTTCGTGGTGTCGATCGAGCGGATGCGTGCGTGGGCGTGCGGCGAGCGCAGCACGTAGCCGAACACGGTGCCGGGAAACACCATGTCGGCGACATAGCGGCCGCCGCCCTTGATCAGGCGCGGATCCTCGAACCGCGGTACCGGCTGGCCGATCGCGAATTCACCCATCGCAGTCCTCGTTTACGCCGATCCTGTCATGGATTTGCCGGGCGGGCGGCCGGGCATCGATGCGGGAAACCGGTCTTACATCGACTTCACGGGGCCTTCAATCGGCCCTGAGTCGGAGATACGCTCTCCTGTCATGGGCGAAATGCTGGCACAAACATTTGAAGCAGCTTTGCAGGCCCGGGCCGACGCCATGGCCGACGCCTGCACGCGCTGCGGCAAATGCGTCGAAGTGTGCCCGAGCACGGTCGCGGCAGGGCTCACGGCCGAACAGCGGGAAAATCCGGTCCACGTCATCGACGGCATCATCGACATCCTGCGCCACGGCGAGGGCAACGACGCCGCGCGCAAATGGGCGTCGGGGTGCCTGCTCTCCGGCGACTGCATCGAGGCCTGCGACTACGGCGTCAATCCGCGCTTCCTCCTTCACATGGCGCGCGTCGCCATGGTGCGCACCAAGGACGACGCGGTGACGCAGCGCAAGAAGGGCGTCGAAGGCTTCCGTCACGTCGCCCACGACGTGAAGCATATTTCGCGCATCCAGATCGACGACGCTTTGCTCGAACGGCTGGGGCAGGGGATCACGCGCCGTCCCGCCGCGGACGCCCCGCCCGATTTCGTCTTCTATACCGGCTGCAACATTCTCAAGACGCCGCATATCGCGCTGCTTGCGCTCGACATCATGGACGCGCTGGGCGCCAGCTACGAAGTGATGGGCGGTCCAACCCATTGCTGCGGCGTGCAGCCGATGCGCTCGGGCGACACCGCCACGTTCGGCCGCGTCGCCGAAGCAACGCTCGACAAGATGGCGGCGAGCAAGACCGGGCAGGTGGTGTCGTGGTGCCCGGCCTGCCACGTCAATTTCACCGAACAGACGCTGCCGACCATCGAGCAGACGCGCGGCGCAAAGCCGTTCGAGATGACGCCGTTCACGATGTTCATTCGCGACAAGCTCGACCGCTTGCGGCCGCTCCTGCGCGAGCCGGTGCCGATGCGCGTCGCGCTGCACAAGCATCCGGGCATCCGCGGCGTGGTCGAGGCCGCGGAGGAGATTTTGTGGGCCGTTCCCGGCATCGAAGTCGTCGATCTGCATCAGCCGGCGGTCGGGCTGCAATCCAACAGCCTGCGCATCAATCCAAATTACCGCCGCGAAGTGCAGGAGGCCGAGCTTGACGCGGCCGAGGCGGCCGGCATCGACGCGCTGGTCGCGGTCTATCACTCCGATCACCGCGAACTGTGCGCGCATGAGCGCGACCGGCCGTTCCGTGTCATGAACATGTACGAGATCGTCGGCATCAGCATGGGGCTCGACTACAACGACAGTTTTAAGCGGCTGAAAATCATGCAGGACGCCGACGCCATCCTCGCCGACTGCCGCGATCTGGTGGAGAAGCACGGGCTCGACCGCGCCACCACCCGCGCCGCGATCCAGGCGATGCTCGACGAGCAGCCGGCGCCGCTGCGCGGCGCGCCGCAGTAACGCCTTCGCGTTGGACGGGCTCAAATTACTGCGTCGGCATCCCAAACAGTGAGGTGCATCTGATGGTGGCACGCAGGACACTCGTAGACGTTACCGACGACGGGCTAGACTTGGGCCGGGAGACATGATGAATCTTGTGGGGCAGCAAAACTCGGCGGAGGAAAAGGTGCTCAAGGCGCTAACATGTATCACGCTATTGACGCTGGCGCTGGCCGTTCTAATGCCGCTCGCCGCTCAAGCTGCCGATGCTGCATACTGCGAAGCATACGCCAAGACTGCGCTAGACCAGGTTAGCGCCGGACACTCGCACCCGGGCTGCGCAGCCGGCATGCAGGGAGCACGATGGTCGTTGGCATTCCGGGTCCATTTCGACTATTGCATGTCTAACTCAACTGATGTCGTCGAAGGTCGACAGGGCGCGCGCATCCAATACCTGCGTTCGTGCGGCGCAATGTAATGATTTCGTCGGCTCTGGCGCTTCTGTTGCCGGGGCTTTTTTGTTGGACATCCGCGGTGTAGCGCTCAGCCTCGATGTGCTGCCCATGCCGTTTGACCTCGCCGACGTGATGATCGAGTAAGTGGATCGATCGAGGTCCGCTTTGGATCGCAAACGGACGAGACGCTCTGAAATTGCGACGCCCGCCTTACCCCTGAAAGCGGACGTCCTTCGCTTGGCCAAATGGAACTTTTCGACACTCATCGCTAGTTTCTTTCTCAAGATCCCTAGCTTTAGCCGCATAGCGGCTTAGCTAAAGTGGGTTGGTTGAATGATCACATTCAGGCAATGTTTCACAAATTATTCGGAGGAATTGCGATGACGAATGCGCCACAAGCGACCGCCGGGGCCCCTAGGAAGGATGCTGCTCAGGCGTTCCCCGGAAACGGCTCCGCGCAAGCTAAAGAAGCTTTCGAAAAGGTGAGTGCCGCCACGGGTGAAGCCGTCGCTCTCATCAAGAATAGCTATTCCACAGCCATTAAGGGTGCGCAGGACTACAACAACAAAGTCCTCGAATTTGCCCAGACCAATACCGAGGCCGCCTTCGGCTTTGCCCAAAAGCTGTCAGACGTGAAATCGCCTTCGGATTTCATGGAATTGTCGACCGAACATTCGCGCAAGCAGTACGAGACGCTGACCGAGCAGACCAAGGAACTCGCAGCACTGGCCCAGAGGGTCACGCTCGCGACCGCGGAACCCCTCAGGACAGGCGCCACCAAAGCATTCAGCCAATTCGCCTGAGCCGATCCGCTTCAAACGACGGCATTCTTCGAAGCCCGGGTTGTCGCCCGGGCTTCTTGCTGCCTGCATTTCGATACATTTGCCGGCCCGGGATTACGTGGCGCGATGTCTGCTTTACCCCGAAACCGGGCATCCCCCGGCACTGCCTAAATGTGCGCTCCCGTTCACTACTCTGCTGCTTCGGCGGCCACGCCGTGCGTCAGCTTCGGATTGAGCGCGCAGGCGTCCTCCCAGCTCAACACATTTAACGACTTTACTAATTTGCCGACGCCATCGGTCTGCGCGCAGAGCATGCCAAGCTCTATGATCTCTTCGTCGCTGAAATGATTTTTCAATTCATCGTAGACTTCGTCCTTGTCGATCGCGTGTTCGCCCTGCTTAAAAAGGTCGGCATAGTGCAACGCAGCCTTTTCGCGCGCCGTGAAATATTTGCTGGTTTGATACGAGCCGAGAAGATCGGTGATCATGTCTTCAGTTAGGCCTTCTGCTTTGGCCACGTTGGAGCGTACGGTCGAGCAATAGCCGCACTGGTGCGCAACCGAAATCTTGATCCGGCACATTTCTTTCAATTTGTGGGGTAACACGCCCTTGTATAGCACCTTGTTCCAGCACTCGACCCAAGCGGTGCCGACTTCGCTGCGGGTCATGATGCTGACCACGCGCGGATCCGGCGCCCCAGTCCTTTTAGCAGATTCAATCATGGCATTGATCTGCGGGCTTTTTTTGGAGTCATCGATATAGCCAATGCGCGGCATAGCCTTCCTCCCTGGTCAAGCGCAGCCCTGGGCCGAGCCGATGTTTACAGGCTAGCAATAGAAAGTGGATTTCGTAAATTGAATCTTTCGTGCCAACCCGTCTAACACGAGCTTCCAAACTCGCTTACGGTGATCGGCACTTGTCCGCTTCGGGTCATTAGCAGACATCGAGACATCGGACTGGAATGTCCGCTTCTCTAATCGGCCGTTTGGGGTCAAGCACTTTCAGACTTTTCACCGCTGCAGTGTCGATGTCGCTCACGGGCTCGTGCTTCTCTTCGGAATCGGCACCAAGGCCCTTCCATCATGGGATTCGAAGACGAGGCGGAACAATCTTTACCGCGGCGTTGCCGTCAGACGAACGGTAGGTCCAAGCGGACATGCGAACTCACCTCATCCATCGTCCCGCGAGGGACATCATTCCACCGCTGGGTGGAGCTCGAGTGTTCTCCTATCGTAATTGATCCTGCACGGTTTTTATGCTGCCGCCGCGACGTGTTCCCGGGTCCAGCGGAACTCGGTGCCGTCAACCCAGATGCGGTGCATGATCACGGCCAGTCGGCGTGCCAGCGCCACGATCGCCTTCTTCATCCCGCGGCGCCTGGCGATCTGCATCGCCCAGGCTTTGAGCCAAGACCATTTCTTCGAACGCAGCATGCTCTGAGCTGCTTCGTAGAGCATGACCCGCATCATCTCATCTCCGCAGCGTGATATTCTGCCGCTTCGATCGATCTCGCCGGATTGATACTTGGAACACGTCAGCCCAAACACGGCACCGACTGCCTTGGATTTACGGAACCGAGCCGGTACGTCGACGGTGGCGCGATAGGTCAGCGCTACCACGGGGCCGACCCCGGGGGTCGTTATCAGGCGCCGGCACACCTCGTCGTCTCGCACGATGGCCAGCAAACGACGATGTAGGATGACAAACTGCTCGCGAAGCACCCGCCGGACGACAAGCAGCGGTTCGACCAGCACAGCCAGGTCGGGCAAGTTCTCGACCAGCTCCTTGATGCGTGCCTCGAACTTCACCGTCCCCACCATGCCTACCTTGAGACCGAAGTTACGCAAAGTCCCGCGCAGGTCATTGTCGACGGCAATGGCCTTCGACTGTAGTAGCTTGCGATGGGTCAGCAGCATCCGCAGTTTTTGACTGCGTAACGTCTTCACATGCACCGGGCGGTAAAGTCCCACCCGCATCATCTGTGCGATACCGCGAGCGTCGTTGCGGTCCGTCTTGTTGATCTGCGCCTTCAACACTGCTCGCATGTGCCGTGTCTCAACACAGACCGCCGGTAACTCGGCTTCGGCGAGACCGCTGAACAGCCATTGCGACAATGGTCCGGCTTCCAATCCAATCCGCTTGAAGCGGTAGGCGGGGTTCCTCAGCACCGCCAACAACGCTTCGGGTTCGCTCGCGACCTTCACTTCCCGAACGATCTTGCCCGCGTCATCCACAATGCAGACGCTGGTCTCCTTGACCGATACGTCCAGTCCAGCAAAATAGTCCATGCTGCGCTTCTCCTTCTGATGCTTGAGGCCGTGCACACGGACCTCGTTGAACCATCAGCCTGAAGCGCAGCACCCACAATCTCTAGCTATCCACAAGAACGCCGGCCGATTACCCCATCTTTACCCCCGAAATCGGACACGACAGCAATGCGGCGGCCGGCCCGGGATTGTTACGGGCGCAGCGGTTGCGAAGATTCCGGGTCGCACCGGGCGGATGCACGCCAGCCCGTCATGCGTTAGACTGCCGGCATAGACGCGAAACCGCGCAGCAGTTCGGGGAGGACCATGAAACTCCGCCGTCGTCATTTTCTGCAGCTTGCGGCGGGCGCAGTTGCGCTCCCGGCCCTTTCGCCTATCGCATGGGCGGAAACCTATCCGGAGCGGCCAGTCCATTTAATCGTCGGCTTTGCCGCCGGCGGCCCGCAAGACATCGTCATGCGCCTGATCGGTCAATGGCTCTCGGAGCAGCTCGGCCAATCGTTCATCATCGAAAACCGGCCGGGCGCCGCCGGCAACATCGCCGCCGAAGCGGTGGCGCGCGCGACCCCGGATGGCTATACGCTCCTCTCGGTATCGTCGCCCAACGCAATCAACGCGACGCTCTATAACAATCTCAATTTCAATTTCATCAATGACATCGCGCCGGTCGCGAGCATCATCCGCGTGCCCCTCGTCATGGAGGTGAATCTATCGGTCCCGGTCGGCACGGTCCCCGAATTCATTGCCTATGCCAAAGCCAATCCAGGCAAAATCAGTTATGCGTCGGGCGGTGTGGGGACCCCGCAAAATGTCTCCGCCGAGCTGTTCAAGATGATGACCGGGGTCAACATGGTCCATGTGCCATATCGCGGCTCGGCTCCCGCGCTGACGGATTTGATCGCCGGACAAGTCCAGGTCATGTTCGACACCACGCCCGCGTCGATGGCCTATATAAGAGCCGGTCGAGTTCGGCCGCTTGCGGTCACCACGGCGACGCGCGCCGATGTGCTGCCGGAGCTGCCGACGGTGGCCGATTTCGTGCCGGGCTACGAAGCGACATCGTGGTTCGGGATCGGCGCGCCCGCCGCCACACCCGCCGAGATCGTCGGCAAGCTCAACAGCGAAATTAATTCGGCTATCGCCGATCCCAAAATCAAGACGCGCTTGCTCGATCTCGGCGGCACGATACTGGCGGGCTCGCCCGCCGACTTCCGCAAGCTCATCGCCAACGAGACCGAGAAGTGGGCCAAGGTGGTCAAATTTGCTGGCATCAAGGCGGAATGATGCGACATCGCGCGGTCTTCCGCGGGCATCGGCAACTGATGTAGTTTTATTGCAGAGCCGCCAGCGGGACATGCCGAGGTTCCGTGAAATTAAAGGCGGCGGCCGTGCCTGCGGCGGGCGAGCAATCTGAAAAACAGATCGGACTTGCTGCGGACGCCTTGCTTTCCGCGGCAAGTCACTCAAGCCTGGGGGCACGCCGTGATACTTCCGCGTCGCAAATTTTTGCATTTGGCAGCGGCTACCGCCGCTCTGCCGCCGCTATCTCGCTTCGCAGCCGCTGAGGACGTTTATCCGTCGCGGCCGGTCCACGTCATCGTCGGTTTCACCCCGGGAGCGGCCGCCGATGTTGTCGGCCGCGTGCTGAGCGGGGCCGCTACGCCGATCCTCGGCCAGCAGCTCGTGGTCGAGAACAAGCCGGGCGCCGGGTCGAGCATCGCCGCCGAGTATGTGGCCCACTCGGCCAAGGACGGCTACACGGTGTTTTTGGCGACGTTATCCATCATCACCAATCAGATCATCAATCCCAATGCGGCGCTCGACCTGATCAGGGATTTCGAGCCCGTTGCGCTTCTCGAAGACGCAGCGATTATCCTGGTCATCAATCCTGCGAGCGATATCCACAGCGTCAGCGAACTCATTGCTCTTTGCAAGGCGAAGCCGGACCAGGCTCTCGATTCAAACGTCATCGGCAGCATGCCGCACTTTGCCAGCGAGCTGTTCGCGCAGCGCGCCGGCATCAAGCTGACGCAAGTGCCCTATCAAGGCAGTCCGCAGGCGGTCGCAGACGTCATCGCCGGGCGCACGCTGATGACCTTCTCGCCGGCCTCGACCGTGGTCGGCCAGATTGCGGCCGGCAAGCTTCGGGCGCTGGCGACGACGACAAGCAAGCGCGCCGGCGCGCTGCCGGATGTCCCCACCATGGCGGAAGCCGGATTGCCCGACTTCGACACCAGCCTCTGGTTCGGCCTGCTCGCGCCCGCCGGCACGCCGCGGCCCATTATCGACAAACTTGCTGCGGCCACCCGTCAAGCGATGCATACGCCGGCCGCAACAGAGGCGTTGCGCCCGCAGGGTGACGATCCGCTCGATGCCGGGCCCGATGAGTTCGCAGCGTTCATGCGCAGCGAAATCACCCGCTGGACGGAAGTCGCGCACACGGCTGGAATGAAAAGCAGCTAGCGCGTCTCACCACCGGGCGGTGCGGCAGTCCGCCAACAAGCGAACACGGCGTTGCGCGGATGCGCGCCGGCCCGTCATGGGCTAAGCTGCACCGATAGACGTGAAACCGCGCAGCACGTTCGGGGAGGGACATGACACTTCACCGCCACATCATGGCTGCGGCATTGGCTGCAGCATGTCTTGCCGCGCTGACAGCCGCAATTTCACCCGCCTCGGCCAACTCTTATCCGTCGCGCCCGGTCACCGTCATCGTGCCGTTTGCCGCCGGGGGTCCGACCGACGTGCTGACCCGCATCATCACCGACAAGATGCAGAGCCCGCTCGGCCAGCCGATCATCGTCGAGGATGCCGGCGGCGCCGGCGGCAGCATCGGCGTCGGCCGCGTCGCGCACGCCGCGCCCGACGGCTACACGTTGTCGCTCGGCAATAACGGATCGAACCTGCTTAGCGGCGCGCTCTATTCGCTCAATTTCGATGTCATCAAGGATTTCGCACCGGTGGCGCTGATAACCAGCAATCCCCAAATCGTCGTCAGCCGGAAAACCATCCCGGCGGCGAACCTGAATGAGTTTTTGGCGTGGCTCAGGGACAATCAGAAAACCGTTTCGGTCGGGCTTGGCGGGCCGGTGGCGCAGGTCAGCGTCATCAACTTCGAGACCATGACGTCGATGCAATTCCAGCTGGTGCCGTATCGCGGCGCCGCGCCAGCGATGCAGGATCTGATCGCCGGCCACATCGATTTCATCGTCGATCAATTGTCGAACTCGGTGCCGCAGATCAAGGCCGATACGATCCGCGCCTATGCCGTGGCGGCAAGCAAGCGCTCGCCGGCGGTGCCTGACGTTCCGACCACGGATGAAGCCGGACTGCCCGGCTTCTACGGTTCGCTGTGGCACGGGTTGTGGGCGCCCAAGGGCACGCCGCCCGAGGCGATCGCCAAGCTCGCTGCCGCGGCGCGACAGGCGCTGGCCGATCCCACGGTGAAAGCCCGCCTCGCCGATCTCGGCCAGGAAATCGTGCCGGTCGAGCAACAAAACCCCGCCGCGCTCGCCGCCTATCAGCAGGCCGAGATGGACAAGTGGTACCCGATCGTCAAAGCGGCGAATATGAAGGGAGAGTAGCCCTTTCTTCCGCCCCCGCGATAGCGGGGCAGGGGGAAGATAAGATGTCACTCCGCCTGGATGTTGGCGTCCTTGACCATCTTCTGCCACTTGCCGAGTTGCAGCTTGATGAAGTCGCCGAACTCGCCCGGCGTCGAGGAAAAGCCTTGGAAGCCGACATTTTTGAATTTCGCCTGCACGTCCGGGCTGTCGATGATGACGCGCAGCGCGGCGTTGAGCTTGGCGACGACGGCCGGCGGCGTCCCGGCCGGCGCGACGAGGCCTGCCCAGGCGTCGAGGTCGAAGCCTTCGATGCCGGCCTCGTCCATCGTTGGAAGATCCGGGAACAGCGGGCTGCGCTTGAGGCGCGTTATCGCCAGCGCGCGCACCTGGCCGGCCGACACATGCGGCATGGCGACGGTGAAGTCGGCGAACATCATCGAGACGCGGCCGGCGATCACGTCCTCCATGGCGGGCGGCGAGCTCTTGTACGGCACGTGCAGCATGTCGAGCCCGGCCCAATGCGCCAGCGTCTTGCCGCCAACGATGCCGGCGGTATTGCCGCTGGCGAACGACAGCTTGCCGGGATTGGCCTTGGCGTAGTCGACCAGTTCCTTGACCGAATGGAATGGCAGGCTCGGATTGATCACTAGCATTAGCGTGAAACTTCCGACCCGCGACACCGGCGTGAAATCCTTGACCGGATCGTAGCTCACGTCCTTGAGCAGGAACGGATCGGCGGACAGCGGCGAGTTGGTCGCCATCATCAGCGTGTAACCGTCCGGCGAGGCGTGCTGGACATATTGCGCCGCGACGACGCCGTCGGCGCCCGGACGATCTTCGACGATGACCGGCACTTTGAGCGCGGCGCTGAGCGGGTCGGCGATGATGCGGCAGATCGTGTCGCTGGCGCTGCCCGGACCGAACACCGAAACGAAAGTGATCGGCCGCGACGGATAATCGTCGGCGCGCAGCGCGGTGGAAAACAGCGCGGCGGCGGCGACGACAACAAGAGCGAGCTTCTTCATTCGGGCATCCTCCCTGACTGCGCAACTGTTCTTATTGCGTGCGGGATTGCGGCGCCGCACGATTTGGCGTCAGGGAGGATAGCAGAGTTTGTCCGCTTGAGTCAGGCCTACTTGATAAAGGTGCCGCCGCGCAGTTCCGCCATCGCCTGCTGCAGCTCGGCCTGCGTGTTCATCACGATGGGCCCGTACCAGGCGACCGGCTCCTGCAACGGCTTGCCGGAGACCAGCAGAAAGCGGATGCCTTGATCGCCGGCCTGCACCGTGACCTCGTCGCCGCTGTCGAACAGAACCAGCGAGCGATTGCCGGTCTGCTCGCGCACCACGGTCTCGCTCACGCCGTCGGTTTTCTCGGTCAGCACGCCGAACGGCGCCGACGCGGCGCGGAAGCTGCCGGAGCCCTCGAACACGTAAGCGAAGGCGTGGCGTTCGAGTTCGACCGGCAACGTCTTGCGCTTGCCTGGCGGCACCCAGATGTCGAGATAACGCGGATCGGCGGCAACGCCCTCGACCGGGCCGCGCTTTCCCCAAAAGTCGCCGCACACGACGCGCACGCGGGTGCCGTCGTTGTCGGTGATTTCGGGAATTTCCGCGGCCTTGACGTCCTGATAGCGCGGCGCCGTCATTTTCAGCGAAGAGGGCAGGTTGGCCCAAAGCTGAAATCCGTGCATGCGGCCCTTGGCGTCGCCCTGCGGCATTTCCTGGTGCATGATGCCGCTGCCGGCCGTCATCCATTGCACGTCGCCCGAGCCGAGATTGCCGCGGTTGCCCAGGCTGTCGCCGTGCTCGACGTTGCCCGCCAGCACATACGTGATGGTTTCGATGCCGCGATGCGGATGCCACGGAAAGCCGGCGCGATAATCGTCGGGCCGGTCGTTGCGGAAATCGTCGAGCAGCAGGAACGGATCGAACTCGCTGGTATTGCCGAAGCCGAAGGCGCGATTGAGCTTCACGCCGGCGCCTTCGATGGTGGGCTTGGACGTAACGATGCTTTTCACGGGGCGAATCGACATGACCGCTCTCCCTTTACCCTTGCCGGCTTTCTTGCCGGATTTGAATTTTCTTCCGGAAAAATGGGGAGGCGGCCGGGCGGAGCAAGAAGGCACACCGGTGATACTTTAGGCCGCTACCGTGCGGGGCGCGTGGCCCGGGCTTCAGCCCAGCGTGACCATGCCGCTCCAGAATTGCTGCGCGTTGCCGACGTCGACGTCGTATTTGCGCACGAACGAGAGCGTGCCGTCGCCGCCGATGCGATAGGTCATGATTCCGGCGGGCAACGAGCCGTCGGTGAGCGGCATGATGCTGGCGACCGCCAGCATGCGGCCGCCCGGATCGATGCCGAAGGTGCGCAACTGAACGCCGTGACCCTCGATGTTTTGCAGGCGTTTCGGTTCGCCGGTTTTGCCCTCGATGGCAAAAGTGACAACGGTGTTCTCGCCGCCTTCGGCGATTTTTCGCGACCCGGCGCCCGATGCCGGAAAGGTGCGATTGGTCAGAGAGACGAATTTGCCGCTCGGATGAACAAGGATCGGGCCGGCGCCCTGCGCCGCCGGCGAGGCGGGATTAAGGAGCGTGTCCCTGATGAACATCGGTTCGCGCGCCAAGCCTGTCGCGTCGTCGAGCCGATAGACATAAAGCTTGTTCTGCCGCTCGATCGAAACGAAAGCCCATGGTTCGCTGGGATGGAAGTCGAGATGGCGCGGCCCGAAACCAAGTCCTTTGTCAGGTCCGCTGCCGGGCGCGATCGAGGCGAGATTGCTCAGCACGCCATTGTCGAAACGATAGGTCTTCAGCGCGCCCGGATCTTCCGGTTTGCCGGCTTCGGCGTGGTTGCCACGCGTCACCAGGATCACAACGCGATTGCCCGGCGCGGCGAGAACCTGATGGGCGTAAATGCCGGTGTCGAGCTTTTGCGGCTGCGCCACCGGCGCGCCGACCGTGCCGTCGGCGTTGATACGATGAACCGTGAGGTTGCTCGGATTGTTGTAGGCGGTGAGCAGATAGTTGCCGCTGCCATCGACGCTGGCATGGATCGGCCGCGACGGCAGCGGCGCCGGATCGCCGTGCAGGTGCAATGCGCCGGTCGCCTGATCGATCGTAAGCGCGCTGGCGAAATGCTTGTCGCCGGTAATGCCGGGCCCGCCATTGCTCGACACCACGTAGAGAAAGCGCTTCGACGGGCGCGGCCACGCATATTGGATATTGGCCGGCAGCGTCACCGAACCGCGCCTGGTCAGCGCGGCGGTTTCGACATCGATATCGTAAAGCGTCAGCACAGGTCCGACGCTGGCGTAATAGACGGTTTTTGCTGGCATGGCCCGGCTCATCGGCAACAGCACGCATCATCTCATTGCAGCGATGCGAAAGCCAAGAGCGATTTAGGCAGGGGCGATTTGAAGAATGGAAGTTATGCGTGTTCCAGCAAGGCGCCGACCAGCGCTTCGATCCGCGCCATGGTGCGGAAATTGGCCAGCGTCATATCCCTGTCCGGAATCTTGACGTCGAACTCGGCCTCTACCGCCAGCATCAGGTTGACCGTGTCGAGCGAGGTCAAACCGCTGTCGGGCAAATCGTCGTCGCGTCCGACCTGGGTTTGGATCGACCGCTTGGCCAGAAGCTGTTGCACCAGCGCGGCGATGCGCCCGGCGGGGGATGATTGGCTGCGCTCAAGCACGGTGAATTTTTCCCAAATGCAAACGCGAAAAATCGCGGCTTTCGACAACACATGGTCGCATTTCCGCGTGAGCGAAGGGTTATCACATAATGTGTTTGTGATTAGTAACCTTTACGCCAAAGAAGCGCGCTAATTCCCGGCCATTGCCACGAGGATTTGTAAGTTTTGCGGTAGCTCTGGCGTCCATAACAATCGCATTGCAATGCGAGAGGCGTCTATTCTATCGCGAGAATACCGATGACTCCACGAACCGCGGCGGTTCTAGAGGTTGATACGGACGTTCAAACGGCGCGAACCGCCGCGCGCGGCATTCTGGCCGCCGCGAGCAATCTGCGCGCCGCGGCGACGGCGGATTTGCCGGCGCGCGCCGCCAAGGTCGCCGCGGTCGCAGCCGCGAACGCCGCCACAGTTGATGGCGATTTGCGTTTCCCGCAAGAGGCCATCGCCGCCGCGCGCGCCGAGCGCCTGTTGGGCATCGGCGTGCCGCGCGAGCTTGGCGGCGACGGCGCCACTATCGCCGACATTGTCGATGTCTGCTACGCGCTGGGCCGCGCCTGCGCGTCTACCGCCATGATCTACGCCATGCACCAGACCAAGGTCGCTTGCCTGGTGCGGCACGGCAAATCGAGCGCCTGGCATCAGCTGTTGCTGCGCCGGCTTTGCATCGAACAATTGCTGCTGGCATCGTCCACCACGGAAGGTCAAAACGGCGGCGACGTGCGCAACAGCACAGCGCCAATCGAGCGCGACGGCTCGCGCATCAAGCTTGAGCGCCAGGCCACCGTCATCTCCTACGGCAACGCCGCCGACGCCGTCGTCACCACGGCGCGCCGTTCGGCCGACGCCGCGAGCTCCGATCAGGTGCTGGTCGCGTTTCTCAAGCAGGACTACACGCTCGAGCCTTTGTCCGGCTGGGACGCTTTCGGCATGCGCGGCACGTGTAGCGAAGGGTTTAAACTCGTCGCCTCGGGGTCTATCGAGCAAATCCTGCCGGTGAGTTACGAAAAGATTCAGGCCCAGACCATGATGCCGGTCGCGCATCTGTTCTGGAGCGCCGCATGGGCCGGCATCGCCACCGCCGCGATCGATCGTGCCCGCGGCTTCGTGCGCAAGGCCGCGCAACGCGCCGGCGGCACGTTGCCGCCCGCCGCCGCGCATCTGACGCGCGCCAACGCGACGCTGCGCACGCTGCGCAGCCTCATCGCCGGCGCGGTGGCGCGGTTCGAAGCGGCGTCGGCCGATCCGGCCGCGCTCGAAGCAATCGACTTCCAGACCGGCATGAACCTGCACAAAGTCAACGCGTCCGAGCTCGCTGTCGCCGCGGTCATGGGCGCGATGCAGACCTGCGGTCTGGCGGGCTATCGCAACGACGGCGAGTTCTCGATCGGCCGCCATCTGCGCGACATTCTTTCGTCGCCGGTCATGATCAGCAACGACCGCATCCTTGCCAATGTCGCCACCGCTTCGCTGCTCGCCAGCGCGCCAAATTCGCTGAGCGATTGAACCTTCGCCGTCAAAAACAGTTCGACAAAAGAGGCGCAAAACACATGAACGTTGCATTCAAGCAGCCGGTAAGTTCGCCCCGTTCGCTCGATTCGATCGCCGAGGCGCTGTTGCTGCCGAGCGGCATTGACGGCGTTTACGCGCGGACGCAGATTTTCGAGCAGGTCGTCAATGGTGTTTCCGGACTGATCTCGCGCTACCGCGAGCCGGACACCGAAGTGCTGCGGTTTCCGCCGGTGATGAGCCGCCGGCAGTTGGAGAAATCAGGCTACCTCAAGAGCTTTCCGCATTTTCTCGGCTGCGTGAGCTGCCTTAGCGGCGACGAGGCGCATATCCGCGACAGCGTCGAGCGCTATGAAGCCGGCGCGGATTGGACGTCGGCGCTCGCCGCCGCCGATCTGGTGCTCAGCCCGGCCGCCTGCTATCCGGTCTATCCATTGGCCGCGAGCCGAGGCCGCGTGCCTGCCGGCGGATTGATTTTCGACGTCGCCTGCGATTGCTTCCGCCGCGAGCCGTCGAAAATGCTCGACCGGCTGCAATCCTTCCGCATGCGCGAATATGTCTGCATCGGCACGCCGGAGCAGATCCAGGATTTCCGCGCCCGCTGGATGAAACGCGCCGAAAGCTTCGCCGGCCAGCTCGGCCTGCCCTATCGCATCGATCAGGCGAGCGATCCGTTCTTCGGCCGCGGCGGCAAATTGATGGCGATGAGCCAGGTGGAACAGGCGTTGAAATTCGAGCTGCTCATTCCGGTACATTCGGAAGCCGAACCGACCGCCTGCATGAGCTTCAACTATCACCGCGATCATTTTGGCTTGGCGTGGAATTTGTCCAACGAAGCCGCCGCGACGGCGCATACCGGTTGCGTCGCCTTCGGTATGGATCGGCTGGCGCTGGCTCTGTTCGCCACCCACGGCGTCGAGCTGCCGCAATGGCCGACGCGCGTACGCCAGGCGCTTGCGGTGTAGCGCGCCGTCATCATCCGCGAAAGCGGATGATCCAGCAACCTCCGACGGTTCGAGATATAGCCCAGCGCTCGTGTTTACTGGATGCCCCGCCTTCGCGGAGCATAACAATGTCTACACGCCCAAAATGGCGTATTCGGTATAGGCGAGATCGCCGAGCCGCGGCCGCTGCGGGCCTCTGAAATATTTCGGCTTGCTGCCGCGGCGAAAGATGCCGAGCAGTCCCGGGATCGGTCCATTCGCATCGACGATGACGATCGGCCGGCCATGAACCGCGAGGCAACGGCCGAGCGGTCCGGCGAAGCGGCCGAAGTCGGCGATATCGCGGCAATAGATGAGTTGCGCGCACGGCACAAAGCCTTTGACCAGGCGCGGGCGAAACACGAACGGATAGTTGCCGTCCGCCGTGGCGCACCACACGCTGATGCAGCCATGCTCGGCATGTTGAGCGAGCACTTCTCGCTCGAATGGATCGACGCCCGCCGCCGGCTGCTGCTGCGCGTCGCGCACCTCGACTTTTTCACCGTTCGATCCGGCGCTGAGGGCGGGCAAGCAAATGAAAATGCCTTCGCTGTAACGGGAGAAGCCCTGCGCTTCGATGATCGGCCAGGTGTGCGGTGCCGCCGAAACATTTAGATAGGTCGCCTCCTTGTGGCGAAGCGCCTGCGAGACCAGAAGCGGCGCATAGGCGCGAAACGAAGGCTCGACATACCAGCTCGAAAGATTGCAGCGCGGCACCAGCGTCCCGCCCATCCGCACAGTCGAGCAGATCAGCAGGATCGCGCCCACCAGCACGCCGTCGGTTTCCAGAAGGTAACCATATTTCGGCAAATCCAGCGGCGGCACGCGCCGCGTCAGCTGATCGAGCGCGTGATACCAGAACTGGCGGTTGCGGTTCGGAAAGCCGCGCGTCAGGAGTTCGGCGACGGCGGGAGTGTCGCCTTCATCGATCTGCCGGCAGCGGATTCCCGGTACGGAGGAAACCATTGGCGTTGACCACGTCCCTGTCGTGAACTTGATCGTAATTGTTGCCGGAATATATCGGTGCGAAATGAACAAACCGTAGGCTTTGCAGCTATGTCGGTAAAATTAACCATAATGGACCAGATGGCGCAGATCGCGCGCGAGCACGGCAAGATTCTGGCGCCGTTGCGCGATGATCTGGTGCTGCTGGATTTCAGGCCTCGACTTCGCTCGGCTTCGCCGTGCTGGTCGCTCGTCTCGAAGACCGGCTCGGCGTCGATCCGTTCACGGCATCCGAGGACGCGCAGTTTCCGGTGACGCTCGGCGACTTCGTGAAAGTCTACGAAAATGGCGCGCGCTGAGGCGCAACCGCTGCGGCAGCGCATCGGCAATCCTGCGGCGGAGCGGTTTTTCTGGGATCGCGCCGGGCATGTGCGCGTCAGCGATCTCGCCGGCGGAACGAGTTTTGCCGGGCGGCTTGGCGAACTGGCTGGAAAGTCGGTCCTTGTCGCCACCGGTAGCCAGCTGACGAGTGCGCTGGCGCTCATTGAACTCGACGGCGTTGCACGCCGCCTCACCATTTTGCCGCCCGATGCCGATCCCGATCATTTCGCGTCGATTGTTGCGGGCGCCGGGATCGACGCCGTCGTGGTGGATCAATCCTCGCCGGCAAACGCCGCGTTCGACGGTATTCTGCGTGTCGCTTGCGCGGCCGACATCGTGCCGGATGCGCGGCTTCCCGCGGCGGCGGGCGAAACCGAATGGGTGCTGCTCACCTCCGGCACCAGCGGCGTGCCGAAAATGGTGGTGCACAGCCTCGCCGGCCTGACCGCGCCGATCGGGCGGAAGACCGCCGACGCTCCGGTCGTGTGGGGCACGTTCTATGATATCCGCCGTTACGGCGGCTTGCAGATTTTCCTGCGCGCGGTGCTGGGCCATGCGTCGCTTGTTCTCTCCAGCGCCGGCGAGCCGATTGCCGATCATCTGGATCGCCTCGGTCGCCATGGCGTGACGCATCTGTCGGGCACGCCGTCGCATTGGCGGCGCGCGCTGATGTCGCCCGCGATCCGGAAAATATCGCCGCGTTATGTGCGCCTGTCCGGAGAAATCGCCGACCAGGCGGTGCTGGACAGTTTGCACCACGCCTTTCCGCAGGCCAGCATCGGCCACGCTTATGCTTCGACCGAAGCCGGCGTCGCCTTCGAGGTTACAGATGGCGTTGCCGGCTTTCCCGCCGAATTCATCGAACGCCGCCGCGACGGCGTCGAAATGAAGGTGCTGCACGGGTCGCTGCGCATCCGTTCGCCGCGCACCGCGTCGCGCTATGCCAGCGTCGACGCTGATGCGCTCCTGCGCGACGACCACGGCTTTGTCGATACCGGCGATATGATCGAATTGCGCGGCGACCGTTACGTCTTCGCCGGCCGCCGCGGCGGCATCATCAATATCGGCGGGCTGAAGGTCCATCCTGAAGAGATCGAGGCGGTGATCAACCGGCATCCGCAGGTGCGCATGTCGCTGGTCCGGTCCAAGGCAAGTCCGGTGACCGGTTCGATCGCCATCGCCGATGTCGTGCTTAAGCCGGAACGCAAGGACGAATGCCGCGAGCTTGCCGCGGTCAAGGGCGACATTTTGAAATTCTGTCGCGACGCGCTACCGCGTCACAAAGTGCCGGCCGCGATCAGTTTCGTGTCGGCGCTTGACGTCGCGGCGACCGGCAAGCTGGCGCGGCGTCATGTCTAAAAAGCCCTCTCTCTCGCGCGTCGTCCTGATCACCGGCGCGAGTTGCGGCCTTGGCCTCGGCATCGCCCGCAAACTCGCCGCCGCCGGCTATTGCGTCATCGCCGTGGCGCGCAAGCCGACCAAGGAATTGACGGCGGCGATGGCGCAAGCAAAGCGCGGCAAGGGCGGCGCGCTGCACTTTATCTCCTTCGATCTCGGCAAGACCGGTCAAATTCCGGATCTGGTGCGCAAGCTGCGCAAGGAATTCGGGCCGTTGTTCGGTCTCATCAACAACGCGGCGGTCGGATTCGACGGCGTGCTCGCCACGATGCACAATTCGCAGATCGAGGAACTGATCCGCGTCAACACGCTCTCCCCCATCGTTTTGAGCAAATACGTGGTGCGTTCGATGATGTCGGAACGTGCCGGCCGCATCGTCAATATTGCCTCGATCATCGGCTTGACCGGCTATAGCGGGCTTTCCGTCTATGCCGCGACCAAGGCGTCGATGCTCGGCTTCACCCGCTCGCTGGCGCGCGAAGTCGGCCGGCTCGGCATCACCGTGAATGCGGTGGCGCCCGGCTTTCTCGATACCGAGATGACGCACGGGCTCCGCGACGAGCAGCGCCAGCAGGTGATGCGGCGAAGCGCGCTGCGCCGGCTCGCCAGCGTCGACGACGTCGCTGGCGCGGTCGAATATCTGCTTAGCGACAGCGGGCGCAGCATTTCCGGCACGGTGCTGACCGTGGACGCCGGCGCGACGGCTTAAGCTTTATTGGCTGTGGGTTTTGGTCAGCCCAGTCGGCGCGCCGTCAATGGCGGTCCAGCCGCCGTCCACCAACATCGCCGTGCCGGTGATATAGCTCGCGGCGTCGGAGGCCAGGAAAGCGACCGCCGCCGCCACCTCGTCCGGCCGCGCCCAGCGGCCGAACACCGTGTGCGCGGCGAGCGCATCCCAGATTTCCGGCCGCGCCTTGAGCGGCGCGACCAGCGCCGTCTCGACAATGCTCGGCACGATCGCATTGACCCGCACGCCATGTGAGCCGACTTCCGCGGCCAGGCCACGCACCATCTGAATGATGCCGGCCTTGGTCGCGCCGTAGATCGCCAGCCCCGGTTCCAGTGTGGTGGCGCGGACCGAGGAGCTCGCGATCAGACTGCCGCTTCGCTGCCGGATCATCATTCGCCCGAAGGCGCGCAGGAACAGGAATGCGCCGCGCAGATTGAGATCGGCGACGCGGTCATATTCTTCGTCGGTGTAATCGAGCATCAGTTTGCGAACATGGATCGCCGGCGTCGTCACCGCGATGTCGAGCCGCTTGTGGGTGGTCTCGATCGCCACCGCCAGCGCGTTGACGGCTTCCGCATCGCCGGCATCGAGGACGTGAACCGCGGCGCGGCCTTGCTTGCCAATCTCGGCCGCCGTCGCTTCGACGCCGGCTTTATTCTTGTCGGCGCAGATCACGGTCGCGCCGAGCGCGGCCAACGCCTCGGCCGACGCCTTGCCGATGCCGGAGGCGGCGCCGAGCACCAGCGCCGTCTTGCCGTCGAGCCGGAACAGATTGCGGTAGGCTTCGAGCCGGCGTTCAATGTCTACCACGCCCGACTCAGCCGTTGCGGCCCTGATCGGCCATGTCCTGGAATTTCTTCACGTTGTCGGCGCCGGCATAGGCGGCAATCCGCGCATAAGCGGGGCCCATCAAGGCGCGGAACGGCGCCAGATCGGGCCGCGTCACCTGCATGCCGGACGCTGCGATTTTGTCGATTTGATCGGATTCGGCATCGGCGATGAGCTTGCGCATGAGGTCGCCGGCGCTGGCGCTTTCCTCCCGGAAGATCGCCTGCTGGCCCGGATCGAGCTTGGTCCAGGTCAAAGCGCTCACGGTGTGAATCATATTGTTGTAAATGTGCCGCGTGATCGCCAGATATTTCTGCACCTCGTAGAACTTGTTGAAATAGATCACCGCGATCGGATTCTCCTCGCCGTCGACCACCTTCTGCGACAAAGCCAGATAGAGCTCGGGAAACGCGATGGCCTCTACGGTCGCGCCGAGCGCTTCCATCGAGGCCTGAATTTGCAGTTCTGGCGGCGTGCGCAGCTTCAGGCCCTTGACGTCGTCCGGCGTGTTGATCGGGTGCGCGGTATTGGTGACGTTGCGAAAGCCGTAGTCCCAATTGCGCAGCAGGATAAAGCCTTGCGCGGCGGCGAGCGGGGCGAGCCAGGCCATCGCCGGCCCGTCGAGGACGCGGAACGCGTGCTGCGGGCTGTCCCAGATGAACGGCAGCATCACCGCGGCAAATGCGATCGCGTATTTGTCGAGCTGGCCTTGCGTCGGCAATCCTATATCGATGGTGCCGAGCTTGATCTGTTGCGCCTGCTCGGGCGGTCCGCCGAGCACGTTGTTCGGGAAGATATTGATCTTGATCGCGCCGTCGGTGCGGCTTTCGACCCGGCTGGCAAATTGCTTGGCCGCGACATTCGAGGGGTGATCTTCCGCCCCGAAATGGGCAAATCGCAGCGTCATCGGTGCGGCATGCAGTGCCACATAGGGTGCCGACACCGTCAAGGCGGCGCCGCCGATCCCGGTCTTGAGCAAAGCCCTGCGATCCAGTGTTTTGTGAGTCATGGCGTCCTCCCTATTATCGTTAGACGCGAAAGCCGAAATATTTCGGCAGCGCCAGCGCCAACCACGGTACGAATGCGACGATAAGCAAGCCGACGATGATTACGATCATGTACGGCACCATTGCGCGCGACGCTCGTTCGATATCGCAGCGCATGATAGCACAGCAGACATAGAAGCCTACTCCGGCGAGCGGCATGAAACCGCCGACGCCCATGGCGATAATGAGGACAAGCGCATAGTGCATTTCACTCAGGCCGAGCTTGCCGGCAATCGGGATCAGAAGCGGGGCAACGACGTTGAGCGACGGCAGTCCTTCGAGCAGGACGCCGACGACAATCAAAAGCGCAATCGAGCCGGTCATGAAAATCGCGGTGCTGTTGCCCAGCGCATGAAGCAGAGCCACCAGGCGTTGCGGCAGGTACGCGACCGTCAACGTCCATGAAAAGGCCGACGCGGCGGCAAAGATGAAGAGCAGAACGCCGGTCAGCGCCGCGGTGTCGAGTGACGGTGCGCAAAAAGTCCTTCGGCCCCATTTGGCGATAGACCGCGAGCGACAGCACGAGCCCGTAGAGAACGGCAAAGGCCGCAACCTCGGTCGGCGTGGCGATGCCGGCCAAAATGCCGCCGAGCAGGATCACCGGCATCAACAGCGGCAGCACCGCGCCGAGCCCGGCCCGCGCGACAGCCGGCCACGGCGCGCGCGGCAGACGCGGCGTGCCGGCGCGGCGGGCGCGGATATAGATCAGTACCATCAGGCAGAGCGCCATCACGGCTGCCGGAATGATGCCGCCGATGAACATCGCAGCCGAGCGATACGCTAGTGATCGAGCCGACGATTAGCATCGCGATGCTCGGCGGCACGGTTTCGCCCATGATCGCCGCGGCGGCGAGCACGGCCGCGCCCTCGGCCGAACCGTGCCGCTCGCGCAATTGATCCCGCATGACGGTGCCGACGGCGGCGACGTCGGCCGGTTTGGAGCCCGACAGCCCGGAAACCACATACATGCTGGCGACGGTGACCTGAAGCAGCCCGCCGCGCCAGTGGCCGACCAGCGTCTGGATGAAGTGTACCAGCCGCACGCTGATGCCGCCGCGCTCCATGATCAGGCCGGCGAGTATGAAGAACGGAATCGCCAGCAGAATGAAGTTACCGGTGCCGTTGACCATGCTTTGCGGCAGCACGACGAAAGGCGCGGCATCGGACGCCCAGAGATAGGTCGCGGTGGCGAGCAGGAGCACGAAGCCGACCGGCACGCCGGCAAAGATCGCGGCGAAGAACAATATCAAGGCCGTGATGATGGCGGCGTCGCCGCCGAGAAAAGGCAACCAGAGGTCGCGGGTCAGCGCGGCAATCGCGAGCACGGTGACGAAGCCGATACCGACACCGCACGCCTTCCACCTGTCCTTGCGGTAAAGATTGTCGAGCGCATGGAGCGCGAACAGCGCCATGCCGATAGGGAGCGGCAGCGCGATCAATGCCGCCGGCAGTTGCAGGATCGGCGTGCGTTCGCCCCAGCTCGAAGCGATGAATTCGAGCCGAGGCGATGCCGGTCAGCCCGACGACGAACAAAACGATGATGTCAGACAAAGCGAGACAGCCATGCTCGACCGGCTCGGGCGTGAGGTTGAGCAGGACGCGGACGAAGGCATGGTCGCCGCGGCGATAGGCGACCGCGCCGCCGATGAAGGCGAGGATCGATAAGCGATAGCCGGGCGACCTCGTCGGACCACAGAAACGACGTATGGAAATAGACGCGGGCGACAACATTGGCGAAGACAAGAATGAGCTCGCCGAGCAGCGCCACGACGACAAGCGCCTGAGCGATCGCGCCGATCGCGCGCATGGCCGGATGCGCCGCGGCCGGACCTGTCGCGGCGGCAGGCGTCTCAACCGCTTCGGCTTCGGCGCGGGCCACGGCTTGCAGGCCGAGCGGATCGAGGGAACCCAAGGTTTGCATGAAATCCGGCAGTAGGGTGGCGCGCCGATCCTATCGGTCGAATTCGGCGGCCGCCAGCGGCGGCGCGTTCAGGCATTGCGGACGGTACGGTAGTGCTGGAAGAACAGCCGGGTCAGATTGCGGCCGCCGACGATTTCGGCGAGCTCCTGAAAGGCGAAGAACGGAATTAGAACCAACAACACGATGAAACTGGTGGCGATCATCTGATCGATCGACCCGCCGCCGATTTCGGCGACAAAATCCAAAATCGGACGTCCGTGGAAGAGCCCGACAAGGACTTCCTCGATGACGTTCAGGACAATCAATAACAGTAAAAACGCGATCGACTTGTACAGCGTCGGCCAGATGAGCGGGTGCAACTTGAAACGTTCGCCAATGTGGACCGCCCGTCCCACCAGAATGAATTTGGCGCAGATCAGGGCCTTCGCCGCGGCAAAGCCGAACGGTGTGAAGGCGATACCATGCGCATGCAAAATCGCGGATTTCAGGTAAGTCAGCGCGGCGAAACAGACCCACAGATAAACTGAAATAACGGCGAACTCCCTCAATTCGTGGGTTATCCGCTCGCGCGCTGTCGCTTTAGGTGGGGCGCCGCTATCCATTGGTGTCTCCAGCAGCCGAAATATGCCGACGGCGCAACGGCACGGTGTCTAACTCGACCGCTTCCAGGTCAGCTTGATCGAGCCGCGGCCGGCCGACGGCGAGTTTGAGACGATCAACTCATCGCCCGATAGCGTGACCAGGCGCTTTTGGTCGCGGCCATCCGCTTTGCCATGCGTGCTGCCGCCAATGTGCATGGTCACCGTGTTGCTGGCGGCGTCGACGGTGTAGGTGCCGAAATACGATATGTTTTTGGCGCCGCCGTTGCTGAGCACGATCACCGCATAGTGGCCATCGGCCGTGAGGATCATGGAGCCTTGGGGATTGGCGCCGTACGGTACGATGTTGTTGATGGTGATCGATTCGAGCTGCCAGGAGCCGACCAGCTGATCCTTGATCGAAGTTGCCGGCGCTTGCGCGAGCGAGGCGGTCACCGCCGTTACTGCCAGGAGCATAAACGCCAACCCGGCTACGATATTGCGCGCTCTGCCATTCATGATGCGCATCCCCTTCGGTCCGCGGCGGTGCAATGCCACGGCGCCAGCGCCAACTATAGGCTGCATTGTGCTGGTCCCGGTCGTCAATGTTATCATAGGCGAAGAGGCGTCCGAGGGGGCAATCGATGTACCGGGTTTGCGTCGCCGTCGCGCTGTGTACAACTTTGACCGCGGCCGCCAGCGCGTGGGCTAATCTCGCCGATACAACGCCGATCTTTGCCAAGCCGATCGGCGCGCCGAGGCTGCGCGACAATGCCATCCGCCTCGCCCAGCAGGACAACCAGCCGGTGAGCACCGGCAATCCAAGCGTGGCGCCGCTCAAATGGGTCGGCATGCTGATCAATCCGACGCCGACCAAAAAAGATCCCAATCTGGTTTCGGAATGCACCGGTCAATTCATCAGGCCGAATGTCGTGCTTACCGCCGGCCACTGCATCAAGGACCTGCCAGATAATCCCACCGGCCCGTGGTTCGACCTGAGCAAGCAGGTCTTTATTCTCCAGTACCAGAACGGCGAAGGCTCGCAGACGTTCAAGACAGTATGCGCCCTGACCTCGCCGTTGTGGACGCTGCCGGCGAACTTCGCATCGATGAGCGACGACCAGCAAGGTGCCGCGATGCGCGCGGCGAGCGAACACGATTTCGCGATGGTGCTGGTCGATGGCACGAGCCCGACCGGCACGATGCCCTATCTGCTCGACTGGAAAGGCAAAGTGACAACGCCGTTCGGGTCGGCTACGCGGTCGATATTCTCGACGGTGAAATCATCCAGCAGGCGGACGGCATTGTGTTTTTCGCCGATCAAATTCCGATGTTTCCGGAATCGCCGCCGAATCTCGTGGTGCACTGGCAGTCGATCACCGATCTGACCTCGGGAACCAGCGGCGGCGCCTGGATCGCGAATTTCAATCCGACCGAAGGGCCGAACAATAACCTCTTGATCGCGGTGACCTCGTTCAAGAACGACGCCTATCCCGGTGCGATATTGGCGGCTTATCTGACCTCAGCGGAATTCAATCCGCTCTTGGATTCGGTTTCGAACGGCTGCAGATGACGGCGCGCTAGAGCCGCAGCTTGCCGGCGTCGATGCGCTCGTAGAGCGCGGCGTCGAGCGGTACATAGGCTTGCTGTGCCGGATCGTCGAAATAAACCGGATCGCCGACCAGGGTGAGATCGAAACCCTCGCGCGCCAGCGCGACTTTGTTCTGCTTGAACGTCCCCGTCACTTCGATGCGATCCTTCAGCCGCAGGAACAGCGGGCGGGCATAGGACGGCAAACGGCGGCGCAGGTGACGGCGCAGCTCGGCAAGATCCACTTCGCCGTCGGCGACCAGCGCCGCCATGCCGGCCGAGCCTTCGGCGCCGGGCAGGGCGACGCCATAGACGGTCGCTTCGGCGATGCCGGGAAACGCCATGAGCGCAGCAGCAACCTCCGAGGTCGCGACATTCTCGCCCTTCCAGCGGAACGTGTCGCCGATGCGGTCGACGAAAGTGTAGAAGCCGGCGGCGTCTTTGCGCATCAGGTCGCCGGTGCGATACCAGGCATCCCCGGGCTCGAACACGTCGCGCAGGATTTTCCGCTCGGTCTCCGCGGCGCTGGTATAGCCCTCGAATTCGCCGCCGGGTTGCGCTGAGCCGTCGCCAATGCGGCCGATCGCCTCGCCGGTATCGCCGGTCGCGCAGCGGATACAGTGTCCGTCGGCGTTGCGCGCGGGCGCGCCCGCGGCGGTATCGAATTGCACCAGCGCCAGCGGAAACCGATGCGCCAGGAACGACGGCACGCGGCCGATGGCGCCGACTTTGCCTTCGATATTGTACAGCGAGACATTGGCTTCGGTGGCCGCGTAAAATTCCATAATGCGCGGGATATCGAAACGCGCCTGGAATTTCTCCCAGATGTCGCCGCGCAGCCCGTTGCCGCAGCATAGCCGCAGGCGATGCTTGCGCTCGCGCGGATGAGCCGACGCATTGACCAGATAGCGGCACAGCTCGCCGATATACTGGAATAGCGTGCAGTCCCAGTCGGTGATTTCGGTCCAGAATTCGCGCGCCGAAAATTTCTCGCGGATCAGGACCGAGCCGCCGCGCACCAGCAATGCGCCGGTCGCGACCACGCCGCCGATCGAGTGATACATCGGCAGGCAATCGTACATGCGGTCGTCCGGACTGACATCCATCAGCCCGGCGAACCATAAGCTCCATTGCATCAGCCGGTGATGGCTGACATTGGCGGCTTTGGGCAGTCCGGTCGTGCCGGACGTGTAAATCGTGAGCGCGCGATCGGCGGTCGTGACGGAACGGCGCTCGGACGCGGCCAGCGGCGCCGGCGAAAATCGCTCGATCTCGCGGTCCAGGCGCAAGAATTCGCGGCCGCCGAGCGACCAGATTTTTGGCCGGCTCGACAGCGCGGCGGAGCGGAATTGTTCGATCAGTTCGGCCGCGACGATGACATGTTTCGGCACGACGATGTCGATGCAATGCGCAAGCGAGTGGCCGCGCAATTGCGTATTGATGAGCGAAACTACCCCGCCGACGGAAGAAATGCCGAGCCAGATCGCCATGTATTCCGGCCGGTTCGGCATTATCAGGCAGACGGTCTCGCCCTTGGCGAGGTGCTGGCTGAGTGCCCAGCGCGCGTAGCGATTGGCGCGCTCGGCGAGCGCGCGATAGGTTAAGGTGCCGCGTTCAGAGATCAGCGCCGCGGCGGCGCCGCGGCTTTGCGCGATCTCCGCGATCACGCCGGGCAGGATGCGCTGCGGGTTCGCCGCGATCGGTGCCGTCGCTTCGAGCGCCCGCAGCCAGTCGGCCAGCGCGGTGTCCTTGCCGCGGCTTACTTGCGCCTCGCGTTCAAATTCGATCAAAGCCATGCGCGGATGATCGTTCAACAAAGTGAATTTTTCGCTTCCACATTCGATAAGATTTGAACGATCCGCGCAAATGCATCTGTATTTCGTCGCGTGCTACGTCGTGACCAGCGGCGATGGCAAACAATTAACGTTATTCCCTCGAATTCGCCGCGCTTGCGTTGTCCGGCCTGCCAGCCACGGATAAGAAACCCAATCCGCCTAGTATGGCAGTTGTTTTCTGACAGGCGGCGGGACAACATGAAGAACGAGACGGTGGCCGTTCACGGCGGCTACGAAACCGATCCGACGACGAAGGCCGTCGCGGTACCGATCTATCAAACGGTGGCCTACGAATTCGACAGCGCTGATCACGGCGCCGCGTTGTTCAATCTCGAAGCCGAGGGCTACCGCTACAGCCGGATCAGCAATCCGACGACCGCGGTGCTCGAACGCCGCGTCGCTGCACTCGAAGGCGGCATCGAGGCGCTGTGCGTTGCCTCCGGGCAGGCGGCGCTCAATTACGCGGTGCTCAATCTTTCCTCGCTCGGCTGCAACATCGTCTCGGTGCCGCAGCTTTACGGCACGACCTATACGTTGTTCGCGCATATCCTGCCGAGCCAGGGCATCACCGTACGCTTTGCCGAATCCGACCGGCCCGAGGCGATCGAGAAGCTGATCGACGACAATACGCGCGCAATCTTTTGCGAGAGCGTCGGCAATCCGGCGGGAAATATCTGCGACATCGAGGCGCTTGCCGCCGTCGCCGCGCGCCACGGCGTACCGCTTCTCGTTGATAACACCGTGGCGACGCCGATCCTGCTCCGTCCGATCGAATACGGCGCCGACATCGTGGTGCATTCGCTGACCAAATTCATGGGTGGCCACGGCACGACGATGGGCGGCGCGATTGTCGACAGCGGCAAATTCCCCTGGAAAGCGAATGCCCGCCGCTTTCCGATGTTCAACGATGCCCGACGCGTCCTATCACGGCCTCGTCTACACCGAGCATTTCGGCGATGCCGCCTATATCGCGCGCTGCCGCAGCGTCTATCAGCGCGCCACTGGCGCGGTGCTGTCGCCGTTGTCGTCGTTCCTGTTGCTGCAGGGCATCGAGACGGTGGCGCTGCGCGTCGAACGCCATGTCGAGAATGCGCGGCGCGTTGCCGAATTTTTGCGGCAGCATCCGCGCGTCGAGTGGGTCAACTATGCCGGCTTCGCCGACAATCCGTATCACGGCCTGGCGCTCAAATATCTCGGCGGCCGCGCCTGTTCGCTGCTGACTTTCGGCATCGCCGGCGGCCTTGCCGCGGGCAAGGATTTTTACGACGCGCTCAATCTGTTCAAGCGGCTGGTCAATATGGGCGACGCAAAATCGCTCGCCTGCCATCCGGCGTCGACGACGCACCGGCAAATGTCGGCCGAGGAGCAGCGCAAGGCCGGCGTGCGGCCGGAAATGATCCGGCTTTCCGTCGGCATCGAGCATGTCGACGACATCATCGCCGATCTCGACCAGGCGCTGGCGGCGTCGAAATCGCGCCGCTCGGCCTTGATCGCGGCCGAATAGGCGTCGGAGAGAGCGATGCCACTTTTCCTGGATTCCGGCCGGCTTGGATCGGATGTCGCGCTCAACGCCAGCAATTGCATCACCGTCGGCCTCGTCAACAACATGCCCGATGCGGCGTTTGAGGCGACCGAGCGGCAGTTCACCGAGCTGCTTCGCGCCGCGACGCCGAAGACGGTCGTCCTCCTCAAACTGTTCGCGATCCCGCAAGTGCCGCGCGGCGACGCGATGCGGCGGGAGCTCGCCGAACGGTATCGCGACATTGCCGAACTGTGGGATACGCCGCTCGACGGACTGATCGTGACCGGGACCGAGCCGCGCGCCAAAAATCTCACGGACGAACCGTACTGGGAGACTTTGAGCAAAGCGGTGGATTGGGCGCGCGACAATACCGCGTCGTCGATCTGGTCGTGCCTGGCCGCGCACGCCGCCGTTCTGCATGACGACGGCATCGAGCGCCACGCCCTGAAGGAAAAGCGGTTCGGCATTTTCGATTGTCAGCTCGTCGCCGACCATCCGATGCTGCAGGATTTTCCGGTGCCGGTCTGCGTTCCGCATTCCCGCTACAACGACCTGCCGGAGCGGTCGCTGAAATCCCGCGGCTACAAGATTTTGACGCGATCAGGCCGCGCCGGCGTCGATATGTTCGCCAAGCTCGATAACAGCTTCTTTCTGTTCTTCCAGGGCCATCCGGAATACGACGCCGACACGCTGTTGCGCGAGTACCGGCGCGACGCCGCCCGCTTCCTCAGCCGTGAGCGTGAGCGCTACCCGGCGATGCCGCTCGGCTATTTCGATGCCCAGGCGGCGGCGCTGGCCGAAGCCTTCCGGTTGCGCGCGCTCGGCGAGCGCAAGCCCGAACTGATCGCCGAGTTTCCGAAAAGCGCGTTGGAAGCCGGCTTGCAATGTCCGTGGCGTCCGGCCGCGATTGGCGTCTATGAAAAGTGGACGGCCTATCTGCGCGCCCGCAAGGCGGAGCGGTGGACGCCGCCCGTCGCAATGGGCGGCACGCGATTGCGCCGAACCTGGCGCGATTGGCCGGCCACCCTGCGCGGCGCCGCCGACACTTCTGCCCGTTAATTCAGCCACTTCGCGCCGGCATTTACGCTTTCTTCGGTAGTGGCACGGTTTAATGGCCGGGCAAATGCCTTGGAGCATCCCCGTGTCACAACCTGTGGTTTTTGCCGCTCCCGCGGACGTTGAGCTTGCTTCGGCGCCCATTCCCTCGCACTGGATCGTCGAAGGCTCGCCGCAGGCACAGTCAAGGCGGTTGTCGACAAGCGCGGACGGCACCGCGGCGATCATCGCCTGGTCGTGCACACCCGGACGCTTTCACTGGCACTATACTTGCGACGAAATTTCGCACGTCATTTCCGGCGAAGTGTTTCTCACCGATCAAAATGGTGTCAGCCGCCGCGTCGGTCCGGGCGACATGATCTATTTCCCCGCCGGCAGCAGCATGCTGTGGCATGTGACGCAGGAGATTCGCAAAGTCGCCATTTGCCGCCAACACATGCCGCGCCCGCTTGGCTATGCGCTGCGCGCCTGGAACAAGCTCGTCGGCATTCTCAGCGGGCCTGACGAGGAAGGCGAGGCGCTCGAAAGCGGTACGCCCGCCCGGTCGGGCGCCGAAGGCGCAACCGCAGTCTAGCAAAACCGAACCGTGCTATCCTCGTTGGCGCGGCGTGATCCGCCGCGGCGAACGGGGACCGGCATGCTCAAGACCGAAGGCGTTTTGCACTTCACCATTCCGGTCAAGGACCTCGACCGTGCCGAAAATTTCTATGCCGGAATCCTCGGCTTCGAGAAAATCGCCCGCATCGACCGCATCGTGTTCATGCGCGCCGGCGCGGATTACTTCAATCTCACCTTCTCCGAGAACCCGATCACGCTCAACGCCGCCGGCCGGCACGAAATCCATTCGGCGTTTCGGGTGACGCCGGAGACCTACGAGGCGGCGTTGAAAATCTTGCCGGAGAAGGGCGTCGAGATTTTCAAGCAGGAGGATCGCCGCGCCGGGGTTTTTGTCGGCCGCAGCGTCTATATCCGCGATCCGGACGGCAACGTCATCGAGTTCATCGACCTTAAGCACGCGCTCGGCGACCGCGCGTCATAGTCCGGAGACTTTCATGAGCCACACACCGATCCGCCGCGTCATCACCGGCCACGACGGCAAGAACGTCGCCAAGGTCATTCACGAGGGACCGGCGGCCAATACCAAGACGCCGCGGCAGGGCGTAGCCTCGACGCTGATGTGGTGCACCGATGCGATGCCCGCCGATATCGCGGTCGGCGAAAAGGCCGAAGACATGGGCGCGCGCCTTCTCGGTACCCCGCCGCCGGAGAATGGCTCGCGTTTCATCGTCATGGAATTTGCTCCTGGCGTTGCCTCTGAAATGCATCGCACCGAGACGATCGATTACATCGTCATGCTGGCCGGCGAGATCGACATGGATATGGACGAGACGACGGTAAAACTTCGCGCCGGCGATATCATTGTCCAGCGCGGCACCAATCACGCTTGGATCAATCGCGGCACGGAGCCGGCGCGGCTGGCGATCGTGCTGCTCGACGCCAAGCCGCTCGGCATCGGCCATCCGCGCCTGCGCGGCCAGCAGGCGCGCTAGTCAGATCTCGACCACCGCATCCATGGTCACTCGCGCCGGTGCCAATGCGGCGCCGAGCGTCGTAAGCTGCGCGCGGTCGCAGAACGCCGGTATCACCGTCTTCGCTAGCGTCGCGTGGACCAGCGCGACGGTGTCGGACAGGAGCGGGTGGACGTTCCAGCGCATAGTCTGCGCGCGCCCGCTTTTGGTGAGCCGCTCGGCCGGCGTGGTTGGATTGACGTAGCCGGTGAACAGGATCGCCACATCGGGCATGGGCTCGAATTGCGGGAGAAGCCGCGCGGTCGCGCCGGATGTGCCGTCTGCCGAACCCGCAAGCATGACGCCGCGCGCGCCGTCGATCGGTTTGATCGTCGCGGCGAGCCGCTCGATCTCGCCGCCGATGCCCGCCCGCACTGAAATGCCGTCGCTGCCGCACAGGCGCTGCACCGCGTCGCGCGTGGCGTCGTCGGTAAAAATGTCCGTAAAGCCGTGGCGCATCAGTTGCAGCGCGATGTCCGGCCCGCGGCCATTGGCCGGAGCGGGCAGCAGAAGCGGCCCGCGCTCAACGAATGGCGCCAGCGTGTTCCAGCATTCGCCGAGCGGCTTTTGATATGTGCCGTAGGAGCAGTCGATCAGCGCGGTCGCGACGCGGCTTTGCGGCGGGTCGTAGGCATAGAGCGCCAATTCCGCCGAATAATCGCCGGTATAGAGAATGCCGTCGCCGATGGCGAAGCGAAGCCAGATTCCGCCCGGCGCATGGCCGTTGCGGCCGGTCTCAACCGGAACGCCGATGATGTCCGCCATGCCGCCCGTCGGCAGGACGCGCGTGGCGATGCCCTTGGGCAATCCCCGCGCCGCGATCTCGGTCGCATAAACCGGCGGATTGCCGATTTGCGGAAGCAGCGATAGGCCGCCGACATGGTCCCTGTGGCCGTGGCTCAAGACCAGCGCATCGACGCGGCCGAGCCCCGCGACCTGCGGCAGACAGCCGGGCGGCGGGCCTTCGCCAAGATCGAGCAGCAGGCGTTTCCCCTCGGCCTCGATGAGAAAGCAGGCCGGACCCTTGTTGCCGACACCGGAAATGAGCCGCAATACGGCGGAAGCTTTATTCATTGCGTTCAATCCAAATTCGCTTTGCCGGCGCCGGCCGCCGAACGTTGACAAGGGCACCTAGCACCCCTAATCAACCGGCACCTTAGGAAACCGTCCCATGAAAGTCCGCAATTCGTTGAAATCGCTGCGCGGCCGTCACCGCGACAATCGTATCGTGCGCCGCAAGGGACGCGTCTACGTCATCAACAAGACGCATCGCCGCTTCAAGGCCCGCCAGGGTTAAGCCGGCGCGGCTGCCCATTTCCGCCGCATTCCTCGCGCGTGATTGAGTACTTTTCCGGCTTGCCGCGTCGCGGCGGGGGAATAGACTCTTGCGCATGAATCTTCGATTCCCGGTTGTTGTCTCTGCCGCCGTCTTTGCCTTTGCGGCCGCGCCGGCATGCACGTCAGCTTGGGCGCAAAGCCCGCAGGACTTGATGTCGCCGCCCGGCGACATGCCGCGGGCCGAGCACGGCGACCAAACCTACAGCCTCGACACGCTGTTCGGCGCGTTGAAGATCGCGCCGGATCAGACCAGCGCCAAGGCGATCGAGGGGCGCATCTGGGCGGTGTGGATCGCTTCGGGCAGCGATACCTGCAATCTGTTGATGAGCCGGGTGAAGGATGCGACCGACGACAAGGATTACGATCTGGCGATAAAGCTCCTCGACGCCATCATCGCCATCAAGCCCAGCTATGTCGAAGCCTGGAACCGGCGCGCCACCGTCTATTATCTCAAGCAGGACTACGCCCATTCGATCGCCGACATCGCCGAAGTGCTGGCGCGCGAGCCGCGCCATTTCGGGGCGCTGTCCGGGCTCGGCATGATGCTGCAGGAAATCGGCGATGACAAAGACGCGCTCGACGCCTATCGCCGGGCGCTGGCGATCGATCCGCATCTGGAGAATGTCCCCGATGTCGTGCGGACGCTGACCGACAAGGTCGAGGGGCGGAATATCTGAGCGCCGGTTGGATCGTCATTGCCAGGCTTGACCCGGCAATCCATCTATTTCACGCATGATCAAGATAGATCGCCGGGTCGGGCCCGGCGATGACGCCGGGGTGAATCAATGACCGCGATTGACGACGATAGACGCATCATCCGCGAGCTGGTCGAGAACTGGGCGGTGTGGCGCGACGCGCGGCTGTGGGACCGTTTCCGCACCGTCTGGCACGCCGACGGCCGCATGTGGGCGACCTGGTTTCAGGGCAGTTTCGAGGAATTCATCAAGGCCAACCAGGACGGCTGGGCGCGCGGCGTGCGCATTTTGCACTTCCTCGGCGGCAGCGCGATCGATGTCGCGGGGGCGCGCGCGATCGCGCAGACCAAGATGACCATTTCGCAGCGCGCCCCGGTCGATGGCGTGATCTGCGACGTGGTCTGCACCGGCCGCTTCTATGATTTTTTCGAAAAGCGCGCCGGCCGCTGGGCTTTTGTGCTGCGCCGGCTGATTTATGAGAAAGACCGGCTCGATCCGGTCGATCCGGCGGCAAAACTCGCGCTCGACCAGGACCTGCTCAGGCAGTTTCCGGAGGGCTATCGTCACCTCGGCTATCTGCAGAGCAAGATCGGCTACAAGGTGAAGACCGACATGCCAGGCATGGAAGGCCCCGATCTCGATGCGCTTTACGCGCAGGGCGTGCGCTGGCTGGACGGCCAAACTATTCAGACCTGAATGCACGCGCTCAATGTCGCCGCTGAAATTCTCGCCGCCGGTGCCGTCTTCAGCTTTATCGGCGCGCGGCTGATCGAACGCGCGCATCCGCCGCGCGGCCGGTTGATCGACATCGGCGGCCTGCGTCAGCATGCCGTCGAGCTTGGCGCGAAAGAGGCGACTGGCGTCCCGATCGTTCTCATCCACGGCGCCGGCTGCAATCTCGAAGACATGCGGCTCGCGCTTGGCGAGCGGCTTGCCGCGCACCACCGTGTGATTCTGATCGATCGCGCCGGAATGGGTTGGAGCGAGCGCAGGGGACGCGGGAGTTCGCCGGCCTATCAGGCGGCGATGTTGCGCGATGTCCTGGATGAGCTTGGGGTGGCGCGCGCGGTCGTAGTCGGCCATTCCTGGGGCGGCGCGCTGGCGGCGACCTTTGCGCTCGATCATCCGCAGCGCGTCGCCGGCATCGTTCTGCTTGCGCCGCCGCTCTATCCGTTCAACCGCAGCATGACCAGGCTCTACACCATCTTTGCGACGCCGGTCGCCGGATGGCTTTATGCGCGCGCACTGGCGCTGCCATTGGGCTTGCCGTTCATCGGCATGGCGATGGGCTCGGCATTCCTACCGCAATTGCCGCCGCGCGGTTACATCAAGCGAACCGCCGCATTTCTGCTGTTGCGGCCGGCGACGTTCCTCGCCAATGCGCGCGACGTTGCCGACCTGAGAGTGTTTCTCGCGCGGCAAGCGAGGCGATACGGTGCGATCGCGGTGCCGACCATCATCATGGCCGGCACCCGCGATATGGTGGTCTCGCCGCGCCGTCACGCCTTTGCCTTCGCCAATGCGGTGCCGGCGGCGAAACTCGTCGTGCTGCCGGGCATCGGCCACATGCTGCATCACGTTGCGGCGGATCGGGTGATTGCGGAGATCGAGGAGATGGCGACAAGCCTGTAGGGCGGGTTAGCCGACGGCGTAATCCACCATCCTGCGAAAAGCGGCGGATTACGCTTCGCTAATCCGCCCTACGTGCTTTGGGCTTTACTCGCTCGTCTTTTCGTCACCGACATAGGCAATGCGCATAAAGTTCGTGGCGCCGGGCGTGCCGAGCGGCACGCCGGCGACGACGATGATGCGCTCGCCAGCTTTAGCGAAGCGTTCCTGAAACGCGATACGGCAGGCGCGCTCCACCATGTCGTCCTGGTCGTGGGCGTCTTCATCGATCACGCAGTGGATGCCCCACACCACCGATAATTTCCGCCCCGCGCCCTCGATGGGCGAAATCGCGACAATCGGGCATTTCGGCCGCTCGCGCGATACCCGCATGCCGGTCGAACCGGACGAGGTCCAGCACACGATCGCCGCGAGATCGAGCGTCTCGGCGACTTGTCGCGCAGCCGCCGCTATCGCGTCGGCGCCGGTCGCCTCGGGCTCGGTATGCAGCACGTGCAGCGACGGCAGATAGGCGGCGTCATCTTCGACTTCCTCGGCGATCCTGTTCATGGTCGCCACCGCCTCGACCGGATATTGGCCCGATGCCGATTCCGCCGACAGCATGATGGCGTCGGCGCCGTCGAAAATGGCGGTGGCCACGTCGGAGACTTCGGCGCGGGTCGGCACCGGGCTGGCGATCATGGATTCCAGCATCTGGGTGGCGACCACGACCGGCTTGCCGGCGCGGCGGCAGGCGCGCGTCATTTCCTTCTGCACGCCGGGCACCTTTTCCAGCGGCATTTCGACGCCGAGATCGCCTCGTGCGACCATCAGCGCATCGGCGAGTTCGAGAATGTCGCCGAGCCGCGCCACCGCTTGCGGCTTCTCGATCTTGGCCATCACCGCCGCGCGTCCCCGCGTCAGCTTCTTCGCCTCGGCGATGTCCTCCGGCCGCTGGATGAATGACAGCGCGATCCAGTCGATCCCGGCATCAAGCGCGGCTTCGAGGTCGGCGATGTCCTTCGGCGCTAGCGCCGCCACCGGCACCACGGTGTCGGGCAGGCTGACGCCTTTTCGATTCGATATTTTGCCGCCGACTTCGACCTGCGCGACGATGCGCTGCGGCGAAACGTCGGTGGCGACCAGACGCAGCTTGCCGTCGTCGATCAATAGCGCGTCGCCCGGTTTGATGGCGGCGAAGATTTCCGGATGCGGCAGCTGCACGCGTTTGGCGTCGCCGGGGGCGGGATCGGTGTCGAGGATGAAATCCTGACCCTTGTCGATCTCGGCCGCGCCGTCCTTGAATGCGCCAAGCCGCAGCTTTGGCCCTTGCAGATCGACCAGGATGCCGATCGGCCGGTTGTTCTCCGCTTCCACCGAACGGATCGTCGTTACCAGTTCGCGCATGCGCTCGTGGTTGGTGTGGCTCATATTGATGCGGAACACATCGGCGCCGGCCTGGAACAGCCGGGCGATCATGGCGCGATCCGAGGACGCCGGGCCCAGCGTGGCAACGACTTTGGTGCGCCGCTGCCGTCTCATTTGGCTGACGCTCTGCGGAGCGGGAGCCGCGCCAGGACCCTGGAGCGGGAGGCTCACGCCGGCGCCGGTCGGTCCCGGCGCGCCTGGCGTCAAAGGACTTGGCGACGTGAGACTTGGCGGATTACCGGCCGTCGGCTTCTGCACCGGCTGCTCGCTTGATTCGGTGAGTTGCACGGTCCAGGCGCGCTGCTCGCCGGTATCGACCTCGAAAAAGCCGGTGCGGTCATAGCCGCGCGCCAGACAGTCGCCGATGCCGCGGATCGTAAATTCCTTGTCCCGCGTGCACATATAGGCCTGTCCCATCCATTCGCCGCCGCGATCATAATCGATGGCGTAGACATAATAATAACGGGCGACAAGATTGCCTTTGAGCACCGTTTCGCAGGTTCGCGCGGGCAAATTCCACCAGCCTTCCGTGGTCCAGCCGTCGGCGTCCTTGTAACCGACGGCGAGGCCGACGCGGCCCGCGGTATTATTGCACAGCCGGAAATCGGCCGCGGCTGGGCTTGCCGAGGCGAACAGCGCGAACGCCGCGATCGTGCCAGCCAGCAGCGCGCCGGCGCCGCTCTGGAGAAAATCGCTGGGCCTCATTTCCGGTTCAGGTTCCGCGTCAAAGCCGGATTCCCATGTCAAAATCACGGTCTGTCAATGACGATGGCGCGGAAGTCGGTGACGTTGGTGAACGTCGGGCCGGGCATGAACAGATCGCCGATGCCGTTGAAAAACCCCGTGGAATCGTTGTCGGCGAGAAACGCGGCGGGATCGAGGCCGGCCGCGCCGGCACGCGCCAAGGTCGTGTCGTCGACGAAGGCGCCAGCCGGGTCGTCGGGCTGGCCGCGGCCGCCGTCGGTTCCGTCGGTGTCGGCGGCCAGCGCCGCGATGCCCTTGGCGCCATCGAGATGGATGGCGAGCGCCAGCGCATATTCCTGGTTCGGGCCGCCGCGGCCGCCGCCGCGCAGCGTGACCGTGAGTTCGCCGCCCGAAAGGATCGCCATGCGGCGGCCGGCGACGGCGGCGTCGCGGGCGAGCCTGGCATGCTCGGCGGCAACCTCGCGCGCCTCGCCTTGCAGGCGGTCGCTGAGCACCACGCAGTCGTAGCCAGCCTGCCGCGCCCGGGCTTCGGCCGCGGCCAGTGCGTCGGCCGGACGGGCGAGAATCCGATAGGTGCTGTGGGCAAAAGCCGACGTCGCCAGGTTTAGGCGATTCGTTGTTGGGATCGGCCAGCGCGCGGGTGACGGATTTGGGCAGATCGAGCCGGTATTTGCGCACGATGGCGCGGGCGTCTTCAAGCGTGGTCGGATCCGGCACCGTCGGCCCCGAACCGATCACCGCCGGGTCGTCGCCGGGCACGTCGGAAATGGCGAGCGTGACCAATTGCGCCGGAAAAGCGCGGCGGGCGAGGCGGCCGCCTTTGATGCGGGACAGATGCTTACGCACGCAATTGATCTCGCCGATATTGGCGCCGCTGCGCAGCAGCGCCCGCGTCGTCGCCTGCTTGTCGCCGAGCGTGATGCCCGCGGCCGGCGCGATCAGATTGGCCGAGGCGCCGCCGGACAAGAGCGTCAGCACCAGGTCGTCGGCGCCCGCCGCGTCGGCCAGCGCCAGCATGCGCTCGGCGCCGGCGAGCCCGGCCGCATCAGGTACCGGATGGCCGGCTTCGACCACCGGGATGTGCCGCGTCGGCCGCCCATAGCCGTGGCGGGTGACGGCAATGCCGTCGAGCCGGCTCGCCGGCATGCGCGCCAGATAATGCTGTTCGGCGACCTCGGTGAGCGAGCCCGCCGCCTTGCCGGCGGCAAGCACGATCGAGCCGGCCGCGCGCCGGCGGTTCGGGCAGTTGCGGCGGCAGGCAGCGCGAAGGCTGCGCGGCGCCGACCGCCGTCCGGAACAATGTTTCGAGCAATTCACGCGATGGCGCGGCCAAGAGGACCCTGCTTTTGCCGATAGCGGAGGGAAAATGGACTATGGAAACGCCCGGACCGCATCTCTATCTTTGCCATAGCTAACCCGCGGAGGTGACCATGGCTACCGACGAAACGACCCGGACGGAACTCGAAGCCGCCGTCTATCGCCGGCTGGTCGAGCACCTGCGCTCGCACCCCGACGTGCAGAATATCGATCTGATGAATTTGGCAGGTTTCTGCCGCAACTGCCTGTCGAACTGGATGAAGGATGCCGCCGACGCCAAAGGCATTGCCATGACCAAGGACGAAAGCCGGCAGATCGTCTACGGCATGCCGTACGATGAGTGGCGCGCCAAGAACCAGAAAGAGGCGTCGCCCGATCAGAAGGCGGCGTTCGAAAAAGCAAGCCAAAAGCACTGACGCGCCGCTTATGCGCCCTCGTCCTGTGCAGAGCGTGGATGAACGCGCGCGCGACTTGACCTGAGGCTCTGCGCTTTCGAAACCTGCGGACTTCAAACGTAAGGAGTGCCCGATGGCTACCGCCGCCGCCGCCCAAGACGACCAGCCAGCCCGCCGTTTCGCCAAGGATCAGCTCAAGGCCTTCGTCGAGCGCGTCGAGCGGCTCGAGGAAGAGAAGAAGACGATCGCCGACGACATCCGCGATGTCTATGCCGAGGCCAAAGGCAACGGCTACGACGTCAAGACGCTGCGGGTCGTGGTGAGGTTACGCAAGCAGGACGTCAACGAGCGCAAGGAGCAGGAGGCCATTCTCGAGACCTACATGCACGCGCTCGGGATGCTGGGCTGATTACTGCAAGAGCGCGGTGCGGGTCGGGTAGCTCACCGTCGAGACGAATACGATCGCCGTGCCGCTGAAGCGATCGTGGTCGAGGCCGGGGTTGGGATCGGCCGCAAACGTCATCACCACCGAATTTTTCGGCTTGACCATCAGCGCCGCGAGCGATGTGAGGTCGCGCGCGCCGAACGCCGCGGTGGTGAGGAATCGGTGCACGCTCGGTGACATCACGACGGCGCGCAGCCACGGACTATCGAACCGCACGTCGGCCTTGATGACGGCTATCGAGGTGGCGCTGGCGGTCTTGATCGCGGAGGCGACCTGATCGGCGGCGCGCTTCACCGCGATGGTCGTTTCGATTTGTGCGACCGGCTGCGCCGGGCTGGCGGCGGCGCGCAACGCGGCGATGCCGGTCGGGGCTGCGCTGTCCGCGTCCGGACCGCCGTTCGGCGGCTCGGCATAAGCGAGCGCCGGACCGGGCGCGCCATGGCCGTTGCGCAGAGTTGTGAACGGGCCGATCGACCCGGTGGTGTTGGGTTCGGCGCTGGTCGCGGCGGTGCGGCGCTCAAGCGCGGCGCTCGCCAGTGGATTGGCCATGGCGGTCGCGTCAGCCGGTCCCTGCCAGAAGCCGCGCGAAACGATGACCTGGTTCGGTGTCAGCGCAGCCATGTTCACCGGTGACGGCGCCGCCGCGGGCGGAGTTACAAGCTTGGCGACATGGACGAGCGGCAGTTTGGCAATCGCGGCCGCCACTTTGGCGGCAACCGTTCTCGTCGGTGCGGATTTCTTGTCGGCGCTGGGAGCAATTCCGGCCAGCGCGACGGGCCTCGGCTGCGTTGCCGCCGGCGCGGCGGTGGCGTCGGCGTCCTCATTCTCATCGTCGCCGGAAAGGCCCAAAAGCTTGGCGAACGGATTTGCCAGCGGAGCGTCGTTGCTCGCCACCAGCGTATCGACGTTGAGGCCGGCCGCGCGCGCGGCCTCAAGCGAAGTATCCGACGGCATCGCGCCGCGCTTTGTGACATCAGCGAGCGCCAGCGCGTAGCCGGACAACGGGTGCCCATCGGTCGGGATTTGCACCGTGCGGCCGTCGGGGAAGACCCGCGCCAATTCCTCATGCGTCATGCGCGGCCACATGCGGATGCCGCCGACGTCCATGTGCACGAAGGGCGAGCCGGATTCGGGGTAGAAGCCAACCCCGCCACGCGCCAGGCGCAAACCGTATTCGCGAAGCTGTTCGAGCGGGACGCCGGGGATGAAAAAGTCGATGGCGCGGCCGAGCATGTGCTGGCTGTAGCGCGCGACGCCGGCGCTGCGGTGACGCAGCATGGCGTTGGTCTGCGGCGACCGGTAGCCGCATACGATCTGGATCGGGGTGTTCGGCGCTGCTTCACGCTGGACCTCCCAGACGAGATCGATCAGCCGCGGATCCATCTGCGTCGCTTCGCTGCGGCGCCAGTCGCGCAGGAACCAGTCGAGTTTCTTCAGCGCGGCCTCGTCATATCGGCCATCGCGCTTATAGGTGATGGTGATGTCCTCGCCCGTATGCATGTGATGCATCGTGATCGTGCGCGTGTCGCCTTCGGCGACCGCGCTTTGCAGGGCTCTCGAACCAAACAGGAAGGCGAGAAGGACAAGACCGCACGAATAGGAGGCGCGCGACGCGGACAAACGACCAGTTTTCAGGCGCGCGTTACCGACGTGCACTGGCAATCCCGCATTGACGCGTTAAAGGCGTTGCCCGGCCGCGGCTTGCCGCCGCCTGGAAAACGCTAACGCACTGTTAATTTGGGAAGGGCCGACCCCGAACCTGACACAGCCCCACCCCCGACCTTTATAGGGCTACCGTCCTACTGTGGCAAAATCTGGCCGTAAACCGCCACCCGGGCCGGCGGGTGCCCGACGCGGGAAATAAGCCGTTAAACGCGCGGATTAAAGGCTTTAGCGCTCTACGGTATCGCCCGACCGGGTCACTTTGCGGGCGTGGGTGGGCCGGTGTACCGGCGCTGGCGGCGCGGCGGCGAAGCCGCCGAACAGCCGCGAGAAGAAATTGTCGCCGCCGGAATAGCTGCCGCCGTTGGGGTAGTAGCTGCCACCGCCGCCGAACAGGCCACGCCCGCCGAACAGTGAGGGCTGATCAGGCATGGCCATGACTTCGAGGTGCGAGGGGTCCTGTTTGTGCTCGATCGGGATATCCGCGACCTTGCGGTCGTCGCTCTTGAGGATCGCAATCAGCGCCTTGTCGCGGCCATAGACGTCGTCACGGAATTGAAGCTTGCCGTCGTCGTCGACGAACGCGGTTTGATAGGTCAGGTTGACCGGAATGAAGGTCGGAAACGGGATATCGGTTTCGATCGTTGCTGGCGATCATCTTCTTGATGCGGTCTTCGCTGTAGCCGTCGCTCGGCCGGACCAGCGACAGCAACACCTCGGCATAATGCTGCGGATCCTGCACGCGCATGCAGCCGTGACTGAACGCCCGCTTGTCATAGGCGAACAGGTATTTGTCCGGCGTGTCGTGCTGATAGACCAGGAACTTGTTGGGGAAATTGAAGCGAATGCGGCCGAGCGCGTTCTTGTCGCCCGGCGGCTGCCAGATGCGGATACTACCGTCCGGATTGTGGTCGAGCTTGAGCCCCATCCGGTCGAGCACGGTCGGGTCCTGCTGCAAGGCCGGCAGATATTCGTGATTGATGATCGACGGCGGCACGTTCCAGGTCGGATTGATGGTGATGAATTTCATATCCGCTGTCATGATCGGCGTCGGCATATCCGGTTTGCCGATCACGATCTTGGTCATCCAGACCAATTTGTCGTCATGCATCACCCGCAACGTGAAGTCAGGCAGATTGACGATGACATAAGTGTCGGGAAGCTGGTGCGGCATCCAGCGCCAGCGCTCCATATTGGCGAGGACGATGTCGGCCACCTGATCGGGCTTGACGCCGTTGAGCGCCTGGATGGTCGCGGCGCTGAGCGTGCCGGTCGTGCCGATATTGTGGTCCTGCTGATACTTCTTCACCGCGTCGGCGACCGCTTTGTCGTAGGTCGTGCCGCCGTCGCCGAGAACGCCAAGCCGTTCGCGCAGTTGCGGGACGCGATCGTCCTGCATGCCGAGTTTGAGCACCGGGCCGGCCGCGATCTGCGGATTGTCCTTGTCGACTTTGCCGGCGCGGATATCGGCGAGTTTTGCCTTGAGCGCCAGATAACCGGGCGTATGCGGCTCATAACTGTCGAGCGCGGCGGCGACATCGGCGGCGCCGGCCATCTTGGCGAGAACATCGGATGGCTCCGGAGCCGTCTGATCGTAGGAGGCGTCGGCTGTGACGCGCGACCAGTGCACCCGTCCGATGCTGGCGTGGTGCGCATAGGTGATGACCGACATGGTCATCTTGATTTCGGCGTCGGCGAGATCGGCCGGATCGTTCAGCGCAGCGAAATTCGGCGCCGGATAGTCGGACGGATCGAGACCGTCGGCATCGACATGGCCGAGATAGGCGGTTGCCGCGGTGGCGCGATCATTCACCTTGCCGTCGGTGATCCAGAGCGGCGCGTAGTTGCGCCCGGAATAGAACGCGTCAATCTGGGCGCGGTCCTTTTTGTTGCCGATGACGTGGTCGTATTTGCCGCTTGAGAGATCGCGCAATTGGTCGGCGATCGCGGCATCGGGAAGCGCGGTGGCGGAGCCGCGACGGCAGGCGCCGGGCTTGCAGCCGGTACTTCCGCCGCCGGTGTGGCTAATGCGCGGTGCATGGAGGCGCGGGCAGGCGTGGCGTCGGCCGCCGCAGCTGCCGGAGGGGCCGAAGCGGGTGCGCAAGGGCTGATCGGCTGCCGCGGGCGCGGAATTATCCGTTGTTGGCGTCGGCTGCAGCGGCTACCGGGGTCGCCGGTTTGTTCGCTTGGTCCGCGGCCGGGTCCGCAAAAGCGCCGCCGGCGGGGGCTGAAAGCAACAGCAGGAGCGCAGTCGAAGCGAGCAGCCGATCGACACGAATCCCGGGCATTGCAACGTCTCCTTACGAGCCAGCGGTAATGGCCGCAAAGCTCTCACTTTCGGGGATATGAGCCCCAATTATGGCATTAGCCGCAGCGAGCGTGAACCACGGCGGCGGCACATTACGTGAGCCGTCCCACTTTGTCGCTGTGGTCAGCGGGGAGAATATGGCAGTTCAGGCGATTTTCAGCGGCTGTCGCTCTGCTGCCACGTCGCGGATCATCTCGTATCGTACTTCAGCCGCGCTCGTTATTTAAGCCGAGCGCCTCGAGCTTGCGATAGAGCGTGGAGCGGCCAATTTGTAGCCGCCGCGCCACTTCCGACATTTGCCCCCGGTAATGGGTAATAGCGTACCGAATAAGCTCGGCTTCGACCAGTTCCAGCGGCCGTACTTCGCCCTCGGCATCGAGCAGCGGCAGTGTGTCGCCAGGAGCGAGCGTCGGTCCGAAATCGGCGGCGGGCGCGTCGTCGGCGAAGGGGGCGGAGATGAGTGCGGGTTCGCTGTCTTCCGCCGATGATTGCCGGCAGCAGTCCGGGCGGCATCAGCCGAGACCATGCCGCCGACCTGCGCCGCGATTTGCGGGAATTCGTCGAGACCGACGGCATCGGCTTCGGCGAGCACCACGGCGCGGAACACCGCGTTTTCGAGCTGGCGGATATTGCCGGGCCAACGAAACGCCGTGAGCACGCGCAGCGCCTCGGGCGTGACGAGGCGGATGCGCTTGCCTTCCTCGGCGGCAAACCGCGCCAGGAAATGCCGGGCCAGCGCCGGGATATCGGCGGTCCGCTCGCGCAGCGGCGGCACCGTGATCGGAAAAACATGCAAGCGGTAGAACAGGTCTTCGCGGAAGCGGCCGGCTTTCACGTCGGCGATCAGATCGCGATTGGTCGCCGAGACGAGCCGCACGTCGACTTTGATCGGCTTGCGCGCGCCGACCGGCTCGACCTCGCCTTCCTGGATCGCGCGCAACAGCTTGACTTGCGCGGCGGGCGGCAATTCGCCGACCTCGTCGAGAAACAGCGTGCCGCCCGAAGCCTCGACGAATTTGCCGACATGGCGCTCGGTGGCGCCGGTGAAGGAGCCTTTCTCGTGGCCGAACAGGATCGACTCGACGAGGTTCTCCGGCATCGCGCCGCAATTCACCGCGATGAACGGTTTCGCCGGCGCTCGCCGGAACCGTGGATGGCGCGCGCGATCAATTCCTTGCCGACGCCGGATTCGCCCGACGACCAGGACCGGGATGGTCGAGGCCGCGGTCTTCTCCGCCATGCGCATGACGGCGTGCATGTTGGCGCTCTTGGTGATGATGTCGGCAAAGCCGAGCGTGCCGGAGCGGCTATGCTTGATCCGCGCCAGTTCGCCTTCGAGCGCACTGGCATTGAGCGCGTTGCGCAGGCTGACATGCAGGCGCTCGGCGCCGACCGGTTTGACCACGAAATCGACCGCGCCGGCGCGCATCGCGGAGACGACATTGTCGATGCCGCCATGCGCGGTCTGCACGATCACCGGCACATTGATCGCGGCCTGGCGCAGCTTCGCCAGCACGCCGAGGCCGTCGAGATTGGGCATGACGAGGTCGAGGATCACGCAATCGATCCGCGCGCCGTCGGGCCGGTGAGCAGCGAGAGCGCCGCCTCGCCGCTGTCGCGCGTGACCGTCTCGTATTCGAATTTGTGCAGCATGCCTTCGAGCAGCCGGCACTGCACCGGATCGTCATCGACAATGAGGATGGTCATGGCTACCCCGGCGGCCTGATACGCTGTGCCGTTTCGGGGCACTCTGCGGCAGGAGGCTTAAGGGGGTGTTAATCCGCCGTCGGCTTGGCCGCGGCGACGACGATGAGTTTTTCGGCGTAGAGCTCGTTGAGAAATGCCATGGCGTCGCGGGTTATCTGCTCGGGATCGCCGACATATTCCGTGGCCAATTGGCGGCATAGTTCATCGATCCGGCGCGGCGCTGCGAGAATGTCCCAGATGCGCCGGCCAATATCGTCCAGGCCGACGTAATGGGCCTTGGCGCGATTCATGATGATGAGGTCGGTATCGACCGACGCGCTGCGCAGCCCGACCCGCACCACCACAGTTTGCGGTTCAAGCGTGCCGGTTTCGGTCATGGCTGGCAACCTCGACGATCTCGTCCAAAGTCCAAGGCGTCGCGCGGGCGCCTGTCATGCCCGGTTACCGGGTGTTGTTACCAGGTCTTGCCGAAGCCGTTGACAAAGAGGCCGGCCATGATGCCGCGCGCCAGAACGGCCGCGGCGCAACGAAAGCTTTCCTGATTGTCTTCGGCTTTGACCCTGTCCCAGGCCTGGCGCAGCCGCAGCGAACTGACATAAGCCGCTGCCGGTCCGTTCGCAACGTCGTCGAGGGCACTCTCGACCTCGTCAGCGCAGGCCCGCAACCGCGGCACGAGATCGGCGGACTGCCGGCCGCGCCGGCGATTGAGCCGGACTTCGTCCGGCAGTCGGCCCTTCATCGCTTCGCGGATCAGCCAGCGGTCGATGCCGCTTTCCGGGTCGATGAAAATACGGTCCGGCACCGACAGGCAGAAGGACACTACGCGCGGATCGGCGGTCGGATCCGTCACGGCCAGTCCGTATGCGGCCGCAATCTCGGCCTGGACGGCGCCGCTCAAGCTCGTCAGCCGAAACAGCCTGACACGCTGCTGACGCGCAAGGTGCGGCGATGCCTCCCAGGGGAATTTGGGCCGCTCTTCGAGGAGCGGACGAATTCGTCTCGCGAACTCGGGGGCGATCGCGGTATTCGCCCAATCGGGCAGACGGCGTCTGCGAAAGAAACCGAGAACATTTTTCGGTAGCACGGTCCTGCCGCAATGCCTGAGTGCTCGGCGGATGCCGGCGTGCCTGGTCTGCACCCGCAGCGGCTGCGAGAAAATATCGCCGGTCCAGGAAATTCCGCCGTTACCCATTTGCCCGGCGAACAGCGCCGCATGGCCATCGCGCGCCGCTGTTTTGTGCAAATCGAGAGTCCAGAACAAGCCGGCCGCGCCGCGCGACGGTTCGAGGCAGATGTCGATCCCGGACCTGATCGCCTGCAGCGGGCTTAATCCGCGCGCCTCGATGCGGCGGATGTCGATATTTCCCGCGGCGCCTGCGGTGCGGCTGGCGAAGTGAAACTCGTCGCCGAAATTGTCTCCGACATAGGACGACGGATCGCTCAACGGCACGGAGGTGTAGGCCGTGAGCCGTTCGCCGCGGTCGTGCAACGCGCCGGCCGCCATCACCGACACCGAACCGGAATCGAGACCACCGCTGAGCGTCGCCGCAAGCGTGCCGCTTCGCGGCAGGCTTTCACGGACGGCCCTGTCGAGCACGTCACGCAAGCCGGCGACATAATCCTCGCGCCGCGGCAAATGCAGTTCGGGCACGTTTTCGGGTTCCCAATAGCGCTGCACGTTGACGCGACACGGTGTGACGGTAAGCGAATGGGCCGGCGGCACATGTCTGATTGTCGAATGTGCGGTGCGCGCGCCGAGATAGCCCGGCGACGACACCAGCATCTGCGCCAGATAGAGCTCGTCCAAATGAATTGGCGCCAGCCTCATATCCAGCAGAAGGCACCGCGAGGTCGAGAAGGCGAACAGATCGTCGTCTGCGTAGTAGTAGAGCGACGTGTTGCCGGAATGGTCGCGTGCAAGAAACAGCCTGCGCTCCGCCGGATGCCAGGCGGCAAACGACCAGTCGCCGATGACCTCGGCCGCAAATGCCGCGCCCCAGCTTTGGTAGGCGGCTGCGAGTAGCGCGCCGTCATCGGGCACTTCGCGATCATTCAACCCCAACGATGGAAGCAGATCGGAGCGGTTATAGATCGCGGCATTCGCCACCGCGACAAATGGATTCGAGCCGGGAGCTGTGGCGGCAAGTGTCCATTCATCGTCAGCATCGGTGCTGCCGAGCAGCGCGCCTTGCTCGCAAAACGCTCGTGCGCACGCCGCGGCCACCAAGCCGGTCGCTTCACCGAGCGTGCGACACTGTGATTCGCTGATATGAGCGCGACCGCGCTGACAAAGCCCGAAGATTGCGCCACCTCTCGGCATATCGCATCAGCGGCCGGCTGCGCGGGTCATACGGAACGTTTAGCTGTGATAAGCGCCCATGGCCCCGTCGGTAAAAGTCCCGGTGCCGCTATCCGTCATTTCCATCGACATCGGGATCACGGTGGGAGCGCACCAAAGCGGCTTTTTGGGCGGGGATGACGGCAGTTCCGGCTCGACTTTCGGTGCCGCTTTCGGCGACGGCTCGGCGTCCATGTCGACACTCGCAACTATTACAGGTTGTAATTTTGCGATAACTGCAACCGAGTGTCAAGAACCGAGTGTCAAGACTTGTCCGGCAACCGAAGCCTGGCCGGCCGCAACAAGCAGTCAGGCGGTCGCAGCAGCCGATAAAGCCAAAACCGCCGCTCCGGCAATTGGCACCAGGCAGGCTGAATTCTTATCAATCCCTACGGAGCGGACCGCAGCGTCAGCCCGGCAACGCCGAGCGCCAGGTTGACGCCGACCTGGCCGGAAACCGACAGCGGCTGCAACGCGAAGGAGCGGTGCGAGCCGCCGATAAGCGCATTGGCGCCGACGCCAACGCCGACTGATGCACTGCCACTGGCACCGCCATAGCTGCCGGCCAGTGCGCCGTGGTGCCAGCCATTGGTCGGCGCGATCACGCCCCACGCCATGACGCCGCCGCCGGTGACGCCGAGGTCAAGTCCTACGCGATTGATGGAGCCAAAGTAATTCTCCGGCGGCCCGCCATTGTCGGGCGCGAAGCTGCACTTGATCTTTGTGTGCGAGCCGACGATTAAGCCGATGCTGGCGGAAGTTTGGCAGGTGAGCACGCCGACTTTGGTGCCGCCCGACTGCTGCGCCAATGCAGGCGCCGCGAGCGTGGCGGCGATGGCTATTCCAACGAACAGGCTACAGGACTTGCGAAAGGATTTGCGACAGAACTTGCGCATGAACACTTCCCCGGCTTTCTGAATTGGACCCAAGTCCATTTCGGTATGACCTTGGCGGCGAGAGAAAGCATAGCCGCCTCGCCGTCGCAAGGTGCCAAAGGCGGCTCACTGCGCCTTGGCGCGGCCTTGCGGCAGCCACAACCCTGCGCCACATGAGGTTGCGGTGAGGTTCAGGTCAGCGCATGCCCAAAAACGCCAAAAAGATTGCCGTCAAACGGCCCGCCGGCAAAAGCCGCAGTGGAAACAGATCCGGTGTTTCATCCGGTCGCGCGTCCGGTCTTGGCGCGCTGCCGGAATGGAATCTCGACGACCTTTATTCCGGTCTCGACGATCCGGCGATCAAACGTGACCTCGACCGCGTGGCCGCCGAATGTGCGGCCTTCGAGGACGCCTATAAGGGCAAGCTCGCCGAGTGGCTGGCTCGGCAAAAGCGGACGCAGCGGATAATCGCGCGAGCCTCGCCGGAGCGGTGCGCTGGTATGAGGAAATCGACGATCTGATGGGACGGCTCGGCTCCTATGCCGGGCTTGTTCATGCCGGCAATACGGTCGATCCGGCGCGCACCAAATTCTACGGCGATGTGCAGGAACGCCTGACCGCCGCCTCCATCCATCTGTTGTTCTTCACCCTTGAGCTTAATCGCATCGACGATGCGGTGCTTGCGACCGCGATGGCCGATCCCGCGCTCGGCCATTACCGGCCATGGCTTGAAGACGTGCGCCGCTACAAGCCTTACCAGCTCGAGGATCGCGTCGAGCAATTGTTTCACGAAAAATCGACGACCACCTATTCTGCCTGGAACCGGCAATTCGATGCCGCCATCGCCAATCTGCGTTTCAAGGTGTCGGGGAAAACCCTCGCCATCGAACCGACGTTGAATTTTCTTCAGGACCGTTCGGGCGCGAAGCGCAAAGCCGCCGCGCAGGCGCTGGCGCATACGTTCAATGACAACGTGCAAGGGTTTGCGCTGATCACCAACACGCTCGCCAAGGACAAGGAAATTTCCGACCGCTGGCGCGGCTTTGCCGACATTGCCGACGAGCGGCATCTGTCGAACCGGGTCGAGCGCGAAGTGGTCGATGCCCTGGTGGCCGCGGTGCGCGCCGCCTATCCGCGGCTGTCGCATCGCTACTATGCGCTCAAAGCCGGATGGTTCGGCAAGAAACGGCTGCCGTCCTGGGATCGCAACGCGCCGCTGCCGACCGTCGCCATGCGTACCGTCGGCTGGACCGAGGCCAAGGACACAGTCCTTGAGGCCTATGGCGCGTTCTCGCCGAAGATGGCGGCCATTGCCGAAAGGTTCTTTGCCGAACGGTGGATCGATGCGCCGGTGCGGCCCGGCAAGGCGCCCGGCGCGTTCGCGCATCCGACGACGCCGTCGGCGCATCCTTATGTACTGCTCAATTACCAGGGCAAGCCGCGCGACGTGATGACGCTCGCCCACGAGCTCGGCCATGGCGTGCATCAGGTGCTCGCCGCGCCGAACGGCGCCTTGATGGCGCCGACGCCGCTGACGCTGGCCGAAACCGCGAGCGTCTTCGGCGAAATGCTGACGTTCCGCAAATTGTTGGCCGCGACCCGCGACATGAAGGAGCGCAAGGCCATGCTCGCCGCCAAGGTCGAGGACATGATAAACACCGTGGTGCGGCAAATCGCGTTCTACACGTTCGAGCGCGCCGTCCACACCGAACGCAAGACCGGCGAATTGACGGCGGCGCGCATCGGCGAATTATGGCTCGACGTGCAACGCGAAAGTCTCGGCCCGGCGATCGAACTCAAGCCCGGCTACGAGACATTCTGGGCCTATATCCCGCATTTCATCCACTCGCCGTTCTACGTTTACGCCTATGCGTTTGGCGACTGCCTGGTGAACTCGCTTTACGCCGTCTACGAGCACGCCACTGAGGGTTTTGCCGAGCGCTACCTCGCCATGCTGTCGGCCGGCGGCACCAAGCCCTATGCCGAATTGCTCGCTCCGTTCGGGCTCGACGCCCGCGATCCCGCCTTCTGGCAGGGCGGCCTTGGCGTCATCGATCGGATGATGCCGAGCTGGAAAGCCTGGAATGATGCCACTTTGTGACGTAAAACATTTGTTGAACTGACGCGTTCGTTGTGTTATACAGTCAGTAATACAGGACGAGGTCGTTATGAAGCTGGAAATAAAGCGGATCGGCAATTCCGACGGCCTCATTTTGCCGCGCGAATTGATGCAGCGCCTCGATATCAAGCGGGGCCAGGAATTTCACGTCACAGAGCTTGCCGGCGGCGGGCTTCAGTTACTTCCCTACGATCCCGATTTCGCGGCCACGATGGAAGCCGCCGACAAAATCATGGACGAATACCGCGACACGCTGGCTACGCTGGCAAAATGATCGAAGCGTTGCATGAGCGCGGAACCGAAATGGCTGACCTACGAGCAGGTCGTCGCGATCCATAGCCGTCAACTGCGTCGTTTCGGCGGCGCAGCGGGATTGCGTGACAATGGCCTGTTGCGATCGGCAATCGAACGACCGATCAACAAATGGCACTATGAGCAAGCCGAAATGCCGGAGCTTGCCGCGGCATATGCTTTCGGTCTGGCGAAGAACCACGCTTTCGTCGATGGTAATAAGCGCATTGCATTTATGAGCATGATGACTTTCCTGCGTAAGAATGGTGTGAGGTTTGCCCCCGATCAGGCGCACGCGACGAAGATTATTTTGTCGCTGGCGGCCGGCGAGGTGAGCGAGGAAAGTCTTACGCGCTGGATCCGCGATAACTGGCCGAAGCGCTGATGGCAGACCGCGAAAGTACCGACCGCGAAAAAAACCGCTTCTCCGCCCGGGCGGCGCGCTATGCGCGGGTTTCCGCCAATGTCGGCGGCGTGGCGGCGCGCTATGCGGGGCGGCGGCTGCTCGGCGCCGAACCGGACCGTGCCGGCGATGCGAGCGTGCTGTCGTCGGCGCTCGGCCGGCTCAAAGGGCCGTTGATGAAGGTCGCCCAGTTGATGGCGACAATTCCCGATTTGCTGCCGGCCGAATACGCCGCCGAATTGCAGAAGCTGCAGAGCGAGGCGCCGCCGATGGGCTGGGCCTTCGTCAAGCGCCGCATGATAGCGGAGCTTGGCGCCGATTGGACAAGCAAGTTCGCAAGCTTTGAGCATCACCCGGCCGCCGCCGCCTCGCTCGGCCAGGTGCATCGCGCTCGTTCGCTCGACGGCGCGGCGCTGGCCTGCAAGCTGCAATATCCCGACATGCAGTCCGCCGTCGAAGCCGATCTGCAGCAATTGGGATGGCTCTTGGCGATCCGTCGCCGGCTCGATGCCGCCATCGATACCACGGAGATCGGCAAGGAGATCGGCGCGCGCGTGCGCGAGGAGCTCGATTACCGGCGCGAAGCCAAACACGCCGCGCTCTATCGCGAAATGCTCGACGGCGTCGATTGCGTGCGCGTGCCGCGCGCCTGGCCCGAACTGTCGACCGGCCGGCTGCTGACGCTCGACTGGCTCGACGGCAGCAAAATGCTCGCCCACAAGAACGATCCGCTGCAAGCACGTAACGCGCTTGCCACCGCGATGTTCACCGCCTGGTGGTTTCCGTTCAGCCGTTTCGGCGTCATTCACGGCGACCCGCATCTCGGCAATTACACTGTTTTTGGATTAGACGGAGACAGTCCGCCCAAGACACCCTCGGGACCCGCGGGCATCAACCTGCTCGATTACGGCTGCATCCGCATTTTCGCGCCGAAATTCGTGCGCGGCGTCGTCGATCTCTATCACGGGCTGTTGCGCGGCGAGGACGATCTCGTCGTGCACGCCTACGAGACCTGGGGTTTCCGCAAATTGTCGCGCGATCTCGTCGACACGCTCAACATCTGGGCACGCTTCATCTACGCGCCGCTGCTCGACGACCGGGTGCGCACCATCGCCGATGGCGTGAAGCCGTCGGAATACGGCCGCCGCGAAGCATTCCGTGTGCATCAGGCCCTCAAGCAGAAAGGCCCGGTGACGGTGCCGCGCGAATTCGTGTTCATGGATCGCGCCGCAATCGGTTTGGGCGCGGTGTTTTTGCACCTGCGCGCCGAGCTCAATTTCTACCGCCTGTTCAACGAGGCGATCGAACACTTCTCGATGGATCGCGTCGCCAAGCGCCAGGCCGCGGCGCTGGCAAATGCGGGCTTGTAGCTACCGTCTCAGCAGCAATCGCAATCCAGCCCGTCGAGTGCGACCAGCGCGTTTTTCATGAAAGCGGGCGGCAGGTCGTCCTCGGTTGCGCCGGCGGCCGGCTTAAAGATCTTGAAATGGTGACACCCGATCTCGGTCCAGAACACGATATGTGTTTCCAGCGGCGGACAGCCCGGCACCGAGCAGGCGATCTCCGACACCATGACGGTGACGTCCGGCGCAAGCGCAAAGCGCCCGCGGGTCCAGTCGCGCACGCGGTCGAGCGCGGGGCCGTCATCTTGGCGTTTGCTAAGGGAGCGCATCTTCACCATTATATTTCAGCAGCAAAGAAGACGAACAGGGAGTGAGCGTCAGTGGCCGAGAAAGTATTGGCGGCGGTGCGCACGGCGCCGAGTACGACCGAGATCCGCGAATATCCGATGCCGGATATTGCGGACGATGCTGCGCTGATGAAGATGGAGGTCGGCGGCATTTGCGGCACCGACGTGAAACTCTACAAGCACCCGCCGTCGAGCGCGCCCGTCATCATGGGGCATGAGAATATCGGCACCATCGCCAAAGCCGGCCGCGAATTCACGCGACGTAAAGGGTTTAGAGAGGGCGACCTCGTCTTTGTCGAGCATTATGTCAGTTGCGGCAAATGCGAATGGTGCCATGCCGGCCAGTACCGGCACTGCGAGAACACCAACTGGCGCACCAATCCGGATGCGATCCGCTATGGCTACACCTCGGCGGAAAAGGCGCCGCATCTGTGGGGCGGCTTTGCCCAATATGTTTATCTGCCCTGGAACTCCGTCCTGCATCATGTGCCCAAAGGCGTCTCCGCCGAGCTTGCCGGCCTGGTCACCCCGATGGCGAACGGCGTCGAGTGGTCGTTGTTCGACGGCGGCGTCGGCTACAATTCGACCGTGCTGATCCAGGGCCCCGGCCAGCAAGGCCTGTCGCAAACCGTGATCTGCAAGCAGGCCGGCGCTTCTCTTATCATCGTCACCGGCACGTCCAAGGACGGAGCGCGGCTCCACGTCGCCAAAAAGCTCGGCGCCGATTACGTCATCGACGTGCAAAAGGACGATCCGCTCGCCCGCGTCATGGACATCACCGGCGGCAAGGGCGTCGATGTCGCGCTCGACTGCACCGCCGGCGCCGGCACCATTCCGATGCTGCTCGGCATCGAGGCGCTCAAGCGCAAGGGCGGCGTCATCGTCGCGCAAGGCGAGATGGCGCAATTTCCGAATTTTCCGTTGGAGAAATTCACGGTGAAATTCATCACCATGAAAAGCGCACGCGGCCACAGTTACAAGGCCTGCGAGCTTGCTTTGGCGCAACTGGCCTCGAAGCGCTTTCCGCTCGAGCTTGTCACCACGCACCGCTTCGGGCTCGGCGACGTCGACCTTGCGATCCGCTCGGTTGGCGGCGACGGCGTACCGGACGTCATCCATGCTTCGCTGATGCCGTGGATGTGACGAATTGCTCGGCGGGCGTGCTAGCAGGACGCGATGGATGCAATCTTCGTTACACACGGGACGGCGGACGCGATCCCGATCTGGTTCGTCACCGCGGCGGGCTATCCGGATGTGCGAAAGGTCATCGGCACGGAAGCGTGCGCTTTCGCCGACGCCGCCGGATTTGAGCCGAAACCGGCCGGCATCTGCTGTTGCCTGGCAAGAAGGGACAGGGCGCGGTTCTTGGCGGCGTTCTGTTCGGGCTTGAAAGCGCCGACGAACCGAAGGATTTGTTTCTGCCCGGCCGCCTGTCGCAGCAACTGCCGGACGGCGTCTATCGCTTTGCCAATCCGCCGCACGACGCCCGGCTTGCCGCGCTCGCTTTCGCGCTCGGCACTTATCGCTTCACGCGCTACCGCAAGGCCGAGGCGCACGCGGTCAAGCTCGATCTGCCGCAAAGCGTCGATCGCGACGACCTCAGCGCATCGTCGAAGGCGTGACGCTGGCGCGCGATCTCATCAATACGCCGGCGAACGACATGGGCCCGGCGCAGCTCGAAGCAGGCCGCGCGCAAGCTCGCCGTCGCGTCACAGCGCCACGATCGCGCCATCGTTGGCGACGAGCTTTTGGCAGCAGAATTTTCCGCTGATCCACGCGGTCGGCCGCGCCGCGGCGCCGGCGCTGCGCCGCGGCTGATCGATCTGTCGTGGGGCGACGACAAACATCCGCGCGTCACGCTGGTCGGCAAGGGCGTCTGCTTCGACACCGGCGGTCTCGATATCAAGCCGGACACCGGCATGCTCAATATGAAGAAGGACATGGGCGGCGCGGCGACCGCGCTGGCGCTCGCGCACATGATCATGGCGCGCGGGCTGAAACTGCGCTTGCGCGTGCTCATTCCGGCGGTCGAGAATTCGATCGCCGGCATCGAGCTTCCGCCCGCGCGATATTTATACATCGCGCAAAGGCATCACGGTGGAGATCGGCAATACCGATGCCGAGGGCCGGCTCATCCTCGCCGACGCGCTGACGCTCGCCGACGAGGACAAACCCGAGCTGATCGCCGATTTCGCCACGCTGACCGGCGCCGCCCGCGTTGCGCTCGGCCCCGACTGCCGGCCTTTTTCACCGACGACGACGCGCTTGCCGGCGAGCTGATGGAGCGCGGCGCGAGCCGAGAACGATCCGCTGTGGCGGCTGCCGCTGTGGCGGCCCTACGAGACGATGCTCGAATCCAAAGTCGCCGACACCAACAATGTCGGCGGCAGCCAGGGCGGCGCCATCACCGCCGCCTTGTTCATGCGCCGCTTCGTGACCGCGAAATCCTGGCTGCATTTCGACTGTTTGCCTGGAACGCCGGCCGCCAAAGCCGGCCGGCCCGAAGGCGGCGAGTGCCAGGCGGCGCGCGCGCTTTACGCGCTGCTCGCCGCGCGCTACGGCTGACCGGAAAAAAGCGATGCGCGCCTTCGATCCTCGCGTCACGCCGGCCCGCGCCGATCTCGCCGCGAAGGCGCTCGAGGGTAAAGTGCCGGCCAAGCGTTACGTCGAGGGCCGCGCGATGGAAGTCATCGAGCCGCAGGCGCCGCTGCGCCGCGAGCCGCGGCCCGATGCGCCGCTCGATACCGAAGCGCTCAAGGGCGAGCGCGTCACGATCTACGATACCAATGCGGAAGGTTGGGCCTGGGGCCAGCTTGCGGCCGACAATTATGTCGGCTGGCTGCCGTCAAATGCGCTGGCGCCGCCCGGTGCCGTGCCGACGCACAAGGTCGCGGCGTTGCGGACTTTCGCTTTCCCGGGCCTGTCGATCAAATTGCCGCCGCATCGAAGCGCTGCCGTTCGGCGCAAAACTTGCCGTCGTGCGCATGCAGGATCGCATGGCGGTGACGCAAGCCGGCGCCTATGTGCCGGCGGTCGCATCTCAGGCCGATCGACGAATATGAAGCCGGACTTCGTCGCGGTGGCGGAGCGATTTTTCGGCGTGCCCTATCTGTGGGGCGGCAAGACCGCGCTCGGGCTCGACTGCTCGGGTCTCGTGCAGATCGCGCTCACCGCTTGCGGCGTCGCCTGTCCGCGCGACAGCGACATGCAGGAGGAGGCGCTGGGCAAGCCTGGTTGCAGCCGGTGACGATCCCGCTCTCAAGCGCGGCGATCTCGTGTTCTGGAAGGGCCATGTCGCCATCGCGCGCGATCATGGCAGCGTCATTCACGCCAATGCCTTCCACATGGCGGTCGCGATCGAGCCGATCGCCGAGGCTATCGCCCGCATCGGCGCGCCGGCAGCGAGATACCGGTGTGCGGCGGATCGGGCGGGCTAGCGGTGGCGTTGCCGCTTGTGCTACTACGTAAGCGAGCTCTGGCTCAAGCGCGGAGCAGACAACGATGAGCACCGTGGATCCAGGTCCGGCCGTACACCCGAGCGTGCCGCAAGCCGGCGCGATGCATAAGTTCATGCACATCGATTTCTGGATCAGGGAACTGCCTTTCAGCCTGGTGCTGATCCTGACCATGGTCGGCGTCGCCTATACGAGCTTTTCGAAACAGCCGATCACCGGCTACTGGGAAATTTTGACGCCGCTCATCGCGCTGGTTTGCGTCGGCGCCGGATGGGACGAGCGCGACCGACAACTCGGCGCGATTTCGACTGATAGCGAACGCAAGCGTTGCACTGGCTGGCGTTTCTCCTGGTGATGAACATGTTGTTGCTGTCGAGCGTGCAGAGGATTTTCAACGCCCAGGCGCACGGGCTTAGCCATTTTCACGCTGCTGGCGCTCGGCACCTTTACCGCGGGCGTGCACGTCCTGTCCTGGCAAGTCTGCCTGCTTGGCCTGATCATGGCGCTCGGCATTCCGGCGATTGCGTGGATCGAAAACTCGGCTTTGATCTCGTGTTGATTGCCGGCGTGGTGCTCGGAATTGCCGTCGTGGTTTGGTGGCATTTCCACGGCAGACGCGTGGCAAGGCTTAGCGCAAGGGTCGAGCGCAAGGCCAGCGTCGATCATTGCGCCGCTTGAGGCCCGATATTTTGGCGATGCCGGCCAGCTGCTTGTGCTGCTCGTCGATGCTTTTGGCGAATCGTCCGGCCCGCGTAGCGTCATGATCTGACCGGTGTCGGCGAGCCGCTGCGCAATCGCCGGATCCTCCTTGGCGATTCTGCGCCAGTCGGCGGCGATGCTGGCGCGCAAATTGCCGGCATGCCTTCGGGCCCGTACAAGCGCCCGCAGTCTCCAAGTCAACGCCGGATAGCCGGCCCCGGCCGCGGTCGGGACGTCCGGTGCGGCCTAGCGCCGTTGCTTCTGGTGGCGATAAGACTTTGATGCGCCCGGCCTGCTTCATAGGCTGCGCCACCGCCGGCGGTCGACAATACCTGGATACGGTTTTCCCAAGATCGTTCGGCGCCTGCATGAAGTCGCGATAGGGCACCTTGGAGACCTGCAGGTCCATGCTCTTGAGGAAACCGAATATCAAAAAGTCAGATTGCCGGTGGCGGCCGAGACGTTGAGCTTACCGGCTCCGCCCGCGCCAGCGCGACCAGCTCACCGATCGTGTTGACGTTCAGCGACAGTCGGCACCGAAATCGCCAGCCGGTGACGTAGATGCCAACGAACGGCGCGAAATCGCGCTGCGTATCGTCGGCGGCGGATCTCGTCGTCGATGAACGACGAATGCCCCGGCAGGCCCGAAGAACAGCTATGATCGTCATGCGCAGTCGATCAAGGCCTTGATCGCGACCGGGCCGTCGCGACCGGGCGAGATTCAACCACCACCGGCTTGCCCAGCGTCGCGCTCAACCTGTCCGCGAACGGCCGCGCTGTGGCGTCGTTGCCTCGATCCGGACCGAACGCAGGATGAGCCGCACCGTTCGCGTCGGATAGGCTTGCTTGCGTGATGCGTTCCCGCAGATGGCCCGATGGCCAGCGCGAGGCCTGCGATCAGCCGTAGCATCGAACGCTTCCCGACCGTTTTCTTGGGCCACGATAGCGGCGTTGCCAGGCGGCGCTTCAATACTCTAGCTTTATTTGTCGCCACGCCGAATTGTCGACGCTGGCGCAGCCGTAAGCGCTCCTCTAACATCGACGAAAGGAACAGGGAAACGCATCATGCCGGGGCGTGTCGAGGGAAAAGTCGCGCTGATCATCGGGGCGGGCTGTGTCGGGCCCGGCTGGGGCAATGGCCGCGCCGCCGCGGTGCTGTTCGCGCGCGAGGGCGCCAAGGTCTTTGCCGTCGACAAGAACGCCGACGCGATGACCGAGACGGTCGCGCGCGTCGGCAATGACGGCGAGATCGCCACTCATGTCTGCGATGTGCTGGACGACGCGCAGGTCGGCGCCATGACCGAGGCCTGCCGCAAGAAATTCGGCCGCATCGACATTCTGGTCAACAATGTCGGCGGTTCGGCGCCGGGCGGCGCTGCCGAAATGTCGGAAGAAACCTTCGACAGGCAGATCGACTACAATCTCAAAAGCGTGTTCCTCGACCTGCCGCCACGTCATCCCGGTCATGATCGAGCAGGGCGGCGGCGCCATCGTCAACACGGCGTCGACGTCGGCTATCAGCTATTCCGGCTCGCCGCAGATCGGCTACGCCTCGTCGAAGGCCGCGGTCATCCAGTTCTCGCGCGTCACCGCCGTGCAATACGCCAAGCACGGCATCCGCGTGAACACGGTCATACCGGGCCAGATGCACACGCCGATGGTCGAGGTGCGGCTTGCCAAGCAGCGCACCGGCGGCGACGTCGAGACCTTGCTCAAGTCGCGCGTCGCCCGCATCCCGCTCGGCTTTGCCGGCGACGGCCGCGACACCGCGGCTGCCGTTCTTTTCCTCGCCTCCGACGAAGCGCGCTTCATCACCGGCACCGAAATCGTGGTCGACGGCGGCATGACCGCGCGCAGCGACTGAATAAAAAGGGTAACTTGCAACATGGCCATCCGACCTGACGATCTGACGCCGACCATCCCGCCGCCGGATCCAAATCCGAAGAAGCCGCGCATCGCGCTGCCGCCGCTCTCCTGCGATTCGCATTTCCATGTGTTCGGCCCGCACAGCAAATTTCCCTACGCGGCGAACCGGCCATTCACGCCGACCGACGCGCCCAAGGAAGATTTGTTCCGCCTGCATGAATTTCTCGGCTTCCAGCGCGGCGTCTTCGTGCAATCGACCTGCCACGGCACCGATAACCGTGTGCTGGTCGATATGCTCGCCGCGGGCAAGGGCCGCTATCGCGGCGCGGCGCTGCTCGATCCGTCGGTACGCCGATGCCGAAGTCGAGCGGCTCGACGACGCCGGCGTGCGCGGCGTGCGCTTGCATTTTCTCACCGGGCATCTCGGGCCGCCGAAGCCGCGCGAGGACATGCTCAGGATCATCGAGAAGGTCGCGCCATACGGCTGGCATATCGAAATGCACGTCGGCGGCAATAATGTCGTCGATCTCTACGAGTTCATCACCGCGATCGAAGCGCCGGTGGTGATCGACCATATCGGCCGCATCGACATCGCCGAAGGCCTCGCACGGCAAGGCGTTTTCGGTGCTGCGCCGGTTGCTCGACCGCGGCAATATCTGGGTGAAGCTCTCCGGCACCGACCGCATCAGCAAGCAGAAATATCCCTATGCCGATGCGATAGCCTTCCCGCGCGATCTTGCCGCCCATGCGCCCGAGCGCGTGGTGTGGGGCACCGATTGGCCGCATCCGAACCATAACGCCGTGCCCAATGACGGCGAACTGGTCGATCTCATCGCCGAAATCGCGCCCGATGAACGCAAGCGCAAGCTTATGCTGGTCGATAATCCGGCAAAGCTTTTCGGATTCTAAGTCTCGCCGCTCGCCGAACTGATGCCGCGGCAGGCGAAGTAGCTTCGAAAAAGTCACTCCCCGGTAATGCCGAGCTTTTGAATCTCCGCCGGCCAGTCGGCGAATTCCTGTTTGAGCAGCGCCGCGAATGCTTTGTGATCGAGCGGGTCGTGCAGGCCGTTTTCGGCGAAGCGCTGCCGGATCGACGGCATAGCGACGACGGCGAGCAGCGCCTGTTCGAGCTTGTCGCGTACCGCCGCCGGCGTACCGGCCGGCGCGAGCACGCCATACCAGTTTTCCATCACCACGCTCGGCAGGCCGAGTTCCTTGGTGCTCGCCAGATCCGGCATCAGCGGTGTGCGCTCCGGCGCGAATAGCGCGATCGCCTTGACCTTTCCGGCCTTCACCAGCGGCATCAGAACCGGCAAATCGGCATTGAGCATGTCGACATGATCGCCGAGCAGATCGGTGATCGCCGGCGCGGCGCCGCGATAGGGCACATGAGTGATCTTCACGCCGGCCGCCGTATTGAGCATTTCGACGGCGATGTTCATGGTCGTGCCCGGCCCAGCCGAGCCATAGGTGAGCTTTTGCACTTTTGCCTTGGCGATCAGCTCCTGCATCGTATTGACGCCGAGTTCGTTGTTGACCACCAGGAGCGACGGCACCGCGCCGACGCGCATCACCGGCTCGAACGATTTGACCGGATCGTAGGCCGAGGGCGGCTTGAGGATCGGGCTCAGCACGCACGCGCCGAAGCTGCCAAACAGGACAGTCGTGCCGTCCGGCGTCGCGTGCGCCACATATTCGGCGGCAATCGCGCCGCCGGCGCCGCCGCGGTCGTCGACGATCACGTCGGCGCCAAGCTTTGCGCCGAGCTCGGCGGTGACGATGCGCGCCAATTGATCGACCGGCCCGCCGGCCGCGAACGGCACCACGAATTTGATGGTTTCGGCATGGCCCGGCGTCGCCAGCAGCAATGCCACGCGTGGAGTGCAAGGCAAACAGCAACGCCGTGAAGCGCTTCATCGTGCTCCCCCAATTTCACCTCGCGCCGGCACGGAGGCGATCTTATTGCGCGACCACGCCTTCGGGTGCGGTTTCGAGATTGAATGCCGCGGCGAACAGCGCGCGCGTGTAGTCGGTTTTGGGATTGCGGAACAGTTCCGCGGCTTCGCCGGACTCGACGACGACCCCGTGCCGCATCACCAGCAAACGGCTTGCCAGCGCCGCCACCACCCGCAAATCGTGCGAGATAAAGAGATAAGTGAGATTGTGCCGCTTCTGCAGGTCGCGCAGCAGATCGACCATCTGCGCCTGGATCACCATGTCGAGCGCGCTGGTCGGCTCGTCGAGCACGATGAAGCTCGGCTCCAGCACCAGCGCGCGCGCCACGGCGATGCGCTGGCGCTGGCCGCCGGAGAATTCGTGCGGGAAACGGAAGCGCGTGTCGGGATCGAGCCCGACATCGTTCAGCGCCTGGATCACACGCTCGTCGCGCTGGCGGTCCGTCATGTCCGGATGATGGACTTTCAGGCCTTCCTTGATGATGTCGGCAACCGACATGCGCGGCGACAGCGAACCGTAGGGATCCTGAAACACGATCTGCATGTTGCGGCGGAACGGCCGCATCTCCTTGAAGCGCAGGCCTTGCAGCTGATTGCCCATGAACACGATCGGCCCGTCGGAGGAGATCAGCCGCAGGATGGCGCGCCCCAGCGTCGACTTGCCGGAGCCGGATTCGCCGACCACGCCGAGCGTCTCGCCTTTGCGCAAAGCGAGATGGTCAGGCCGTCGCAGGCTTTGACGTGGCCGACGACTTTGCGCATCAGGCCGCGAGGTGATCGGAAACCAGACCTTCAGATCTCGGTTTCGAGGATCATCGGCGCGTCGGGTTGCGGCGGCGCCGGATCTGGCTTCGGCTCGGCGGCTAGCAGCGCCCGCGTATAAGGGTGCTGCGGCGAATTAAAAACGCTCTCGACGGCGCCTTGCTCGACGATGCTTGCCATCCTTCATCACGCAGACCCGTTGCGCGATTTTTCGCACGATGCCGAGGTCGTGGGTGATGAACAGAAGCGACATGTTGAGCCGCGCCTGGATGTCCTTCAGGAGCGCGATGATTTGCGCCTGCACGGTGACGTCGAGCGCCGTCGTCGGCTCGTCGGCGATGAGCAGATCGGGCTCGTTGGCGAGCGCCATGGCGATCATCACCCGCTGGCGCTGGCCGCCGGAGAGCTGATGCGGATAGCTCTTGAGCCGGGTTTCCGGATCGGGAATGCCGACCTGGGTGAGCACTTCGATGGTGCGTGCGCGGGCGGGCGCGCCGGTCAGGCCGCGATGCAGCAGGAGGATTTCGCCGATCTGCTTTTCGATCGTGTGCAGCGGGTTGAGCGAGGTCATCGGCTCCTGGAAGACGATGGTGATGTCGTCGCCGCGGACCTGCTTGCATGTCGCGTTCGGAAAGTTGCAACAGATCGCGGCCGTGGAACTCGATGCTGCCCGACGGATGGTGCGCGGCCGGGTAGGGCAGGAGCTTGAGAATCGACAGTGCCGTCGCCGATTTGCCGGAGCCGGATTCGCCGACCAGCGCCAGGCATTCGCCCTTGCTTGATGTCGAACGACACGCGGTCGACCGCCAGCGTCTCCCGCCCGCCGGAGCGAAAGGCGATGGAGAGGTCGCGAACGCAGAGGCAGAGTTCCCCGCTCATGCGTAGGTCTTCCTCGGATCGAAGGCGTCGCGCACCGCTTCGCCGATGAAGATCAACAGCGACAGCATCAGCGCGACGGTGAAAAAGCCGGTCAGGCCGAGCCATGGCGCCTGCACATTGGCCTTGCCTTGCGACAACAGCTCGCCGAGCGACGGCGAGCCTGGCGGCAAGCCGAAGCCGAGAAAATCGAGCGCGGTGAGCGTCATCACCGACGACGACATGACGAAGGGCAGAAACGTCATCGTCGCCACCATGGCGTTCGGCAGCAGGTGGCGGAACATGATGACGCGGTTGGAGACGCCGAGCGCGCGCGCCGCCTGGATATATTCGAAATTGCGTCCGCGCAGGAATTCGGCGCGCACCAGGCCGACCAGCCGCACCCAGGAAAACAACAGCAGGATGCCGAGCAGCACGAAGAAGCCGGGCACCAGCACCGAAGAGATAATGAGCAAGCAGATAAAGCTCCGGCACCGAGGTCCAGATTTCGATGAAGCGCTGGAACAACAGATCGGTCCAGCCGCCGAAATAGCCCTGCACGGCGCCGGCGGCGACGCCGATGATCGACGACACGATGGTCAGCACCAGCCCGAACAGCACGGAAACGCGAAAGCCGTAAATCAGCCGCGCCAGCACGTCGCGGCCCTGGTCGTCGGTGCCGAGCCAGTTGTATTCAAGCGTGCCGCATTTCGAATAGCCGTTCTTGGCGGCGAAGTCGCAATCGGCCGCGTTCAGAAGCCACGTCGGCTTGGACGGAAACGCCGACGGCGGCCTGTCGTTGATGGTGTTGTAGGAGAACCGGATCGGCGCCCAGATCTCGATGGCGTGATGTTCGTCGAGGAATTTTTGCAGATAAGGATCGCGATAATCGGCGGCGGTGCCGAGCACGTCGCCGAAGTCGGTGTCCGGATAGGTGACGAAGACCGGAAAGAAGGTCTTGCCGTCGAAGTGGATGAACAGCGGCTTGTCGTTGGCGATGAATTCGGCGCAAAGCGACAGCACGAACAGCGCGAGAAAAATCCATAGCGACCAGAAGCCGCGCCGGTTGTTTTTGAAATTCTGCCAGCGCCGCGCATTGATCGGCGAGAATTCGAAGCCCCGCGGCAGCGCGTTTAGGCCCATCGGGCCGGCCGGCTCGATATCCGGCTTGAGCTCCGCGCGGGATGCCTGGCTCGATCGCGGTCTGGGCGCTTTTCGGCAGCGTCTTGGCGTCCACCTACACCTCCCGCGTTTCGAAATCGATGCGGGGATCGATCCAGGTATAGGTGAGGTCGGAAATCAGATTAACGACGAGGCCGACAAGCGCGAAAATATAAAGATTGGCGAACACGACCGGATAGTCGCGGTTGAGCACGCTCTCGAAACTCAACAGGCCGAGGCCGTCGAGCGAGAAGATCGTTTCGATCAACAGCGATCCGGCGAAGAAGGCGGATACGAACGCCGCCGGGAAGCCGGCGATGACCAACAGCATGGCGTTGCGGAAAATATGGCCGTACAGCACCTGCCGCTCGGAGCAGCCCTTGGCGCGCGCGGTGAGCACATATTGCTTGCGCAGTTCCTCGAGGAACGAGTTCTTGGTGAGCAGCGTCATGGTGGCGAAAGCGGCGAGCCCCATGGAGATGATCGGCAAAGTCAGGTGCCAGAAGTAGTCGAGAATCTTCTGCCACCAGGGGAATTGCGCCCAGCCGTCCGACACCAGCCCGCGCAACGGAAAAATCTGGAAGAACGAGCCGCCGGCGAACAGGATGATGAGCAGGATCGCGAACAGGAAGCCGGGAATGGCGTAGCCGATGATGATGACGCCGGACGTCCAGGTGTCGAACGGCGAGCCGTCGCGCACTGCCTTGCGGATGCCGAGCGGAATCGAGATCAGATAGCTCAATAGCGTCATCCAGATGCCGAGCGAGATCGAGACCGGCAGCTTTTCCTTGATGAGCTGGAGCACACTGATGTCGCGGAAATAGCTCTTGCCGAAATCGAAGCGCAGATAATTCCACATCATGATGAAAAAGCGTTCATAGGCCGGCTTGTCGAAGCCGAACTGCTTTTCCAGGCTCTTGATGAATTCGGGGTCGAGTCCCTGCGCGCCGCGATATTTGGAATTGACGTCGGCCTGCGCGCCGCTTTGCGCGCCGCCGCGGGCGAAATCGCCGCCGGCGGAACCGGAAATGCGCGAGGTCGCGCCGGTATCGGTGCCGGAAAGTTGCGCGATGACGCGCTCGACCGGTCCGCCCGGCGCGAACTGCACCACGACGAACGACACCAGCATGATGCCGAAGATCGTGGGGATCATGAAGAGAATGCGGCGGACGATGTAGGCGGTCATTGTCGTTCCGGCACTTGTTTTTCCTGCCGCTTGGGGCGGGTTATAGCGAGTTTAGCAGTCTCGGTGACCCTTTTGCGTCGTCACGCCACACCTTGCCCAATCCCCGGCCCAGGTCCAGTCCACGGTCCAGTCCGCCTCGCGGTGTCGGGTTTAGCCCGGCAGCTTGATTTTCGCTGACTTTACCGGGTCATGCCACCAGGTATCGGGAATGCCGCGGAAATAGCGCGGCTGGGCCGGGGGCCGTCCGAAAACGTCCCAATAGGCGATCCAGTGCGACGCCTTGTACCAGTTCGGAATCCAGTAGCGGCCGGCGCGGATCACCCGGTCGAGCGCGCGGCAGGCGGTCACCAAAGCGGGCCGTGAATCGGCCGCCACGATGGTGTCGATCAGCGCATCGACCACCGGATCGGCGATGCCGGCGAGATTGTTCGAGCCTTTGAGCGCGGCCGCCTGCGAAGAGAAGAACGACCGCAGCGAATCGCCCGGCGTCGACGAAAAACTGAACCGGTCGATGGTGATATCGAAGTCGAAATCTTCGAGGCGCGCCTGATATTGCACCGGATCGACGATGCGCAGAGTCGCATCGATGCCGAGCGTGGCCAGATTCCTGATAAATGCCATGTGGTGAGGCTCGAATGACGGCTCGTCGATCAAGAATTCGACGGTGATGGGCTGCCCGCTCGGCAGCAAGCGCTTGCCGTTCACGACGGCAAAGCCGGCGTCCTGCAAAAGCTGCGCCGCCTTGCGCAACAGCGCGCGATCCTCGCCGGATCCGTCCGAGACCGGCGGTGAATAGGGCACGCCGAAAACTTCGGCCGGCAGGATCGCGCGATACGGCTCAAGCAACGCCACTTCCGCGGCGCTCGGCACGCCTTGCGCCATCATGTCGGAATTCTGAAACACCGACACGGTGCGCAGATAGGCGCCATACATGATCGTCTTATTGGTCCACTCGAAATCGAACGCGTCGTTGAGCGCCTCACGCAGCCGGGCGTCGGCGAATTGCGGACGCCGGGTATTGATGAACCAGCCCTGCGCGCCCGAGGGCGTATCGTCGGGTATTTCGTCGCGCTTGACGCGGCCGTCCTTCATCGCGGGAAAATCGTAACGCGTCGCCCAAAAGCGCGATGTGAACTCCTCGCGGAACAGATAATTGCCGGCCGAGAAGCCCTCGAAGCCGACGTCGCGGTCGCGGTAATATTCGAAACGCACGATGTCGAAATTGTCTTGCCCACGCGCGACCGGCAGATCGGCGGCCCACCAGTCCTTGACGCGCTCGTATTCGATGAAACGGCCCGGCTCGAAGCGGCCGACCTTGTAGGCGCCGGAGCCGAGCGGCACGTCGAGGGTGGATTCGTCGAACGGTTTGGTCGCGTAATAGGCGCGCGAGAAAATCGGCAGGCCGGCGACGAACAGCGGCACGTCGCGCGCGCGTTTCGGCTTGAAACTCACCGTGACGCTGGTGTCATCGTCCGCCTTGGCGCCGGCGAAATCGCGCAACGACTGGCCGATCAGCGGGTGACCCTTGTCTTTGAGGATATTGAGCGAGAAGGCGACATCCTGCGCGGTAAGCGGCGTGCCGTCGTGGAATTTGGCTTCGGGCCGGATGAAGAAACGATAGGTGAGGCCGTCGGCCGAGCGGCGCACTTTGGCCGCCGCCAGCCCATACATGGCGTCCGGCTCGTCGCCGGCGCGCACCATCAGCGTGGCGAAGGTCATCTCCATGCCCTGCGCCGCGTCACCTCTGAGGATGAAGGTATTGAGCGAATTGAAGGTCAGAAAATTCTGGTTGTAAGCCTGGTCCGGTCCGATCTGCGAAAAGTTGCCGCCTTTCGGCGCATTCGGATCAACATAGCGGAAATGCTGGAAGTCCGCCGGATAGCCGAGATCGCCGAACGACGAGAGGCCGTGGGATTCGATGAAATCGTCGGCGCGAGCGGGCAAAATGCCGGCGCGCGTCGGGTCGAATCCAACAAGAGCGCCGGCGGTAAGCTTGAGCACGCGGCGGCGGGTCGTCCGGATCATGCGCTAACAGCTATCCGGTCTTTTTGGCTTTTTCTGCGTCCCACCACCACACAGCCGGGAATGACGCCCTGCCGTATTTCGGCATCGGATCGGGGTGGCCGAAGCGATCCCAGCGGGCGGTGCGAACCCTGCCGTAAGTCCATTGCGGCACGACGTAATGGTTCCACAGCAGGATGCGGTCGAGCGCGCGGGTGGCGGCCTCGAGGTCGGCGCGGTTCTTGGCGAAGATCAACTGGTCGATCATGGCGTCGACCGCCGGATTCTTGATGCCGACCATGTTGAGCGAGCCGGGCTGATCCGCAGACTGCGACCCCCAATAGCCGCGCTGCTCGTTGCCCGGCGATAGCGATTCGCCCCAGGCCATGGTGATGATGTCGAAGTCCCAGGAGCGCAGCCGGTTCTCGAATTGCGCCTCATCGACCGTGCGCACCGACACGTTCATGCCGAGCCGGTCGAGCGAGGGCTTGTAGAACAGGAACACGCGCTCGAAGCTCGGATCCTCGGCGAGGAATTCGATTGTGAATTGCTCTCCGGTCTTGCTGTTGACCAATTGCTGGTCGCGCACCTCGTAACCCGCCTCGTTGAATAGCCGCACGGCTTCGCGCAGATTGTCGCGAATTTGTTCGGGCGTGCCGTTGACCGGATTGCCATAGGGCTTCTTGAAAACTTCCGGCGGAACCTTGTCGCGCACGGTTTCGAGCAGTTCGAGCTCCTTGCCGCTCGGCACGCCGCTGGCGGCAAGCTCGGTGCCTTCGAAATAACTTGAGATGCGGTGGTATTGCCCGAAAAAGATCTGCTTGTTCATCTCCTCGAAATTGAACGCATAATTGAAGGCAAGCCGTACCCGCGGATCCTGGAATTTCTCGCGGCGGATGTTGAAGGCGAAGGCCTGCATCATGCCGACATTGCGGATGGCAAATTCCTCGAGCAGCACGCGTTTATCGCCGACGGCCGGAAAGTCGTAGGCGGTAGCCCAATTTTTAGCGCTGTTTTCGGTGCGCCAGTCGACGGTATCGGCCTTGAATGCTTCGAGCGCGACGGTCGTATCGCGAAAATATTCGTAGTGCAGCTCGTCGAAATTGTTGCTGCCGATATTGACGTTAATGCCCTTGGCCCAGTGATCGTTGACGCGCTCGTAAACGATATTACGCCCGGGCGTGAAGTCCTTGATGCGATAGGGGCCGCTGCCGAGCGGCGGTTCGAGCGTGGTTTCGCCGATGTCGCGTTTCTTGCCATCCTTGTCGGTGCCTTCCCACCAATGCTTGGGCAGCACGGTAAGCTCGCCGATGATCTGCGGCAGTTCGCGGTTGCCGGGTCCATCAAAGGTGAAGGTCACCTCGCGATCCCCGGTTTTCTCGACTTTGGCGACGTGGCGGTAATACGCCGACAGTTGCGGGCTATATTTTCGCTGCGCCTCGAGGGAGAAAATCACGTCGTCCGGCGTGATCGGCATGCCGTCATGCCATTTTGCCTGCGGCCGCAGCCGATACGCAGCTGACGAGAAGTCCGGCGCAAAGCTCACGCTCTCGGCGACGAGGCAATATCCGCTCGACACTTCGTCGAGCGAAGCGACCGACAGGGTCTCGTTGGTGAGGTCGATGCCGGCGGCGAGCGAGCCTTTGACGCCCGCAATCACCGTGTTGAAATTGTCGAAAGTGCCAAGCGCGATTTGCCGCGCCACGCCGCCCTTCGGCGCGTTGGCGTTGACGTAGTCGAACTGCTTGAAACCGGACGGATATTTGAGGTCGCCGAACAGCGACAGACCGTGCTGCCAGGTTTTGTCCTGCGCCCGCGCGGGAACGATCCAGTCGGGCAACGGCAGCTGCCGCGCGGCGAGCGCGAGCAATGCAGATTTCAGCACGGACCGCCGGTTCACGTGTATCTCCCCAATAAGTTTCTAGCGTAGCGTGTTTCCATGACGCTTATTATCCGCGTTTTCGGTTGCGGCGCCAGCGCAGCGACCTCAGCCGCGACGATATGGGCTTTCACATCCCCGTGGCCGATGAAATAGCCCGCAGGCGGAGCGATTAATGCTGCGGTGCCGCAGAAGGGCCGGGCTGCGCCGATGGGGCCGCAGCCGGCGCTGCCGGTGCGGCAGCCCCTTGTGCGGTCGGCAGCGGCATCGGATGGAGCGATAGACTGTCGAGGTAGGCGATGACGTCGGCGCGCTGTTTGGCGTTCGACAGGCCGGCGAAGGTCATCGCGGTGCCCGGAGCGTCGGCACTGGGTTTGGTCAGCCACTTATTGAGCGCATCGAATGTCCAGGTGCCCCCCAGCGCCTTCAATGCCGACGAGTAGCTAAAGCCCGGAACCGATGCGACCGGACGTCCGACAACCCCATAAAGGTCGGGACCGACTTTGGGGCCCGCGCCTTCCTGGAAGTTGTGGCAGGCCTGGCATTGCTTGGCGACCTGCGCCCCCCGATCGGCCGTGGCGCTGGCCAGGAGGGTGTCGAAGGGGACCTCCGGCGCGGCCGGCGCGGCGCCTGGGGTCTCTTCCGCCTTCACCGCGATCTCGTAACCCGGTTTCGCCGGCGGCTCCGGGGTAAAGATCGCGCCCGATGCGATATGCATCGCGACAAGAACCAGGCAGGTGCCAAGCAAGGCGCCAAGAATCTTGTTGATTTCGAACGAATTCATCGCTGGAAAGCTCCGCAGCCGGCGAGTGGTGGGCACTACACAATTAGCCAGTTTGCCCCGCGTCTTGCAACCCGTATAAGCACGCGCACGGGCTTCCGACGCGATGGCTGATGTCCTCATTGTTATTCCCGCCCGCATGGCCGCGACCAGGCTGCCGGGCAAGCCGCTCGCCGATATCGCCGGCGTGCCGATGATCGTGCATGTTCTGCGCCGTGCGCAGGCCGCCGGTGTCGGCCCGGTCGTGGTCGCGACCGACTCGCCCAATGTCGCCGCCGTTGTGGATAAAAGCGGCGGCCGCGCGGTGCTGACGCGCGCGGACCACCCGTCCGGCTCCGATCGCATTTTTGAAGCGCTCGGCAAAGTCGATTCGCAAGGCAGCGCCAAAATCATCGTCAATCTGCAAGGCGATTTGCCGACGCTTGATGGCGCGGCCATCGCCGCGGCGCTCCGCCCGCTTACCGATACCGCCGTCGACATCGCCACGCTTGCCGCCGAGATCAAAGTGGCCGCGGAACGCACCAATCCCAATGTGGTGAAAGTGGTGGGAACGCCGGTCGCGCCGTCGCGGCTGCGGGCGCTCTACTTTACCCGCGCCAGCGCGCCGGCCGGCGAGGGCCCGCTTTATCATCACATCGGCCTCTATGCGTACCGCCGCGCGGCGCTCGAACGCTTCGTCAAATTGTCGCCATCGCCGCTCGAGCGCCGCGAGAAACTCGAGCAATTGCGCGCGCTGGAGGCGGGCATGCGCATCGACGTCGAGATCGTCGATACCGTGCCGCTCGGCGTCGACACGCCGGAGGATTTGGAAAAGGCGCGCGCCATGCTAATGGGCCGACCATCAACGACATAGTGAAAGCGCAATTTAACGAACGCAAAATGGCAAAGCACAAAAAATCCAAACGCAAGAAGATTGCATTCCAGGGCGAGCTGGGGGCGAATTCCCATATCGCCTGCCGGGAGGCTTACCGGGACTATGAGCCGCTGCCGTGCGCGACCTTCGAGGATGCCTTCGCCGCGGTGCGCTCGGGCCGCGCCGCGCTGGCGATGATCCCGATCGACAATTCGGTGGCCGGCCGGGTAGCGGACATCCATCATCTGATGCCGGCGTCGCGGCTCCACATCGTGGCGGAATGGTTCTTGCCGGTGCAGCATCAACTGATGGCGCCGAAGGGCGCCACGCTAAAAACGATAAAGACGGTCGAAAGCCACGTGCACGCGCTCGGACAATGCCGGAACATTATCCGCGCGCTCGGCGTCAAGGCGGTGGTCGCCGCGGACACTGCAGGAGCGGCGAGAGAAGTCGCCGAAGCGGGAGATATCTCGCGGGCGGCGCTGGCGACCAAGCTCGCGGCCAAAATCTACCGCTTGCGCATCCTCAAAAAAGACGTCGCCGACGCCAAGCACAACACCACGCGCTTCGTCGTTCTGACGCGCGAGGCGAAATGGGCGAACCGCAAGGAGAAGCGCACGATCACGACTTTTGTCTTCGAGGTGCGCAACATCCCGGCCGCGCTTTACAAGGCGCTGGGCGGTTTCGCCACCAACGGCGTGAACATGACCAAGCTCGAAAGCTACATGGTCGACGGCAGCTTCTCCGCCACGCAATTCTACGCCGACGTGCAGGGGCATCCGAAACAGCGCGGGCTGGAACTGGCGCTCGAGGAACTCGAATTCGTCTCGCAGCCGAAAAGTTTGCGCATTCTCGGCGTCTATCCGGCGCATCGCTTTCGCGAGAAATTCACCTGAGCGCAATCCAGCCGCGCGCGGGCGGCGCCTTTCGGGTAAGCTCTTGCGCAAAGGAATTGGGGACTGCAACCGATGAGTGACGACCAACCAAAAGTCCGCAGAACGCTGCAATTACGCTTCACGCTGCCGAGCGCGGATTCAAGCCAGCTCGTCGCCATGATCAAGGCCGCGACGCCGTTCTATCAGATGTTTGGAAGTGCCCAGGTCCACTTGCTGCAGAACGTGGACGACCCGACGAAGTTTATTCAGGTGATCGAATACGAGGCACGCGAAGACTGGGAGCTCAACCGACAAAAGATGGCCAGCGATGCGAGAATGCAGGCCTTTTTGCAAATGTGGCGGACAATGTTTCCGGGCGCGACCGAGATCGACGTCTATCAGCAGGTGTAAGGCCGGCCGGCTTCAAATCGTCTGATTATATTCGCCGACTTCCTTGTGGGTGCGAATGACGGCGTCGACCGACTTGAACATGTCCCGCATGCGCGTTTCCGACACCGGGCTTTCGACGACGACGACCAGTTCCGGTTTGTTGGAGGAGGCGCGGACTAGGCCCCAGGTGCCGTCCTCCACCGTCACGCGCACGCCGTTGACTGTTACCAGATCGCGGATCGGCTGGCCGGCGACCTTGCCGCCGGATTTCTTCTCGGCTTCGAAATGCTTCACCACGGCATCGACCACGCCGTACTTTTCCTCATCGGCGCAGTGCGGCGACATGGTGGGCGAGCCCCAGGTTTTCGGCAGCGCGTTTTTCAGGTCGGCCATGCTCTTGTCCGGATTGCGGTCGAGCATGTCGCAGACGGCGAAGGCGAAGATCAGGCCGTCGTCGTAACCGCGGCCGAACGGCTTGTTGAAGAAAAAGTGACCGGATTTTTCGAAGCCGGCGATGGCGCCGATCTCATTGACCCGCCGCTTCATGTAGGAATGTCCGGTTTTCCAGTAATCGGTTTTGGCGCCGTTCTTGATCAGCACCGGATCTGTCATAAATAGTCCGGTCGATTTAACGTCGGCGACGAACAGCGCATTCTTGTGGCTAGCGGAGATGTCGCGCGCCAGCATGACGCCGACTTTGTCGGCGAAAATCTCCTCGCCGGTATTGTCGACCACACCGCAGCGGTCGCCGTCGCCGTCGAAGCCGAGCGCAATGTCGGCCTTGCTCGCCAGCACGGCGTCGCGCATAGCGTGCAGCATTTTCATGTCTTCGGTGTTCGGATTGTAGTTGGGGAAGGTGTGATCCAGCTCGCAGTCGAGCGGCACCACCTCGCAGCCGATTTTTTCCAGAACCTGCGGCGCGAAGGCACCGGCGGTGCCGTTGCCGCAGGCGCACACGACTTTGAGGTGCCGCTTGAGCTTCGGCCGCCTGGTCAGGTCGGCGATATATTTTTGCCGGAAATTCTCGACAAAAGTGTATCCGCCGCCGGCCCGCGGCTCGAACTGCGCGGTCAATACGATGTCCTTGAGCCGCGCCATCTCGTCGGGACCGAAGGTGAGCGGACGGTCGACGCCCATCTTCACGCCGGTCCAGCCGTTATCGTTGTGCGAGGCGGTGACCATGGCGACGCATGGCACGTCGAGGTCGAATTGGGCGAAATAGGCCATCGGCGTGACCGCCAGGCCGATGTCATGCACCGTGCAGCCGGCCGCGATCAGCCCGTTGGTGAGCGCCATCTTGATCGATGCCGAATAGGAGCGGAAATCGTGGCCGGTGACGATTTCGGATTTGATGCCGAGCTCGGCAATGAGCGTGCCGAGCCCGAGGCCGAGCGCCTCAACGCCCATCAGATTGATCTCGCTGCCGAACAGCCAGCGCGCATCGTATTCGCGAAAGCCGGTGGGCTTCACCATCGGCTCGGATTCATAGGCGTAGGTATTCGGCTTGAGCGAGGATTGAGGCTTGGGAAACATTGCGGAGTTGATCCGAATCGGAGGGGGCAGCAATAGCCTAAACGGCAGTGGAGAGAAATGGTTGCGTACGTTTGTCATGCCCGCGCAGGCGGGCATCCAGTATTCACTGCACTTCCGATCTTTTCGGGGTCCTGGATCATCCGCTTTCGCGGATGATGACGGGCAGGCTACTGCTCCAAAACGAGCTTGCCGTCCGAATATTCGAAGCGATGCAGCCGTTGCAGGAACGACAGGCCGAGCAGATTGTCGGACAGCGCGCCGTCCGGCATCACCATGGCGGCGACGTTGCGTACCTCAAGATCGTCGATCTCGACCCGGTCGAGCATGACCGGAGCGGCGTGCGCGATGCCGTTCGCGGTCTTGACCATGGCGCTGTATTCGCTCTCGGCCGGATGGATGCCGAGCATCGCCGCATCGCGCGCGGTCAGCGCGATCACTGAAGCGCCGGTATCGACCATGAAGTCCATGCGCCGGCCGTCGACGCGGCCTTCGACCTGAAAATGTCCGTTGCTGCCGGGCGAGATGACGACCGAGCGAGAATCTCCGACGGAAGCCGCCGCAACGGGCGCTGTCGGATGCGCCGCCATCATCGTCGGCGTTTGATTGCCACCGTGGCTTTGCGCGACGTAGCGCGGCACGATGACGCCGGCGGCAAGCGCGAAGACGGCAAAAGTAATGACTGAGCGCATGGAGACGGTCCGGGCTATTCCGCTTCACCACACCATGCCGGGGCGAATAAGGGCCTAACGCCGCTCAATGGCCGTCGGATTTGGATCGCAATGGTAAGCGTAGCGCTAAGACATTTGGTCGAAATGGAACCGCATGTCGCGTGTATGGCTCTGTCCAAATTTCGGTCTTTCTGTCTAAAACTTGACCTCGTAACTGTTCTAATCAGTCTTAGATGTGACTCATCACCGACAACGGCCCCGTGCCAGGCGTTGGTGGCTGAGAGTTCGGTAGCACTCCCGCCTGTTTATGGGAGTCGCACATGCCGTGTTACACACACACGCCCTCAACTCCCGCCATCGAACGCTTGCCCCGCGTGCCCGACAGGACGCCGACCATGCTATGTCTCTCCTGCGGCGACACCATGAAACACGCCCACACGATCGCAAGGCTTGGGGTGCGTCCGAAACAGTTCATCTTCGTCTGCCCTTCCTGCAAAGGGGTGGATACCAAGGAAGGTAAGCGGGTGGCGTAATCTCATGCGTATCCATCTCGGTTGCGAGCTCAACTTCGAGTTTCCGCAAGCAACGCCCATGATTTTGACGTTGAATGTGCACTTTTCGCGCGCCTCCGAACTGGAGCGTCCGGATTATCTGATAACCAACCCTCCGGTTCCCATCGAAGCCTACCGCGACAGCTTCGGAAATTGGTGCAATCGTCTTGTCGCGCCCGGCGGGCATTTCAGCCTCGGCACGGACGCCGTTATTCGCGACTCGGGCCTGCCGGACCCGATCGTTCTCAACGCCCTGCAGCACCAGGTTCGGGATTTGCCGGCGGAAGTCATACTGTTTTTGCTTGGCAGTCGTTACTGTGAGACCGATCGTCTAGCCGACGAGGCTTGGCGGCTGTTCGGCAACACGCCGCTAGGATGGCCGCGGGTGCAAGCCGTCTGCGACTTCGTCCATAGTCACATATCCTTCGGCTACGAGCATTCCCGTTCGACCAGAACGGCATTTGAGGCATTCGGAGAGCGCAACGGGGTGTGCCGCGACTACGCTCACCTTGCCATTACCTTTTGTCGCTGCTTGAATATCCCGGCGCGCTATTGCACTGGCTACCTTACCGACGTCGGCATTCCGCCGCCCTATCCGCCCAATGATTTCGCGGCGTGGATCGAAGTCTATCTCGGCGGCCGTTGGCATACGTTCGACCCGCGCAACAACGACACCCGGATCGGGCGCATCCTCATCGCGCAGGGCCGCGATGCCGCGGACGTGCCGTTGACCCATACCTTTGGCCCAGGAATTTTGTCCGGATTCCGCGTCTGGGCCGATGAAGTGCCGCCGCAATAAAGCGTCTGGCATCCAACCAATCGGCCGCTACCCGTTAGCGCGCCCCGTCGCGGCGGCGAAGGAAAGCTGCGTCGTCCCATCTTCAGCGCGCTTATTCATCGTTTCGATGTTCCCGCAACCCCAGGCACCGGGAGCCGCCAGCGTAGTGACCTTTACTGCGACTTTCATGGCGCGATGATCCGCCGCCGTTCCGAACCAGGTGCCTTGCAGAGGGATTGCCTCGCGCGCGTCGGGTGCAACCGCGACGCGGATGAGGTTTTTATTTCCCACCACGCCGCCCGATGGATCGAAGTCAACCCAGCCCGGACCGGGCACGTAAACCTGGACCCAGGCGTGGGTGTTGCCGCCGGTGGCACTATCGTCGTCATCATCGGCCAGATGCAGATATCCGGACACGAACCGGGCGGCGATTCCGCGCGTGCGGAGCGCCGCTATCATCAGCACGGCAAGGTCACGACAGCTGCCACTGCCGAGTTTGAGCGTCCAGGCCGGAGCCTGGATTCCCTTCTCGTGCCGGCTGACGTGCTTGAAGGTCCGCCTGATGGTCCGCGTCATGTCGCCGAGCAGCGCGTAAGTGTCGGCAGAGCCGTCTTTACGGAAGAACGCGGCGCTCCATAGATCGATCGAGGGATGCGGAGACAGCGGCTGGATGAAGGGTTCGAGGTCAGGCCAATCGTCCGGCGCGTAGGCGAACGGATAGGTGCGGGCAAAATTCCTTATATCGGTTGCGCGAAAGTCGCCCGGCGCATGGTGGAGACGAATACTGCTGGCGAAGCGAAGCTCGCGGGCCCGGTCGCCAAAATGAGCGGTCGCGACGTGATTACCGAAGCTATCCTTCGTCCAGCCAAGTTGCCTCGGACTGGGCGTGATTTCGAGCTCCGTTTCAATGACCCTTTGATCGTCGTCGTCGCGTGGACGCAACATCATCCGGTGCTCGCCGAATGCGACCGCGCGATTATAGTGATATGTCGTGACGTGTTTGATGCTGAGAATCGACATTACCGCGCCATGATAATGGATATGCCATCGGCATGCATTGCGACCTCAATCATCTCCACAACATGCATTTTCCGGGCCAGAAATAGTGCGTGTTTTTTCCGCAATCGTGAGCGTCGATGGTCGAGCTGCCTAAACAATTGCCGGCCGGCGCGAACGGGCTGGACGGAGCCGTGTGAAAAAGACCCCAGCGGTGCGGGCACGGCTGGGGTCTTCATACGCACTACAAGCTCGGGCGCCTGGAATTGGGGGCCCAAAATGCGCCCGAGAGCATTATTTTTGATCCGGTCTATCTTTGAGTTTGTATAGAATAGCTCACTCCGAACAATCGCCTGTCTAGCTCTTCCTGGGCTTCGCCCGCCTTGTCGCGCTGGCCGCCACGGGATCGTCGGGCCATGGATGTTTGGGATAGCGGCCGCGCATGTCGGCACGCACGGCGGCGTAGCTGCCGCGCCAGAAGCCGGGTAGGTCGCGGGTGGTCTGCACCGGGCGATGCGCGGGTGAAAGCAGTTCGATGACCAGCGGAATTTTGCCGCCGGCGATGGCCGGATGGCGGTTGAGCCCGAACAGTTCCTGTACCCGGATCGCGATTTTCGGGCCGCCTTCCGCCTCGTAGTCGACCGGCACCCGCGAGCCGGTCGGCGCCTCGAAATGGGTCGGCGCCTCGGCATCGAGCCGGCGCTTGAGCGGATAGGGCAACATATTGTGTAAAGCCTGCTCCAATTCGTCCGCCCCGATGTCGCCCAACGCGGTTTTGGATGCGAGCAGCGGCGCGAGCCATTCGCCGAGCGTTTGCGTCAGCGCCGCGTCGGACAAATCAGGCCACTCGCCACCTTCGCTCCCGCGCAAAAACATGACGCGGTCACGCCATTGCTTGAGCGATTTTGTCCATGGCAGCCGGCCGATGCCGGTGCCGGCCAGAGCGTCGGCCAAAAATTTCGTGGTCGCCTCGCCGGGCGTGACGGATGTCGGTTGTTCCGCCAGCACGATAGCGCCGAGTTTTCGGCTCTTGCGGCCGCGCAAGCTCGCGCTCGCGACATCGAACGTAATGTCCTCGCGCGCCACGATCCGTTCGGCGAACTTTTGTTCGATCTCGGCGAGCGTGATCGGCGCGGCGGAAAGAATACGGCCCTGCGTCGCGCTGCCGGTCAGCTCGGCCACGGCGAGGAACGGCTCGCGGGCGAGCGGGGAGGCGGCATCGACATTGCCGCCGCGTCCGTTCGCCAGCAGGAACGCGCCCGCCGCGCTGCCGCGGTTTTTGGCGATGCGCTCGGGATAGGCGAGCGCGACAAGTACGCCGATGCTCAATTCCTCTCCCTCTTTTGGGGAGCGAGTAGTGGCGATCTCCGCCCATCGTTGCGCCATGGCGCGGGCATCGCGGCCTCGCGGCGAGCGGTCGCGGCGCAGCGCGGCGACGCGTTCGCGCAGGTCGGCGCCGTCGCCGCCAAGGCCGCGCTCGCCAACGATGGCGGCGATCTCGGCGGCGGGCAGCGCTTCACCTGCGGCTGCGGCATCGACCACCATGCGGGCGAGCCGCGGCGGCAGCGGCAGGCGCCGCAGATGCCGGCCCTCGTCCGTTATGCGGCCATCGCCGTCGATGGCGCCGAGTTCGACCAGCAACGCTGCCGCCTCGGCAAGCGCCAGCCGCGGCGGCGGATCGAGAAAGGCGAGTTTCTCCGGCGCGGCGCCCCAGGCGGCGAGGTCGAGTGCAAAGGACGAAAGATCGGCGGCGAGGATTTCCGGTCGCGCATAGGGTTCGAGCGCGGCGGTCTGCGGCTCGTCCCACAGCCGATAACAGACACCAGGCTCGACGCGGCCGGCGCGGCCGCGGCGCTGATCGGCCGCGGCGCGCGACACGCGAACGGTTTCGAGCCGCGTCACCCCGACATCCGGCTCATAGCGCGGCACCCGCGCCAGACCGGAATCGACGACGATACGCACGCCCTCGATGGTGATTGAGGTTTCCGCGATCGACGTCGCCAGTACGATTTTGCGGCGTCCAGGCGGGGCGGGGAGAATGGCGCGATCCTGCTCCTCGCCGGCCAGCGCGCCGTAAAGCGGTACTACGTCGGTGGCCGGGTCGACGCGGTTTACGAGCTGCGCCTGGGTGCGCCGGATTTCCGCAGCACCTGACAGGAAGGCGAGCACCGAGCCGGCATCGGCGCGCATCGCCCGGGTAACGACGTCGGCCATCTGCTGTTCGATCGGGCGCGCGTCGCGGCCGGCATAGCGCGTCTGGACCGGGAAAGCGCGGCCTTCGCTTTCGATCACCGGCGCGCCGCCGAGAAGCCCGGCGACCCGCGCGCCGTCGATGGTCGCCGACATCACCAGGAGTTTGAGGTCCTCGCGCAGACCCTGCTGGACGTCGCGTGCCAGCGCCAGGCCGAGATCGGCATCGAGCGAGCGTTCGTGGAATTCGTCGAACAACACCGCGGCGATGCCGTCGAGCATCGGGTCGTCGAGGATGAGCCGGGTGAAAATTCCCTCGGTGACGATTTCGATGCGGGTTTTGCGCGAGACCTTTGAGCCGAATCGCACCCGCAGGCCGACCGTCTCGCCGACCCGCTCGCCGAGCGTGTGCGCCATCCGCTCCGCCGCCGCCCGGGCCGCGAGCCGGCGCGGCTCGAGCACCAGGATGCGCTTGTCTCTCGCCCAATCCTCGCCGGCAAGGACGAGCGGAACCCGCGTGGTCTTGCCGGCGCCGGGCGGCGCCACCAGCACGGCCGCATTGCCCGCGCGCAGCGTCGCCGTGAGGTCCGGCAGCGCGGCATCGATCGGAAGCGGGGAAATGTCCACAGTCTGGTCCGTTGGCCGGTGCTAATGCGACCGGAATTCATATATTACCGATCATCATGCCAGCCGCACAAAAAGCCGCTCAAAAGCCGCCGAAGCCGCAAGCCACGGCCGCGCCGCTCAAGAAAGGCGACCACGTCTTCCTGGTCGACGGTTCCGGCTATATTTTCCGCGCCTATCACGCGCTGCCGCCGATCAATCGCAAGTCCGATGGCTTGCAGCTCAACGCCGTGTTCGGCTTCTGCAACATGCTGTGGAAGCTGCTTCGCGACATGAAGGCGGAAGACAAGCCCAGTCACCTCGCGGTGGTGTTCGACAAGTCGGAAAAAACCTTCCGCACCGCAATGTATCCGGATTACAAGGCGCATCGGCCCGACCCGCCGGACGATCTGCGCCCGCAATTCAAATTCATCCGCGACGCGGTCAATGCGTTCGACCTGCCGTGCCTGGAACAGGACGGTTTCGAGGCTGACGATCTGATCGCGACCTACGTCCGCGAAGCCTGTGACGCCGGCGCCACCGCCACCATCGTATCCTCGGACAAGGATCTGATGCAGCTCGTCAATGACGGCGTGATCATGTTCGACACCATGAAGGACAAGAAAATCGGCCGCGCCGAGGTGATCGAGAAATTCGGCGTGCCGCCGGAGAAGGTCATCGAGGTGCAGGCGCTGATCGGGGATTCCACCGACAATGTGCCGGGGGTGCCGGGGATCGGCGTCAAAACCGCGGCGCAGCTGATCGGCGAATATGGCGATCTGGAAACGCTGCTGCGGCGCGCCAGCGAGATCAAGCAGGACAAGCGCCGGCAATCGCTGATCGAGAACGCTGAGCAAGCGCGGCTGTCGAAGAAGCTGGTCACGCTCGACGATCGTGTGAAGCTTAACGTGCCGATCGGCGACCTCGCCGTGCACGAACCCGATTACAAACGGCTCATCGCCTTCCTCAAGGCGATGGAGTTCAGCTCGCTCACCCGGCGCGTCGCCGAATTCGCCGACCTCGATGCCGGCGAGGTCGAGCCGGATGCGAGACTGGTAGGGAAGGGTGGCGATTCTTTTCCTCCCCCGCTTGCGGGGGACGACGACGCGCAAAGCGCGTCAGGCGAGGGCAAGCCCGACACGCTGAGCAAGCCAACCCCCACCCCGCCCTCCCCCGCAGGCGGGAGAGGGGGGCCGGCAGCCGAGCCGGGAACATTGACCCCGCAGGCGCTGGCGGCGGTGCGGTCGGAGATTGCGCACGGACAAAAATTCGATCGCTCGAAATACGAAACCGTCCGCTCGCTCGACCGGTTGCAAGCGTGGATCGAACACGCCCGCGATCTCGGCTTCGTCGCGCTCGACACCGAGACCAATTCGCTCGATCCGATGCAGGCCGAACTGTGCGGCTTTTCGCTGGCGCTGGCGGCCAACGAAGCCTGCTACGTGCCGCTGTCGCACCGGCAGGGCGGCGACGGCAGTGGTGGCGGCTTGTTCCAGGGCGAGCGGGCCCCCGATCAGATCGAGGAGGCGGCGGCGTTGATGGCGCTCAAGCCGCTTCTCGAAAATCCCGGCGTGCTCAAGATCGGCCAAAATCTCAAATTCGACTGGCAGATTTTCGCGGTGCGCGGCATCGAAATCAGAATCCTACGACGACACCATGCTGATGTCTTACGTGGTTGACGCCGGCCGCTCCGATCACGGGCTCGATCCATTGGCGCGGCGCTATTTCGATCACCAGACGATCGATTTTAACGAGGTGACCAAGACGGGCAAGAGCAGGGTCACGTTCGATTGCGTCGAGATCAACAAGGCGACCGAATATGCCGCCGAGGATGCCGATGTGACGTTGCGGCTGTGGCAGGTGCTCAAGCCGCGGCTGCCGGCCGAGCATGTGCTGATCGTTTACGAGACGCTGGAGCGGCCGCTGTTGCGCGTGCTCGCGGACATGGAACGGCGCGGCATTTCCATCGACCGCCAGGTGCTGTCGCGGCTCTCGGGCGAATTCGCGCAGGAGGCCGCGGGCCTCGAAGCCGAAATCAACAAGCTCGCCGGCGAGCCGGTCAATGTCGGCTCGCCGAAGCAGATCGGCGACATTCTGTTCGGCAAGCTCGGCCTTGAAGGCGGCACCAAGACCAAGACCGGCCAATGGGCGACCGGTGCGCGCCAGCTCGAAGAACTCGCCGAGCAGGGTCACGAACTGCCGCAAAAAATTCTCGACTGGCGCCAAGTGTCGAAACTGAAATCGACCTATACCGACGCACTACCCGGCTTCGTCAACCCAAGGACGCACCGCGTGCATACCAGTTACGCGCTTGCGTCGACAACCACCGGCCGGCTGTCGTCGTCCGAGCCGAACTTGCAGAACATCCCGATCCGCACCGAGGACGGCCGCAAGATCCGCCGCGCCTTCATCGCGCAACCCGGCCACAAGCTGGTCTCCGCCGACTATTCGCAGATCGAACTGCGGCTGTTGGCCGAGATCGCCGGCATCGAGCAATTACGCAAGGCGTTCCGTGAGGGGCTGGATATTCACGCCATGACAGCGTCGGAAATGTTCGGCGTACCGGTGAAGAACATGCCGGCCGAGGTGCGCCGCCGCGCCAAGGCGATCAATTTCGGCATCATCTATGGCATCTCCGCATTCGGGCTTGCCAACCAACTCGGCATCGGACGCGAGGAGGCCGGCGCCTATATCAAAAAGTATTTCGAGCGTTTTCCCGGCATCCGCGACTACATCGAAGAGACCAAGGCATTTACGAAAAAGAACGGCTACGTGGCGACGCTGTTCGGCCGCAAATGCCATTATCCGGATATCGGCGCGTCGAATCCGTCGATCCGCGCGTTCAACGAGCGCGCCGCGGTCAATGCGCGGCTGCAAGGCACCGCCGCCGACATTATCCGCCGCGCCATGGTCCGCATGGACGCGGCCTTGGCGAAGCACAAGCTCGCGGCGCAGATGCTGCTGCAGGTGCACGACGAGCTGGTGTTCGAATTGCCGGACGTGGAAGTCAAACAGACGCTGCCGGTGGTCACGGCGGTGATGGTCGAGGCGCCGATGCCGGCGGTGTCGCTTTCGGTGCCGCTGCATGTCGAGGCGCACGCCGCCGACAATTGGGATGCCGCGCACTAAGATTCGCACGCATGAAAATGCTGTTGACACTGATAGGCATAATTTTCCTGGCGATGGGGCTACTCTGGATGGGCCAGGGCTCAGGCTACATCCCGTGGCCCGCCGAAAGCTTCATGATCAGTCAGATCAAATGGATTTATTACGGCGGCGCGACAGCGGTCGCCGGACTTCTCATGGTTTTCTTCGCGCGCTGGTACTGACTGATCTGAGGTGAGACGTGCCCTTCAGGCTCCGAACCATTCGGGGTGCTGCGCAATCGCAACCACCCCACAGGCAAACATCAGCACACAGATGGTCCACACCAGCAGCGCGACGTATTTTTCATCGGCCATGCCCGACCACGATGCAATCCGCGTGCCAAATCCGGCCCGGTACCCAAGTCTACTGCGTTCGCTTCGCTGCCTCGGTCGCGATCTTGTAGGCGTCGTCAAGCAAGGGCTTTGTCTTCGATACGTCGGCGCCGACGCTCGAAAACGTCTTCATCATCTTGCCCTGCTCGTCGTCCGGCAAGCTGATCAACTCGCCGCCATTGTCGGTCCAGCCTTTGCGCGCCTTGTCGACGATCTCGGTCGCCAGAGGGTAGATCGCCGTTTGCTGCGCGGCGGCGTCGGCATCGACGATCTTCTGCAAGTCGGCGGGCAGTGAATCGTACCAGGTCTTGCTGATTTCGACGATCGCGTAGATGGCGGGCTGGCCGGTTTCGGTCACGAATTTCGCCGCATCCGCAAAGTGCATCGGCGTCCACACCACGATGCCGCCGATGGCGCCATCGATGGCGCCTTGTTGCATCGCCGGCACGACGTCGCCGAGCGTCATCGCCACCGGCGTCGCGCCCAGCCGCGTGAGCGCCTGGGTTTGAAACGGCGAGGCGAGAACGCGGATTTTCTTGCCCTGGAAGTCCGCCAGATGCCGAATTGGCGTCTTTGCGATCACGGAGGACGGTGAATTCATGAACAGCGCCACGCCATGCAGTCCCTTGTCCGCGCCGAGTCCGAGCATCAGCTTGAGCAATGCAGGGTCGGAGGCTAGGCGCTGTCCATGCGCCATGGAATCGACCAGGCCTGGCGCCGCCATCACTTCAAAGCGCTCGTCGACGCCGACGAAGAATTCGGGCGGAATGACCGCGCATTGGATGGCGCCGAATTGGGTGCCTTCGATCTGCCGCGGGATCGTGCCCAATTGGCTGGCCGGAAAAATCTCCGGTTTGATGCGGCCGCCGGAATCCTTCTCGATCGCCGCGGCGTAGTTCTTGGCGAAGTTGTAGCTCGGATCGTTCAGCGTCGGCAGCGTGATCTTCATCGCATAGGTCTTGTCCTGCGCCAGCGCAGCACCGCACCCCAGCATCAACGACAAAACAATCGCGCTGGCCCGCGCGACAAAATCCCGGTTCACCAAGCTCACGGTGTCCTCCCCCTCCAAGTGATTATTGCGAACATATCGGCGTAGCCTATCACGCCGAAATCGGCAGGCCACCGATCCCTTATGCCGCAGCCTACCCTTGCGGCACCACGGCGATGGCTTCGATTTCGAACAGCGCGCCCTCATGCGCCAGCTTTGCGATTTGAATGGCTGTGCTGGCCGGCGGCGCGTCCGTGTTCACATACTGATTGCGGATCTCCAGGTAGATCGGCAGGTGCGCCAGATCGACGAAGTAACTGGTGACCTTTACCACGTGTCCGATATTGGCATCGACCGCGGCGAGCGCCGTTTTGACGTTCTCGAAGCACTGCACCACCTGGGCGCGGAAGTCGCCTGGCGCGCCTGCGAAGTTGCCGTCGGCGGTCCTGCCAAGTTGTCCGGCGAGGTAAATGGTGCGGCTCGGGCTTCGTGTCTCCACCACATGCGAGTAACCCCGCGTGGCGTGCATCGTCTTGGGGTTCAGAAAGCGATGATTTGGCATGGCTCTTGGCGTGGCTCTTGGCATGGCGGTTGTCTCTCAGGCTAAATTGACGCGCGCATAATGCAATTGCCGGGACGCCGTGGCAAAGTGCATTCGATGATCGCGCGCTTCATTGTCTTGCTCGCCGTTTCGCTTGCGCCAGGCGCGGCACGGGCGGCTGAACCCAACGGCGCTTCGCTCGACGGAGCGACTTTGTCGTGGCCGTGGGCGCTGCCGTTTGCCGGCATTCTCCTGACCATCGCGTTTGCGCCACTCTTGTCCCGCGCGTTTTGGCACCGTCACTACGGCAAATTGACCTTTGCCTGGGCGGCGCTGGCGCTGACGCCGCTGGCGGCGCTGCACGGCGTCGATACCGCTGTCGCCACCTTGGTGCATGCGCTGTTGGCCGACTATCTGGGATTCATCGCCATCCTGTTCGCCCTCTACGTGGTCGCCGGCGGTATCTTGATCACCGGCACGCTGCGCGGCACGCCACTGGTCAATACCGGCCTGCTCGCCTTCGGCACGCTGATCGCTAGCGTCGTCGGCACCACCGGCGCGGCCATGATCCTGATCCGGCCGCTGCTGCGCGCCAACGCGGCACGGCTCAACAATGTCCATGTCGTGGTGTTCTTCATTTTCCTGGTCGGCAATATCGGCGGCGCGCTGTCGCCGCTTGGCGATCCGCCGCTGTTTATCGGCTTCCTCAACGGCGTCGATTTTCTCTGGCCGCTGCAAAATCTGTGGCGGCCGACGGTGTTTGTCGCCGGCTGCCTGCTGGCGCTGTTCCTTGTGGTCGATCTGTGGTTCTACCGCAAAGACCGCCGCGCGGCGCCGGTCGGCGAAGTCCCGGAGCGCGTGCCGCTGCGCGTGCGCGGCATCGTCAATCTCCTGCTGCTCGCGCTCATCGTCGCCGCGGTGATCGATTCCGCGCTGTGGAATCCGGGCATCGTATTCACGATCTACGGCACGCAATTGCCGCTGCAGGATCTAGCGCGCGACGCGGTTTTGATCCTGACCGCGCTTGTTTCGTTGTGGGTCACGCCCGACGAGCACCGCCAGGCCAACGGCTTTACTTTCGAGCCGATCGCCGAAGTGGCGATCCTGTTCGCCGGAATTTTCATCTGCGCCGCGCCGGTGCTGGCGATGCTGGCGGCCGGCCATGACGGCGCGTTTTCCTGGCTCCTTGCCACCGTGACCAGCGCCAACGGCGCCCCGCATCAGATCGCCTATTTCTGGCTCACTGGCGTGCTCTCCGCGATCCTCGATAACGCGCCAACCTATCTCGTCTTCTTCAAGCTCGCCGGCGGTAATGCGGCCGATTTGATGTCGGCGCTGGCGCCGGTGCTGGCGGCGATCTCGATGGGCGCGGTCTATATGGGCGCGCTCACCTATATCGGCAACGCGCCGAATTTCATGATCTACGCCATCGCCACCGAGCGCGGCATCAAGATGCCGAGCTTCTTCGGCTACATGGGCTGGTCGATTGTGGTGCTGGCGCCGGTCTTCGCCGCCGTCACATGGCTCTTCGTCGTTCGCTGACGGCCGGCCGCGGGCCGTTCACAATTTCTTTGCCATAGCCGCAAATCCGCCGCGGCGGGGCCGTTCCGCCACACGATGGTGAACCTTTTCCGCCATCCTCGCGTCCGAAAAGGACGGGGGAACTCTCCCGCCCGCGGCGCCGTTATCGAGCCGGGTTGCGTACCCCAAAAGGGCTTGGCTGAAGAGGTTTTGCTGTGGTGTTTCGGCGTTTCGAGCAGAAGTGGCGCGCAGCCGTGCTTTTCGGCGTGCTGACCGCTGCCGCGATCGCGCCCGCAACGGCACAAGCCGGCGGCTTCTTCGACCTTCTGTTCGGCCCCTCGCAGGACCAGCAACCGCCGCCGCCCCCGCCGGAATCCTATGCCGAACCGTCGGCGCCGGTCGCGCCGGCCCCGCTCGGACCGCAAAGCGTGCGGCAGGGTAACGGCGACACCGGCCATGTCGTGGCCTATTGCGTGCGGCTGTGCGACGGCCAGCACTTCCCGCTCGAGCACATGACCAACGCAACGCCGGTCGAGACCTGCCGGGCGATGTGCCCGGCCAGCAAGACCAAGGTGTTCTTCGGCAGCGAGATTGGCGCGGCTACTGCAAAAGACGGCGCGCACTACGCCGACCTCGACACTGCCTTCATCTACCGCAAGCAGCTCGTCGCCAATTGCACCTGCAACGGCAAGGACGCGTTCGGTCTGGCGCCGTTCGATCTATCGGCCGATCCGACATTGCGGCCCGGCGACATGGTTTCGACCAAAGACGGTATCATCGCCTATAGCGGCAAGAGCGGCAATGCCGACGCCTTCACCCCGGTCGATCAGACCGCAATCGCCGCGGAGCTCAGTCCGTCGTCCGCGACCAAGGCCAGCCGGCGCAACCAACCGGCGGCCGCGGCGGAGATCGAAGACGATCCCGGCACGATCGCGCCGCCGCAAACCGCGCAACCGCCCGTCACTATCGGCGTCAACACGCGCGGGACAGCCCGCTAATCATTCCAGTTCTTTGACGACCGCGTCGGCGATCGACAGCGAGGATGTCAGCCCTGGCGATTCGATGCCGAACAGGTTGACCAGCCGCGGCATGCCGTGGCTGCCCGGGCCGGCGATCATGAAGTCGGCTTGGCCCTCGCCGGGTCCGGTGAGTTTCGGGCGGATGCCGCAATAATCGGGAACCAGCGAGTTTTCGGGCAATCCCGGCCAATAGGTGCGGATGCGCGCATAGAAGCTGTCGGCGCGCCGCGGATCGACCGTGTAATTCTCCTCGCTGATCCACTCGACGTCCGGGCCGAACCGCATGCGGCCGGCGAGATCGAGGGTGACGTGCACGCCAAGTCCGCCGTCGATCGGCGTCGGATAGATCAGCCGCGAAAACACCGGACGGCCGGCGAAGCCGAAGTAATTGCCCTTGCCGAGCACGAGCCGCGGCACCTTATCCGCCGGATAGTTCTCGATCCGCCGCGCCAGCGCCTGCGCGCCGAGGCCGGCCGCATTCACCACGGCGTCGAACTGGACGGTGCCGGGCTCGCTGCCGCCGAATTGCACATGCCAATGCGGCGCTTTGTAGCTCATCCGCTCGACCGGCGTCTGGAACGCGATCATGCCGCCGCGGTCATCCAGTTCGCCCCACAGCGCCAGCATGTAGCCGTGGCTGTCGATGATGCCGGTCTCCGGCGACCACAATGCGCCGATGCAATAAAGCTCCGCCTCCATGGCGAGCGCCGCATTGCCGCCGATCATTTCCGTGCCCTCGACGCCGTTCTTTTGCGCCTGCGCGTGGATCGTCTCGACTTTGGCCAGTTCCGCTTCGTTGGTCGCAACAACGAGCTTGCCGCATTTGCGATGGGCGACGCCGTGCGAGGCGCAGAATTCATAGAGCATCCGGCGGCCGCGCACGCAGTGCAGCGCGCGCAGCGTGCCGGTCGGGTAATAAAGGCCGGCGTGGATGACTTCGCTGTTGCGCGAGGACACGCCATTGGCGATGCCGCCGGTGATCTCGGCGATGGTCACGTCATGGCCGGCAAGCGCGGCGTTGCGCGCGACCGCAAGCCCGATCACTCCCGCGCCAATCACCAGAACCTGCATCGCGTTTCCGCCCTAGCGTTTCCCGGTTACAAGGAGTGACTATATAAAGGGTGCCGCTTTGCAGGGGAAAGTACCATGGCGGACAATGTCGTGCGGGTTTGCGCGCAAGCCGATATCGCGCCGGAGACCGTCCAGGCGTTCGAGGTCGGCGACCGGCGCCTTGCGGCCTACCAAATCGCCGGCAAATTCTATGTCACGGACGACGAATGTACGCACGCTTCGGCGAGCCTCGCCGACGGCATGCTGGACGGCGACGTGATCGAGTGCGCCGTTCACATGGGTGCCTTCCACGTCCCGACCGGGGCGGTGCGGTCGCCGCCATGCGTAGTGGCGCTGCGCACCTACAAAGTGCTGCTGCAGGGCGACGATATCTTCATCGACCTCGACCGCGACGCAGCCGGCAAACCGGCCTGACAGGCGGTTTCGCTTTAGCCCGAAAATCTCTATAAACGCGGACGATAACGCCTTAAGGAAACGGCCAAAGGGCAGAAAGCCATGGACGCAGCACCCGGAGTGAAAACCAGCCCGGATTTCCCGATCCCGGACAAGATGAAGGCCTGGGTGCTCGGCAATCCCGGCGAACTCAAACTCACCGAAAAGCCGGTTCCGGTGCCCAAGCGCGCCGAGGTTTTGGTGCGCATTGACGCGGTCGCGATCTGCGCCACCGACCTCGAAATCATCGATCATGGCTCGCCGGCGCTGATCCAGGGCGGCAAGCCGTTCAACAAGAATTTCACGCCCGGCCATGAATATATGGGCACGGTCGTGGCGCTCGGCCCCGGCGTCGACGAGTTCCCGATCGGCCAGCGCGTCACCGTCGAAATCCATGCCGGCTGCGGCCAATGCAAACGCTGCCGCGAGGGCATGTACACGTCGTGCCACAACTACGGCCTCAATTACGGCGATGTAGACAAAGGCCACCGTGCCAACGGCTTCACCACCGACGGCGGCTTCTGCGAATACCAAATCAACAATCTCAATACGCTGGTCGCCATTCCCGACGCCATGTCGGATGAGGAAGCGACGCTGGTGGTGACCGCCGGCACGGCAATGTACGGACTGACCGAACTCGGCGGGCTCGTCGCTGGCGAGAGCGTCGTCGTCACCGGACCCGGCCCGATCGGGCTGCTCGGCGTGGCGGTGGCGAAGGCGATGGGCGCCTCTCCCGTCATCCTCACCGGCACGCGCGATAACCGGCTCAAGATCGGCAAGGAACTCGGCGCCGATCACGTGATCAACGTGCGCAACGTCGATGTTGTGGAGACGGTCAAGCGGCTCAACGGCGGCAAGGGCGTCGATTACGTCGTCGAGTGCTCGGGCGCGCCGAATGCGGTCAACGAGGCGATCCGCATGGTCAATCGCGGCGGCAAAGTGTGCCTCGCCGCATTTCCGCATGCTGAGACGCCGGTCGACGTCGCCCATATCGTGCGCAACAACATTTACCTCTACGGCATCCGCGGCGAGGGCAAGAGCGCAACCCATCGCGCCGAGGCCTTCATGTCGCAAAAGCGCTTCGATGCCACCAAGATCCACACCCACACTTTTGCGCTCGAAGACCTGCCGACGGCGATTCGCTATGCCAAGGATCGTGTCGAAGACGCGATCAAGGTCGTGGTGAAGGCCAAGGGCGTCGCCGCCCACCGCGTCGCAGCGGAGTAAATTCGCAAGGGTTATTTTTTGCGGATGCGGAAGATCAGCAGCTTCTTGTCCTTGCGCGTATCTTCGAGCTTATCGCCCGTCTGATTGAGCAGGTTAGGAATGTCGATGGCGGTCAGCGGATCGGTGCATTCGACGATAAAAATATCGCCCGGCTGCGCCTGGCTGAGCGCCTTCTTGGTGCGCAGCGCCGGCAGCGGGCATTTGAGGCCGCGCAGATTGAGCGTCTTTTCAGTCATTCGTTCGCTCAGCCAAGATCGCTTTGCCTGTCATCGTCCGCGCATGCGGACGATCCAGTAACCACAGACCTTTGCGATATATACTGCTATTTCGGTGTTTACTGGATGCTCCGCTTTCGCGGAGCATGACATGAAGGGTTGCCGAGAAGCGATGGCACTTTCGGATAGCACGTCAGTACAGCGCATTTCACGTCTGACGCCGCTTGGCGCGATCCTTGCGCTGATCGAGACGCGCGTCGGCGCCGTGAAGCCGCAAAAATCGGCGGCCGAAGCAGCGCGTCGATCTTACGCTGGCGGAAGATGTCATAGCGCCGGAATATCCGTCGCAGCCGATCGCGTTGCATGACGGATTTGCCGTAGCCGCCGTCACGGTCACCGATGCCGGTCCCTATGCGCCGGCGCAGCTGCCGCCTACGGCACGTCGCATTGACGCCGGCGAGCCGCTGCCGGGCGACACCGACGCCGTGTTGCCGCTCGATGCTGTTGTGCTGCGTGGCCATCGCGCGGAGGCCGTTGCTGCCGTTGCGGCAGGCGAGGGCGTGTTGCCCGCCGGCGGTGACGCCGCGCCGCACGACGCCGTTGCGCCGCGCCGGCGAGCGCGTACGTGCGATCGACATCGCGATCATGCGGACGGCAGGGATCAAGGAGGTGACGATCCGCGCGCCGCGTATCCACGTCGTCCACGGCGGCGAGGCGAGGTCGCCGGCGATCGATGCGGCGCTGGTGACGACACTTCGTGTCGCCGGCGAAGCTGGCGGCGTGGTCACCGGACGGTCGATCACGCTCGACGAGACCGCGCTTGGCGACGACGACACCGCCGCGCTGATCGCCGTCGGCGGCACCGGCAGCGGACGGCATGATGCAGCGGTGCATACGCTGGCGCGGCTCGGTCGCGTCGAGGCGCACGGCATCGCCATTTCGCCCGGCGAAACAGCGGCCTTCGGATTTGCCGGCGAGCGTCCGGTGCTGCTCGTTCCCGGCCGGCTCGATGCGGCTTTGGCCGTCTGGCTCCTGATCGGGCGCAGCCTGTTGGCCAAGCTTGGCGGCGGCAGCGTCGAGGATCATGTCACCGGGACCCTCCCGCTCAAGCGCAAAGTCACCTCGACGATCGGCATGACGGAACTGGTCCCCGTGCGCTGTTCGGCCGGCATGGCGGAGCCGCTCGCGTCCGGCTATCTGTCATTCACTGCGCTGGCGCGTAGCGACGGCTGGATCGTCGTTCCCGCCGACAGCGAAGGATTTCCAGCAGGCACGCCAGTCGCCGTGACACCATGGCCATAAAGCCGAAACAGAACAGACCGGGCGCGGCGATCCTCGACGCGGTGCGCCGCGCCGCACGGCAGGAGCAGTTCCTCGAAGTGGTCTCGGCGCAGGAGGCGCGCCGGCGCTTCGAAGCCTGTATCGATCGCTCGCCGCTGAGTGCCGAAACCGTCCTGCTCTCGGCCGCGCTGTCGCGCGTCCTTGCCGGCGACGTGATCGCTCCGGTCGATGCGCCGCCGTTCGACCGCGCCAATGTCGACGGTTTTGCCGTGCGCGCCGCCGATACCGTCGGCGCCGCCGACGGCCGGCCGAAGCGGTTGATGCTCAATGGCGAAGTGATCGCCTGCGGCCTTGCGCCGGCGGTCGAAGTCATGCCCGGCACCGCAACCGCGATCGCGACCGGCGGCGTCATTCCCCGCGGCGCCGACGCCGTGGTGATGATCGAGCACACCGAACTGATGGAAGACGATGCCGCGCCTTCTATTGAACTGCGCCGCACCGTGGCGAGCGGACAGTTCGTCTCCTATGCCGGCTCCGACATTGCGCGCGGCGAGATGCTGCTGCGCCGGGGGACGCATATCGGCTCGCGCGAAATCGGCATGCTCGCGGCGTGCGGTCTCGCGGCGGTCGAAGCCGTGCGCCGCCCGCGCGTCGCCGTGCTGTCGACCGGCGACGAGCTGGTCGAGCCCGGCCGGCCGCTGCGCCCGGGCGGCGTCTATGACAGCAACGGCGCCATCATTGCCGCGGCGGTTATCGAAGCCGGCGGTGAGCCGGTGCCGTTCGGTGCTTTTCCCGACGAGGACCTTGCGCTCGAACTCGCCATGCGCAACGCGCTCGATTCATGCGACATGGTCGTGCTCTCGGGCGGCACGTCCAAGGGCGCAGGCGACCTGTCGCATCGCATCGTGTCGCGGCTCGGCAAGCCCGGCATCCTGGTGCACGGCGTGGCGCTCAAGCCGGGCAAGCCGCTTTGCCTCGTGGTCATCGGCGATAAGCCGCTTGTCGTGCTACCGGGATTTCCGACTTCGGCGATCTTCACCTTTCACGCCTTCGTCGCGCCGATCATCCGGTCCCGCGCCGGGCTTCCACCTGAAGCGGCGAAGACCGTCAACGCCAAGGTACCGGTGCGGATCGCGTCCGAACTCGGCCGCGAGGAATTCGTGCTGGTTTCGCTGGTTGCCGGCGCCGACGGCCTGATCGCGTTTCCGACCGGCAAGGGTTCCGGCGCCGTTACCGCGTTCTCCCAGGCCGACGGCTTTCTGGCGATTGACGCGCTCGCTTCGGCGCTCGATGCCGGCACCGAGGTCGAGGTTACGCTGATTGGGGAGGAAGCACGCGCGCCCGACCTCGTCATCATGGGCAGTCACGATATCGCGCTCGATATCGTGGTCGGCGCGCTGGCCGAGCGCGGCTTTACCTCGCGGACCATCGCCGTCGGCAGCCTGGGCGGCGTTGCCGCGGCGGGTCGCGGCGAATGCGATCTGGCGCCGGTTCATCTCGTCGATCCGGCGACCGGCATTTACAACAAGCATCTGCTCGGCCCCGGCCTTGCGCTGGTGCCGGGCTGGCGGCGCATGCAGGGTTTCGTCTTTCGCCCCGGCGATGCGCGGTTCGAAAGACGCACGGCAGAGGCCGCGCTCAAAACGGCGCTCGCCGACGCTACGATCCTGATGGTCAACCGCAATGCCGGATCGGGCACCCGCGTGCTGATCGACGGGATTTTGCGCGGCGCGCGGCCGGCCGGCTACGCCAATCAGCCGCGCTCGCACAACGCGGTCGCCGCCGCCATCGCGCAAAGCCGCGCCGACTGGGGCGTCGCCATCGAGCCGGTGGCGCGCCTGTATGGACTGTCGTTTCTGCCGATTGCGCCCGAGGAATACGATTTCCTGCTGCTCGAAGCGCGCCGGGAGCGGCCGGCCGTGCAGGCCTTCCTCGCCGCGCTGCGCGATGACGCCACCCGCGCCCGTATTCGCGCGCTCGGCATGGACCCCATATAATGCCGGCATGCGCATCATCGGCCTTGCGGGCTGGAGCGGCTCCGGCAAAACGACGCTGGTCACCAATGTGATCCCGGTGCTGGTCAAGCGCGGCTTGAAAGTCGCTACCGTCAAACATGCGCATCACGAATTCGACACCGATCAGCCCGGCAAGGATTCCTGGCTGCATCGTCAGGCCGGCGCCAGCGAAGTGGCGATCGTGTCGAGCCGGCGCTGGGCCATCGTCCACGAATTAGGTGGAGAACCCGAGCCGCCGCTCGGCGATGTGCTGGCCAAGCTCAGTCCGGTCGATCTCGTCATCGTCGAAGGGTTCAAGCGGCATCCGCATCCCAAGCTCGAAGTTTACCGGGCCGTGGTCGGCAAGCCGCTGTTGCATCCCGACGACGATTGCATCGTCGCCATTGCCACCGATGCGCCGTTGCCGCAAGCGCAGGTGCCGGTGCTGATGCTGAACGATTTCGAATCCGTCGCCACGATGTTGCAGGCCGAGGCGCTGCCGCCCGACCGTATCGGTCCTGCGCAGAGCGAGGCGTAATGGCGCAGCTTAGCGACGATTGCTTCGCCTTCAACGGCCCGCTCTTGCCGGTCGCGGAGGCCGAACGCCTGATCGCCGAACGCGTCACGCCGGTCGACGGACGCGAAACAGTGTCGTTGCGTACGGCGATCGGCCGGGTGCTTGCGCAAGACGTCATCGCGCCTGCCAACGTGCCGCCGTTCGATAATTCCGCCGTCGACGGGTTTGCGGTGCGCGGCGACGATCTCGACGCCGGCGCGGAGAAGCGTCTCGCCATTATCGACCGGGTCGCTGCCGGTCGCGCCGCGACACAAACGGTCGAGGCCGGCGAAGCGATCCGCATTTTTACCGGCGCGCCGATGCCGGCCGGCGCGGACACAGTTTTCATGCAGGAAGATTGCCGCGTCGAGGGCGGCCAGGTGATCGTGCCGCCCGGGCTCAAACGCGGCGCCAATCGCAGGCTGGCCGGCGAGGATATGCGGGCCGGCGCGGTGGCGCTGCCGGCGGGACGGCGGCTTGGCGTCCAGCATGTGGCGCTTGCCGCGGCTTTGGGCCTCACCAAGCTTGAGGTTTATCGGCGGGTGCGGATTGCGTTGTTCTCGACCGGCGACGAAATCGTCGAACCGGGATCGGCGCTGCCGCGCGCCGCGCTTTACGATTCCAATCGCTATCTGCTCGCCGGCTTGATTGTGCGCTTCGGCGCTGAGGTCACCGACCTCGGCATTCTCGGCGACGATCCGAAGGAGCTTGCCACCGCGATCGCGTCCGCCGCCGCCAATCACGATCTAGTGCTGACTTCGGGCGGCGTCTCGACCGGCGAAGCCGATTACGTGCGCGCGGCCATCGAGCGCATCGGCCGTATCGTGTTCTGGCGCGTGGCGATCAAGCCAGGCCGGCCGGTGGCGATGGGCGTTATTCCGGGCCTAAACAACGGCGACGGCGCGGCCTTCGTCGGCCTGCCGGGAAATCCGGTCGCGGTGTTCGTTACCTTCGTGCGCGTGGTGCGGCCGCTACTGCTGCGGCTTGCCGGCGCGCTGCCGGAGCCGCTCCTCGCCATGCCGGCGCGTGCGACATTTTCCTATAAGAAGCGCAAAGGCAGGCGCGAATATGTGCGCGTCGCCTTGCGCACCGCGGCCGATGGCGTCATCGAGGCGGTGAAATTCGAGCAGGATGGCGCCGGTGTCCTCACGTCGCTGACCGAGACCGACGGTTTGGCGGAGCTTGGCGAGGACGTGACCATGGTCGAGCCCGGCGCCACGGTCGGCTTTTTGTCCTACGCGTCGCTGGTCGGCTAAACCGCGCCGGCCGGGGCGGCGGAAGGTGATTACGCGTCCGGATATTGCGCCGCCAGCGCCGCGGCACGTGCCGCGTCTTCCGGCGTATTGACGTTGAAGAAGGGATCGACCGGCTCGGCCGGCCAGTCGGCAATGGCAACGCCGTGTCGCGCGGTCCAGATTTCGATCTTGTGCAAATCTTCGTCGACCAGCGCGCGCCGTAAATCTTCGCGTAGCCCGACCGGCCACAGCGCAACGACCGGATGACGCCATTCTCCCGAGCGCGCGCAAACCAGCGGTGCGCCGGCGGCGACACGCGCTTCATGCAGGTGCGCCACCAGATCCTTTGGCAAAAACGGACAATCGCCCGGCGCGCTGGCGATCCATTCGCATTGCGGCGCGTTTGCCGCCGCCCAGTCGAGGCCGGCGAGAATGCCGGCGAGCGGGCCGGCAAAACCCGGCATGCTGTCGGCGACCACCGGCAAGCCGGTATCGGCGAAACGTGCCGGATCGCCATTGGCGTTGATGATAACGCGGCCGCATTGCCGCGTCAGGCAGGCGAGCACGCGCTGCAGGATGGTCAAGCCGCCGATTTTGATACGGGCTTTATCGCCGCCGCCCATGCGGCGCGCCAGGCCGCCGGCGAGGACGAGGCCGAGAGTTTCTCTGCCGTCATCGCCCGGCTTGACCGGGCGATCCAGTAAACGCGTCGCTCGCGGTGAATACTGGATGCCGCGCCTGCGCGGGGCATGACAAACCGATAGTCCTACTCATCATGCACCGCGGCCTTGCGCCGGTGCTTGGCGGTTTCCTCCTCGACAAAAGCGAGGTCCTGATCGAACACGATGCGGTCTTCGCCGGCGAGCGCGATGAAGCGTTTGCCGCGGGCGCGGCCAATCAGCGTCAAGTTCGCCTTGCGCGCCAGATCGACGCCCCAGGCGGTGAAGCCGGAGCGTGAGATCAGAATCGGAATGCCCATGCGCACCGTCTTGATCACCATCTCGGAGGTCAGCCGTCCGGTGGTGTAGAAAATCTTGTCGGCTGCGCCGACGCGATGCTTGAACATCCAGCCGGCGATTTTGTCGACGGCGTTGTGGCGGCCGACGTCCTCCATATAGACCAGCGGGCGGTCCTTGACCGCCAGCACGCAGCCGTGGATCGCGCCGGCTTCGAGATAAAGCGACGGGGTGGTGTTGATTTTGTGGGTGAGCGTGTAGAGCCACGACGTGCGCAGTTCCGCTTCTGGCAACGTGACATTCTCCAGCGCTTCCATCAGATCGCCGAACACGGTGCCCTGCGCGCAGCCGGACGTCTGCACTTTCTTCTTGAGTTTTTTCTCGTAATTGGTCTTGCGCTTGGTGCGCACCACGACGACCGACAATTCCTCGTCGTAATCGACGCCGGTGACGGTGTCGTTGACTTTGAGCATGTTCTGGTTGAGCAAATAGCCGAGCGCGAGATATTCCGGATGGTCGCCGATCGTCATCGCGGTGACGATTTCCTGCGAATTGAGGAAGATCGTCAGCGCGCGTTCGACTGTCACCGCCGTTTCGATCTTGGCGCCGGTCTGGTCGATGCCCTTGACGCGCTCGGTCAGGCGCGGATCGAGCGGGTCGGGGCGGACGAGATAATCGTCATCGGACGAAGTCATCCTGCTAATGTAGGATAGCGGCCGGTCGGGCGGAAGCGCGCAAAACAAGGCCCGGCTCACGCCGGGCCTCTGCACACACTACGCATCACTTCCAATCCGCTTGGCAAAATCAGCCGTGAAGGCCGCCAAGCACCCAAATCAGAAGAATAATCGGCAGTGGAATACCTATGAGCCACAGCAATAGGCCGCGTCCCATGATCGCCTCCTGTGTCGCCTTGTTAGAACTGGTGGAATAACGGGAAACGCGGGGTGAAAGTTCCGCCGCGGATTTAGCCCGATTTTCGACCGGCTGGGCCGCTCCGGAGCCGATTCCGCGTGGCGCGCGCGGGTTGCCCGCGGGTTGTAAGTCGAATCCTCGCCGCTATATTGCGCCCTGTTTTCCCTTTGCGGAGGGGTGGCCGAGTGGCTGAAGGCGCTCGCTTGGAAAGCGTGTATACGGGAAACCGTATCGTGGGTTCGAATCCCACTCCCTCCGCCAGCAGCTCCTTCGCCATCATTCGTAGCCGTTCGCCGCCGGTCGTCTAAACCACTGGTATTACTATATTATAGTTCTACAGTGGTGTCCGTTTTCGTTCGGACATGGTCGCCAGAATTCGAGTTGCTATTGTGGGATTGATCGTGGGATTGGGCGGACACTTCTAGAAAATCCGACTAGGCGGACACGTGTCTTTCGAACTCACGAACCCTCGGTGGACGGCGCGGCTTCTTTGTCCGCCATGTCCGGCATCAGCGCCTGTGAGACAGATTTAACGGGTTGAGGAACGGAGGATTTCTGGCTCATCGTAACCATTAAGGAGTGGAGATGAGACAGCAATCCGTGCACCCTGAATCGCCGTCTGAGCGGATCGTGAAGAACATCCGCCGGGCAACCCGCAAGCGTCATTCGTCCGAAGAGAAGATCCGGATAGTTCTGGATGGTCTGCGCGGCGAGGCCAGCATTGCCGAGCTGTGCCGCCGTGAAGGCATTGCCGAGAGCCTTTATTACGCTTGGTCCAAAGAGTTCCTGGAGGCCGGCAAGCGCCGTCTAGCAGGCGACACGGCGCGGGCTGCGACCAGTGGCGAGGTTAAGGACCTACGGCGTGAAGCGCAGGAGCTCAAGGCGGTCGTGGCTGAACAGACGCTCGAATTGCGGCTGCTTAAAAAAAGCATGATCGCGGATGGGGGAGACGAGGAATGAGATACCCCGCCTCCGAGAAGCTGGAGATTGTCCGCCTGGTCGAGCAATCCCATCTGCCGGTGCGCCGGACGCTGGAGAAGCTGGGCATCCAGCCTGCAAGGTTCTACCGCTGGTACGATCGACTGCAGACCGGCGGACCAGAAGCGCTGGAAGATAGGTCACCAAGGCCGAGGCGCGTCTGGAACCGCATCCCTGACGCAATACGCGAGAGGATTGTTCAACTGGCGTTGGATGAGCCTGAGCTATCACCACGGGAACTGGCCACGCGCTTTACCGATACGGCCAACTACTTTGTGTCGGAGGCTTCGGTCTACCGGCTGCTCAAGGCGCATGATCTGATTACCAGCCCGGCCTACATCGTCATGAAGGCAGCCGACGAGTTCAAGGACAAGACGACGGCGCCAAACCAGCTCTGGCAGACCGACTTCACCTATCTCAAGGTGACCGGCTGGGGCTGGTTCTATCTCAGTACGGCGCTGGATGACTTCTCGCGCTACATCATCGCATGGAAGTTGTGCACGACGATGAAGGTGCAGGATGTGACCGACACGCTGGATCTGGCTCTCGCGGCCTCAGGCTGTGACCAGGTACGGATCGTCCATAAGCCGCGCCTGCTCAGCGATAATGGTTCCAGCTACGTCTCGGCTGAGCTGGCAGATTGGTTGACTGTACAGAACATGGGACACGTTCGCGGCGCGCCCTACCATCCGCAGACACAGGGCAAGATCGAACGCTGGCATCAAACGCTCAAGAACCGCATCCTCCTGGAAAACTACTACCTGCCGGGTGATCTTGAGGCCAGCATTGGCCGGTTTGTCGATCACTACAAACATCGGCGCTATCATGAGAGCTTGAGCAATCTAACCCCGGCCGACGTGTACTTCGGGCGCGGTCAAACAATCCTGCTGGAAAGAGAAAGGATCAAACGGAACACAATCCAAAAACGACGCTTGCAGCACCAAAAGAAAGCCGCATAAACTAAAACCAGATGAGCCGGTCACTCCCGTAAATCAAACCGCCATCTGTCTCAAATTATCTGACGACGGACAAGTTTGATGCGGCGGCGCTCCGTTAAAATGTGAGCTGCATCACCGAAGCTGATCCACACCTCGGCGCGTGGTGTTGATAGGACGGCGTCGGTGACGCCATTCGCCGCGCGCCATTTCAGCGACGAATTCAACCGGGGGGCTTTTCTGAGCCGTCGAATTATCGGCGTATTCTATGCCGCTGCCCCGGACGACGGTCTCGTTTGTGGGTCAATTCGAGGGTAGGGGAGGCCAGCTCGAGAATACTTCAGCAAAACCAACAGCCCACAGCGGAGGACCGCTCCGCTGGATTCGAGCCTGCCCTCACGCGGTCGGGCGGTGTCCGCTTTACCCCCAATAACGGACACGAAGACGGACAGCTGGCGAGTTCGCTTTGGGCCAAAAGCCGCCTCGTGCGCCGCAAAAGAAGAGTTGCGGAAACCGTTAGCGGTGCCGCTGCATGATCGGAACAGTGCTGATCGCATTCGCCGGTGAACCATTCGCTTCCGAACATTGAGGCGATCGGCCGCGGAATTCGCGCGCCGGAACGGCGATCCAGTTCATCCGACGCGGCGCCTCGCCGCTTGCGCTAGGGCGTATGGAGCCCAATAAGCGGGAAATCGCCGCGACAGCGTTGCGAATGCTTTGTTGCCGGACGTTTTTGCGTTAATATTGCGTAAATTTTGGTGCTAACCCATTGCGGGGCTTGATGTCCTCTCTGGCTGACCTTCCCCACCTCGTTGGCTTCTTCAGCTATTCGCGCGAGGACGATCAGGGCTCCAGGGGTGGCTTGTCCGCGCTGCGGGACGCCATTCAGACCGAGTTGAGCGCGCAGCTTGGCCGTTCACAGACTGATTTCCGGATTTGGCAGGATAAGGCCGCGATCTCGCTTGGTACCCTGTGGGAGAAGGAGATCGCACAGGGCATCAATCAATCGGCATTTTTCATTCCGATCGTGACGCCGCGTGCGCTCAAGAGCCGGAACTGTAGTTTCGAGTTCCAGTCCTTCCTGGCGCGTGAGGCCGAGCTTGGACGCGACGATCTCGTTTTTCCCATCCTCTACATTCCGGTCCCGGCGCTGGAGGACGAAAAGCTGTGGCGCAATGACCCGGTCCTGAACGTTGTCGGAACTCGCCAATATCTGGATTGGCGCGAGCTGCGTCATCACGACCCTCATTCGACCGAGGTCCGGCAACGGCTCGAGCGGTTCTGCCGGGGCATTACCAACGCCTTGTATAAATCGTGGATTTCGTCAGAGGACCGCCTGCGGCGGGACGGGGAACAGGCGCGACAACGCACCGAAGAGGAAGATCGCCGCAAGACGGCGCAAATCGAAGCCGAGCGTGTTGCGCAAGACGAACGCCGGCGCCGCGACGCCGAAGCCGCCCGCCGTGCCGAGGAGGCGGAACACGCCAGACTGGCCGAGGAGGAAGCGCGGCAACGCGCGGCGGAGGAACGCCGCCGGCAAAGGGCTATCGCCGAGCAACGCCAGCAAGAGGAGCGGACCTTCGCCGCCGCCAAACGCGCCGGCACGCTCGCGGCGATCGATGCATTTCTCGCTGCCCATCCGGCTGGCGATTTCAGCGGCGAAGCCGACAAGTTGAAGGCGGCGCTGCGCGCGCGCGAGGGGGCCTATAGCCGAGCGATGGCAAGTGACGATCCCGTCGTGCTGCGATCGTTTCGCGACGCCTACAAAAAGGGCACCGATGTCGATCAGGTGCGCGAGCGGCTGCGGCTGTTTGAACCGGAGCAATCGCGGCAACCGCTGAAACCGGCGATCGTTATTCCGGGCGCTGTCGCGGCCTTACTTGTCGTCGCGATTGCAGCCTGGTTCGCCATGCGGCCGGCCCCGAGCACCCAGCAGGTCGCGGCGGCGGCAAATCCGGTACCGATAACGCCCGCCGCCGCGCCGAATGCGCCGCTGTCCCCATCAGCGGCGTCCACACCCGCCATGCCCACCGCGCCGGCGGCAAACCCCGCCGAGATCGCTTGGTCGTTTCTCAAAGACACTGATGATCCTGCCGCCTTGCAGCGGTTCACCGCGGAATTTCCCGACAGCCCGCGGCGCAAGGAGGCCGACACGCGGATTGCCGCGCTCATGGCGGAACAGGCCTCCTGGAGCCTGGTGCGGGACAGTAAAGACCCCGATCAATTGCGGCGGTTCATCCAGCAATTCCCGAACGGTGCGGACCGCAGCGAAGCGGAGCGGCGCATCGCATCCCTTTCGGCCGCGGCGCCGACGACACCGGCCGTGAGCGCACCCGATCCGCACGAGCTCGCCCGCGCGCTGCAGTTCGAGCTTCAGCGCGTCGGCTGCTTTAGCGGCACCGTGAACGGTCAGTTCGACGACGACACCAAAGCCGCCTGGAACCGCTTCATCAAGGTGACGTCGCTCAGCATGCCGGACGACGTGACGCCGGACGCGATCAACGCCGTACGCGGCATTAACAAGCGTGTCTGTCCCGTGACCTGCGGGCACGGCGAGCACGCCGAAGGTGAGCAGTGCGTCGCCAACGAGCCGCCGCCAAAGCGTGCCGCGACGACAGCTCCGCCGGCGCGTGAGTTGGCACCCGTAACCGCGGCGCCCGCGGCAAATGTCGGGACCCCATGCTTCGACCGGAGCCTGAGTGGCACTGCGACGCTGAAGCCTCACATCTTGCCCAGCGGAGGATGCGGCTATTAGCGGCTGGCATTCCCCAAGGCTTACGGTGGCGCTCAAGCGCTTATGACATAGCGCAAAAATCTCGACATTGGTCTGCGCCGCGGGTGTGGTCGAACAGGCGCCTGATCGTATCCAGCACTTCGTCCGAGGCGGCGTAGGTCGCATCGGTATGTCCGCTTTGGGTCAATAACTGCCGCGCGACTTGTTCCGTGTCGCGTCCGCTTTACCCCCAAAAGCAGCCGCGACAATTCGTTCGCCGTCGCGGCAGTTAAGGGCCACAAGCAGACACCGCGCCAATGGGTTTGAAATGACCATAGTGGCCGCCAACTGAGGCGGCCTATTTTCGCTTTATGAACTCAACGCCGACGCCGTCAGGCAAACGTCGCCTGACAATACAAGATCGGCTGGTCTGGCTTGTTAAAGAAAGTCGCAGTTGGAATTGTCCAGGAAGTGACGCCACATTCGTAATTACGAGTTTGGCTCCTCCCTCTGATATGTCCTCTATGTGACAAGGAACCAGCCGAGCCGTCTCGCCAACTTCAATCCAGCCTGGATACGACACAGGCTTTCGCTCGTGCTTGCGATCTGCGATGGCCAAGGCACTCTCCGGCCAAGGGCTCATTCTCTAAAGTTGGCGCACCGCATTATATTCCAGGCTGGTTACCAAATATGAAAACGGCCCCGACCGAGGGTGAAGCCGGTCGGGGCCGTTCAGAATCATGCAATTTGCCGAACCAGAAGTTTCGACACGTCCTTATATCGCGAAGGGTGTTAGCGGTCTGTGAAACTCGAATTAGGACAGTCCAATGAGCAAATTAGGACAAAACCCTCGGAATTAGGACAGCACCCCCTCGATCATAGGAACAAATCGGAAATCCCGAACGGTTCCGAAACGAACCGGCTGTCCGCTTTGGGTCTTTGCTGCCGCGGCGCGGTCAAATTAGGATGTCCGCTTCTCTAATCGGCCGTTTGGGGTCAAGCACTTTCAGACTTTTCGCCGCTGCAGTGTCGATGTCGCTCACGGGCTCGTGCTTCTCTTCGGAATCGGCACCAAGGCCCTTCCATCATGGGATTCGAAGACGAGGCGGAACAATCTTTACCGCGGCGTTGCCGTCAGACGAACGGTAGGTCCAAGCGGACATGCGAACTCACCTCATCCATCGTCCCGCGAGGGACATCATTCCACCGCTGGGTGGAGCTCGAGTGTTCTCCTATCGTAATTGATCCTGCACGGTTTTTATGCTGCCGCCGCGACGTGTTCCCGGGTCCAGCGGAACTCGGTGCCGTCAACCCAGATGCGGTGCATGATCACGGCCAGTCGGCGTGCCAGCGCCACGATCGCCTTCTTCATCCCGCGGCGCCTGGCGATCTGCATCGCCCAGGCTTTGAGCCAAGACCATTTCTTCGAACGCAGCATGCTCTGAGCTGCTTCGTAGAGCATGACCCGCATCATCTCATCTCCGCAGCGTGATATTCTGCCGCTTCGATCGATCTCGCCGGATTGATACTTGGAACACGTCAGCCCAAACACGGCACCGACTGCCTTGGATTTACGGAACCGAGCCGGTACGTCGACGGTGGCGCGATAGGTCAGCGCTACCACGGGGCCGACCCCGGGGGTCGTTATCAGGCGCCGGCACACCTCGTCGTCTCGCACGATGGCCAGCAAACGACGATGTAGGATGACAAACTGCTCGCGAAGCACCCGCCGGACGACAAGCAGCGGTTCGACCAGCACAGCCAGGTCGGGCAAGTTCTCGACCAGCTCCTTGATGCGTGCCTCGAACTTCACCGTCCCCACCATGCCTACCTTGAGACCGAAGTTACGCAAAGTCCCGCGCAGGTCATTGTCGACGGCAATGGCCTTCGACTGTAGTAGCTTGCGATGGGTCAGCAGCATCCGCAGTTTTTGACTGCGTAACGTCTTCACATGCACCGGGCGGTAAAGTCCCACCCGCATCATCTGTGCGATACCGCGAGCGTCGTTGCGGTCCGTCTTGTTGATCTGCGCCTTCAACACTGCTCGCATGTGCCGTGTCTCAACACAGACCGCCGGTAACTCGGCTTCGGCGAGACCGCTGAACAGCCATTGCGACAATGGTCCGGCTTCCAATCCAATCCGCTTGAAGCGGTAGGCGGGGTTCGTCAGCACCGCCAACAACGCTTCGGGTTCGCTCGCGACCTTCACTTCCCGAACGATCTTGCCCGCGTCATCCACAATGCAGACGCTGGTCTCCTTGACCGATACGTCCAGTCCAGCAAAATAGTCCATGCTGCGCTTCTCCTTCTGATGCTTGAGGCCGTGCACACGGACCTCGTTGAACCATCAGCCTGAAGCGCAGCACCCACAATCTTTAGCTATCCACAAGAACGCCGGCCGATTACCCCATCTTTACTCCGGAAAACGGGCATTCCTCGGCGTCATTTCAAAAGGGTGACCTTGCTGCATGCTACTTTTTCATTTTCTCTGCGGCTCGTCTCACAGCCACTTCACTAACCTTGCCAGTTTTTTCCCTCATTTTGCCTAGCGTCGTATTTGGCGAAAATCCAGGAATTGGCTTCGAAAGATTTTTGTTCAGCGTATCGCTGCGTTTTCGCTGAATTTCACCAGTCTTATCGCGATGACGGTGGTCTAGTCCGGGCTCTTTCATAATTTCACTCCCTATGTGTGGACGTGAAAATTATAGCCTTACCATTATGCAGATACAAAAATGTTCTCGAAAATCTTGAATTATGCACAGCGGCCGATGTCAGCTTCACCCCCGAAAGCGTACATCGCTCAGCACCATCTCGATGTCCGTTAAGGGTCATAAGCTGCCACGCGACCTAATCAGAGACGCGGCTGCTTTACCCCCGAAAGCGGACACGGCAGCTGCTCGCAGCCGCGGCAGTTAAGGGCCAAAAGCAGACTCGTGCACCGCAACATGATCGACGAGATGCAAACAGGGAAGCGCCTCGCGGCGTTCTCTGCGAAATTCGATTGAGAGGCGCTACTTCCCCTTGCTTGCGTCAATTTGTTTGATCATTGCATTTGCCGATCCGTATCCGGCGGCGAATGCCTTCGCGAACCAAGTCCGGGCTTGGTCATAATCCTTGGAAACGCCGTTGCCGTTGTAATAAATATAGCCGAGAGCATCCATGGCGCCCGGGCTACCAGCGGCTGCGGCCTTTTCGTACCACGTGCGCGCCGCGGCATAATCCTGGGGAACGCCGTTGCCGTTTAGATAAAGCAAGCCGAGATTATACATGCCGCCCGGGCTACCAGCGGCTGCGGCCTTCTCGAGCCACGTGCGCGCCGTGGCGAGATCCTGGGGAACGCCATTGCCATTTAGATAAAGCAAGCCGAGACCATACATCGCGTTAGATTGTCCAGCGGCTGCGCCCTTTTCGTACCACTGGTGTGCTTCCACATAGTCCTTCGGAACGCCCCAGCCGTAGAAATAAAAGTTGCCGATATTGCCAAAGGAAAAAGTCAGGCCCCCAGCCGCGGCCTTCTGATACCAACTAAGCGCCGCGCCATCGTCCTGAGCGACGCCTACGCCGCCCTGATAAATGGCGCCGAGACCATTCATGGCGCCTTTGGAGCCGGCTGCTGCTGCTTTCTCGTAGAGCTCGCGCGCCTGCTCGTAATCTTTCTGCGCATAGGCGATACGCCCGGCCTCGAAAGTAAACCGCACGACATCGGGATACTGGCGCATTGCGGCATTACAGGCGGCGAGCGCCGGCACGATGTCGATTTGATTGGTCAAAACGCCGGTCACGCGTTGCGGGCTCTGGGGATCGCCAGGCAGCGCTGCCAACCGGTCGCAGTCGGTCACAAGATCGAGCCGCAGTGTATCGGACGCTGCGGTCTTGGTGGCATTAGCGGCCGGCTGCTGTACCGGGGTTTGCGAAGCAACCACGGCGGCCTGTCGCCGTAACGTCACGACTCCATAGGCGATGCCGGCAGCGACGATAACGGCAGCGCCAAAGATCATTGCCCAACGTGATGCCGGCTGCTGCATGAAAGACGCCGGGCCGGTCGCCGGCGCAGGACCGATCTTGACCACCGATCCCGAACCCGCTTTGGTTTGATCGCCTGATGGTTGATCGTCGCTGGTGGTGACGATCAGTTCGGTCAATCGCGCAATTGAACTTTCCCAATCCTCGAACAGGTCGATCCACTGCCGGGTCGCGAATTCATAGGCGAAGGCCTCATTGGGGATCACGTCCTCGATCCGAACCGGAATGACCACCAGATTGTTTTGGCTGGCGATCGCGAGCTCCTTCTTGATTTCGTTCGAGCTGTTGGCGTTGGCGGTGAAGACCAGCACCATGATCTTGGCTGCGCGGATTGCCCTGACGATCTGTTCCTGGAAATTCTGGCCCGGCTGGATGTTGCGCGAGTAAACCCAGCACGTGAGCCCACGATTTTCCAATGCCGTACAGATGGTCCGGGCGACCTTCTGATCCTTCGACGAATGGCTGATGAATATGTGCGAGGCCACGAATATCCCTCATAACGGCGCTATTAGGGACAACCCTCGCGCGGCCGGCTGCGACCGGGCCTTCACCAGGACATTAGAGCGCCGCCCCCCCTGTCTGTCCGTAGCAAATCCATGAAAGGCCTGAAAGGAGGCTGCGGTCAGAAACAACGGCCAAGCCTGAGCCGGCGACCGCGTTGACTTAGCTTGGCCGGAGTTCCGCTTTGGGTCATTAACTGCCGCGCCGAGCATTGAGCCGCGCGGCAGCTAAGCCCCCAATAACGGACACGAAGGCGAGCGGCCCGCGCGGCAGCTTAGGGCCAACAGCGGAATCATGCACCGCAGCGATAAGTGCTTCTATTCGATCACCTCATCGGCGGTCATTTTGCAAAACGCGAGCCTGGGCTGACCGGTGAATAGAGCATTGCGTCAACTGGTGATTGGGGATTAGATGGATATGCAATCAACTTTGACGGGAGTTGATAATTCCAACACCTCCGAAGCATCTCTCATTCGACGTGATGGGCTTACTCACCCAACACAACACGCGATGGACTTTGTCGAAATATAACGAAAATCAAATTCTCTGCACACAGGGAGACCGAGCGGATTCGGTCTTTTTACATCCACAAGGGCAAGGTCAAAGTTGCCGTCATTTCCAAGCTCGGCAAGGAAGCCATCGTCGCAATCCGGGGACCGGACGAGTTCTGCGGCGAGGGAGCGATGACGGGGGTACCGCTGCGTTTGGCTACAGCCACCACAATGTCGAGGTGCGAGATCATACGGTTAGAGCCGGAAACCATAGTCCGCCTCCTTCATGAGAACCAAGAGTTTGCCGACTATTTTCTCGGCCATCTGTTGACTCGGACCGCCCGGGTTGAAGCGGACCTGGTCGACCAGTTGTTCAGTTCCAGCGAGATGCGGCTAGCGCGGGCCCTTCTGCTATTGGCCAATTATGGCAATGACCTTGGTCAAGAACCGATACCCGTAAATGTGAACCAGGATACACTCGCCGCGCTGATTGGAACGACTTGGTCTCGCGTGAATGTTTTTATGAATAAATTCCGAAAGTTGGGACTGATCAAATACAACGGCAAGCTAGAAGTTCAAAAGGGCCTGCTGAACTTCGTTCTCAATGAACGACCACATATTGAGTGCTAGAATTACAGGACGTGCGGCTGGCTTATCTCCCGCGACAAATGATGGGGATCGCTGTGGAGCGGGGAGTTCGATCCGTTCCCCTCGCTTATCTCCGCAACCTCCGCAGCGAGAATCCACATTTGCTGTAAATAAAGGAGTGCGGCTTCGGCCTCTGCCGATGCAGTTTGCTCCGCACACCAAGCGCAGATCGCGGCGCGCTCTCTGTACGATGCTGAATTTGATTGTCCTGGAAACATTGTAAGAGCAGCCCGCTAACGATTGCCTCCGACAATAGGACACTGGTAAGACAGTGCTAAGACACTAGCAATATTCTTTTTTGTGATATTAAGGGGAGTTTTTTCCTTACCTGCGCCCTGCTAGAATTTTTCGGTGGAACGATTTCAGGCCGGGTTGGATCAAACAATCAAGGCAGGCCGCGCCTCGACGAGCAGAATCTCTGGATGTCCGCTTTGGGTCATAAGCTGCCGCGACAATTGCCCACCGGCGCGTCCGCTTTACCCCCGAAAGCTGCCGCGGCCGTCAGTGACCGGCGTGTCTGCTTTGGTCCACAAGCGGACTTTTGCGTTGCAACAAATTCGAGGTGATCGACACCGAGCCAATTGCCAAGAGGAGACATCCTCTAGAGCCCAAGTAGGCTCCGCACCCATCTAGTCCATGGCAATCCGTGTGCCTGTCGCGCCGTTCAACAGACGCTTGAGATGGAAGCTCGCAAGATGATCCTGCGGCTGCTTGCCAACATGGGAGGCAAACGCTGCGATGGCGACAGGGTCATTGGCCTCCAGTTTGGCGAATGCATCGAGGTAGGCCTTGGTCGGGGCACCTCGTATTGTTCGGCACGCAACGGCTCGAACGCGCGTAGCGCTTCGGTTTTGCCCCGAAGCAAAGGTCGCCGACCGGCCGCCCGGGAAAGCCATCCACTTTGCCTGCCAGCGTCGCGCTTACGCAGATGCGGGTGCCGAGCTGCTTGTTGCCGGCTTCCAGCCGGGCGGCGACATTGATGGTGTCGCCATAGGCCGTGTAATCGAAGAAGCGATCGCCGCCGAAATTCCCGACGATCGCCGATCCGGCATGAACGCCGATCCGGGTGACCCCGAGCGAAATCTTCTTTTGGTTCCAGCGCTCGCGGAAAGATTGCGCAAATTCATCCAGGTCCAATGCGCAAGCGACGGCGCGCGCGGCATGGTCCGACTGCTCGCCCGGCGCGCCGAACAGTACATGCAATGCATCGCCGACGATTTTCGCGACCGTGCCGTCATGGGCAAACACAATTCCGGTCATGCCCGAAAGGTATTCATTGAGCAGCGTCCCGAGCACGCTCGGGCTCCAGCGTCTCCACGAGCGCGGTGAAACTGGCGATATCGGTGAAAAGCGTCGCGATCTCACGGCGCTGGCCGGCAAGTTCGACGGCGGCGGAATCGCTGGCAAGCCGCTCCGCCAGATTGGGCGAAAAGTACCGCGACAGCGACGCATGCGCCCGTTCCGCCTCGGCCTGGCGCCGCCGCGCGTCGCGCAGAAACTCTATGTGCCGTATGGTCTTTGCAATGGTCGTTTCCAGATCGACGAAGTCGATCGGCTTGGTCACGAAATCGAACGCGCCGCGGTTCATCGCGGTGCGGATATTCGCCATGTCGCCATAGGCCGACACGATGATGGCTGATATGTCTTCTTCGCTCTCCTGCAGCTTCTGCCAGCAGCGACAACCCATCCATCCGCGGCATATTGATGTCGGTGACAACCAGATCGACGTCCGCGTTCGACTTTCAGCGCCGCCAGCGCCTCGACGCCGTCGCGCGCGAACAGAAAGCTCATCGCCCCGTCGCGGATCTGGCGCCGGAACTTCTGCAGGACGAGAGCCTCCAGGTCCGGCTCGTCGTCGACGACCAGGATCCGTGCAGTCATGCGGCACGTTCGACCCGCGTGTCGATCTCGTTGCGCAGCATCAGAAATCGATCGGCTTGGTGAGAAGCGCCTCGGCGCCGCTTTCCAGCGCTTTGCGCTTGGTTTCCGCGTCGCCATAGGCGGTGATCATGATGATCGGCACGTCCGGCCGCATGGCTTTCGCCTTGGGCAAGAGTTCAAGGCCGCTCATCCCCGGCATGTTGATGTCGGACAGGATCAGGATGAGGGAGGCGTCGCCCGCCGCGCTCGATGCATCTGCAACGCCGCCGGGGCCGACTGGGCGAATTCCATGGTGAACCGGCCGGCGCGCAGATCGCGCCGGAACTGCTGGCGAAACAGCACTTCGACATCGGGTTCATCGTCGACCACGAGAATGAGAAGGCTCACGCCTGGCCTCCCGGCTTGGCAATGGATGCCGCCGTGCGCGGCAGAACAATCCTGAAATTCAGTGAATTTGCCGGGTTCGGTGTCGACCTCGATCGAACCGCCATGTTGTTTCACAATGATGTCATGACTGATGGAAAGGCCCAGTCCGGTGCCTTCTCCGGCAGGCTTGGTGGTGAAGAACGGATTGAACATCTTGTCCTTGACCTCGGGAGGGATGCCAGTGCCGTTGTCGCGAATTCTGATCTCGACGCGGTCGCCGAGGTTTTTGGTCGCTGCCGCGAGGGTGGGCTCGTAATCCTCATCTGCCGGCCTGCTCCTTGCGCTTGGTCGCCGCATAGAAGCCGTTGGAGATCAGGTTGAGCAAAACCCGCGTGATCTCCTGCGGGAACAGGTCGACGTCGCCCGCGACCGGATCGAACGATCGCTCCAGCGTGATGTTGAAGCCCTGCTTTTCCGCGCGCGCCCCGTGATAGGCGAGATTGAGGCTTTCCTCGACGATGGCGTTGATATCGACCGGCCGATGTTCGCCGGAGCCTTCGCGCGAATGCAGCAACATGTTCTTGACGATCGAATCCGCGCGCTTGCCGTGCTGCACGATTTTTTCCAGATTGCCGCTCAGCGTGCCCGTCAGTTCGGCGATCTCGGCGCGCGTCTGGTCGTCGGCCTTGACGCGCTGCGAAGGCCTCCTGCAACTCCTCGATCAGCTCGACGGAGACGCCGGAGAAATTGTTGACAAAATTGAGCGGGTTCTTGATTTCGTGGGCGATGCCGGCGGTCAGCTGCCCGAGCGAGGCGAGCTTTTCCGTCTGCACCAGGCGGTCCTGCGCGGCCCGCAAGTTCTCCAGTGATTCGGACAACTCCCAGGACTGGAGCGTGCGCTGCTGCTCGGCATTGAACAGCCGCACGTTCTCGATGGCGATCATCGCCTGATCGGCGAAGGTACGCAGAAGATCGATCTGCCAATCGGGAAACTTTCCCGCTTGGGATCGCGCCATCGCGATCGTCCCCAGCGGAAAGCCATCCTTGAGCATCGGAGCCGCCACGATGCTGCGGAAGCTCAACACCTTGGCCTGGCTGCCGTGCCCATAGTCAGGATCCGCAAGAACATCCGGGATTTGTTCAATGGCGCCGGTGAGGATTGAGCGCGTTGCGGCCGAAGTGCGTCCGGGCGGGAGCGGATAACCCGTCAGAAATACTTCGGGAGTAGATGCGTAGCCAGATTGGGCTGCGAAATGCACAAGCTCGCCATCAAATCGAAACACATAACAGAATTGAGCCTTGCATAGGCGTGCGGCGTTCTTTGCAATCATGTCGAATACGGGTTGCGCGTCGTGCGGCGAACTTGCAATGACGCTCAACACTTCGGCGGTTGCTGTTTGCCGGTCAAACGCCTCGTCGAGCTCACGCCTGAGCCGCACGACCTCTGTCTCCTCGCGGGCGGCGGAGGATTTGTCGAGGTGCGCGGCCTTCGTCTTGCGGCGTCGCATTTTGACCGGTTTGCCGCCTGCTTTGGACCGCCGTCTCATTGCCTAGCCTCGGGCTCAGGACACGGCATCGTATCGGCTCAAACAGGCGCTCTGGAAGGGGCTCGGACCGGCTTTGTGCAACTGCTCAGTAAGGCAGGCTCAATGTCGGCCATGGGTCAAAAGCTGCCGCGGCGGGTGAGATTTGCGGTGTCCGCTTTACGCCCGAAAGCGGACATTCATCCAGACACACGGCAACTAGGTCTTTGAATTTTGGACTGCTAAAGCCCCGCCACTGTCTCCAGCGTCTTTCCGGCCTGCGTTTGCGCGCGGCGCGTGGCGTCGAGGCGCGCCACGGATTCCGGCGGCATCGCGATCTCCTTTGAGAACTCCGGACGCACACGCAGCTTATCGACCCAGGCGCTGACACGCGGATGCAGTCGGGCAAACGGATAGCCGGCGAGCGAAAGCCTGTGCGCATAGATGAACCAAGCAATGTCGAGCACGCTCGGAGTGTCTCCCATCAGATAGGGATGCTGTGCCAGCCGCTTGTCGAGCGCCTCGAATTCGGAGCGGAATTTCAGCGCCGAGGTGCGGGCCCTTTCATCGGTGAAGCCTTCCCGGGCGGCGCGCTCCCAGAACTCGATCTGGATCTCCTTGTCGCGATCCTTGGCGCCCTGCACAGTGCCGGAACCGCTCGCGGCATAACTTTTGAGCGCCTCAGCAGGCTTCGGGGGGCCGGGTGGCGCAAACACGAAGCGGAAGCTCAAGGTGCGCAGGTCCAGATGGAGGTCGTCCTCGTGCTTGAGCAGCGCTGCGACTTCGTTTTCGTGCCCGGCGGGAATTAGCTTCGGCGTGGGAAACGTCTTTTCGAGGTATTGGATGATGTCGTTGCTCTCGATGTGCACCGTACCGTCATGCACCAGTACCGGCACCAGCCCGCGCGGATTGATACCGAGAAACCAAGGCCTGAAGTTCTCGTTGGTGAACAAGTCAACGAGGTGCGATTCCCACTTGATGCCTTTAAGGTTGAGAAAGATGCGGAGCTTCTGGGAGCACGACGACCCCATGAAGTGCAGTACGTGGACACCCTTCCAGCCGAGCACCTCGCGGGTCTTGATGTCGCTGTCTACAAGCTGAACCATGTCTCCTCCCTGGGCGTAGCGTTGATGCATCGTATCGGGTCAAACCAATGCTGTGGAAGGGGCTGAGACTGGCTTAGTGCTATTCAGCTGCAGCACACGCTCAATGTCCGCTTTGGGTCAGAAGCTGCCGCGGCGCGGTCAAATTAGGATGTCCGCTTCTCTAATCGGCCGTTTGGGGTCAAGCACTTTCAGACTTTTCGCCGCTGCAGTGTCGATGTCGCTCACGGGCTCGTGCTTCTCTTCGGAATCGGCACCAAGGCCCTTCCATCATGGGATTCGAAGACGAGGCGGAACAATCTTTACCGCGGCGTTGCCGTCAGACGAACGGTAGGTCCAAGCGGACATGCGAACTCACCTCATCCATCGTCCCGCGAGGGACATCATTCCACCGCTGGGTGGAGCTCGAGTGTTCTCCTATCGTAATTGATCCTGCACGGTTTTTATGCTGCCGCCGCGACGTGTTCCCGGGTCCAGCGGAACTCGGTGCCGTCAACCCAGATGCGGTGCATGATCACGGCCAGTCGGCGTGCCAGCGCCACGATCGCCTTCTTCATCCCGCGGCGCCTGGCGATCTGCATCGCCCAGGCTTTGAGCCAAGACCATTTCTTCGAACGCAGCATGCTCTGAGCTGCTTCGTAGAGCATGACCCGCATCATCTCATCTCCGCAGCGTGATATTCTGCCGCTTCGATCGATCTCGCCGGATTGATACTTGGAACACGTCAGCCCAAACACGGCACCGACTGCCTTGGATTTACGGAACCGAGCCGGTACGTCGACGGTGGCGCGATAGGTCAGCGCTACCACGGGGCCGACCCCGGGGGTCGTTATCAGGCGCCGGCACACCTCGTCGTCTCGCACGATGGCCAGCAAACGACGATGTAGGATGACAAACTGCTCGCGAAGCACCCGCCGGACGACAAGCAGCGGTTCGACCAGCACAGCCAGGTCGGGCAAGTTCTCGACCAGCTCCTTGATGCGTGCCTCGAACTTCACCGTCCCCACCATGCCTACCTTGAGACCGAAGTTACGCAAAGTCCCGCGCAGGTCATTGTCGACGGCAATGGCCTTCGACTGTAGTAGCTTGCGATGGGTCAGCAGCATCCGCAGTTTTTGACTGCGTAACGTCTTCACATGCACCGGGCGGTAAAGTCCCACCCGCATCATCTGTGCGATACCGCGAGCGTCGTTGCGGTCCGTCTTGTTGATCTGCGCCTTCAACACTGCTCGCATGTGCCGTGTCTCAACACAGACCGCCGGTAACTCGGCTTCGGCGAGACCGCTGAACAGCCATTGCGACAATGGTCCGGCTTCCAATCCAATCCGCTTGAAGCGGTAGGCGGGGTTCGTCAGCACCGCCAACAACGCTTCGGGTTCGCTCGCGACCTTCACTTCCCGAACGATCTTGCCCGCGTCATCCACAATGCAGACGCTGGTCTCCTTGACCGATACGTCCAGTCCAGCAAAATAGTCCATGCTGCGCTTCTCCTTCTGATGCTTGAGGCCGTGCACACGGACCTCGTTGAACCATCAGCCTGAAGCGCAGCACCCACAATCTTTAGCTATCCACAAGAACGCCGGCCGATTACCCCATCTTTACCCCGAAAGCGGACACCGCTTAGGCCACGAGCAACCATTAGCCGTTCAGTGACGTTGGGAAGCTATTTCAGATTGCTCTGGATGCTGTCCGGCTCGCTGCGGCAGGACGAGAATGCAAACGATAATTAAGGCACCGATGACGGCGGACGCGATGGGCCGGCTCAAGGCAAGGCCACCATCGCTCACGGGCTTATCGAGGAAATCGCCGACCGTCGCGCCGAGCGGCCGCGTCAAAATAAAAGCAGCCCAGAATAGGTAGACCCGCGACGTGTGCGTGAAGAAGTAGGCCGCCGCCAGCACCGCCAATCCGGCGGCGAAGAGTAACGCGCCGCCGTCATAGCCAAGCCCCGTATCGTCGGCCGTCCAATCGCCCAGCGCCGTTCCCAAAGTCTGGGAGAAGGTGATGGCTACCCAGTAGAACGTTTCCACCTTCGGTGTACTGACGGTCGCGACCGAAATCGAGCCCTGCGACCAATACCAGGTGCCGAGCGTGGCCATAAGGCATGCGAACAGAAGCGACGCTCCGCCGGCATAACCGATACCGAGCGAGCGGTCGGCAAAATCGGCCATAGTGGTGCCGGCGGTGGTCGAGGCGACGATCGTGGCCCAGTACAGCCACGGATAAAATTTCTTTGCCGCGATCTGCAGGATGACCAATAGAAGTAGGAGCGAGAGAAACAGTGCCGTTCCGACGAGGTAGCCCCAATTCAACGACATCGTCACGGTGTCGCCGCCGGTCTCGCCCAGCGTCGTTGCGGAGATCTTGATGATCCAGAAGACGAGCGTGACTTCAGGGACCTTGCTCACCCTTCGTTGGACTTCACCAATCATCTTGGCAGCCTGCTTTCGATACCCAAACCGAACGAATGTAGACTGCGTTAGCCGAATGGGTAATCTCCCCGCAGGCTCGGCTGTTGCTAGAGCGGGCAAAGGCGCCGCATAGCAACGACTGAGCGTCGAATGTCCGTTTTGGGTCAAAAGCTGGCGCGCGTCCCGGCTAGAGGCGCGGCTGCTTTACCCCCAAAAGCTGCCGCGGCTGTTGCCGACCGGTGCGTCCGCTGAGGGCCAATAACGGACACTGCTTGCTGATGCTGGCGCGACAGCTAAGGGCCATAAGCGGATGCGATGAGTGATCCGCGCGGTCGAGAAAGGCCGCAACCGGACATCGCGTTATTCCGAGTTCCTCCGCAGAATGAATACTGCGCCCAACCGCTGGCACTCTTTAATTCGCCGCCTGGGCGCGGGCGCTGTCGATCTGGTCCTTCAGGCTCACAAGCCCCACCGCGCCGATGACCACCTTTTTGCCGACGACATAGCCAGGCGTGCCGCTGATACCGAGCGCGCCAGCGAGCTTCATATCCTCGGCCAGCGTGGCGCCGACTTCGTCGCTCGCCATATCCTGTTGCAGCCGTGTCATATCGAGCCCCTGGTCCTTGGCCGCGGCCAGCGCCTTATCTTTGCTGACCGGTCCCGGGCCACCGAGCAATTCCTGATGGAAGGCGAGATATTTCTGCCCGCCGGGGTCCTGCATCCGCACCGCGATCGCGACGCGCGCGGCCTCCGCCGAGCCGGGTCCGAGTATGGGAAACTCCTTGAGTACGATTTTCAGCTTGGGATCGTCCTTGAGCAGCGTGAGCATGTCGGGCAGCGCCCGTTTGCAGTAACCGCAATTGTAATCGAAAAACTCGACCAGCGTGACCGTGCCGTCCGGATTGCCGAGCGTGACCTGGTGCGGCGATGTGAACAGCGGGCCGGCATTGTCCGCTACCGCGGCGTCGCGTTCGTCGGCGCTCTTGGTGTTCGCGCCAGTCGGCGCGGCGGCGCTCGCACTTGCCGCCGGCCGATGCTTGAGGAGTTCGGCCAAAATTTGTCCGACCGCCTCGGGATGCGTGATCAGGTAGTTTTTGACGATTTCGCCGACCTCATCCGGGTGGCTGGCGAGGTAGTCTTTGACGATTGATTCGATTTCCCCGCGCAAATCCTGCGCGCGACCGGCCTGCGGCGCTATCAGGATCAAACCGGCGAGGATCGCGCCGCCGAGCAGATTTACGATCTTCTTCACTGTCGTCTCCGTTACATTTGAATTCGCATATTGAACTTTCATGCTATCGGCGGAACAGGCCACCACCGCCACCGGCGGGGCGGTGCAAAATCGGACCGCGTGGCGGCAGCGGACCCGGCCTGGGTGGTGCGGTGATGCGCGGTGGAGCGGGGCCGTGCGGGGCCGCCGACACACAGTTGCCGTCGCGATCGCGAATTTCGCCCGGCGCACAGCCGCCAACCACCGGCACCGCCACGCAGATGCCTTCGCGGTTGCGCGCCTCGCCGCTCGGACAAGGAGCGGCCGGGATCGGCGCGCAGGCGCCGTTCGCGTCGCGGAACTCGCCGGCCGGACAGGCTTCGCGGCTGGTGCTGCAGGATTTTCCATCAGCGCCGACGAAGCGGTTATTGCAGCAGGAGCCGTCAGGCATTTTGGTATAACCCGCAGCGCAAACGGCAAGTGGAATGAGCGTCGTGCAGTCCTTGCGGTTTTTCGGATCGACGGGGCCCGGGCAGCAGACGCCGCTCGTCGTCACATTCGCGGGTGCGCAGCATTTGCCGCTGGCGGTCGGAATTCCCGACATGCAGCATTGCGGTCCGATCGGAACGAGAACGATCTTTTCGCACTGGCTTTTGTTCGGCCCGCTTGGCGCCTCCCCGGCCGGGCAGCAAACTCCGGTCGATGTCACTTTGCTCGCCAGGCAACAGGCGCTGCCGATCGCTACATAACCCTTGGCGCAATCCGATATCGGCGGATTGGGTGTCGGCGTCGAGCACTTGCCGTTCACCAGTTTCCCGCTGCAGCACGCCTGGGCGCCGTTTGCGCCGGAATAAACCTGGCTGCTGGCGCAACAGAAATTACTCGGGCCGATCGCGGTTTGCCCGGACGGGCAGCTCGAATTCGAGCAGGCGGCATTGGCCGCGATCGAGGTGACGGAGCAGCACTTGCCGTTGATCAGGACGTCGGGGCGCTGGCAGCTTGGCTCGCAGCTGTTCGTGGCCGCACGAATGATCTGCCCGGGCGGGCAGACCGGCGTGCCGTGCGATCCGCAGATCTTCCACGGCGGACATGCAGGCGGGCTCGGCGGCGTGCCCGGCGGACCGCCGGGCTTGCCGCCGGTCGGAAAGGCCGGTGGCAGCCCGCGGAATGGAAGCGGACCTGTTGGTTGCGCCGGCGAGCACAGGCGCTCGATGGCGATGTCGCCCATATATCCGCGCGCCGCCGGGTCGTCGTATTCGTCGACATAATCGATGAAATAGCTTGCCAACGGCGGCGCATTGGCGGGCCGTACCAGCCAGGAACCGTTGCCTTGCAGACCGGCGACATCGAGTGCACCCGAGCGCGCCAGCGTCGCGCTCAGCACCGCATCCGCGGGCGTGACGCAAATCTTCGCCGGTGGCCCACAGAAAACCGCCGCACGATCCGGGAGTCGATGTCGCCTTGGCTGTCGTAATTATAGCCGACGGCAACGCCGCCATTGCTGTTGTTGAAGTCGGCCGGGAATCCGATGGCATAATCGTCCGGCACCTGCTGCCAGATGCGCCGTCCATCCGCCGTGGCGCCGATCAGTGCGTAGCGCAACACGCGGCCGATCGCCGGCACGGCGAGCGTTTCATAGTCGAATGCGCCGGTCGGATCCGCCCGCTCGGCGAGCACCATGCGGCCCTGCTCGTCGAAAATGATTTTCGAGATTTCGGTCGGTCCGGCGGATGGCGGCACGGCAAGCTCGATCACCGCGTCATTACCGAACGAACCGTCGGCATTGAGCCCGACCGACCAGATTTGCAGCCCGTCGGCTACTGCGTAGTAGAGGCGCTGCTGGAAGACCGCGAGACCGAAAACGCGGCGCTGCGGCGGCGCGTAGTTCCAGGTTGCAGGATCGGTGCTGTCGAACTGCGGACTCGCGATGTTCAGTCCGGGCGACGATGTCAACGGCGCCGGCGGCAAACCCTGCGCCGAACGCCCGGTGACGCCGTGGTCGTAGCTGCCAAGCTGGCGGCCGTTCAAGCCGTAGCGGTAGATCAAGCCAGTTTCTCGATCGGCCACCGACAATGATTTGGCGTCCGGGTCGTAGACAAGCCCACCGAGCCCGGCGCCGGAATTGCTCCTGCCACCGAGCACGACATTGGCAAGCAGGCTGACTTCTCCGGTTGTGCCGTCGATCTTCCAGATCGATCCGGGTCCGCCTTGCGGGCCCCACAGGCCGGGCATGAAAGTTGCGTTCCGCGCCCCGATCTTGACGTGCAGCGGCTGCCCGTCCGGGCCGGGCGCGACAATCGGCAGTCCATAAACCGAGCTTGCCGCCGCGTAGATGTTGGGCGGCGAACTATCGTCGAGCGCAACGCCGAACACTTGGCCAATCAGCGCCGCGGGGATGGTCAGCGGCTTCGGTGCGCCGACGAGTTGCGCCTGCGCCGGCCCGCCCATGTGATGCAAATCGACGACGCGCAGCGACGGCCCATTCGGATCGATGAACGTCTTTTGGCCGGGATCGACGCCAGGCGCGATCTGCACCGGCGGCAGAGCGCCGGAGAAGCCGGTCACGGCCGCGTCGCCGGCACTGTAGAGGGGCGCCGGCTGTTGCGCCGTGACTGCGGCGGGATGAACAAGGATTGCCGCGACCCCGAGAAATGCCGCGAAACAAAATGCGTTTCCGCGCGCAAACGGCGCGCAAGCGGCAAAGTTTTTTCCAGCTGCGGTCCGTTGCCATGTCCGCCTATTGCGCAACCTGTTTCGGAATGCAGGTCCCGCTGGTCGGATCGGGTGTCGTCCCCGGCGGGCAGCACTGTCCGCATGACGTGACCTGATTGGGATCGCAACACGCGCCGCTCATAGTCATTCCCTCGTTCGGGTTCGAGCATGCCGTGACGCATTTGCCGCCGATCATTTCTTGTCCGTTCGGGCAGGTCACCTGTGGCGGGCAGATCGAGCCGGTCGGATTGAGCAGCGATACCTGCGACGGCACCGCGGGCTGGCCGTCCGGGCAAAGGCAAACCTCGGCCAGGCCGCCGGATGTGCCGGCCGGCTTTGTTGCCACCGGCGTTTGCGGGCACTCGCAGACATACATCACATAGCCGTTGTTAGTGTTGCCGCCGTCCGCGTAGTAGTTCGGCACCGCCACGACCTGCATGGGAGCAGGACAAAAACAGTAGGTGTCGGGAGAGCACATGGTGCTGTGCCCGTCCCAGCCGTCGACGACATTGATGACGATCGTACCGCCCGACACCGATTTGGTGATGACTGGCGGAGGATTAACGCCGTTCTGTCCGTAGATAGCGTTGGCGCAGGCCGGGTCGTTGGGATTCACGCTGTAGTCCGGTGCATTCCGCGATCGGCGGCGTGCAATTGGCGGCAACCGGCTCGGCGGCGTGCAACTGCAACCGCCCCAGCCAACGTCCTGCTAGTACCTGCATATCGCCTGTTCCGACAGGCCAGCACGTCGCCGCCGAGCGCGCCTACCCCCTGATCCCTCTGGCAGGCCACTCGGCGGCCGCGACCGGGTTCGCCGCGCCCGACACAATTTGCTGCACTCATTCGGGCGCGCTCGTCGCCAGACCGAGATTGCTCAGCGCGCCGTTGAGCCAGCCGAAATTGCTTTGCCCGTCGGTGAGATCGTTGAAAGTGTTCGAATCGCGCCGCAACATTGCGCTCGGATCTTCGGCCGTGATCCCGCCCAGCGCGGGCGAGCGCATCAGGGCCGCGTCGCCAAAAGGATCGGCGTAAGTCGTGTCACAGGTCGCTGATTAAATGCTGGACGCCGCATCTGCAGGGCATTCCAGAAGTCTTGTGCATTACAGCCTCGCGCTCGATCCGCAGGAAAGGAAGTCCACACCACCGTCGCCCCCAACAGCAGCATATTGCATGCCTCTGTGCACGACGCCGGCCTGTCGCCAGGGTGAGCCGTGAGAACTTGCAGCGTCTCGTACTATCCCCTTACCCAGCTCGAGGCCACGGCCGGGCGGTTTATGAGCCGACAAGCGGTAGGTTGACTTAGATTTTAGTTGATTGTCACGAAGTGGTTCGATACCGTCGATTTCTGAGTTAAAAACTCTTCCATATAAAACGGTATTATCAACACCCCACCATGTCCCGAAATTTCGCGTTACGCGAATTTGGTGAAAACGGCGTCCGCTTTGGATCATCAACGTGCCGCGGCGCCGCCATAAATCAGGACGTCCTCTTCACTATTGGGCGTTCGGGCTCAGGCACTTCTCCAGACTTTTCGCCGCTGCAGTGTCGATGTCGCTGACGGGCTCGCGCTTCTCTTCGGAATCGGCACCAAGGCCCTTCCATCATGGGATTCGAAGACGAGGCGGCAGCAATCTTTACCGCGGCGTTGCCGTCAGACGAACGGTAGGTCCTAGCTGGTAGATGCCCAGTCACCTCATCCATCGTCCCGCGAGGACCATCATCTCCATCGCTGGGTGGAGCTCCAGAGCGTTCTCCGATCGTAATCGATCCTGCACGGTGTTCATGTTCGCCGCGAGTTTTCCCCGGGTCCAGCAGAGTCGGTGCCGTCAACCCAGATGCGGTGCATGATCACCGCGAGGCGGCGTGCCAGGGCGACGACCGCCTTCTTCATCCCGCGGCGCCTGGCAATCTCCATTGCCCAGGCCTGGAGCCAAGACCATCTCTTCGAATGCAGCATGCTCTGAGCGGCTTCGTAGAGCATGACCCGCATCATCTCATCTCCGAAGCGTGATATTCTTCCGCTCCGATCGATCTCGCCGGATTGATATTGGAACAGGTCAGTCCAAACACGGCACCGACTGCCTTTGACGTATGGAACCGAGCGGGCACGTCGACGGTGGCGCGATAGGTCAGCGCCACCACGGGGCCGACCCCCGGAACCGTCATCAGGCGCCGACACACCTCGTCCTCCGGTACGATCGCCAGCAAGCGGCGATGCAGGATGACGATCTGCTCATGAAACAACCGCCGGACCATAAGCAGCGGTTCGACCAGCACGGCCAGGTCGGGCAAGCTCTCGACCAGCTCCTTGATGCCGTCCGACCTTCACCGTTCCCACCATGCCGACCTTGGACCCAATTGCGCCAGGTCCCGCGCAATTCATTGTCGACGGCGATGGCCTTCGACTGCAGAAACCCCGATGGGTCAACAGCATCCGCAGCTTTGGACTGCGTAACGTCTTCACATGCACCGGACGGTAAAGCCCCACCAGCATCATCTGTGCGATACCGCGCACTCGTTGCGGTCCGTCTTGTTGATCTGCGCCTTCAACACTGCCCGCATTGCCGTGTCTCAACACAGATCGCCGGCAACCCAGCTTCGGCAAGCGCGCTATAAAGCCATTGCGACACTGGTCCACTTCCAGTCCGATCCGCTTGAAGCGGTGGCGGGTCCTTCAGCACCGCCAACAACCCTTCCGGCTCGCTCGCGACCTTCATTTCTCAAACGATCTCGTCCGTATCATCCACAATGGCGACGCTGGTCGCCTTGACCGATACGTCCAGTCCAGCGAAATAGTCCATGCTGCGCTTCTCCTTCTGATGCTCGGGGCCGTCCAGAGGACCTCGTTGAACCATCAGCCTGAAGCGCAGCACCCAAAATCTTAAGCAATCCACAAGAACGCCGGCCGATTACCCCATCTTTACTCCCGAAAGCTGCCGCGGCACTTCCTGAGCGGCGCGTCCGCTTATGGGCCATAAGCAGACATTCGCTTCCTTCCCTAAACGACATACCAAACTGTGGATGATTTCAGAACAACGGTCTGGACAGCTTGGTCTGATCGTTACATATTGTAAGTTGAAAAGCTGAGATTTGCCGCATCAAAGCCATCTATTCATCTCCACCTTATCGGGTCCCTTTGAGCTCCCTCTCAGTGGCACCGAGACCGCCTCGGGTTCTCCGTATTTCCGCGTGTCCGGACAACGGTGGCTGGGCGCCTAGGAGTGGAGACGCAAAAAAATCCAGGGGACTCTCGTTTCACGTGTGCGCCTGCTCACCCGACACGACACGCGATGGACCTTATCGAAATACGAAGAAAATCAAATTGGCTATTCGCAGGGAGACCTGCGGATTCCGTTTTTTACATCCACAGGCGGCAAGGTCAAAGGTACCGTTGTTTCCAGGTTCGGGAAGGAAGCCGTCGTCGCGATCCGGGGACCCGACGAATTCTGCGGCGAGGGAGCCCTTACCGGGACGCCGCTGCGTCTGTCTACCGTCACCACAATGTCGACCTGCGAGATCGTCCGGCTGGACAGGGAAACCTTAATCCGCCTCCTCCATCAGAATGCGGAGTTTGCGGACTATTTTCTCGCCCATCTTTTGACCCGGACCGCCCGGGTTGAAGCGGACTTGGTCGACCAATTGTTCAATTCCAGCGAGATGCGGCTGGCACGGGCTCTTCTGCTGTTGGCCAATTATGGCAATGACCTTGTCAGGAGCCATTAGCCGTAAAGGTGAACCAGGAGACGCTTGCCGCGCTGATCGGAACGACGCGGTCTCGCGTAAATTTATTCATGAACAAATTTCGGAAGTTGGGTCTGATCAAATACAACGGCAAGCTGGAGGTTCAAAAGGCCTTACTGAACTTCGTCCTGAATGAACAACCACACATTGAAACCTAAAATTGCAGGTCACGTCCGCTTTGGGTCAGAATCTAGGGTGCCATCAAACGAGAGGCGCTTCTTGCCTCACCCCTAAAAGCTGTCGCGCGCACTTCCACCCTCAACACGGGGGCGGTTTGGAGCGCGCCATGACCCCATCACGCACTGCAGCAAAAAGTTCTGTGAAACCATCGCCCTTTATCGGAAGTGGTATTTAGTTGGCCAGTTGCCCGTTCAGAGCAGCTTAAGAGCAATTTTATACAGATTTCCATTTGTTATTACGCGCAGGTTTGGCTACGGTGTCCTTATTCGAACTGAATTTATGCTGATATTGAACATCTCGCTCCTATTTATGCGACGCATTAATAGGACGCTTCGAAGGGGGTTGAGTGGTTGGGATCGACGAAGGAAGCTCCAGGCGCTGGCCGAATTCCCGCAGATCATCGCCGCGCCGGCCCTGGTCGCCATCATCTGGAGCGGACTGTTTGAACGTTTCAAGCCGCTCGACGTTCGCAAAATGATGAGGCCGATGTCGGGCTGCTGTTCGCGCCGAGGAGAGCGCCATGAGAATGATGTTGCCGGCTGGCGATAGTGCTTCGGCCTTGCGCTCGCCGGCTGCGACAAGACGCACCGCCTGTGCAGGGCTGGGTCGAGGCCGAGTTGATTTTTTTGCCCGACGAGCAGGGCCGGGTAGAAACCCTGAAGGTGCGCGAGGGCGACGCGGACTGCGCACGCGACCGCTGTTCACCGTCGACGACGACCTGCAGAAGGCCGATCTGGTGGTGAAAAGGGCGGCGGTGAACAATGCGCAGCAGATTTCGACCGCGCCAAGGAATTGCTGAAGACGGCGGCCGGCACGCAAAAAACCTACGACGACGCCGAAGCCGCGCTGCGCCAGGCCAAGGCCAATCTGGCCTGGTCGGAAACCCGCCTGGCACGCCGCGGCGCCTATTCAGCCCGGCCGACGGCACCATCGAGCAGGTCTATTACCGCCCCGGCGAAACCGTGCCGGCCAGCAAGCCGGTGGTGGCGCTGCTGCCGCCGCGGAATCTCAAGTTCCGCTTCTTCGCGCCGCGAGACCGCTGCTGCCCGAAATCAAATACGGCGAGACGGTCGGCGTCTCCTGCGACGGCTGCGCGAAGGGGCTGACCGCGAAAGTGAGCTTCATCGCCCGCAGCGCCGAATACACCCCGCCGGTGATCTACAGCCTGGAAGAGCGCGCCAAGCTCGTCTTCCTGATCGAGGCGCGGCCGGAGCGCCGGAGAAATTCCGCGTCGGCCAGCCGGTAACCGTCACGCTTGCCGCACGAGGCGCCGCCGATGAGCGCAAAACGGCGCGCAAGACGTCGTCATCGACGTCCATGGCCTGACCAAGAAGTTCGACGGCAAGCGTGGTGGTGCGCGAGCTGTCGATGCAGGTCAAGCGCGGCACGATCTACGGCTTTCTCGGGCCGAACGGCTCCGGCAAGACCACGACGATCCGCATGCTGTGCGGGCTGCTCACGCCCGACGAAGGCGACGGCACCTGCCTCGGCTACGACATCCGCACCGAGACCGACAAGATCAAGCGCCAGGTCGGCTACATGACGCAGCGCTTCAGCCTCTACGAGGATCTCTCGGTGCGCGAGAATCTGGAATTCGTCGCCCGCATCTACGGCATCGAAAAGCCGGTCGCCACGGCGCGCGCGGCGATCGAGCGGCTCGGGCTGTCCGGCCGCGAGGAGCAGATCGCCGGCGAATTGTCCGGCGGCTGGAAGCAGCGGCTGGCGCTCGGCGCCTGCACGCTGCCGAGCCCGCAACTGCTGCTGCTCGACGAGCCGACCGCCGGCGTCGACCCCAAGGCGCGGCGCGAATTCTGGAACGAGATCCACGCGCTCGCCGCCAAAGGCCTCACCGTGCTGGTCTCCACCCACTACATGGACGAGGCCGAGCGCTGTCACGAGATCGCTTACATCGCCTATGGCGAATCTGCTGGTGCACGGCACCGTCGAGCAGGTGATCGCGGCCTCACACCTGACCACCTATGCCGTGAGCGCCGAGCATGGCGAGGGGCTGAGCAAGTTTTCCGAGGAACTCACCGGCGAGCCGGGCGTGGACATGGTGGCGCAGTTCGGTACCAGCCTGCATGTCTCCGGCCGCGACGGCGACGCGCTCGAGGCTGCGATCGCGCCCTATCGCAAGCGCAAGGACCTCGACTGGAAGCGCTCCCAGCCCTCGCTCGAGGACGTGTTCATCGACCTGATGGGCAAGTCACGGGACAACTTCCAATGACGCACGTGCTCCCCGCCAAGCGCCGCGCCGCCTCAGGGCAACGGATTCTGGCGCAAGACCTGGGCGATGCTGGTGAAGGAATTCATCCAGCTCAAGCGCGACCGCGTGTCGTTCGCCATGATCATCATGATCCCGCTCGTGCAGCTCATGCTGTTCGGCTATGCCATCAACACCAACCCGCGGCATCTGCCGACCGCGGTGCTGCTGCAGGAACAGAGCGATCTCGGCCGCTCGATCTGGCGGCGCTGCGCAACACCGACTATTTCAGGGTCACGCAGCTGCCGCAGACCGAGGCCGAACTCGACGAATTGCTCGCCTCGGGCAAGGTGCTGTTCGCCATCGAGATCCCTGCCGATTTCGAGCGGGTGGTGCGCCGCGGCGACAAGCCGGCGATGCTGGTCGCGGCCGACGCCACCGATCCGGTGGCCGCGGGTACCGCGCTCGGCGCGCTCGACCAGGTGCTGACAGACGGCGCTGTCGCACGACCGCGACGTTCCCGCGCTCCCGTCATGCCGTTCGAAATCCGCACCCATGCGCGCTACAACCCGGCTGGGCGTGACCCAACTCAACATCGTGCCGGGGCTGGTCGGCACCATTCTCACCATGACCATGCTGATCTTCACCGCGCTGTCGGTGACGCGCGAGATCGAGCGCGGCACCATGGAGAGCCTGCTGGCGATGCCGATCACGCCGGTCGAGATCATGCTCGGCAAGATCGTCCCCTATATCATGGTCGGCTTCGTGCAGGCGTCACTGATCATCGGCATCGGCGTGACGCTGTTCGGCGTGCCGGTCATCGGCAATCTGGGCTGCTGGCCGCGCTCCGCACGTTGTTCATCGCCGCCAATCTGTCGATCGGCTACACCTTCTCGACGGTGGCGCAGAACCAGCTGCAGGCGATGCAGATGTCGATGATGTTCTTCCTGCCCAACATCCTTTTGTCTGGCTTCATGTTCCCTTTCGCCGGCATGCCGGTGTGGGCGCAATATGTCGGCGAGGCGCTGCCGCTCACGCACTATCTGCGCATCGTGCGCGCGATCATGCTGAAGGGCTCCTCGCTCGGCGACCTCCGCTACGACGGCGTCGCGCTGTTCATCCTGATGCTGATCGCCATGATGATCGCGGTGACGCGCTTCCGCCGCACGCTCGATTAGTGCAGCGTCATCAGCCCGAAGCAAAATATATTGTGGAGAGAGACGGAATCCTTAATTCGATACGGTGGTCGTCGATGCCAATTTTATCCCTGATGCGCGCCGACTTGGTGATTGGGTAACGCGGCCCTGAATGTCCGCTATGGGTCATTAGCTGCCGCGCGTCCCGACTAGAGGCGCGGCCGCTTTAGCCCCGAAAGCGGACATTGGGGCTGAAGGCACATGGCCCTATTATCCGATGACCTCGTCGGAGCTTGCGAGCGGGCGAATCAAGGGAGGCAGATCATGAAATACGGGTCCAAGATGGCGATGGTCGCGGCCGGTGCGTTTATTGGTGCATCGACGTCCAGGGCGGATACATTGCCGACGCATCGCATTCCCGCCGCACTCGCAGTCGTAGCGGCGAGCGAGGTGGTTTCGGCTTGCGCCAGGCAGGGTTACCACGAAACCGCGGTTGTGCTCGACGCCGACGGTGTCACCATCGTAGCACTGCGCGGCGACGGGCTGGCATTGACACGCTCGATAGCGCGAACGACAAGGCGTATACCAGCGTATCATTCAGGAACGACACTCTGGCCTTGGCTGAGCGCGCCAAAGGCGAGAACTCGATTGCGCCGCTTGCGAAGCTGCCGCATGTGATGTTCTTGGGCGGTGGCGTGGTGATCAAGCTGGGCGACGAGATCATTGGTGCCATCGGCGCGGCCGGTGCGCCTGGGGCGAACCTCGACGACGATTGCGCGCGTGCAGGGCTCGACAAGATCCGCGATCAGCTGAAGTGACGCTCAGGTCACCTATTAGTCTCCATCGGTGACGAGGAGATCGAATAAGGAGCGAATGTCCGTTTTGGGTCATTAGCTGCCGCGGCGCTCTGGCCGGCGTGTCCGCCAAGGGCCAGCAGCGGAAATCGCTGCCGGTGAGAAAAGTGCGAGCATTCAGAAACATAATTCGCCGCCGATCTGGTCGAGCGCGCAGTCAGATGCAGCCGCCATGTTGAGATTTCGGTATCTGCTGTACTTTCTAGTGTAAAAATCATCAGACACGCACGAGTTTGAGGTGCAGAAATGCCGGGTTCAGCACACCATCAAGTTCTCGTCGTCGGCGGCGGCACTGCCGGCATCACAGTTGCAGCAATCCTCAAGCGCCGAGCGCCCCGTGCTGATATCGCCATCATCGAGCCGTCGCCGGACCATTATTATCAGCCAGCGTTTACGCTGGTCGGCGCTGGTATCTATCCGCTGGCGCGCACGCGACGTGCGGAAGAAAGCCTGATCCCCGTCGGCGTCCGTTGGATTCACGATGCCGCTCAGACCTTCGAGCCGGAAAAGAACACGGTTCGTCTCAAGAATGGCGATGCTCTGACCTATGATTATCTTGTGGTCTGCACCGGCGTGAAGCTCGACTGGGGCAAGGTAGCGGGACTGGCGGAGACCCTCGGCAAAAATGGCGTGTGCAGCAATTACTCCCCCGCGCACGTCACCTACACCTGGGATTGTCTGCAAAAGCTGAAGGCCGGCAACCGGGCGGTGTTCACGCAGCCGCCGCTGCCATTCAAGTGTCCGGGCGCGCCGCAGAAGATCGCCTATCTGACTGCCGACCATCTTCGGCGCCAGGGCATACTCAAAGATTGCAGCCTAGATTACTACGTCCACGCGCCGGTCATTTTCGGCGTTCCGTTCTTTGCGCGCGAACTCGTCAAGATCGCCGCGCGATACGGCATCAACGTCCACTACCAGCACAACCTGGTGGCGGTCGATGGGGCGGCGAAGGCGGCAACATTCGAGAAAGTGGGCGAACAGAACAAGGGCGAGCGCATCACCGTGCCGTTCGATATGTTGCATGTTTCTCCGCCGCAAAGCCCGCACGAGGAGATCAAGTCGAGCCCGCTCGCGAATGCGGGGGGTTGGGTCGAGGTGAACCAGAACACCATGCAACACGTGCGCTATCCCAATGTGTTTGCGCTCGGCGATGTCGCGTCGACGCCGAACTCGAAGACCGCCGCGGCAGTACGCAAACAGGCGCCGGTCGTGGTCGGCAACATTCTCCATATGATGGGAAAGACCGCAGTCGAGGGCGGCTATGACGGCTATGCGTCCTGCCCGCTGACGACGGCCATGGGAAAAGCGATTCTCGCCGAGTTCATCTACGGCGGGAAGGTGACGCCGACACTACCGCTCAATCCCGCGAAGGAGCATTGGGTCGGGTGGTGGATCAAGGTGACCGGTCTACCGCTGATGTACTGGAACTACATGCTCAAGGGTCACGTGTGGTTTCCGAAGCACAATACGGCCTTCAAGGGCGATGTCACCTGACCGCTGACGAGACCAAGCCGCTCGAAACTTTCGCAATGCAATAATTAGCAGTCTGAAGAGTCCGGTGTGGGTCAGAAGCTGCCGCGCGACTTAACCGGAGGCGTGGCTGCTATACCCCAATAACGGACATCAAATAAGGTGCAATCAGAAATGAAAGAAGCCCAGCCGGCAGCCGGGCTTCTCTTTCAGCGCTCGGGTCGGGTGAGGAACCCGTGATCGAACGCATAGCAAAAATATGTTTCTAAGGGTGCCGGCCTTTCATTTCAGATTTTAGATAGCTTAAAAAGGGCACACTTTAGATTGCATTTCGTGTGGTAGGGGCGATCTCGAAATCACCTCTGCGCCGATCCAAATGCAAGAAAAGCAAAGACCATGACGAAGACTGCCACTCCGGCTACGGCGGCGCTGAAAAGATGCTGTGAAGTCATGATATATGCCGACGACTGTTATCGGATCGCTACGTGACACTAACCAACTTGGCGCCAACTTCGTGGTCATGCCGCCAGATCACCCTGTAGGTGCCATTTTTGAATGGACCGTCGCCCGCAAGCAGCAGTCCAAATTCATCGGGGATATCGAATCCATTGGCGTAGACACGCACGCCTCCGTCAGAAATGTCGGCAACGAGGCAGTAGAGCGGCGGTGTACCGATCCCGAGCTGGATCTTCGCCAGACGCCCGACGCCGTGCCGCGGCGTTTCACGTCTTTCTTCGGACCGCATTGAGCTCATGATACGCGGCTCCCAGTTGTGGGTTGCCTCAGAATTAACGCCAGCGCCTCCCAGTGAAAACCTATCGAGCCGGAATTACACGGAACCTAAGCCGCGTACTCAAATTGTCTTTGCTTTTGCCGAAAACTGCCTGCCTTGCCAGTTTGGCCCGGCGCCGTCAGAGCGTGCCCACCCTGCAGCCGAATGCCGATTTCGGCCATCGACGCGAATGTCCGCTTTGGGTCATAAGCTGCCGCGGCGGTTCTACTCCGCGGTGTCCCGTTCACCCTGAAAGCGGACGCGACACCCCCGATAGCTGGAGGAGTAGGCTCGCCCTTTGTGGGCAGAGCGCAGCCGCTCTGCCCGGTTCGCCTCAAACGTCGGTTTGCTCGGCAATGCCAGAGCATCATCGACTTCAATACCGAGATAGCGGACCGTGCTCTCGATCTTGGTGTGGCCAAGCAGCAATTGGACGGCCCGCAGGTTGCCGGTGCGGCGATAGATCAGCGTGGCCTTGGTCCTACGTAGTGAATGCGTGCCATATACGCACGGATCGAGCCCGATGCCGCGTATCCAGTCAGCGAGGAGACGGGCATATTGTCGGGTCGAAAGGGCCTCCTCGGCCGCCGCTGCGCGGGAAACAGAAAATGTCCCTGCTTCCTGTTCGTCAGGAAGGTATTCATCGACTGCTTGCCGGGTCTGTTCGGTAACCTCGAACCGCACCGGCCGTCCTGTCTTCTTCTGCCGGACCGTGACACGCTCAACGGCGTAGCCGTGTGGGGCAATGTCCTCGACCTTGACAGCCACGACATCGCAACCGCGCAATTTGCTGTCGATGGCGAGATTGAACAGCGCTAAGTCGCGTTTGCGGTCTGCCATTTGAAGCTTGGTGCGGATCGACCAGACGTGCTTGGGCCGCAGCGGTGGTTTGGCTCCGGTCAGCTTGCCCTTGTTCCAAGGGGTACGCTGGACGTAGCCAGTATTGGTTTTTCGCTGTCTTGCATGGTCATTCTCCTCGCTTGTGAGAACGACCATCATGAGCTCGATCCGACCGCTTCCGCTCGCGGATCGGCTGTCCGCTTCTAGGGGTAAAGCAGCCACGGCTGTCGTCAGCTGGCGCGGCAGCTAATGACCCAAAGCGGACATCGGATACAGTACAGCCATCTGGTCAGTACCAGCGGCCACGCCCGTGCCAAGCGACGCCCGCGACAATTATGATCGCAACCGTCATTATAGTAATCGCGGTCATGATGCTTCGATATGCGAAACACCACATGTTCGACATTCAAAGGTATACAGATCGGGCAATTAGGGGAATAGTGGCGCGTTCTTCGGACAGAGTCTCATATCTTGAGCGCAGCTTGGACAACACGGCGGCGTAGGCGCGGAACTCGGCATTTTCCGATCACACATGGTTGTCACCGTGAGACCGCGGAGCCGGCGCTCCGCGGATTTGAGACCCGCGACGCGCTCGTAGGGACGCAGGAAAGCGGTTTGGCCTTGGCGGGATGATTAAGCTTTGGCAATTGAGAGTACGGCCGCCATCCTGAGCCTTGCCGAGGTCTGCAATTGGCCCACAGCGGACACTCGAGAACTGCCTTCAATGTCCACTTTCGGGGGCAAAGCGAACGTCACAGATCGGCACTGCCGAGCCTAGTATCATTCAGACCAATCGATCACCAGATCGCTGCCAAGAAATAGCCGGGAGATCCAGCAGAGCCCGATGCTGAATGCTTTCTCCCGAGTTGCTCCTTCAAGCCTTTTTATACGTCGTGCAATCGTTGAAGCAGGCACTTTCTTTCGGGCGAGCGTTTTTACGTAGCGAACTTGTACGGATGTCCAAGGGCGTCTTTTTGATCCATTTTTCATAAGTATCTCCAATGCGAAGTTGGTGCGCGTAGTTGAAAGCTTATTCAAAGGCAAGCTTTGTGCATCGGTTTGCTTGTGCTTTGGCGCGGAAAGTCAAATTTTTGTCTGAAAATGACAAATGTTTACGGGCCGAACGACGCAATCGATTGTCGGGATGCAGCACTAGGCGCTGCGATCGCGAAGCCTTCGCTATCGCAGCCAAACTAAAACAACCAATTTGATTTGGGAGAGACCGCCGCGCAAGGCGGTCTTTCAATTTCCGCCTTGTCGATAATGTTGCAGTGCATAAGTCCGCTTATGGCCCAAAGCGGACGTAGTGCGTGCAGGCCTCTCTCCCACCCCAACACCGACAGTAGAGTTTATCTGAGTCGAGGCGATTGCTCACAGGAAGGAATTGTTAAGCTCTTTAACTCATGCAGCCCTGATCCACGCGATTAACCGCGCCGCATCGTCAGTTCCAAGATTTTCGCCTGGGCTCTTTGATTTTGACTGCGCTTTCGTTGGGCGAAGCCTGGCGGGCGGTGGCGCTTTCTTCGCCGTGCTCTGTATAGCTTGTGGCGAGGCCAGCTTCGCATCGCATAGCGGCCTCAAGCCAGATGCTTGCCATTTTGAGGGAAAGCGCGCGCGCAGCGTCGCTGTAGGCAGTCTGCGCCGAGGACTTCCACTCGTCAGCGTACTCTCGATATTGTCGCGACGGGAGAGACAAAAGCCCCTCGCTAGCGCCGGAGTGCTGGATTCCCTAGGAACAGGTTTCTAAATGCAAATTCACTAATAAGATGGTCTCGCTAACTCATAACATGCACTCACACTTGAGGACGCAAGTCACGCGGAAAAATGCTAGTCCGGCGTTGCTCCGCTGTCTATCGGTAACAACACCCGCCGCGTGTGCTCAATCCGTATTTCGTCGGCAATGCTGGTCCGCGACAGTCGCTCGAGCTCAGCGAACGGCGCAGTCGCCCGGTCGGATCAGCCGCCTATTCAGCGGGCGCCGCGGCTGCTTTCGGGAGCAAAGCGGACATCGGTAAATGGACCTGCCGCGGCAGCTTTTACCCAAAGCGGACGGTGGATGCGAAGAGATTAACTCTTCAATGACGCTCCGCAGAGAGGACGAGCACCAACCGAACCTGCCGCTACCTATCATTAACCGGCATCAGCGCAGCGTGACGCATAGCCTCCAACGCGCCCTAATGGGGTAACCGATGTTCGCAACGCTAAATCTGAGATGGTTGATCCACCTGAAGGAGGGCGAGGTTCGGCCCCTGGACAGGACTGCAAACAATCCGCAGCCGCAGAAGTGGCTCCAGATGCTGGTGAACTGGTGCAAACGGCTAACCTAATTTCGACGGCCATATGGCCCTTAGCCGACGTACAGAAGCCGCAGATCGATATTTGCTAGCTGGATAAAAGCAGACATTACAATTTGACCGCGTCAGCGGACGACTATTCCATCACCTCGTCGGCGCGGCCGAGCAAGCGTCGGTGGATTTCGAGAGCCAGCGTCAGAACCGCGCTTTCGTATTTGCCGATCATTTATTAGACGCTAATCGCCTTAAGCCCGCACCTGTCAGCGCAAGAGCGCTGTTGCCACCCGAACGGCCTACAACTTCCCTAATGTATCCAGCTGCGATGAGGCGTTCTCGGTGTTTAGCAGGGATAGTGCGCTCCAAAGGTCTCTTACTCACTTCTATCAAGGAGGCGAATTCCTCGCTCGTGAGCGTTACCCTGCGTTGGTATCGTACTCGCGTCATACAACCACAATGCGCCAGTTAGCCATGCTTTGTAATCGCGATTTCGGCTTGCGATAAGACATACGGTATCAGCAGTGGCTAGTAGCTTGATCGCCAGCGGAGCCTCAACTACGGCTCGACACCTGTCGACAAATCCTCCGGCGGATCCGACAAAAATTCGACGCTGAGTTCAAGTTCACCGCGCCATAAAGTGCGGCACCGGCGGCGTGCGTCGCCTTCTGCCGACAGGACGAGTACGAATTCCTTCGGTAATTTTGCATCAAATGCGAGCGTGATGCGCGCGCCGAACTCCCAAAGGTCGTCAATGACGCAGTGGATAAGGCGGCGTTGCCCAGTGTCGATTCGCGCCGGAAGGTGCATCGCCTGCCTTGGCTGATCTTTGCGTATCTCGATGCGCCGCCGACGCGGCCCGTACCGTCAAATTTCCCCACCGTGCGCCAAATACGACACTTCCATTACAGGAATGTGAATTAGATCGGGGCTCAAACTGACATCCACACGGGAAGCGATTGAAAGTGCGTGTGCCCTTACTCGCTCGAGGCCACTTCCAGTGAGCTAGTTTGAACGGTATGTATTGATGCCTTGTCGGCGCCTGGGGCTCGACATGAGACGGCGGGAGTTCATTACCCTATTTGGCGGCGCCGTGTTTGCGTGGCCCTACGCTGCCCGCGCGCAACAGGCGGGAAAGCCGCTGCATATCGGAGTACTTGGTGCGGACGCGGCGGTCTGGGCTCCGTGGACGGCTGCTTTTGTGGCACGCCTGCAGGAACTCGGTTGGGTTGAGGGACACACTATCGCGGTCGGGTACCGCTGGGCCGAGGGAATCTCCGAGCGTGTCAGCGAGATCGCGGCAGACTTCCTGCGAGAGAAAGTTGCCGTCATTGTCACCTATGGCGGCGCCGTTGCTGTGCTAAAGCAGGCGACGACGGTCACCCCCATTGTCTTTGCCGTGGCGGTCGATGCGGTCCGCGGCGGCTTGGTTGCAAGTTTGGCGCGACCGGGCGGAAACGTTACCGGAATGTCGATCCAACAGTCCGATCTTGTCGGCAAGCGGCTCGAACTTTTGCGCGAGGTCATCCCCCAGTTCCGCCGAATAGCGATCATGTTCGACGCTGGTTATTCTAATTCAGTGATGGAGGCCGACGACGTTAAGGCCGCGGCTCGCACGCTCGGTCTCGATTTCGCGTCACTCGAAATCCGGCGGCCCGAGGACATTCCACCAACCTTCGAGACACTCCAGGCCAAAGTGGATGCACTTTACGTTGTGTCCGATGCACTCATAGCCACTAACCGCACGCGCATCATTACGCTTGCGCTCAACGCGCGGCTGCCGACCGTCTTAAGCTACCGCGATTATGTCGAAGCCGGAGGAACTCATGTCTTACGGTCCAAACTACGTGGACCTTTTTCGGCGTGCCGCTGACATGGTCGACAAGGTTCTGCGCGGGACGAAGCCGGGCGACATCCCTGTCGAGCAGGCAAGCAAATTCGAATTGGTTATCAATCGCACGACCGCCAAGATACTCGACGTGCAAATTCCGAGTACGCTGCTCGCTACCGCTGATACGGTGATTGAATAATAGGAATTTCTGCTGCGGTGCATGAGTTCCGCATGTGGCCCTTAGCGGACATGCAGCGACTGCGGTCTAAAGTCCGCTTTTGGGGGCAAAGCGGACACGGTCACAGTCCGACGGCGCGGCAGCTTTTGACCCAAAGCGGACACCGCAGAGCGGAAAAATTGGCACTTGACGCGCCGCCATTATACCTTTGGTTTAATTTCAACCGCGGCGCATTTCTTGGGAAATCAAATGGTTGGACGTTTCACGATAACGGTCGCGATTGTTTGCGGCATGATGGTGCCTATGTGCTCTGGGACCGCTTTTGCGCAGGAGAAGTGTACGGTTCACTGCGCGAAGCGCTGTTCAAGTTATGATGGCAATGCCGTCCAGCAGTGTCAGTCGAGATGTGAAGCCGCCTGCCGTTCGAAGTAATTTCTTTTTGTACGATGTTGCGGTGCGTGAGGCTTCATGGCCCAAAGCGGACACGCCGGTCAGCGACTGCGGCGGCAGCTTTCGGGGGTAAGGCAGCCGCGCCTCTGTCCCACCCACGACATTTCCGTCCGAACTGAAATTGTAAGACGCGCTCGTGGTGGCAAACAGGACAGATCGGGCTTTGTGCGATAAGATTAGTGCTATGGCTTCGAACGTTCGCGCAATTGATGCCTTGGGCCAAGAGTTTGCTAGGACCGAGCGGCTGTCCGCCGACGAGCTCCACGTTCATCAGGCGCCGCTTCTTGCCAAGCTCATCGATCATGCATCCCGACACACGGATTTCTACAAGGGTCGTCTCGATTTCGATACCGGCCAACCAAAAAGCATAGCAAGAATCTGGTCCCAAGTCCCGATCCTCACCCGCGCCGAGGCGATTGCAAATGGCGAGAAGCTGAGAAGTCGAAGCACGCCGCCTGAAATCGGTGCAATCGTTGAGATGGCTTCGTCGGGATCGACTGGTATGCCGTTTCGCTTCAAGAGGACCGCCGAGACGCTGTTGGCAGACCGGATTTTGACTGACCGCATGTACCGTTGGTGGCGCGTCGATGGGAACAAGTCTTTGGCTCAGATCGCCTTCGACAATGCCGGGGAGGCCCAGACTGGCCGAACGCTCACCACACGTGGCTGGCGTCCCGCTTGCCCCAACGGCATCAAGCACTTTCTTTCTACCGCTTTCGATATCGATACCCAATTGGATTGGCTGGTGGCTTTGAGGCCGAACTACCTCGGATCGTATTCGAGTATTCTGAAGGAGCTGGCCATAGTGGCGCAAAAGCGTGGGATCGAGCTGCCGTTCGAGCTGATCTTTTCATTCGCCACCGTCGTCGATCCGGACGTCCGCACCTTGTGCCGAACAGTCTTCGGCAGTGAGATCGCTGATACCTATGGTGCTCAGGAAGTAGGCCACATTGCCGCGCAATGCAGCGACTGCGGCGAATATCACATTAGTGCCGAAAGATGCCTGGTCGAAATCCTGCGCAACGACGGTTCGCCGGCTGCCCCTGGCCAGATAGGACGCGTGATCGTCACGCCATTCTACAGTTACGCAATGCCGTTCATCCGCTATGAATTGGGGGATCTGGCGGAAGCCGGCGCGGTAACCCCCTCGTGCGGCCACGGACTTCCTACAGTGCGCCGTATTCTCGGCCGGTATCGTAACTTATTCAGGTTTCGTGACGGGACTACGGTATGGCCAACGCCGGCTCATTTCCGCAACTTCATCGCAGGGAAGCAGTTTCAGGTCGTTCAGACTGATTTAGATCATATCGAGATTCGTTATGTGCCAGAATCGTGCGATCAACCGATCGATCTTCCAGCCCTAACCCAACGCGTTCGGAGCACGCTGAGACAGCCCGTCGATGTGACGGTCCGTGCAGTCGACGCGATCCCTCGTTCTCGAAATGGCAAGTACGAAGATTTCGTCAGTCAGGTCCCGCGAAATGATGACATGGCCTCATAGTCAAAGCGAGAGCGGTGCTCCGGCGTGGGCGGCTTTATCACGTGAAGAGGGCCTGGCGTTGCCAGGACTACCCATCTTCTCTGCGCGACGCAAAATACCGGCGGACATATTCATGCATCTCTGGTTTATCCGTGCTCCACTGCCAAGAGCCGTCCTCACCAATAGCGATATCGATGTAGGGATCGAACTGGAAGCGTTGAAAACCCTCATGTCGTGAGCGCCCTTTCCGCATACCCACATCGCCGTGCCACAGGTGGAATATGTCCGCATTCAGAAATGCCGTCTCGGCTCGCACCGTTTCGTAATATGGCTCGGCCCAGGTGATATACCGCTGCCGTTGGTGTTCGTTCATACAATGGCGCAGCATCAGCTCGTCGAAACAATGGTGGGCGGCGCCGGCAATCGCGCTGTCTCCGCCGCCAATAATACAGGCGTCGTAAAAAGAGTGGCGGTCGAGAAGATCGCGGCGGGCCGCCCATGCGAAGCCAGCCGACCAGGTGCCTTTTCGATTATCTTGAACATGGCCGATAATTGTCGCAGCGGGAATGCCCGACGCCAGAGAGAAAGCCGCGGACGGACACGTGAACTCCACCTCAGCTGCGCAATCTTTTCCGGGAGCCCACAGCCGGCTGAGATAGTGCACCTGCCGGAACAACTGAATGAGTGCGTATCGATCGAGCAAAGAATTAGCGTCCTCGATCCACCCGGGCGTGGTAAAGAAAATGTCACAATCCAGCCAGGCGACTTTACGACAACTGCTCGGAAGTGCTTGCAGGGCTATATTGAGCAAGCGCTCCTTCTGCCACAGCATCGCCGCGCCGTCGCGCAGCTGAATCAGAATTTCCGCGTCCTGCGCCTGCAGCTCAAACTCTGGCCCATATGCTAGTTCGACCACGACGAGAGGGAGCTGCAAACGGCGGCGGAAAATCCGGAAATTCGCTAGCCTCCGCCGGTACTGCATCGGGTTGAAGTAGCAGGTGATAGCCCAGAGGTCCTTCGGGCGGCTTCCTGTCATGGCTGCGGGTTCGAACCTGACACTGGTATGGAGCACGATGCATTCGGCTGACTTCCTGTCGCTCCATCTTCGATCGCGCCCAGCTTACGGACGAGGGTTACACCTTGGTCGAACGGAAGGTCAAAAACTTGCAGTCGCGCGTCCTGCTTGAGTTTGTCGACAAAATATCTAACACGCTGCTCGTAGGCTCGGTCGGCTCCGTACACGCGGGAGACCCTGCTGCGCGCCGTGTCGTGGAGCAGAATGATTCCATCAGGATCCAGGATACCTTCGAAGGCCTCATAATCGAAACGAGCCTGCTCCTCGGAGTGATACCCGTCCACGAACACCATCCCCAGTCGATTGAGGGAACGGTAGGCCTCCGACTGCGTGAACTGCTGTGTGGTCATGAGATAATGTTCGATGTTCATCACATCGAAAAGCGCAAAGTGCGCGCGGACGGACTGCGCGTCTTTCCAGAAATCGTCAACAAAAGACGGGTCGATGAAAATGACCTGACCTCCATTCAGGTTGTCAGCCAGAGCTTTGCCTAGGACCAGCGGAACGAAGCCGCGATATGAACCGATGATCACGACCTGTTTCGGGCGGATGACTCGCGCCAACCCGTAATAGATCCATCCTAAGCCCAGGTTTGCATCCTCAACCCGTTGCAGGTGACCCATGCTGGTCAGGTCAGGGCAGTTGAGCAGCTTTGCTATCCAGTCCTTCATGGAATAGTCCAAGGCGGGGCAAGGAAGATTGATCTTTGCAGGGCGGTGAATTCGCGTTCGAGCTACCGGGTGGCCAAGCGCGTGGATTGACCCGCTTCAAAATTCCAATAACTCCAGAAACTGCAATTCATGCCCGCTCAGGCCTGATTAGTGAGCTTGCTGACGACGTGTCGAGCGATCCAGCGCAAGACTATATATCTAAAGATATACGGCAGAATCTACCGACGCCCATTGACCGGTATTGTATTGATCTAGATTATTCAAGCCCGCTGGGGAACCTAAGGCTTGTTTTTGAAGCCACTGAGTTGTTTTACTCACATCAGGGAGTTTGCCGTGACGCACGACCCCCATTCATTTAAAAAGGTTGCGGCTCTGACCGGCTTGACGGTGCTGATTGGTGGCGCAGAAATTTCCAATGCTGACGCGGCCACGTTTTCAGATCCAACGCAAACGTTTAGTTACACCATCGGTATGCAGTTCCAAAGTGGAGGTTCAACTTTATCTCCGGATGGCACTCTGTCGTTTGCGGGATTTAATGCTGGCTTGGGAACACTCACACAAGTGGAAGTCCAACTGAATTCTAACTTTAACTTCGATTCCCGTTCCGTAGACGCTTCCGTAACACTTGCTGGTGAGTTTATCGGTTCCTCCAATCCAACGAACGGAAGCGCCCCTTCTACAGTGAATGTACCCTTTAATGAAGACGTGTTCTTTACGACTTCCTTGAGTCCTTTTATTACTTCATCAATTTCCGCCGATCTAGCGTTCGGCGTTAGCGATGGTTTTGGCACCTGGTCAGGCAGCGGCAGTCCCGCAGGTATCACGGTCACCTACACATATACCCCTGTCTCAAGTACGCCACTTCCCGCCACCCTGCCGTTGTTTGCAGGTGGGCTTGCTGGCTTAGGCTTTACGACTTGGCGTGGTCGGCGGAAGCAGACGGCGAAAAAATAAGGCTCGCGGCGAACTCAAGTTAAAAATTGCCGCGTTCTTGACCGCGCATAGGCTCCGTTTTCGAGTCAGCTGTTACTGAAGGCCTTCGTGACAGCAGTATGTGTCTATGACCCTCACGCAGAGCGTACTTCAGAAAGAGCACGTGGCGATGGCGTTCGGTACGCCAATTTCTTCCTATCTTTGGGCGGACAGCGACACAATTAATGCGGAACTGAAGAACGTCATTCTGCAAAAAGAAAAAGTGGATCAGGGATTGATAAAGAGCAATGTGGGTGGCTGGCACTCCAAGATCGGGTCTGTTTCTCTGGGAAGCAGACTGCGTTCGAAAACTCCAAGAGCGGGTGAGCTCAACGGCGTTGGATTTGACCCGACTGGTGACTGTATCGGATGGCCCAAGAAAGATGCATTTGCAGTCAGACTGCTGGGCAAATGTTTCGCGGCGTGGAGATTACAACAGCTTGCACGACCACCCCGGCGTGACGTGGTCTGGTGTCTATTACGTTTCCTGCGGTGAGCCCGACATCAATATCCCGACAAATGGCAAATTAGAATTTATCGATCCGCGAGTTGGGGTGAATGTTCCTCCGTTGGATCAGGGAGTATTAGGTGGACGCTATTTGGTCGACCCATTGCCCGGACTTATGGTGATGTTTCCTGGCTGGTTGAAGCACATGGTGCATCCATTTTTCGGTTCCGGGGAAAGGATATCTATATCGTTCAACCTGTACGTACAATTTCAGTAAGAAACGAAATGAGCGCGGAATTACGGCGCTCAACGAGAACCGTAAGCTCCCCTCACGCAGCCTAAGCGGCCTCCGGTAGAGAGAAAGGGACAGCCTGCACGGAGCGTCTTTCTTCTGTCGGTGTGAAACGCTTAGCCGGCGAATTGAATAGGCTGCGGTGTCCGCTTCTGGCCCAAAGCGGACACGCCAGTCACTGACTGCCGCGGCAGCTTTCGGGGGTAAAGCGGACGCTGAATGCGAACGCACCCGGGCGGGAGGTGCTCATTTTGATTCCGATAAGGGAATTTATAGGTGGGGATTTCGCCGTGAGTGGACGTCGAAATTTTATTTCGGGCGATCGCTAGCTTGCCGCTGATTTCTGTAGCAACGTTATTCGCGGAAGGTCGCTATTGATCGCCGAAATCCGGTGCTAATTCGCGGGTCAATTTGTGGGAGCTTACTAATGCAAAGATATAAATATTTGATATGAAATGAGAATTTGGTACTATTAGCGGACACTCCCTCCGCCACCTTCGCCACCTTCGCCACCTCCGCTCGTGCGCCAGATAGCGCCTGGGCGCCGGAAGTAAGAGAGGGCGGCCGTCAAACCCGCGACCTGCGCCGCGCCTCCCATTTGTCTTTGCCAAAGCAAAGAGCGAAAATACCGCACTCGCCACGCGAGCGCTTTTGGGTTCGAATCCTACTCCCTCTGCCAATGCGGCTTGTGAAAGGGGCATAAAATGAGCGGCCGCCGTCGCGTCAAGATCTACCCACGAAAGCGCCTGTTCAACGACTTCTTCAAGATCGACCGATATTGGATTTCCTATGAGCTCTACGAAAGGGGAGACGGAGGTGTAGACGGTCCGACGATAGAGGACTTAACGAAAGAAGACCCAAACGCGAAGGATGACAAGCCCGAGGAAAAGCCCGAGAAGGGCATGAGCGAATATGTCCGGCGCCTCAATTTCGAACGCGGCGATGCAGTCGGCGTGCTGCTCTTCAACCGCGATACCCGTTCCGTCGTTCTCGTCGAGCAATTCAAGCTGCCGACTTTGATCGGCCGCCGCCGCGATGAACCGACAAGCCAGGACGGCTGGATCGTCGAAGTGATGGCGGGAATGATCGGTGCAAACGAATCCGCCGAAGAAGCGGCCATTCGTGAAACCGAAGAAGAAACCGGCTACATTATCGAATTGCCCGAATTGATCAGCAAATTCCTGTCGTCGCCCGGCGGCACCTCCGAACGTATCTTCCTTTATTTTGCAACCGTCAGCGATTCCAAACGCAAAGGTAAGGGCAAGTACGGCGTCGCCGACGAAAACATCAGGGTATTCCAGCGCAACGTCAACGATCTGTTTGAGCAGCTCGAAAACGGCGAGATCGACGACCCCAAGCTCGCTATTGCGGCGTACTGGCTCAAGGACAAAATGGCGCGCGTCGAAACGCTTGAGCCGGACACGGTGAAGTACCAGGTCGTCGGCAGGCCCGATCTGATTATCGGCTACAAAATGGGTGACATTGCAAGCGTCCATGGCGTCGACGTCTGGGTCAACAGTGAAAACGCCGACATGATCATGGATCGCTTCATCGGTCGGAGCGTGTCGGCGAAGATTTGGGGAATGGGCGCCAACAAAAACGGCGATAGCATCGTCGACGATACGATTCAGGAAAGCCTGCGCGGGCTTATGGGCGAGCGCGCCAACGTGGATATAGGCACTGTTTTCGTCACCGAATCGGGAATGCTGGGCGAGACAAACGACGTGCAACGCGTATTCCACGTTGCCGCCGTCAAGGGCGGCTTGGGAGCCGGCACCCAGGCTAAAGAAGAGGATTTAAAGCCTTGCGTCGTAAAGGTTTTGGCGGAAGTGGAGCAGGCGAACAAAAGTCTGTTGCGGCGCTTCTCCAACAACAACCTCGAATTGGTGCTTATCCCGTTGATCGGAGCGGGCGAGGGCGGCTTGCCGACCAAAACCGTTACGCGGGAAATCATCCCGGCGGCGGTCGATCATTTTAAGAGCAGGAAAGATCCGACGATCAAGGAAATCTATTTTCTGGCTTTCAGGCTGCGGGAAAAAAGCGCTTGTGACACGATTTTCGACGAGTACTGCGAACGAAACGTGCTCAAGCGGATACCCTAGGCGGCTGGGGACCGATTATGTTTGACGGCAAATTCTACGCGGCCAAGCTTTCTGAATTCAGCCTTTTCCTGCAGCGGAGTTTCTGGAAACCGCTTCGCAACATGATGGAGATTTTCCACGTGCTGCCCTTGGCGGCGGCGGTGATTCTCTTCGTTCTGTTCGCAACGGATGGACAGCTCCGCGAAATCTACATCTCGTATTTGGAAGGCCCGGTTGACGCGGCCTGGGTCGCGAGCATTGTCGCCGCGCTGGCGTCCATCGTGTTGCTCAGCGCGGTCCTCTACGTGGCGCATAATGCGCTCAGCAGGATGCGAATCCATGTCGTGTACTCGAGCCATCCAGACCCGCAGGCCTATTCCAGCCTCCGCAGGGTGCAGCGCGCGGCAGCTTTTGCACTGGCATTCATGCCTTGGGCCGGTCTCACCATAGGTCTGTTCAGCGCGCGAAACTTCGTGGCGGCGCGATATTGCCAATTGCTCGATATCGCTCTTGTCGATCCGTACGATCTTCAGAAAATGCAATTTCTGCCCCAGGTAAACGGCCTGGAGATCGCGGCGGCGGTGATTGTTCTAGGGGCGATGACGGCGTTTTTCGCAAGCGTCGACGACCGCAACCGTATTGCGCACGGTGCCGTGGCCTTGATCGCACCCGCGTTTGCGGTGCTGCTGTTCCTGCTCTTCACTGACCGTCTTAGCGCCGACGCGTGGATATCGTGGTGGAGTCAGATTTGTGCCATCGTCGCCGTCGCGACGGTGATTTATCTTACCGGTTATTATTACCTTTATCACACGCGCGGCGCATTCATTCTGTCCCGCGCATTCACCCATACCGGAATTAGTTTTAGAAAACGCCGCCGTCGGCGACTTGCCGTTTGGGCATTCCTGCCGTGGCTGTTTTTCGCGTTCTACTTTGCATCCGTCTGGCTGTTCGCTGCGGGCGCGGTGTCGTCAAGCAGCTGCTCGGGCCGGCTTGTCTCGACGGCAACCACGCCGGCGCCGGGACGCTGGGCGATATTCCCGATTGCGATGTGCTGTACGCTCGCCATCGGGCTTCTGGTCGGACACTTCATCCTCCGGCTCGGCGTGCACAAATGGTTTCAGCGCATCGTCATCATCGTGGTCGCAGGTCTGGCGGCGGCCGGGGTGCTGCTGTCCTTTTACAACGACGGCTATCTCACCGTATTTGTCTATCGGTTCATCGGGCCGCTCGCCACGGTATCGTTGGAACTGCTTTTTCTCATTTCCGCATTCGCGCTTTTGGCCGTGCTGTCGCAACGCTCGCAGTTCCCGGCATTGACGCTGATCGTGCTGACGATGATTGTCTGTTTGATTTTCCCCAACTATGCCGGCCGAACCGCCGTCGTCCTCGGGCTTGTGTACTTTTCCTTCGCCGTGATCGCTTTCGCTTCAGGCCGCAAAGTGGCTGGCGTCGTTTTGATGTTGCTGATCTTTGTCGGCTGGCTCAACGTCAAGGAATTCAATGAGGGCTCAGCCGTTCGGCAAAATCCAGCGGCCGAAAAGGCTGCCGCAAATGCCGCCGCGCCAAACCTCAAGAATGTGCGCACCGCATATTTGTGCTGGCTAGACCAAAAGGCTGTTCCCGCCGTCAGGACCGCGGAACAACAACAGTCTTGCGTGACCGCGAGACCGGATCATCCGCCTCCCGTGTATGGAAAATACACGGTATTCATCGTCGCCGCCGAAGGCGGCGGGATTTACGCGGCCAGCTCGGCGGCGACCTTCCTGGCAAAACTAGAAGACGTCGAGCCCGGCTTTGCCGAGCACATTTTTGCTATCAGCGGAGTTTCCGGCGGTTCGATCGGAGCGGCGGTGTTTCAGGCGCTCGACCATGCGCGCCACCCGAATTCGCATTCCGCGCCTGCGGCATCGGCGGATGTCGCGGCCAAATCCAAGGATCTTTCCGAACCGGTGCAGCCGGAAACATGCACACAGCAAGCCGGAGTAAAAGTCGGTTCAGACCTGGCCGCCAAAGTGGCGGATATCATGGAGGACGATCATTTTTCTCCGATCGTTGGATCGATCTTTCCGGAAATCTTCAACGCGCCGTTCAAGCGTCCGGACGCGCTTCGGGCGAGCTTCGAATATTCGGCTTCCATGCAGGATTTGGCCGCCGGAAACGATCTCTGCGCGCCTTTTGGCGAACATTGGTCGATTGCCAGTGCGGCGCCGGCGCTGGTCTTGAATTCAACATGGGTCGAAATGGGTTTTCGCGTGGCATTCGCGCCCTTTCGTCTGCATGATCTCGATGAATCGCTTTATTCCTTTCTCGATCCGTCCATGCCGGATGAAGGCTGCCGCAACAGCGGCGGCGGCCAATCCTGCGTTTCGCTTATGACGGCTGCGGGAGTGAGCGCCCGATTTCCGGGAATCATGCCGCCGTTTTCCGTGAAGATGTACGGCGACAAGTATTGGAATTTCGTCGACGGCGCGTATTCCGATAATTCGGGCGCAACGACTGCGCTCGATCTTTATGAGGCCCTTAAGGGCGCGGTTCCAGACACCGACGTCGACCTGCGTATCGTTCTCATCACCAGCGCGAATCCGCAGCCTAGACTGGACGACAAGTCCATCAATGGAACGATCTTCCGCGACACTGTTGCGCCGATCGACGCGATCATGAAGGTGAGAGAGGATTTAGGCAACGACGCCGTCGCCCGCGCCTGTTCCGAAATATATCGCGACGCCAAGAACCTCGGCGGTCACGTCATGGAGGTCAATGAAGGATGCATCGATCACGCCGGCGTCGCCGATGGTAAACTGCAAATCGTCGAGATTCAGGATCAGTCCTATGGGCTGCCGCTGGGATGGAAAATCTCGCAGACGAGTTTTGCCGTGGTTTCGTGGATGCTGGGCGAGCCGGATAAATGTCTAGCGGTGAAGAACGCGGTGAGCAACGACAAGACATCGCAGGCCCAGACCCCCGTCCAGAATGATGACAACCAGAATGCACAACTCACGAATATCATTTTGCAAAGAAACAGCTGCGTGTCGCAATTGATCTTGAATCTGATAAGGCAGTCGTCTGTTCCGGATTCGACCAGTCCGGGGCAATAACCCCGACGCAACCGATCAACCAGCTATTGAATGACGCGTACGATCGGCGTGATCGACAGGTCGCTGGCCGCGGTCTGGATGGCGATAAGCTGCGCCAACAGGCTGAATATGTGCTTTGTGGTCGTGGCGCTTTCCGGCACGCAATAATCGCCGTCGTAAAACCAGGTATGGACGAAGCACGTGCCCGGGCCGGCCTTCAAAACAGTTAGGAGATTTGGATCGTCCCGCACGGTGGCCAGCAATGGCAATCCGGCGACTTCCTCCCGTCCCGGCGGGATGTATGGCGGCAGATCTTGTTGTTGCTCAGCTTCCTGACGCTGGACTTTCATCAGATTGCCGAGAAATTCAAAAACGCCAAAGGCGGAACGCGGCGTAACGTTGAACACATATGGGCCGACACTGAAGTTCAGAGTGTCAGACTGCGGCTGCTCGGCTTGCTTTGCGGGATCCCACTTGGTTCCGCATTTTGGATTGGCGAGGGAGACGTTAAAGGCTTTGCTCACAGGCAGCCATCGATCTCCCATGTCATGCTGCGCGCGTCGAGCCAGGACGGGATCGAAGCAGAATCGCGCATAGATTGTTGTTTCGCTCTTGGCACCGCCGGCACCTCCACCGCCACTCCCGCTGCCGCCGCTGTTGCCTCCGCCGCCACTGCTCTCCTTGCCGCCGCCACTAGCGCTGCCGCCGCCGCCCTTCGCGGCCCCGCCCGCCGGCGATTGCACCGTAAGTTCCTCAACCGTCAGGCCGGCCCCGATCGCAATGAGGACAAAATCCGGCCAGCATAAAGGCTTGGGATCATTCCTATCGCATCCGTAATCCCTGGGCGGGTCGTAGCGCATGCCGATCGTGTGGCCCCCCAGCTTGAGTTCGACCGTATCGGCGAACAGCCAAAACAGCATTTCGCGCGAATAGCCCTGGCGGATAAAGTAATCCAGGGTCTGCAAATCGATCGGTTTTAGAAATCCGATGTAGAACGCACTTGTTTCTTGTGTCGCGACATTGAAGTTGCTGCTGACCGTCGTTTGATTTTGGGCGGTCGAGTTGCTGAACAGAAAGTCACGGCCGCCCGCCGAACTCGGAAACGTATTGAGCACGGCGGCAGCGGTATTAGTACTAGCAGTACGGGTAATGGCGCCAGGGCCCTCGACGAACGACGGCAAAGCGAAGGTCGATGTATTCGTCATCGAGGGAGTGACTTGCGAGATGGTCGTGAAAGCCAGCGGATAATCGTGGCTGGCACGAACGATATTCAGAAATATCGCTTCATTGCGGGCGACCGCCAGGCTGCGGCCGATATTGTCATAGCGATAGTCGACCGGGTCCGTGAGCCCGCACGCGCCCACGAGACTCGCCAGCATCATCACAAACGGCAGTGATCGGAGCCCCATACCCCACACCGATCAGTGTACACTCAATAATTAATTCTGCATGGCCGGACTGTTGCGTCAATCCTTGCTGCGGCGCGAGTGCATTTTTGGCTTGGGTGTGGCCTTGAGGTTGCGTGCGTTACTGGCCGCTTGGCGTACGCACGCCGATCCAGGAATCGTGCACCTGATGGTAGTGCACCGACGGATCGTAGATCGAAACCGGCAGCGCAAGGATTTGGGCCGAAAGCCGCCCGACCGCGGACAACAGGCTATAGGAGGCCACCACCCGATCGTGCTGCGCGACGAGCAGGTTTTGCCGCGCATTCACCAGAGCTTGTTCGGCATTGAGCACGTCCTGGGTGGTGCGCTGGCCGGCCAAGGCCTCGTTGCGCACGCCGGTTAAGGCGCGCTCGGCGGCGTCGTTCTGGCGGATTGAGGCCTCGACTTGCGCCTTGGCCGCCTGCAACTGGCCCCAGGCCTGCACGACATTGGCCCGCGTCTGGTCGCGCACCTGGTCGACGTTGAGCCTTTGCTGGTCGAGCGTCTCTTTGTCGAGCCGGATGGCCGAATATTCCGCGCCGCCCTGATAGAGCGGAACCGACAGGTTCAGTATCACCGTATCGGTGAACTGTTTGGGTATATTGAGCTGGGGAAATAGTTGCTGCTGAACGTTGTATTGCGCCGCAAGCGTCGGCCACAGTGCGCCTTCCGCGATCTTCACCTGCAGTTGCGCGACGTCGACGCCGTAGACCGCCGCGATGATCGACGGATTTTCCGCGGTGCCGACCGTGATCGCGGCGCCGAGCGTCGACGGGGCGAGCCGGTCGACCGACGAGGCCGGCGCCAAATTCGCCGCTTCGACCCCGATGATGCGCCGGTAATTGGCCCGCGTTGTCATCAGCGTCGATTCGGCGGCGTGCAGGCTCGCTTGCGCCGCCGCCAATTGCGCTTCCGACTGCGCGACATCGGTCGAGGTCACCTGGCCGGCGGCATACCGGTTGCGCGTATCGGTGAGCGTGCGGTCCAGCACGCGGACATTGTTCTGCTGCACTTCGAGATTTGCGCTGTCGCGCGACACATCCATGTAGACGGTCGCCGCCGCCAGCAATACCGACTGCTCCATGACGCGCAGCGTCTCGCGCGCCGCGGACACCTGGCTTTCCGCGGCACGGACTTTATTGGTGGTCTGTTCGCCGTTGAACAGCGTCTCCGATACGGTGCCGCCGACCGAGTGCGGGGTCGACATGCCCTTATCCACGAATGACGCGCCCTGCGGCACCAGCGAGGGCGTCGGCGGAATGACATTCTTGAAGTCGGAGTATTGGCGTCCGACAGTGGCGGTGGCTGAAATGGTCGGACGATAGCCGGAAAGGGCCTGCGGCACGCCTTCATCGGTCTGGCGAACGATGGCGCGCTGCGCATTGAGCTGCGGATTATTTTCGTAGGCTCTGGCGAGCGCCGCTTCGATGGTTTCCGCAGCCGCCTGTTGCGGCAATGCGGCAAGGCAGACGACAAGCGCTGCGATACAGACCGGAATTGCTGCTCCGATCGGGTGCCGACGCCATCCCCCCGGGATATTTGGCCGCACACTTGCAGACTTACGCACACTTGGAGCCTTAATTTTACGCACCACCACGAGCCCCAATCAGACCGGCGGTGACTTTAACTTGGGGGCGTTCCCCTTACAAGATTGGCTGCCGAGTTCGGGCCGCCGAGCTTGCGCGCGCCGCGCCAACAGCCGCAGCTCACGCAGGCCAAACATCAGTGTGGCGAGAATGAGCGGCAGGAAAAAATCGAGCACGCGGAACGTCAGCAATGTCGCCAGCAATGCCTCGCGTTGATATTGCGGAAGTCCGATGAGAATCGCCGCTTCGACCACGCCGAGGCTGCCCGGCGTGTGGCTGATCGCGCCAAGCAGCGTCGCCAGCACAAAGACGACGACCACGGATGCGAAGCCGACGGCGGGGCTGCCCGGCAGCAGCATGTATATGGAAAGCGATGCGAGGAGGCGATCGAGCGTACCGATGCCGATTTGCAACAGGGTGCGGCGCAGATCGGGCAGGATTATGCGCCAGTTGGCGCGGCCGACTACGCGCGCGCGCGGCACGAGCCAGGCCAGATAACAGACGATGGCGAACAGGCCCGACAGTCCGGCCGCCCGGTTGATCCAGGGCGGCAGCTGATCGATGACGCTCAAAGCCTGCGGCGCGCAGGCGACGGCGCCGCCGAGCACGAACACGTTGCCCAGCCAGAAAGTCATTCCGGTCATGAAGGCGATCTTGGCGATGTCGACGAGACTGACATTCCAGAACGAATAGACGCGAAACCGCACCAGGCCGCAGGTCAGTGTCGCGGCGCCAAGCGAGTGGCCGATCGTGTAGCTCGTGAAGCTCGTAAAGGCGACGACGCGAAGCGGGATGTCGCGCCTGCCGATCGTGTGGAGCGCAAACAGATCGTAGCAGATCAGATTGGCGTAGCCGGCGACAACGAGTGCGCCGGCAATCAGGATGTTGACGCCCGACTGGGCTTCGAGCGCGGCTGCGACCTTGCCGACGTCGATGCCGCGCAGCAATTGATAGAGCGTGGCGAGAGCAATCGCCACGATCGCAAGACTGAGCGCGACGCTGATCTTGCTGCGGCCGACGCCACGGATGATCGTCTGCGTTAGGGAACTCGTTGCTGTCAGGGTGCCGGGAACTCCGCGGTCGAATCGCCGCGGCAGGCTCCCATTCGTTTGTAACAGCATTGTTACGGTTCGCGGCGAAGCGCGGCGCGCCGCCGGCTCAGCGACCGTCACACGATTGAGATATGAAATGGCAATTCTTGCTGCATGCGATTCGAAAATTCAACGGCCGCGCGATCGCAGCCGAAATCACCGCAATGAAGGTCCTGATCGCGACGGACGCTTGGCGTCCGCAGGTCAACGGCGTGGTGCGGACATTGGGTTCGCTCGCCCGCGCTGCAGCCAAACTCGGCGTCGAAGTCGAGTTTCTGTCGCCGGACGGCTTTTGGACCTTTCCGGTACCGACCTATCCGGGCCTGCGGCTTGCGGTGCCGCGGCGCAAGCAAATTGCCGAGCGGATCGAGGCGGCGCACGCCGATGCAATCCATGTCGCTACCGAGGGACCGATCGGCCACGCGGTGCGCGCCTATTGCATGAAAAATCGCCGGCCGTTCACGACCAGCTATACGACGCGGTTTCCCGAATATATTTCGGCGCGCTCGCCGATCCCGCAACAGTGGATTTACAACGTGCTGCGCCGGTTTCATGCCGCGGCGACCGTGACCATGGTGGCGACGCCGTCGCTGACGGCCGAGCTTTCACAGCGCGGCTTCGGTCACATCGGCATGTGGACGCGGGGCGTGGATGTCGATCTGTTCCGTCCCGACCGCGCCATCGATCTCGATTTTCCGCGGCCGATCTTCATGACGGTGGGCCGCGTCGCCGTCGAAAAGAACCTGCCGGCGTTTCTGTCGCTCGATCTGCCCGGCACCAAAGTCGTCATCGGCGCCGGCCCGCAGGTGAGCGAACTCAAGCGCCGCTATCCTGCGGCAAAATTCCTCGGCCAATTGGACAACGGCATTCTCGCCGCCCATCTCGCCGCCGCCGACGTGTTCGTGTTTCCGAGCCGTACCGATACGTTCGGCATCGTGCAGCTCGAAGCGCTCGCGTCGGGTGTTCCGGTCGCCGCGTTTCCGGTCACCGGCCCGATGGACGTGATCGGCGATAATCCGATCGGGGTATTGAACGAGGACCTCCGCGCTGCCTGCATGCAGGCGCTGTGGATTTCCCGCGAAGCCTGCCGCGAATTTGCGCTGCGTTATTCCTGGGAAAACAGCGCCCGCCAGTTCATCGGCCACGCCAAGAAGGTCGCGGTCGGGCGGCGCGCGCGACGCCGAACTGGCGATACCCGCAACCGAACCTCAACCAGACGGGCAAACGTTGATGCCCGGCCGCAACACAAGGGTTACGCATGAGCACTCTGCCTGAAGCGGATTTGAACAACCAATCGGACTTGAACGGGACGGATTTGGACAACCAGACGGTCACCAAGGCCTATGCGCGGTGGGCGCCGGTCTATGACATCGTGTTCGGCGCGGTGTTCGAACGCGGCCGCCACGCCGCCATCGCCGCCGCCGAACGGGTCGGCGGACGGATTCTCGAGGTCGGCGTCGGCACCGGGATTTCGCTGCCGCACTACTCCAAGAGCTGCCGGCTGAGCGGCGTCGACATTTCCGCGCCGATGCTGCGCAAGGCGGAAGAGCGCGTTGCCGAATTTGGCTTGAGCAATGTCGAAGGGCTTTGGGTCATGGATGCCGAACATCTGGCTTTTCCCGACGGCTCGTTCGACGTCGTCGTCGCCCAATACGTCATCACCACGGTGCCGAACCCCGAGGCGACGCTCGACGAGTTTGCCCGCGTGCTCAAGCCGGGCGGCGAAATCGTTCTGGTCAGCCGCGTCGGCGCCGAGGCCGGATTGCGCCGCTCGCTTGAGCATTGGTTTGCGCCGGCGGCGCGCAAGCTCGGCTGGCGCACCGAGTTTTCCTTCGCGCGTTACGCGCGCTGGGCCGCGCAGGCCCGCGGCATGCGGCTTATCGAACGCCGCGCCGTGCCGCCGTTCGGGCATTTCAACCTGATCCGCTTCGGCAAGGCCGGCGGAGCGGGGGCCGCCTACGAGTTCCGAACCGGTGCGCGCCGCGGGCTGACCGGGCCGCTCATTGCGAAGATCTTCACGCGAAGAGTTCACGCTGCTGTCACACGAAGCCTCGTCTTACGGACGAGGCTTCCGCTGTCACACGGGATTCACCGAATCGCCATAGCCAGAGCGGACGGCTGCATGACAGGACGACAGCAAATGCAAAATTTTCTGGATGCCTTGCGGACCCAGCGTTGGGACGATCATCGCTACTATCATCATAGCCGGATCAATCAATCGCTCCATTTCGTCAGCGCGATCAGCTTCCTGTTTTCCTACGTGATGATTTTCAAGGATCCGGCGATCTCGGCGCTGGCCGGATGGCTGGTCGCGATGACCACGCGGCAGACCGGACATTTCTTCTTCGAGCCGAAGGATTACGACACCGTCAACGACGCCAGCCACGAATACAAGGAAGAGATCAAGGTCGGCTACAATCTGCAGCGCAAGGTCGTGCTGCTGACGATCTGGGCGCTGTCGCCGCTGCCGCTGTATTTCAATCCGACGTTCTTCGGCCTCTTTACGCCGGCAACCACCAAGACCGAATTCGTCCGGCAAGTCGCGGAAATCTGGCTTGTGCTCGGCATCGGCGGCGTGCTGTTCCGCACCGTCCAGCTGTTCTTCATCAGAGACCTGCAGACCGGCCTCGTTTGGGCCACCAAAATCCTCACCGACCCGTTCCACGACATCAAGCTTTACCACAAGGCGCCGCTCGCGCTGCTGCGCGGCGAACTGATCGATCCGGAGCATCGGCGCCGAGGATTGGGACGAGGAGGATATCGAAGAGCTGCCGCGGCCGAGCTGATCGCGGCTGGCCGATTCAGTTTTGCCAATGCTCGTTGCGCTCGCGCGACCAAAACAATCGGTGCAGAACCATCTCTTTCAGGATGCGCCGCTTGATCGCCTTGTTGGTGAGCGCGGGGTCGCTCCACCACCAGCCGTCGTCCCGCATCGCCTTCGCCGCCGCGACGAAACGGTCGCGCGACTGCGTCGAAATCGGCATCGGTGTAGTTCAGGCTGAAGATCAGGCGGCCGGTGCCGACCCAGCTCAGCGCCAGCCCTTCGGCGCGCAGGTAATATTGCAGCATCCAGTTGTAGCGCGACGGCCGCGTGTAGCAGACGGTCCAGATCGACGAGAGGTTGGCCACCTCGACCGGCAGCTCTGCCGCGGCAGGCGCTCGTTGAGCAGCCGCGCGCGGCCGTTCCAGGTGCGGTCGAGATCGCGGTAGAGCGCTCTGATCTGCGGCGTTCGAGGCGACGCAGGAACTCGTTCATCGCCCCCATGACGTAGGGATGCGAGTTGAACGTGCCGCGCGCGAAGCAGACGTCGGCCGGACGATCGTCGCGGAAGCGCTTCATCAGGTCGCGCGGCCGCAGAGGACGCCGACCGGCAGGCCGCCGCCGAGCGTCTTGCCGTAGGTGACGAGGTCGGCGTGCACGCCGAAATATTCCTGCGCGCCGCCCGGGGCCAGCCGGAAGCCGACGAAGACCTCGTCGAAGATCAGCACGATGCCGCGCTCGTTGCAGACCGCGCGCAGCTGCTTGCAGCCAGGCGGTATAGGCCGTCGCGGTCGAAATGCGCCGCGCGCGCCGCTGTCGACCAGAGCGGAATCGCTCGGCGCCGCCGCGTTCGGATGCAGTGCCTGCAGCGGATTGACCAGCACGCAGGCGATGTCGCGGCGCGTGCGCAAGCACGCGCAGCGCGTCCTCGGACATGTCGGTCAGCGTATAGGTGTCGCGCGCCGGCGACGGATTGCCGATGCCCGGCTGCACGTCGCCCCACCAGCCATGATAGGCGCCGCAAAAGCGCACCAGATGCGATCGCCTGGTGTGGTAGCGCGCGAGCCGCACCGCCTGCATCACGGCTTCGGTGCCCGACATGTGGAACGACACTTCGTCCAGCCCGGAGATCTCGCGCAGGCGTCTCGACGTTGTCGACGATCAGCGGGTGATAGGCGCCCAGCACCGGGCCGAGCTCGCGCACGCGCTCCGCGCCGCGCTCGATGCAGTCCTTGTAGAAATCGTAGCCGAACAGATTGACGCCGTACGAGCCGGTCAGGTCGTAGAGCGCGTTGCCGTCGAGATCGGTGACGGTGACGCCGGACGACGATTCCAGAAAGCGCCGGCCGGCAGATGCGCGCCGCACGATGCGGCTGAACTGGAACGGCACGCGATAGGCGGCGGTGAACTGCAGATCGGAAATCGCCTCGCTCGCCTCGGCGGTCAGCCGGATGGTTTCGGCGAAGCGGGTTTTGTAAAGCGCCGACAAGCCGCGCGAAGCCGGCGCGGCGGCGCGCGGCGATGTCCTCGGGCGCATCGTCGGAGCGGAAGAAGCGGTCTTCGTCGTAGTCGTAGAACGGCATCAGAGCCGCAATCCGCCGCGCCATGCGGGAATGGCCGGCCAGCGACCGGTGCTTCGCCAGCGACAGTTCCAGCCGCTTTCTCAAGGTCGCGACCGAGGTCGCAACCGCCGCGGCGCCGAGTCCGTAGAAGGCGAGAGTCGTCGTGCCGTCCATCGAATCGGGGTTTAGCCGGGAGTTTTTACAGTGCCATGACAGTGAGGACTCAAATCCTGCGGATCTTCGAGCAGGAGGACATCAATTTCCTGCTCACCAACCGCATTCCGCGGCGGCTCGCGACCCGGTTCATCGGCTGGTTCAGCCGGATCGAGCAGCCACTGGTCCGCGATATCTCGATCGCGATCTGGCGACTGTTCTCCGACCTCGATCTCACCGAGGCGAAGCAGACGCGACTTCCGCAGCCTGCACGATTGCTTCACCCGCGGGCTGAAGGACGGCGCGCGCCCGGTCGATGGCGCTGCCGATATCCTGGTCAGCCCGTGCGATGCCATCGTCGGCGCCTGCGGCGCGATCGAGGGCACCGACCTTTATCAGACCAAGGGATTTCCTTATGCGCTGCAAGACCTGTTGGGCGACCAGACGCTCGCCGCCGCGCATCGCAACGGCTGCTATGTGACGCTGCGGCTGACGTCGAGCATGTATCACCGCTTCCACGCGCCGCATGACTGCGCGTCGATGAGGTGACTTATCTTTCCGGCGACACCTGGAACGTCAATCCGATCGCGCTCAAGCGCGTCGAGCGGCTGTTCTGCAAGAACGAGCGCGCCGTGCTGCGGATGACGCTGACGGCAAGCGGGCACACGGTCACGCTGGTCGCGGTCGCCGCTATTCTGGTCGCCAGTATCCGCCTGCATGCGCTCGACGGCGCGTTGAACCGCGATTATCGCGGCCGCAACATCATCGCCTGCGACAGCCAATACCGCAAAGGCGACGAACTTGGCTGGTTCGAGCACGGCTCGACGATCATCGTCTTCGCGCCGGACGGCTTTGCGCTCTGCGACGGCGTCCGGGACGGCAAAGCGATCCGCGTCGGCGAGCCGCTGCTGCGGTTACCCTAGCATCAGTCCGGCGCGCGCAGCCGGTAGCCGATGCCGGTTTCGGTCAGCACATAATGCGGCCGCTCCGGATCAGCCTCGATCTTTTGCCGCAACTGCCGGACATAGACCCGCAGATATTGTGCGTCGGTCAAATCGCTCCACAATTCGCCGAGCAGGAATTTATGCGTCAAAACCTTGCCGGCGTGCTGAACGAGCACGCGGAGAAGATCGTATTCCTTCGGCGACAGCTTCACCTCTTTGTCGCCGGCCTTGACGATGCGCCGCACCAAGTCGACGGAAAGATCGCCGACCCGGAACACCGGCCGCTCGCCATGCGTCTGCAATTGATGGCGCAGCGCCGCACGCAAGCGGGCGAGCAGCTCGTCCATGCCGAACGGCTTGGTCACATAATCGTCGGCGCCAAAATCCAGTGCCTGGACCTTGCCGGCCTCGTCGCCACGGCTGGAGAGAACGACGATGGGAACGCTTTCATTGCGGGCGCGGATCGTGCGCAGCAATTCGTGACCCTGCATGTCAGGCAGGCCGAGATCGAGAATGACCAGATCGGGAGATTGGCTCAAAAGTTCGAGCGCGGTCTTGCCATTGGGCGCTTCGAGGATCTGATAGCCGTGCGCGGCAAGCCCCATGCGCAAGAGCTTGCGGATCGGCGGCTCGTCGTCAACCACCAGCACGCGGAGCGGGGCCGCGCTCATGCGGCGGTATCCAGCCGTTGGGTTTCGCTCGCAATCGGCAACCTGATCGTGAACACGGCGCCGCGGCGGTCGGTGCGATTTGCCGCCGTGATCGTACCATGCATGGCTTCGACGAAGCCGCGCGATATGGCAAGGCCGAGGCCGGTGCCGGGGCGGACCTGGTCGGTCTTCTGCACGCGATAGAACTTGTCGAAGATGTGCTCGAGTTCGTCCGGCGGAATGCCGTCGCCTTCGTCGAGGATTTGCAAAGATACCGAATCCCGATCGCGCCAAGTGCGGATGAAAACCCTTGTGCCGCCGGCAGCGTATTTCGCCGCATTATCGAGAAGATTGAAGAGAACCTGTTCGAACAAGACGGCATCGAGCGCCACCATCGGCACATCGGTCGCGAGGTCCAGTTGCACCGAATGATGACGCAGGATCTTGACGGTTCGCTGCAACGTCGAGCCGATGATCTCCGAAAGATCATGCGGCGCGAGCTTCGGCATCACCGCGCCGGATTCGAGCTTGGTCATGTCCAGCAGATTGGCGATGAAGCGGTTGAGCCGTTCGGCTTCATCGATGATGGTCGCCAACAGCTCCAATTTCTCGTTGTCACTCAGTTTATCTTCGAGGTCGCGCAATGCGCCGGCCGATCCGAGCACCGAGGCGAGCGGCGTCTTCAGGTCATGGGAAATCGAGGTGAGCAGCGCCGCGCGCAGGCGTTCGGTTTCGGCGGTGCGTTCGACGCGGTCCATGTCCTCGACCAGCCGTACGCGCTCGATGGCCAGCGCGCCCTGATCCATCAGCGCATCAAGCAGCCGCCGCTGATCGGGCGTCAGCAGCGGGCCGGTTTTGTCGCTGTCGATGCCGACCACGCCGATCAGGCCGCGTCCGGTGTGCATCGGCAGAAACAGGCGTTTGGCGCCGGGCAGCGTGTCGGAGCCGCGGCCGGCGGCACGATCGTTTTCGAAACACCAATTCGCCGCGGCAAGGTCGGCATCATCGAGTGAGTCCTCGGGCGGATAGCCGGCCTTCACCGCGATCGAGCCATTGCCCGGCAACAGCAATACCACCCGGACACCCAACATCAGCGCGGTTTGATAGGCCGTCGCCCACAGCACGTCGTCGAGCGTGATCGCGCCGGCAAGCTTGCGGCTGAACGAATAGAGCGACTCCACCGTGCGCATGCGGGTTTGCGCCGAAACCGCCTGCGTGCGGGCCCGCGCGGCGACATTGGAGACGATGACGGCGACCAGCGTGAACAACGCAAAGGCCGCGATATTATGCGGGTCCGCGATGGTGAAGGTATAGATCGGCGGCAGGAAAAAGAAATTGTAGCACAGCGCCGAGGCGACGCTTGCCGCCAGTGACGGCCACAGGCCAAGGCGCACGGCAACGCCGACAATCGCGGTCAGGAAGACCAGATCGACGTTCTCGACGCCGACCCAATAATCGACCAGCTCGGCGCAACCGAGCGCCAGCGCCACTGCCACAAGCGCGAGCACATAAGGTCGCGGCTCGACCGGGCCGTTTTGATCCGATGTGCGCACGTTTTTCTTCGCAATGGGTTTGCCGGGAACTTGGTCGCCGGCAATGACATGGACGCTGATATTGCCGGAGCTGCGCACCAGATCGTGGACCACCGAGCCGTGCAGGATTTCGAACCAGCGCGAGCGCGTCGATTTGCCGATCACGACTTGCGTCGCGTTGTTCGCTTGCGAATAGCCGATCACATCGTCGGCGATGCCGCGGGCACCAGCCGGAATGGTGACCGGTTCGCCGCCGAGCGCTTCGGCGAGCCGCAGCGTGTCGGCGACGCGGTCGCGCTCCTCCTCGGACAGCTGCAGGCTGCGCCGCCCCTCGACATAAAGCGCAACCCAGGGGCCATGCAGTCGGTCGGCAAGCCGCTTGGCGTAGCGGACGAGGCCGGCCGAGCGCGGATCCTCGCTGATGCAGACAAGGATGCGCTCGCCCGCCGCCCATGGGCCCTGGATCGCATGCGCCTGCATTTCCGAAAGCAATTGCTCGTCCACCCGCTCCGCGGTGCGCCGTAAAGCGAGCTCGCGCAGCGCGGTGAGGTTGGCGGGCGAAAAAAAATGCTCAAGCGCGCGCTCGGCCTGCTTCGGAACGTAGACCTTGCCCTCCTTCAGCCGCGTGATCAGATCGTCGGGCGTGAGATCGACCAACTCAACCGCATCGGCGCGATCGAACACGGCGTCCGGCACCGTTTCGCGCACCCGCACATGCGTAATCTGCGCCACCACGTCATTGAGGCTTTCGATGTGCTGGATGTTGACCGTCGTGTAGACGTCGATGCCGTGACTCATCAGCTCTTCGACGTCGAGATAGCGTTTGGGGTGACGGCTGCCTTCGGCGTTGGTGTGCGCAAGCTCGTCGACCAGCACGATCTGCGGGTGCCGCGCGATGACGGCGTCGAGGTCCATCTCGTGGAGCGCTTGGCCGCGGTATTCGATGTTCCGGCGTGGGATGACCTCGAGGCCTTGCAGCAGCGCTTCCGTTTCGCGGCGGCCGTGGGTCTCGACGACACCGGCGACCACGTCGTAGCCGTCTTTCTTACGCGCCTGCGCCTGCTGGAGCATTTCGTAGGTTTTGCCGACGCCGGGGGCGGCGCCTACGAAAATTCTGAGCTTACCGACGCGCCGTTCTTCGCGGCGCGCCGCTTCGAGGAGCGCTTCCGGTGAAGGTCGATGTTCGGAATCGCGCCGCTGCTCCACCATCACCGATCAGATATCTCAAATGTGTCGGGCGTTCCTATCCGGCTAATTGATCAAGCGCGAGATTGAGCTGCAATACGTTCACGCGCGGCTCGCCCAGGAGCCCAAAGAGGCGGCCTTCCGTATGATCCGCGACCAGTTGGCGGACACGATCTTCCGGCAGATTACGCGTCTTGGCAATACGGGGCACCTGGAAAAGCGCCGCCTCCGGCGAGATGCTTGGATCAAGCCCGCTGGCCGAGGTCGTGACCAGGTCGATGGGAACGGGTGCGGAGGGGTTCTCCTTCTTGAGCTTGTCGATATCGCCCTGGACGCGGTCGATCAGCGCCTTGTTGGACGGCCCGAGATTCGATCCGCCGGAATTCATGGCGTTATAAGGCGCGGCCACCGTCTTGGTTGGATCCTTCGGATCGGGCGCGGTCGTCGCCGACGGCCGGCCGTGGAAATATTTGTCGCTGTCGAATTCCTGGCCGATCAGCGCGGAGCCAATCACATGGCCGTCACGCTCGATCATGCTGCCGCCTGCCTGGTAGGGGAAAATGAGTTGGGCGATGCCGGTCATCGCCAGCGGATAGGCGAACCCGCCGATAAGGGTGAGGGCGACGAGAACGACAATTGCCGGACGGATTTCGCGCAACATGAATGTTCTCCTCAGACCAGGTGCAGACCGTTGACGATGATGTCGATGGCCTTGATGCCGATGAACGGGATGACGACACCGCCGACGCCATAGATCCACAGATTGCGGACCAACAGTGCGGCGGCACCGATCGGGCGATAACGCACGCCTTTCAACGACAGCGGGATGAGCGCAATGATGATCAGCGCATTGAAGATGATCGCCGACAGAATGGCGCTCTCCGGCGTACCGAGCCGCATGATGTTGAGCGTCTGCAGCTGCGGATAGAAGGCGACGAACATCGCCGGGATGATGGCGAAATACTTTGCCACGTCGTTGGCGATCGAAAAGGTGGTGAGCGCGCCGCGCGTCATCAGCAGCTGCTTGCCGATCTCGACGATCTCGATGAGTTTGGTCGGGTTGGAATCGAGATCAACCATGTTGCCGGCTTCGCGCGCCGCCTGCGTGCCGGTATTCATGGCGACGCCGACGTCGGCTTGCGCCAGCGCCGGCGCATCGTTGGTGCCGTCGCCGCACATGGCGACGAGCTTGCCCTTGGCCTGTTCGTCGCGGATGAGCCGCAACTTCTCCTCGGGTGTGGCCTGGGCAAGGAAGTCGTCGACGCCGGCCTCCGCCGCAATCGCGGCCGCGGTCATCGGGTTGTCGCCGGTGATCATGACGGTGCGGATGCCCATGCGGCGCAGTTCGGCAAAACGCTCACGGATGCCGCCTTTTACGATGTCCTTGAGGTGAACGACGCCCAGCAGCCTGCCGTCCTTTGCGACCGCGAGCGGCGTACCGCCGGACTTGGCGATGGCGTCGGCGATTGTGGTGACTTCGCGCACGGTGTCGCCGCTCAGGCTCGGGCGCAGCGCTTGTACGGCGTTGCCCGAAGTGACCGTCGACGGGCCGTTGAGAAAGTTCAAGATCGCATCCACTGCGCCTTTGCGGACCCAGGACGAGCCAATTTCGACACCGCTCATCCGCGTCTGCGCGCTGAATGGAATGAAGTTGGCCTTGAGTTCGGCAAGCTCGCGGCCGCGGATGCGGTATTTCTCCTTGGCCAGCACCACGATGGAACGGCCCTCGGGCGTCTCGTCGGCGAGCGAAGCAAGCTGCGCCGCGTCCGCCAGTTCCTGCTCGGTTACCCCGCGCAGCGGCTTGAATTCGGTCGCCTGTCGATTGCCGAGCGTGATGGTGCCGGTTTTGTCGAGCAGGAGCGTATCGACGTCGCCCGCCGCCTCGACGGCGCGGCCGGACATCGCCAGCACGTTGAAGCGCACCAGGCGGTCCATGCCGGCAATGCCGATGGCTGAGAGCAGCGCGCCGATCGTGGTCGGGATCAGCGTCACGAACAGGGCGACCAGGATGACGACCGAGATCGTGCTACCGGCATAATAGACATAGCTCGGGATGGTCGCGGTCGCGAACACGAAGATGATGGTCAGCCCGATCAACAGAATGTTCAGCGCGATCTCGTTGGGCGTTTTCTGCCGCTCAGCGCCCTCCACGAGCCGGATCATGCGGTCGAGGAAGGTCGACCCGGGCGCGGCCGTGATGCGTACACGTATCCAGTCGGACAGTACTTGCGTGCCGCCGGTGACCGCGGAGCGGTCGCCGCCCGAACTCACGGATAACCGGCGCGGATTCGCCGGTGATCGCCGCCTCGTTGACCGAGGCCATGCCATGGATCACTTCGCCGTCCGACGGAATCATGTCGCCGGCTTCCACGAGCACGATATTGCCGACCTTGAGCTCCGCGCTGGGCAACAGACGGTAGTTTTGCGAATCACCCGAACCGGTCAGGAGCTTGGCTTGGGTCTCGGTGCGCTGGCGCCGCAACGTGTCGGCCTGCGCCTTGCCGCGGCCCTCGGCGACGGCTTCGGCGAAATTTGCGAACAGCACGGTGAACCACAGCCATAGGATGATCTGAAATTCAAACTGGATATGTCCGCCGCCGATAAAGAGGTCGCGGATCAGGATCACCGTTGTCAGCGCGGTAACGACTTCAAGCACGAACATCACCGGATTCTTCATCAGCGTGCGCGGATTGAGCTTGACGAAAGCGGAGCCGATCGCCGGCACCACGATCTTCGGATCGAGCAGCGCCGATACCGGCAGGCTCTTGCGCAAAGTGGAGGTTTCCATCGAAATCGCTCCCGACCTAATTGGATGAGAACAAAGTGCCGGCGTTGATCGCGAGCTGCTCGACGATCGGGCCGAGCGCCAGCGCCGGGAAGAAGGTCAGCCCGCCGACAATCACGATCACGCCGACGACCAGACCGACGAATAGGCCGCTCGTCGTGGGAAACGTGCCCGCCGAGGCCGGCACCAGTTTCTTGGTCACAAGCGAACCGGCAATGGCCATGGTCGGGATGATCATCCAGAACCGGCCGACGCCCATCGCGATGGCGCCGCTGAGATTGTAGAACAACGTGTTGCCGTTAAGACCGGCGAAGGCTGAGCCGTTATTGCCGTCCATTGACGTATAGGCGTACAGAACCTCGGTGAAACCGTGCGGGCCCGGATTGTTCATCGAGGCAACCGCGGACGGCACCAGCATCGCGACGGCGGTCCAGCCGAGATACATCAGCGGCAGAACCAGAATGGCGAGCATCGCCATCTTGACTTCCTTCGCCTCGATTTTCTTGCCGACATATTCCGGCGTGCGGCCAACCATCAGGCCGGCGACGAAGATCGAAATGATGACGAACAGCAGCATGCCGTACATGCCTGAGCCGACGCCGCCGACGATGACCTCGCCCAGTTGAATGTTGATGAGCGGAATCATGCCGCCGAGCGCGGTGAACGAGTCATGCATGGCATTGACCGCGCCGCACGAGGCGTCGGTGGTAATGACGGCGAACAGCGAGGAGGCGGCGATGCCGAAGCGGACCTCCTTGCCTTCCATATTGCCGCCGGTAAGGCCGAGCGCGTTGAGCGCGTCGTTGCCGTGCGCTTCGGCGGCGTAGCAGGCAGCAACCCCTGCGATGAAGAGAACGCCCATGACGGCAAGCACGGCCCAGCCTTGACGCTGATTGCCGACCATGCGGCCGAACACATTGGTGAGCGCGCCGCCGAGCGCGAAGATCGAGATAATCTGCACATAGTTCGACAGCGCAGTCGGATTCTCGAACGGATGCGAGGCGTTGGCGTTGAAGAAGCCGCCGCCGTTGGTGCCCAGCATCTTGATCGCGATTTGCGAGGCGACCGGGCCGATGGCGATGGACTGTGTCGCGCCCTCCAGCGTTGTTGCATCGACGTGTGCACCAAGCGTCTGCGGGATGCCCTGCCAGACCAGGAACAGCGCATAGGGCACACAAAGCGGAAGGAGGACGTAAAGGGTGCAACGGGTCACGTCGACCCAGAAGCTGCCGACCGTGCGGACCGAATGCCGGGCGAAGCCGCGGATGAGCACGATCGCGAGCACGATGCCGGTCGCCGCCGACAAATAGTTCTGATGCGTGAGGCCGAGCATCTGCACGAGGTACGACATCGTGTTTTCGCCGGCATAGTTCTGCCAGTTGGTATTGGTGATGAAGCTCATCGCCGTATTAAACGATAAGCCCTCTTCAACCGCGGACTGACCCTCCGGATTGAACGGCAAACCTGCCTGCAGGCGCATCAACAAGTAGAGAATGAGAAAGCCGCCGACATGGAACAGCAGCATGCCGACGGTGTAGCTCACGGCGTGCTGCTCTTGCCGCTCGTCGATGCCGGCAAGCTTGTAGATAACAAGCTCGACCGGGCGAAGAATCGGCGACAGGAATGTGCGCTCGCCGTTGAACACGCGCGTCATGTAGCCGCCGAGCACCGGCGTGATGGCGACGATGATCGCGCAGTAGAGCAGAACCTGGACCCAGCCGATGACGGTCATGGTCGTTATCCTTCAGAACAGCTCGGGCTTGAGCAGGGCGTAGATGAGGTAGACGAGAAGACCCGCCGTCACGAGTGCGGCGAGCGAATAATCGAAAATCATGGTCGTCTCCTCACAGCTGGTCGCAGGCGTAGACGTAGGCGATCGACAACGCGAAGAAGGCGAGGCCGATCGCGAGCATGACGGCGTCCATCATGGCAATGCTCCGAGCAAATTGTTCCCTGGTGCGGGGCATCAGAAGCGTGGCGGGGCTGTGCAATCTTGATTCGAATCAAGATCGCGCAAATAAAAGCCGCCCTTTCGATGGGCGATTAGGTGTCACCAATGGCATAGGAATTCGAGAGGGACACGGCGAAAACGTTATAGGAATCCCATAAAGGTCGCCGTCGATCGCGAGCGCGCCGAAACCGGCAAATATTTGAATGAATAATGCGATTTGGCCGCGCAATGCGCGCAGTCAGAGTCGCAGGCCCGTCATACTTATTTGAACGGGAGGTTCTCGTGCAGAGAGCTGGTGAAGCTGGCCCGTCTGCCAGCCCTCAATGCACAAGATGAAAAAGTTGGGTTGCGGCGCTCACCTTGGCAAGCGTCGCGGCCAACAGCAGTGCTACCACCGGCATCAATGCAGAGTATTCCGAGCGTTTGTTAGTACCGCGAGCATTGAGTTTCATGATTCGACTCGCTCAAGTTGGTCCGGGACAGGAATAATTCCGACGCGCGGTAAATCGTTCCGCGCCAGCCAAATTCTCATGTGAGATATGTCGCGCGCGGCATAGAAATGCCAGTCGGAACACGCTTGCCAAATATAAAATCGCCATAAATATTGGCGCGTCGCGAATTTATTTTTCGCTTATATCATCGTGCATTGTTCCATCTGGCTTCTTTATGGGCACTGACGCCATTTTACCGGCAACGACCGAGGGGTCGCCGATTCGTGATATGGTGTCATGGCCTTCGCTGCCGATTACGAAGTTCTGTTCGACCGGTTGGATGAAGAGTTGAGGCTTGCACCGCGGCCGACGCCGGATCTTTTTGCCAACATCATCGGCAGCGCGTGCAGCCGGATTCCAATTCTCCGCAAGTCGGGAAAGGCTGCGAAGCTCTATCGGTTGATCGAAACGGGTGCCTGGACCGACGCCGCGCTTGCCCTAATCGAACTCGAACTGCCGGCGTGGCAGCTGCGGCGGCTGGTCTGCGAGAATGGCGAATGGATTTGCTCGCTGTCGCGCCATCCGAATGTGCCTGTCGCGCTCGATGACACGGCGGACGCCGTTCACGAAGTAATGCCGCTTGCGATCCTGCTGGCCTTTCTGCAGGCGCGCCGCATGGCGGGCGTTGCCGCGCGTGCCATCGCGGCGGCGCCCGCCATTGTGGCGGCCACAGATGGGCTGATTTGCTGTGACAACTTCGCGTGAGCATCGGTCATGAATCGGCCATTCCCGCATTTTGACGTTGCGCGCCTGTCCAATCCCGCGGGCATGCTTCCTGCCGTTGCAGGTTCGGCGAGACGTCTGGACTCGAATTACACGGCGCGCCCGGCGCCGAACAAGGTGATCGATTTCCCCAGACGTCCCGATCTTACCGTTCTCAACGAAACGATCCCGTTATTTTACATCGGCCAAAGCAAAACGGGGCTCTGGGTAGTGCGCGAGGCGGAAGGGCGAACCGGCGGGCTTTTTCTGTTCAGACGCACTGCCGTGCGGTTTGCCCGCGAGCAGAGCGAAGCATCGGGTTGCGGGTTGATGTTTCTCAACAAGCCGCTTGAGCTCGATATCGACAACCGCGGCAGCGACATTGTCGAACCGCTTGCCGCGGCGATAGATGCGGCGAAGCGGCGAGCGCCGCGATTGGCCGCCTTGGTTGGCATGGCAGTCACGCAATGGCGCAGGCACGTCGCGCGGATGTCGCGCGCTCTTGCCGAAGAGCGCCGCAATCGCGCGGCGGTCGTGCGCGAGTTGTTCCACGGTCAATATTGTCTGTCCTCAAAGAGCGACGACGATCTGCCGGTCGCTGATTAATTCGTCGCGGCGAATTTCAGTGGCTATCGTCGTGCTCGACTCGCGTAGCGGGTTGCCCGGCGCCGACGTCGAGAATTTGCTCGACCGGTGGCTCGACGCGGTTCCACCAGCCGCCGCCAAGCGCTTGGAACAAGGCCGCAGTGTCCGACAGCCGCGCGGCTTGAGCCTGCACAACCTGAATGATCGACTGCAGGTAACTCTGCTGCGCGTTGAGCAGCAGAAGCACGTTGGCATTGCCGCTCTGCATTTGCTGATTTGCCAGATCGAAGCTTGTCTTGGCGGCGCGTTCGAAGTCTCGCGCGGCCCGTAACGCATCGCCATCACTTTGCAGCGCGCGCAGCGAGTCGGCGACATTCTGCACGGCGGCAATCACCGTCCCCCGGTAGGTCCACGCCGCCGCCTGATAAGTGTGCCTGGCGCCTTGCAGCTGGTGATAGAGCGTGCCGGCATCGAACACCGTCTGCGTGGCATTGCCGGCCAGGTCCCAGATCAGATTCTGCGGTGCCAGCAAATGTGCCAGCGCCGTGTTCATGAAGCCGGCGTCGGCGTTGATGGTGAAGGAGGGCAGCGTATTGGCGGTGGCGATGCCGATTTGCGCGCTCGCCGAATGCAACTGTTCCTCCGCGGCGCGCACGTCGGGGCGCTGTTCGATCAGCTGCGACGGCAGGCTGACCGGCAGGTCGACGGGCAAGTGCAAATCCGCGAGTCGAAACGTTCCCCTCGGGCCTTCGCTCGGAAAGCCGCCCGCCAGGGCGGCGATGAGGTCGTGCTGTTGCGCCAGCGCCTTGCGCAACGGCGGCAGGGTTGCGTTGGCCTGCGCCAGCGCCGCTTCCTGGGCGGCGAGATCGCTGCGATTGGCGTAGCCGGCGTCCAACTGGCGTTGCAGCGTGTCGCGCATCTTGGTGTTGATGGCGATGATTTGCACGGTGGCGTCGATCTGCCCGCGCAGCGACGCCTCGGTAATGGCGGCGACGGTTAAATTCGCCGTCAGCGACAAATAGGCCGCCTCGACCTGGAAGCGCTGCACGTCGGCCAGTGCCTCGAGCGATTCAACCGTTCGGCGGTTGAGCCCCCAAATGTCGAACGTATAGGCCACCGTCAACTGCGCGGTATCGAGCGCGAAGATATTGGCGCCGGACGCAGGCACCGGTGTAACCGCCGGCGAAGTACGCTGATAGGTCGGATTGAAATTGGCCTGAACCAGCGGGAAGAACTTGCCTTCTTGCGCGTAGACATTCTCCTTCGCCGCACGCAGGCTCGCCAGCGCCGATTGCAGGTTCGGATTGTTTTGCAGCGCGCGCTCGATCAGAGCGTTGAGTGACGGCGATTTGAACAGCGTCCACCATTGATCGGGAATATCGCGGCCTTCGAGCAAAACCTGACGCCGGCCCATTGGCACAGTTGCGCCGGAGGTCGCTGCGGCAAGCGGCTCGCGCGTGTAGCGTGTGATCTCAGGCGCGGCGGGATGGAGAAAGTCCGGACCGACGGCGCAGCTCGTCAAAAGCATCACTGCCGCGAGAGCGGTGGTACCTGCGAAAAACCACCTGACCGCCACACCGGACATTGGCAACAGACACTAATGAAACTGAGCGATGACGATGAAGCGCCAAATTCGTATTATTTCCGATTTCGCCGTTATTGGCTGTGCTTGTCCAGCCACAGTGCGGATTATTCAATGGCGAAGCAGCCGTGATAAACCGTCATGAGTCGTAAGGCATAGTGCGATTAATCCCAGTCCTGTGATTAATGACAGTAGACCGCGCTGGCGGGTAATGGCCATGTCGCCGCAATCCCGAACGCGCTGGATTCGGCTCATCGATGGCTCGCCGCACGACAAATAGTCGCCTGAGTGCGGCCATCGCGGCCGCGCTGTTTGCCGTGGCGGTCGTCATCTACTTGGCATGGCATCCCGGGGGCGGCTCGAAGTCTGCGGACGGCGCAGGCAATCCCAGCGCGCCGAACGCGGCCAGTCGGGGTTCGGACAGCGTGGACCTTTCCAATTCGCAGCTTAGTTCGGTCAAGGTCGCGCCGGTCGAGGAACGCGACTTTCCCCTCGAGAAGGAGGCGGTCGGCAGCATCGACTTCAACGAGTACATGTCGGTGCAGGTCTTTGCGCCCTATCAGGGCCGCATCATCGCGCTGTTCGCCGAAGTCGGCAGCGACGTGAAGAAGGGTCAGACGCTCTTCACCATCGACAGCCCCGACCTTTTGCAGGCCGAGTCGACTCTGATCGCCGCTGCGGGCGTATTGGAACTCGACCGCAAGAATCTCGACCGCTTGCGTGATCTCTACACGACACGCGCGGTATCGCAGCACGACGTCGAGCAGGCGACGTCGGACGAACAAACCGCCGAAGGCAATTTGCGGGCGGCGCGCGACGCGGTCCGCATTTTCGGCAAAGGCGACGCCGACATCGACCGCATCATCGGCGATCGCCTCGCGGATCCGACGCTTGTCGTGCCGAGCCCGATCTCCGGCCGGATCACGGCGCGCAATGGGGCTCCCGGGCTTTTGGTGCAGCCGGGCAGCGCGCCGGCGCCCTATACCGTGGCCGACATCGATACGATGTGGATGCTGGCGAACGTCACCGAGGCCGACAGTCCGGTATTTCGTGTTGGGCAATCGTTGCAGGTCGCGCTTGACGCGTTTCCCGGTCGAGTATTTGAAGGAAAAATCACGGCCATCGCCGCGACGGTCGATCCGAACACGCGCCGCGTTCTGGTGTGGTCCGAGATCAAAGATCCGCAGCACGAATTGCGCTCGGGCATGTTCGCGAATTTCGTCATCAGCCTCGGCCAGCCGATGCGCTCAGCCGCTGTTCCGGTCGATGGCGTGGTACGCGAGGGCGACGGCACGATGACGATCTGGGTCACCGCCGACCGGCGGCGTTTCACCAGGCGGATCGTGCGGATCGGCGAACAGCGCGACGGCTACCGGCAGATCCTCGACGGCGTGCGGCCCGGCGAGCTGGTTGCGACCGAAGGCGCGCTGCTGCTGAGCAACGCGCTGGCCACGGCCTCGCAATGACGGCGGCTCGACCGCGCGAAAGTAGCCCGGCGGCGGAATAGGGACGAATTGTGCTCAAGGCGCTCCTTACCTTCGGGCTGACACGCCGCCCGCTGGTCTTGCTGGGCCTGTTGGTGTTCCTCGCCGCCGGCCTGTTCGCATTTTCGAAGTTGAATATCGAGGCCTATCCAAACCCGGCGCCCGTCATCCTGGAAATCACGGCGCAAGCTCCCGGCCACTCCGCCGAGGAGATGGAGCGCTATTACACCATCCCGATCGAGGTCGGCATTGCCGCCACGCCGGGCGTCGACGTCATTCGTTCGACTTCGTTCTACGGCCTGTCGTTCGTGCGCGTGACCTTCAATTACGGCGTCGACTATTACTTCGCGCTCACGCAGACCGCGATCAACCTGCAGCAGAATGTCAGCCTGCCGAATAACGTCACGCCGCAAATCCAGGCCACCAGCCTGGTCGGCGAAATCTATCGCTATCAGGTGGTCGGGCCGCCGCATTTCGGCCTGACCAATCTCCGCACCATCCAGGATTGGGTGTTGCAGCGGCGGCTCCTCACCGTGCCCGGCGTCGTGCAGCTCAATACCTGGGGCGGCACGACCAAGGAATACGACGTCGAGGTCGATCTGCATAAGCTCGACGCCTATAACGTCACGCTGCCGCAGGTGATCAGCGCGCTCGGCAACGCCAACGTCAATGTCGGCGGCCGCACCATCAATATGGGCCAGCAGTCCGTGAATATCCGCGGCGTCGGCCTGATGGACAGCGGCGGCGCCGCGGATTTGACGCAAGGCTACAAGGTCGACGACATCGAGAACGTCCCGCTCGGCCAGTCCAACGGCGTGCCGATCTTCGTCAAAGACGTCGCCAAAGTCTCGGTCGGCTACGCGCCGCGGCTCGGCAAGGCCGGCCGCGACCATGACGACGACATCGTCGCCGCCATCGTCATCATGAACCGCACGCTGCACACCAATGACGTGGTGGCGCGCGTGCGCGCCGAGATTGAAAAGATCAACACTGACGGCACGCTGCCGCCCGGCGTCAAGCTCGTGCCGTATCTACGACCGCACTTCGCTGGTCGATGTCACCACGGCGACGGTGCTGCATAATCTCGTCAATGGCTGCCTGCTGATTTTTTTCATCCAGTGGCTGTTTCTCGGCGACCTGCGCAGCGCCGATCATCGTCGGCGCCAATATTCCGTTCGCCTTGTTCTTCAGCATCATCATCATGGTGCTGCTCAACGAGGACGCCAATCTGCTCTCGGTCGGCGCCATCGACTTCGGCATCATCGTCGATGCCGCAGTGATACTGGTCGAGAACGTTTATCGCAATTTCCAGTCGCGGACCGCGCGGCAGGGAATCGCTGCTGCGGCAACTCGCGGAGCAAAGATGGGGCCCCGATCCGACGCGCTGGAGCGGACTTGCGGGTCTTGCGGCATGGAACGACCGGCTGCGCATCATTCTGGCGAGCGCGCTTCAGGTCGATAGGGCGATTTTCTTCTCCACCGCGATCATCGTCGCGGCCTTCATCCCGCTGTTCACCATGCAGGGCGTCGAAGGCCAGATTTTCGGGCCGATGGCGCGGACTTATGCCTATGCGCTGATCGGCGCACTGATCGCAACGTTCACGGTGACGCCGTGCCTGGCGTCGCTGCTGATGGCGGAGCAGATCACGGAAGTCGAGACGGCGCGTCGTGCGCCGGGTGCGTTCGGCCTACACGCCGGTGCTGCGCTGGTCGCTCGACAACCGGCGCATCACGGTCGTCATCGGGCTGGTCTTTCTGCTGTTCAGCGGATTGCTCGGCACCCGGCTCGGCAGCGAATTTCTGCCCACGCTCGAAGAGGGCAATCTGTGGATTCGCGCGTCGATGCCGCCGACGATTTCACTGGAGGCCGGCGAGCCGATCGTCAGCAGAATTCGCGAAATCCTGTTGCGCTATCCCGAGGTCATGACTGTGACCTCGCAGCAGGGACGCCCGGACGACGGCAGCGACGCCGCCGGCTTTTACAATGCCGAGTTCTTCGTGCCGCTCAAGCCGGCCGATCAATGGCCGCCAAACGTCACCAAGGAATCGCTGATTGCCGATCTCCAGGCCGAATTCAACAAGGAATTCGTCGGCATCGACTTCAACTTCTCGCAATATATCCAGGACAATGTCGAAGAGGGCCTGTCCGGCGTCAAAGGCGCCAACTCGGCAAAGATCGTCGGTCCCGATCTGAAAACCCTCGAGCAGATCGCGCGCGAATGCATGGAGCAAATGGCGCAGGTCCAGGGCATTACCGATCTCGGGGTGTTCTGGGTGCTCGGCCAGCCTAATCTCAATATCAAAATCGATCGCGCCAAAGCGGCGCGCTATGGCCTCAACGTCAGCGACGTCAATAACGTCATTCAGGCGGCGTTGGGCGGCACCGTTGCGACCACGCTCTTGGAGTCGGACCGCCAATTCGGCGTCGTGGTCCGTCTCGCGCCCGAGTATCGCGACAATATCGACGCCGTACGCAATCTCAAGGTCGGCGTGCAGACGTCGCAATGGCAACGCTTATATGCCGCTGAGCGAGCTGGCTTCGATCACGCTCGACACCGGCGCGTCCTATATTTTCCGCGAGCGCAATCAGCGCTTCGTGCCGATCAAGTTTTCCGTGCGCGGCCGCGATCTCGCCGGCGCCGTCGAGGAAGCGCAACAGCGCATCGCCCGCAATGTGAAGCTGCCGATCGGCTATCGCATCGAATGGTCGGGCGAGTTCGAATGGCTGCAGCAAGCCAGGCACCGGCTCGCCATCATCGTTCCGGTCACCTTCGGCCTGATCGTCGTGCTGCTTTACGGACTGTTCAACTCCTGGCGTGACAGCATGCTGGCGCTGCTCGGGCTGCCGTTCGCGATTTGCGGCGGCGTGCTGGCGCTTTATGTGTCCGGACTGGATTTCAGCGTTTCCGCCGCGATCGGGTTCATCTCGCTGTTCGGCGTATCGGTGATGAGCGGCATCCTCATTATCAACGGCTATTATCGGGTCGCCGCGGCCGGCATGGCGCCGGTCGACGCCATGTTCCATGCCGTCGAAGAGCAGATGCGCCCGATCCTGATGATGACGCTGTCCGCCTGCATCGGACTGCTTCCCGCCGCTATTTCCACCGGTATCGGCAGCCAGGTGCAGCGGCCGCTTGCCACAGTGATCGTCGGCGGCATGTTGATCGGGCCGATCATGCTGCTCGTCATCGTGCCGGCGCTGCAGACGATAGTCTTGGATTGGACCAGCCCCGCCGCGCCCGCGGTTGAACCCGATGCGACCCAGGGCAATCCTTGAGCGAGGCAACGTGACGGAGAGCGGTTTGAAAACCGGATCTTTGCTATTGGCGATTGTGCTGGTCGGCGCATCCGCGATGCAGCCGGGTTTTGCCAAGACCTCTGCCAAGAGCTTTGCCAAGACGCATCACGCGCACGGCATCGCCGCCAAATGCGCTTCGCCCGGGACGCGGCCGGGTGCGATGCATGCAAAGCCGATCGAGGCGCAACCGGCCGATACGGGCGATGCCGAGATCGGCGCCGCGCCATCGCGCGCAAACGCGACCCCGGAGAGAGCGTGGAGGGCGAACGCCAATACCAAGACCGGCGCACTCGGGAACTATCAGGTCCGGCGCGTCACCGTTCCCAGTTCCCCCAACAGTGTCCCGCGCAATTCGATCGGCGTGGCCGTGGTGCCGCCGCCGACGACTACGGCGACAAGCGAACCGACTCTCAAGCCGGCGGCCCCGATGACGCTCGCCCCACAAGGCGCGAGCGCAAACCGTAGTGTGACTGCAAGGCCGGTGACGACGGCGAGTATTCCAAGCCGCGGCAAAATCGATGGCGCCGGTTTGATTCGCCCGTCGGTCGCGCTTTCCGGTCTCGGCGGCCCGGCCAAGACGTTCGCCGGGATCAACGGAACGACGTTGCGCCCAAAACCCTAGACGCGCGCCGCAGCGTCCGAGGCCGCCGTGCGCGACGCCAAAAGCGAAGCAAAACCAACACCGTAATTGCCGGCCGTGGCAGACTGACCGATTGCCGATCGTGCTGGTAGTTCTTGAGACGTTCTCCGAATGCTCAGAGCTTAGGCGCTCGTCGCTTACGCCTGCGGCCGTTTGCACCTATACTAGTATGTGTATTGGCGGAGGAAGATTTATCGGTCGGCGTTGCAAGGCGTCCGAAACCGTCCGCCGCCGATGCAGAGTGGATGAGGGCCATTATTGAGAGCCATGGCTGCCGGGCGGAGCAAGCGAAATGGCGCGGTCGGAGACCCCTGACGCAAAATTGCCGGCGGCAAACGTGTCATCGGCGTTGCGGATCGCAGCGATCATTCTGCGCACAATCTTCATCTGTATTTTGTTAGCGCTGACGGTGCGCGTCAGCCTGCCGCAAAGCGAAACCATCTGGACGGCCTATGAGACGCCGGCCGATCTCATCCGGTTTTGCCTGGGTCTCGCGTTATGCGTCTGGTTCATCTTTCAATTTTTTCATGGCCCCACCGACGCCCAAGGTTATCGCACCTGGCTTTATCTCGGGCTGGTCGCGGTGCCGTTTGCGCTGATTTGTCTATTCGCCGTCTGGTGAGCGGTGCGTCCTGGCCGCTTACGGCTCGATCAACCGTCCCGTCGCCGCCTTGATCGCCGCCTCGGTCCGGGTCGCCGCGCCAAGCTTCGTTCGCGCATTATCGGTGTGAAAATCGACCGTCCGTTTGGTCAGGCCGAGGATTTGCGCGATTTCGGCGGAGGTTTTGCCGCGCGCCACCCAGGTCAAAACCTCGATCTCGCGTTCGTTGAGATCGACCGTCTTTGGCCATAACCCGGTGCGCGCCACACCATTGAGCCGCGCCGTGATGATGGTGGCGAGCATGTCGAAATCGATCGGCTTGGTGACATAATCGTCGGCACCGAGCTGGCGGCCTTTGAGTTCGTTGTCGCGATCGGTCAACGCCGTCAAGAAAACGAAAGGCATTTTCGAAAACCGCGGCGCCAGCGCGATGAGGCGCTCGAGCAACTCAAAACCCGACATCGCCGGCATGCTGATATCCGACAGCACCAGATCCGGCATGAATTTGAGGATCGCCGCCAGGCCTTCGCGGCCGTCATGCGCGACGCTCACGTCGTAGCCGCGATCGACGAGCTCCTCGGCGATCAGCGCCGCGGTTTCGCGGTCGTCCTCGATGCAGAGAATCTTCTTTTGCGCATGAGGCATCGCGGTCATCCGGGTGGCCGCAAGGCTAACTCAAATCGAGCCGATATCGAAGCCGCCTGACGATGGCAATTTACCTCAATTCGGTTTCCTGTGGTTACCGCTTTGGGCTATGGTTATTGTCGAAAGCGCCTGCCCGGCAGGCCCTTTGATCGAACGGATATCGTCATGTGGCAGCCGCAATCGATCCGCTCGCACCTTGCCGCGGTGTTTTTGCTTTTCTTCGCGCTGGTGGTCATTCTCGGTGCGTTCAGCGTCTGGCGGCTGTCGAATTTTGACGCGCTGTCCGCCGACGTCGCCGAAGTCTGGCTGCCGACAACGCGCGCGCTTGGCGACCTCAACAATTACACTTCGGACTTCCGCGCCTTCGAAGGCGGCGAATTGTTGTCGTCGGATCCGTCCGAGGCCGCCGCCACCGAAAAACAGATGGAGGATCTCGACCGCACCATTGCCGATTCCGAGCGCGAGTTCGAGGCGATCCGGCACGATGCGGCGGAAAACGAGCTCTACGACCGGTTCAAGGCGCGCTGGAACGACTATCGTGCCATCGTCAATCAAATGCTGGTCATGTGGCGCAACGACCACAAGGTCGATGCGGTGCAAATCTACGGCGGCTCGTCGCGTACCGCCTACAACGCGGCAAGCGACACGCTCGGCCAGCTCACCGATCAGGCCGTCGCCAGCGCCCAGGTAGCGAGCGACCGCCTTGCCGTCGCCTACCGCCAGGCGTTCTGGCTCATTCTGCTCGCCATCGTGATCGCCGCGGTGCTGGTGGTCGCGGCGCTCATTCATATCAGCGGGTCGATTTCCGCGCCGCTGCTCGATCTCGCCGACCGCATGCGCCGCCTCGCCGCCAACGATACCGACATCGACGTGCCGGAGACCAATCGGACTGACGAGATCGGCGAGATGGCGCAGGCCACATTGGTGTTTCGCAACAATGCGATCGAGCTGATGCGCAGCCAGCGCATGCTCGCCCGCCAAGCGGCGCTGCTTGAGGAGCAATTGGCGCACGAACAGCGCCTCGCTTTGCTGCAAAGAAATTTCGTTTCGATGGCCTCGCACGAGTTCCGCACGCCGTTGACGATCATCGACGGTCACGCCCGGCGGCTCGACAAGATCAAAGACGCGGTGAAGCCGGCCGAAATTTCCGAGCGCGCCGGCAAGGTGCGTAGCGCCGTGCTCCGCATGACGCATTTGATCGACAATTTTCTCAACTCATCGCGCCTGATCGACGGCGGCGCCGGGCTGTATTTGCAGCCGGCGGACATGGACATGACGGCGTTGCTGCAGGAAGTCTGCCAGCTGCATCGCGAGATGGTGCCGGGCTCGCACATCGTCGAGCGGTTTGCCGCCGCGCCCGTGCCGATGGTCGGCGACGTCAAGTTACTGTTTCAGGTGTTCAGCAATATTCTTTCCAACGCCATCAAATATTCGCCCGGCGGCGGCGCCATCGTGATCGAGGCCGAAAGCACGGCCGATGAGGTTGTCGTCGCCGTCGCCGACCACGGCATCGGAATTCCGCACAGCGATCTCGACCGCCTGTTCGAGCGCTACCACCGCGGCGCCAACGTCTCGGGCATCGTCGGCACAGGTGTTGGCCTTTACCTCGTCAAAATGGCGGTCGATCTGCATCGCGGCCGCGTCGAGGTCGAGAGCAAGGAAGGCGAGGGGTCGCGCTTTATCGTCCGCCTGCCGCGTCAGCCGGCGTCATCGATGCAGGATTGGTCCACCGGCGATTCTGCCGATCAATCCGCCGTGCTGACCGACGCCTGACGATTGTGCGCATGACGATCGCTGATGGCACGATTCCAAATCGCTGAAAGTTTTATCCAGCTTGGCGCGAAAAGCGTGAGTCGGAAGCAACGACTCTTCGCCACGTAGTTTCACGTCCTTTTCAGAAATCGAATTTATGACCGAACCTTATCGACGTGCGGAGGCACGGCGGAATTGACGACAATTTTAGTAATCGTTTGGGGCATTGATCGCGCAACAGCTTCGGGGCTTCGAGATGACAAACGTCATTCGCTTCCTGCGTAACGCGGCCGGCCGGATACGCAACACTATGCGGCGCTTTCGTCGCGACGAAGGCGGCTCCATGGCCATGATGATGGGCCTGACGGCGGTGCCGCTGATCTTTTCCGTCGGCGCCGGCGTCGATTACGGCACCGCCAACAGGATGAAGGCGAAGCTCGACGCCATCTCCGACGTGGCGGCGCTTTCAGCCGTCGATCACCAATCCATAACCGGGACGGCGGCGGCGGCCCAGACCACCGCGCAAACTACCTTCAACGCACAGGCGGTCAATCTGTCCAATGTGACCTTGTCCAGCGTATCGGCGACGGTGACGGATTCGACGTCGGGCCGCATCGCGGTCGTTAATTACACAGCGACCAAAACCAACCTCTTCATGGGGCTGTTCGGCTACCCGACGACGACCATTAGCGGCTCGTCGACCTCCCAGGCCGGGCTGCCGACCGACATCAACTTTTATCTGCTCCTCGACAATTCGCCGTCGATGAACATCGCGGCGACGACCGCCGGCATCAATACCATGGTCGCTCATACCTCGGCGCAGGGCGGCTGCGCGTTCGCCTGCCACGAATCCGATCCGGCTGCCGATAACCTCGGTAATTCCGGCGGCGTCGATAATTATACGCTGGCGAACCAGCTCGGCGTGGTGACGCGGATGGAGAACTTGGCGAGCGCGACCCAGTCGCTGATGAGCACGGCGCTCTCGACGGAGGGCAGCAACCTTTCGCAATATCAAATGGCGATCTACACGTTCAACGACGGCGGCCTCAACACCATCCAGGCTCTGACGTCCAATCTCGCCGCCGCGCAGACGGCGGCGGCAAATATCAACGTGCTCGAAGTCTACAGCAACAACTATCTGACCAAGACCAACAACAACAACGACACCGATACCAATTTCGAAACGGCGATGTCGCAAGTCAACGCCGTCATGCCGAGCCCGGGTCTGGGCACCCCGAGCAGCACGCCGCGCGAGGTGCTGTTCATCGTCTCCGACGGCGTCGATGACGAAGTCGCGTCGAGCTGCTCGCAGTCGCTCGACGGCAATCGCTGCCAGGCGCCGTTCAACACCGCCTGGTGCACGACGGTGAAAAATCGCGGCGTCCTCATCGCGGTGCTCTACACCGATTATCTGCCGCTGCCGACCAACTCCTGGTACAACGACTGGATCGCGCCGTTTCAGAACCAAATCAGCCCGAACATGGAAAGCTGCGCCTCGCCGGGGATGTTCTTCTCGGTGACGACCGACGGTGACATTACGGCGGCGATGCAGACGCTGTTCCAGCAGGCGGTGGCGACGGCGCGGCTGACGAAATAGGCGAAAAAAGCAAAAAAGGCGAAATAAGCTTAAGGCGAGGCTTCCCTTGCCGGTTGGCCGGGATGCGCTATTTTGCCGGCGTGCCGCCGTTCGCGGCGCGCGGGTGTAGCTCAATGGTAGAGCAGAAGCCTTCCAAGCTTACGATGAGGGTTCGATTCCCTTCACCCGCTCCAATTTCTTCAAACACTTAGCGCCGAGAACTTGAAAGTTGAGACTCGGCTAGGCTTCTGTTTTGAGACCGATCGGTGTCCGCTTTGCCCCCGAAAGCTGCCGCGGCACTCACTGACCAGCGCGTCCGCTTTGGGCGGTGATCTAACCATCGGCGCGGCAGCTATGCCACCGATAAGGACACGACGGTGATCGGCTGGCGCGTCTGCTAAGGGCCATCAGCAGAAATAACAAGCACAACATCATTACATTCGAATTCCCAAAACGCTGATGCCTCGCCAGCCAGTGCCGGCCATCCTTTTCCCATCTGACGATAAAGTCATTTTATCTACCTGCCCCTGACTCCAATTGATTGTAACTGTTCGACCACCGCAGGTCCAAGTTGAGGTATTTCCATTTGTCGCTGACCCGGTGCCATTAGCCTTCAAAGTGACAATCTCTGTCTGATCGAGATATTTCCAAGTCCAAGCACCAACAACGGTACCGCACTCCGATCCAGGATCAACCGATGCCGACTGCTGCGTGCTTGCATCAATTCGTTGGATCATTGCACTCGCAGAGGCATCTCCGGCAGCTGCCGCCTTCTCATACCACATGCGCGCTTGGGCATAATCCTTCGAAACGCCGTAGCCGCCGTTGAAATAAAGATTGCCGAGATTGATCATCGCGGCTGTTCGACCACCGGCCGCCGCTTTCTCATACCAAATGCGAGCCTGGGCATAATCCTTCGGGACGCCGTACCCGTTGGAATAAAGGTTTCCGAGATTAGCCATAGCGACGGGCTGTCCACCGGCTGAGGCTTTTTCGTACCACTGGCGGGCCTCGCCGTAATCCTGGGAAACGCCGAGGCCGTTTTGATAAAGCCAGCCAAGAGTGTTCATGGCGTTGGGCTCTTCACCGGCCGCCGCTTTTTCGTACCACTGGCGGGCCTGCGCGTAATCCTGTAGGATCCCATACCCGTTGTAATAAAGGCTGCCGAGACCACTCATCGCATTGGGTTGCCCAGCGGCCGCCCCTTTTTCGTACCACTGGCGGGCTTCCGCATAGTCCTTCGGAACGCCCCAGCCGTAGAAATAAATATTGCCGATATTGCCAAAGGAGAAAGTCACGCCCGCGGCTGCAGCCTTCTGATACCAACTAAGCGCCTTCCCGTAGTCCTGAGAGGCGCCAGTCCCGCCTTGATAAATGGCCCCCAGACCATTCAGGGCGCCTTTGGAGCCAGCGGCGGCGGCTTTCTCATAGAGCTCACGCGCTTGTCCGTAATCTTTCTGCAGAGAGGCAATGCGTCCGGCTTGAAAAATGAACCGCGCGACATCGGGATATTGACGCATCACGGCGTTGCAGGCTGTGAGTGCCGCCACAATATCGATTTGACTCGCCAAGACACCGGGAACGTTTTGCGGGAGATCGGGATCGCCAGGGAATCCTGCCAACCGATCGCAGTCAGTCACAAGATCGAGCCGCAGCGTATCGGACGTCACGGTCTTGCTGGCATTGGCCGGCTGCTGTGCGGGGGTTGGCGAAGCGACCACGGCGGGCGGGACCGATTGTGTCGGCGAACCTGTGGTTGGTAGTGCTGAGACTGATGGTGCCTGCCGCCGTAACGTCATGACTCCATAGGCGATGCCGGCGACGACGATAACGGTAGCGCCGGCCATCATTGCCCAGCGCGATCCGGGCTGGTGCATGAAAGACGCTGGGCCGGTCGCGAGCGCAGGACCGATCTTGACCACCTTGCCGACGGGCGGAGCGGCCACATCGTCGGTCGATCCCAGACCTGCTTTGGTTTGATCGCCTAATGATTGATCGTCGCTGGTGGTGGCGATCAGGTCCGCCAAGCGGGTGATCGACGATTTCCCAATCCTCGAACAGATCGATCCACTGCCGGGTCGCAAACTCATAGGCGAAGGCCTCATTAGGGATCACGTCCTCGATCCGCACCGGAATGACCACCAGATTGTTTTGACTGGCGATCGCGAGTTCCTTCTTGATCTCGTTCGAACTGTTGGCATTGGCGGTGAAGACCAGGACCATGATCTTGGCGGCGCGAATCGCCCTGACGATCTGTTCTTGGAAATTCTGGCCCGGCTGAATGTTGCGGGAGTAAACCCAGCAAGTGAGCCCGCGATTTTCCAGCGCCGTACAGATGGTCCGGGCGACCTTCTGATCCTTCGAGGAATGGCTGATAAATATGTGCGAGGCCACTAAAAGCCCTCATAACCGGTGCTAACCCGGCACGGGCCGGTTGCAACCGCGCTTTCACCAGGGCATTAGAGCGGCGCCCCCTGTCTGTCCGTAGCAAATCTATGAAACTCCTGAAAGGGACGCTGCGGTCGGAAACAACCGCTAAGCCTAAACCGACGACCGTGTTGTCAGCTTGGTAAGAGTCCGCTTTGGGTCAAAAGCTGCCGCGACTGTCCTGACAATTGGTGCCCGCTTTACCCCCGAAAGCGGACACTGTCTGGTCGAACATCCACACGCCTTGACGGTCTCGAATGCATACTGACGTTGAGTGTCAACTTTGGTGCCAAAAAGCGCGTTTTGGGCATAGAAAAAGTCTCAACTTCCTTTGATCTGAAACAGTTTTCCAAATGCCTTCCAAGCTTATGACGAGGGTTCGATTCCCTTCACCCGCTCCAATTCCTTCAATCACTTAGCGCCGAGAACTTGAAAGTTGAGAACTCGGCTAGGCTTCTGTTTTGAGACCGATCGGTGTCCGCTTTGCCCCCGAAAGCTGCCGCGGCTGTTGCCGACCGGCGCGGCAGCTAAGGGCCATAAGCGGACATGGCAACAATGAGGCGCGATGTCCGTGCCCATTGATTTGAATCAATGCCGTATCTAGTCCGAGCAGGACATTATTTCTTCGTGCTTGCGGTGAAATCGAACGGTGACATTGCAAGTAGGGCGGCGCAGCTCCTAACGGGGTGCTGCGTCGCTTCGTTATGAACGCGAAAAAGACCGCCAACCGAGCGGCCTACTTAATCTCGATGTCCGCCTTGAGCCCTCCACGAACTGCCGAGTGCGGCGAGTTGTCTGCCGAAGATTGATCTGCCTCAATGCACACGCCGCGCCGCCGAAATAGTTTTCGACGACGAGGCAATCGATGGTACTATAAATGCGTTGGAGTTTGGCAGACCGCGAAATCCTTAGGCGCGCCCTCAAGGTGCAACAGATACTTGACCTGGAAGACGTTATGCGATTGCTCCGATCCGAAGTAGAACGGGCGGGAAGCCTACGCGCGTTCGCTCGAAAGGCCGATGTAAATTGGAGTGTAGTTTCCAGAACACTGAGCGGCAAGGTATTGCCTTCTGAAAAAGTTCTTCGCGCGCTCAAAATTCGCGTGGTCTATTTGTCCAAATGACGCTTTGCCTCGCCATTCATGCGGTAAATTCCATCGATCCATGTCGAGGCATCCTCAGCTCCACCGATAACGCTCCGGCCCGGGCTGTATCCGCTGTCTGCGGTCGAAAGTTTCGTAGGATGCCGCCCTTCATCTACCGCTGCCCGAACACCGGATACGACGTTCAGAGCTTTTCTGCCGAGGAGGTCGCGGAGAATGCCGATACCTATGAGGCAGTGACATGCACCATTTGCCAACGGGTCCACCTTGTGAATCCAGCCACCGGCCAAGTCTTAAGCAAGAAAGACGAATAAGCCGCCCTAATGTCCGCTTTGGGTCATTAGCTGCCGCGCCGTCTGACGGCGATCGTGTCCGCTTTACCCCCGAAAGCGGACACTGTCTGGTCGAACATCAGCACGCTTTGACGGTCTAAAATCCGCACTGACGTTGAGTGTCAACTTCGGTGCCAAAAAGCGCGTTTTAGGCATAGAAAAAGTCTCAACTTCCTTTGATCTGAAACAGTTTTCCAAATGCCTTCCAAGCTTATGACGAGGGTTCGATTCCCTTCACCCGCTCCAGCCCTTCGCGCTTACGGCGCTTCGGCTGGCAGGCCAACCTGTCGCGAAGGCGGGCCATCCGCGCAGCATCACTGAACCACTTGCCCGCGCAGGCTGTGCAGGTTTTTAGGCGCGCAAGCGCCGATAAGTATAGTGATGGCGCCTCGGGTCAGCATCTGTTGTTCGGTTAAGTCGCTTTGCCTCCGTTGCCAGTTCAAGGACCTTGCGTTGCCGGCCGCCAAGAGGCATGTGGACGCGGTCTAGGAGTGTAGCTCAATGGCTAGAGCACCGGTCTCCAAAACCGGGGGTTGGGGGTTCGAGTCCCTCCACTCCTGCCAGGCTAAACCCTCCCGTCGCCGTTTTATCCGCTTCGCTGGTGCGGCCCCGTTGCTGGCGCTGACTGGCCACCCGGCTTGGTCGCAGGCAGCGAGAACCATCAAGTTCGTCGTGCCGTTTCCGGCTGGCGGCGCCGCCGATCTGCTCACGCGCGTGCTGGCGCAACAGATCGGCACGATGGGCGGCGCGGCCACCGTCGTCGAAGACCGGCCGGGCGCGGCGTCGATTGTCGGCACCGAATTTGTCTCGCGCGCGGTGCCCGACGGCAACACGCTCATCACCGTCGCCAATTCCTTCATCATCCATCCGTTCTTCAAGCAGTTGAATTACGATCCGCTAACCAGCTTCGCGCCGCTATCGTGGCTGGCGAATTCGCCGCAGGTGATCGTCGTCAGCAGCGCGTCGTCCTATCGCACGCTGGCCGATTTGATCGACGCGGCGCGCGCCAAGCCGGGTCAGTTGACCAATGCCGGCGTCGGTCCGGCGACCACCCAACACATTGCGTACGAACTCCTGAAACTGCGCGCCAAGATCAACATGATTTACGTGCCGTTCAACGGCAACGGCCCGGCCATCAACGAACTGCTCGGCGGGCACGTCGACACCGTGATGGCAAACTACTCGGAGGTTTCCGAAAACGTCAAAGCCGGCAACCTGCGCGCGCTCGCCGTGGGATCGCGAAACCGCCTGCCGTGGATGCCGGACGTGCCGACGGTCGCCGAGTCCGGCTACGCAGGCTACGAAGTGTATGTCTGGTTCGGCCTGTTGGCACCGGCCGGGACTCCCGCCGCGGTGGTTGAGCAGCTTTCGCAATGGGCCGACGCCGCCATGCTAGCGCCGGAGCTCAAGCCCAAATGGGATTTGCAAGGCCTCGACCCGGTCGGCAAGCCGGGCGCCGACCTCGCGGCGCATTTGCTCCAGCAGCGCGAGGAATATGGCCGGGTGATCAAAGAGGCGAACATCCAGGGTGAATAAAGGCTTGAGATCATTGCCAAGTCCGGCCCGGCCCTTGACGCTGCGAGCGGCCGGCAGTAGGTAACTGCCATCGTCGGCGGCCCGGTGACGGATTTCCGCGACGAACATCTCCCCAAAGGAACCGCTGTGCCGGTCTCGTCCTGAAGAGTTGGGCGGGGAATGGCTATTGGATTATGCGATGGCGAAAGTCAGTCCGTTCAAATTTCTGCAGGAAGTCCGGGCCGAAGGGCAGAAGGTCACCTGGCCGACGCGCAAGGAGACGACCGTGACCACCATCATGGTGTTCGTCATGGTCTTCATCGCGTCGATCTTCTTTCTGCTCGCCGACCAGGTCATGCGCATCGCGGTGAGTTTCCTGCTCGGCATCAACTCTTGAGCTTTTCGCATGACGAGCCAAATTCATGATCTGGAATTCATGACATGAACCGGTGGTACGCAGTCCACGCCTACTCGAACTTCGAGAACAAGGTCGCCGATTCGATTCGCGAGCAGGCCAAGCAGCGCGGGTTGTCCGGGCTGTTCGAGGAAATCCTCGTACCGAAGGAAAAGGTCGTCGAAGTGCGGCGCGGACGCAAAGTCGACGCCGAACGGAAATTCTTCCCCGGTTATGTGCTGGTGAAGATGCAGATGACCGACGAGGCCTATCACCTCATCAAAAACACGCCGAAGGTGACCGGCTTCCTCGGTTCGGACAACAAGCCGATGCCGCTGTCCGACGCCGAGGCCGACCGCATCATTCATCAGGTGCAGGAAGGCATCGAGCGGCCGAAGCCGTCGGTCTCGTTCGAAGTCGGCGAGCAGGTGCGCGTCTCCGACGGCCCGTTCGCTTCCTTCAACGGCACGGTGGAGGAAGTCGACGAAGGCCGCTCGCGGCTCAAGGTCGCGGTGTCGATCTTCGGCCGCGCCACCCCCGTCGAGTTGGAATTCGGACAGGTGGAGAAGCTATAGAGTTTCACCTCTCCCGCAAGCGGGAGAGGGCTACTGAAGAGTGAAAGCCGTGGGAGGTGAGGCGGCCGCCAGCCGTCAAAATCCGCACCACTAACAGGAGTAGAGAATGGCAAAGAAGATCACCGGCTATGTGAAGCTGCAGGTACCGGCGGGGGCGGCCAATCCGTCGCCGCCGATCGGTCCGGCGCTTGGCCAGCGCGGGCTCAACATCATGGAGTTCTGCAAGGCGTTCAACGCGCAGACGCAGAAGCTCGAGAAGGGCGCGCCGATCCCCGTCACCATCACGGTTTATGCCGACCGCTCGTTCACCTTCGAGCTGCGGACGCCGCCGGTGTCGCACTTCCTCAAGAAGGCGGCGAAGGTCGAAAGCGGCTCCAAGGCGCCGGGCCGCGACGTCGCCGGCTCGGTCACCAAGGCGCAGGTGCGCGAGATCGCCGAGCAGAAGATGAAAGACTTGAACTGCGACACTATCGAAGCCGCCATGCGCATGATCGAAGGGTCGGCACGTTCGATGGGTCTGGAGGTGGTGTCATGACGCTCGGCAAACGCACGGTCAAAGCCCGCGACGGCGTCGATCGCGAGAAGCTCTATCCGCTCGCGGAAGCGGTGAAGATGGTCAAGGAGCGCGCCAAGGCCAAATTCGACGAGACTGTCGAAGTGGCGATGAATCTCGGCGTCGATCCGCGCCACGCCGATCAGACGGTGCGTGGCGTCGTCAATCTGCCGAATGGCTCCGGCCGTTCGGTGCGCGTCGCGGTGTTCGCGCGCGGCGCCAAGGCCGATGAGGCGAAGGCCGCCGGCGCCGACGTGGTCGGCGCCGAGGATCTGGTGGAGAAAGTGCAGGGCGGCACGATCGACTTCGATCGCGTCGTCGCCACGCCGGACCTGATGCCTTTGGTCGGCCGCCTCGGCAAGGTTTTGGGCCCGCGCGGCCTGATGCCCAATCCGAAAGTCGGCACCGTGACCATGGACATCACCAACGCGGTCAAAGGCGCCAAGGGCGGCTCGGTCGAGTTTCGCGCCGAGAAAGCCGGCGTCGTCCAGGCCGGTGTCGGCAAGGCCTCCTTCAGCGAAGAGAAGTTGATCGAGAACATCCGCGCGTTTGCGGATGCGGTGCAGAAATCGCGGCCGGCGGGCGCCAAGGGCCACTTCATCAATCGCGTGGCCATTTCCTCGACCATGGGCCCCGGCGTGAAAGTCGTGCCGGCGAGCCTGTTCCCGGACTCGCAACAGACGCATTAGTTGGTCATTCCCGGGCGCGGGCCTTAGCCCGCGAGCCCGGAATCCATATTCGCTGACCTGTGATTATGGATTCCGAACTTGCCGCCACCCAAGTCGGCTGTTGCCGACTTGGACCTTCAGCTGCCGATCTCGGGTAAGCCCGAGATCGGTGGCAATCCGGAATGGCGCGCAAAGCAAATCACGCCGCCGCGCGCTTGCCCCACAAAACTTGCGTGGCGATGCGCGCGCCTTCGGCAAGCGCTTTCAATTTCGCCCACATGATCGTCGGATGGACCCGGCGCGCGAATGGGCTTTGCGCGAAGCCGCAATCGGTTCCGGCCATGACGTTTTCGCGGCCGACGATTTTGGCAAGCCGCACGATCCGTTCGGCGACCAACTCCGGATGTTCGACGATGTTGGTGGCGTGACTGATCACGCCGGGGATCAAAATCTTTCCGGGCGCGAGCTTCGCCGTCTCCCAGACCCGCCATTCATGGGCGTGGCGCGGATTGGCGGCTTCGAATGAATAATGTCCGACGCGCACCTGCAGCACGAGATCGATGATGTCCTTGAGCGGCACGTCGAAGGCATGCGGGCCGTTCCAGCTGCCCCAGCAGATGTGATAGCGCGAGCGCTCCTCGGGGATGCCGCGCAGCGCATGATTGAGCGCGTCGACGCGCAGCTGCGCCCAGTGGCGATAATCCGCATTCGACATCGGCGGCACCATGCGCTCGTACATGTAGGGCAGAAACGCGTCGTCGATCTGCACATAAAGCCCGGCGTCGACGATGGCCTTGTATTCCTGATGCAGCGCATCGGCGAGCGCGGTCAGGCACGCCGCTTCGTCTTTGTAGTGCTCGATCTTGGCGCCGGGGAATGCGCTTGCGGGCGCGACAACGGGGAGGAAGCCAGCCAAAGAAGGAAGCTCGTCCTTCGCGCTTGGCGATGCCGGCCTTGAGGTTCTTGATATCGCGTCCGACCAAGGCCGCGCCGGAATATGAGATCGCGCCGTCGACCACCACGCGATTGCCCAGCCGTTTGCCGAGGCCCGATGCGACGTCGTATTCCGCGTAGAATTCGGGGAACGCGTCGCGATCGCGTCCGCCGGACATCGACGCCATCGGGTCCTTGGTTTCCTCGGGCGTCGCTGGCCGGATGGCGATGCCGGTCAGCCGCTTGTGGACGTAGAAGGCCCAGTTGGCGCCTTTGCTGAACTCGCCGTCGCTGACAATATCGATGCCGGTTTCGGCCTGCTGGCGCACCACGTCGGCGACGGATTCGGTAAGGCAGGCTTCGAACGCCGCTTCGTCGTAGGGTTTGCCGCCCTCGATGGCCCGCCAGAACGCGATCAGTGCGGGGGGCCGGATCAGGCTGCCGACATGGGTGGTCAGGATGCGATCGGGCGCGGTATGGCCGCTCCCTTCGATACATTTTGGTCGCGATGCTATGACGCAAATGACTGCCTGCGCAAAGGCCGGGAAATGCCGACAAATCCACTTGGCAAATCCGCTTCGAGCCGCTAAATAGACGCCATGGGCGTGCCGGCCCGTTTTGTCGGCGCGCCTTTACGCACTTCTCGAAAACCAATTGAGCGAGACCTCTCTAGAGCTTATCCCGTTCTTAGAGCTTATCCCGTTTGGATTTTCTAAGAGGCGAACAGCTTAGTGGAATTCGCGGGCGCGTTCCTGTCCGAGACTGCAGGCGCCGGTAACGGCTTAATTCAATCCTCCAAAAGAGGAGGCCAGCATAGACGGGTGAAGGACGAAGGCAGGGCTTTTAGCAGAGCCATTGCCCTTCGGTTCTGACCTCGATGGCCCGGGAGGCGAAAGCCGCCCGGGGGGCAGGGTGTAAACCCCCGGCGGTCCGCGGCGCAGGGCCGCCAACCGGAGAGAGCTTTTGGATCGCGCGGCAAAGAGCGAGCTGGTCGGCAGCCTTGGTAAGGTCTTCAAGGCCACCAAGGTCGTCGTCGTTGCTCATTATTCCGGCCTGACGGTCGCCCAAATGCAAAGTCTGCGTCGGCAGATGAAGCAGGCTGGCGCCAACGTGAAGGTCGCGAAAAACCGCCTCGCCAAGATCGCTCTCGAAGGCTCTGACGTCGCCTCGATTGCGCCGCTCCTGAAGGGGCCGGCGCTGATCGCCTTTTCGGGCGATCCGATCGCGGCGCCGAAGGTTGCCGTCGATTTCGCCAAGACGAACGAGCGGTTCGTCATTCTCGGCGGAGCGATGGGGACCACCACGCTCGACCCGAATGGGGTCAAGGCGCTCGCCGCCTTGCCCTCGCTCGACGAGTTGCGGGCAAAGATCGTCGGCCTCATCCAGGCGCCGGCGACCAAGATCGCGCAGGTGGTGAATGCCCCTGCCGCCAAGGTCGCCCGCGTGGTCCAGGCCTATGCCGCAAAGAGTGGGGAAGGCGCGGCTGCCTAGCCGGCATTCTCAAAAGGTTAGAACCGAAGGACAAAGTCTCATGGCTGATCTGCAGAAAATCGTGAACGACCTCTCCAGCCTCACCGTGCTTGAGGCCGCCGAGCTCGCCAAGCTCCTCGAAGAGAAGTGGGGCGTTTCGGCTGCCGCCGCAGTCGCGGTGGCAGTCGGGCCCGGCCGCCGCGGCGGCGGCTCCTGCCGAGGAAAAGACCGAGTTTACGGTCGTTCTCGCCGCCGCCGGCGAGAAGAAGATCGAGGTGATCAAGGAAGTCCGCGCCATCACCGGCCTCGGCCTCAAAGAGGCCAAGGACCTGGTCGAAGGCGCGCCCAAGAACGTCAAGGAAGGCGTCAACAAGGACGAGGCCGCCAAGATCAAGGCGACCCTCGAAAAGGTTGGCGCCAAGGTTGAGCTTAAGTAAGCAGTGCTTATTTAACGGAAATCCCCGGGCGAGCCGGGGAAGCCCGGGGATCCCGAAGAAGAGTGCGGCGAGGCGATTCGGAACTTTGGCCGAATCACCCGAAAATAGGGCGGACAATTAAGGGCGTATGACGCCTGTCCCGACGGTCGCGATGGATTGCGGCCTTCTGGAGAGTCGTCTTGATCGCCTCGGTACCTCGAAATCCACGGCGGCCTGCGGCGGCCCTTGCGGTTCGAGCGTAATGGTTTGAGCGGACGGTAACGGTAGCGAAACCTGATGCCGGCGGTTCGAACCCGATGGTTCGATTGAGCGAGAGGACATGATGGCGCAGACGTTTATCGGTCGGAAGCGCGTACGAAAGTTTTTCGGAAAAATCGAGGAAGTCGCGGAGATGCCGAACCTCATTGAGGTTCAGAAGGCGTCCTACGACCAATTCCTCCTGGTGGTGGAGCCGCAAGGCGGCCGGCCCAACGAGGGCCTGCAGGCCGTCTTCAAGTCGGTGTTCCCGATTTCCGATTTCTCCAACACCTCGCAGCTCGAATTCGTCAAATACGAATTCGAGCCGCCGAAATACGACGTCGACGAGTGCCGCCAGCGCGGCATGACCTATGCCGCGCCGCTCAAGGTGACGCTGCGGCTGATCGTATTCGATATCGACGAAGAGACCGGCGCGCATTCGGTCAAGGACATCAAGGAGCAGGATGTCTACATGGGCGACATTCCGCTCATGACCAATAACGGCACCTTCGTCGTCAACGGCACCGAGCGCGTCATCGTCTCGCAGATGCACCGCTCGCCCGGCGTGTTCTTCGATCACGACAAGGGCAAGACCCATTCGTCGGGCAAGCTTCTGTTCGCCGCCCGCATCATCCCCTATCGCGGCTCCTGGCTCGACATCGAGTTCGACGCCAAGGACATCGTCCATGCGCGCGTCGACCGGCGGCGGAAGATTCCCGTCACCTCGCTGCTCTATGCGCTCGGCATGAGCGGCGAGGAGATCCTCAACACCTTCTACAAGCAGGTTCCTTACAAGCGCACCAAGGAAGGCTGGCGCGTGCCGTTCGATGCCAACCGGCTGCGCGGCTACAAGGCGATCAACGATCTGGTCGACGCCGATACCGGCAAAGTCGTGCTCGAGGCCGGCAAGAAGCTTACCGTACGCCAGTCTCGTCAGCTCGCCGAAAGGGGTCTCAAGGCGCTCCGGCTCTCCGACGAGGAATTGATCGGCCAACTACATCGCCGAGGACCTCGTCAACACGAAAACCGGCGAAATATACGCCGAGGCCGGCGAGGAGATCACGGGCACCGAACGGAAGGACGGCGGGTGGGATATCAACGTCGGCAAGACGCCGCTGAAGTCGCTGGTCGATCTCGGCTACAAGGAACTGCCGCTCCTCAATATCGATCACGTCAACGTCGGCGCTTACATCCGCAACACGCTGGCGATCGACAAGAACATGACGCGCGAGGATGCGCTGTTCGATATCTATCGCGTCATGCGTCCCGGCGAGCCGCCGACGATCGACACGGCGCAGAACATGTTCCAGTCGCTGTTCTTCAATTCGGAGCGTTACGACCTGTCCGCTGTCGGCCGCGTCAAGATGAACATGCGGCTCGATCTCGATGCGCCCGACACCATGCGCATTCTGCGCAAGGAAGACATCATCGCGGTGATCCGCACGCTGGTCGATTTGCGCGACGGCAAGGGCGAGATCGACGACATCGACCATCTCGGCAATCGCCGGGTGCGTTCGGTCGGCGAGCTGATGGAAAATCAGTATCGCATCGGGCTGCTTGCGCATGGAGCGCGCCATCAAGGAGCGCATGTCGTCGGTCGATATCGACACGGTGATGCCGCAGGATCTGATCAACGCCAAGCCGGCGGCCGCCGCCGTGCGCGAGTTCTTCGGCTCCTCGCAGCTCTCGCAGTTCATGGACCAGACCAATCCGCTGTCGGAGATCACCCACAAGCGGCGGCTCTCGGCGCTCGGTCCGGGCGGGCTCACGCGCGAGCGCGCCGGCTTCGAAGTGCGCGACGTGCATCCGACGCATTACGGCCGCATCTGTCCGATCGAGACGCCGGAAGGCCCGAATATCGGCCTGATCAATTCGCTCGCGACCTATGCGCGGGTGAACAAATACGGCTTCGTCGAGACGCCGTATCGCAAGGTCAAGGACGGCCGCGTCACCGACGAGGTGATCTATCTCTCGGCGATGGAGGAGGGGCGCTACACGGTCGCCCAGGCTAACTCCGCCATCGACGCCAAGGGCCGCTTCACCGACGATCTCGTCGTCGTGCGCCATGCCGGCGACGTCCAGCTCATTCCGCCGGACAAGGTGGATTTCATGGACGTGTCGCCGAAGCAGCTCGTTTCGGTTGCCGCGGCGCTCATTCCGTTCCTTGAGAACGATGACGCCAACCGCGCGTTGATGGGCTCCAACATGCAGCGCCAGGCGGTGCCGCTGGTTCGCGCCGAGGCGCCGTTCGTCGGTACCGGCATGGAAGGCGTGGTCGCGCGCGATTCCGGCGCGGCGATTGCCGCCCGCCGCACCGGCGTGGTCGATCAGGTCGACGCCACCCGTATCGTTATTCGCGCCACCGACGAGGCGGACCCGACCAAGCCCGGCGTCGACATCTACCGGCTGATGAAGTTCCAGCGCTCGAACCAGAACACCTGCATCAATCAGCGGCCGCTGGTGAAGGTGGGCGATCAGGTCAAGAAGGGCGACATCATCGCCGACGGTCCGTCGACCGATCTCGGCGAGCTCGCGCTCGGGCGCAACGCGCTGGTCGCGTTCATGCCGTGGAACGGCTACAACTTCGAGGACTCGATCCTGCTCTCCGAGCGCATCGTCAAGGACGACGTCTTCACTTCGATCCATATCGAGGAATTCGAAGTGATGGCGCGCGACACCAAGCTCGGGCCTGAGGAAATCACGCGCGATATTCCGAACGTCTCGGAAGAGACGCTGAAGAACCTCGACGAGGCCGGCATCGTCTATATCGGCGCCGAAGTGCGCGCCGGCGACATCCTGGTCGGCAAGATCACGCCGAAGGGCGAAAGCCCGATGACGCCGGAGGAAAAGCTCCTGCGCGCCATCTTCGGCGAAAAGGCCTCCGACGTGCGCGACACCTCACTGCGGGTTCCGCCGGGCGTGCAGGGCACCGTCGTCGAAGTCCGGGTGTTCAACCGGCACGGCGTCGAAAAGGACGAGCGCGCGCTCGCCATCGAGCGTGAAGAGATCGAACGGCTCGCCAAGGACCGCGACGACGAGCAGGCGATCCTCGACCGCAACGTCTATGGCCGCCTCGCCGAATTGTTGGAAGGCCGCCAGGGCATTGCCGGTCCGAAGGGCTTCAAGAAGGACACCAAGATCACCCGCGCGGTGCTCGAGGAATATCCGCGTTCGCAATGGTGGATGTTCGCTTCGCCGAACGACAAGATCATGGCGGAGATCGAAGCCATCCGGAAGCAATACGACGAATCGAAGAAGCGGCTCGAACAGCGCTTCCTCGACAAAGTCGAGAAGCTGCAGCGCGGCGACGAATTGCCGCCCGGCGTCATGAAGATGGTCAAGGTCTTCGTCGCCGTGAAGCGCAAGATCCAGCCCGGCGACAAGATGGCCGGCCGCCACGGCAACAAGGGCGTGGTGTCGAAGATCGTGCCGATCGAGGACATGCCGTTCCTCGCCGACGGCACCCAGGTCGACATCGTGCTCAATCCGCTCGGCGTGCCGAGCCGCATGAATGTCGGTCAGATCCTGGAGACCCATCTCGGCTGGGCCTGCGCCGGCCTCGGCATCAAGATCGGCAATGCCGTCGATCTCTATCACGGCAAGCGCGATCCGAAGCCGCTCAAGGAGCTGCTGCGCAAAATCTACGGCGAAGACGAGACCATCAAGTCGCTCGATGAGAAAGGCCTCATGGAGCTCGGCACCAATCTTCGCCACGGCGTGCCGATCTCGACGCCGGTGTTCGACGGCGCCAAAGAGGCCGACATCGAGCACATGCTCGATCTCGCCGGTCTCGATCATTCCGGGCAGGTGAGCGCTCTATGACGGGCGCACCGGCGATACGTTCGATCGCAAGGTCACGGTCGGCTACATCTACATGCTCAAGCTGCACCACCTTGTCGACGACAAGATCCACGCCCGTTCGATCGGCCCGTACAGCCTCGTCACCCAGCAGCCGCTGGGCGGCAAGGCGCAGTTCGGCGGCCAGCGCTTCGGCGAAATGGAAGTGTGGGCGCTCGAAGCTTACGGCGCCGCCTACACGCTGCAGGAGATGCTGACGGTGAAGTCCGACGACGTCGCCGGACGCACCAAGGTCTACGAATCGATCGTGCGCGGCGACGACGCGTTCGAGTCCGGCATTCCGGAATCGTTCAACGTGCTGGTCAAGGAGATGCGCTCGCTCGGATTGAACGTCGACCTGCACAACTCCAAGCAACAGCGCGGCGGCGGCGGTGACGGCATGTCCGAGGCGGCCGAGTAATACGAGGCGTCAGTGCGCGGGCTTGGCCCGCGCATCCCGATCCGAAGGCAGTGCCTTCCTAAGCGAGATGGCCGGGACAAGCCCGGCCAATGACGAAACAGAGATAGCCATAGCGGCCGACATGGTCGGCAAGCGGAGAAGACGATGAACCAAGAGATCATGAATCTTTTCAGCCCGCAGGTGCCGGCTCAGGTCTTCGACCAGATCCGGATTTCGATCGCGAGCCCGGATAAGATTCTGTCCTGGTCCTACGGCGAGATCAAAAAGCCCGAGACCATCAATTACCGCACCTTCAAGCCCGAGCGCGACGGCCTGTTCTGCGCGCGCATTTTCGGGCCGATCAAGGATTACGAGTGCTTGTGCGGCAAGTACAAGCGCATGAAGTACAAGGGCATCATCTGCGAGAAGTGCTCGGTCGAGGTGACGCTGTCCCGCGTGCGGCGCGAGCGCATGGGCCATATCGAGCTCGCCGCGCCGGTGGCGCATATCTGGTTCTTGAAGTCGCTGCCGTCGCGCATCGGCCTTTTGCTCGACATGACGCTCAAGGACCTCGAGCGCATCCTCTATTTCGAGCATTACGTCGTGCTCGAGCCGGGTCTCACCCCGCTCAAGGACCGTCAGCTCCTGTCCGAGGACGATTACGTCAAGGCGCAGGATGAATTCGGCGCCGACAGCTTCACCGCCATGATCGGCGCGGAAGCGATCCGCGAAATGCTGAAAGCCCTCGATCTCGAGAAGATGGCGGCGGAGCTGCGCCAGGAGATCATCGAATCGACGTCCGAGCTCAAGCCGAAGAAGCTCGCCAAGCGGCTCAAGCTGATCGAGGCTTTCACCCAGTCGAGCAACAAGCCGGAATGGATGATCCTCACGCATGTGCCGGTGATCCCGCCCGATCTGCGGCCGCTGGTGCCGCTCGACGGCGGGCGTTTCGCCACGTCCGACCTCAACGATCTGTATCGCCGCGTCATCAACCGCAACAACCGCCTCAAGCGGCTTATCGAGCTGCGCGCGCCCGACATCATCATCCGCAACGAGAAGCGGATGCTGCAGGAAGCGGTCGATGCGCTGTTCGACAACGGCCGCCGCGGCCGCGTCATCACCGGCGCCAACAAGCGGCCGCTGAAGTCGCTCGCCGACATGCTCAAGGGCAAGCAGGGCCGCTTCCGGCAGAACCTGCTCGGCAAGCGCGTCGACTATTCCGGCCGTTCGGTGATCGTCGTCGGTCCGGAGCTCAAGCTGCATCAGTGCGGGCTGCCGAAGAAGATGGCGCTCGAACTGTTCAAGCCGTTCATCTATTCGCGGCTCGACGCCAAGGGCCTGTCCACCACCGTGAAGCAGGCGAAGAAGCTCGTCGAGAAGGAGAAGCCCGAGGTTTGGGACATCCTCGACGAGGTCATCCGCGAGCATCCGGTGCTGCTCAACCGCGCGCCGACGCTGCATCGCCTCGGCATCCAGGCGTTCGAGCCGGTCTTGATCGAAGGCAAGGCGATCCAGCTGCATCCGCTGGTTTGCGCGGCGTTCAACGCCGACTTCGACGGCGACCAGATGGCGGTTCACGTGCCGCTGTCGCTCGAAGCGCAGCTCGAAGCGCGCGTGCTGATGATGTCGACCAACAACATCCTGCATCCCGCCAACGGCTCGCCGATCATCGTGCCGTCGCAGGATATCGTGCTCGGCCTCTACTACCTCTCGATCATGACCGAGAACGGTCCGGGGCAGTGGAAGCTCGAACTGCACGAGCAAAAGGAGCTGGAGCGCGATCACAAGAAGCAGAACGTCGTGCAAGGCTTTTATCGCAATATCAGCGAAATCGAGCACGCGTTGCAGGAAAAGGCGGTCGGGCTGCACAGCAAGATCAAATATCCTGGCAGGGCGTCGACGAGAACGGCAAGCCGTTACCGCAAGTCGTTCGAAACCACGCCCGGCCGTGCGCTGCTCGGCGAGGTGCTGCCGAAGCATGCCAAGGTTCCGTTCGACCTCGTCAACAAGCTCATGACGAAGCGCGAAATCTCCGGCATGATCGACACCGTTTATCGCCACTGCGGTCAGAAGGAGACGGTGATCTTCTGCGACCGCGTCATGGCGCTCGGCTTCCACCACGCGTTCAAGGCCGGCATTTCGTTCGGCAAGGACGACATGGTGGTGCCGCACTCCAAGCCGGCGACGGTGGAGAAAACCCGCGATCTCGTGAAGGAGTTCGAGCAGCAATACAACGACGGCCTGATCACCCAGGGCGAGAAATACAACAAAGTCGTCGATGCCTGGTCGAAGTGCACCGAGGAGATCGCCGAAGCGATGATGAAGGAGATCTCCACCTCCAAGCCGGCGGAAAAGGGCGCCGAAGCCCAGGTGAACTCGATCTTCATGATGGCGCATTCCGGCGCGCGCGGCTCGCCGGCGCAGATGCGCCAGCTTGCCGGCATGCGCGGCCTGATGGCGAAGCCGTCCGGCGAAATCATCGAGAGCCCGATCATCTCGAACTTCAAGGAAGGGCTTTCGGTGCTCGAGTACTTCAACTCGACGCACGGCGCCCGCAAGGGTCTCGCCGACACCGCGCTGAAAACGGCGAATTCCGGCTATCTGACGCGCCGGCTCGTCGACGTGGCGCAGGACTGCATCATCACCGATGTGGACTGCGGCACGACGCGCGGCATCAAGGTGCGCGCCATCATCGATTCCGGCACCGTCGTCGCGTCGCTGGCAAGCCGCATCCTCGGCCGCACTACGGCCGAGGACGTGCGCGATCCATCGAGCAACGAACTGCTGGTGCCGAATGCGACGCTGCTCGAAGAGCAGCACGTCGAGCGGCTGGTCAATGCCGGCGTGCAGGAGATCAAGATCCGTTCGGTGCTCACCTGCGAGACCACGAACGGTTGCTGCGGCATGTGCTACGGGCGCGATCTTGCCCGCGGCACTCCGGTCAATATGGGCGAGGCGGTGGGTGTCATCGCCGCCCAATCGATTGGCGAGCCGGGCACGCAGCTCACCATGCGCACGTTCCACATCGGCGGCGCGGCGCAGATCTCCGAGCAGTCGTTCGTCGAGTTCGAACTTCGAAGGCGCCATCAAGATCAAGAATCGCAACATCACCCGCAATTCGGATGGTGATCTGATCGCGATGGGCCGCAACTTGATCGTCGCCGTGCTCGATCCGGACGGCACCGAGCGTGCCGTGCACCGCGTCCCTTATGGCGCGCGGCTCAAGGTCGACGACGACGAGCACATCAAGCGCGGTCAGCGCATGGCCGAGTGGGATCCCTATACCCGCCCGATCTTGACCGAAGTCGAAGGCATCATCGGCTACGAGGATCTGGTCGAGGGTCAGTCGTTGACGGAAACGCTCGACGAATCGACCGGCATCGCCAAACGCGTGGTTATCGACTGGCGCTCGGGCTCCGCCCGCGGCCAGCAGGACCTGCGCCCGGCGCTGGTGATCAAAGGCAAGGACGGCAAGATCCTCAAGCTCAGCCGTGGCGGCGATGCCCGCTATACGCTGGCGGTGGACGCCATCATTTCGGTCGATCCCGGCTCCAAGGTGCAGGCGGCCGACGTCATCGCCCGTATCCCGACCGAAAGCGCCAAGACGCGCGACATCACCGGCGGTCTGCCGCGTGTTGCCGAGCTGTTCGAGGCGCGGCGGCCGAAGGAATCCGCGGTCATCGCGGAAATCTCCGGCACGGTCCGCTTCGGCCGCGACTACAAGAACAAGCGGCGCATCACGATCGAGCCTTCCAGCAAGGATGACGAGCTCAAGGAATATCTCGTTCCCAAGGGCAAGCACATCCACTTGCAGGACGGCGACGTCATCGAGAAGGGCGACTACATCGTCGAAGGCAACCCGGCGCCGCATGACATCCTGGCGATCAAGGGCGTCGAGGAGCTGGCCGGCTACCTCGTCAACGAGATCCAGGACGTCTATCGGCTGCAGGGCGTCGCGATCAACGACAAGCACATCGAGGTGATCGTTCGCCAGATGCTGCAGAAGGTCGAGATCGACGATTCCGGCGAGACCGATCTCATCCAGGGCGAGCAGATCGACAAGATCGAGTTCGACGAGGTCAATGCCCGTTTCGCGACCGAAGGCAAAAAGTCGGCGACCGCGCATCCGGTGCTGCTTGGCATCACCAAGGCCTCGCTGCAGACGCGCTCGTTCATCTCGGCCGCTTCGTTCCAGGAGACGACGCGGGTGCTCACCGAGGCCGCGGTCAACGGTAAGCACGACACGCTCGACGGGCTCAAGGAGAACGTCATCGTCGGCCGTCTGATCCCGGCGGGAACAGGCGCGATGATGAACAAGATCCGCGAAATCGCAGTCAAGCGCGACGCACTCATTCTCGCCGAGCGCGAGAAGGAAGCGGCGATCAAGGCGGAAGCGGCCGCCGAACCCGCGGCGCTGCCGGCGGCGGAATAGCAGCGCCGGTCGGTTACGAAATCGAGGGCCGCCCGGTGGGCGGCCCTTTTTCTTTTAGCGCGGCTTTCGCGGCGCTTAAGCCGGGCTACAGTGGGAGCATGTCGGCAAATATCAAAATCCTCAGCGGCGGCGCCATGCGCGTGCTCATGGTCGAGGTCGTGGCGCTGTTCGAGCGGGCGAGCGGCGCAAAAGTCGAGATCGAATTCCGGCTGACCTCGGTATTGCAGAAGGAAATCGCGCAGGGCGCCGCGTTCGACGTCGCGCTTTTGCCGCGGCCGGAACTCGATGCGCTGGTGCAGGCCGGCAAAATCGCGGCCGGCAGCACCGCCGATGTGACGCGCTCGGCGGTCGGGCTGGCGGTGCGCGCCGGCGCGGCCAAGCCGGACATCACAACGGTCGCCGCGCTCACGCGCACGCTCGTCGCGGCGCGCTCGATCGCCTATAGCGACGGCCCGAGCGGCGCCTATATCGCCGGCCTGTTGGAGCGCCTTGGCATCGCGGCGCAGATGAAAGCGAAGACGAAACTCACCGGCGGTCCGGTGGCCGAGCTTGTCGCCTCGGGCGAGGCCGAGATCGGCATGCAGCAGATCGTAGCGATCCTGCCCGTAACGGGCGCCGATCTGGTCGGCCCGCTGCCCGGCGAACTGCAAAACGTCATTATCTACGCCGCCGGGCTCTCCATCGGCTCTCAAAACAGGGTCGCGGCTCAAAACTTCATCGCTTTTCTCCGCAGCGATGAAATTGGGCGTCTCATTCGCGCCAAAGGCATGGAGCCGGGATGAACATCAGGTCATCCAATAGCGCAGATGTGCTTGCGCCATCGCACTTTCATGCCCATATCGGCTTGACTTGGGACGGTGGCGCCGATAAAAACCGCCAACTTTTCGGCAGGCGGTGAGCTTCGCCAGTCGGAACGGCCTGCCGGGTTTCCATATAAGCTATTGTAATTCTTAGCTTTATTGGTTCGGACGCGGCGTGACGCCTCGACGAAGGAAGCTCAAACGCTGCCTCTGACTACGCAAAGTCAGACGATCAGGGCATGACCGCGCTCGCCGTGCGGTCCTCTGCGAAGACCAAGCGCCCTTCCGCACGGGAAACGGATGGCGCGATTTGGTTTTGCGCGGATGGGTTCTTGCGGTGAGCAAAGGACCAGGCAACAGGGCGCAAGCCCGGTCTTGGAGTGAAGGCAACAGGGGCGCAAGCGCCGTCTTGGAGTGAAGGTAAGGAATGCCGACGATCAACCAGCTCATTCGCAAGCCGCGGGTTACGCAGCACGCGAAGAAGAAGGTGCCGGCTTTGCAGCAGAGCCCGCAAAAGCGTGGTGTCTGCACCCGCGTCTATACGACGACGCCGAAAAAGCCGAATTCGGCGCTGCGCAAGGTCGCCAAGGTGCGGCTGACCAACGGCTTCGAGGTCATCGGTTACATCCCCGGCGAGGGCCATAACCTGCAGGAGCATTCGGTGGTGATGATCCGCGGCGGCCGCGTCAAGGATTTGCCCGGCGTGCGTTACCACATCCTGCGCGGCGTGCTCGATACGCAGGGCGTCAAGAACCGCAAACAGCGCCGCTCCAAATACGGCGCGAAACGGCCGAAGTAAGGTAGAGAGAAATGTCCCGCCGCCACAGAGCCGACAAGCGCGAAATCCTTCCCGATCCGAAATTCGGCAACGTCGTCGTCACCAAATTCATGAATTCGGTGATGCACGCCGGCAAGAAGTCGGTGGCGGAGAATATCGTCTATGGCGCGCTCGACATGATCGAGGGCAAGACCCGGCAGAGTCCGGTCACCGTCTTCCAGCAGGCGCTCGACAACGTCATGCCGTCGATCGAAGTGCGTTCGCGCCGCGTCGGCGGCGCCACCTATCAGGTGCCGGTCGAAGTGCGCACGTCGCGCCGTCAGGCGCTCGGCATCCGCTGGATTATTTCGGCGGCGCGCGAACGCAACGAGAAGACAATGACCGAGCGGCTCTCAGGCGAGCTGCTCGATGCGTCCAATAACAGGGGAAACGCCGTAAAAAAGCGCGAGGACACGCACCGGATGGCGGAAGCCAACCGCGCCTTCTCGCACTATCGCTGGTAACGCCGGCGACAGCGAAGGAACCCCAGAAAATGCCCCGCACCCATCCCATCGAGGACTATCGCAACTTCGGCATCATGGCCCACATCGATGCCGGCAAGACGACGACGACCGAGCGCGTCCTCTATTACACCGGCAAGAGCCACAAGATGGGCGAGGTGCACGACGGCGCCGCGACCATGGACTACATGGAGCAGGAGCAGGAGCGCGGCATCACCATCACGTCGGCCGCGACCACCGCGATCTGGAACGGCAAGCGGCTCAACATCATCGACACGCCCGGCCACGTCGACTTCACCATCGAAGTGGAGCGCAGCTTGCGCGTGCTCGACGGCGCGATCTGCGTGCTCGATTCCAATCAGGGCGTGGAGCCGCAGACCGAGACGGTGTGGCGGCAGGGCGACCGCTATCACGTGCCCCGCATCGTGTTTGCCAACAAGATGGACAAGACCGGCGCGGACTTTTTCCAGTGCCTCAAGGACATCGTCGACCGCCTCGGCGCCAAGCCGGTCGCGGTCCAGCTTCCGATCGGGGCCGAGGCGCAATTCAAGGGCATCATCGATCTCGTCCGCATGGTCGGCGTGGTGTGGGACGAAGAGACGCTCGGCGCCCAATATCATGACATCGAAATTCCGGCCGAGCTGCTCGACCAGGCCAAGGAATATCGCGAGAAGCTGATCGAAGCCGCGGTCGAACTCGACGACGACGCGATGACCGCCTATCTCGAAGGCAAAGAGCCTGACGTCGCCACCCTCAAGCGCCTCATCCGCAAGGCGACCATTTCCAGCGCGTTCTTTCCGGTGTTGTGCGGCTCCGCGTTCAAAAACAAGGGCGTGCAGCCGCTGCTTGACGCTGTCGTCGACTATCTGCCGTCGCCGATCGACGTGCCGCCGGTGAAAGGCATCGATCCCAAGGGTAACGAGGTCGAGCGCAAGGCATCGGATACCGAGCCTATGGCGCTCCTGGCGTTCAAGATCATGGACGACCCGTTCGTCGGCACCATCACCTTCTGCCGCATCTATTCCGGAACGCTCGAGAGCGGCACCGGCGTGGTGAATTCGACCAAGGAGCGCAAGGAACGTGTCGGCCGCATGCTGTTGATGCATGCCAATAACCGCGAGGACATCAAGGAGGCTTTTGCCGGCGACATCGTGGCGCTGGCCGGCCTCAAAGAAGTGCGCACCGGCGATACGCTGTGCGATCGCGCAGAAACCCGTCATCCTTGAGAAAATGGAATTTCCCGATCCGGTGATCGAGATCGCCATCGAGCCGAAGTCGAAAGCCGACCAGGAAAAGCTCGGCGTGGCGCTGGCCAAGCTGGTGGCTGAAGATCCCTCGTTCCGTGTCCACACCGACCAGGAATCCGGCCAGACCATCATCAAGGGCATGGGGGAACTGCACCTCGACATCAAGGTCGATATCCTCAGGCGCACTTATAAGGTCGACGCCAATATCGGCGCGCCGCAGGTCGCCTATCGCGAGAAGATCACCCGCCCGGCCACCGTCGACTATACGCACAAGAAGCAGACCGGCGGCCACGGCCAGTACGCCCGCATCAAGATCATCGCCGAACCGAGCGCGCCCGGCGCGGGCTTCGAGTTCGAAAATGAAATCGTCGGCGGGTCGGTGCCGAGAGAGTTTTTTCCAGCCGTCGAGAAAGGTCTCGAAGGCTCGCTGGGCTCTGGTGTCCTTGCCGGTTTCCCGGTGGTTGACCTCAAGGTCAGCCTGATCGACGGCGCGTCGCACGACGTCGATTCCTCGGCGATGGCCTTCGAGATCGCCGCGCGCGCGGCTATGCGCGAGGCGTTGCAGAAGGGCGGCCCGGTTCTGCTCGAGCCGATCATGAAGGTGGAAGTGGTGACGCCGGAGGATTACACCGGGTCGGTCATCGGCGACCTCAATTCGCGGCGCGGCCAGATCCAGGGTCAGGACATGCGCGGCAACGCCAATGTCATCTCGGCGATGGTGCCGCTCGCCAACATGTTCTCTTACGTCAACAACCTGCGCTCCATGTCACAGGGGCGCGCCACGTTCACGATGCAATTCGACCACTACGCAGAAGTGCCGAAAGCCATCGCCGAAGAGGTTCAGGCCAAATTCGCCTGACCAACATTCACAAGGATTAGAGAAAGACCGAACGGAGAGTCCCATGGCCAAGGAAAAATTCCAGCGCACCAAACCGCATTGCAATATCGGCACGATCGGGCACGTCGATCACGGCAAGACGTCGTTGACGGCGGCGATCACCAAGGTTTTGGCGGAAAAGGGTCAGGCCACCTATACGGCCTACGACCAGATCGACAAGGCGCCGGAGGAAAAGGCGCGCGGCATCACGATCGCGACCGCGCACGTCGAATACGAGACCGACAAGCGCCATTACGCGCATGTCGACTGCCCCGGGCATGCCGACTATGTGAAGAACATGATCACCGGCGCGGCGCAGATGGACGGCGCCATTCTGGTGGTGAGCGCGGCAGACGGGCCGATGCCGCAGACCCGCGAACACATCCTGCTGGCCCGCCAGGTCGGCGTGCCGGCGCTCGTTGTCTTCCTCAACAAGGTCGACATGGTGGACGACCCCGAGCTCCTCGAACTGGTCGAGCTCGAAGTCCGCGAGCTGCTGTCGAAGTACAATTTCCCCGGCGACAAGATTCCGGTGATCAAGGGCTCGGCGCTAATGGCGCTCGAGGACAAGAATCCGAAGCTCGGCAAGGAAGCCATCCACGAGCTGATGAAGGCAGTCGACGAAAACATTCCGCAGCCGGAGCGTCCGAAGGATCAGCCTTTCCTGATGCCGGTCGAGGACGTGTTCTCGATTTCGGGTCGTGGCACGGTGTGCACCGGCCGCATCGAGCGCGGCGTCATCAAAGTCGGTGAGGAAGTCGAGATCGTCGGCATCAAGCCGACGACCAAGACCGTCGTCACCGGCGTTGAGATGTTCCGCAAGCTACTCGATCAGGGCGAGGCCGGCGACAATGTCGGCTGTCTGCTTCGCGGCACCAAGCGTGAAGAGGTCGAGCGCGGCCAGGTTCTCTGCAAGCCGGGTTCGGTGAAGCCGCACACCAAGTTCAAGGCCGAAGCCTACATCCTCACCAAGGAGGAGGGCGGACGCCACACCCCGTTCTTCACCAATTATCGGCCGCAGTTCTACTTTCGCACCACCGACGTGACCGGCGTGGTGACGTTGCCGGAAGGCACCGAGATGGTGATGCCGGGCGACAACATCGCCATGGAAGTAACGCTGATCGTGCCGATCGCCATGGAAGAAAAGCTGCGCTTCGCCATTCGCGAAGGCGGTAAAACCGTCGGTGCCGGCGTCGTCGCCAGCATCGTCGAGTGAGGAAATGCACTGTCGTCCCCCGCGAAGGCGGGGGACCCAGTATTCGCGGTATCGCGGGTGAACCGAGGGACTAGCTATTACTGGATCGTCCGCCTTCGCGGACGATGACAGGCAAAGAGAACAAGACGATGAACGGTCAGAACATACGGATCCGGCTCAAGGCGTTCGATCACCGCATCCTCGATGCGTCGACGCGCGAGATCGTCAATACGGCGAAGCGCACCGGCGCGCAGGTGCGCGGTCCGATCCCGCTGCCGACCAAGATCGAGAAATTCACGGTCAACCGTTCGCCGCATATCGACAAGAAGAGCCGCGAGCAGTTCGAGATGCGCACGCACAAGCGCCTGCTCGACATCGTCGATCCGACGCCGCAGACGGTCGATGCTTTGATGAAGCTCGACCTTGCCGCCGGTGTCGACGTCGAGATCAAGCTGTAAGGCGCGGTGGAGAACAACAATGCGTTCCGGGGTGCTCGCGCAAAAGGTCGGCATGATGCGTCTCTTCACCGAGACCGGCGAGCATGTGCCGGTCACGGTGTTGCGGCTCGGCAATTGCCAGGTGATCGGTCACCGCACCAAGGAAAAGAACGGCTACGTCGCGCTCCAGCTCGGCGCCGGGCTGCGCAAGGTGCAGTCGACGACCAAGGCCGATCGCGGCCACTTCGCAATCGCCAAGGTTGAGCTCAAGCGCAAGCTTGCCGAATTCCGTGTCGACGATGACGGCCTCATTCCGGTGGGCGCCGAGATCACGGCGGACCACTTCGTCGTTGGCCAATTTGTCGACGTCACCGGCACCTCGACCGGCAAGGGCTTCGCCGGCGGCATGAAGCGCTGGAATTTCTCCGGGTTGCGGGCGAGTCACGGTGTGTCGATCTCGCACCGCTCGATCGGCTCGACCGGCGGCCGCCAGGATCCCGGCAAGACGTTCAAGAACAAGAAGATGCCGGGCCATCTCGGCGTCGACCGGGTGACCACGCTTAATTTGAAAGTCAGACAGACCGACGTTGCGCGCGGCCTGATCATGGTCGAAGGCGCCGTTCCCGGCGGCAAAGGCGGCTGGATCACGGTGCGCGACGCGGTGAAGAAGAGGCTGCCGGAGGGCGTGCCAAAGCCGGGTAAGTTTAAGCTCGCCGAGGCGACGCCAGCCACAGAAAACGCGCCGGCGCCTCAGGCGGCGGAAGCGCCGAAACAGCCGGAAGCGGCCCAGCAGCAAGCGCCTGTAGCGCAGGCGGCGGCGCCGAAGCCCGCGGCGAAACCCGCAACGCCGAAGGGCGAAGCGGGCAAGCCTGCCGCCAAGAAACCGAAGAAGGGCGAGTGACATGGAGTTGCAAGTCACAACGCTCGACGGCAAGAAAGCCGGCTCGGTCACTCTGTCCGACGCCATTTTTGGCCTCGAACCGCGCGCCGATATCATTCACCGCTGCGTGGTGTGGCAGTTGGCCAAGCGCCAGCGCGGCACCCATCAGGTCAAGAACCGCGCCGACATCGACCGCACCGGCAAGAAAATGTACCGCCAGAAAGGCACCGGCTCGGCCCGTCACGGTTCGGCGCGCGTCAATCTGTTTCGCGGCGGCGGCCGCTCGTTCGGCCCGCAGACCCGCAGCCACGCCATCGGCCTGCCGAAGAAAGTGCGTGCGCTCGCGCTCCGGCACGCGCTCTCGGCCAAGGCCAGGGATGGCGGCATTCTGGTCATTGAGGCGCTGTCGGTGAAGGAAGCCAAGACCAAGGCGTTGCGCGGGCATTGCGACAAGCTCGGCCTGTCGAACGCGCTGTTCATCGATGGCGCCGAAGTCGCTGCCGATGTGCGCACCGCGGCGCGCAATATTCCGAATATCGACGTGCTGCCGATCGCCGGCATCAACGTCTACGACATCATGCGGCGGCACAAGCTCGTGCTCACCCGCGCCGCCCTCGATGCCCTGGAGGCGCGCTTCAAATGACCACGACCGATCCGCGCCATTACGACATTATTATCTCGCCGCTCATCACCGAGAAGGCGACCAACGCGTCCGAGTTCAACAAGGTCGTGTTCAAGGTCGCCATGACGGCGACCAAGCCGCAGATCAAGGAAGCAGTCGAGGAGCTGTTCGACGTCAAGGTCAAGAGCGTCAATACGCTGCGCCGGCGCGGCAAATGGAAAATCTTCAAAGGCCGCCGCGGCCAGCAGTCCGATACCAAGCGCGCGATCGTGACCCTCGAAGAGGGCCAAAAGATCGACGTGACCACGGGGCTATAGGGAGCGGGCGATGGCACTCAAGACCTATAATCCGGTCACCGCGGCGCAGCGCCAGCTCGTGCTGGTCGATCACAGCGGCTTGCATGCCGGCAAGCCGGTCAAATCGCTTACCGAGGGTAAGCATTCAAGCGGCGGCCGTAACAATAACGGCCACATCACTTCGCGCTATCGCGGCGGCGGCCACAAGAAGGCCTATCGCACGATCGACTTCAAGCGCCGCAAATTCGACATGCCGGCCAAGGTCGAGCGGATCGAATACGATCCGAACCGCACCGGCTTCATTGCGCTGGTCAAATATCAGGACGGCGAGCTCGATTACATCCTGGCGCCGCAGCGGCTCGCGGCCGGCGACAGCATCGTCGCCGGCGAGCATGTCGACGTGAAGCCGGGCAATGCCATGCCGGTCGCCAATATTCCGGTCGGCACCATCGTCCACAATGTCGAGCTCAAGATCGGCAAGGGCGGCCAGATCGCCCGCTCGGCCGGCACCTATGCCCAGATCGTCGGCCGCGACGGCGAATACGTGATCTTAAGGCTCAATTCGGCCGAGCAGCGGCTCGTTCACGGCCGCTGCATGGCCACCGTCGGCGCGGTGTCCAACCCCGACAACATGAACATTTCGATCGGCAAAGCCGGGCGCTCGCGCTGGATGGGCCGGCGCGGCCATGTGCGCGGCGAAGCGATGAATCCGGTCGACCATCCGCTTGGCGGGCGCACCCGCGGCGGCCGCCATCCGGTGACGCCATGGGGCAAGCCGACCAAGGGCAAGAAGACGCGCAAGAACAAGTCGACGGCGAAGTTCATTATGGTGAGCCGCCACGTGCGAAAGAAGCAGAAGTAGGAGCGATCATGACGCGTTCGGTTTGGAAGGGTCCGTTTGTCGACGGCTATCTGCTGAAAAAGGCGGATGCCGCGCGCTCGTCAACGCGTCACGACATGATCCGCATCTGGTCGCGGCGATCGACTATCCTGCCGCAATTCGTCGGGCTGACTTTCGGAGTTTACAACGGGCAAAAGCACATCCCGGTGGTAGTCACCGAGGAAATGGTCGGCCACAAATTTGGTGAATTCGCGCCGACGCGCTCGTTCTACGGACATTCGTCGGATCGCAAGGCCAAGCGCGCGAGCGCGCCGGGCGAGGGTGCAGCGCCGGGCGCGGCACCCGCGGCGGGCGCTGCACCGGCTGCCGCGCCGGCAGCGGGCGCGTCGTGAGGCCGGGAGGATTTTGATGGGCAAGAAAAAGCGCGATCGCGCGCTCTCCGACACCGAAGCGAAGGCTGTCGCCCGCATGCTGCGGATAAGCCCGCAGAAGCTGAACCTGTTGGCGCAGCTCATTCGCGGCAAGAAAGTTGCGACCGCGCTCGCCGATCTCGAATTCTCGCGCAAGCGGATCGCCCGCGACGTGCGCAAGTGCCTGGAATCGGCGATCGCCAATGCGGAGAACAATCACGACCTCGATGTCGACGATCTTGTCGTCACCGAGGCGCATGTTGGCAAGGCGCTAGTGATCAAACGACACGAAGTGCGCGGCCGCGGCCGCGCCGGAGCTATCCACAAGCCGTTTGCCAACCTCACCATTGTGGTGCGGGAAGTCGAGGCGCAGGCGTAAAGCGGACGGGCGGGAGAGAAGTATGGGTCAGAAAGTCAATCCGGTCGGGCTTCGGCTTGGCATCAACCGCACCTGGGACTCGCGGTGGTATGCCGGCAAGTCGAGCTACGGCACGCTGTTGCACGAGGACATGGCAATCCGCAAGGCGCTGATGAAGGAACTCAAGCAGGCCGCGGTGTCCAAGATCGTCATCGAGCGGCCGCACAAGAAGTGCCGCGTCACCATCCACTCGGCGCGCCCCGGCGTCGTCATCGGCAAGAAGGGCGCCGACATCGAGAAATTGCGCCGCAAGGTCGCCGAGCTCACCGACAGCGATGTTGTCATCAACATCGTGGAAATCCGTAAACCCGAGCTCGACGCCCAGCTCGTCGCCGAAATCGATCGCACAGCAGCTCGAGCGTCGCGTCGCCTTCCGCCGCGCCATGAAGCGCGCCGTCCAGTCGGCCATGCGGCTTGGCGCCGGCGGCATCCGCATCAATTGCTCGGGCCGGCTCGGCGGCGCCGAAATCGCGCGCATGGAATGGTATCGCGAGGGCCGCGTGCCGCTGCATACGCTGCGCGCCGACGTCGATTACGGGGTCGCCACCGCGTTCACCACTTACGGCACCTGTGGTGTGAAGGTCTGGATCTTCAAGGGCGAGATCATGGAGCACGACCCGATGGCACAAGACAAAAAGATGGCCGAAGGCGACGCCAGCCGGCCGCGGCGGGACGCGGCGTAAAGAACGGATGGAATAGAGACGTAAAGCCATGCTGCAACCGATACGAACCAAATTTCGCAAGGCGCATAAAGGCCGCATTCACGGCATCGCCTCGAGTGCGATCGACCTTGCGTTCGGCCAGTACGGCTTGAAGGCGCAGGAGCCCGAGCGGATCACCGCGCGCCAGATCGAAGCGGCGCGCCGCGCGCTTACCCGTCACATGAAGCGCTCGGGCCGCGTCTGGATTCGCGTTTTCCCCGACGTGCCGGTGTCGAAGAAACCGCTCGAAGTGCGCATGGGCTCGGGCAAAGGCACGACGGAACTATGGGTCGCCCGGGTAAAGCCCGGCCGCATCATTTTCGAGATCGACGGCGTGACGCTGGACGTCGCCAAGGAGGCGCTGGCGCTGGCCGCCGCCAAATTGCCGATCAAGACGCGCTTTGTCGAACGGATCAGCGAGTAAGGCGTCATGAAACCGGCTGACATCAGAGCGATGACGATCGATCAGATCGACGACGAAGTGCTCAAGCTGAAGAAGGAGCACTTCAACCTGCGTTTCCAGCGCGCCAGCGGGCAACTGGAAAATACCGCCCGCGTGCGCGAAGTGCGGCGCGACATTGCGCGATTGAAGACGACCGCGCGGACGAAGCGTCCGGCAAAACCAGCCGTACCGAAGAGCTGAAGAGGAACGACATGCCGAAGCGAACGCTCCAGGGCGTCGTCGTAAGCGACAAGCAGAACAAGACGCTGGTGGTGCGCGTCGAGCGCCGCTTCACCCATCCCTTGTTCAAGAAGACGGTGCGCCGTTCGAAGAAATATTACGCGCACGACGAGAAGAACGAGTTCAAGGTCGGCGACCTCGTGTGGATCGAAGAGCACGCACCGATTTCCAAGCTCAAGCGCTGGGCGGTGGTGCGCGGCGAGAAAAAGAAAGCGTCGTGAGTATCATGCGGCCGCAATGCAAGCAGTGGGGTAACCCATGATTCAGATGCAAACCAATCTCGACGTGGCGGACAATTCCGGCGCGCGCCGCGTCATGTGCATCAAGGTGCTCGGCGGCTCCAAGCGCAAATACGCCACCATCGGCGACGTGATCGTCGTCTCGGTGAAGGAGGCTATCCCACGCGGCCGCGTCAAAAAGGGCGACGTGATGAAAGCGGTCATCGTGCGGATCTCCAAGGACATCAAGCGCGCCGATGGTTCGGTCATCCGCTTCGACCGCAATGCGGCGGTGCTGATGACGCCGCAGAATGAGCCGGTCGGCACGCGCATCTTCGGTCCGGTGCCGCGGGAACTGCGCGCCAAGAACCACATGAAAATCATCTCGCTCGCGCCCGAGGTGCTCTGATGGCGGCAAAGATCAAAAAAGGCGACACCGTGCTGGTGATTACCGGACGCGACAAGGGCCGCAGTGGCGAGGTCATCGAGATGCGCCGCGACGACGGCCGCGTGCTGGTGCGCGGCATCAACATGGTCAAGCGCCACCAGCGCCAGACCCCCTCGCAGGAGGGCGGCATCATTTCCAAAGAGGCGCCGATCCATCTGTCGAACGTGGCGCTTGCCGATCCAAAGGACGGCAAGCCGACGCGCATCGGCTTTAAATTCGTCGGCAAGGGCGAGGACCGCAAGAAGGTGCGCGTCGCCAAACGTTCGGGAGTCGAGATCGATGGCTGATAAGGACGACAAGCAGGCGAAAAAGCCGGAGCAGTCGCAGCGGCCGCCATCCGCCGAACAGGCGGTCAAGGCGGCGAAGGACGACAAGAAGGCGGCCAAGCAAGCGCGCGCGGACAAGGCCGCCACGGCCGGCAAGCCGGCGGCGCCGCGCGAGCCGGAGCCGCGCGTCCCGGCGCGCCTGAAGGTCGAGTTCGACGAGGCCATCCGCGGCAAGCTCGCCGAGCAGTTCGGCTACAAGAACCGCTACCAGACGCCGGTCATCGACAAGATCGTCATCAATATGGGCATCGGCGAAGGCGTCAACGACAAGAAGAAGGTCGATGGCGCCGCGGCCGATCTGGCGCTGATCGCCGGGCAAAAGGCGGTGGTGACCAAGGCGCGAAAATCGATCGCGACTTACAAGCTGCGCACCGGCCAGCCGATCGGCTGCAAAGTGACGTTGCGCAAAGCGCGCATGTACGAGTTTATCGACCGGCTCATCAACATCGCACTGCCGCGGGTGCGCGACTTCCGCGGGCTCAATCCGAAGAGCTTCGACGGCCGCGGCAACTACACGCTCGGCATCAAGGAACACATCATATTTCCCGAGATCGACTACGATAAAGCCGCCGACATCTGGGGCATGGACATCACGGTATGCACCACCGCGCGCAACGACGACGAGGCGCGTGCTCTGTTGGCGGCATTTAATTTTCCGTTCCGGCAGTGAGATAAACTCAAACGCGGAACCGTTTGGAGAACGAAATGGCGAAGAAGAGTTCAATCGAGAAGAACAGCCGGCGCCGCCGGATGACGAAGAAATATGCCGGCCGGCGGGCGCGGCTCAAGGCGATCGCGCGCGACAAGTCGAAGCCGGTGGAGGATCGCTTTGCCGCGACGCTGAAGCTCGCCGAGATGCCACGCAATTCGTCGGCCACCCGCATCCGCAATCGCTGCGAATTGACCGGCCGGCCGCGCGGCTATTACCGCAAGCACAAGCTGTCGCGCATCGCGCTCCGCGACCTCGGCTCCAAGGGCCTGATTCCGGGCCTGTTGAAGTCGAGCTGGTGAGGAGGCGCACACGATGGCTATGAACGATCCGCTCGGCGATCTGTTGTCCCGCATCCGCAATGCGCAGATGCGCAACAAGTCGAAGGTCACTTCGCCGAACTCGCGGTTGCGCGAGAGCGTGCTCGGTGTGCTCAAGAACGAGGGCTATATCCGCGGCTATGCGGTGGTCGAAAAAGACGGCCGCTCGGAGATCGAGATCGAGCTGAAATATTTTGACGGCGAGCCGGTCATCCGCGAAATCGAGCGGGTGTCGAAGCCGGGCCGCCGCGTTTACACCTCGGTCAAGAACATGCAGCGCGTCAATAACGGCCTCGGCGTCACCATCGTTTCGACGCCGAAGGGGGTGATGGCCGACCACGACGCCCGCGACGCCAATGTCGGCGGCGAAATCCTCTGTACGGTGTTCTGATGTCACGGATCGGTAAACGAGCCATCGCGGTGCCGTCCGGCGTCACCGCCAATGTCGAGGGCCAGACCGTGAAGGTCAAAGGCCCCAAAGGCGCGCTGCAGGTCGCGCTGCACGACGATGTCGTGGCCAAACTCGACGGCGGCCAGATCAAGGTCGAGCCGCGTGCCGAAACCAAGCGCGCCCGTGCCCAATGGGGCACCTCGCGCACGCTGATCGCCAATCTGATTTCCGGCGTCACCAAGGGCTTTGAGCGGCGGCTCGAAATCAATGGCGTCGGCTACCGCGCCGCGGTGCAGGGCAAGAACCTGCAGATCGCGCTCGGTTACAGCCACGATATTGTCTATCCGATCCCGGAAGGCATCACGATCGCCACGCCGCGGCCGGTCGAAATCGTGATTACCGGCAGCGACCGCCAAAAGGTCGGCCAGGTCGCCGCCGAGATCCGCGATTATCGTCCGCCGGAGCCATACAAGGGCAAGGGCATCAAATATGCCGACGAGCGCATCTTCCGCAAGGAAGGCAAGAAGAAGTAACGGAGCCGCGCAATGAGCAAGCTCAGCGACAGGATCATGCGGCGGACGGGGCGCGTGCGCGGCACGTTGCGTCGTGCGGCGGGCGAGCGCAAGCGGCTGTCCGTGTACCGCTCGTCGAAGCACATTTACGCGCAGGTGATCGACGACGATGAGGGCGTCACGCTCGCTTCGGCCTCATCGATCGAGAAAACCGCGCGCGAAGGACATAAGACCGGCGCTGGCGTCGATGCGGCGAAGATCGTCGGCAAGCTCATCGCCGAGCGCGCCAAGGAAAAAGGCATCAAAGACGTCGTGTTCGACCGCGGCGGCTATCTCTATCACGGCCGGGTCAAGGCTCTGGCCGAAGCGGCCCGCGAGGGCGGACTGAATTTCTGAACACCTGCAACGGATACGATCGGCAACAAGGCGCACAGATATGGCACGTGAACCACACGGTCGAAGAGGCGAAGATCGCGACAGCGAGTTCATCGACAAGCTCGTGCACATCAACCGCGTCGCCAAAGTGGTCAAGGGCGGACGCCGCTTCGGTTTTGCCGCGTTAGTGGTGGTCGGCGATCAGAAGGGCCGGGTCGGCTTTGGCCACGGCAAGGCACGCGAAGTGCCGGAGGCGATCCGCAAGGCGACCGACGCCGCCAAGCGCTCGCTCACCCGCGTGCCGCTGCGCGAAGGCCGCACACTGCATCACGACGTCGCCGGCCGCCACGGCGCGGGCCGGGTCTATCTGCGCGCCGCGCCGCCCGGCACCGGCATCATCGCCGGCGGTCCGATGCGCGCGGTGTTTGAGACGCTCGGCGTGCAGGACGTGGTGGCGAAGTCGATCGGCACGTCGAATCCCTACAACGTCGTGCGCGCCACGTTCGACGCGCTCAAGCACCAGGATTCACCGCGCTCGGTCGCCGCGCGCCGCAACATCAAGGTCTCGACGCTGCAGGCGCGCCGCCGCGACGTCGACGCCGAAGCGTTGGCCGATTAGGCACGGAGTGCGTCATGAACGCGAATAAGACAACTGGCAAGAACCGGCAAGACCGTCAAGATCCGGCAGACCGGCAGCGCGTCGCGCCGTCCTCACGGCCAGCGCGAAACGCTCGTCGGGCTTAAGCTCAACAAGATCGGCCGCACAGCCGAGCTGGTCGATACGCCGCAAACCCGCGGCATGATTGCCAAAGTGGCCCATCTCGTCGAAGTGGTGGAGACCTAGATGAAGCTCCATGAACTCGCCGGCCGGCCCGGCGCCCGCAAGATACGACGGCGCAAGGGCCGCGGCATCGGCTCCGGCAAAGGCAAGACCGCCGGCCGTGGCGGCAAGGGCCAGACCGCGCGCTCCGGCGTGCGCATCAAGGGCTTTGAGGGCGGCCAGATGCCGCTGCACCGCCGCCTGCCCAAGCGCGGTTTCAAGAACACGATGTTCGCGCGCAAGTTCAACGAGGTGAATCTCGGCCCGGTTCAGGCCGCGATCGACGCCGGGCTGCTCGATGCCGCCGGCAAGATCGACGCCGCGGCTTTGGTCAAGGCCGGCCTCATCCGGCGCGCCAAGGACGGCGTGCGGTTGCTCGGCTCGGGCGAAATCAAGGCAAAAGTGACGTTTTCGGTCTACGGTGCCTCGAAATCGGCGGTCGCTGCGGTGGAAAAGGCCGGCGGCAGCGTCGAAATTCTCGCCCCCAAGGCGGAAACGAGCGAGCAGGCGGCTTGATTGATGCCCATATAGGCTAGTCGCGGGGCTTGGTTTGGCCCCTGGTTTCGGTCTTGGTTCGGCAAGGCACACGGAGCGGTCGCGGATGGTTTCGGCAGCTGAACAACTGGCAGCCAATCTCAACTTCGGCGCGCTCGCCAAGGCCGAGGAACTGAAGAAGCGCATCTGGTTCACGCTCGGCGCGCTGTTGGTCTACCGGCTCGGCACCTATATCCCGCTGCCTGGTATCGACCCGAACGCCTGGGACCAGATTTTCCAGTCTCAGGCCGGCGGCATTCTGGGCATGTTCAATATGTTCGCCGGCGGCGGCATTCACCGCATGGCGATCTTTGCCCTCAACATCATGCCGTACATCTCGGCCTCGATCATCATCCAGTTGATGACGACGGTGTCGCCGACGCTTGAACAGCTCAAGAAGGAGGGCGAGGCCGGCCGCAAATTGATCAACCAGTACACCCGCTATCTGACGGTGGTGCTGGCGGCGTTTCAGGCCTACGGCATCGCGGTGGGCTTGGAAGGCGCCGGCAGGGTGGTCGCCGATCCTGGACTATTCTTTGTTGTCTCGACGGTGATCACGCTCACCGGCGGCACCATTTTCCTGATGTGGCTCGGCGAGCAGATCACCCAGCGCGGCATCGGCAACGGCACCTCGCTCATCATCATGTCGGGCATCGTCGCGCAATTGCCTTCGGCGATCGCCGGCACGCTCGAGCTCGGCCGCCAGGGCGCGCTGTCGACCGGACTCGATTCTTATCGTGCTGGTGATGGTGGTCGCCGTCATCACCTTCATCGTCTTCATGGAGCGCGCGCAGCGCCGGCTGTTGATCCAGTATCCCAAGCGTCAGGTCGGCAACCGGATGTTCGAGGGGCAGTCCTCGCATCTGCCGCTCAAGCTCAATACGTCGGGTGTCATCCCGCCGATCTTTGCCTCGTCGCTCTTGCTGTTGCCGACGACGATCGCCAACTTCACGGCCGGCCAGGGGCCCGGCTGGCTCACCGTGATCACGACGCAACTGGCGCACGGCCGGCCGCTGTTTCTCGCGCTTTATGTTGGGCTGATCGTATTCTTCGCCTTCTTCTACACGGCGATCGTGTTCAATCCGACCGAGACCGCCGATAATCTCAAGAAGCACGGCGGCTTCATCCCCGGCATCCGGCCGGGCGAGCGCACCGCCGAATATATCGATTACGTTTTGTCGCGAATCACGGTAATCGGCGCGGCCTATCTCGCGGTTGTTTGCCTGTTTCCCGAGATTCTGATCTCCTACGCGGCGGTGCCATTCTATTTCGGCGGCACCTCGCTTCTGATCGTGGTCAGCGTTACCATGGATACCGTCGCGCAAGTGCAGGGCTACCTACTGGCCCACCAGTACGAAGGCCTGATAAAAAGATCGAAATTGAGGGGACGCCGTAGATGAGATTGATCCTGCTCGGCCCGCCGGGGGCTGGCAAAGGAACGCAGGCCCTGCGTCTCGTCGCCAAATACGGAATTGTTCAGCTTTCGACTGGTGAAATGCTCCGCGAAGCGGTGAAAGCCGGCACGCCGGTTGGCCGCCAAGTCAAAGAGATCATGGCGAGCGGGGGCTTGGTTCCCGACAACATCGTGGTCAGCCTGGTCGGACAGCGCATCGAGCAGCCGGACGCCCGCAAGGGCTTCATCCTCGACGGCTTTCCCCGCACCGTCCCGCAAGCCGCGGCGCTTGATCGGATGCTGGCCAACCACGGCCTGTCGCTCGATGCGGTCATCGAGCTGCGGGTCGACGAGGATGCGCTGGTCCGCCGCATCGAGCAGCGCGCCACCGAGATGAAGGCGCGCGGCGAGGCGCTCCGCGAGGACGACAACCCCGAAGTGCTGCGCAACCGCCTGAAGGCCTACCGCGACCAGACCGCCCCGCTGATCGCCTATTACCGGCAGCGGGGCCTGCTGCGCACGGTCAACGGCATGGCGGCCATCCCGGACGTCACCGCGGCAATCGACAAAAACCTGCCCTCGGACCAGCCAGCCGGGAGCCGGCCCGCTCAAAAAAAAAGCGCAGAGCTAAACAGCTGAAAGCGCGGCGTGCGAAAGGCTCCGGGCAGCACGCCATAGGAAAAAAGTCCGCAAGGCGCGGTCCCATGAGCCGCAAACGGGCCGCCCCGGCCGGGGGCACCCCCCGGCGCCGCGAGGCCAAGCTCGGCCGCCGCCGTTAACTACGGATTCTGTACACGAAATCGCTAGCCGAGGTTGACGAAAGCGCTGGGAATCCATTAATAAGCCCAGAATATCCGGTCGGAGATTTAGCAGCGATGCCAGGCCGCGGCGGCAGGCAGGCGTTGGCTTTTTACGTTTGTGACCTTCTTCAGGTGACATTGGAACCGAGGGACAGCGGCGTACCCCCAGGGACTTCCCGGGGGCGGGCCGCCGCAAGGAGTAACTGACGTGGCTCGTATCGCTGGCGTCAATCTACCGACCAACAAGCGCATCGTAATCGCGCTGCAGTACATCTATGGGATTGGCGGCGCCAAGGCCCACGAAATCCTCGGCAAGGTTTCGATCCCCGAATCGCGCCGGGTATCGCAATTGAGCGACCAGGACGTTTTGCAGCTGCGCGAAGTCATCGACCGCGACTACATCGTCGAAGGCGACCTCCGCCGCGAGGTCTCGATGAACATCAAGCGGCTGATGGATCTCGGTTGTTATCGCGGCTTGCGTCACCGCCGCAGCCTGCCGGTGCGTGGCCAGCGCACGCACACCAATGCCCGGACCCGCAAGGGCCCGGCCAAGGCTATCGCCGGCAAGAAGAAATAACGCGTGGAACAGGACTGTGTGACTGCGCCGGAGCCACGGGCTTCGATCCGCGAAAGGGTTTTGAATGGGTAAGGACGCCACGCGCGTTCGCAAGCGCGAGCGCAAGAACATCGCCTCGGGCGTCGCGCATGTGAATGCGACGTTCAACAATACGATGATCACGATCACCGACGTGCAAGGCAATACCATTGCCTGGTCGTCGTCGGGCACGATGGGTTTCAAGGGCTCGCGCAAATCGACGCCCTATGCGGCGCAGGTCGCCGCCGAGGACGCCGCCAAGAAGGCGCAAGAGCACGGCATGCGCACGCTCGAAGTGGAAGTCGCGGGACCCGGTTCGGGCCGCGAGTCGGCGCTGCGCTCGTTGCAGGCCGCCGGCTTCACCATTACGTCGATCCGCGACGTAACGCCGATCCCGCACAATGGATGCCGTCCGCGCAAGCGGCGGCGGGTATAGGAAATTTGGTCGATGGAACAAGTGGAACATCTGCCGCCGCTCGATCTTGGCTCCAATCTTGGCCCCACGGAGCGGAGTGGGGTGCGCGAGATGATCGCGCCGCGCAACGCGATGGGTGACAACGTGACGATCCAGAAGAACTGGCAGGAACTGATCAGACCCAACAAGTTGCAGGTTAGCCCGGGCGCCGATACGCGGCGTGCGGCGACCGTAATTGCCGAGCCGCTGGAACGCGGCTTCGGCGTGACGCTGGGCAACGCGCTGCGGCGCATTCTGTTGTCGTCGCTGCAGGGCGCCGCCGTACAGTCGGTGCATATCGACGGCGTGCTGCACGAATTTTCCTCGATCGCCGGCGTGCGCGAGGATGTCACCGACATCGTGCTCAACATCAAGGACATCGCCATCAAGATGCAGGGCGACGGGCCCAAGCGCATGGTGGTGAAGAAGCAGGGCCCCGGCACGGTGACCGCCAACGACATTCAGACTGTCGGCGATATCGTGGTGCTCAATCCGGACCTCGTTCTGTGCACGCTCGACGAGGGCGCCGAGATCCGCATGGAGTTCACCGTCAATACCGGCAAGGGCTACGTGCCGGCCGAGCGCAACCGTCCGGAGGATGCGCCGATCGGGCTGATTCCGGTCGACAGCCTGTATTCGCCGGTGCGCAAGGTGTCCTACAAAGTCGAGAACACGCGCGAAGGCCAGATCCTCGATTACGACAAGCTGACGTTGTCGATCGAAACCAACGGCGCGGTGACGCCCGAGGATTCGCTCGCTTATGCCGCGCGCATCCTGCAAGACCAGCTCAACGTATTCGTCAATTTCGAAGAGCCGAAGCGCGAGACGACGCACGAGGCGATCCCCGATCTCGCTTTCAATCCGGCCTTCCTCAAGAAGGTCGACGAGCTCGAACTCTCGGTGCGTTCAGCCAACTGCCTGAAGAACGACAACATCGTCTATATCGGCGACCTCGTGCAGAAGACGGAAGCCGAGATGCTACGCACGCCGAATTTCGGCAGAAAATCGCTCAACGAGATCAAGGAAGTACTGGTGCAGATGGGCCTGCATCTGGGCATGGAAGTGCCCGGCTGGCCGCCGGAGAACATCGAGGAACTGGCCAAGCGCTTTGAGGATCATTACTGATCGGCGCGGTCGGTAATCGGGAACAGGTCAGCAAATGCGTCACGCCAAGACCCACCGCAAATTCAGCCGGCGCTCGGATCATCGCAAGGCGATGCTGGCGAATCTTGCCGCGTCGCTGATCAAGCACGAGCAGATCACCACCACGCTGCCGAAGGCGAAGGATTTGCGCCCGGTGGTGGAGAAGCTCGTCACGCTCGGCAAGCGCGGCGGCCTGCATGCGCGCCGCCAGGCGATCGCGCAGATGCGCGATCTCGCCATGGTCAAAAAGCTCTTCGACGTCATCGGCCCGCGCTACAAGACGCGCAATGGCGGCTATACCCGCGTGATGAAAGCCGGTTTCCGCTACGGCGATTCCGCGCCCGTCGCGGTGATCGAATTCGTCGATCGCGACGTCGAGGCGAAGGGGCTCGATTCCGGCCCGGTTCAGGTCCGCGCCGCGGAAGAGGCTCCCGCTCCGGCGTAAGTCGGCCGGCCTATTGCTTGGTAAAGTCGAGCGTGCAGGGGCGGCCTTCCGCCCTGTTGGCCGTGCCGCTCGAGCCGTTCAATTTTCCGGCGATGTGATAGCCGAACTCGGTGCCTCGCGGCACATTTCCAACCGCGACCTGGCTCGCGCCGACGAGTGAATTGACATAGACATTGTTCAAGGAGCCGTCGGCGCCGATTTTGCCGTCGATGGTCAGCCAGCCGGGCTTGCCCTTTTCGCCCTTCTCGCCGTGCAACAGCCCGTCGCTGATTTCCGCGGCGACGCGATAGGAATAGCCAAGCGCGCTGCCGATCGCCGGGCAGGAAAAGGTGATCGCCCAGGCGCCGTCGAACCCGCGCGCCGCGGCGGCTGTCGAAGGCTGCTGCGGCGGTGCCGGTTGCGGTGGGAGAGCGGATGGCGTTGCCGCCGCAGCTGGCAGTGGCGCGGGTGTCGCGGGGGGCGGTGAATTAGCTGGCGGGGCGGCGGGCGCAGCAGGGGGCGGAGTGGCCGTCGCCGCAGCAATCACCGACGGCGGCGTGGCTGCGCCGCGCGTAAAGAGATAAAAGCCGCCGGCGCCGAGCATCGCGACGATCACGACGGCCGCCGCGATGAGCGGGCCGTGGGACGGTTTTTGCGCCGCCGGCATCGGCGCGGGTCTCGCTGGCGATGTCGGCTTTGCAGGTGCGCTCTGCGTCGCTTCGGCTTTGGGCGCGGCGATGATAATATCGATCTGCGCGCCCAGCCGGTCGATCTCGCGCTCCCAGTCTTTGAACAGGTCGATCCATTGGCGGGTGGCAAATTCATAGGCGAAGGCGTCGTTGGGTGCGACGTCCTCGACGCGCACCGGCAGCACGGTGACGCGATGGCGTCCGGCCAGCACGATCTCTTTCTTGATCTCGTCGGAATTATTGGCGTTGCTGGTGAAAACCAGCAGCATCACTCGGGCCGACCGGATCGCCCGCACGATCGATTCCTGAAAATTCTCGCCGGGGCCGATATTGCGGCAGGCGATCCAGCAGGAATGGCCCCGCGCCTGCAAGGCGTCGCAAATGGTCTCGGCGACGTCCTGATCGATTGATGCGTAACTGATGAAGATCGGCAAACTCACGCCGTTACCTCAACGCGCCAAAAATCGCCCCCGATGCCGGCAAGAAATAGCAGACCACCGTGGTGGCGGAAAGCCGCGGCGCCGGTGGGGCGCCAACCCCCCAACGCCCTTCTAAAGCCCCGATCAGACGCCTATATCTGGGGCCTCATTGAATCGGAGTTGCTCCGAGATGCCGCGTATTCCGCCTGCGCCCGCCGCTATCCTTATCCTCGTCGCCGCGCTGTTTGCGCAAGCCGCACTGCGCGCAGGATCGCCAGGTCCCGGCAACGCCCGCTCAGATCCAGCTTTCCTTCGCGCCGGTGGTCAAGCGCGTCGTGCCGGCGGTGGTCAACGTCTATGCCCAGCATGTCGTCGAGAACAACAATCCGTTCCTGGCCGATCCGTTCTTCCGCCAGTTCTTTGGCGGCGGCATGCCGCGCGAGCAGGTCGAGCGCTCGCTCGGCTCCGGCGTCATCGTCGATCCGAAGGGACTTGTCGTCACCAATTATCACGTGATCGAAGGTGCGGATCAGGTGAAGGTTGCGCTCTCCGACAAGCGCGAATTCGACGCCGATATCGTGCTCAAGGATCAACGCAGCGATCTCGCGGTGCTGCGCGTCAAGGGTGCGAGCGAGCGCTTTGCCACGCTCGAATTCGCCAATTCCGACGATCTGCAGGTCGGCGACCTGGTGCTGGCGATCGGCGATCCGTTCGGCGTCGGGCAAACGGTGACGCATGGCATCGTCTCGGCGCTGGCGCGCACCCAGGTCGGCGTCAGTGACTATCAGTTCTTCATCCAGACCGACGCCGCCATCAATCCCGGCAATTCCGGCGGCCCGCTGGTCGACCTCAACGGCCGCATGGTGGGACTGAATTCGGCGATCTATTCGCGTTCGGGCGGATCGCAGGGCATCGGTTTCGCCATCCCCGCCAATATGGTGCGCGTGGTGGTCGCCTCGGCGCAGGGAGGCAGCGGCGCGGTGCAGCGACCCTGGCTCGGCGCCAAGCTGCAGGAAGTGACGCCCGACATCGCCGACAGTCTCGGCCTGCAACGACCGAGCGGCGCGCTGGTTGCAAGCGTGGTGCCCGATGGACCCGCCGCGCATGCCGGGATCAGGACCGGCGACGTTATTGTCAGCGTCGACGGCACCGCGGTCGAGGATCCGAACGCGTTCGACTATCGCTTCGCCACCAAGCCGCTGGGCGGCACGGCGCAGGTCGGCCTGCTGCGGCAAGGCAAGGCGCAAACGGTCCAGGTCGCTTTGCAGAGCCTGCCCGATACGCCGCTCCAGGAGGTCGCGATCAAGGCGCGCTCGCCGTTCCTCGGCGCGACGGTTGCGAATCTTTCGCCGGCTCTGGCCGACCAATTGCAGCTCGATCCGCAGGCGCAGGGCGTCGTCATCACCGCCGTCGCCGACGGCTCGCCGGCGCAATCGATCGGCTTCCAGAAGGGCGACATCGTCGTTACCGTCAACGATCAGAAGATCGACAAGCCCGCCGACCTCGAGCGGGTTGCCGGCACCGGCAGCCGGCAGTGGCGGGTGACCATCATGCGCGGCGGCCAGCAGATATCGGTGATGTTTTCCGGATGAGCTCGCGCCCCAAAGCAAAAGGTCCCAGTCTGTTCTCCGCAGGCGGTCTCGACCGTGACGCGCCGCGGCCGCTCGCCGACAAGCTGCGGCCGGACAAGCTCGCCGACGTTGTCGGCCAGGATCATCTGCTCGGTCCCGACGGCACGCTCACCCGCATGCTCGACACCCGCTCGCTCGGCTCGCTCATCTTCTGGGGCCCGCCGGGCACCGGCAAGACCACGGTGGCGCGGCTTTTGGCGCACGCCACCGAACTCTATTTCGAGCAGATTTCTGCGATCTTCTCCGGCGTCGCCGATCTGAAAAAGGTGTTCGACGCGGCGCGGCTGCGCCGCGAGACCGGCCAGGGCACGCTGCTTTTTGTCGACGAAATCCACCGCTTCAACCGCGCACAGCAGGACAGCTTCTTGCCGGTGATGGAAGACGGCACCATCGTGCTGGTCGGCGCCACCACCGAAAATCCTTCTTTTGAGTTGATCGCGCCGCTGCTCTCCCGCGCGCGCGTCTTGGTGTTCAAGCCGCTCGACGCCGAGGCCATCGAGAAGCTTCTTGCCCGCGCCGAAGCAATCGAGGGCAGAAAACTGCCGCTCGACGCCGAGGCGCGCGCCTCGCTCTTGCGCATGGCCGACGGCGATGGCCGCGCCGCACTCACGCTGGCCGAAGAAATCTGGCGCGCCGCGCGGGACGGCGAAACCTTCGATGCCGCGGGCCTGCAACAGGTGGTGCAACGGCGCGCGCCGATCTACGACAAAAAGCAGGATGGCCATTACAATCTCATCAGCGCACTGCACAAATCGGTGCGCGGCTCCGACGCCGACGCAGCTTTGTATTATCTGTGCCGTATGCTCGATGCCGGCGAGGATCCGCTCTATCTGGCGCGCCGCGTCGTGCGCATGGCGGTCGAAGACATCGGGCTCGCCGATCCGCAGGCGCTGGTGATCGCCAATGCGGCGAAGGACGCCTACGATTTCCTCGGCTCGCCCGAAGGCGAGCTCGCCATCGCCGAGGCGGTCATCTACATCGCCACCGCGCCAAAATCGAACGCGACCTATGTGGCGTTTGGCGAGGCGATGCGCACGGCAAAGGAGGCCGGCTCGCTGTTGCCGCCCAAGCACATCCTCAACGCGCCGACCAAGCTGATGAAGACCGAAGGTTACGGCTCCGGCTACGAATACGACCACGACGCGGCGGAGGCGTTTTCCGGCCAGGATTATTTCCCGGAACAACTCGGACGGCAGAAATTCTACGATCCGCCCGAGCGCGGTTTTGAGAGGGAAATCAAGAAGCGCCTCGACTATTGGGCCAAGCTTCGCGGTGAGCGGAGCGGGTCTTGAGAAGCTCACGCGGACCCCGTCAGCCGGGCGGCGGGCGTCAGACCGCCGGGCCGCGGCATCGGCATAAATTCCGTCATCCTGAGGTGCCGTCGCGAAGCGACGGCCACCGCAAGTCGGGCGAGCCCGACTTGCGTGCTACAAATGCGATCTCGGGCAAACCCGAGATTGCCGGGCGACGGCAGCCAAGTCGGCGACCGCCGACTTGGAAATCCAACAGTCCGAAATTGCATAAACCCGATTTCGATCGGCGCCCCAGCCGCGCATCCTTCGAGGCGCGGCCACCGCGCGCACCTCACGATGTCGGAGAACTGAAACCCACGCCGGCTCCTATGCCGACAAGCGTGCAAAACGTCGCGGTCACGTCCGACGAAACCGGCATGCGGGTCGACCGCTTTCTTGAAGCAAGATTTCCCGGCTTGAGTTTTTCGCACATCCAGCGTGTCATCCGCAAAGGCGAGCTGCGCGTCAACGGCAAGCGCACCCAGCCGAAAAGCCGGCTTGAAGCCGGGCAGATGGTGCGCATTCCGCCGATCCGGCTTGACGCGCCAAAACCGCGTCCGGCGGGCAGTGAGGCCGAGCAAGAGACCCGCGACTTCCTCAAATCGATCACGCTCTACGAAGACGCCGACGTCATGGTGCTTAACAAACCGATGGGGCTTGCGGTGCAGGGCGGCTCCGGCACTACCCGACACCTCGACGGCATGCTGGAGGTTTTGCGCGACGCGCATGGCCAGCGGCCGCGGTTGGTTCACCGGCTCGACAAGGATACCGCCGGATGCCTCCTTGTCGCCAAGACGCGGTTTGCGGCGACGGCGCTCGCCAGGACCTTTCGTTCGCGTTCGGCGCGGAAAATCTATTGGGCCTTGGTCGCCGGCGTGCCGAAGGTACAGCAAGGTCGCGTCTCGACCTTCCTCGCCAAGGTGGAACGTGAGGACGAATCCTTCATGCGCATTGCGCAGCACGGTGAAAAGGGTGCGATGCATGCCGTGACCTATTACGCGGTGGTGGAAACGTCCGGCCCGCTGCTGGCCTGGCTCTCGCTCAAGCCGGTGACCGGCCGCACCCATCAATTGCGCGCGCACATGAACCATATCGGCCACCCGATCGTCGGCGACCCAAAATATTTCGCGCTGGAGCACTGGGAGCTGCCCGGCGGCATGCAGAACCGTCTGCATCTGCTCGCCCGCCGCATCGCGGTGCCGCATCCGCGCGGCGGCACGATCGACGTTACCGCGCCGCTGCCGCCACACATGGCGCAGTCGTGGAACCTGCTCGGCCTCGACACCAAGCGCTATGATCCGATCGAGGATGCGCCGGAGGAGGATTGAGGTTCTGGAACAAAGGCTATTTGTGCGCGGTTGATACCGGTAAGCACTTCAAACGAGGTAGATCGTGCGTTTCCATCGTTATTGCGAGGAGCGAAGCGACGAAGCAATCCAGAGGCCGCATCGCCGGCTGGATTGCTTCGCTGCGCTCGCAATAACGACACTTGCTTTTGCGACGGTCGTGACCGCTGCCGCGCAGGCCCGCGATTTCGAGACGGGCGGCGACACCGGCTATCCCTATTCGATCATGGCGCCGGAGCCCGGTACCCCCGGCGTGGCGGTACACCATCACACGCCGGCAGCGGCGGCGCCCGTCCGTAGGCCGCACGCCAGCCTTCTGGGACACGAAAAGTTTGTCGCCAAACTGCACCGCGGTCCAAATATGTCCGCCACGCGCGGATCGTCGGGGTCGGTGCTGCCGACGCCGCTGCCGCGCACCGGGCTCGTCGGCTACGAGGGGGGCGGCCGCTTGACCGAGCCGACGCTGCCGCAGGAGCAGGGTCCGAGTGTCGTTCCCGGCCTGACGGGAACTGTGCCGAATTTGCCGCATGGGCCGGAGACGTTTCAGGATCGCGCGTCGCGCTGCACCTTCCAGTCCGGCCTGTACGGCGTGCCGGGTGGCGCGAGAACGCAATACATCGGCAGCTGCGTGCAGTGATCCGCCTTGCGGCTTGTGATACGGATTGCGCGGATGAGGTCGCTGCGTGATGAGCTCTTCGTTCAAGCCGAAAACGGTGTACGTGACCTTCATCGCCTCCACGGCGGAGCAGGTGTGGCGGGCGTTGACGTCGTCCGACTTCACGCGAAAGTATTTCTGGGAGCGCGCGATCGAGCTTGAGCCGAAAGCCGGCGGCGCCTTCGTGCTGCGGCTGCCCGACGGCCGCGTCAATGTGCGCGGCAAGGTCATCGACTGCGATCCGCCGCGCAAGCTCGCGGTGACCTGGCAGGTCGAGTGGCCGCAGGAGTTCCGCAAGCTTCCCGAATGCGTGGTGAGTTACGAGATCGCACCAGCAGGCGATGCGGTGCGGCTGACGATGACGGAATCGCACTCGTGGGACGTGCCCGATGCGATCCTGTCCGGCGGTCGCATGGGGTGGCCGGCGGTGCTGTCCAGCCTCAAGAGCCTGCTGGAAACCGGAAAGCCGCTGTCAGTTCAAATGGAGCCGCCGCGCCAGATGATCGAGGCGATCAAACGGTTGAAATGAATTAGCGCAAGGACGCGTTGATCTTGTCGAGCGCCGCCGAGCCGGGACACAGCTCTTTCTCGCCGAGCGTATTAAGCGGCGCCTCGATGGTATTGAGATGGCCGTGCAAATCCTCGGCTTCGTCCTCGACATAGAGCAACCCGGTGACGATCTGCCCCTGCGAGGCGTGATGCTGGATGAAGGCCATTGCCGCCAGCCGGTCGTGTACGTCGTATTCGGCATCGAGCTTGCGCAAAGCGAGGGTCGTGCCGTCGTGCTGCTCGACCATTTCCACGCTGCCCGGCGCGTAATCGACCTTGATCGGCGCGCGCCCGGTGATGAAGTCGAGCCGGTTGACCGCTTCGTTGTGCTCGCGCACGTAGTCGAAGCTTTTGGTCGAGCCGGCGTGATTGTTGAACGCTACGCAAGGCGAAATCACGTCGATGAAGGCTGCGCCCTGGTGTTCGATCGCGGCCTTGATGAGCGGCGTGAGCTGCGTCTTATCGCCCGAGAACGAGCGGCCGACATAACTGGCGCCAAGCTGCAGCGCGATGGCGGCAAGGTCGATGGCGTTGTCGTTGTTAACGACGCCGCGTTTCGATTTCGAGCCGCGATCGGCGGTGGCGGAGAATTGGCCTTTGGTAAGGCCATAAACGCCATTGTTTTCAACGATATAGACCATGTTGACGCCGCGCCTTATGGCGTGTGCGAACTGGCCGAAACCGATCGAGGCGCTGTCGCCGTCGCCCGAGACGCCCAAGTAGATCAGATCGCGGTTGGCGAGGTTCGCCCCCGTCAGCACCGATGGCATGCGCCCGTGTACGGAATTGAAGCCGTGCGAATTGCCGAGAAAGTAGTCCGGTGTCTTCGATGAGCAGCCGATGCCGGAAATCTTCGCCACCCGATGCGGCTCGATCGAGAGCTGAAAGCAGGCCTCGATGATCGATGCGGTGATCGAAGTCGTGGCCGCAGCCGGCGCACAGCGTCGAGACCTTGCCCTCGTAGTCGCGGTGGGTGAAGCCGAGCGCGTTCTTCGGCAGTTCGGGGTGATGAAATTTCGGTTTGACGACGTAAGTCATGAAACAACCTGGGTCATGATACCACTTTCCGCAGCGGAGTGACTTTGAGCTGATCCTGGTGGTCGCCGATGGCTTTGGCGATAAAGCGCGCGGTGATCGGCGTGCCGTCGTAGTGCAGGATCGGCACCAGGCGCACCGGGTCGATGCCGATCTCGTTGACGATCAGCGAACGCAGCTGCGCGTCACGGTTCTGCTCGACCACGTAGATAAAATCATGGTCGGCGACGAAGCTTGCGATGCTGGAATGGAACGGGAAGGCACGGATGCGCAGCCGATCGAGCTGGTGGCCGAGCGCCTCCAGCATGCCGTTTGCTTCGTCCATCGCCGGCGAGGTCGAGCCGTAATAGATCACGCCATATTTGGTCGGCTTCTGCGCATTGGCCTGGAGCGGCCGCGGCACCAGGTCCTTGGCGGTCTCGAACTTGCGTAAGAGCCGCTGCATGTTGTCGGCGTAGGCAGGGCCCTCCTCGGTGTAGCGGGCGTAACGGTCGCGCGAGGTGCCACGGGTGAAGAACGAACCCTTGGTCGGATGCGTACCGGGATAGGTGCGGAACGGAATGCCGTCGCCGTCGACGTCGAGATAGCGGCCGAAGTCGCGGCCGTCGTCGAGCATTTCGGCGGTCATCACCTTGCCACGGTCGTATTGCTTATTGTCGTCCCAATGGAGCGGCCGCGACAACCGGTGGTTCATGCCGATGTCGAGATCGAGCATCAGGAAGATCGTGGTCTGCAGCCGTTCGGCCAGGTCGAACGATTGCGCGGCGAAATCGAACGCCTCGTGCGGGTCTTCGGGGAACAACAAAATGTGCTTGGTGTCGCCGTGCGAGGCGTAGGCGCAGGAGATCAAGTCGCACTGCTGGGTGCGAGTCGGCATGCCGGTCGAAGGGCCGGCACGCTGCACGTCCATGATCACCGCGGGGATTTCGGCGAAGTAGGACAGCCCGATGAACTCCTGCATCAGCGAGATGCCAGGGCCGGAGGTTGCGGTGAAGGCGCGGGCGCCGTTCCATGACGCGCCGATAACGATGCCAATCGAGGCAAGCTCATCCTCGCCTTGGACGATGGCGTATTTCGCCTTGCCGGTCACGGGATCGTGGCGCAGCTTCTTGCAATGGCTGGTGAAAGCGTCGGCAAGCGACGATGACGGCGTGATCGGATACCAGGCGCATACGGTGGCGCCGCCATAGACCGCACCCAGCGCCGCCGCCGAATTGCCCTCGATGAAAATGCGGTCGCCGACCTTGTCGGCCTTCTGTACCCGAAGTCCGATCGGGCATTTCAGGTTCTGCAGCGCCCAGTCGCGGCCGAGATGCAGCGCGTGGACGTTCGAAGACAGAAGTTTTTCCTTGCCCTTGTATTGCTCGCCGATCAACGCCTCGATCGCTTTCGGGTCCATGTCCAGCAGCGCCGACAGCGCGCCGAGATAGATGATGTTTTTGAACAGCTGGCGCTGGCGCGGATCGGTGTAGGTCGAGTTGGTGATGGCGGTGAGCGGCACGCCGAGTACCGTGATGTCCTCGCGGAATTTTGAAGACGGCATCGGCTTGGTCGAATCGTAAAACAGGTAACCGCCGGGCTCGATCGAAGCGACGTCCTTGTCCCAGGTCTGCGGGTTCATCGCGACCATCATGTCGACGCCACCGCGGGCGCCGAGATGGCCGGCCTCGGTGACGCGCACCTCATACCAGGTCGGCAGACCCTGAATGTTCGACGGGAAGATGTTGCGCGGGCTGACCGGCACGCCCATGCGCAGCACCGCGCGGGCGAACAATTCGTTGGCGCTCGCGGAACCTGAGCCGTTGACGTTGGCGAACCGGACGACGAAGTCGTTTATGCGGCTGAGCGGACTGGAGACTGGCATGGTGTTCCGGCGCGGGTCATGTCGATGAGATATTTTTGCATGTCCCACGCCCCGGTGGGACAGCGCTCGGCGCACAGGCCGCAATGCAGGCAGACGTCCTCGTCCTTCACCATGACGCGGCCGGTCTTGAGATTGTTGCCGATGTAAAGGTCCTGCGTGTGGTTATGGGCCGGCGCCTGCAGGCGCGTGCGCAGCTCGGCCTCTTCGCCATTCGCCGTGAAGGTGATGCAGTCCATCGGGCAGATATCGACGCAGGCGTCGCACTCGATGCAAAGCTGGCCGGTGAACACCGTCTGTATATCGCAGTTGAGGCAGCGCTCGGACTCCTTCAGCGCGAGCTCCAGATCATAGCCGAGTTCGACCTCGGCCTTGATGTCGCGCAACGCCACGACCTTCTCGCGGTGCGGCACCCGGTAGCGCTTGTCGAGCGTGATTTCGTTGTCGTAGCTCCACTCGTGGATGCCCATTTTCTGGCTCGACACGGCGATCTGCGGCGCCGGACGCATAGTGACGTCCTCGCCGCGGCACAGCCGGTCGATCGAAATCGCGGCATCGCGGCCGTGCGCGACCGCCCAGATGATGTTCTTCGGGCCGAACGCGGCATCGCCGCCGAAAAAGACCTTGGGATGCGTCGACGCCATGGTGGCGGGATCGACTTTGGGCATGTCCCATTTATCGAATTCGATGCCGCAATCGCGCTCGATCCAGGGAAACGAATTCTCCTGGCCGACCGCCACCAGGACGTCGTCACACGGAAAATGCTGATCCGGCTCGCCGGTCGGCACCAGGTTGCGCCGGCCGTTCTCGTCGCGCACCGCCTTGACCTTCTCGAAGATGACGCCGGTGAGCTTGCCGTTGTCGTGCGTGAATTCCTTGGGCACCAGATAATTGAAGATCGGAATGTCCTCTTGTATGGCGTCCTCCTTTTCCCAGGGGGACGCCTTCATCTCCTCGAAACCGGAGCGCACGATGACCTTGACGTCTTCGCCGCCAAGCCGGCGCGAGGAGCGGCAGCAATCCATCGCGGTATTGCCGCCGCCGAGCACGATGACGCGTTTGCCGATCTTGTCGATGTGGCCGAACGAAACGCTGGACAGCCAGTCGATGCCGATGTGGATGTTTTTTATCGCTTCCTTGCGGCCGGGAATGTCGAGGTCGCGGCCGCGCGGCGCGCCGCAGCCGACAAAGATGGCGTCGAAATCTTCGGCAAGCAGCGCCTTGAGGCTGTCGATCCGCTTGCCGCCGACAAATTCGATGCCGAGATCGAGAATGTACTGGCATTCCTCGTCGAGCACGCTTTCCGGCAGCCGGAATTTTGGAATTTGCGTGCGCATCATGCCGCCGGATTGCGGATCGGAATCGAACACCACGCAGTGATAGCCCATCGGGGCCAGGTCCCGCGCCACCGTGAGTGAGGCGGGGCCGCCGCCCACGAGTGCGATGCGCTTGCCGTTCTTCGCCGCCGCTGGCTTCGGCAGTCGACCGCGAATGTCGTCCTTGAAGTCGGCGGCGACGCGTTTGAGGCGGCAGATCGCGACCGGCTCTTTTTCGACGCGGCCACGGCGGCAGGCCGGTTCGCAGGGCCGATCGCAGGTGCGCCCGAGGATGCCCGGAAACACGTTGGATTCCCAATTGATCATGTAGGCGTCGCTGTAGCGGCCCGCCGCGATCAAACGGATATATTCGGGGACCGGCGTGTGCGCCGGACAGGCCCACTGACAATCCACGACCTTGTGGAAATAATCGGGAGCCGAAATGTCAGTGGGTTTCATTGACTCCTCTTGCACGCAGCAACCCGCTCTTACTACGGCGGTCCATGCATGCCGCTGCGTGGATTTCCTTCTCCCCGGCGGGGCCCCTAACCGAGTCCGGCGCAGATACTAGTCGAGGGGGGTGCGGATTTCCACCGCTTCTCGTTGTTATAACAAGCTTTTGTGTTTGACGGTCCTTAACAAGACCGCGATTGCGGCGACAATGGCGCGCCGGGGACTTGGAGCGCCCATCGGATGACCGCAGTGGTCTGTAACTATTTGAAGATACGGACTAAACAATCTTAGATGCGCGACCTGTTCGAGACCTTTCCGCCTCAGGACCCGATCGCGGCGGCGCGCCGCGGCGCGCGGCCTGCCTTGCCGCGCCGCTTCTACCAAAAGGCGGCGGCAGCGAGCGTGTCGGAAGGCCATATCGTGCGCCTCGACGACAAACCGGCACGCAGCCCCGCGCAGCGGCTCCTTGCCGCGCCGACGCCTGCGCTCGCGGAAGCCATCGCCGCGGAATGGGAGGCGCAGCGTGAGTTGATCGATCCGGCCAAAATGCCGCTGACGCGCCTTGCCAATGCGATCATCGACGGCGTTGCCGATTCGCGGGGCCCGGTTGCCGCCGAAATCGAAAAATATCTTGCTTCCGATTTATTATTCTATCGCGCCGGCGTGCCTGCGGCGCTGCGCGAACGCCAGGCGCGTCGTTGGGACCCGATCCTGGCCTGGGCGCGCGATACGCTCGGTGCGCAATTCAAGCTCGGCGAAGGCATCGTCCATGTTGCCCAACCGGAGACCGCGCTGAAGGCGGTCCGTGCCGCCATCCCGGCCGATCCGTGGCGGCTTGGCGCGGTGCACGTGGTAACGACACTGACCGGTTCCGCGCTCGTTGCGCTCGCTCTGCTGCGCGGCGCGCTATCCGCCGACGCGGCGTGGCAGGCGGCGCATGTCGATGAGGACTGGAATATGGAGCAATGGGGCAAGGACGACATGGCGCTTGAGCGCCGCGCGTTCCGCTTCGCCGAGATGCAGGCGGCGGCGACGGTGCTGTCTCGCCTGTAGCCCGCGTGAGCGGAGCGCAATGCGGGAACGATAAGGCGACTTCGAACGCCTACCTCGGATTTCGCTGCACTCCATTCGGACCACATTTTTACCCGCCGGTGACGCTCATATGGCGGGTGAGCGCCGGCCGACGGTGGCGGCGATCGATGATGAAATCATGGCCCTTTGGTTTTCGCGCAATCGCCTCGTCGATGGCGGCGTGCAGGAGATCGTTGGCTTCGGACGCGCGCAACGGTTTACGCAGATTGGCCGAATCCTCCTGGCCGAGGCACATGAATAACGTGCTGGTACAGGTGATGCGCACGCGATTGCAGGATTCGCAGAAATTATGCGTGAGCGGCGTAATGAAGCCGAGCGTGCCCCCGGTTTCGGCGACACGCACGTAACGCGCCGGACCGCCGGTGCGGTAGTCGATGTCTTCGAGCGAAAATCGCTCGGCAAGCCGCGTGCGCACGATTGAAAGCGGCAGATATTGATCGAGGCGGCTCTCGGCGCCGATCTCGCCGAGCGGCATCACTTCGATCAAAGTCAGATCCATGCCGCGGCCATGCGCCCATTCGATCAGCTTTGGGAATTCGTCGTCGTTGACGCCGCGGAGCGCAACCGTGTTGATCTTGATCTTCAGACCGGCAGACTGCGCCGCATCGATGCCGGCAACAACCTGATCCAGTGCGCCCCAGCGCGTGATGGCGCGGAATTTTTCCGCATCGAGCGTGTCGAGCGACACGTTGATACGCCGCACGCCCGCCGCCGCGATGGCGTCGGCATATTTGGCAAGCTGTGAGCCGTTGGTGGTGAGCGTCAGCTCGTCGAGCGCGCTGGAACGCAGGTGCCGCGACAGCGAATTGACGAGCGTCATGATGCCGCGCCGTACCAGCGGCTCGCCGCCGGTCAGGCGCAGTTTCCGCACGCCGCGCGCGACAAAGGCCGAGCACAGCCGGTCAAGCTCTTCCAGTGTGAGGACCTCGGCCTTGGGCAGAAACGACATGTTTTCCGCCATGCAATAGACGCAGCGGAAATCGCAGCGATCGGTCACCGAGACGCGAAGATAAGTAATGGCGCGGCCGAACGGGTCGATCAATTCCGGCCGCCCCGTTGCGCGATCAAGTTCCGATGCTGGAATACCGGCTGGAACGCTGTGCTGCATGCTGTCCATCTCTATCCAGATAATCAGTAATAGTGCCGGATAAAGCCCTGATCGTCCAGAAAGTTTCCCGGAATATGCCTGAACGGGACTATTGCCGCGAGGGCGGAGGCGGTGGCGGGAATGGCGAGGGCGCCGCGGACTGCGGTTGCGCCGGTATGTATGTCGAGGGTGGCGGTGGTGGTGGGAACGCGGTGTCCGGCGCGGCAGCCGATGGAGACTTTGGCATCGGCTTGGCGGCCGTTTTTTTGGCGCTTTTGCGCGGCTTCGGCTTCACCACCGGCTTGGCTTCGACCGCTTGCAGAGTGACCTGTACCGGGTTGGGCAAAAAGTTGGGCGGATCGCTCTGCGCCACGTCGACCGGTACGCTCTGCGGCACATGACCGTTCATTGTGAAGTTCAATGTCTGCGCGGTCAGCGACAGCGCGAGCGAGCAGGGGGTCCGGCAGGTTTGACCGTCCACGGTGCGAACGTCGGCGCCGGGCGGCTGGGACTCGAACTGCAACGCCACCACCGGCGGGGGTGGCGGCTTGATCGTCATCCACGACGGCGCCCAGGAGGGTGAGGACGCGCTCGTGCATCCCGCCAGCGCGATACCTGCGAGCGTAAAGATAGCAGCGGGGACGAGCCGAACGCGCAACATGAAAAGCTCTCTGTCCAAGCCGAAATTAGGGCTGCGAATTTCCTCCGTAAAGCCGGAGGGCCCCCGAGCGCCCGGCTGGAGCGGCGCTGGAAGCGGCCATGGTGGCTGTTCAGAAGCCACGCACCTTCAGTGGCTTACATTGCGCCATGGCATCGAGGCGACCCCGCGCGTCATTAAGGTTAACCAATGCTTACCATCCGATGTGGCCGCGCGATCACGCGGGGCGCCCGACGCGCGCGTCTGCAAGCGCACGGACCACGTCGGGCAGGTCGGCAAAGGAGCTGATGAGCCGGTCCGGCTCAAGCGTCGCGATCGGCACCTCGCTGTAGCCGAAATCCACCGCGATGACGGGGACGTTCGCGGCGCGCGCGGTGCGCACGTCAGTCCCGGAATCGCCGACCATGACGGCACGGCCCGGATCGCCGCCGGCACGCCGAATGGTCTGCCGCAATATCTCCGGATCGGGCTTCATCACGCCGAAAGTGTCCTGGCCGCAAATGGCGGCAAAGCGCCGATCGAGCTTGAGCGTGCTTAACAGCCGGACTGACAGCCATTCGAGCTTATTGGTGCAAACGGCGAGCCGATGACCCGTGGCGGTAAGTTGATTCAGCGCCGCTTCGAGGTGCGGAAAAGGCCGCGAGCCGTCGGCGATGTGCACGGCATAATGTTCGATAAAGGCGGTGAACAGGCGATCGAGATGCGCCTTCGCGTCGGGTCGGCCTTCGGCGTCGAGCGCCTTGGCGATCATGCCCCTGGCGCCGCCGCCAATGATCCGACGCGCGTCGTCATAGGGCACGGGCGGCAAACCCTCGCGCGCGAGAATGAGATTGAGCGTCGAGATCAGATCGGGCGCGGTGTCGACCAGCGTGCCGTCGAGATCGAAAACGATAGTGAGCATGCGTTCTGCCTATCTGGCCGACGTTGCCGGTGCAAGCACGTCATCGCGAAGCGGGACTTCGCTCCTCGCAATGATCGTGGTTTTCCTCTACACACCGGCTCATGAATGCCGACGCTTACAAACGGGCAGCCGCGGCCCGCGCGATCGAATTTGTCCGCCCGGGCATGCGCCTTGGGCTCGGCACCGGCTCGACCGCCGCGCACTTTGTCGAATTACTGGCCGAGCGGGTGCGGGCCGGGCTCGACGTCATTGCGGTGCCGACCTCCGAGTCGACGCGTGTCCTGGCGGAGCGGCTCGGCATCGCGCTCACCACGCTTGACGCCGCTGCGGAGCTCGATCTGACGGTCGACGGCGCCGACGAGATCGCGCCGGATTTGACCTTGATCAAGGGCGGTGGCGGCGCGCTGCTGCGCGAGAAAATCGTGGCGACGGCCTCGGCACAAATGATCGTGATCGCCGACGCATCGAAGTTGGTCGCAAGCCTCGGCCGCTTTCCGCTGCCGGTCGAGATCGCCCCGTTCGGCGCCGCGGTAACCCGCCGCGCCGTCGAGCAAGCCGCCGCCGCCAGCGGATGTTCGGGACCGGCGCCGCTTCGCAAGAGAGCGGACGGCCATGTTTTCGTCACGGATGGCGGGCACTGGCTGCTGGACGCCCAATTGCGGCAGATTGCCGATCCGCAAGCGCTCGCGACCCGGCTTGCCGCCGTCCCGGGCGTCATGGGGCATGGCTTGTTCATCGGCGTCGCGCGGACTGCTATTGTCGCCGGTCCTGACGCGATACGTGTTATCGAGCGGCCCTAACCTCAAGCATGAAAGGGAGTGCGCCTATGATCGCCCGTTCTACTACGCGTCCCGCCGAAGCGCGTCGCATCGGACGTTATCTGATCGCAGCGCTCGTCGCGCTCGCCATGCTTGGAACCGCGCAGCGGGCCTCGGCTCAGTCAGCGCCGCCGCCGTCCCCGGGCGCAATCCTGCTGGCGAGGCAAATCCTCGATATCAAGCACGCCAAGGATATCTACCGGCCTCTGATCCGCGGCGTGATCGTCAAGACCAGAGATACGTTCATGCAAACCAACTTCATGTGGGCGAACGATCTCAACGAAATCGCGGCCAACTTGCAGAAGCGGTATGATCCGCGCGTCGACGAACTCATGGATCAGGCCGCTCGCATCTATGCGACCCATTTCACCGAGCCGGAATTAAAGCAGTTGCTGACGTTCTACCAGTCGCCGATCGGCCAAAAAGCGATCGTGGAGGAACCGAAAGTACTCGACGAGAGCATGACTAATGCCGCAAATTGGGCGGACAACCTTTCGCTGGAAGTCATCGACAGCATGCGCGCCGAAATGAAAAAGCGCGGACACGACATCTAGCATGGCCGATCACGACGTCGATCTTTTCGTTATCGGAGGTGGATCGGGCGGCGTGCGCGCCGCCCGGGTCGCCGCGGAGCACGGCGCCCGCGTGATGGTCGCGGAAGAGTATCGGTTGGGCGGCACTTGTGTCATCCGCGGCTGCATTCCCAAGAAGCTCTTTGTCTATGCGTCGCGCTGCCACGGCGAATTCGAAGACGCCGTCGGCTTCGGCTGGACGGTGCCGCAATCGTCGTTCGACTGGAGGACGCTGGTCGCCAACAAGGATCGCGAGATCGCCCGCCTCGAAGCGGCCTATGGCGCGACGCTGACGAAGGCCGGCGTCAAGATCGTCAAAAGCCGGGCCGTGCTGGTTGACGCCCACACGGTGCAATTGACGAACGGCGATCGCGTGCGCGCGGCCTATATCCTGATCTCCACCGGCGCGACGCCGAGCTATGGCGATCCGATACCCGGCATCGAACACGCCATCTCCTCGAACGAAGCGTTCCACCTGCCGGACTTTCCGCGCCGCGTGCTGATCCAGGGCGGCGGTTACATCGCCGTTGAATTCGCCGGCATCTTGGCCGGCCTTGGCGCGCATGTGACGCTGGTCTATCGCGGCGAGAATATCTTGCGCGGCTTCGACGACGATGTACGCCGGCACTTGCGCGTCGAGATGGAGGCGCACGGCATCAAGGTGATCACCGGCTGCAAGGTTGCGGCGATCGAACCGGACGGCGGCCACTATTCGGTGCGGCTGTCCGGCGGCAATCAAATCACCGCGGACCGCGTCATGTTTGCCGTCGGTCGCCATCCCAACGTCGCCAAGATGGGGCTCGCCGAAACCGGTGTCGAGATCGGCAAGAACGGCGGCGTGGCGGTCGACGAATATTCGCGCACCACGGTGGCGAACATTTATGCCGTCGGCGATGTGACCAACCGCATCAATCTCACTCCGGTCGCCATCCGCGAGGGTCACGCTTTTGCCGACACCGTGTTCGGCGGCAAGCCGACTTCCGTCGATCACGCCAATGTGCCGACGGCGGTATTCTCCGAGCCCGAAGTCGGAACGGTCGGGCTGACCGAGGCCGAGGCCCGTGCGCGGCTCGCGCAAACCGATATTTACGAAGCCATGTTCCGGCCGCTCAAGGCCACGTTGTCCGGCCGCGCCACCAAGGTGCTGATGAAGCTCGTGGTCGATGGCCATTCCGGCCGGGTCGTCGGCTGCCATGTTGTCGGCGAAGGCGCGGCCGAGATCGCCCAGATCGCGGCCATTGCGGTGAAGATGGGGGCCAAGAAGGCCGACTTCGACGCCACCATCGCGCTGCATCCGACCGCCGCCGAGGAGTTGGTGACCATGCGCAAAAAGACCGCAAGTTACGCCCGCGAGGCGGCGGAATAGGCCAAAAACCGGTATTTTTGCGGGCTGTCGCGGCAGTTCGGCGCCGTGTATATATCCCGTCATTCCGGCCGAGCCGCGATAGCGGCGGGAGCCGGAATCCATAACCACCGTTCGTGAATATGGATTCCGGGCTCGCGGGCCCGAGCCCGCGCTCCGGGATGACGGTGTGGAGATACTGATGCCGAAACTATCGAACGCCGCGAAGTGGAGCCCGGATTCGTGGCGCGCCAAGCCTATTCTGCAGGTGCCGGATTATCCCGATCCGAAGGCGCTCGCCGACGTCGAAGCGCAGCTTGCCACCTTTCCCCCACTCGTCTTTGCCGGCGAGGCGCGCAATCTCAAGAAGGCATTGGCGCAGGTCGCCGCCGGCGACGCCTTCCTGCTGCAAGGCGGCGATTGCGCGGAAAGCTTTGCCGAGCACGGCGCCAACAATATCCGCGATTTCTTCCGCCTGTTTTTGCAGATGGCGGTGGTGCTGACCTATGCGGCGGCCTCTCCCGTCGTGAAGGTCGGGCGCATCGCCGGACAATTCGCCAAGCCGCGCACCTCGCCCACCGAGCGGCGCGGCAACGTCGAACTGCCGGTCTATCGCGGCGATATCATCAACGGCACCGACTTCACGGCGGAGGCGCGCACGCCGGACCCGCGCCGGCAACTTGAAGCCTATCGCCAATCGGCGGCGACGCTCAATTTGCTGCGCGCCTTCGCCACCGGCGGTTACGCCAACCTGTCCAATGCGCATCAATGGATGCTGTCGTTCGTCAAGGACTCACCGCAGTCGAAGCGTTATCAGGATCTCGCCGGCCGCCTCACCGAGACGCTCAACTTCATGCGCGCCTGCGGCATCGATCCCGAAGTGCATCCCGAGATGCGCACGACGGATTTCTTCACCAGCCACGAAGCGTTGTTGCTCGGTTACGAGCAGGCCTTCACGCGTGTGGATTCGACGACCGGCGATTCATATTGCACCTCGGGCCATATGGTCTGGATCGGCGACCGCACCCGGCAGCCCGATCATGCCCATGTCGAATATTGCCGCGGCATCAAAAATCCACTCGGCCTGAAAACAGGTCCGTCGCAAAAGCCGGACGAGCTTCTCAAGCTCATTGACATCCTCGATCCGGACAACGAGCCGGGGCGATTGACGCTGATCTGCCGCGTCGGCGCCGACAAGGCCGCGGACCTGTTGCCGCCGATGGTGCGCGCGATCAAGCGGGAAGGCCGCAATGTCGTGTGGTCGTGCGATCCGATGCACGGCAACACGATCAGCTCGGTGAGCGGGTACAAGACCCGCCCCTTCGACCAGATCCTCAAGGAAGTGCGGACATTTTTTCAAGTTCATGCCGCCGAAGGCACCATTGCCGGCGGCGTGCATCTGGAAATGACCGGCCAGAACGTCACCGAATGCACCGGCGGCGCGCGCGCCATCAGCGAAGAGGATCTCAACGACCGCTACCACACGGTCTGCGATCCGCGGCTCAATGCCGAGCAATCGCTCGACCTCGCCTTCCTTCTGGCCGATCTTCTCAAATCCGAGCGTCAGGGCAAGGCGAAGCCGTTCCCCGCAGTCGCGGCGCTGTAGCATGAACGCCCGCCCCGCCGATCGCCTGGCGATTGCCGTGGCGCAGCTTAATCCGATCGTCGGCGATGTCGCCGGCAATCTCGAGCGCGCCAGAAAGGCGCGCGCGCAGGCCGCACGCGACCGTGCCGACCTGGTCGCCTTTTCCGAACTGTTTATCGCCGGCTATCCGCCCGAGGATTTGGTGCTCAAGCCGGCCTTCCAGGCCGCCTGCCGCGCCGCGGTCGAGGCGCTGGCGCGCGACACCGGCGATGGCGGTCCGGCTCTGCTGATCGGCACGCCCTGGGTCGAGGACGGCAAGCTCTACAATGCCTATGCACTTCTCGACGGCGGCCGCATCGAGGCGATCCGCTTCAAGGTCAATCTGCCGAATTACGGCGTGTTCGACGAAAAGCGCGTGTTCGCATCGGGGCCGGTGCCCGGCCCGGTAAACTTCCGCGGCGTGCGGCTCGGCGTGCCGATCTGCGAGGATACCTGGATCGATTGGGGCGACTACGAGAATGTCGTCGAGTGTTTGGCCGAGACCGGTGCGGAGCTTTTGCTGGTGCCCAATGGCTCGCCCTATTGGCGCGACAAGATCGACGTGCGGCTCAATGTTTCGGTTGAGCGCGTCACCGAGGCGGCGCTGCCGCTGATTTACGTCAATCAGGTCGGCGGCCAGGATGAACTCGTGTTCGACGGCGCGTCGTTCGCGCTCAACGCCGACCGCTCGATCGCCTTCCAGCTGCCGGCTTTTCGCGACGTGGTGGTGACGACGCATTGGTCCCGCGGCGACGGCAAATCCAACGGCGGCACTTGGCGCGCTGCGCCGGGCCCGATCGCGCCGGCCGAAGAACCGGATGAGGCGGATTACTCGGCCTGCATGCTGGGCTTGCGCGATTACGTCGAGAAGAACAGCTTCAAGGGCGTTGTCATCGGGCTTTCCGGCGGCATCGATTCGGCGTTGTGCGCGGCAATGGCGGTCGATGCCTTGGGCGCCGAGCGCGTGCGCTGTGTGATGCTGCCGTTTCGCTACACCTCGCAAGCCTCGCTCGACGATGCCGCGGCGATCGCCGATGCGCTCGGCGTGCGCTACGACGTAGTGCCGATCGAAGGCGCGGTGCTCGGGCTCGAAGCGGCGCTCTCCGCCGTGTTTGCCGACGCGCCGCGCGACGTTACCGAGGAGAATCTGCAGGCGCGCGCCCGCGGCACCATCCTGATGGCGATCTCCAACAAATTTGGCCTGATGGTGGTGACGACCGGCAACAAGTCGGAAATGTCGGTCGGCTATGCCACGCTCTACGGCGACATGAACGGCGGCTTCAATCCGATCAAGGACCTGTACAAGACCGAAGTCTACCGGCTGGCGCGGCTGCGCAATAGCTGGAAGCCCGAGGACGCGCGCGGTCCCGCTGGCGACGTCATTCCCGAAAATGTGCTGACCCGGGCGCCGAGCGCGGAATTGCGCGAGAACCAGACCGACCAGGACACGCTGCCACCCTACGAGGTGCTCGATCAGATTCTGCAGCGCCTGGTCGAGCGCGAGGAATCGATCGCCACCATCGTCGCCGCCGGTTTCGATCGCGATATCGTGCTCAAGGTCGAGCGGATGCTCAATCTCGCGGAATACAAACGCCGCCAGGCCGCGCCGGGCGTGAAGGTGACGTTGAAGAATTTCGGCCGCGACCGGCGCTATCCGATCGTCAATCGCTTCAACGATCCGGGTACGCCTAGTCCGGAGCCCGACCGCGCGCTCGCCAAAGGCGCGTCGATGGCGAAGGCCGGCGCATCCGATTATTGATTTATTCGCGCTTTTAGTGCGCGGACGGCTGCTGCGGCATTGGCCCCGTCGACATGAAGGGCGGTCCGACGACACGCACCGGGCGTTTGGCCGCGTCCGCGCCGCTGGCGGCGGCCGTGGCGGCCGTCCCGCCGGCTGGCGCGCTCGCTCCGCCTGAAGCACCCGGCTTGCCGGATTGTTTCGGCGCTTCCGACAGAGCCTTTGCATTCTGGTCGGTGACGACGATATCGCCGCTCTCGAGTGTTGAGGAATCGTCGGCATTCTTGAGCGCGTCGGCCCAGCTCTGTCCCGGCGCCCGGCAGGAACAGCTGGCGGTCAGCTGCGTGCGGTAGTGGAAAGCAGTCGGCAGCGCCGTATAGGGCTGGCCGCTGTTCGACACCGCCTGCGTCATGTCCTCGCCCGGATTGCGGAACGAATACAGCGCCACCTCGGCGGCGGGGCACAGGCGATGGCAGGTATTCTCGTCGTCGGCGAATCGGGTCGGCTCCGTCGAATACGAGATCGGGAAATAATAACCGTCGCAGGTGCGCACACAGACGGTGTGATAGGTGCCAGACGGCGCGCCGTCGCCATTGGCGTTCAAAATCGTGCCGCCGCCGAACAGCGCGTCGAAGAAGCCTTGCGGTCCGCCTTGCGAATTGGCGGCGGCGGTGTATTGGGCGCCGCAATTGTTCTGCGCCAGTTGTCCGATCAGCGCGCGGCGCTGCCCATTCTGATCGTCGCTGCCGCTTTGCAGATGCTGCAAGTCGTTCGTCATGTGGTCGAGATTGTCGCGCATGCCCTGGATTTGCGACGTGATCGGCCCACACTGCGGGGATAGCGCCGAGAACAGCGCGAAGAATCCTTCGCCGGCGCAGCCCGACTTGTGCGCTTGTCCGACGGTACGGTCGATGTCGGCCTGCTGCTTGGTAATCGCGTCTTGCGTGCGCTTGATCGCATCGGCGCGGGCTGGAGCGGAGGCGCCCTGGTCGAACGCCACGAGCTGCCCTTGCAGCCGCACGCAGATCGGAGTCGACGCCGTCTGATTGGTGCCCGGTTGATTCGTCGCGGCGGGCTGATTTGACGCCGGCTGATTGGGTATCTGTTGCACCGGCTGCGGTGGAGCGGGCGGCGGTTGATATTGAGGTGTCTGTCCGGGAACGCCCTGCGCCTGCGCGCTGGCCGATAAAGCCAGCACGCCGAGCGTAGCTCCGAGCACGGACTGCAGCACTGTTCGGCCGAGGCCGCGCGATTTTTCGGGCATTTTGGGGTACCGACACCGGTTCCGGGGCTGCGGATCAAGCCCCGCAATGGTGACTAAAGTGTGGACGCGTCCGCTGTCGATCATTCCGCATCGGGCTGATTTTCCGGCCGCGCGCGGTCGAATGCTTCAAGTTTGAGGCAGGCTTCGTCGACGGCGACGATTTTGGGGAACTTGTCCAGCGGCACTTTGAGCCGCCTCGCATTATAGACCTGCGGCACCAGGCAAAGGTCGGCAAGCGTGACTTGCCCGCCACAAGCGTAGGGCGCGCCTTCGATCAGCGCCTCGATCGCCTCGAAGCCGGCTATCACCCAGTGATGGTACCAGGCGTCGATCGCGCTTTGCTCTTGCCCCATCGTGTTCTTCAAATAGCGCAGCGGGCCGATATTGTTGAGCGGATGGATATCGCAGGCGACGATCTCGGCGAGCGCGCGCGCCTTGGCGCGGGCGATCGGGTCTTTGGGAAGCAGCGGCGGGTCGGGATAGGTCTGTTCGAGATAGTCGATGATGGCGAGCGACTGGATCAGCACATCGCCGCTCGGCGTGACCAGCGCCGGCACCCGCATCTGCGGATTGACCGCGCGAAACTCGGGCCGCTTGTTGTGGCCGCCGTCCTTGACGAGGTGAATGGACGCCGTCTCGTAGGCGATGCCTTTGAGATTAAGCGCGATGCGGACGCGATAGGCGGCGGAGGAGCGAAAGTACGAATAGAGCTTCACACATCCTCCACGCCGTCATCCTTGCCGTCGGCCGTCTCGGCGACGAGTTGCGCCGACCGGTCGGTGAGCTCTTTGAGCGCGCGGTCGAACGCCTCGCGATCGCTCGGGCTCAGGATTTCCGTCAGCCGCCGGGCAAAGTCGATCGCATGCGGCGCCAGCTCTTCGTACATGGACCGGCCGGGCGCGGTCAGCGACAGGAACAATTCCCGCATGTCGGCACGGTTGGCGCGCCGCGCCAGAAGCTTGCGCCGTTCCAAGAGCGCCACCGCGCGCGATACCTTGGTTTTGTGCATGTGGGTGTGCGCGCCGATCGCCTTGCCGGTCATGATGCCGTACTGGCCGAGCGTCACCAGCACGCGCCACTCCGGCACACCGATCCGGTAGCGCCGCGCATAGACGCGCGATAGCGCCTGCGAGACGAGGCTCGCCACCACGTTGAGCTGATAGGGCAGGAATTGCTCGAGCTTCAGCGGCGCCCGTTCGGCGGCCGCGGCCGCGTCTGATTTGTCTTGTATGCTGCTGTCCATCGCGTGTCGGCCGGCCATTGCGCGAACCATTGCACTAACCATGGCGCGAAGATGAACGAACTTCCGTGCCCACGCAACGGCGTCGCGACGAGGCGAATTTACAGTCGCGAGTGGCGAATAGGGGGCTTGGCCCCGTCCATTATTCGCAAGCCTTCGTTATTGGCGTTGAGTTAGCGCGAGCACTCGATGGCGACGAAGTCGTCGCAGCTGTCGCCCTTGCAGGAGCCGGGGCCGCTGGTCGGGATGGCGCCGGTGATGTCGTCGCGGTCGACCTTGCGGAACGACAGCGCCTGGGTGAATTCGTGGGTGCGGCAATAAGTATTGGCCACGGTCTCGCCGCAGGCGGCGCCCGACGACAGGCAGCGATCGACGCCGTAGCCGTCGGCGTCGTTGGCGATGATGAACATGCGTTTTTCCGCGTGCGCGGTGGCGGCCGTGAGCAGCACGGCGGCTATGGCGCTGGACGCGATCGACAATCGCATGGCTCCCCCAAACCGGCGTAGTTCCGGCCGCGCCTGAAAGCGGGCTGGCGCCGGTAGCTTCAAGAATGCGGCGGCGGGGTTAAGCTTTCGTTAAGTGACGCAATTCAGAGCTAGCGGCGGCAGCGTAGCGTGCGGCGCCGTCAGGACCTTGACGCCATGCGCCTCCTCGACCATTGTGCGCGCCATGACGGGTTACGCTCATATCTTCGGCATTTGCCGGGAGATTATTCGCTAGCGACATTCGCTGGCTGCGGCCGTCTTTTCTCGCCGTCGAGATTTTGGACACGCCCGGCCAGCAGGCCTTGGGGCGCGCTCTTACGCACGGTTTAATTCGACGATGGACCTGAAACTCTACGATACGCTGACGCGCGAGAAGCGGGTGTTCAAGCCGCTCGATGCGGCGAACGTGCGCATGTATGTGTGCGGACCGACGGTTTACGACTTCGCCCATATCGGCAATGCGCGGCCGGTCATCGTGTTCGACGTGCTGTTCCGCCTGCTGCGCCATCTCTATGGCGCCGACCACGTCACCTATGTGCGCAACATCACCGACGTCGACGACAAGATCAACGCGCGCGCCGCGGAGGAATTTCCGGCGCTGCCGCTCAACGAGGCGATCCGCAAGGTCACCGAGGCGACCGACCGGCAATTCCACGACGACGTTGCTGCGCTCGGTTGTCTGCCGCCGACCGTCGAGCCGCGCGCCACCGAGCATATCGCCGAGATGCGCACGCTGATCGACCGGCTGGTCGCCTCCGGCAACGCCTATGTCGCGGAAGATAATGTGCTGTTTTCCGTGCCGTCCGATCCCGATTACGGCGAGCTGTCGAAGCGGCCGCTCGACGAGATGATTGCCGGCGCGCGCGTCGATGTGGCGCCCTACAAGCGCGATCCGACGGATTTTATCTTGTGGAAGCCGTCGAAGCCGGGCGAACCGGCGTGGCCGTCGCCCGCCGGCATCAAAACGCCCGGCCGGCCCGGCTGGCACATCGAATGCTCGGCGATGTCATGGAAATATCTCGGCGAGACGTTCGACATCCACGGCGGCGGCATCGATCTCGTCTTTCCGCATCACGAAAACGAAATCGCCCAATCGCGCTGCGCTTTCCACACGCCGGTGATGGCGAATTACTGGATGCACAACGGCTTTTTGCAGGTCGAAGGCGAGAAGATGTCGAAGTCCGAGGGCAATTTCGTGACGATTCGTGAGTTACTTCACACCAATAAATTCGGTTCTAATCACTGGCATGGCTATGTACTTCGACTTGCAATGCTAATGACGCACTATCGTCAGCCAATCGATTGGACGGTCGATCGCTTGGTCGAAGCGCGGCAAATGCTGAAGGAATGGATCGATTGCGCCATAGGTTTTGAACAATATCAGGCCGTCGTGCCACACGAATTGGTTTCGGCCCTTTGCGAGGACCTAAATTCGCCGTCAGCCATAGCAGTCGTGTCTCAGATTTTTCGGGAGACGCGTCGCCGCACAAACTTTGAAGCATCAGTGAGACTTGCCGCCGCTTTGCAGTGGTTGGGTATCTGGAACGGTGAAAAAACAAACGAAATTTACAGTTACGGCGTTGTTGTCGGTAGCGGACCCTCGGACTGGGATATCCAGCACATCGTGGATGAGCGTACAGCGGCACGCGCGCGCAAGAATTGGGAGGAGTCGGACCGCATTCGCGATGAGCTAGCTAAGCACGGTATCGTACTGAAAGACGGCAAGGACCCGCAGACGGGTGCACCAGTAACCACCTGGGAGAGAGTCCCATGATCTCCCGCCCGCTGCCAAAGCTCGCGATGCGCCCGATGCTGCCGACTGACGTTCCGCTCTTGGCGGAAATCTTCCGCGCGGCCATCGAGGAATTGACCGCCGACGACTACAGCGAGGCGCAGCAGGAGGCGTGGGCGTCGGCCGCCGACGACCTCGAAGAATTCGGCGCAAAGCTTGCCGGCGATTTGACGCTGGTCGCGACGTTCGGCGGTGCCGCGGTCGGCTTTGCGTCGCTTGCCGACAATACACGCATTGACATGCTCTATGTGCATCCGGCCGCGGCCGGGCAGGGCGCGGCCGCCATGCTGTGTGACGCGCTGGAAAAACTAGCCGCCGCGCGCGGCGCCAAGGAACTCAGCGTCGAAGCGAGTGACACCGCAAGCAGCTTTTTCGAAAAGCGCGGCTTCTCGGCAAAGACCCGCAACACCGTGACGCTCGGCGGTGAATGGCTGGCCAACACCACGATGGTGAAGCCGCTCGGAGCAAAGGAAGGCGCGTAGAGACATGACCGAGCCGCGTTCCACATTTTTCGGCCTGCGCACGCATCACGTGGTGATCGCGCTCGTCGCGATCCTGATCGCCGTCGCGCTGGCGTCGAATTATTATCTGTGGTGACGGCATGACGCGCGAAAAACTTTATCTGTTCGACACCACGCTGCGCGACGGCGCGCAGACCAACGGCGTCGATTTCACGTTGGCCGACAAGCTTGCGATCGCGCGGCTGCTCGAGGAGCTCGGTATCGACTATATCGAGGCCGGCTATCCCGGCGCCAATCCGACCGACACCGGCTTCTTCTCCGAGCGGCGGCCCATGCAGGCGAAGCTCACGGCGTTCGGTATGACGCGCCGCCCCGGCCGCTCGACGTCGAACGATCCGGGCCTGGTCGCGCTGCTCGACGCCCAGGCCGACGCCATCTGTTTCGTCGCCAAGGCCTGGGACTATCACGTCCGCGTCGCGCTGGAGACGACGGAGGAGGAAATGCTCGCCTCGATCCGCGACAGCGTGCGCGCCGCCAAGGCGAAGGGCCGCGAAGTGCTGCTCGACTGCGAGCATTTCTTCGACGGTTACAAGGCCAAGCCCGCTTACGCGCTCGCCTGCGCCAAGGCCGCCTATGACGAAGGCGCGCGCTGGGTCGTGCTATGCGACACCAATGGCGGCACGCTGCCGCACGAGGTCGAGCGCATCGTCGGCGAGGTTTTGGCCAAAATCCCCGGCGACCACGTCGGCATTCACGCCCATAACGATACCGAGCAGGCGGTGGCGAATACATTTGCCGCGGTGCGCGCCGGCGCGCGGCAGATCCAGGGCACTCTCAACGGGCTCGGCGAGCGCTGCGGCAATGCCAACCTCGTGTCCATCATTCCGACACTGAAGCTCAAAGGCGAATATGCCGACAAATTCGAGATCGGCGTGTCGGACGAGGCGCTCGGCCGGCTGGTGCGGGTGTCGCATGCGCTCGACGAATTGCTCAATCGCGCGGCGAACCGCCACGCGCCCTATGTCGGCGAGAGCGCGTTTGCCACCAAGGCCGGCATCCACGCCTCGGCGATCATGAAGGAGCCGGCCACCTACGAGCACATCGCGCCGGAGCGCGTCGGCAACAGACGAAAGCTCCTCGTCTCCGATCAATCCGGCCGCTCCAACGTGCTGGCCGAGCTCGACCGCATCGGCATCGCAATCGACAGAAACGATCTCCGCGTCACCCGGCTGCTCGACGAGGTCAAGGAGCGCGAGGCGATCGGCTACGCTTACGAAACCGCGGACGCCTCGTTCGAGCTGTTGGCGCGGCGGCTGCTCGGCCAGGTGCCGCATTATTTCGACGTCGAGAAATTCGACGTCAATGTGGAACAGCGCAACAATGCCAAGGGCGAGCGCGTCACCGTGAGCCAGGCGGTGGTCAAATTGAAAGTCGGCAACGACGAGCTGATCTCGGTCGCCGAAGGCATCGGCCCGGTCAACGCGCTCGATCTCGCTTTGCGCAAGGATCTCGGTAAATATCAGAGTTTCATCACCGGGCTCGAACTGACCGATTATCGCGTGCGCATCCTCAACGGCGGCACCGGCGCCGTCACGCGTGTTCTGATCGAGAGTGCCGATGAGACCGGCGATCGCTGGACCACGGTTGGCGTCTCCGCCAACATCATCGACGCGTCATTCCAGGCGCTGATGGATTCCATCGTCTACAAGCTGGTGAAATCCGGCGCGCCGGCGTGAGGGGAGCGCGGGACGATCATGATCGACCACATTTCCATCGCGGTGCGCGACCTCGCCAAGGCCGAGCCGTTCTATAGTGGGCTGTTGGCGCCGCTCGGCATGACGAAATTGCGCGAATGGCCGAACGCGGCCATCGGTTTCGGCAAGAAATATGCTGAATTCTGGATCAACAAGCGTGACGCGATGGACCGGGTCGCTGAGGACAACGGCGTGCATATTTGCCTGCGCGCCCCCGACGCCGCGGCGGTCGATGCGTTTCACGCCGCGGCGCTCAAAGGCGGCGGTACGTCGGACGGCGCGCCGGGGTTGCGCGAAAAATATCACGGCAACTATTACGCCGCCTTCATCCGTGATCCGGACGGCAACCGCATCGAAGCGGTGACGTTTCTGCCGGACGCTTCGACGTAGCGCCCCTTACAACCGTTCGGCGGGAACGGCCATCGCCTTGTCGGTTTCGGCGACCCGGTGCGCGGCGTCTTGCAACATCGGCAGCACATCCTCGACACGGTCGGCGACGAGGAAGTCCACGCGCAGCGCCGACGGCACGAATTGCACCGCGCGCATGTGCTCGATCAGCTCCAGAAGTGGATTCCAGTAGCCGTCGATATTGGCGATCAGGATCGGTTTTTTATGGCGGCCGAGCTGAACCCAGGTTAATTGCTCGACCAGTTCTTCCAGCGTACCAAGTCCTCCCGGCAACGCGATAAAGGCGTCGGCGCGCTCGAACATTTTGCGTTTGCGCTCGTGCATGCCGCGGGTGACGATCATTTCGTGGTCGTGTGCCGCCCGCTCCTTTTGCATCAGGAATTCCGGGATGATGCCGGTCGCCTCGCCGCCGTGCGCGAGCACCGCCCGGGCGAGCGCGCCCATCAGGCCGACCGAACCGCCGCCATAGACGAGCCGCACGTTGTTTTCGGCGAAGATTTTGCCGAGTTTTTTGGCCGCCTCGACAAAGGCCGGCTCGGTCCCCGGGCTCGATCCGCAATAAACACAGACCGCATTGATTTTGCTCATTGATTTGTTCTTGGAATGGTTTTCATTGAGCCCTAGATGTGGCGTCAATTCGGCTCCGCTGCAAGCGCTTTAGGCGGATTGCTTCATGCGGGTGCAGAGCACGGCGAAAGCGCTTATATGACGCAAACAAAATACTGTAGCGAGGGACGGTGGCGGCCAGTTGCGGCTCGTCCGAGCCTGTGAATGAGCGATATTCAGCGACCGGCAGGACATCATAGGCGTGAGATAAGCGGCGACGGCGGGTCGTTACTGGCCACGCTTGTCAGCCTGTGGCCCTATATCTGGCCTTCCGACCGGCGTGACCTGCAGCTACGCGTCGTGTTTGCCACCGTGCTTTTGTTCGCCGCCAAGTTCGCGACCATCGCGGTGCCGTTTACCTTCAAATGGGCGACCGATGCGCTGGCCGGCCACGGCACCGCGCCGGTTGAGCCGAACAACTGGCTCGCCTGGGCATTTGCCGCGCCGGTGGCGATGACGCTGGCTTACGGCGGCACCCGCATCGTGATGGGCATCATCACGCAATGGCGCGACGGCATTTTCGCCAAAGTGGCGATGAATGCGGTGCGCCGGCTGGCGATGCTGACCTTCGAACACGTGCATCTGCTGTCGCTGCGCTTTCATCTTGAGCGCAAGACCGGCGGGCTGACGCGGGTCCTTGAGCGCGGCCGCAACGCCATCGAGACCATCGTGCGCATGGTGCTGTTGCAGCTCGCGCCCACCGTGGTCGAACTCGTCCTGGTCGTCGCCGTGCTGCTTTTGCATTTCGACTGGCGCTATGTCGTCATCGTCGGACTGACGGTCGTGCTGTTCATGTGGTTCACCTATGTCGCGACCGAGTGGCGGATCGGCATTCGCCGCAAGATGAACGAGAGCGACAGCGACGCCAACGCCAAGGCGATCAATTCGCTGCTCAACTACGAAACCGTCAAATATTTTTCCGCCGAGACGCGCGAAGCAAGACGCTACGACCGCTCGATGGCGCGTTACGAGGAGGCCAGCGTCAAGGCTTATACCTCGCTCACCGTGATGAATGCCGGCCAAGCGGTCATCTTCACCGCCGGCCTCGCCGCCACGATGGTATTGTGCGCCTATGGCGTCGAGCAGCACACCAACACGGTCGGCGATTTCGTCATGATCAACGCCATGATGATTCAGCTGTACCAGCCGCTGAATTTCATGGGCATGGTGTATCGCGAGGTCAAGCAGGCGTTGATCGACATCGAGCTGATGTTCTCGCTTCTTGCGCGCAAGCCGGAGATCGAGGACCGGCCGGGCGCGCGCCCGTTGCAGGTGCGCGCCGGCACGATCCGTTTCGAGAATGTGTCGTTTGCCTACGATGCGGCGCGGCCGATCCTCAAGGATCTAAGCTTCGACGTCGCGGCTGGACACCGCGTCGCGATTGTCGGTCCGTCGGGCGCCGGCAAATCGACGATTTCGCGGCTGCTGTTCCGCTTCTACGACGTCACCGGCGGCCGCATCCTGATCGACGGCCAGGACATCCGCGATATCACTCAAAGCTCGCTGCGCGCCGCCATCGGCATGGTGCCGCAGGATACCGTGCTGTTCAACGACACCATCCGCTACAACATCCGCTACGGACGCTGGGATGCGAGCGACGCCGAAGTCGAAGAGGCGGCGCGGCAGGCGCAGATCGACGGCTTCATCCGGCTCGCGCCCAAAGGCTATGAGACGGAAGTCGGCGAGCGCGGCCTAAAACTTTCCGGCGGCGAGAAGCAGCGCGTCGCCATCGCGCGCACGATCCTCAAAGCGCCGCCGATCCTGCTGCTCGACGAGGCGACCTCGGCGCTCGACAGTCACACCGAAATCGACATCCAGGATGAGCTCGAGCGGGTATCGGAGAACCGCACCACGCTCGTCATCGCGCACCGGCTTTCGACCATCGTCGGCGCCGACGAGATTCTGGTGCTCGATCGTGGCGCGATCGTCGAACGCGGCACGCACCGCGATCTGCTTGCCCGCGACGGCCTCTATGCCAGCATGTGGAACCGCCAGCGCGAAGCGCAGCTGGCGCGCGAGATTCTCGCCGAGGTCGGCGACGAGGACATTGCGCCCGATCGCGATCCGCCGGACCTGCCGGTGGAACGCGACGCGGCGCCGGAACTCATGCCCGCCGTAGACGCCGCCGAATAACAATGTCCATCATCGATTCCATCCGCAAACAACTCACCCCGATCCATCCGGAAGGCTATCCCTTCATCGGCGGCTTTGCGCTCGCCAGTCTGATCCTGTTCTGGCTGTGGGCGCCGCTCGGCTGGCTCGCCACGCTCCTGACAATCTGGTGCGCCTATTTCTTCCGCGATCCGCAGCGCGTGACGCCGGTGCGCGACAGCATCGTCATCGCACCGGCGGACGGCCGTGTCAGCCAGGTCGCCAACGTGGCGCCGCCGCCGGAGCTTAATCTCGGCACCCAGCCGCTGCGGCGCGTTTCCATTTTCATGAGCGTGTTCGATTGTCACATCAATCGCAGCCCGATCGCCGGTCGCATCGAGCGCGTCGTCTATCGCGCCGGCAAGTTTTTTAGCGCCGATCTCGACAAAGCCAGCGAGGATAACGAGCGCAATGCGTTTGTCATCGTCACCGGCACCGGGGCGCGCGTCGCGGTCGTCCAGATCGCTGGCCTCGTGGCGCGGCGGATTGCCTCATTCACGCGTGAGGGCGAAACGGTCGGCGCCGGCCAGCGTATCGGCATGATCCGGTTCGGCTCGCGCGTCGACGTTTATCTGCCGGAGGGAACACAGCTCCTCGTCGCCGCGGGTCAGACCGCCATTGCCGGCGAGACTGTGCTGGCGGACCTCAACTCCACCGCGCCCACAGGGGCATTTCGCGCGAGCTGAAGGCGTTAACGAAGCCAGCGCGGTCCGTGGCGGTTTTGGCTGGAACGGGCTATGATGACCGTAATGGCCTCGCAGCAATCAGGTTCCAACCGTCCGCGTCTGCCGCGGCTGCCGAAGCGGCGTTTCCGTCGCATCCCGGTCCGCACGCTGGCGCCGAACGTCATTACCTTGCTGGCGCTGTGCGCCGGGCTCACCGCGATCCGCATGGCGTTCGAGAACCGCTATGTGCTGGCGCTCGCCGCCATCGTTTTCGCAGCGATCCTCGACGGCATCGACGGCCGCCTGGCGCGCTTCCTCAAAGGCACTTCGCGCTTCGGCGCCGAGCTCGACAGCCTGTCCGACTTCGTCAATTTCGGCGTCGCGCCGTCGCTGATCCTTTATTTCTGGGACCTGCATGAGTTGAAATCCGCCGGCTGGATCGCCGCCATGGTGTTCGCCATCTGCGGCGCGCTGCGGCTGGCGCGCTTCAATGTCATGATCGATGATCCCGACCGGCCTGCCTGGAAGAATAATTTCTTTGTCGGCATGCCGGCGCCCGCGGGCGCCATCACGGTACTGTTGCCGATCTACGCGGTGTTCCTCGGCCTGCCGCGCTCCGGCTTTTTGACCTGGCTGACGCTGATCTACACGCTCGTCATTGCCTTGCTGATGGTGTCGCGGTTGCCGGTATTTTCCGGCAAACGCGTCGGCACCCGGGTGCCGCCCGAACTGGTCGGACCGGCGATCCTCGTGGCGGTGCTGTCGATCGCGGTGTTGATGGCCTATCCGTGGATCGTGCTCACCACCGGCACGCTCGCTTATCTCGCCTGCCTGCCGTTCGGGTGGCTGTCCTATCGCGGCTACGAGCAGCGCACGCGCGACAGCCGCGTGGAGCCGGCGCCGGCGACAGTACAGACCGCGACGTCGCCGACCATGGCTGCCGCCGGCATGGGTCAGGCGCCCGGAACGGCTGACGACGACGAACGTCCGTCGCGTCTGAATTAAGCCGCAACGCCGCGGTCTTAGAAAAGAAGAAAATCGCGAGGGGTTTTGTCGATGCGCGTTGCCCGCCGCACGGTTCTGGCCTCGGCGATGGCGTGCGTCGCGGCGCCCGCGGTGCTGCGCCTGGCGCGCGCCGATCCACCGCCGGTCACGCTAAAACTGCACCATTTCTTCTCGTCGGTCTCGAGTATCCACGACAAGTTTCTCGCGCCGTGGGCGCGCCAGGTCGAGGCCGACTCGGCCGGCCGGCTTCGCATCGACATTTTCCCGTCGATGCAGCTTGGCGGCGCGCCGGCGGCATTGTTCGACCAGGCGATAAACGGCGATGCCGATATCGTATGGGCGGCGCCGTATCTCAGCCCCGGCCGCTTCCCGAAAATCGAGACCTTCGATTTGCCGTTCGTGGCGTCGCGCCGCGCCGCTGGTCTCGTCGAAGGCGCTGCAGGATTTTGCCGCGCTGTACCTGAAAGACGAGTTCGCCGACGTCCGTCCGCTCTGTTTCTCGTGCTCCGATCGCGGTGTTATTCATGCCGGCGCGGCCGTCCGCACGATCGAGGATCTGAAGGATCTCAAGCTGCATGTGCAGACGCGGCTTGCCGGCGAGGCAATGCGCGCCCTCGGCGCCGAGCCGGTGTTTGTGCCAGACGGGCAATTGCCGATGGCGATCACCGAACACGTCGTCGATGCCTGCGTCGATCCGTGGCACCTGGTGCCGTCGCTGCGGCTGAACGATCTGCTGAAAGCCCATACCGAGTTTTCCGACCTGTCGCTGAGCAGCACGACCTTCGTGCTGGCAATGAACAAGGACGCCTATGACCGGCTGCCGCGCGATCTCAAGCCGGTGATCGACCGTAATTCCGGACTGCTCGCGGCGGGCATGGCCGGCGCCATGTGGGATGTTCAGGCCGCCGCGGTCGCCAATGACGTAGCCGAGCGCGGCGACGTCATCGTTACGCTGTTGCCGGAAGCGGTCGCGCATTGGCGCAAGGCGACCGAGCCGGCCGTCAACGCCTGGCTGAAGGACATCAAGGAGCAGAAGGCCGACGGCGGCAAAATGCTCGCCAGCGTGCATACGCTGTTGGCGAAATACGCCAACGAACCGGAGCCACAGCCGCCGCAGCCGCAAAATCCGCCGGCGGCGGAACAGAACGCTCACGGCACAGCCGGACGTCCGGCCGAAAGGCAGCTTTGAGGCGGTCACGCCGCCGAAAGTGGACAGTACCCCGGTCCAGCCGCCGGCGTCTGTTGCCAAGCCTGCTCCGCCAGCCGCGCCCGCCGCGGCTCCGGCTCCCGCTGCGCCGGCCCCGCACATCGCCACGCGAGCACCTGCGCCTGTGCCGGCGCCATCGATTGCGGCCCCGGTCGCGGCTCCCGTCACGCCGCCAGTGGTAAAGCCTGTTCCACCGCTGCCGCATCCGCAGGCCGCCGTGCCGCCGCTGCCGGTCGCTGTTCCAGTCGCGCCCGCGCCGCCACCGCCGTCGGTGGCTCATCCCATTGTGCCGCCGCCGCCCATTCCGGCGCCGGTCGCTGCGCCGAAGGTGCTGAATATTCCGCTCTAGTCACAGGTTCGGCGGATAACCGGGCATCAGATCATAGGGATGTTCCCAGCCGTGCAGTGACTTCATGCGGTCGAGCCAGGCGCCGACGTTTTTGTGCGTGCCGGCGATGTCGAAGCCGAATTCCTCCGCCGGATAGTAGAGGTAAGCGCAAAGCGAAATGTCGGCGATGGTCGGCCGGTGGCCGAGCACGTATGGCGCTTTGGCAAGCCGCTTGTCGAGGATGGCGAGAGAGCCGTCGATGCGCCCTTTGAGGAACGCCAGCACCGCCGGATCGCCGGCCGGCCGCGCGAAGTTCTTCAGGAAGCGAAACGGTCCGAGAAAGCCGTTGAGCTTCTGATTGTCGAAAATGATCCAGCGCAGCGCCTCGAGCCGCGCGTCATCGCCATCCGGCTGGAACTTGCCGCTTCGCTCAGAGAGATAAGTCAGGATCACGGCGGACTGGCTGAGCTTTTTGGCGCCGTGCACCAACACCGGGACTTCGCCCATCTCGTTGACCTCGGCACGGTATTTTGGCGTGCGCGTCTCGCCGCCCTTGAAGAAGTCGACATAGATCGGCTCCCAATCAGCGCCGATGAGATTGAGCATCAATGCGGCGCGGTAAGCGTTGCCCGACTGGGCGAAGCAGTACAATTGATATTCAGACATGAAAAACCCCTCTTGCCGTCATGCCCGCGCTTGTCGCGGGCATCCACGTCTTCGATCCATGTCAGCGCAAAGTCGTGGATGGCCGGGACGAGCCCGGCCATGACGACTTCTAACGCGACAGCGTCAGCGCGCTGCCATTGACGGCCTGTCCCGCGAAGCGGCCGTCGGCGAACGACAGCTCCACCAGCACTTCGCCCTTGTGGTCGCGGATGATCAGCATGTCGTGCTCGTAAGTCCATTTGCGGCTGGTGAAGAAATTGCCGGGACAACCGCCCGCTGGCGCGACGGTGCCTTCGGCGGTAGAGGCCGGACTGTTGCCCAAGGTCATGGCGCAGCTGCCGCCGCCGGCCGCGGACAGCTTCCACTTGCCGGCGAGATCGACCGGCGGTGTCGGCGGCGGCGGTGGCGCGGGAGGCTGCGGCGGCGGCGAAGCGGCGACCTGCTCCGGCGGGGGACCGCCGAAACGTTCGGTGCTGGCGCAGGCGCCGAGCGCCGCCAATATCAGCGCCACGGCAAGGACCCTCGCTATGGCTGTGCCGTAATTCCCCATGCGCTTTGAGCCGTCCATCCCGGCTATAACGATGGCCTGCGTCACCGCATCGTCGGGATGACGAATTCGGCGCCTTCCTTGGTACCGGACGGCCAGCGCGCGGTCACCGTCTTGGTCTTGGTGTAGAAGCGGATCGAATCCGGCCCGTGCTGGTTGAGGTCGCCGAAGCCGGAGCGCTTCCAGCCGCCGAACGTGTAATAGGCGAGTGGCACCGGAATCGCAAAATTGACGCCGACCATGCCGACCTGCACGCGGCTGGTGAAATCGCGCGCGGTGTCGCCGTCGCGGGTGAAGATGGCGACGCCGTTGCCGTATTCGTGCTCGGACGGCAGCCGCACCGCTTCCTCGTAATCCTTGGCGCGCACCACCGACAGCACCGGGCCGAAAATCTCCTCCTTGTAGATTTTCATGTCCGGCTTGACGTCGTCGAACAGGCAGCCGCCGATGAAATTGCCGCTCTCGTAACCCTGCAGCTTGAAATTGCGGCCGTCGACGACGAGCTTGGCGCCTTCTTTGACGCCGCTGTCGATATAGCCTCGCACCTTGTTCAAGAGCTCCTTTGTCACCATCGGCCCGTAGTCGGCCTGCGTGTCGGTCGACGGCCCGATCTTGAGGCTCTCGACACGCGGGATGAGTTTCTGCACCAGCGTGTCGGCGGTCTTCTGGCCGACCGGCACGGCGACCGAAACCGCCATGCAGCGTTCGCCGGCGGAGCCGTAGCCGGCGCCGATCAGCGCATCGACCGCCTGGTCCATGTCGGCATCGGGCATCACGATCATGTGGTTCTTGGCGCCGCCGAAACATTGCACGCGTTTGCCGTGCGCGGTCCCGGTCGAATAAATGTATTCGGCGATCGCGGACGAGCCGACAAAGCCGATCGCTTTTACGCGCGCATCGGTCAAAAGCGTATCGACCGCTTCCTTGTCGCCATTGACGACGTTGAGCACGCCTGCGGGCAGTCCCGCCTTGAGGAACAGCTCGGCGATGCGCATCGGCACCGACGGGTCGCGCTCCGACGGTTTGAGAATGAAGGCATTGCCGCAGGCGATGGCGGGCGCGCATTTCCATAGCGGGATCATGGCCGGGAAATTGAACGGCGTGATGCCGGCGACGACGCCGAGCGGCTGGCGGACCGAATACAGGTCGATGCCGGGGCCGGCGCCCTCGCTGTATTCGCCCTTCATCAGGTTCGGGATGCCGCAGGCGAACTCGACGACTTCGAGCCCGCGCTGGATGTCGCCCTTGGAGTCGGCGAAGGTCTTGCCGTGCTCGGACGACAACAGCCGCGCCAGATCGTCGTATTCGCTCTGGATCAGCTCGAGGAATTTGAACATGACGCGGGCGCGGCGCTGCGGATTGGTCGCCGCCCAGCCGGGGAACGCGGCCTCGGCATTGGCGATCGCCTTCTCGACTTCCGACTTGCCGGCGAGTGCGACCTTGGCCGCCACCTCGCCGGTATTGGGATTGAACACGTCGCCGAAGCGCCCGGTCCCCTTGACCTCCTTGCCGCCGATGAAATGACCGATTTCGCGCATGGACGTTCTCCCTCAACTGCGAATGGCGCCGTGGGCGCTCACATGCGGCTATCTTGCTGCTTTTTCCCGCAGCGGTCATCCCCGCTTTTGAGTGGCCGGGTTCCATCAGTAACCGTCCCTTAAGCGCACTGACCGTAGGAATAGAGCCATTGCGTGGGGCCCGCCGTCGCGGGTTGGGTGTGGTTAATGGATATTGCAACAGGCCTCGGCCTGGCTGCTGGCGCGACCGTCGTCATCACCCTGATGCTCATGGGCGGCGGCCTCGGCATGTTCGTGAGCGATCACGCCATCATCATCATTTTTGGCGGGTCGTTTGCCGCCACTTTGATCCGCTTCCCGCTGTCATCGATCTTTCACGGCCTGCCGCTCGGCATCAAATTTGTGTTCAGCATGCGCCGCATGTCACAGCGCGAATTGGTCGACGAGATCGCCGGCCTCGCCGAGATCGCCCGCAAGCAGGGTCCGATCGGGCTTGAGAAGGTCGAGATCGAGGATCCGTTTCTCGCCAAGGGCATCCGCTTCGTCGCCGACGGCTACGATACCGAATTCATCCGCGACAATCTCGAGCGCGACCGCGACAATTACTTGAGCCATCTCGACGAGGGTCAGAAAATCTATCGTGCGATCGGCGACTGCGCGCCCGCCTTCGGCATGATCGGCACGCTGATCGGCATGGTACAAATGTTCGCCAACATGACCGACCCGTCGAAACTCGGTCCGTTCATGGCGACGGCGCTGTTGGCGACGCTGTACGGCGCAGTGGTGGCGAACATTTTGTGTCTGCCGATCGCCGACAAATTGCATCTCAAATTCGCCGACGAGGAAATCAACCGCACGCTGATCATCGACGGCATTCTCATGATCCGCGAATCCAAAAGCCCGACGCTGGTTCGCGAAATGCTGATCGCCTATCTGCCCGAGAAGCATCGGGGCGAGCCCGAGCCGGAGCCGGTCCCGGCCTGACGAGGGGCAAGGCGTAAATCATGGCACGGCGTAAGGAAGCGGCGCACGGCGGCGGTCACGGTTGGTTCGTCACCTTTGCCGACCTGATGGGGCTCTTGGTCAGCTTCTTCGTCATGCTGGTCGCCTTTTCCAACCAGGACCAACAGAAGCTACAGATCGTGGCCGGCTCGATGCGCGACGCATTCGGCACCCAGACCAATGTGCGCTATTCCGGCATCATCGAAGTCGACGGCCTGCCGACGCGGCCGCGGCTGAAGAATGCCGAGCACATCACGCCCGACGAAGCCTCGGCCACGCCGACGCCGGACCAGAACGCGCATGAGCGCGAATATGGCGGCAAGTGGCAGAACGACCAGACATTCGCGCTCGCCACGGCGTCGCTGCGCCAGGCGCTCCAGGACATGCCGGAGCTGACGGAAGCTTCCAAGCACATCATGATCGAGGAAACCAAAGAGGGGCTCAATATCGACATTGTCGATCAGGACGGCCGCTCGATGTTCCCGGAAGGCTCCAAGGAACCGTATGAACGCACCCGCGAAATCATTCAGAAGATCGCCGAGCCGCTCAAGAAGGTGCCGTACCGCGTTGCCATCACCGGCCACACATCGGCATCGCAGACGCCGCCGTCGCCGGACTACGGACCATGGAACCTCTCGGCCGACCGCGCCAATGCGGTGCGCCAGATCCTCGAGCAGGAAGGCTATCCCTCGTCCAACATTTACGCAGTGGCCGGCAAGGCCGATACCGATCCGTTGTTCCCCGACGATCCCTACATCGCCGCCAATCGACGAGTGACCATCACGCTGATGCGCGAAGAGCCGCCGGTGCCGCCCGACCTGAAACCCTGACGGCATTCATTTCCCACGTAAGCCACTGATATATAATAGCTAAATCTCTTGCCTCGCGAAGTGCTGTCGCATTTCATCGTTCCTATCTACCGTTCGACAACAGTGCTGACGCCGGCGCGCGGAAGATTTGCCCGACTTGCTCATGACTCCACGTTACGAAGGGTGTATAGGCGCGGCCCTGCATCGCTCTCGATGCAGCACCAGGAGCAGGGCGACGTCCTGTTTCAAAATTCATGACAGATAGCGCGAGCGCTCCCGCGGGAGGGAGCGAAGTGCCGGCGAACGGCATCGGCGATGCGCGTTCGTCCGCCGGCGCCGGATTCTGGGGCCTTGCCCTTGGCAGCATCGGCGTCGTCTACGGCGATATCGGCACCAGCCCGCTCTATGCGCTACGCGAAGCCGTGCTGGCCGCTTCCCGCGGCGGACACGAGGACATCACGCGCGGAATGGTGCTCGGTGTGGTGTCGCTCATTTTGTGGGCGCTGTTCATTATCGTCACGCTGAAATACATCGTCATTCTTTTGCGCGCCGACAATAACGGCGAGGGCGGCACGCTCACGCTGATGGCGCTCGCTTCGCGCGCCGTCGGCCGCGTGTCGCGAGCGGCCAGCGTCGTCGCGCTGCTCGGCATTGTCAGCGCCGCGCTGTTCTACGGCGATGCAGTCATCACCCCGGCGCTGTCGGTGCTGTCCGCGGTCGAAGGCATCGACGTCGCGACGCCCGCGTTCCACCAATATGTGGTGCCGCTCACGGTCGTCATTCTGCTCGTGCTGTTTGCGGCACAGTCGCGCGGCACGGCTAAGGTAGCTGCCTTGTTCGGCCCGATCATGATGGTCTGGTTCGTCGCCATCGCGCTGCCGGGCCTCGGTTGGATCGCCAGCGATCCCGGCGTGCTGTGGGCGCTCAATCCATTCTACGGCGTTTTCTTCCTGATGCACCATGGCATCATCGGCCTGTTCACGCTCGGCGCGGTGTTCCTGGCTGTCACCGGAGCGGAAGCGCTTTATGCCGACCTCGGCCATTTCGGCCGCGGTCCGATCCAGGTGGCCTGGATTGTCATCGTGCTGCCAGCGCTGGCGATCAATTATCTCGGGCAGGGCGCGCTGGTTTACGCGCATCCTCGCGCGCTCGAAAATCCGTTTTTCCTGCTCTATCCCGATTGGGCGCTCATCCCGATGGTGGTGCTGGCGACCCTGGCGACCGTGATCGCGAGCCAAGCGGTGATTACCGGAGCCTATTCGCTCTCCAGCCAGGCGATCCAGCTCGGGCTGTTGCCGCGGCTTGAGGTCCGTCACACCTCGGCGCATCAGGCCGGCCAGATTTACATGCCGCGGGTCAACGGACTCCTCCTGATCGGCGTTCTGCTCCTGGTCGCGATGTTCCGCTCGTCGAGCGCGCTTGCTTCGGCCTATGGCATCGCCGTCAGCGGCACCATGGTCGTCACCTGTATGATGGCGTTTATCGTCTTCTGGCGGATGTGGCATTGGTCGATGTTAGCCGCCGCCGCGCTGATCGTGCCGTTCTTGCTGATCGATCTGACGTTTCTCTCCGCCAACATGCTCAAAGTCGTGCAAGGCGGCTGGGTGCCGCTCGCGCTCGGCGGCCTGGTGATGCTGGTGATGTATACCTGGCGGCGCGGCACCAGGATCCTGTCCGCCAAGACACGCCGGCTGGAAACTCCGCTCGACGATCTGGTGCGCATCCTGGAGAAAAAGCCGCCGCAGCGCGTCCCTGGCACGGCGGTTTTCCTGACCAGCGACCCCAAAAGCGCGCCGACCGCGCTGCTGCACAGCCTCAAGCACTACAAAGTGCTGCACGAGAAGAACGTCATTCTTTCCGTCGAGACCACGCACACGCCGCGCGTCGAGGCCGATCAGCGCGTGCGCATCGAACCGGTCGGCTCGACCTTTACTCGCGTCCTGTTGCGCTTCGGCTACATGGAGACGCCGAACATTCCGCGTCAGCTCGCCATCGCGCGCAAGCTCGGCTGGCAGTTCGACATCATGTCGACGTCGTTTTTTCTGTCGCGCCGCACGTTGCGGCCGGCGCCGCATTCGGGGATGCCGCGCTGGCAGGACCGGCTGTTCATCAAGCTAGCGCGCTCCGCCAATGACGCGACCGACTATTTCCAGATTCCGACCGACCGCGTGGTCGAGGTCGGCACGCAAGTCACGGTGTAACCTCTTCCCGTTCGCACCAAGAGGCCGTAGGTTGACGCCTCGTTCTTGAGGAGGCCGACATGGCGGATCAAAATCCCAATGTGCGCGACCTGACGCCGGAAGACGTCGCGCGCGGGCTGCAAGAGGGCCGCATCGTGCTGGTCGACGTGCGCGAACCGAACGAAACCGCTGTCGAGCGCTTTCCCGACGCGGTCCTGGTGCCGCTGTCGGAATTCGATGCCTCCGCCATACCCGACCCCGCCGGGCGCGATGTCGTGTTCGCCTGCCGCTCCGGCCGCCGCTCGGTCACCGCCTCGCTTGCCGCGCAGGAGCAGGGCTTTGCCTATGGCTCGCACCTCGCCGGCGGAATTCTGGCATGGAAAGCCGCCGGACTGCCGACCGAGACGTGAAGATATCCGGCAATCATCTATTCATTGTCGCGCTCGCGATTGCTGTTTCAATCGCGCTGCCGGCGCTCCCGAAGGAGCGCGTCGTCAATTACTATAACTGGTCGGACTATCAGGACCCGACCGTTCTCGACGCCTTCACCAAACAGACCGGCATCAAGGTTCGCTACGACACGTTCGACTCCAACGATACGCTGGAAGCAAAACTGCTCGCCGGCGGCTCGGGCTACGACGTCGTCGTGCCGACCGCGTACTTTCTCTCCCGCCAGATCACCGCCGGCATTTTCCAGCCGCTCGACAAAACCAAGCTGCCCAATCTCGCTTACATCTGGCCGGACATCGCCAAGCAGCTTGCCTTTTACGATCCCGGCAACCGCTATGCCGTCGATTACATGTGGGGCACCACCGGCATCGGCTACAACGTCAAGGATGTGAAGCGTATCCTTGGGCCGGGCGCGGCGATCGATTCCTGGGATTATGTTTTCGATCCCGACAAGCTCGCCAAGTTCAAGGATTGCGGTATTCATTTCCTCAATTCATCCGACGACGTGATGTCGGCCGGCTTGCATTATCTGCACCTCGATCCGAACACCAGCGATCCGGCGGATTTGGAAAAGGTCACCGCGCTGCTGCTCAAGGTGCGGCCCTATGTGCGCAAATTCCATTCGTCGGAATACCTCAATGCGCTTGCCACCGGTGAGATCTGCTTCGTCATCGGCTTTTCCGGTGACGTCAAACAGGCGCAGACCCGCGCGGCGCAAGCCAAAGGCGGCGTCGAACTCGGCTATTCGATCCCCAAAGAGGGCGCGCAATTGTGGTTCGACACGCTCGCCATCCCGAAAGACGCGCCCGATCCGCAGGAGGCGCATGAGCTGATCAATTATCTGCTCAAACCGGAGGTCGCGGCGAAGAACACCAACTATGTCTCGTACGCCAACGGTGACGTGCCAAGCCAGTTCATCGACAAATCGATCCTCGACGACCGCACCATCTATCCGGACGCGGCGACGATGGCGAAATTCTACACCATCATCGCGCATGACCAGAAAACCCAGCGGCTGATCAACCGGCTATGGACGCGGATCAAGACCGGGGAATAATGTTACGTTGCACAAAGGCCGGTGGGGCGAACAGGGGAGGATGACGATGACATTCACCAAGGGATCGGCGCAGTCGCGGCGCGAAATCCTCAAAGCCGGCGGTGCCGCCATAGCCGGCATCGCCGCGCCGGCCTTGCTTGGCGTGCGCTCTGCTTATGCCGATTATCCGGATCGCCCGGTCAAATTCGTGGTGGCCAATACGCCCGGCGGCCCGTCCGACATTGTCGGCCGTGTTGTCGCCGCGGCGCTTGAGCAATCCACCGGCAAGACCTTTATCATCGAGAACCGCGGCGGCGCCGGCGGCAACATCGGCATGGAATATGCGGCCCATGCCGATCCGGACGGCTACACTATCCTGCTCGCAACCAACGCCTATTCGGTCAATTTCGGGCTGTACAATTCGTTGCCTTACGATCCGTACAAGGATTTCGTCGGAGTGAGCGAGCTTGCCACCACGCCGAATACTTTTGTCGTCAAGACCGAACTGCCGGCCAAGACGATCAAGGATTTCGTCGCGCTGGCGCGCGCCAATCCGGACAAATACAACTGCTCGACCCCGCCGATCGGCACCGCGGCGCAAATCGAGCTGGAAGTGCTGAAAATCCGCGAGAACCTGCCGCAGCTCGAAGGTGTGCCGTTCAAGGGCGGCGGCGACGCCTTCGCGGCGCTCTTGGCCGGCACCGTGCAATTGAGTTCCGGCTCGCTCGGACCGGCGCTGCCGCACATCAAGGCGGGGACGTGCCGGTGCCTGGCGGTCACCGGCGGCACGCGTTGGCCCGATTTGCCCGACGTGCCGACCATGCAGGAGCAGGGCTACAAGGACTTCGTCTTTGCCACCGACATGGTGTTGCTGGCGCCGGCCAGGACGCCGCCCGCCGACGTCAAATGGCTGGAGAGCGAGACGCTGAAGGTTCTCAAAACGCCGGAGATGAAAGACAAGCTGTACAAGGCCGGCTTCCTGGTGCGCCCCGAGGGCGCCGCCGCCGCCTGGACGCGCGTCACCAAGGAGATCGACCTGTACAAGCAGATCATCGACCAGGCGGGAATCAAGAAGCTGTAGCGCGCCGGCGTGACAGCGACGGCCTACCGTTCTATGACCGCCTGCATGACCAAATGTCGCCCGACGCCGTTTGCGGCGTGCATTGCCGCTTTCTTTTTTTCAATCGCGCTTGCGAGCACCGCTCAAGCGGATGAGCGGTTCATCACGCTCAGTTCGACGACATCGACGCAGGATTCCGGGTTCTTCGACTACGTCCTGCCGATCTTTCGCTCCGCCACCGGCTTGAGCGTTCACGTCATCGCAGTCGGGACCGGACAGGCTTTGGCGATTGGAGCGCGCGGCGATGCGGATGTCCTGCTGGTGCACGATCGGGCCGGCGAGGACAAGTTCGTCGCCGACGGCTTTGGCATCGATCGCCGCGACGTGATGTACAACGATTTTGTCATCGTCGGGCCGGGCAGCGATCCGGCGCACATTCGCGGTTTGCAGGACGCGCGCAAGGCACTGACGCAAATTGCTGCTGCGCAAGCGCCGTTCGCCAGCCGCGGCGACGACAGCGGCACCAATCGGATGGAGCTGCGATTGTGGAAGACGGCCGGCATCCAGCCGGATCCGAAGAGCGGCTGGTATCGCGATCTCGGCCAGGGCATGGGGCCGACGCTCAACATCGCCGCTGCGATGAATGCTTATACGCTGACCGACCGCGCCACCTGGTCCAATTTCAAGAATCGTCAAAGCTTTGAAATTCTGACCGAGGGCGATCCGGCTTTGTTCAATCCTTACGGCAGCATTTTGGTCAATCCCGCCAAATGGCCGCAGGTGAAATCCAGCGAAGCGAAGATTTGGCACGAATGGCTCACGTCGAAGCCGGGCCTCGACGCCATCACGTCTTACAAGATCAACGACGAAGAAGTGTTCTTTCCGCCGCGCGCCGCAGCCACACATTAGCGCTCGGTAAAGGCGCGCCCGAAATACAGGCTCGCCGCGCTCACCGTCATCGATAGGACGATAAGAATCATCCCCAGCGCCAGCGCCAGGCTTAAATCGCCTTTGCTGGTTTCCAGCGCGATCGCGGTGGTCATGGTGCGGGTATAGCCGCGGATATTGCCGCCGACGATGATGATGGCGCCGACTTCGGCGATGGCGCGGCCGAACGCCGCCAGGAACGCGGTCAGCAAGCCGTCGCGTCCGATGCTCATTAGCGGCCAGATGGTGCGCGCGCGAGATGCGCCGTCGACTAGCAGTGCGTCGCCATAGGCTTGCCAATGCCCGACTGCCGGCCGGTGCACCAGCGCAATGACAATCGGGGTTGCCAGCACGCATTGCGCGATGACCATCGCGGTGGGCGTGAACAGAATGCCGAGCGATCCCAGCGGCCCGGAACGCGACAGCAGCAGGTAAACGACGAGACCGACGACGACGGGCGGCAGGCCGAGCAGCGCGTTGACGACGACGACCAAGCCGCCCCGGCCGGGGAAGCGATAGACGGCGAGCGCCGTGCCGAGCGGCGCGCCGATGACGGAGGCGCAGGCGCTCGCGGTGAGGCTGACGCCAAGCGACAGAGCAACAATGCCGCGAAGCTCCGGATCAAAGCCGCCGATCAGCGCAAAAGCGGTATGCAAGCCCGTGACGAAATCGTTCATGCCGCATCATTAGCACGCCCAAATTGCCGCTGGAGCGGGTCAATGTCCTGCTCCGGCCACAGCCAGCGGCCGAGGGCGACCGCCGCTAGCGCCCCAAGGATTTGCGCGGCGATGAACGCCAACACGCTTGCCGGGGCAATTCCCGCGTAGGTGTCCGAAAGCGCCCGCGCGATGGTGACGGCGGGGTTGGCAAACGACGTTGAGGCCGTGAACCAGTAAGCGGCGGTGATGTAGAGGCCGACGGCGTAGGCCGAGCGCGTGCCCAGGATCGTCAGCAACAGGCCGAACGTGGCAACGGCTTCAGCGAGCCATTGACCCGGATCGGATCGCGCCGTTACCGAGACTTGCCATAGCGGCAGTTCAAACATCAGATGCGCGACCCACACGCCGGCGATGCCGCCGATCAGCTGCGCGCCGATATACAGGACCGCGATGCTCGCCGGTAATTCGCGGCGCAACGCCAGCGCGATACTGACCGCCGGATTAAAATGCGCGCCCGAGATGGGACCGAAGGTGAGAATGAGCACGGTGAGAATCGCGCCGGTCGGAAGCGTGTTGCACAGAAGCGCGAGCGCGCCGTTGCCGCCCGAGAGTTTCGCCGCCATGATGCCCGAGCCGACCACGCCCGCGAGCAGAAACGCTGTCCCCAGGCCTTCGGCAACGCCGCGCTGCGCCAGCGACGGTCTCACGCCAATTCGGCCGCCTTCGCCGTCGCGCCCGTGATGCGGTCGATTTCCCTGAGCTTGCTTTGCAGTATCGATTGATCGAGCGAACGCAGCGGCAGTGCCGTGAAAATGCCGATGCGTTGATGCAGCATTCGATAAGCGTCTTTGAACGCCAGCGCGACTTCGGCCGGTGTGCCCGTCGCCAGTGCCGGGTCGGGCACGCCCCAATGCGCCGTCATCGGCTGGCCGGGCCACAATGGGCACGCTTCGGCCGCCGCGTTGTCGCAGACCGTGAACACGAAATCGAAGTCCGGCGCGCTGGGCGCGGTGAATTCGTCCCATGATTTCGAACGAAAGCCGGACGTGTCATAGCCGAGGCTTTGCAACAGCCGCAGCGTTTCGGGATGCACCTGTCTCTTGGGATGGCGGCCGGCGCTATGGGCGCGGAATTCTCCCGCGCCGAGCTTGTTCAAGATGGCTTCTGCCATGATCGAGCGGGCCGAATTGCCGGTGCAAAGAAACAGCACGTTGAACGGATGCTCGGCCATGGCGCGCCTTCACGCGGCGGCCGGCGCGGCGAATTCGGGCGCGCAACACGACTTCTCATGCGCGACGCGCGCTACGCGTTCGCCCGAGCCATCGCCGTAATCGATGTTCTCACCGGTGGTGAGGAACGTTTCCCATGAGATACCGGCCGGATCGTCGATCCATGACTTTTCCGACTTGGCGTAGCAGCAGCTGCTTTGGCCTTGCTCGATGACGTTGCTGCCCGCCTCGTGCAGCCGCGCGTAAATCTCCTTCAGCTCGTTCTGATCCTCGACCTGAATGCCGAGATGGTCTAATCCCGGCTGCCGGCCGCGCGTCGAGATGGCGAAATTCACGCGTGGATCGTCGAGCATCCACTTGGCGTAATCCGTCTTGATCACGGCCGGCTCCGCGGCAAACAGCGCCGGATAGAAACCGATGGACTGTTGGAGATCGGCAACGGCGACGTGCACGTGCATTCGTTTCATGGCAGGCTCCTTCACGCGGTGACGGTGGCGCGCTTGCGGCGCGCGGGTTTGCAGACGGCAACGGGGGCACATTTCTCCGTCGCGCCCTGGCAGCAATTCTCGGTCAGGAAAGCAATGAGGCCGTTCATAGCGTCGTAGCGCTCCGCATAGATCATCGAACGCCCCTCGCGCCGCACCGTGACGAGTTCCGCGCCACGCAGCCGGTCGAAATGAAACGTTAGCGTGTTTGGCGCGAGGTCGAGCTTTTCCGCTACTTGTCCGGCCGCCATCCCATCGGGTCCGGCCTGAACCAGCAAACGGAAGACATCGAGACGGTTATCCTGGGCGAGTGCGGCCAAAGCCGCGACGGCATCTGACGTTTCCATATTTCAACGAATATAGAAATATGGTCCAAATGTCAAGTGCCGTCGCTTCGACGGTGCGATCACATCACCGCCAGCGGCGGTGCAGCCACAGCCATTGCTCGGGATATTGGCGGATCCAGCCTTCGATCACGGACGTGATCGCCTGCATGGTACCTTTGATCTCGATGCGGCCATCGGCGCCGCGTGCCGGCTCGACCGGCCCAAAAATTTCGCCCCAAAAACTGTTGCCGTCGGGATTGCGCACCACGCGCATGCCGTAGATCGGCAATTCGGTCTGCCGCGCCAGCATCGCCAGCAGCGGATTGGCGAGGCAGGTGCGGCCGAAGAACGTCACCTCGACGCCGCGCGTATAATGCTGGTCGGCCAGCATGCCGACATGGACGCCTTCCTGCAGCAACCGGCCGAGCCGCACCGGCGCGTCGAGCCCGGTCGGGATCAATTGGCCCATCAAGGGTTCGCGCAGCTTGATGATGACCTCGTCGATGGCGTCGATATTCGGCCGCCGGTACAGCACCGCGGATTTGACGCCGATCAGCTTGGCGCCGATGCCGGGCAGCTCCCAGTTGGCGAGATGGGCGGCAAAGCCGATGGTTGGCTTGCCCGACCGCACGATGCCGTCGTGGCGTTCCTTCGATTCCGGCGGGTAGGTGATGACGTCCGGCGTCGGCACGCCGAAGCCCTCGACGCAAAATTCGTCAAGATGCGCGAACTCAATCGCGATGCGGCCGAGATTGTCCCACACGCCGCCGAGGATTTTTTCGATCTCGGCGTCGGATTTTTCCGGGAAAGCGGCGCGCAACTGTTCGCGGCCGAGGCGATGCTCCTTGAACAGCGGTCCGATCTTGCGCAACAGCGCGCCGGCGAAATTCGCCATGCGCTTCCTGTCGGTGTGCTTGATGGCGCCGAGCAGTGCAACGGTCAGGGCGCCGGACGCTGCATCGAGCAGTTTCTTGAAGCGCCGCTCCGGCATCAGAACATAACGATGATCTTGCCGAATACCTGCCGGCTTTCGAGCCGCGCCAGCCCGCGTTCGAATTCGGCGAGCGGAACTTCGGTGTCGATCACCGGCAGAAGCCCGGATGCCATCTTGGCGAGGCTTTCGCGGATGTTGCGCATCGAGCAGCCGAACGAGCCGAAGATGCGGTATTGCTGCAGATAGAGCTGGAACAGGTTCATGGTGATCGACTGGCCCGAAGTCGAGCCGCAGGTGACGAGCCGGCCGCCGCGCTTGAGGCAGAGCAGCGAGCCGTTGAACGTGTCGGGGCCGACATGCTCGAAGGCGACGTCGACGCCCTTCTTGCCGGTGAGCTTGCGCACCACGGTTTCGAACCGCTCGGTCTTGTAGTTGATGACGTGATCGGCGCCGAGCGCCTTGGCCTTCTCCGCCTTGGCATCGTCGCCGACGGTGGTGATGACGGTGGCGCCGATCGCCTTCGCCATCTTGATCGCGCTGGTGCCGATGCCGGAGCCGCCGGCTTGCACCAGAATGGTCTCGCCGGGCTCCAGCCTGGCATTGTCGAACAGCATGTGCTGCACGGTGCCGAAGGCGACCGGCGCGCAGGCGGCGTCGCGGAAGCTCACCCCGGCCGGGATCGGCACCACCAGCCGCGCCGGCATGTTGACGAGATCGCGGGCGAAGCCGTCGACATGGAAGCCCATGATGCTGGCGACATTTTCGCAGAGATTGTCGCGGCCCTCGCGGCAGGCCTTGCAGGTGCCGTCAGGTGAGCGCGCCATAGGCAACGACGCGGTCGCCGGTCTTGTACGTAGTTACATCCGGCCCGACGGCCGTGATTTCGCCTGCCGCCTCGACGCCGACGACCAGCGGCAGCTTGCGCTTGGCGAACGCCATGCCGCGCCAGCCCCAGACGTCGATGTGGTTAAGCCCGATCGCCTTGATGCCGATCTGCACTTCGCCCGCGCCCGGCGCCGGCGGCGCTGCCACCTCGATCAGCTCGATCTTGCGGTCGGCAACGAGCGTGAGCGCGCGCATGGTGCCCCCTCCTTTTCCTCCCCCGTTTACGGGGGAGGGTAGGTGGGCCCGTTCACCCAACGCCGTTGCCGCGGCGCCGGTCACGCCGGCTCCCGGGCCAGCACCAGCGACACATTCTGGCCGCCAAAGCCGAACGAATTGGAGATGGCGTGCGTGACCTTGGCATCGCGCGCCACGTTCGGCACGACATCGAGCGGGATGCCCGGATCGGGGACGCTGTGGTTGATGGTCGGCGGAATGCGCTGATGTTCCAGCGTGAGCAGCGAGAACACCGCTTCCACCGCGCCGGCCGCGGTTAAAGTGTGGCCGATCATCGATTTGTTCGACGACATCGGAATGCTGCGAATGCGCTCGCCGAACACCGTGGAGACGCCGAGACATTCCATCTTGTCATTTTCCGGCGTCGAGGTGCCGTGCGCGTTGATGTAGTCGATGTCCTGCGGCCCGACGCCGGCATCGGCAAGCGCGTTGCGCATGCAGGCGATGACCGGCTTGCCGTCGGGGCTCGAGCGGGTGCGGTGGAACGAATCCGACTTTTCGCCGCAGCCTTCGAGGATGCCGAGCACCTTGGCGCCGCGCGCCATCGCGTAATCGTAATCTTCCAGCACCAGGGCGGCGGCGCCTTCGGCCAGTACAAATCCGTCGCGGTTCTTGGAGAACGGCTTTGAGGCCTGTTCCGGCGGATCGTTCTGCGTCGACAGCGCCGACAGCAGCGAGAAGCGCACCAGCGATTCCGGCGTCAGCGAGCCGTCGGCGCCGACCGCGAGCGCGGCCTGGCATTCGCCGCGGCGGATCGCCTCGACGCCGAGCTGGATCGCGGTGCGCGCCCGACGCGCAGGCCGTGGTCAGCGAGATCGGCGAGCCTTCGGTGCCGAAATGGTCGGCGAGGTGCTCGCCGATGATGCCGTATTTGAGCGTCTCGTAGATCGGCGCGAATTGCGGCTCGCGCGCCACCCGCATCAGATCGGGATAGCCGGCGTCCTTGCCGGGCGCCGCCTCGTCGGCCATCTGGATGCGGTAATGCCATTCGATTTCGAGCGGCGGCAAGCGCCAGAAACAGCGGGCCGGGAAAGCGGCCTTTGCCGCCGATGCCGGATTGCGCGACGGCCTCTTCGCGGCCAGGAGCGCGATGCGCTCGGACAGTTCCGCCGGCGGCATGTAGTCCTTGTAGACGTCGTCGACGGTGCCGGCGATCGTGGTGCGCAGGCGATCGAGCGGGAAGCGCGAAATGCGCCGAATGCCGGATTTGCCGGCGGTCAATTTCGCCCAGTTGTCGGACTTGCCGACGCCAAGCGAGGTGACGACGCCCATGCCGGTCACCGCGATCACCGGCCGGCCGGCTTTGTCGCGTTTTGCGCTTGCAGTGGGACGTGCCGATTGAGCCATAGCGCTCTCCCTCAATTCACCCGTTCGAGCAGCGCGAGCCCTTCGCCGCGCCAATTGCCGACGCTGGTGACGACGACCTGGGAAAGATCCGGCGGGCTGTCGCCGAAATCTCCCGTTCCCGTCGGGGCGAACAGCTTGCCATGCTCGACCGCCGCGCAGCCGATGCCCAGATTGGCCATGAACTGGGTATCGACACCATGCCCGATATACGTACCGGTATTGCGGACCGGAAGGCCGATATCCTTCAGAACATGCAGCTCCGCCGCGGTCGCGGGTTGCAAGCCCGGCGGCGCCGGAAATGATCGCGGCATGTGCGCGGTCGACCGCCGGCGCGATGTTTGTCCCATTGGCGGCGCAAGGAGCGTTTCCGCTTCGCCCTCGCGCGCGCAGGTTGCGGTCGGAAAACACCTCGGTAATCCGCGCCCGCGGCCTCGCGCCGCGCGCTTCGGCATGTTCGCGGCTTTCCAGAACCAGAAACGCGCCCATCGTGGCGAAGGCGATGCCGCCAACGCGGGCCGCGGTCCCAGACCGGCGCGAATTTGTCCTTGAGCACGGCGCTGCCGAGTTCGAACGCCAGCAGCACGTCCCAGCGCGTGCCGTTGATAGGCGCCGCCGACCAGCGTCAGCTCGCTCTGGCCGGCGGCGATGCGCGCCTGCGCGACGCGCACGGCGTCGACGCCCGCGGCTTCTTCGCCCATGAAGGTGCGCGAGGAGCCGACGACGCCATGCACCAGCGAAATATTGCCGGCAAGCAGATTGGGCAGTTGCGCCAGGAACAGAGTCGGGCGCAGGTCGCTCATCAGCCGCTCGTTGAGAAAGGCGCCGGGCGTATTGGTCTTGCGTACGCCGGCCATGATCGCGGTATCGACCGCGATGTCGCGCTCGCCGCCGCCGGCGGCGACGATCATGTCGGCGTGGTCGAGCAGCTCGGCATTGCCGGCGATGCCGGCATCGCTCAGCGCCATGCCTGCCGAATAGACGCCGACCCGCTGCCAGGTCTCCATCTGCCGCTGATCGCTTTTTTTCGGGATTTGTTTGTCGAAGCTCATCGGCGGCGAGCTGATGCACGATGTAGGGCGCGAAGCTCTTGTCGTCGTAGGGCGGCGGATCGCCGCGCTCGAGATGGCGCCAAGCCGCTTCCAGTCCCTCGCCCAAACAGGTGAGAAGACCGACGCCGGTGATCCACACCTCGCGGCGTTCGGTCACTTCGCGAACTCCTTGGCCGGGAAGTTGATCCGCTCGGCCCATTCCCACAGTCCGGCGCGCAACTCCGCGCTCGGATAGGGAATGATGCGATAGGTCAGCGTGGCGTCGCAGACGGCGGCGCCCTTGCACCAGCCCTTGGCTTCGCCGATGGCGTAGCCCGAGCCCTCGTGCATGACCCGGCCTTCGAATTCGAGCTCATCGCCGGGAAACACGGCGGTGCGGATTTTGCCTTCCTTGACGCCGGCGAGCGCCGGCAGGCCGGTGAAGCCGGTGAGCGCGCTCACCAGCCAGCCCGTCGTCTGCGCCATGCATTCGATCAACAGCACGCCCGGCATCAGCGGATAGCCCGGGAAGTGGCCTTCGAATACCGGGCTCTGCTTCGGCACGGTGCAGACCGCGCGCGCCACGCGCGCGGCGACATCGACGTCGACGAAGCGGTCGATCATCTGAAAATATTCAAGGCGCATGTGCGGCGCCTCAGGCGCCCTTGGCAGCGATCAGCTCGTCGATTCGCTCGCACAGGTTCTTCAGCACGAAATACTGATCGGTCGTCGCTTTGCCGTCGTTGACTTCCTGGGTCCACTGCTCGAGCGGAAGCTTGATGCCGAACGCCTTGTCGATGGCGAAGGCAATGTCGAGGAAGTCGAGACTGTCGATCTCAAGATCATTGATCGCGTGACTTTCCGGCTTGATATTTTCACGCGGGATATCGCAAGTTTCCGCAATGATTTCAGCCACTTTATCGAACGTAGTGGACATCGGGCGTGCTCTTTGGTCAGAGGAATAAGCGCCGGCCCAGCCCGGCGCGAGCAAGCCCGTCGGTTCGGGCCCCTCAATTGTGAACGCCCCGTATAGCGAAGGACGCCGCCAAGTTCAACGGCGGACGCCACGGCCAAAATCGCGATCGCGGCCGGCGCGAAGCAGGCCGATTTTGCCTTGCTGCCAAGAGCTTATCGCGGCTCACGTCGGCGCCGGACAGCGCCGGCGCGATCGCCCGAGCGCTTGATCGCCCAAGCCATATTACCTAATGAACCCGCCGAGAGGCCCGCCAGGAGTCCGCCATGCCGAAGGCGCTCGTGCGCAAGCGTTGTTTCGTGCAGATGACAGGCTACGAGCCGGTCGGACCGGAGCACCAGCATCGCCGTTTTATCCGCGAAATGGCGCGGTTCCAGAAAACCTGGAACGTGCAGGGCAAGGTGTCGCCGCCGCAGCTCTGCGGCCGACGGCGCGGTGGCGAGCTGGACGGTCGAGACCGTTCGGGCCGAACTGGCGCGTCACGACCGACTTTCACTGGTTCCGCTGGGACGACTTCGTCGCGGCCGACATGGCAGAGAGCGATTGGTTGCGCTTTCCGCTCGGCATCGCCGCGCTGATGGAATTCATCCTGACCGGCACGGTGGTCAAATATTTCATCGTGGCGTGGCGCTACGGCGGATTTTTTCTGTCTCCGCTGCTCTACATCCTCGGCATGACGTGGCTGTCGATCGCGCGTGACGCGCTTTGCCGTGGGCCACCTCGGCCTGCCCTATCCGATGCTGCTCGCGCCGCTGCTTTGGCTCGCGATCTTTCGTCGCGTTGCGCTGGACGTTCGGACGATTCATGCATATCCGCTACGCGCTCGACGATTGGTATTTTGCGCGCGATTTCATCCATCGCGCGCGGCCGGAGACTCGAAGAGCGGCTCGATCGTCTCGCCGGCGAACTGGTGCGCATCGTCCGCGAAACCGACGCCGACGAGATCGTCGTCGACGGTCACAGTCTCGGCGCGCCGCTGTCGCTCACGGTGGTCGACCGCGCGCTCGCGCCTCGATCCGCAACTCGGCCGCGGCAAGGAGCTGCATGTGGTGTCGACCGGCTCGTCGCTTCTGAAAGTCGCGCTGCATCCGGCGGCCGGCTGGCTGCGCGAAGCCGTCGGCAGGCTGGCGAATGCGCCGGCGATCTACTGGGTCGAGTATCAGGCGCTGGTCGACATCATCAATGTCTATAAGGTCGATCCGGTGGTCGCGCTTGGCCTGCCGGCCGCCGGAAAGCCGATCGTCGAGATCATCCGCATCCGCATGATGGTGGAGGAGGACACCTACCGGCGCTTCCGTCTCAATTTCCTGCGCATCCACCGCCAGGCGGTGATGGGCAACGAGCGGCGCTATTTCTACGACTATTACATGCTGTGCTGCGGACCGATCGCGCTTGCCGACCGGGTCGACGGATCCCGATCGAGCGGTCGCGGCATTCGCCGCCGACGGCGCTTGAATCGCTGGCGACGGCAATAGCCGCGGCCGATCCGGTGTCCGGCCACTTTGATGCCGCGGCGGAGCCTAGCCCGTGACGCCGACAATCTCGAAAATCATCTGGCTCGCCTTCGGCATCGCCTGGTTCGTGCTGCGTAGCAGCCGCGCCGGCGGCGCTCGCGCAAGACGCCGGTGCGCTATTCGGGGCGCGGCATTCGCGAATATCGTGCTGCTCGCTGCCTCGCTCACCGGGCTCGGCATCGTCCCGGTCGTCTATGTTGCGGTCCATTTTCCGCGCTTTGCCGATTATCCCTTTGTCCCGGTACTGAGCTACCTCGGCATTGCCGTCGATGTGGCCTGCCTGTGGCTGTTCCACCGCACCCATCGCGATCTCGGCCACAATTGGTCGGTCAGCCTCGATCGTGCGTGAGCGCCACACACTCGTCACAACCGGCGTCTACGCCCTGGTGCGGCATCCGATGTATTCGGCCTTTTGGCTGATGGCGCTGGCCCAACTCTTGCTGTTGCCCAATTGGGTCGCCGGGCCTGCCGGTCTTAGTCGGCTTCGGCATCCTGTTTTTTGGGCGCGTGGGGCGCGAAGAGGAGATGATGATCGCTGCATTCGGCGATGAATATCGCAGCTATATGCGCCGGACCGCGCGGGTCGTGCCGTGGCTATTATTGACGCGCACTAGTTTCACGTTGCATTTTTGCTACAGGTTCGCGCGGGTTTGCGGTGCAATGTGAATTAGGGGGGATTTCCTGCGGCAAAATCTGGCAGTGCGGTAAGGATAGCTTAGAATGGAAACTGGACTCGGATTTCGGTGAGACTGGGGTTGGTGCAGCAAGCGGTGAGGAGGGTCATGAAAAGGTCGGTGGCGATTTACCGCGTTTGGCGCTGCTGGTCGCCGGCATGATGATCGCGCTCGGAACGAACCCGGGCATGGCGCCGTCCGCGCGCGCATGTTTATTTGCTGCGCGGACTGATGAATATTTTCTCTCTGGGCATGGATACGCTGGCCGATGAGCTCAACAGGCGCGGCGTCTATGCCACCGTCGACAATCACGCCGAATGGCAATCGCTCGCCGACCAGGCCGCCGCGAATTACAAAGCCGGCAAGGAAGGCCCGATCATCATCATCGGTCATTCGCTCGGCGCCGACGCGGTCATGGAGATGGCCGATTATCTCGGCGCCAAGAGGCGTTCCGGTGGCGCTGGTGGTGCCGTTCGACGGCACCCAATCGTTGGCGGCCGGCCCCGAACGTCGCGCCGCGTGCTCAATCTCACGCAGCGCGATTACGCCTATATGCGGCGCGGCGCCGGGCTTTCAGCGGCACGCTCACCAATGTCGACTTCAGCTCCGATCCCAATATCGACCACCTCAACATCGACAAGTCGCCGCGGCTGCATGCCCGCGTGATCGGCGAAGTCCTCTCCGTCGTCGGCGGGCACCGCATGCCGGTGCCGGGCGTAACGACGCCGGTGCCGACGCCGGTCAGCGCGCCCGCGCCGAGTGGCCCGACCGTGGCGCCCGCCAGTGACGGCGCCGCCAAACCCGATACGTTCCGGCGACGCCGGCCGCCCGCGGCCGCACCCGCAGCGCCGGCGAAATCCGGCGACGGCGCGATGAATGTGGTGAAGCCCGTGGCCGATGGCGGCACGCCGGTCATCGCGCTGCCCGAGCGAGGGCATCCGCCAGTGCCAGGCGCACCCGGGCTGCAGCCAATTGACGTTGAGCTTTATGCTGCGTTCGGCGCGGGCAGCTTCGATCGGCGCGCAATTGGTGCGGCCCTGCAGCACGCAATCCTGATCTTTTTCGATGTCCGCGATGGTGTCGGCGATCCAGACGCCGGCGCTGAGCAGCAGCGTGACGATCGCAATCGCGATGACATTCATCAGCATGCGCTGCCGATAATCGATCGGTTCGTCCGGGTCTTGCTCATAGCGGGCGAGATCGTCGACGGCTGAGGCCTGCGGTCGTGCGGCCGTGCCGCCGGAACGGACAGCGGCGGCTGATCCGGGCGGCGGCGGAACGGCAGCACCTGCCCGAATTCGTCGGCGCTGTGCGGGTCTGGTTGGTTGTGAATCACGTGCGAACCGCTGTTGATCGCTACAATACGCCTTTGCGGCAAATTCTCTAAGCACTGAATATATGCAGTGGCCGCAACTCTCATGCCGCAACTCAGATTGCTGACGGAGCGGCCTTGGTTCGGCGGTAATTCACCGGCATTTCAAGCGCTGCCGATCTGAGTTGCCGTCAGGAGATTTACGCTCATGAGCATGCGGCGCCACGGTACGGGCGTTGTGCGGGCGTTCGTGGCGGTCGCGGCGGCCTATGCGGTCGCACTGCAGGCGCTGTTGCTCGCCATCGGCGGTCCGTTTGGCGGCGGAGCGCAGTTCGCCGCGCTGCCGATTTGCTCGTCCCATTCGAGCTTTGGCGCCGGACATTCCGCTCCTGCCGGCCACGGCGGCTGCTGTGTTGACGCTTGTCTCGGCTGCTGCGGTGAAGCTCCGCTTTGCCCCGCGCCCGGTGCGGCCCTGACCTATGCCCCGGCGCCGCTGCAAACCGTCGCCGCGGCGCACGAAAGCGCGCCGGCCGTGCTGGCCGGGGTTGCCGCCGCGCATCGCTCCCGTGCGCCGCCGCTGCCGGCCTGAGTTGCAGATTCGGTGGCGGCAAATCCTGTGCCGCCTTGGCAGGCTTTCCACACGGAGCAAGTCCATGAAGATTCACATTGGAAATTCGACGTCGATGACCACGTCATCGTATAGCCGCGATGGCGGCGGCGCTGGGTCGCAATTCGTTCTGGCGCAGCTCGCCGCTTCCCGCGCGGGCCGCCGACTACGATGTCGGCTCGATCCACATCTCGACAGCCCTGGGCGCGGGCGACGCCCAAGGGCGCCGCGGCAGGCGCCGGCTACATGACAATCACCAACAAAGGCACCGCGCCGGATCGGGTCAATTGCGTGTCGAGACGACGCCAGCGCGCAATGCCAGATCCACAGCATGACCATGGACAACGGCGTGATGAAAATGCGCCCGGTCGAGGGCGGCCTGGAAATCAAGCCCGGCGAGACGGTGACGCTCAAGCCGGGGGGCTTTCACATGATGTTCGTCGACCTGCAAGCACCCGCTGGAGCAGGGTCAGTCGGTCAAGGCGACGCTGAAATTCGATCACGCCGGCACGGTCGACGTCGACTATCCGATCGCGGCGATCGGCGCGCCGGCGCCCGGCGCCGACTGCCGGCGGCGGCTCGATGATGATGCAAGGCGGCGGTATGATGCAGGGCGGGTCGATGCAGATGGCGCCGAAGCAGTAATGCAGAACTTCGTCATTCCCGGGCGCAGCGCAGCACGAAGTGGTGCGCTGCGCCGGATCGTCACACGTTCCCAGTTCGGAACGATCCCGGATCAGCGGCGAGCGCCTACTTTGTTTTATTACGGCTCCTTGAAGCCGGGCTTCACGCCTTCCGGCAGCGGCGCCTTGAACGTATTGAGCGTCATCGACACCATCGCGTAATAGCCGAGGATGCCGACAAGCTCGACCGTTCCGGCGTCGCCGAGCAGTTTCTTCACCCGGTTGAAGGTCGGCGTGCTGACGCGCCTCTTGGCGTAAAGCTCTTTGACGAAAGCATAGATCGCCATCTCGTCCTTCGGCGCCGATTTCGGCGCGCCGGCCTGCTTGAATGGCGCGAATGGTCTCCGGCTTCACGCCCTGCTTTTCGGCAATTACGGCATGCGCCGCCCATTCGTATTGCGCCTTCCAGAACTGCGCCGGTGCACAGGATGGCAAATTCGGACAGCCGCGGCGGGACGCTGGTCTTAAAGCGCAGATGGCCGCCGAGCTTTTGCGCCAGCTCGCCGAACGCCGGCGAATGCAGATAGATCGCGAACGGACCGGACAGCTTGAACACGCCGCGCGGGCCGGATTTTATGGATTCCGCCAGCGCCCGTTGTTCGGGGGTGAAGGTGGTCTCGGACAGTTCGGGCAGGCGGGGTGACTGCATACTTTTGGGCATTGTTTCCTCTTGCGGTTGCTTTTGGGGTTTGCTCTTACGGCTTTCCGGCGAAAGCGATCGACGTCGCCGGCCTACTTTGCGGCGCCCTATTTGGTGGCAACCAGATCGATCAGCGCCGACATGCCGACATGGGACGTGCCTTCGCTAATGACGCTGTCGTGCTCGCGGATTTCGATCTTTGCCATGTCGCCAAAGGCATTTTCCAGCAGGGCGCGGGTGTATAGACGTTCGGCGTCCGGCGGGCCGCCGGTTTTGTAGTTGAGCTGTTCCGGGCGATAGGCCTTGATCAGCAACAGGCCGCCGGGTTTTAGCGCGCGTTTGAGATTGACGAAAAATCGGTCGCGTTCGGCGGGAAAGACCACGAATTGTGATGAAGATCGCCGCGACGACGTCGAATTCGCCGCCGGCCAACGCCAAGTGGTCACGTCGGCGATTTCGGTGCGGATTTGCACGCCGCGGTCGGCGGCCAGCGCGTGGGACTTTTCCAGCGCCGCCGGCGAAAAATCCATGGCGAGAACGTCGAGCCCCTGTTCGGCGAGCCACACGCCGTTGCGTCCTTCGCCGTCGGCGACCGACAGCGCGTTGCCGCTTGCGGCAAGCGGTGTGCCTGGCTTTGAGAAAGGCGTTCGGCGCCTTACCGAAGATATAGTCGGGCGCGCTAAACCGCGTTTCCCATCGTTCCAATTCTGACATTGCAATCTCCCCGGGGCATTCCTCTTGGCAGCTTCTTTGTCGCCCGTTATGGCATCGCGCGCGACTAGCGTCTATGATGGAGTATCGCATGACAGTCGACGTGAAAGCTTTGTTCTTCGATGTGTTCGGCACGTTGGTCGATTGGCGCACGTCGATCGCGCGCGAGGCTGAGGCGATGCTCAAGCCACAAGGCTTTGCACTCGACTGGCCGGCCTTCGCCGACGCCTGGCGCGGCGAATATCAGGGCGCGATGGACGAGGTACGCTCCGGCCGAATTGCCGTTTTCCAAGCTTGACGTGCTGCACCGGCGCAATCTCGAAATCACGCTCAAGAGGTTTCGCGTGGCGCCGCTCGAGCGAGGACGACAAGCGCAATCTCAATCTGGCCTGGCACCGGCTCGACGCCTGGCCCGACGTGCCGCCCGGGCTGGCGCGGCTCAAGCGTAAATATCTCCTGGCGCCGGTGTCGAACGGCAACATTTCGCTGATGGCCGATCTCGCCCGCCGCAATAATTTGCCGTGGGACGCGATCCTCGGCGCCGACATCGCGGCAGGATATAAGCCGAAGCCGCGCGTCTATCTGGCTGCCGCCGATGCGTTCGACCTGGCGCCGGAAGCCTGCATGATGGTGGCCGCGCATTCCAACGATCTTGCCGCCGCCGCGGCGCTTGGATTGCGCACCGCGCACGTCGCGCGCCCGAACGAGCACGGCGCCGGCCGCGGCGAAGACGCGCCGACCGTGCCGGTCGATTTTGCGGTGAAGAGTCTGGAAGAGCTTGCCGGAAAACTCGGCGCTGACTAGACCAATTCATTGAATCGGATCATGGTCTAGATCTTTCATGGAGCATGATCTTTCGGGCATGACTTTTGAAAGCCGGTATCCACTTTTCGGGATCATGCTTAGGCCGCATCAGGCGCGGCGGCCGAAAATGTGCTGGCGTTCGGTGATCTTCTGCGCAGCGCGCTGCATCTGCGTCTCGAAAATCTCGTCGGTCATGCGGCTTATCAATTTCAGGGCGGCTGTCATCGGAGTGCTTCCCTGTTTTCAGTCCTCTGTTAACCAATGATCAACCTTAAGCCGCCGCGCGGAGCAGGGAAGTGACCGGGGTCACACAATAGCGCTTTTCAGATAAGCCATTGAAAATCATACGCGAAATATTACAACTTATTTCAGGCTAAAGCGGCGGATAATCGGTATAGCCGGTGGCCGCTCCGCCGTAGAACGTCTTGCGCTCGGGGACATTGAATGGGCCGCCGCGGCGGAAACGCTCGGGCAAATCCGGATTGGCCAGAAACAGCGCGGCAAAGGAAATCAGATCGGCGATGCCGTCGCGGATGCGCGGCGTTGGCGCGCGGCAGATCGTAGCCCTTGTTGCCGACGAGCGGGCCGCGCCAGATTTTGCGGAAGAAGCGAAGATCGGGCATTTCGCCGGCGGCGACCGGATCGGTGGCGGCCGGGCTCGACAATATGCAGATAGGCGAGGCCGAGGCGGTTGAGTTCGCCTACCGCGGTGGCAAAGGTTGCGGCGGGATTGCTGTCGGTGGCGTCGTTGAACGGATTGGTCGGCGACAGCCGCACGCCGGCGCGCGCGGCGCCCCATTCGCCGACGATCGCTTCCGTCACCTCGACGAAGAAAGCGCGCGCGGTTTGACGCGCTGCCGCCGTAACGGTCGGTGCGCTTGTTGGCGCCGTCGCGCAGAAATTGATCGACCAGATAGCCATTGGCGCCGTGCAGCTCGACGCCGTCGAAACCGGCGGCCTTGGCGTTGCGCGCGCCGCGCCGGTAATCCTCGACGATGCCGGCGATCTCGGCGGTGTCGAGCGCGCGCGGCGTCACGTAACGGCTTCATGCCTTCGCGCGTCCACGCCTGGCCCGCCGGCGCGATCGCCGAAGGCGCCACCGGCAGCGCGCCGCCGGGCTGCAGCGACGGATGCGAAATCCGCCCGACATGCCAAAGCTGCAAGAAAATCCGCCCGCCGGCCGCGTGCACCGCGTCGGTCACTAGCTTCCAGCCGGCGATCTGCTCGTCGCTGTGAATGCCGGGCGTGCCCGGATAGCCGACGCCCTGCGGCGATACTTGCGTCGCTTCGCTGATGATAAGGCCGGCGCTGGCACGCTGCGCGTAATAGGTGGCGTTCATGGCGCCGGGCGCATTGCTGGGCCCGGCGCGGTTGCGCGTCATCGGCGCCATCACGACGCGGTTCGGCAAAAGCAGCGGGCCGAGCCGGAACGAGCGAGAGGATGTCATGCGGTCAGCGCTAATCAAAATGCATGCCGCTCTGCTTTGACGACCGCCGGCCAGCGCGCGGCTTCCTGCTGGATGAAAGCGGCGAATTCGGCGGGCGTGCTGGTCGCCGGAAACAAGCCGACCGCATCGGCTTTGGCCTTGAGCTCGCGGGTCGCCGAGGATGTTGGCCACTTCGCCGGACAGCTTGTCGACGATCGCTGGCGGCGTGCCGCGCGGCGCGACCAGCCCGAGCCAGACCGTGACATTGCCGAGATCGACGCCGGCCGCCGCGGCAAGCGTCGGCAGGTCCGGCAGCGGCGGGAATGGCCGGCCGTCGAGCTTGGCGAGCGCGCGCAGATCGCCGGACTGAACGAGCGGCAGTACCGCCGACGGTCCGTCGAACACGAAATCGACGCTCTTGGTCAAAATGCCGTGCGCGACTTCGGCGCTGCCGTTATAGGGTAACAGCACGGTCTCGATGCCGGCTTTCTGGCTGAACAAAACGCAGGTGAGCTTGGTGGTGATCGTGCCGGCGCCGCAATTGAGCTTGCCGGGCTGCGCCTTGGCTTTGGCGATCAGATCTTTCGCGGTCTTGATGTCGCTCGCCGCATTGACGACGAGCAGCCCCATGGTCTTGGCGGCCAGCGTGATCGGCGCGAAATCCTTGATCGGGTCGTAGGGCAGGCTGGCTGTAGAGATATTGGTTCATCACCAGCGTCGAATCGATCGCCATCAACAGCGTGTAGCCGTCGGGCGCCGCCTTGGCGACGAATTGCGCGCCGATCAGCGTATTGGCGCCCGGCCGGTTGTCGACCACGACGGCCTGGCCGAAATCCGCGCTCATCCGCTCGCCGATCATGCGCGCCATCACGTCGGACGGGCCGCCGGCGGGAAACGGCACGACGATATGGATGGCGCGGGTCGGGTAGGGCTGCTGCGCGAGCGGCTCGCTGCGCGGCCGCCATGCGCAAGGCCGAGCGCCAGTGCGGAGAGCGAAGCAGCGCATGACGCCCGAACCGGCGCCGCATTGCGCTGGCAGTGCCAGCCCTTCATCGGCAATTCGCAGCTTGCCGGTGGCGCGGTCGGCCGGCCAGACCGAGACATATTGCTTGCCCTTGAGCTGGATCAGGAAGGTCGAGGCCAGCGTGTTCTGGCCGGTGTCGTCGAATTTGACGCCGTGATAGCCGATCATCAGCTGATCGGCTTTGAGGTCGGTCGCCTTCAGCGCCGCCTGGATCTTTTCCGGGTCCGTCGAGCCGGCGCGATTGATGGCGTCGGCGAGCACGAAGAAGCCCTGCATCCAGCGCGCGCTGGTGTCGTCGAGATCGCGGCCGTATTTGGCCTTGAACATCTGGTCGACGATGTAGCTGTTGGTGCCGGGCTTGCCGATATCGAAGGCTGAGCGGTTGAGCGCGCCTTGCGCCAGATCGCCGACATTGGGGATGAAGCTCGGATCGGAGAAGCCGGCATCGTCGCCGATGATGATCGGCGGCAGGTAGTCGAGGTTCTTCATCGTCTTGAAATAGAGAATGCTGTCGGCGGTATAGCTGATGAAGATCACCGCGTCGGGATTGGCCGATTTGAGCTGCAGCACCTGCGCCGAGACGTCGGAACTGTTGGCGTTATAGGCGATATGCGCCGCGACATTGATGTTGGCGGTTTTGGCGGCGTCGAGAATGCTGGCGGAGACCGAGGTGCCGTAATCGGTGTTCTCGTTGACCACGGCGATATTGTCGATCTTCTTGCCGGAGTTCTTCACGTCGGTGAGGAACGCGGCATAGGCCTTGGCGAAATCGGGCGCGATAGGGCGTGGTGCGGAAGGTCCATTTGAAGCCGCGCGCCGGTGATGTTGGCCGCCACCGAATCGGCGACCAGGAACGGGTATCGCCCTGCCGCTCGGCGACGGCGGTCGCCACCAGCGACACCGAGGAGTGATACGAGCCGACCATGGCGACGACATGGTCTTCGGTGATCAGCCGCAACGTCTGCTGCTGGCCGACTTGCGGATTGCCCTGGTGGTCGGCCTCGTCGAGCTCGATCTTGGCGCCGCCGAGATTGGGCAGGCCGGCGGTGGCGCCGAGCGGCAGGTTCTTCAGTTCCGGATGAGCGGTATTGATGATCTCGGCGGCGAGCGTGACGGCGTCTTTCGCCGATTGGCCGGCGCTCGCGGCATTGCCGGTCAGCGGATAGATCGCGCCGATCTTCACGGCGTCGGCGGCGCCCGCCGGGACGGCCGAAACCGCGCCACCGACTGCGGTCATTGCCGCGGCAAACAGAAACCTGCCTTTGAACCAGCCCTTGCGCATGTGCGTTCTCCCTCGATTAGATTGCCGTGATTCACCGGCATTGCCGCGGCGAAGTCAATCGCCATGCTGCCGCGGTCATTGCAACACGGACCCGCGTCGAATCGCAAAGACACCCGGTGCCGCCCGGTCTAAGCTTGCCACCGGATGAGGGGGTTGCCGTGTCGCCGACGCCGCGTGAGCTGGTTGAGCGTTTCTACGATGTGGTGTGGAACCAGGCGGATGAGGCGGAGGCGCGCAAAATTCTCAGCGCCGATTTTCGCTTTCGCGCCTCGCTCGGGCCCGAGCTGCGCGGGCCTGGCGGCTTCATCGCCTATCTACGCTCGGTCCATGCGGCGCTGGAAAATTTCATCTGCACCATCGAGGACGTGATCGAGACGGAGAATCGCGCCGCGGCGCGCATGAGCTTTCGTGGCACGCACCGCGCGAAGTTCTTCGGCGTCGAGCCCACGGGCCGCGAAATCCGCTGGGCCGGCGCCGCGTTCTTCACGGTGGGCGGCGGACAGATTACCGAGCTTTGGGTTCTGGGCGACGTCGAGGCGGTGCGCCGGCAGCTCACGCCGGGTCGGACGCCGGAGTCGTTTTCGGTCTAATTTTTATTTGATCCCTCCCCCCTTGTGGGGGAGGGTAGGGAGGGGCGTCGAGAGGTGATCCTCAGCAAAGACGATTGCGCTAAAATCGTCTTCATCCGAACGTCGCCTCCCGACCCACACCCCTAACCCCTCCTCACAAGGGGGAGGGGGACAAGAAATAGGTTCAGGCCGTGCACGCACCTTCGCCATCGTTGAATTCCCGCCGCGCGATGCACGGCAACAACGCGCTGCAGATCGGCCTGTTCGGCGCCAATTGCTCGTCCGGCCGCGCGGTGACGCTGGTGCCGGAACGCTGGTCGGGCAACTGGCCGGACAACAAGAAGCTCGCGATGATGGCGGACGACGCCGGCATCGACTTCCTGCTGCCGATCGGCCGCTGGAAGGGCTACGGCGGCGACACCGATTATCAGGGCACGACGCTGGAGACGATCACCTGGGCGACCGGGCTTCTCGCCGCCACCAAGCGCATCACCGTGTTCGGCACGGTGCACGCGCCGATCTTCAATCCGGTGGTGGCGGCGAAGGAAATGGTCACCGCCGATCATATCGGCGAGGGCCGCTTCGGCCTCAACATCGTGGTCGGCTGGAACGAGGGCGAGTTCGACATGTTCGGCGTCGAGCAGCGCGCCCACGAGGACCGCTACGAATTCGCGCAGGAATGGATCGACGTCATCAAGACGATCTGGTCCGACCGCGAGGATTTCGACTTCCACGGCAAATATCTCGACATGAAAGGCATCAGCGGCAAGCCGAAGCCGTTTGGCGGCACGCGGCCGGTGATCATGAATGCCGGCGCGTCGGCGACCGGCCAGGCTTTCGCGGTGAAAAATTGCGACGCGTTCTTCTTGCAGGCCTCGCGCACCTCGCTTGATGAGACTGCGCAGAAAGTGCGCCAGGCGCAGGACGCGGCGCGCGCGCAAGGCCGCGAGATCGGCTGCTATACGGTCGGCGTCGTCACCTGCCGGCCGACCAAGAAAGAGGCCGAGGAGTATTTCCATCACTGCATCGTCGAGCGCGCCGACTGGTCGGCGGTCGACGGCATTCTGGGGCTGCAAGAACATCTCGCCGCAGACCGTGCCGATGGCCGAATTCCTCACGCAGCGCAGCGGCTATGCCCAGGGCATGGGCGGCCTGCCGATCGTCGGCGATCCCGATCATGTCGCGGCGCAGCTTGCCGATCTGAGCAAAGCCGGCCTCACCGGCATCGCCATTTCGCTGGTCAATTATCTCGACGAGCTGCCGTACTTTTGCGACGAGGTGATCGGCCGGCTGGAGCGCATGGGGCTGCGCGAGAAGGTGACGTGACAACTCCCCCTACAAGGGGGAGGGGAACAGGATCGCCTAGGCCGCCAGCACGGCGGCGACACCCGCGGCCATGATTGTCGTCAGCACCGTAAACGCGGTGACGTTCACATCCCAGCGCCAGTTTTGCGGCCCGATGGGTGGTTGGAACGGAAGGTAGCCATTGTCGTCGTACAGCGCACCGCCGAACAGCGAGCGGGTGAAAACCGTGACAAAGAAGGCAACATAGATAGCCCCGCTTAAAGCCGCCGCGAGATAAAGGTGCTCCAGCGGGTTGGGGCCGTCGACCCAGATCAAATAAAGCGCGATCAGTCCGACGCCGCTATAGGACAGGATTTGCCACACGACATGGAAGCGCGCATGCGGAGTCCATTTGGGGATTGGTGGCGTGCGTGTTGTTGAAGTCCGCCTTGATGGTCACCAAAGCGTAGCCGAGCACGGCGAGTGTCAGCAGAATTCTGGCTGCGGTTAGCATCGGGTCGTCCCCCCATTACGGGTCAAAAAATAGTCGCCTAGCGCTATCTTACTCGATCGCCGGCATAATGCTAGGATTTCGTCCCCGCATTGGTGCGTGCCGGACGCGATGTCCGCCGGCGCAAAGGAGCGATCAAATGGCACAGGCCAAATCCGCCACCAAAGAAACTCGAAATTACCCGCGATCGTCTCGCCGAGCTATTGAATGAGGACCTGTCGCGCGAATACCAGGCCATCATCGCCTATGTCGTCTATTCGCAGGTGCTCAGCGGCGCTGAGTATATGGACATCGCCGATCAACTCGAAATCCATGCCAAGCAAGAACTCGACCATGCGCTTGATCCTCTCGCGGCAGATCGACTATCTCGGCAAAATGCCGACGGTCACGCCGAAGCCGGTACGCACGTCCGAAAAAAGCCAAGGACATGCTCCGGTTCGATCTCGACAACGAGAACGAGACAATTCGTAATTACCGCGACCGCATCCGGCAGTGTGAAGCGCTGGGCGAATATGCGATGGCGGAACAGATTCGCAAAATCCTCATCCAGGAGCAGGACCATCAGATCGATTTGGCCACTGCGCTTGGCATCGAGGTGCCGGACGTCAACAGGAGCCCCGGCGGAAAACGCCGCTAACGCCGCAAGCTAATCATCTCCGGCTCGCGATCGCCGTCCCGCGTTTTTTGTTGTAGCCGTGGATGTCGACGCGCTCCCACACGCCATTGAGGTGATACGGATCGCTTTTGGTGAACGCATCGGCCGCGGCGCGGTTTTCGGCGTCGATGACGAAAATACTGCCGACCGGCGTCTCGCCATCGTCGGCGACGAGCGTGCCGGCGGTCACCACGTCGACGGCATAGTCTTCCGATCTGTCCAGATGGATGCGGTGATCGCGGTAATGCTTGGCCCGTAGCGGCAAAATGTCCTTCTTGTCGAGCGCGTGGACCACGAACAGCATGCCGTCATTATAGTCCGCTCCAGCGATGGCGGGGGAACTCTATGCCTTCCCCTGAAAGGGGAGGGCGGGATCGCCGAAGGCGATCCCGGGATGGCGGTCGCGTGCACTCGACCCCCAACCCGATCGCTTCGCTCGTCCTCCCCCTGCAGGCGCGGAGGCGAGACTCACGCGCGCCGGCGCGAGATCACGTAGGATTCGTCGTAGAACCACAGCCCGCCGCGCTCGCGCAGCACCGCGCGGGTGGCGTCGATATAGCGGCCGTCGGCCGCCACCTCGGCGACGCGGTCGTCCTCGACCTGCGCCACATAGATCGCCGCGTTCCAGGCCGCGAACAGCGTCGAGGTGCCGATCGATTCGGAGATTTCCGACGGCAGCGTATGCATGTCGTAGCGGAACAGCGAGCGATTGTCGGCATAGGCGTTGAAATTGAGATCGCGGCCGGCGGGGCCGAGTTCGTGCTTCACCGCTTTGAGGATCTGGTGGCGGTCGTGGATGAACGGATTGTCGTCCGGCCAGACTTTCTGGATGATCTCCATGCCGGGATCGTTGGCCGTGCGAATGGATGGCGATCAGCCGGCCGCCGGGACCCGAGCGCGCGCGCCAAGCGGCGCGATCACGCGCTTGGCCTTGAATTCGAGCGAGGCGCGCGCGCGATAGGGCTGCGAGGCGATGACGAGATCGTAATTGGCGAGCGTGCCGCCGGGCTTCGGAATGATCGGGTCGAGCAGGAAGCGGTGGTCCTCGCGATAGATGACGAGCACCACCGGGCGCTCGTAGACCGGATTGCCGGTGCGCGCGCTGACGCCGGCCTTCCAGTTCTGCGGCGAGGAACGGCTCGAGATCGATGATCTGCTGCTCGAAGCGGTGCGCCGAATTGCCGGTCAGCGGCAGTTCGTGCCACACCATGCTCGACGCCGCATTGAGCGACTTCACCGCGAGCCACGGCGCGTCGGCATAAGCGAGGTTGGTCAGCACCAGCACCGTCGCCGGATGCTCGAAGAAGCGGTCCGACATTTTCTGCAGCGTCAGCCGGACGTCTTCGAGCAGATTTCCTTGCCGACGATGTAGAACGGCATGGTGCGGGAAGCGGTCGTGCATGGCGCGCATCACCCGCACCAGCACCGAGCCGTCGCCGACGCCGGCGTCGAACACGCGCACCGCCGGCGGCCGCGGATGGATATGCGCGAGCTCTTCGGAGACGCGGTGCGCGACTTCCCATTTCTCGCTGCAGGTGTTGACGAACAGCAGATATTTTTGCCGGTTGTCGAAGAAGCGGAAATTGCGCTGCGGATCGCCGGCGCTGCGCCGGCGCCAGGCCGGCGCCGGCGGCGGCAGCGGGCGCGGTATCGCGCGCGCGCTCGATGATGGCGGGGCGCTCGCCCTGCGCGGGATGCGCCGCCATGAAGCCGTGGATGCGGTCGAGCGTGTCGGTGGTGATGCGGCCGCCATTGCGCAGCCGCGCGGCGAGCTTGCCGTCGTTGACGGCGCGGCGGCCGAAGGTCGATTCGGCAAGCCCGGTCTGGCGGCAATAGTCGGAGATTTCGTCAAGCAGTTGTTGCGCGTTCATGGCAAGCGCGGTGGGCACGCCGCTCCCTGTTGTTTCCTCGCTCGCGCGTTGGGCACCTTTGATGCGCTTTAGCTGCGCGGAATGGGCCTAGCGAACCAAGACGTTGGGCCAGGGTCAACCACAAAACGGCCCACTATATAGTGGGCAAGATATTGGGCAATATCCCACGATGAGTGGGCAGAACGTTTGACGCCGCCGGCACGGCTTTTCACCGCCGCGCGCCGGGCTTGCCGGGGCATCAAATAATGGTTCGCGCCGCGCCCGAGGCCATGTAGGGTCCGCCTCTGGAGTCCTATGGCACATCCCCTGGCGTCCGTGCAGCCTCGGCGCCGTTTCAGCGTCGTGCTCATCAAACCCTCGCACTATCACGATGACGGCTACGTCATCCGCTGGTGGCGCGGACTGGTGCCGTCGAATTCGCTGGCCGCGCTGCATGGCGTGGCGCTCGATTGCGCGCGGCGCCGCGTGCTCGGACCCGACGTCGATATCGTTATCGACGTCATCGATGAGACCAATACCCGGGTCAATGTCGCCAAGCTGCTGCGCCGTTTCCGGGCGTCGAATGGTTTCGGCATGGTCGGGCTCATCGGTGTGCAGACCAACCAATATCCCCGCGCGCTCGACATCGCGCGGCCGTTCCGCGCCGCCGGCGTTCCGGTCGTCATCGGCGGCTTTCACGTCTCCGGCTGCATTGCCATGCTCGACGGCACCGCCGTCGATCTCGATCGCGCCCGCGAGCTTGGCGTCACCATTTTTGCCGGCGAAGCGGAAGGCCGCTTTGAAACGCTGCTGCAGGAAGCAGCCGGCGGCCGCGCTGAAGCCGGAATACGATTTCACCGAACGATCTCGTCGACATGTCGGGACAGCCCAGTCCGTTCCTGCCGATCGAGTTCGTCAAGCGCACCGCCGGCACCAACGGCAGTTTCGATTCCGGCCGCGGCTGCCCGTACCAATGTTCGTTCTGCACCATCATCAATGTCCAGGGCCGCAAGTCGCGCTCGCGCAGCGCCCGATGACGTCGAGAACGTCATTCGCGAGAACTGGGCGGAAGGCATTTCCCGCTTCTTCCTCACCGACGATAATTTCGCCCGCAACAGGGAGTGGGAGCCGATCCTCGACCGGCTCATCAAGCTGCGCGAGAGTCGATGGCATTCCGCTCGGCTTGATGATCCAGGTCGACACGTTGTGCCACAAGATTCCGAATTTCATCGAGAAGTGCCAGCGCGCCGGCGTGACCCGCGTGTTCATCGGGCTGGAGAACATCAATCCCGACAACCTCAGGGCGGTGAAAAAGCCGCAGAACAAGATCACCGAATACCGCCGGATGCTGCTGGCGTGGAAAGCGCAAGGCATCTTCACTTATGCCGGCTACATCCTCGGCCTGCCGGCCGACACGCCGGAATCGATCCGCCGCGACATCGAGATCATCCAGCGCGAGCTGCCGCTCGATATCGTCGAATGGGCGATCTTGACGCCACTGCCCGGCTCCGAGGACCACACCGCGCTGTGGAAGAAGGGCGCGGCGATGGACGGCAACCTCAACAACTACGATTTCGAGCACGTCGTTGCCGATCATCCCAAGATGAGCCGTACCGAGTGGCAGGCGATCTACCAGGAAGCCTGGACCCGCTACTATTCGCCTGAGCATGTCGAGACCTTGCTCAGGCGCGGCGCCGCGGCCGGCACGCCGCTACTGTCTCTCGTCAAGGCGCTGGTGCCGTTCATACACATGGCGCCGGTCGAGAACATCCATCCGCTGCAGGCCGGGCTGTTTCGCCGCAAACACCCGTCCGAGCGCCGCTACGGCTTGCCGCGCGTCTCGTTATGGGCGTTTTATTCGGACCACATCGCAAAAACGATTGCCAACAATCTCAAGCTCATCGGCACCATCGTCTGGATCCTGCGGCTCAAGCGCCGCGTCGAGCGCAATCCGCAGCGCCGTTCCTACATCGACATTGCGCTCACGCCGGTGGTGGACGATGACGCCGCCCTCGATCTGCTCACCAAGACCACCGGCGCCAAGGCCGCGATCGCGCACTTCAAGAAAGTGGCGGCGCTGACGCATTAAGGCGGAGGACGGCCGGGTCCGGCCGCTTCCGGCGCGTCCTAGGTCTGCCCGGCCGCCTCAAGGATGAGATTCGTGATCGCGTCCGGCTGCGATAGCAGAGACAGATGACTTGACTTCAGCTCGATCGTCTTTGCGCCCATGCGTTTGGCCATGAAGCGTTCGAGATCCGGATTAATGGTCCGGTCTTCGGTCGATACGGCATACCAGCTCGGCTTCGATCGCCATGCCGCGTGCGTCGTCCTGCCGGCAAGCAACGTTCGTTTGAACGGCGCTTGAACTGCGTAAAGGACGCGCGCCTTGTCGGCGGGAAGGTCGCCTGCGAAATCGCGCAGGAAGGCTTCCTCGCTCAGCTGTCCCCCAATCGTCGGACCAGACAATGCCGGCAGAGGCGGGCGGCGCCGGAAAAACTTGTTAGCCAGCGCCGTGTAGTCCTCGCCGGCATCGGGCGCCC